>NZ_JAIQDG010000029.1 GCF_020037125.1 Myxococcus sp. RHSTA-1-4
GTGGTCTCGCGGCCCCAACATGCCTCCCTACACGCACGGCCAGGGAGCGACACGCTCCCTACACCTTGAAAGGGGTGGGGCTCAGCACACGCAGATGCTGACGCAGATACTGGCGAGAACCCCTTCGCTCATTCCGCCGCTCAAGGTAAGCGATGCAATGTCGGGCGCGGAGAGCCGCACATTGTTGTATTGATTGTTCCCTGGAACCGTGCGGTTGCGCACGACGGCCCCCGTGCTATCGAGTGCCGCGATGTCGACGGGGCCAGCAAACGTCCCGATGCGAAGATTGACCGAGGCGGAGGAGACCGGCAGGGTGATTTCGATACCCTGGTCAGGAAACTGCAAGCCCTTCGAACCGCCCGTGGAGCTGACGAACATCAGTATGCCGCCCGAGGGCTGGACGAAGTCGAACCCGGCGAGCGAGAAGCTGGGGCCGAGCTGGGTGCCGACGGGGAACAATGAGAAGTCGGCACACAGTTGAAATCCAATGCGAGCTGCGGACATGGGTTGGCTCTTTCGGGGGCACCCTGGCTGCGGTGCTCAGGTGTGGAGGGTCTTTCAAAGGGGAGTGAGCCGAGGCACGCCCGATGTGACGTGGAGCGAACGCGCCCGGGTCTTCAACTGAACCCTTTCACGCGCCAACTTCCTCGGCGCTCACCGGTTCGCCTGCGTGAGGTGTGGAGGCAGGCTCAAGGGTCTTTGCGGACGTGAAGGGAGCACCCGGGGGGCAGGCGATTCTGGAGCAACACTCGGGCGGCCCCGTCAGCGGCCCTCCTCGGCCCCTCTTCACCCTCCCCCTCCTCGGGGCCCCCTTCCCTCTTCAGCGCCTTCGACGACACGGCGGCCAGCCAGCGCTGGACGGTGCCGCTGCTGCCCCGCCCGTGAGGCCAGGCTCGGAGGCCGCTACTTGCTGTCGAGGATGAAGACGCCGTCCCAGTCCTCGGGAGGGGGCGCCGCGAGCAGTGCCTCGCACCGCGCGGCGAACCGTCCCGAGGGCCCGTCCTCCGGCGAGGCGAGGAACGCGGCGCGGGCCTCGGCGAAGCGGCGGGCCCGGTAGAGGGCGAGCCCCTCGGCGAAGCGCGCGAGGTGCGGCGGAGGCGGAGTGCCCGCCGCGCCGACGAGCTCGAAGACGCGGACCGGCTGCTGCTTGCCCTTGACGCGCAGCAGGTCCAGCTCGCGCGCCAGCACCACGCCCCGGGCGGCGGTGAGGGTGTCCTCGGCCACCAGCGTGCGGGTGCCGTACACCTTGGCGGCGCCCTCCAGGCGCGAGGCCAGGTTCACCGTGTCGCCGATGACGGTGTAGTCCTGGGCCGCGCTGGAGCCGATGTTGCCGGCCACGCCCTGTCCGGTGTTGATGCCGATGCGGCAGTCCAGCCGGGGCAGCCCGCGCGCTTCGAACCCGGGGGCGAGCCGCTCCACCACCGCCACCAGGTCCAGCGCGGTGAGGCACGCGCGCGCCGCATGGTCCTCCTGCGGCAGGGGCGCGTTCCAGAAGCACATGATGGCGTCGCCGATGAACTTGTCGAGCGTCGCGCCGTGCTTCGTCAGCACGCCGGTGGCCTGCTCGAAGTAGGTGTTGAGGATGGCGACGAGCGCCTCCGGGCTCATCTGCTCGCTCATGGAGGTGAAGCCCACCAGGTCGCTGAAGAGCACGGTGAGCATCTTCCGCTCGCCGCCCGGCGCGGCCTTCTCCGGGTGCTTGAGGAGCTCGTCCACCACCTGGGGCGCGAGGTAGCGCTTGAAGAGGCCCTTTATCTGGTCTCGCTGCCGAAGGCCGCTGACCATCTCGTTGAAGGACTGCGCCACCCGGCCCACCTCGTCCGTGCTCCGCACGGGCACTTCCACGGAGAGGTCTCCCAGGCGCACGCGGCCCGCCGCCGCCTCCAGCTGCACGAGCGGCGAGGCCATGCTCCGCGCCATGAAGACGGCCGCCGCCAGCGCGAGCAGCGCCACGCCCACCGCCGTGGGCACCAGCCAGCGCTGGAAGCGCTGGAGGATGGGGTTGATCTCCGCGTCGAAGTCGCGAAGGACGAACACCTGGCCGATGCGCGTGCCATCCACGCCGCTCAGCTCCCCCCCGCGCACGAGGTAGTGCGTGTCCCCGAGGTACACGTCGTGGGCCTGCCCGGACCGCACGCCCTCGCCATCGAGGAGGGCGCCCACGGCGAGCTGCGAGGCCAGGGCCCCGTCTTCCGTGCGCACGGCGAAGCGGGCGCGGGTGTCCCCCATGTGGGGCCCCGGGGCTCGGGGTGCCGCCGGGCTCCCCAGCAGCACGTCCCCCACCCACTGGCCGGACAGCACCACGCCCACCTTGTCCCGCCGCGAGCCAAAGGCGGGCTGCGCATGGACGAGCAGCAGGTCCCCTTCACGAAGCGCCTCGCGCGGCACGAAGACGAAGGGCAGCGCCCGAAGCTGCGCGGGGGACCAGAGCACGGAGGTGGGGCCGTGCTGGAGCGCCGTGGCGAGCAGGGGGATGTCGAGCGGCCCGTCCCCCACCTGGTCCGGGTCCGCGCGCGTGTAGACGAGCCGCCCGCTGGCGTTGAAGAAGGCCCAGGGCACCGGGCCCCCACGGCTCCAGCCGAAGGCCTCGGTGTCGGCGGAGTCGATGATGGCGCGGGCGCTCTCGATGCCCTCCGTCTCCGAGCTCGCGTCGCCGAGCCCCGCCTCGGCGTCCACGGAGTTCACCGACAGGGACATCTCCTTGAAGGAGCGGTCCAGCGTGCGCGCCTCGGCCACGTCGCGGATGCGCTCCTGGCTGGCCCGGGCGAGCTGCTGGAAGGCCTCCAGCGTCCGCTCCAGGTCACTGGCAATCTTCTCCTTCGCCGCGGCCTCCACGGCGAGGTTGGTGAGCAGCAGCGCGGTGACGAGCGCCGCGCCCGCGAGCGCCATGAAGGCGAGGATGAGCTTCCGGGTGAGCGTCACTGGGGGCCAGGATAGCGGCCCGCGCGGGCCCGCGGCGAGTTCAGCGGTCCTTCTCGGAGTAGTCGGGCCGGGGGCCGTACTTCTTGCCGCGCTTGTCCAGGTGGCTGTCGTCGGTGCGCGTCTCCACGAGCGTCAGGGTGGCCGTGCTGGTGCGGCCCGCCTCCACGACGACCTCCGCCCGGGCGATGTCGCTCTTCTCGTCCCGCCGGTGCACCGCGAAGATGGGGTAGCGCCCGGGGGGAACGCCGCTCAGCCGGAAGCTCCCATCCTTGCCCGTGACGGCGAAGGCGCGGTTGGGCACCACCACCAGCGTCGCCACCATCTGCTCGTGGATGTCGCAGTAGACGTCGACGATGCCCGTCTTCTTGAACGCCTCCACGTACGTCTCGTTGGGCCGGTTCTTGCCCGCGTCGAACTTGCGGGCCACCGAGCGGGAGAAGACGTTGTGCACCACCACGTCCTCGTTGGCGAACTCCACCTTCTGTCCCGCGACGATGGGCAGCACGGAGGGGATGAACGTCTTGTTGCGCTGGCTCATCCGCACCACGCCGGCCGGGGGCGCCTCGGTGTAGCCGGTGAGGTAGACGACGACGCCGGAGCGGTCCGCCTTCGGCCGCGGCTTCCCGTCCGGGCCGACGACGGAGATGAGCACCTCGCCCTGGACGCTGCCCGGCTCCGCCGACGCGAGCGGCGCGGCCAGCAGGAGCGACAGGAGGAAGGGTTTCAGAGAGCGACTGCCCATATGAGCCTCGGCATGAAGCGGGGGGTTTCGGAGGACACGGCCGTCAGGCCGAACAGGGTGCCGGCGGTCACCCACGTCCGGCCGAACGTCCAGGCCACGCTCGGCCCGACGAAGAGGTGCGGGTCCTGGCCCACGTCCTTCAGGTCGAACTCCCCGAAGGACTCGAGCGACAGCCGCAGCTCGTCCTCGATGACGGGATGGGACACGCCGACGGAGTACGTCCCGAGGATGCGGGCCGGGCCCTCGTCGCCGCGCAGCGCGGGGACGCCCACCTGCACGCCCAGGTCGACCACCGCCCGGAAGCCACTCTCCCACTGGTACGAGCCGACGAGGTCCAGGTCCACGCGGTTCGGGCCCGCCGTGTTGATGGCCTGGTGCCACACCGCGCGCACGAGCGGCTGGAAGGCTCGGTCGTCGCCCCGGGGGAAGAGCCGGTAGCGGAAGTCCGCCTCGAAGGACTCAAGCTGGGTGACGGTCCGGTTGGCGCGCACCTGGAAGGGCAGCGCGAGCTCCAGGTGCTGGCTCAGCCCGAGGACGGGCCCCCACCATATCCAGTATACCGAGGGCCGGTCGGGGGCACCGGGAGCGCGGCTGCGGACCCACAGCCACTGCTCGAGCTCGACGTCCCCCTTGGGGACGATGTCGGTGTCGAAAGTCCAGATGAAGGGCCGGCGTCCAGCCTGCGCGGGCGCGGCCCACGTCAACCCCATGATGCATGCCACCACTGCCGCCCAGCGGGCTGCGCGCATTCTGCCTCCCCACCCCCGGCCTCAGGGGCGCCTGCGCGGTGACTATCACACAGCCCGGGAAACGGACGGGAGACGCCGGCTCAAGGCGCGGGGGCGCTCCCGGAGGAAGCGGCCTGGCGCGCGGGGGTGCCGGGCACCGTGACGTGCAGGCAGTAGTTGGGCGAGTCCCGTTTGACGACGCGGCCGGGGCCTGGCGCGAGGTGGACAACGGCTCCCCGGTGGACGCGGCGGGCAACTTCCGGGGCGTCGCCTTCGAGGGGCCGAGGCAGCTCGCCACCATCCTCAAGGGGGACCCCGCGTTCGCGGAGTGCATGAGCCGCAAGGCCCTGGCGTATGGGCTCGGCCGCGAGCTGACGGATGCGGACTGTCCCGTGGTGCGCAGCGTGGACCAGCGCTTCGCCCAGGGAGGACACCGGCTGCCGGAGTTGCTCGTGGCCGTCGCCATGAGCGAGAGCTTCCGCAACCGCTGCCCCGTGCCGGCGGAGCCCTGAAGCCCCGCTGTCCCTGCGCGCCCTTGGGAGTCACGGACGACGGATGGCGTACCAGCCGAACGGGATGCCCGCCCACCATGTACGGCCCGCCATGCCCGAGCCCCCATGCGTGAACAAGTAGCCCTCGAAGGGCTGGGGCGGCTGCCCGCCCCCCAGGTCAATGGTGAAGGCGATGCGGTGGCTGGACTGCGGACAGGGCTCTCCCCGGCGACGGTCGGAGTCCTTGCCTCCCAGCGTTCCGCGCACCGGATGGGCGATGCCGTCGTTGCCCGTATAGGTGCCGTCGATGCGGTAGTGCCGGTAGACGCAAGCGCCATCCACCCCCTCGAAGGCCTGGTCTGGAGGGTGGATGCGAAGCGTGCCCCGCCAGTCGTCGTGCACCATGTCCCATGTGCCGTCCACTCGCAGGGGCGCACGGGAAGCTCCACCCTCTCGGGCCTCCGGCGCGCCTTGCCTCTCCACCTCGCTACCCAGGGCTTCTCTCTTCTCGGTGTCGGTCTGCAACATGGCTTCTCCTCGACGCAGGTGTGCATCGCTTGAATGGGCGAAGGACTGCAGATGGCGCCCAGGAAGTCTGAGTCACACGTGCGCGGGTGTGACGGGACGTACCGGAGACCGTGCCGACTTCCGCATGGAATCCCGCCAGGCTCGCGCGCGATTCCCGGACGGAGGTCACGACGATGACCTTCTCCTCCAGCACCTTCGTCACCCGGCCCATCTTCCGGGTGGAGACACCTTGTACGTAGGCCGCGGTGATGGCCTCGTCCACCTCCTCGGTGCGCCGCTTGTAGCGCTCGAGCACGGCGCCCGCGCTGCCGCCATGGCGCGTGCGAGGCACCTGCACCTCCAGCTTCCCCAGCGACGTGGTGAGGCCGCGCCGATAGTGGCCGTTGCGCGCGTCCTGCCGGCCCACGAGCACCTGAAGGGGGCGCTGTCGCTCACGCCGCGCGCCGCATGCGCTCCAGCGTCTCCACGACCCGGCGCTCGAAGAATCGGCTCTCATGACAACGAGCCACCTCCAGTGCCCTGTGAAGACTGGTGCGTGCCGCGGCTTCGGCCCCCTTCCGCCAGAGCAGCTGCCCCTTCATGTGGTGGAGCTCGGCCTCGAAGATGTGCTCTCCCATCAGCTCGACCCAGCCCAGGGCTTCCCCCACGACCTCCAGACCGGGCTCGAGTTCCCCGCGCCCCAGGTGCAGGTCGGCCAGCAGTCCGAAGCAGTAGGGGATGCCCTTGCGCATCCCCACGGAGGCCCACTGCTGGATGCATGCGAGCAGCCCGCCGGCCTCTCCCCGCTTCTCCAGGCTCCACGCATGCAGGGCCGCCGACACCCCGACGCAGCTCGACAGGTTGTAGCGCGCCGTCAACGGGGTCAGCCTCGCGGACATGGCGAGGGTGCGCTCGACGTCGCCGCAGAGCTGGGAGAAGGCGCCCACATAGACGAGCGCAAGAGACTCGGTCATGGGGCAGCGGAGCGTCTCGAGGTGGCGCAGCGCCTGCTCGCAGTCGCTCAGTGCTTCCCGACACGGACCCTCGAGCAGGAGCCGGGTCATGGCCGGGAGGATGTATGCGAGCACGCGGGGTGAATAGCCATACACCTGCGAAAGCGCCCGCTCGTGCTCCGGGTCGAACTCCGGCCCCAGGAGCTTACGGGCCTGCTCGAAGTGGGCCATTGCTGGCCGCAACCCTCCCTGGAGGAGCTGGCAATTGCCCATCTGCAGGGTGCCTACGGCCCGCGCTTCCGGGGAGTTCGTGCGCTCACCCACCTCCACCAGGGCTTTCGCCATCTCGAATGCATCCGCGTAGTTCGCCCGCTCCATGTGCCAGAAGAAGAGCCCGGAGAGGGCGGGAGGGAGATGCTCGATCGCCCCGGTCTGGTGACACAGCGCCCGGGCTCGGAGGAAGAGGTCCCTCACCGTTTCCTCGGTGCTCTGGGTGAGCAACATCGGCACACCCATCTCCAGCAGCAGCCGCAGCTCCTCCGCCGCGTGGGCTGCCTTCGGGGTGAGCTGCTCCAGCGCGGCCCTGGCTTGCTGATAGTGGTGCACCGCCTCGGTGTAGGCCCGGTGTCCCAGGGCCATCCGCCCCGCCTCCTTCCACCAGTGATGGGCCTGGGCCCACTCCCGCGCCTGGGTGAAGTGGTGGGCCACCCACTCCGGAGGAAACCCGGAGGGCTCCGCGATGTGCTCGGCCAGGTGCCAGGCGATGCGCTGGTGGACACGGCGCCGCTCGGCGGGGGGCAGGGACTCGCGCGCCTGCTCCTGCAACAGGACATGGCGGAACTCGTACCTCGCCTCCTCCGCCTCGTCTTGCCTCCGAAGGAGCCCGGCTGCCACCAGTGCCTCGAGCCTGGGGCGCAGCGCTTCGGCCCGCTCCTCCACACAGGCGGCCAGCAGGGACGGGGAGAAGCCACGGCCAATGATGGCGCAGCGTCGGGCCAGGCTCCGCTGTTCCCTCGGGAGTGAGTCCAGCCGTGCCTGCAGCAGGGACTGCAAGGGAATGGGAATGGCCGGAGTGCTCGTGAAGCGTTGGGCAGTCGCGGCCTCGCTCAGGAACATGCGGGCCATCTCCTCGATGAAGAGCGGGTTTCCGTCTGTCTTCTCGCGGAGGTGCCGGAGTTGCTCTTCGGAGAGGAGTTGGCCGCGCGTCACCTCTGCCACCAGGTGGGTGGTGTGCTCCACGGACAGGCGCGGCAGGACGAGCCTGTGGACCCCGGGGGCGCTGGACTCGGGCAGGCGGAACTCCGGACGGGCGGTGAGCAGCACGCAGAGGCGGGCCGACTGCGTCCGGGTGAGCAGGTGCGTCAGCAGGTCCAGGGTGGAGGGGTCCGCCCAGTGCAGGTCCTCGATGATGAGCAGCGCCGGGCGGGCCGCCGCGTCCCTGGCCCGGGTCAGCTCCAGGAGCAGGGTGACGAGCAGCTCCAGGAACTGTGTCTGCCGGCGCTCCACGCCTCCAGGCGAAGGGGCTTCGGCGCCGGGCAGGCAGAGCAGGGATTCGAGCAGCGGCAGGTGCTCCTCACGGGAGCCGCCCAGCGCCTCCACCTGTTGAAGCACACGCTGTCGCCACTGCGCGGGTGACGCCTCCGGAGGCATGGCGAAGAGCTGTCGCAACAGCTGGCTGAACGGGAAGAGGGGGCTGGTGCTGGACTCCTGCCAGCACTGCGCCACGGCCTGGAGCCCCGCCTGGGAGCCCACCTGTTCGCGCAGCTCCCGCAAGAGCCGGGACTTGCCGATGCCGGCTTCGCCCTGAAGGAGTACGAGCGTGCCCTCTCCCCCGCGCGCCCGTTCCCAGTGCTCCTGGAGCTGGCGCAGCTCCTCGCTTCTTCCCACCAGCGGAGAGAGGCCCGGAGGACACATCCGGTCGAAGCGCAGCGGCTCCTGGCGCTCCCGCATCAGGCGGTACAGGGCGACGGGCTCTGGCCCCGGAGGAAGGGGCTCCGTGACGAAGGCGCCGCGCAGTCCCTGATACGTGCTCTGGCTCAGCAGCACCGTGCCGGCCTCGGCCTGGCGCGCCACGCGGACCGCCAGCAGGTGCGCATCTCCCTGGATGGCCGCGGAGGCTCCGCTCTGTCGTTCCGCGAGCGGGCTCAGGACGACCGAGGCCGTATGGAGCCCCACCCGGACGGCGAAGTGCGCCCGCGGCATCGATGCCAGCTCGAGCCCCGCGCGGACGGCGTGCGACAGCGCGTCTTCTTCCGCGCGTGGGTGCCCGAGGCACCCGAGCACCTCGTCTCCCATGCACTGCAGCACCGTGCCGCCATGCTGCTGGAGGTGTGCCGCGCAGGACTTCTGGAAGCAGTCCTGCAGCTCCCCGAGCGCTTCCTCATCGAGCGGCTCCCTGGGGCGCGCCATGAGACAGCAGACGAAGGTGACCTGGGCTCGCCGGGGCGCGGCCGGAGCCTTTCGCGCGGCCTCCCGCCGCTGTTCGAGTGCCTCCAGCTGGTCCGCCAGCTCCTGGACGGACTGGAAGCGGCGCGCGGGCTCCCGGGCCGTGGCCCTGCCGAGCAGGGCGTCCACCTCCGCGGGAAGCTCCGGACGGCAGTCTCGAATGGAGGGCAGTGGCCTGGGGGAGAGCGCCCATTCACGCAGCGCTTCAGTCGAGCTCCCGGGACAGGGATGCTGCCCGGTCAGCAGCAAGTAGAGCATCAACCCCGCGGCCCACAGGTCGGTTCGCACATCGTGCGGTGCCTCCAGCCACTGCTCCGGGGCCATGTAGGGGGGCGAGCCCTCGGGGCCGAGGCCGCGGGTGGAGGCATCCCCGGGGCTGGCGGCGAGCCGGGCCAGGCCGAAGTCGAGCAGCTTGGCGCGCCCGCCCTCGAGGAGGAGGACATTGCCGGGCTTGAGGTCGCGGTGGATGACCCCGTGCGCATGGGCGTGGGCCAGCCCCGCGAGCACGTCACGGAAGACAGCCACGGCCTCGTCCCAGTCCAGGGCTCCCTTGCGCAAGCGGGCGGAGAGGGATTGTCCCTTCAACAGCTCCATGACGAGGAAGGGGACGACGGCCGAGGGGCTGGCCCGCCATTCCGAGACATCGAAGATGCGGATGATGTTGTCGTGGTCCAGCCGGGCGATGGCTCGCGCTTCCTCCTTGAGGAGCGAGGTGAGCGTCGGGCCGGAGAGCTTCTCGAGAGGCTGCATGAACTTGAGCGCCACGTGGCGCTGCAGCACCGAATCCCAGGCGCGGAAGACCTTGCCCATTCCGCCCTGGCCCAGTTGCGCACGAAGCTCGAAGCGCTCCCCGCGCTGTCCGCCCAGGCTGTCGCCGGGCTGGGGCAGGGGAAGCGGCGCGGAGGCTTCCAGGAAGAGCATCAGGAGCGGGTCATCAAACTCCGATGCACCCTCAAGCGTCTGAAAGCCCGTGTTCTGTCCCATCCCTGGCCTCTTTCGTCAGCGCATCCAAGAGGGTGGGAGTGGCGGAGACGATGTCTGTGAGCAGGCCCTTCCATTGGGGCGTGCTCCAGAGGCGGTCAGGGGTGCTGACCGGCATTGCGTCCAGGCCGCCATGGAGCGTGCGCCCTCGAACGCGAGCAGCAGGCTGTCGCCGCCCTGGTTGTCGTGGATACCGCCACCCATCAGCGGCAGTCCCCCGTTGAAGCCCGGCCCCAGCTCCTCGAGCGAGGCGCTGAGCGGGTACTCCCGGGGCCAGTGGAACTGCTGCGGGAAGACCCGCGGCTCGAAGCCACCCGGGAAGCATGACGGCGCGGCGGCGATGTCCGCCAGCCGGACGTGCCAGGCCACGGAGCGCGGCCTCGTCAGGTGGCAGGGCCTCCGTTGCCGGTCAGGCTTCCTCGTCGGGGAGGAGCGTCCGGAGCAGCTCGTCGTCGGGGCGGAGCGGGCGCCAGCCGGGCGGCGGCGGCGTGGCGAGGAGTGCATCGCTGACCTGGTCTACGCGCTCCTGATGGGTTTCCGGGGGCGTGTGCCCCGAGGGGCTGCGCGGCCTGTCCACCGGCAGGGAGCTTCACTCGGGCGGCCCCGTCAGCGGCCCTCCTCGGCCCCTCCCTCCCTTCAGCACGGCCCCCTTCCCTCTTATGCGTTGGGCTCGGGAGCGGCGCGGGTCAGCGCCCGGTCTGGGCGACGAAGTCGGCGGTGGAGACCACCTGGGCATAGGCCATACCCAGCGCCGCGAGGAACGCGGCGTGGACCTGGGGCGCGGGAACAGTCTGCCCGTTGAGCTCCAGGGCCCGGGCCGCGCACGCATCGTGGAGCACCGTGACGGTGTAGCCCAGGTCCGCCGCGGCACGCACCGTGGCGTCCACGCACATGAGCGTCATCATGCCCGTCACCACCAGCCGCTTCACGCCCAACGCCCGCAGATGCTCCTGGAGGTTCGTCTCCCGGAAGCTGTTGGGGAAGTGCCTGCGCACCACCACCTCTCCTGGGCGCGGCTCGACCCGGGGATGAATCTCCGCCCCCGGCGTCCCCGGGAGGAAGAACGTCGCCCCCGGCTGCATCGAGATGTGCTGCACGTGGATGACCGGCAGGTTCCGCTCCCGGAAGAGGTCCAGGGCGGCCCGCGCCTGCGCCGCCGCGGCGTCGGAGCGGTCCAGCTCGGACCACCCTCCGGGGAAGTAGTCATTCTGGATGTCGATGAGCAGCAGCCCCGTGTGCTCCAAGGTCTTCTCCATGGGTGCCTCCAGGTGGGGTGTGGGGATTCGCGACCACCCACTGGGGGCTCGCCCAGCGCTTCGTGGCGCGCTCCCCCCGCGTGTCGCTCAAGCCCGAGCTGCTCCTGGTGGACTTGGGTGACGTGCTCACCACGGGTGGAGTCACCGCCTACCTGGCCCCCTCCCTGCATCTCGTCTCGAAGCAGGCCTCACCGGAGCTGGCCGCGCTCTGCGCCAAACCGCGTTCCGCCGCCGCTTCAAGGCGCGCACCGGCCTGACACCCGATGCGTACCGGCGGCGCTTCGCGCTGCGCTGAAGCCGCTCCACCGCGAAGGCCCGGAGGTCGCCGGCGGCCTGCCCCGACATCCGGGAGGCCGCCAGCGGAAGGCCGCGTTACTCGATGGACGCGACCTTGTCGTCGTCGCCGAACTTCACCTTCACCTTGGTCACCTTGCTCTTCCAGTACGTCCAGACGCTGGAGTTGAACGAAGGCGTCTCATGCGGAGGCGGCGGGCCCCACGCCATGCGCACGGCCTGGCGCGACATCCCAGGCACCACCTCCGACGCGGAGACCTTCTTGCGGTCCTCCGCCGTCAGCGTCTCCAGCCTGGGGGCCTGGTCCTGGGGCGCGAACGAGCCCTGGAACAGCACCCACGTGTCCGCGCCGGAGCGGGAGTCGTTCTCGAACGTGAACTCCATCCCCGTGTCGACGACCTTGAACTTCACCTTGGACGAGCCCTTGTCCAGCACCTCGACGCGGGTGTTGAACGGGAGGATGGGGCCCTTGAGGTAGTTCACCCAGGACAGCGTGGCGTCCTCGAAGTGAAAGTTCGCGGTCGCGTAGTGGTAGACCTTCTCCGCGGGCGGCGGCGGCGGGGGAGGCGGCTCGTCACCGTACGACACCACCTTGCCCTCGGCGTTGAAGACGACGTCGAAGGTGAAGAACTTCGAGCTCCAGTAGGTCCACTTCGTGGCCCCGAGCGACGGCGTCCGGTGCGGCGGCGGGGGCCCGATGGTCAGGAGCACCGCGTCCCGGCTCATGCCCTTGGCCAGCTCGCCCGCCTTGACCTGCTTCTGCTCCTCCGGCGTGAGCGCGGCGATTCGGGCCGCCGGGTCCGAGGCGGAGAAGAACCCCGAGAACAGCTCCGAGGCATTCTTTCCCAGACTCTTATGAGACACGAACCGGAACTCGGCGCCCGTCTCGACCACCCGGCAGCGCACCTCGTCGTCGTCCCGCTCGAGGACCTCGACCTGGGTCCCCACGGAGAGCAGGGCACCCTTGTTGCGGTAGTTCACCGCGGAGAGCTGATTCTTGTTGAGCAGGAAGTTGGCCTGGGAGAACAGCACCTCGGCCTGGGCACTCAACGCCGTCAGCAGCCCCAGTGCCAGCAGGGTGCCGAAAACGTTCTTTCGATACATGTAGACCCCTCGGTTGTTCAGCATCATCGTTGTAGGTGTCGCCTCGGAACGGTCGCAAGGACATTGCACTCGGAGTGAGGACGCGTCTCCCGGGTACGGCCCTGCCACTGTCGCCACGTCGAGGACGACACGGGGGAAGTCCGCCCGGGTCGCGCTGAAAACGGTGGCAGGGGGCGGATATTCACCCGGGGGCGCTGTCATGCGGTACGGCCTTCGGCCCTGGCCGGTGGCGCCAGGGGCGGTGGGTGTCAACGTAGATGTCGCGTGAGAGGATCAAGCCGAGCGCTTCAACTCCTGCAGTGCCTGGGTGGGGTGCGGGGAGGGGCCGAGGCGCACGGGGCCGGCGGGAGTCCAGTCGCGCGTCTTGCCGCGCCAGCGCTCGGGGTGACGGCGGCGAGCGCGCTGGTAGAGCTCGGCGCGCTGGGCCAGCACCTGCTGTTCGCGGTCAGAGTGACGCTCGTCCGGGGTGACGGAGCACAAGGCGCTGTGGCGGTGCTGGCCGTTGTACCAGGCGACGAAGGAGGCCACCCTGCCCTTCGCCTCGTCGAGGGAAGCGAAGGGCCTGGCGGGGAAGCCGGGCCGGTACTTCAGGGTGCGGAAGAGGGCCTCGGAGAAGGGGTTGTCGTCCGAGACGCGCGGGCGGCTACCGGGCTCGCGGCACTCGCGGCTGGGAGTCCGCGTACTGACGGAGAGGAGCTCCCCGCGGCTCAGCCGTGGCGCGCCGAAGCGTCCACGGGGCGGTGACTGTCGGGGCGTGTCGCCAGGGCACGGCGCAACATCGCCTCCGTCCATTCCAGGCTCTCGCGGGGCAGGCCCGTGCCAACGGCAACGTCTCCGCCCTCGTAATCGACGACGACGCGCTCTCCCCAAAGGTTGTTGCGCGTCCCAACGCGCAGGTCGATATCCCAGACCTTGGAGGCTGCAATCCGCGTAAGGCGGCCGCTCGCCCAGCGCCCATGACGAGACACCTCCAAGCCGCGGGACGAGGCCTTGATGAGCCAGCCGCTGGTGGCCTCGCGCATCACCCGCCAGAGCAGGTAGCTCCCACAGACAAAGAGGACGAGGCATCCCACGGCGGGTTTGAGGACATTCGCCGACGTCCATCCCTGCGAGCGCGCCCAGGCCCACCCGAAGAGAATGGGCCCGGCGACTCCGACGAGCGTGGCGATGCCGGCCTGGGCGACGTAAAGGGGGCGCCAGCCGCGAGCGGGCAACGTCACCGTCAGAACGCCGGACTCACGCGCGACGCGAATGTGGCTGCCCATCGGGGGCGACGGCTGGGTTTCCCGAAGTGGCGCTGCGGACAGGCGTTCGTCCACGGAGCGAGTGTGTCCGCCATCCACCTGGAGTCCGCCGCCCAGCACACGCGAGGCAGCGCGCGCCAACTCCAACACCTCATCCCGGTCATGGCTTCGAGCCAGGACGATGGCCCTGCCTGGCTGGGCACCTTGCAGCACCACCTCATCGGGAGCCCTGTGATGCGAGCGCACCTCCACGCGGGTGAACTGCTCGAATGCGGCCTCCGTCCGAGAGACGCTCCAGAGAAGGCGGGAGTGCCGCTCCACCCTGCGCGACTCTCGATTCATCACGACCTGGTCCCGGGCCAGGAGATGGTGAAGCGCCCAGAGTCCCCCAATCAGCGCGAAAACACATTCAACGAAGGTGTCTCCCCGCAAGCCGGTACGGAGGGAGTATGCAATGAGCGCAGGCGCTCCAATGAGCGCTCCCAATGACAGCGCCCGCTCCACCGGCTTGACGTCTTTCTGGACGACGAGCGAGGAACCCTCCACCTTCCACCTGCTGTTTCCGCAGCGCATGGGGGGAAAGACTACGCCACGCCGCGGGCGAAGGCGCTGGAAACACCAGGGAGCCGTCACTCCGCCGCTTCCGGCAACCCGAAGGCGGTGGTCGATGGACCAGGCGATGTCCAGCCCCACACGGAGAACGAGACGAGTTGGAGCCCCGTTCCGAAGGATGCGGTGCGCTCCCGCACGCCGGCCATCTTCCGCGTGAAGGCGGGGCGGACGGTGGGGCAGCGGGTGAAGATGAAGTTGGCGATGTAGGGCCGCCCCGGAGCTGCGCGCTGCCGAAGGGCTGGCCGTCGTGGCGCGTGAAGGTGAACTCCGGAAGGGCTCCGAGCTGGGGCAGCGGCTCGCTCCGGCCGCGCAGCAGGGTGGCTCCGGAGGCGATGGCCATGCCGAGCATGAACACGGCGAGGCCGCCCCAGAAGCCGGGGCGCTGGGTGAGGCGGGCCGGGCGGGCCGGGAGCGTGGATTCGGCGGTCATGGGAGCCCGAGGTAACGGAAGGCGGAGGGCGGCGCACGGCCGCTCCGAGGGCAGGCAGGCCCGGAGGCGCCGTCGCGCCCCAGCTTGGCGGTTGACGCGCCCAAAAACTCTTTCTGCCGTGAAGGGTACTTCCGGCCCGGGTTCGAATCGCCTCGGGAGGCTCACAAGCTTTCAGCTCCCCCGCGTCTGGAAGCCAAGGCGCCGCACCCGGTGGCGCCGTACCAACGGGCAGAGCTGAACTGAAAGAGGGGAAGTCCACATGCATGAGTCCGTGGATCCGACGTTGATGGGAGAGGTGCGCCTGGGGATGGGTATCAGGCGCGGTTGGGTGTTCTTGTGTTTTTCCGTGGCGTGCATGGCAGGTGCGTCCAGCATGGCGCAGCACCTGGACCCCGCCTGCGCTGTGCCTGCGGCCGTGCCCAATGACGGGCTCGACGATCGCGCGGCGATCCAGGAGGCGCTGACCACTCAGGGCTGCGCGTACCTGCCGGCTGGCACGTACGACATCGACACGCCGAGCTTCGTTCCGCCCGCTCGGCGGATCTACGCCATGCTGACGGCCACCGGCGCCAGGCTGTACGGCGATGGCCCGGCCACGGTGCTGCGCTTTCGCGGCGACGCCGGAGGACAGGACTGGCAGGGGGTGAGGCTCGACGGAGTGAGCCCGTCGCTCCACGACCTGTCGATGAACACCGCGGACCTCACGAACACGAACGAGCAGACCCATGCCGTGCGGGTGGTCGGTCCCACTGCGGACCCGACGATCTACAAGGTCTCATTCACGCACCCGCAGCGCGGCGAGCCCGGCGGCGATTGCGTTCAGCTCGTCGGCTATGCACCGGCTCAACTGATCACCCGGGCGCGCATCCATGACAACGAGTTCGGCAAGTGCGACCGCAGCGGTGTGGCCATCCACAGTGGCACACAGGACCTGGAGATCGCCGACAACCGATTCCACGATACCGGCGACCAGGATATCGATGGCGAGGGGACGGGAGACAACTCGGATTGGCTGATCGCGCGCAATACCATCTCGCTGGGCGCCGCGCCTCAGGGCGCAATCGCGATCCAGATCCAGCTCACCAGCAACGTCCGCATCACCGAGAACGTCCTACAGGGGCGGGGCATCTTCGCCTACAGCTGCAGCGCATGCGAAATCGACCACAACTTGATACTGCGGCGCGCCGGCACGTCCGGGATGGGCGCCGTGGAGATCCAGAAGGCGAGCTCGCACGTGAACGTTCACCACAACGTGATAGAGCGCGCCGACTCCGCAGGCACGGGAAGCGTGGTTCGCGCGTACCCGCACGGCACCGGGACTCCGGACCACGTGACGATCTCGGACAACGTGCTCATCCAGCGCGCCACGGCCGGAAGTGTCATCGAGACCATGGGCGTCGTGGGCCTGTTCGTGGAGCGCAATACCGTGACCCATGCCGGCGCGGCCGATACGAGCTACGGCGTGCTGGCCAATGGATCCGCCGGAACCAATCCGATCCGGACCGACGACCTGCATGTGAATAGCAACACCTGGAGCGGCCCGCTCAAGGCCGTGATAGCCATCAGCGGCTCGTACGGCGGCTGCGGTTCGCTCAGCGCCACGCACAACGTCGCCGCAGCCCCGGGTGTGCTCTGCCAGAACGCCACGACGGGGAGCATGATTCTCGGGCCGCTCGATGTGAGCGGCAACACCTGGCTGCCGTCATTGTGCGGAACGATGATCGCTCCTGGAAACTGATGCAGCGTATTGGCGGACTCGCGGACAGCTCCCGCGCTTTCACTCCATGAGAGCGCGGTGAGTCAGATGCCCGGGAAAGCGCGGGCGAGTCCATCGCCCCGCACCTTCATGGCTCGCGAAGCCGTACGAGCCTCCATCAGCTCTCGGCGGAGGCTACGGGAGCCGGTTGCTCTTCGCAGACGGCGGACGTGTCGTCGGACTGCTCCGTCTCCTCACTCACGGAGGCCTGCTTCTGGCTGGGGGCGCGGCACAGGTCGATGCAGACTCCATCTTGCGCGCAGGAGATGACGACGTTGCTGGTGGGGGTGTGGGTGCATAGAACGCTGCAGCTCGTGTTGCAGGTACAGACGTCCTCACACGGACGGGGAAGCGCGGAGGCCGGCTGTGGGGTGAGGGCGATGAATGCAACGGAGGCCAGCAGCGACTTGAGCATGGGGCGCATCTGCATCTCCTAGCGGTGTGAACTGCCGCGCCAGGGTGGGGGAACTGTGACTCGAAGTAAATACGTGCTCACTCATAGAAGGTGTGCACTTCAAGACAGGCCCGCGTTTCGAAATCAGAGAGAGAGGGATTGCAATCGCCCGCTTCCACGAGCTTCGGCCCTACCGGGCCCGTGCGATGCGGGAGAGCCCCTCGGGGCTGGTGTTCCCGCGTCCGGATGGCTCGATGCACTTCCCGAACGTGGACCTCGTCGCGCTGCTCCGGTTCGCGATGAACCGGGCTCAGCTTGTCGATGGGGGCCACAAGTGCCGCCGCTGTGGACACTCCGAGCACGCGGCCTCATCCGAAGTGCGCCGCTGCTGGCTCGCGCAGGCCGAGGCGAAGAGCAGATGTGCGCTGCGCGCTCGGGGGCGCATGGCCATGCCCTCTCCATCAAGCCAGGGCCTATCGTCAAGAACGGCCCGTTCTGGAGCATGTCAGGCAGGTGGGTTCCCAGGTCATGGGTGTAAATCCTGTCGAACTCCTGCCCCCTCCCGGCCCGCATTGAGGCCCCCGAGCCTCACGAGTGCCAGGGGCAGCCGCTATCTTCCCGAAAGTCGGTCCGTACGATACGACCGCTACGTACGTGGATGCCGGCTCGTCAGAATCGGCCGCCGGGGCCGTCCGCGTGCGACACACCCACGACTCTCCATGAGGGGGAACCATGCCCAGACGCGCGCTTCGCGCCTCCATCATCCTTGCGTCTTTATTGACATCCACACCCGCGGCCGCGCAGCAGGAGTCGCTCTGTATCGACGCCCTCGGCCAGGACCGTCAGCCCGACTTCACGCCTGACAGTCTCTACCTGTCCAGCGTGGTCGTCGTGGATGCGTATCCCCCGGCGCTTCGGCTCGACGTCTCGAGCCTCGCCGGCTTGGACTCGGAGCGCTTCATCCTGCCCGGGGACCAGCAGCTCTCGGTCAGCTTCGTCTCCGAGAGCTCGAGCGCATCCCATGCGCTCGGGTGGTTCTACTACGACGAACTGCTCCAGCGGGGCTACGTCCACCCGGGCCTCCCGGGGGACCCCTCGGATGACGTGCTCGCCGATACCAACGGGAACGGCATCGCGGACCTGCACGAGGACCTCTACAACCTCGCGCCGCCGGGCGGCCCCCAGGCCCGGCCCTACGTCGGTACGACCCGCCGCTGCACCACGACGTTCACCCACAACGGGTTCGTCTACAGCGAGCCGGCCCTCGCGATCCGCGGCTGCAACCCGTCCTATGTACCGCAGAGCCTCTTCACCGATGCCCGGCCCGGTGGCACGGGGAGCTACTACGCCGCGTCCACCGGCGTGATTGGCGCCACCACGGTCACGACCAACGACTACAGCGACAACGGCCTCTACCCACGTGTGCCCAACCTGCTGGAGCCCACCCATGCCGCCAATGGCAACCGGGGGTTCGGGAACCTGCTGTTCCTGCTCGTGGATGACGACTCGGACACCACGACCTACCGAAACCTGGCCCCCGTCCTGGACCGGGCCACGACCTCGGACGGCATCCCGGACTATCCCACCTCGCAGTACGACGAACGGGGCGTCCTGCGGCCCGCGGGCAATGTCGCGGCCCCCATCACCGCCGCGGACCGCACCGTCAAGACGGCCACGTTGCAGGCCGGCCGCGAGGTCGTCTTCTTCCTCATCAGCTACCGCGACTCGGGCAGCTCCGGCGTGCACCCCTGCCTGCGCTACGACGGGACGGGACGCTGTGAGCTGTACCTGAAGACGCCCGTGTCGGTGTTCTTCTCCAAGAGCTTGCTCAACCTGGACCAGAACCCCACCGCGAGCGACCCCGTGGTCTCGCTGGACATGGGGCACGACCAGGACACCTGCGGCTCCTGGCCGAACGACTGCGGCTGGCTGGAGCTGCCCACCCTCGAGCGGCTCGCCACCCCGCCGTACTCCCTGCCCCTGCCCACCGGCGAGCGCGTGAGCCTGCGCCGTTCTCCCAGCGGCAGGATGCCGCATGCCCTGCTGGGCAAGCCTTCCACGGACGCCACCCGGTGGGTGCTCGCCTTCGAGGACGAGCACGGCGGTGGCGACCTCGACTTCAACGACGTGGTGTTCCACTTCCAGCGCGCCCTTTCGGGCACCGTGAGGTCGGAGGTCGTCACTGACATCCCCCCTGAGCTCCAGCAGGATTTCGCCATCACCCGTGTGACGTTCGCCAAGGACGACCAGCCCTCGTTCGAAGCCATTCCGGGGGCCTGCGGCGGGGGAACGCCTCCGCGCATCGACTACGCCATCGCCGCCGACTGCAAGCTCTGCGATGGCTGGGACTGCACCTACAACCCGAATCCCACGTGGGTCTCCGTGCCGCTCACCCCGGGCATGGCTCAGGCCGACCTGGACCTGACGCTGAGCAATCCCTACGGGGCGTCGCTCTGCTGGAAGGCCTCGCTGACCAGCCCCCACATCGGCTGCCTGCCCACCATCCGCAACGTCAACATCGCCTTCCAGGCCGAGCGGCTGCCCCTGGCCACCAGCGGCACCTCCGTGGTTCCGCTCGGCAATGCGTTCGTGCAGGCCGTCACCCGGCGGTGGAGCCCCCAGTCGGCGCCTTCCGCCTCGCTTCGCAAGTACGACGGGCGCCGGGACCTCTCCGCGCGCGGGCACCTGTACCTCCGCACGCTCCATGAGCCGGAGACGCCTGACTTCACCCAGGTCCTGTCCCACTGGGACGCCGGACAGGTCCTGTCCGCGTGGGCCGAACCACTCAATCGCCGTCTCCTCACGGGCACCGGCCCGGGCGCCTCGCAGACCCTGGCCACGGACCTGGCGGAAGGCAACAGCTCCAGTGTGGGCTTCAGCACGGCCCAGCTCTGCACGTTCGCGAACGGGCTCGTGTATGACCTGAACCGGGACGGCTTGTGCGACACGCGGGACCGTGGCTTCCTCCGCGACTGGCTCTACGGGTACGAGTCCCGGACTTCTTCCACGTCCATCCGGCGTGCGTGGACGCTGGGGGCTTTCCGCCAGTCGACTCCGGCCCTCCTCACCCCGCCCCGGCTCCCCGCCAGCCTCCAGCACGCGAGCCCCGAGGAGCTGGCCGCGTTCCAGGTCTACGCAGGCTCGCTGCAGAACCGCCCGACGGTTTCGTTCGTGGGCTCCGCCTCTGGCTTCCTCCACGCCTTCTTCGCCGGAAGGTACGTCCTGGGTGACGACGCCTGTACCCCGGAGGTCGAGGCCGACGGCTACTTCCTGCCGAGCGCTGGGTGCGGCTCGCCACGGCTCCTCGGGGACGGCATGGAGATGTTCGCCTGGTCGCCGCGCAAGCTGCTGTCGAAGTTCGCGCCCCAGTACGTGGGGTATGGCGGCCAGGACGCGCTGGTGCCGAGCCTCGATGCACCGCCGGCCATCTCCGAGGTGGACCTGGGCGGAACGTCGGCGCCGTGGACCTACAGCAGCACGCCGGGCGTCGGCGCGAAGACGGTGGTCGTCTCCACCTCCGCTCGCGGACCGGGTGTTGCCTTCGCGCTGGACGTGAGCAACCCGGACGGCCCCAGCTTCCCTCTGCCGCTGTGGGAGTACGCGCTGGCGGATGTGAACGCGTGGTTCTGGCCCACGAACCTCCGTCCCGACACGCTCGGCTCGCGGCATCCTCCCGTGGTGACGCGGGTGATGCCGGGCCAGGGCGCTCCACGGTGGGTGACCCTCGTCGCCACGGACTTCGTGCCGAGCACCGGGACCGCCGGCGCGCTCTACATGCTCGACCTGGCCACCGGCCTTCCCCTGCGGGATGGACCGACGGGGAAGTGGACCGGCGTCATCCCCTTCGTCAGCGGCCAGGGGCTCGCCGCGGAGCCCGTCCCCGTCGATGTCGACTCCGATGGTTCGACGGACGTGCTCTACGTGCCCACCACCGACGGTGGCATCTACCGGGTCAACCTCCGGGAATCGCGTCCGGAGCGTGCGCCGGCACGCGCGTTCGGCATGTGCCGCGTGGCCCATGTCCCGGGGGACCTGGCTCCCATCCTCACTGGCCAGCGGGTCGACAGGCAGCGGCTCCACTCGCGCATCGCGGCCCGTGTCGAGCGCGATGAGCTGGGCCAGCCCACGGTGCGCCTCTTCGTCACGACCGGGGACAACCCGGATGTCGCCGACCCGGTGGCCGATGAGCCCGCGGACCAGTACCTGGTGCTCGCCTACGAGGACAGCCAGCCGCTCGCCTCCGAGGCCGACTGCGGCACCAGCCGGGCCACGCTGAAGTGGTACTTCCCGCTGTATCCGGGCGAGGTCGCCTGGGGTGGCGTGACGCTCGACGGAGACAGCGTCCTGCTGGCCACCTCCGTGGGGACGTCCACCGCGGCGTGCAGCCTGTCGCCGGACCGGAGCGGCGGCTTCCTCCGGCTCAATCAGGCCATGGGTTTCCCCATGGAGGAGCGGCAGTTCCTGGGCGGTCACTTCCCGCGCGCGCCCGTGGTCCACGGCGGGCGAATCATCCTCGTCGGCGCGGATGGCACGCCCTGGATTCGCGACGCGGGCGGCTGGACGCACTAGGGTTCAACCTGAGCGGGCGCGGTGCTCAGCGTGAGCGCCGCGCCCGCGTGCCGCGCGCCACGGGCAAGCTGGTGCGTGACGAGACCGGCGGCCCTCAGTAGACGTGCCCATCCTCGGCGGGCGCCGGGCGCGCTAACCTCGCGCGGCCCTCAGCCGTCCCTCGCCGGGAGACGCCCATGCCCCCCACATCCATGGCCCGCGCCGTGGCCCTCGCCCTGGACCAGGAAGGCCACGTCCCTCCCGCCTCGCTGGAGACCGCCTGGGAGTCATGTGATGGCACGCTCGCCTCGTTCCTCACGGTGCTGCAGGAGCTCTGGCGGGTCGAGCAGACCCGGCTCCTGCTGACCGCCGCGCGCGTGGTGGGCCTGCCCCCCATCACGCTCGAGCCCCTCCCCGAGGTGCCAGGCGCCCAGCGGCTCCCCTACCACGCGCTCCGAAGCGGCAGCTCGCGGCTCGCGCTCTTCCAGCGGCAGATTCCGGAGGACACGGCCCGGCGCCACCGGCTGGTCCCCTTCCACAGCGCGGACTTCCGGAGCCTGGAACTGGCCGTGGTGGAGCCGCTCTCGCCCGAGGCACTCGCCGCGGTACAACAGGGCACGCGGCTGGCACTGCGCCAGCACCTGCTGCTGCCGGATCAGCTCGCCCCCGCGCAGGAGTGGGTCTACACGACACCCGCCCAGCCGCCCGATTACGCCGCGCCCCTCCCGGTGCGCTCGACGCGCCTCCAGTCCGGGAGCTTTCCTTCCCTGCGCGAAATGGAGGCCCAGGTGCGGGCGGACGCGGGCTCGGGGCGTACCCCTCTCGGGAACCTCCTGCGGTCGCTGCGGAACGGGGTCGGCCCGGGCTGGCTGGCGGACCATCCAGAGCTCCGCGACGGCGTCGCCGAGGTCATCCGCGAAGGGCTCGCCGCTCGCGCGTACGTCCTGTTCCGCGAGGGGGACATCCACTACGACGAGGAGGCCAGCGTGGTGCTCTACGGCTGGCTGGACGAAGCCGGAGCCCTGCAGCTCGCCGTGGCCCGGCATCCGTTCCGTCAGGACCGCCTGCCGCTCTCCGAGGCGGGGCTCTGGCAGCATGCCTTCGATGAGGTCCTGACAGCGGACGTGTGCACCGGCGAGGTCCCCGTCACCGTCATCTACAACCCGCGGACCCGGCGCCACTTCGTCTTCGAGGCCCTGCGCCACAAGCAACGCGTCTTCGGGATGTGAGTTGCCCGTCTTCACCCGGCGGCTTCGAGTGGCGTACCTCGGCGCGAAGCTGGGTCCGCCGCCACCGCTTCGTGGGCCCACTCCCAATACAGCGCTCGGGTGACGGACTCGGGCACGCTGGTACACCTGGTGGCGCTGGCCCGAACGGGCTACGAAGACCGGTACTCCGGCCCTTCCGTCGTGCGGCCCAGGGTGAAGCGCAGGGCGTCTTCCAGGTCACGGTGGAGAAACCTGTAGCCGAGCCGCTCCGCGGCCGTGGGCAGCACCCGGGCCCCCGACAGCACCGTCTCCTGGCCCATCTCCCCGAAGAGGGTGCGGATGACGGGAGCGGGCACCGGGAAGAAGGCCGGGCGGCGGAGGACCCGGCCGAGCGTCCGGGCAAATTCCTCCTGCCTCACCGTGCCCGGCGCCACCGTGTTGATGGGGCCGCGCGCCGCTTCGGTGAAGAGGGAGAAGTGGATGAGGCCGAGCACGTCCTCCAGCGACACCCAGCTGAACCACTGACGTCCGGAGCCGACGGGCCCGCCTCCACCCGCCTTGAACGCGGGCAGCATCTTCGCCAGCGCGCCCTCGCGCGCGTCCAGCACCGGGCCGATGCGCAGGCGAACCACGCGGATGCCGGCGGCCTCGGCGGGGGCGGTTGCGGCCTCCCACGCGCGGCACACGTCGGCGAGGAAGCCGCCACCAGGGGCGCTCTCCTCGGTGAGGGGCTCGTCTCCGCGGTCACCGTAGATGCCGCTGCCGGCGGCGCACACCAGCACCCTCGGCTTGCGCTTCATGCGGGCCAGGGCCTCGGCCAGCGTGCGCGTGCCCTCGCTGCGGCTCTTGAGGATGACGTCCTTGTACTCGGGCGACCACCGCTGGCCCGCCACGTTGGCGCCGGCCAGGTGCACCACCGCGTCCACGCCCTCCAGCGCGTCGGTGTCCACCTGCCCCTTGTCCGGGGCCCAAGAGACCTCGCCCTTCGCGGAGTCCGCCCTGCCCCGCACCAGGCGCTTCACCTTGTGGCCCCCGGTGGTGAGGAAGGGCGCCAGCGACCTGCCCACCAGCCCCGAGGCCCCCGTAATCGCCACCGTGAGGGGCCCCTGTGCCGCGAAGGCGGCGTGCCGGCGCAGGTCCTCGCGCGTCACCCGGTGCCGGTACGCGAACATGCGCGCCAGCTTGCTCCGGGCGATGCCGTTGCCGAAGGCGCTCCCCAGCGGGCCCATGGGCAGGACGTACTCCACCTCGTCCTGGAGGGTGGAGGTGTGGGCATCGGGGCCCGGCAGCATCCGGTGGGTGTGGACCCACTTCGCGAAGGGGCCGAAGCGCTGGGTGTCCTGGAAGAGGGAGCCCTCCTCGTAGAGGGTGTGCTCGGCCACCATGCGCTGGGGGATGGGGCCCAGGGACATGCGGACGACGACCCGGGCACCCGTGCGGATGCCGTCCCCGGTGCGCTCCACGACTTCCACCCGCTCCCAGGGGGGAGACAGCCGCTCGAATGCCCCCTCCCGGGTGTGCCAGGTGAACAACTCGGCGGCGGAGACTGGCATCTGGCTGCGCGCATCGAAGACGTGCGACTTGCCCATGTTCCCTCCCGGGGCGACAGTGCGGCCGCGCATGATTAATCCGGACCTCATCGAGCGCGCAGTGGATTTGCTGCGGCGCGGCGGAGTTGTCGCCCTGCCCACGGAGACCGTGTATGGCCTCGCGGCCAACGCGGAGGACGAGCTGGCCGTGCGCCGCGTCTTCGCCATCAAGGGCCGGCCCGCCACTCACCCGCTCATCGTCCACATCCCCGGTGTGGAGCACCTGGCCTCCTGGGCGCGAGAGGTGCCGGAGGCGGCGCACCGGCTCGCCAACGCCTTCTGGCCAGGGCCGTTGACGCTGGTGCTGCCGCGCACGCCGCGCGCGACGGATGCCGTCACGGGTGGGCAGGACACGGTGGCCCTGCGCGTGCCGAACCATCCCCTGGCGCTCGCGGTGCTCCAGAAGCTCGGAGGCGGGCTGGCCGCGCCGAGCGCCAACCGCTTCGGCCGGGTGAGCCCCACCACGGCGGAGCACGTGGCGAGAGACCTGGGCGATGACGTGGACCTCGTGCTGGATGGCGGTCCGTGCACGGTGGGCGTGGAGTCGACCATCGTGGACCTGAGCTCGGAGGAGCCCGCGATTCTGCGTCCTGGCGGGCTCGCGACCGAGGAGGTGGAGCGCGTGCTGGGGCGGCCGGTGCCGGTGCGGACCGCGTCCAAGGTGCGCGTGTCGGGCTCGCTGGCGTCGCACTACGCGCCGCGCGCGGGCGTGGTGCTGACGGAGCCTCGCGAGGCGCTCGCGCGTGTGAAGGAGTTACGCGGTCAGGGCCTGCGCGTGGGAGTGCTCGGGCCCGAGAGCCTCGGGCTGCCACCAGACGTGCCGCGCTTCGACGTGCCGGAGGACCCGGCCGGGGCCGCGCGCGTGCTGTACGCGCGGCTGCGCGAGGCGGATGAGCAGGGCCATGACGTGCTGGTCGCGTGCCTGCCAGCGGCGAGCGGTCTGGGCATCGCGGTGAGAGACAGACTGGCCCGAGCGGCCGCGCCGCGTGAGTGAGAAGGTCCACCAAGGGACCGGGTGCTTCACGCTCGATGCCCGTCCCGCGACCGGGCAGGCCAGACGATTCATGCGCGGCGCCTGCCCCGAGGCGCGGCACCGCCGGCACGGTCACACTCCCGCGAAACGCCGGATGACGGCCGCGCGAAGGCGCTGCTTCAGGCTCGGCTTGCCGAACGTGAGCCTGTCGAGGTCCGTCGGCAGCGGCGTCAGGACGCGGTAGCCGTCCTCCGTGACGAGCACCGTGTCCGAGTGCCGGTATCCCCCGGTGCCGCGCACGTAGATGCCCGGCTCGATGGAGATGAGCATGTTCCGCTCCAGCCGGTGCTCGCTGCCCACGGCCACCCACGGTGGCTCGTGGTTGCCCAGCCCGAAGCCATGCCCCGTGCGGTGCAGCCGCTGGGCCGGGTCCCCGAATCCCTCCCGGGTCAGGAAGTCATTCACCGCCGCATCGATGTCCGCCGCGAGCACACCGGGACGCACCATTTCAAACGCGACCCGCCGGGCCTCCAACATCAGCGCGAAGAGCCGCCGCTGCTCCGCCGTGGGAGGCGCGGTGAAGAAGGTGCGCTCGCACTCGGCCGCGTAGCCGTTGACGCGCGTCAGCACCAGGGCCACGTGCGGCCCACCGTCGAGCGTCATCGTCGCACCGGGCACCGAGTGCGGCTCGCTGCTCAACGGCGCGGGCCACGGCGCCGCGATGACGTCGGTGGCCAGCGCGTCGAAGTGCTCCTCCTCCTGGATGATTCTCCGCCGCAGCGAGGTGGTCGTCATGTAGCCCTCGATGACGGTCGCCCCCTGATAGGCCGAGCGCAGAATCTCCTCCACGCCCCACATGGCGTACCGCGCCGCGCGCTCGATTCGCTCCACCTCGAAGTCGGACTTCACCATGCGGATGGGCTCGAGCAACTCCAGCGCGCGCCCACCGGCGGCCATCAGCACGGACGCTCGCTCATGCGGCGTGCCCGGCTCGAAAGCGAAGCCCGCCCGCAGCATCGGCACGAGCACGTCCCGCCAACCCTGGCCCTTCGGCGCCGGGAACTCCGCGTACGAGTGGACCTCCTGTGATGCCGGCCCCCACCCCTTGCGCAGGTGCTCCTGCTCCAGCAGTGGAACCAGCAGCCACCGCCTGCCCCGGGCCTCGATGACGAGGAAGAACGGCCGCTCCAGCGGCTCGGCGGTCGCTCCCGTCAGATAGAAGATGCTCTCCGTCGAGGTGAGCACGAGCTGCTCGACGCCCTGCGCCTCCATCGCGGCCACCAACCGGTCATGCCGCCGCTGGAACTCCGTGCTCTCGGCGGCCGAATGGACTCGCTCCACGATTCATCCTCCAGGTCAGACAGGTCCGATGGGTACGGCGGCCACGAACCGTACTTGAACCGCTCGCTCCGCGCTGGCCCAGGCCGGGCGGCACCGCGCCCGATATGCGCCGCCACGTCCCACGTTTCAGATGGCGCCGCGCACCGCGCGGCTCCACTCACGCAACGATGAGAACAGCGAGGGTATGATGATGAAGCGGTGGCTCGTGGGAGTCGTGGTCGCGCTCGCGGTGACGGGCTGTGCGAGCAGCCCCCGGAAGACCCTGCTGGAGCGCACCGGCAGCTACGTCGTCTACGACCTGCCGGCGCAGCAGGTGATGGATGCGGCGGAGGCGGAGCTGGGCGCCCGTGGCTACTCAATGCTGCCCAGCACGGACCCGCTGTTCCTCCACACCCCCTGGAAGGTCCGGGGCAACCACGACGTCTTCACCGCCTGGTCGCGCCGCTACATCGAGGGCCGGGTGCGCCCGGACGGCCGCTTCGTGCTGCGCGCCTACAAGGTGGACGCCAACGTCCACGCCCGGACGCAGCTCCTGCCGGGCTTCGCTTCCTCGGGGGCGGTGACACCGGAGGAGAAGCCGAACACCACCCCCACCGAGGTGCTGGCCACCGAGCCCGTCCTGGGGCGCTACTCCACCCGGCCCGTCATCCGCAGGGACTTGGAGCTGGAGTGGGCCATCCTGGAGCGCCTCAACCCCGACTTCGCCGGGCGCGTCAAGGAGCAGGTCGACGTGTACCTCGCCCAGGGCCCCTCCCAGCGCACGCCGTGACGCGTCCGGGTGACGGACTTGAAATGTCCTCGCAGGCTTGGCTAAGCCCGAGGGACTCCCGAGGAGTGTCCCCGCGTGAAGCGAAGCCTGTCTGGCCTGGTCGTCGCCCTGTCCCTGTTCGCCTGCAAGGAAGAACCCCGCGGCAAGCTGGAGCCCATTCCCCGCCCGCCGGGGATGAATGACGCCCCCGCCCCCGCGCCGGCGGCGGACACCCCCGCCCCGCCCGCCCGTCCCGCCGTGGACCCCGCCAAGGCGGTGCTGCGCTGGAAGCTCGCCCCGGGCGCGTCGGCCTCCTACCGCCTCACCGTGGAGCGCACGGGCGCCGAGCCCGAGGCCGAGGCCGCCGAGCCGGAGGAGAAGTCCACACGGGGCGGCAAGGCCCGTGGCAAGGCCCGCGAGGAGAGCCCGGCGGCACCCGCCCCGGCCGCGGCCTCCTTCCCCAGCGCCTTCACGTACGTCATGGAGCGCACCGACTCGGGCGACTACCGCCTGCGCGTCGTCCCTGAAGGCAAGGACGCCGCGGAGGACCAGGGCACCATCAGCGAGCGCGGCTTCGTGCTGGAGGGCCTGCAAGGCGTCACCCGCAACACGGCCACGCTGGTGCTGGAGCTGCCCAGGGACGCGGTGGGCGCCGGCGACACCTGGTCGCTGGGCACCGAGCTGGTGTCCCCGGACGCGCTCGGCCCCACCTTCCAGGGCCCCCCGCCCGAGCGGCGCAACCGCGTGAAGCTCACCGCGCTGGCCCCCGCGGACGGCGGTGAGCAGGTGGCCACCGTGGAGTACGACCTCTACGAGCGCATCTCCGGCACCATCCGCCCCCCGCGCAAGCCGGCCACCGTGCCCGCGCGCGAGGGAGAGGAAGAGGCGAGCGAGAGCCCGAAGAGCAGCTCCGGCGAGGCCGCCATCAGCACCGAGGTGAAGATTACCGGCCGCGGCGAGTTCCTGGTGAAGGCCGGCCGCTGGCGCTCCTGGGAGGGCAACCTCTCCGCCGTGACGAAGGGCCCCTTCCCCGCCAAGGCCGTGCAGGTGCCACCGGGGTCGCTGAAGCTGAGCCTCAGCGCGCTCGAGTCGCCTCCGGCACCCCAGCCGACGGCCCAGCCGCAGCAGTAGGCGCCGCGTCCGACTCGCGCACCAGCCGCACCACGGCGTCCACCCATGACGGGTGGGCGTTGAGCGAGGGGACGAGCGTCAGCGACTCGCCCCCCGCCTCCACGAACTGCTCGCGGGCGCGCATGCCCACCTCTTCCAGCGTCTCCAGGCAGTCCGCCACGAAGGCCGGGCACATCACCGCCAGCCGCTTCACGCCCCGCTGGGCCAGCTCCGGCAGCACCACGTCCGTGTAGGGCTTCACCCACGGCGTGCGCCCCAGACGGGACTGGAAGGACACCGTCCAGCCCTGTCCCTGCGCGCCCAGCCCCAGCCGCTCCGCCAGTGCCCGCGCCGTCGCGTAGCACTGCGCGCGGTAGCAGTGGCGGTTGGCGTCCGTCAGCACGGCACAGCAGCCCTCCGAAGCGAAGCAGTGCCGCCCCGTCGGGTCGCTCTTCTTCACGTGCCGCTCCGGCACGCCGTGGAAGCTGAAGAGGACGTAGTCCGCGCGCGCCTCGTCAATCACCGGCCGCGCCACCGTGGCGAAGGCGTCCAGGAAGCCCGGGTGGCCGTAGAAGGCCGGCACCGCGCGGACGTTGGGCACGTCCCACCCTTCGGCCATCACCTCGTACGTGCGCGCCAGCGACGACGAGGTGGTGGACGCGGCCTCCTGCGGGTACAGCGGCAGCACCGTGAAGTCCGACACGCCGCGCGCCCGCAGCCGGGCAATGGCGTCCGGAATGGACGGGCTGCCGTAGCGCATGCCCAGCTCCACCTCGTACTCACCCTGGAGACGCTCGGCCACGGCGGACGTCAGCGCCCGGCTGAACACCAGCAGCGGCGAGCCCTCCTTCATCCAGACCTTCCGGTACGCCTCCGCGCTCTTCGCCGGGCGCACCGGGAGGATGATGAGGTTGAGCAGCAGCCAGCGGCCCACGGGGTGGATGTCCACCACCCGCGGGTCGCTGAGGAACTCGCGCAGGTAGCGGCGCACCGGCCCCGTCTCCGGAGCGTCCGGCGTGCCCAGGTTGAGGAGCAGCAGGCCTCGCTTCGCGGCGGGGGGAGACATCAGTGCAGGGCGTTGGGGAGGGTGAGGGCGAACTCCGCGATGCGGGCCTCGAAGCGCGAGCCGTCCGGCCGCACCATGTCGTAGGTGCCGCGCATGGTGCCGAACGGCGTGCGCAGCATCGCCCAGCTCGTGTACTCGAAGCGCTCGCCCGGCTTCAGGCTGGGCTGGCGGCCCACCACGCCCTCGCCCTTCACCTCCTCCACCTTCCCGGTGGCATCGGTGATGACCCAGTGGCGCGACTTGAGCTGCGCGGGCGCGCTGCCCTCGTTGGCAATCTCCACCGTGTACATGAAGGCGTACTGCCCCGACTCCGGCGCGCTGCGCTCCGGCCAGAAGGCGGGCTTCACGGTGATGCGGATGCCATCGGTGGTGGCAGTGGAGGACATGGCACCAGAAATGGCGCCATTACCGCCCGGTTGCAAGGAAAACGCCAGGTTGGCCGGCCGGGTGGCGGGCCCTCACCGGGCCTCCGTCTTCGCGCCCTCCCCGGCCTGCTCGGGCTCGGGGGCCTTGGGCCAGACGAGCGAGGCGACGATGGAGCCCACCAGGATGCCGGCAATCACGCCCAGCGACAGGCCGATGGGGACGTGGATGTCGAAGTAGGTGATGAGCATCTTCACGCCCACGAAGGCCAGAATCGCGCTCAGCCCCACCTTCAGGAAGTGGAACTTGTCCATCAGGCTGGCCACCACGAAGAACAGCGAGCGCAGGCCCAGAATCGCGCACACGTTGGACGTGTAGATGATGAAGGCGTCCTGGCTGATGCCCAGCACCGCGGGGATGGAGTCCAGGGCGAAGAGCAGGTCGGTGGCCTCCACCACCAGCAGGACGATGAACAGCGGCGTCACCTTGCGGCGCCCGTCCTCGGTGAGGAAGAAGCGGCTGCCCTCCCCCTGGCGAGACACCGGCAGCACCCGGCGGGCGAACTTGACGATGCCCTTCTGCTCCGGGTCGATGTCCTCGTCCTTGGAGAAGAGCATCTTCAGCGCGGTGTACACGAGGAACGCGCCGAACAGGTAGATGAGCCAGTGGAAGCGCTGCACCAGGGCCGCGCCGGCGATGATGAGGCCCGCGCGCATGATGAACGCGCCCATGATGCCCCAGAAGAGCACCCGGTGCTGGTGCTCCGGCGCCACCCGGAAGTAGCTGAACACCATCAGGAAGACGAAGAGGTTGTCGACGGAGAGCGCGTACTCCACGACATACGCCGTCACCCACTGCAGGCCCTGCTCGTGACCCCGGTAGTGCCAGATGCCGGCGCAGAACAGCAGGCTGATGCTGATCCACACCACCGTCCAGATGCCCGCCTCCTTGGGCGACACCGCGTGTGCCTTGCGGTGGAACAGCCCGAGGTCCAGCGCGAGCATCACGAGGACGAAGACGTTGAAACCCACCCAGAGCGCGGCTTGCGTGTTCACGTATGATTCCTGGTGCAGTGTGCGACGGGGCGCACCCTACCGGCGGAGGGCCCGGGCGTCGACCCTTCCGTGACAAGGGCCTCGTCCCCCACCCTGCCTAGTCCCACTCCGTCGACGGCCGGCGCAGCACCGCCAGGGAGCGCCCGGCCACCTGCACCTTCCCCCCCGCCGGCGTGTGCGTGCGGTGCGACTCCCCCGTCGCCGCCGTGTCCACCACCAGCTCCCAGTCCGCGCCCCACTCGATTGCGGGCAGCAGGAAGGTGATGGGCTCGTGGTGTGCGTTCATCAGCACCAGGAGCGTGTCCCCGACAATCCGGTTTCCCTCGTCATCCGGGGTGGCGATGGCGTCTCCGCCCAGCAGGAAGGCCAGGGAGCGCACATAGGGCTTCTCCCAGTCGTCCTTGCGCATCTCCTTGCCGTCCGGCCGGAACCACGCCAGGTCCTTCAGCTCGCTGTCCCACATGTGGGCGCCGCGGAAGAAGCGCCGCTTGTGCAGCACCGGCTGCTCCCGGCGCAGCTTGGCCATGCGGCTGGTGAACTCCAGCAGCTCGCGCTGGGTGTCGTTCAGCTCCCAGCTCACCCAGGACAGCTCGTTGTCCTGGCAGTAGGCGTTGTTGTTGCCCCGCTGGGTGCGTCCCATCTCGTCGCCCGCCACCAGCATGGGCACGCCCTGGGACAGGAAGAGCGTGGCCAGGAAGTTGCGCTTCTGCTGCTCGCGCAGGGCGTTGATTCTGGGGTCGCTCGTCTCGCCCTCCACGCCGCAGTTCCAGGAGTGGTTGTCGTTGGCGCCGTCCCGGTTCTCCTCGCCGTTCGCCTCGTTGTGCTTCTCGTTGTAGGTGACGAGGTCGTGCAGCGTGAAGCCGTCGTGCGCGGTGACGAAGTTCACGCTCGCGGTGGGCTTGCGGCCGGAGAGCGCGTACAGGTCCGAGCTGCCGGTGAGCCGGTAGCCAATCTCCGCCGCCTGCCGGTCATCCCCCTTCCAGTAGCGGCGGATGGTGTCGCGGTACTTGCCGTTCCACTCGCTCCACAGCACCGGGAAGTTGCCCACCTGGTAGCCGAAGTCGCCCACGTCCCAGGGCTCGGAGATGAGCTTCACCCGGCTGAGCACCGGGTCCTGGTGGATGATTTGGAAGAAGGCCGCGCGCGTGTCGTAGCCGTGCCTGTCCCGGCCCAGCGTGGTGGCCAGGTCGAAGCGGAACCCGTCCACGTGCATGACCTCCACCCAGTAGCGCAAGGAGTCGGCGAGGAGCTTCAGCGCGTACGGGTGCGTGGCGTTCCACGAGTTCCCGCACCCGGTGAAGTCCATGTAGTAGCGCGGGTCCTTCTCCGTGAGCCGGTAGTAGGCGCCATTGTCGATGCCCTTGAAGGACAGCGTGGGGCCCAGGTGGTTGCCCTCGCAGGTGTGGTTGTAGACGACGTCGAGGATGACCTCGATGCCGGCACGGTGGAGCAGCTTCACCATGCCCTTGAACTCGTCCACCTGCTCGCCCCGCGAGCCCGAGGCGCTGTAGCGCGCGTCCGGCGCGAAGTAGCCCAGCGTGTTGTAGCCCCAGTAGTTCACCAGCCCGCGCTGGATGAGGAAGGGCTCGTCGACGATGTGCTGGATGGGCAATAGCTCCACCGCGGTGACGCCCACCTTCTTCAAGTGCTCGATGCTGGCCGGGTGCGCCAGCCCCGCGTAGGTGCCACGCAGGTGCTCGGGCACGCGCGGGTGCAGCTTCGTGAAGCCCTTGACGTGCACCTCGTAGAGGACGGTGTCGTGCCAGGGGACCCGCGGAGGGCGGTCCCCCTCCCAGTCGAAGGTGTCCGCCAGCACCACCGCCTTGGGCACGGCCGCGGCGTCGTCCCGCGGGTCGAACACGAGGTCCTCGTCCTTGCCCGTGGCCGGCGCCGGGTAGCCGTAGATGGGGGCCTTGTAGTCCACCTTGCCGTGGATGGCCCGGGCGTACGGGTCCACCAGCAGCTTGTGCGGGTTGAAGCGCAGGCCCTTCTTCGGCTCATGCGGGCCGTGGACGCGCAGGCCGTAGAGCGTCCCGGGCTGGAGCCCCGGCGCGTAGCCGTGCCACACGTGGTGGGTCGTCTCCAGCAGCGGGAAGCGACGGGTCTCCTTGGAGGTGTCGTTGGGGTCGAAGAGACAGACCTCCACCCGCTTCGCGTGCTCGCTGAAGACCGCGAAGTTGACCCCGTGCCCGTCAAACGTGGCGCCCAGGGGATACGGCCTCCCTGGAAGCACCTCGGCCCTCCTCATCCCTTGCTCCTCTCCAACAGCACCACCGGGAACTCCGCCAGGAGCGGTCCGAGGGGCAGCACCCCGCCGCCCGGCCCACGCTCCGGCCGCACCTGGCGCCCGGTGAAGACACTTCGGAACATCATGCCCGCATATGCCTCCGGCAGGTCGAGGAACGTGCTCCCGTACGCACCGGCCAGACCTTCCGGGGATTCCAGGGCCGCCAAGGTGTAACGCGGTGCACAGGCCACCACCACGGTGTCGCCGTGCTCGCGCGCGAAGCCCACCGCCGCCCGGGCGAGGGGGCCGGACAAATCCAGCGCCCGGTACCCGCCCGAGCGGAAGAGCACCTGCTGCCGCTGCCGCAGGCGCAGCGCCTCGGTCAGGACGAAGAGCTTCACCCGGCCGTCATCCATGTTGGCCACCAGCCGCGCGCACAGGCCGGGCCTGTCCCGCCGGGCCTCCTGGTCCAGCTCGTCCAGCAGCCGCGCGCGCAGGGCGAAGTCCACCGGGCGCCGGTTGTCCGGGTCCACCAGCGACAAATCCCACAGCTCACAGCCCTGGTAGGTGTCCACCACGCCGGGCGAGGCCAGCTTCATCAGGAGCTGTCCGAGCGCGTTGTGCTGCCCCGCGCGCTCGATGTGGCGCTTGAAGGCCCGCACGTCCTCCAGGAAGGCGCCGCCCGTCTCCGGGGCGAAGCAGGCGTCCACGAAGCGCGCCACCGCGTCGTCATAGGCGCTGTCCGGGTTGGTCCACGAGGTGCGGACCTTGGCCTCCTTGATGGCCTTGCCCATGTACTCGCGCACCCGGCGCTGGAAGTCCGCCAGCTCCTCCGGCGAGTGGGACTCGCCCATGGGCCAGGCCCCCACCACCGTCTGGAAGAAGAGGTACATGTCGTTGGGGCTGGGGGCCGGGCCGGAGGGAAGCTCCGTCACCCGCCTCTCCGTGAGGCGGGCCCACTTCTTCACCCGCCTGCGCCACTCCTCGGGCACCTCCGAGATGACGTTGATGCGCGCGCGCACGTCCTCGCTGCGCTTGGTGTCGTGGGTGCTGGAGGTGAGCAGGCTCGCGGGCCAGCGCTCCGCGCGCTCCTGGTTGCGCAGGTGGAAGGTGGTGGCGCGCACCCCGAAGCGCTCCGGCTCGCCGCCCACCTCGTTGAGGCTCACCAGCCGGTTGTAGACGTAGAAGACGGTGTCCTCCAGGCCCTTGGCCATGACGGGCCCCGTCACCTGCTGCAGCTTCATGGCGAAGCGCAGCATGACGGCCCGCTCCCGCTCGTGGGTGTGCTCCGGGTAGCGGCGCAGGAGGATGTCGCGCAGGAAGCCGAAGATGGAGGCGTTGGTGGTGGCGTTGCGCTCCTTGGCGCGCTGAATCGTCCACTCGACGTACTGCACGTCGCGCGCGTCCAGCTCCGGGCGCCAGCCGTCCACGTAGGTGCGGTAGACGGGAAACAGGGCGATGAACTCCACCAGCGCGCGCCTCAGCGAGTTGAGCGTGAAGTCGCGCGTGCGCCGGTTCATCTCCGAGATGCGGTTGAGCTCGTGGGCCAGCACGTTGATTTCGCTGGCCATGGACACGCGCATGATGAGCTGCTTCTTCTGGTAGACGAGCTCCGCGAAGTCGGCCTTCTCGCCCACGAAGCGCTCGTACGTCTCCGACAGGGAAGCCTCCGCGTCCGGCTGGACGAAGATGCCGCTCACCGCGTTGGCGTAGCGGTAGCCGGTGGTGCCGTGCACGGCCCACGCCTCGGGGATGCGCTCGCGCCCGCCCTGAATCTTCTCCACCACCACGTACAGCGCCTTGCGCAGCGGGCTGTCCGGGCGCTCCGTCACCTCCGCGCGCCAGCGCGCGCGCAGCGCGGCCTCCACTCCGGGCCAGCGTGCATCCCCCTCGCCGTGCGCGTTCACGAACAGGGCCCGGGCCCGCTCCACGAAGAAGCGCTCCTGCAGGTCCAGGAAGTAGGCGGTGGGGTCGAACAGGCCGTCCGGATGGTCGATGCGCAGCCCGGTGACGAAGTCCTCGCGCAGCCAGCGGAAGATGAGCGCGTGCGCCTCCTGGAAGACGTCCGGGTCCTCCTCGCGGATGGCGGCCAGGCCGTTGATGTCGAAGAAGCGGCGGTAGTTGATTTCCTCGCCCGCCACGCGCCAGTGCGCCAGCCGGTAGCTGCACGAGGACAGCACCGCGTCCAGCAAATCATACGAGCGCGGGTTGCCGGGCTCGCCGTTGAAGATGCGGAGGTTCTCCTCGATGTAGGCGCCCACCTCCGGGCCGGCGGCCACCACCGCGGCGAGGCGGCGCTTGATGACCTCCTTCTCGCGGTGGCGCTCGATGACCTTCGCCCGCTCCACCTCCGTGCGCGCCGGCAGGTGCTCAATCGCGGTGAGGATGGAGAGCAGCTCCACCATGCACGGGTGCTCGGCCCCGAGCCGCGCCTCCAGCCGCTCCAGCCCATGCCGGAGGATGCGGCCGTACTGGCGGGGCGCCACCGGCAGGAGGTGGTCGTAGTAGTGAAGGAAGAAGGAGCCCTCCCGGAAGGACAGCCTCAGCTCGCCCCGCTCCAGGACGATGCCGTACTGGTCCCCCAGGATGGGCAGCAGGACCTTGTCCCGCAGCTCCTCCTTCACCGGCGCCCAGTCGATGTCGAAGTACTTCGCGTACATGGAGGACGGGCCGTTCTCCAGCACGTCGAACCAGAGCCGGTTGTCCCGCTCGATGCCCATGTGGTTGGGCACCACGTCCAGCAGGTGCCCCATGCCGTGCTCGCGCAGGGCGGAGCACAGGGCGGCATGCTCCTCCTCGGAGCCCACCTCGGGGTTTATCTGCTGGTGGTCCGTGCAGTCGTAGCCGTGGGTGCTGCCCGGCGTGGCCTTCAGGTAGGGGGAGGCGTACAGGTCGCTCACCCCCAGGCGGGCCAGGTAGGGCACCACCTCGCGCGCCTGCTGGAAGGTGAAGCCCTGGTGGAGTTGCACCCGGTACGTGGACAGCGGCGTGCGCGGCCGGGAGACCCGCTCCGCCAGCACGCGTGTGTAGAGGCCCTCGGCCAGGGCCTCCGCGGTCATGGTGGCGCTTCCCGTCCCTCTGGTGGAGGCGGTCCCCTCTTCTTCCGACCCGTCGAGCAGCATGCGGCCCAGAGGTAGGTCTCCCGCGCTCCGTCCGCCAGCACGCAGATGGCCGTCCGCCCTCTATCCAACGCTCCACGGTGCCGCTCGCGGCGGCTGAAAAAGCAGAGGGCCCGCCGTGTGACACGGCGAGCCCCCGACTGCGTGGCGACCGGGTCTCCCCGGCGCGACTTCAGCTCAGCTGCTTGTTCACCAGCGCGGTCATCTCGAACATGGTGACGTTCTTCTTGCCGCCGAAGATGGGCTTCAGCTTGTCGTCGGCGTTGATCTGCCGCTTGTTCTTGGCGTCCTGGAGGCCCTGCTTCTTGATGTAGGCCCAGAGCTTCTTGACGACCTCGGTACGAGGCAGCGGCTTGCTACCGACGATCTCAGCGAGCGCGGCGGACGGCGTCATCTCCTTCATGAACGACGCGTTCGGCTTGCGCTTCGCGCCAGCGGTCTTCTTGGCGGCAGGAGCCTTCTTCGCAGCAGCAGCTTTCTTGGCGGCCATTCGTCTTGAGTCTCCTCCCCTCCGAAGGGGACGTTATACGGCTTTGCTTGGGTGAAGCTGGAGCCGATGCGGCGTAGAAGTAGCACGCCCAAGCCCGAAAAACAGCCCTCTCCTGCGTTTTTCCCTCGGAGAGCACGTTCTGGAACGCGTCTGGCGCCCGAAAATCCGGCCCCGGAGCACGCTTTTCACTCGGGAGCCACCCGCCCGCGGCGCGTTCCGGGCCCGAAAAACCGGCTCCGGAGCACGATTCTCCTCGAAAGATATGCATGGGAACGCTTCCCGGGCCCGACAATCCGGCTCCGGCGCGCTCCGCCCCTCGGGAGGGAAGCCGACATCCGCTCGGGATTCTCCTTGCGGACGTGGTGTGTTTTTTTGGATGAAAGCCCCCATGAGAGCGCTCATCACCGGTGCTGGCGGCTTCCTGGGAGTCTGGCTGGCGAAGGCCCTGGCCGCGCGCGGAGACGCCGTGACGTGCCTGCTGCGCCCTGGCGGAGACGCCTCCGGGCTGGAGGGAATCCCTCATGCACGGGTGGAGGGGGACGTGACGGACCCGGCCTCGCTGGCTCCGGCGGTGGCGGGACAGGACGTCGTCTTCCACCTCGCCGGCGTGCGACGCGGCGCGACGCGCGAGGACTTCATGCGCGTCAACGCGGAGGGCACCCGCCACCTCTGTGAGGCCATGGTGGCCGCCGGACACCGCCCGAGGCTGGTGCTGGCCGGCTCGCTGGCGGCCATGGGTCCCTCCACTCCCACCCGGCCCCATGTGGAGGAGGACCCCTTCCACCCCCACGAGTGGTACGGCGAGAGCAAGGCGGAGGCGGAGCGCATCGCCTTCACCTATGCGGACCGGCTGCCGGTGACGGTGACGCGCCCGCCGCGCATCCTCGGCCCCGGGGACAGGGAGAACCTCACCTTCTTCAAGCTGGTGAAGCGCGGCATCCGGCTGGAGCTGGCCGGGGGCCCCCGCCCGCTGACGCTGGTGGACGTGGAGGACGTGGTGGACCTGATGCTGCTCCAGGCCGAGCACCCCCAGGCCCCGGGAGAGGCCTTCTTCTGCGCGGGCCCGGGCGCCCCCCTCACCCTCGAGCAGGTGCAGGACGTGGGGGCGGCGGCCCTGGGGCTCCACCCCCGCACGGTGCGGCTCCAGCCCTGGGTGCTGAAGACCCTGGCCTCCGCGGCGGACGGGGTGAGCCGGGCCACGGGCCGCAAGCTGCCGCTGAACCGGAAGCTGGCCCGGCAGCTGCTCGCCCCCGCCTGGACGTGCTCCGGCGCGAAGGCCGAGCGCCTGCTGGGCTTTCACCCCCGGCGTGGGATGGAGGAGTCCATCCGGCGCAGCGCGGAGTGGTACCGCCAGCAGGGATGGCTGTAGGGCGCCGCCAACGTTGACCTTACCCCCCAAGCAGTGTCAGGAACCCGGCTGTCACATGCCCCCCCAGAAAGCCGCCTTTTTCGATGTCGACGGGACGCTCGTGAAGACGAACGTCGTCCACGTCTACGCGTACTACGCGATGAACCGCGGCTCCGTCCTGGGCATCGCGGGGAGGACGCTGAGCACCGCGCTCAGCGTGCCCCTCTTCGGTGTCATGGACGCGCTCGACCGCAAGACCTTCAACGAGTTCTTCTACCGCTATTACGCGGGGTTGAGCGAAGACCGCCTCATCACCATCGCCGAGGACATGTTCGAGGACGTGCTGCAGCCCGCCCTCTTCGAGCAGTCCCAGGACCTCATCGACCAGGCGCGGCGCAGCGGCTGCAAGGTGGTGCTCGTCACCGGAGCACTGGACTTCACCATGCGCCCGCTGGCCCGCCACCTGGGCGCGGATGACCTCATCGCCAACAAGATGCAGTTCGTGGGCGGCAAGGCCACCGGCAAGGTGATTCCGCCCATCATCGAGGGCGCGAACAAGGCCAACGCCATCCGCGCCTACTGCGTGAAGGAGAACCTGTCCCTGGACAAGTGCCACGGGTACTCCGACAGCGCCTCTGACTACGCCATGCTCGCGGTGGTGGGCCGTCCCACCGCGGTGAACCCGGACCTGCGCCTGCGCTCCATCGCGCGCGCCTACAACTGGCCCATCCTGGACCTCAAGTAAGGCCCCCCTACTCCCCATGCGCCCGCTCAAGACGCTCCAGAAGCTGTACGACGAGGAAAGCCAGGTGGTCATCACCGAGAAGGGCAGCCCCCCGCGGGCGCTCTTCTACGGCGAGGGCTTCCTGCAGGAAGACCTGCCCGTCGGCACGCGTGTCATCTTCCCGCGCCCGCCCATGGCCGGCGTGCCCAACGTCAAGGCCGCCATCCGCTGGGCCATCAACCACCCGGAGGGCATGGAGCCGCTGCACGCCCTGCTCAAGCCGGGCATGCGGCTGACGTGCGTCATCGACGACATCAGCGTGCCGCTGCCGCCCATGGTGACGCCGGACGTGCGCCAGTCCATCCTCGAGGTGGTGCTGGAGCTGGCCGCCGACAGCGGCGTGGACGACATCCACCTGGTCATCGCCAACGCCCTGCACCGCCGCATGACGGAGGGCGAGATGCGGCGGATGGTGGGGCAGAAGATTTTCGACGAGTTCTACCCGGACCGTTACTACAACCACGACGCGGAAGACCCGGACGGCATCGTCGCGCTGGAGCGCACGTCGCACGGTGAGGAGGTGTCCGTGAACCGCCGCGTGGCGGAGAGCGACCTCATCGTCTACGTGAATGTGAACTTCGTGCCCATGAACGGCGGGCACAAGTCCATGGGCACCGGCGTGTCCAACTACGCGTCGCTGCGCCACCACCACAACCCGAAGACCATCCGCGCGTCGGACTCCTACATGGAGCCGAAGGCCAGCGCGCTGTACCGCAGCAACGAGCGCATCGGCCGCAACATCGACAAGCACCTGAAGGTCTTCCACATCGAGACCTCGCTGAACAACCGCATGTTCGGCGGCCCCACGGACTTCCTCGCGAAGAAGGAGGAGGACTACACGGAAGGTGACCGGCTGAAGTTCCAGGCCATGCGCTACGCGCTGTCGAAGATGCCGCGCGCGGCGGCGCGCAAGGTGCTCAGCGCGGTGCCCGCGCCCTATGAGGTCACGGGCGTGTACGCCGGCGCCACCGAGCCCACGCACCAGAAGACGCTGGAGACGAGCTGGAAGCAGTACGTGGTGCCGGTGGAGGGGCAGAGCGACATCGTCATCTTCCCCATCCCCTTCATCTCCCCGTACAGCGTCAACTCCATCCTCAACCCGCTGCTCGTGCAGGTGATGGGGCTGGGCTACTTCTTCAACCTCAACCGCGGCGTGCCGCTGGTGAAGAAGGGCGGCGTGCTGATTCTGCTGCACCCGGCCTACGACGAGTTCGACCCCGAGCACCACCCCAGCTACATCGAGTTCTTCAACCGGCTGCTGCCGGAGACGCGCGACTCCATGAAGCTGGAGCACAAGTACGAGAAGGAGTTCGCGGAGAACCCCAGCTACGTGCACCTGTACCGCAAGGGCAACGCCTACCACGGCGTGCACCCCTTCTACATGTGGTACTGGGGCGAGAATGGCCGCCAGCACGTGGGCAAGGTCATCGTCGCGGGCGCGGAGAACAACCACGTCCCCGCCCTGCTGGGGTGGGACAGGACGGACACGCTCACCGAGGCGATTGAAGAGGCGCGCGGCTTCATGGGCCGCTCGGCGACCATCAGCCTGCTGCGCATTGCCCCCACGGTGATGGTGGACGTGAAGTGAGGCCGGGCGTCATGGAACAGGAACAGGGACAGCTTCCCGAGCTGAACGTCTCCCGCGTCTTCACCGGCAAGCGCATCTTGTTCGCGGGCTCCACCGGCTTCGTGGGCAAGGTGACGCTGTCCATGCTGCTGCACCGGTACGGACAGGAGCTGGACAAGGTGTACGTGCTGGTCCGCAAGGGCAGCGCGGCCTCCGCCGAGCGGCGCTTCTTCGACAAGGTGGCCACCAGCGAGCCCTTCCAGCCGCTGCGCGACGCCTACGGCGACGACGGCGCGCTGGAGTTCATCCAGAAGAAGTGCCAGGTGCTGGATGGCGACATCACCGACCCGTGGGTGGGCCTGGAAGAGGCGCAGGTGGCCGCGCTCACCGGGCAGGTGCACGCCTTCATCAACTGCGCGGGCCTGGTGTCCTTCAACCCGTCGCTGGAGGTGGGCCTCAACGTCAACACCCACGGCGTGAAGTACGCGGTGGAGCTGGCGCTGCGCTGGGGCGTGCCGCTGGTGCACATGTCCACCTCCTTCGTGGCGGGCAACCGCCACGGGCTCGTCTTCGAGGACGAGGAGGTGCGCGGCTACTTCCCGAAGAAGGACGAGCTGGACGGGCGCGACTTCAGCCTGGAGCAGGAGCTGAAGGACGCGGAGCGCATCGTCGCGCGGCTGCGCGAGCAGGCGGATGACCGGGCCCTGACGTCCACCTTCCGCAAGAAGGCGCTGGACCGGCTGGCCGAGGAAGGCCGCGACGTCAACGACGAGAAGACGCTGCGGCTGGCGGTGGGCCGCGAGCGCAAGCTGTGGCTCAGCGGCGAGCTGGTGAAGGCCGGCATGGAGCGCGCCGCCCACTGGGGCTGGCCCAACACGTACACGTACACCAAGTCCCTGGGCGAGCAGGTCATCGCCGGCACGCCGGGGCTGCGCTACGCGATTGTCCGGCCCTCCATCGTGGAGAGCGCGCGGCACTACCCCTTCCCCGGGTGGAACGAGGGCTTCACCACCTCCGCGCCGCTGGCCTTCGCGGGCATCAAGGGCCCCGGCGGCATCCCCGCCGGCGAGAGCACCATCCTGGACATCATCCCGGTGGACCAGGTGGCGGGCGCCACCATCGGCATCACCGCGCACACCATGGAGGTGGAGGAGCGGCGCGTCTACCAGCTGGCGTCCGGTGACGTGAATCCGTTCTACGCCAGCCGCTCCGTGGAGCTGGTGGGCCTGTACCGGCGGCGCTACTACCGCAACCGAGAGACGGGCAACTCGCTGATGAATTCGCTGCGCTCGCGCCTGGAGCCGCAGCCCGTCAGCAAGAAGGAGTTCGAGCTGTTCAGCGCGCCCATGCTGGTGCGCGGCGCGCAGTTCCTGAAGAAGGCCATCGACGAGGTGCGGCCCGCCTGGGGCGCGCCGTCCGTCCAGGCGATGCTGGACAAGGCGAAGGTGTCGCTGGACGACGTGGTGGAGCAGAACCAGGGCCTCATCGCCCTCACGGACCTGTTCCTCCCCTTCCTCTACGAGAACCGGTACGTCTTCCGCTGCGACAACACGCGCTCCGTCTACGCGCGCATGGCGCACGCGGACCGGATGAAGGTGCCCTGGGACCCGGAGAACATCGACTGGCGCGCCTACTTCATGGAGACGCACCTGCCCGGCCTGGAGAAGTGGGTGTTCCCCGGCCTGGAGGAGGAGCGCGAGAAGCGCACCGTCATCCCCGCGCACAGGGACTTGCTGGAGCTGCTCGAGGCCACGGTGCACGCGTACCGGCACCGGGTGGCCTTCCGCATGGTGTCCGGCGAGAAGGAGGAGCGCTTCACCTTCGGCGAGGTGCACCGCTATGCCTCGCGCGTGGGCAGCTTCCTCCTGCGCGCCGGCATCAAGCCGGGAGACAGGGTGCTGCTGGTGTCGGAGAACCGGCCCGAGTGGGGCATGTGCTACTTCGGCATCCTGCGCGCGGGCGCCACCGCCGTGCCGGTGGACCCGGGCCTCAGCGAGGCGGAGGTGCTCAACATCTCCCGGCGGGCGGAGGCCAGGGCGTGCCTCGTCTCCGAGGACGCCGCCAGCGACTTCCCCGGCCTGTTCTCCGCGCTGGGTGAGGGCGTCACGGTGGTGAGCCTGGCGCAGGCGATGACGGGCGACGCGGCGTACCCGGACCGGATTGGCCCGGTGAAGAAGGCCGCGTCCGCGGACGACGTGGCCAGCGTCATCTTCACCTCCGGCACCACCGGCACGCCCAAGGGCGTGATGCTCACGCACCGCAACTTCACCTCGCTGGTGGCGAAGCTGGCGGGCGCGTTCAACATCGGCGCGGGCGACGGCGTGCTGTCCGTGCTGCCGCTGCACCACACCTTCGAGTTCTCCGCCGGCTTCCTCACCCCGTTCTGGCGCGGGGCGGAAATCACGTACATCGACGAGCTGACGTCGGACCGGCTGGGCGAGGTCTTCGAGACGGGCCGCATCACCGCCATGGTGGGCGTGCCGGCGCTGTGGCAGCTGCTGCACCGGAAGATTACGCAGGAGTTCGCCAGCCGCCCGCCCTTCGTCGAGCAGGCGCTGAAGGCGCTGATGGCCACGCACGGCGAGCTGCGCAACCGGGGCAACGTCAACCTGGGCAAGCTCCTGTTCTGGCCGGTGCACCGCAAGTTCGGCGGCAAAATCAAGGTGCTCGTCTCCGGCGGCTCGGCGCTGCCGGACGAGGTGCACAAGGCCTTCCACGAGCTGGGCTTCAACATCACCGAGGGCTATGGCCTGACGGAGGCCGCGCCGGTGCTGGCGGTGACGCAGCCCGGCAACAAGCGCCAGCCCGGCACGGTGGGCCGCGCGCTGCCCGGCATCGAGCTGCGCATCCTCAACCCGGACAACGACGGGCTGGGCGAGGTGCTGGCCCGCGGCCCCAACGTCATGCCCGGCTACTTCGGGGACCGCGAGGCCACGGACGCGGTGCTCAAGGAGGGGTGGCTCCACACCGGTGACCTGGGGCGCCTGGACGCGGAGGGACGGCTGTACCTCGTCGGCCGCGCCAAGGACGTCATCATCGACCACAACGGGAAGAACATCTACCCGGACGAGCTGGAGGAGCTGTACCAGGACCACCCGCACATCAAGGAGCTGTCCATTGTCGGCCTGCCGGACGAGGCGGGCGGCGAGAAGGTGGCGTGCCTGTGCGTGCCGGACTACGGCGAGCGCCCGCGCGAGGAGGTGCGGCGCGAGGTGGAGGAGCACTTCCGCAAGGTGAGCGCGGGCATGCCCTTCTACCGGCGGGTAAAGGTGCTGCGCCTGTGGGACGGCGAGCTGCCCCGCACCGCCAAGCGCAGCGTCAAGCGCAAGCAGGTGGTGGAGGAGCTGCAGCGGCTGGAGCGCATGGCGGCCAGCGCCACCAAGGCGCGCGAGAAGGTGGCGGCGAGCGGCACGGGCGGCGTGGGCGACTGGCTCTACCCGCTCATCGCCGAGGTGTGCCACCGGCCGCTGGCGGACGTGCGGCCGGACGCGCACCTCACCGGGGACCTGGGCTTCGACTCGCTGATGCTCACCGAGCTGTCCTCCGCGCTGGAGGGCGCCGGCGTGCCCCTGCCCGCGATTGAGGACCTGACGCAGGTGCAGACGGTGGAGGACCTGCGCAAGGTGGTGGCGGCCTCCGGCAAGCGGCCCTCCGTGGAGACGCGGGCGAAGGACATCTCCAAGGAGAACGCGCGCGAGGAGGAGGTGGAGATTCCGGTGCCCGAGGTGGTGGCGGACCTGGGCCGCCAGCTGCTGAACTTCGGGCAGAAGGTGCTCTACGGCGGCGTCTTCGACGTGAAGGTGACGGGCAAGCCCTTCATCCCGCAGAACCGCAACTTCCTCGTCATCGCCAACCACACCAGCCACCTGGACGCGGGCCTGGTGCGCGTGGCGCTGGGTGACCAGGGCGAGCGGCTCATCTCCCTGGCCGCCCGCGACTACTTCTTCAACACCCCGCTCAAGCGCGCCTGGTTCGAGAACTTCACCAACCTGGTGCCCATTGAGCGGCAGGGCTCGCTGCGCGAGTCGCTGCGGCTGGCGGGGGAGGCGCTGCGCCAGGGCTTCAACGTGCTCATCTTCCCGGAGGGCACGCGCTCCACCACGGGCGAGCTGCAGGAGTTCTATTCCACGCTGGGCTACCTGGCGCTCACCTTCCACGTGGACGTGCTGCCGCTCTACATCCATGGCGCGTACGACGCGCTGCCCAAGGGCAACGTCATTCCCAAGCGCAAGGACCTGAAGGTGAACATCGGCCCGGCGCTGCGCCACGAGGCGCTGCGCTCGCGCGTGCAGGGCATGGCGCGCTCGGAGGGCTACCGCTACGTCACCCGCATCGCCGAGGACGCGATGCGGGCACTCAAGGACGGCCGCGTGCTCGACCTCAGCGGGCCGGGCACGCTGGAGGCCGGGCCGCTCGCCCGCACCTCCTCGGGAGGGCAGGACTCGTGAAGCTGCTGGTGACGGGAGGCACGGGGTTCCTCGGCTCGCATCTGGTGCCGAGGCTGGTGGCGGCCGGGCATGAAGTGCGGCTCATCGGCCGCTCGAAGCCCACGGGCGAGCCCTACGCGGGCACGGAGTACGTCCCGGGTGACTTGAAGGACAGGGACGCGGTGCGCCGCGCGCTGGAGGGCGTGGAGGGCGTCTACCACCTGGCGGGGCTCGTCTCCTTCCAGCCGAAGGACGCGCGGAAGATGTTCGAGCTGCACGTGGACAGCACCCGCGAGCTGCTGCGCGACGTGCGCGAGGCCGGCGTGAAGCGCGTGGTGCTGGCCTCCACCTCCGGCACCATCGCCGTGTCGAAGGAGGAGCGCGTCGGCACCGAGGACGACGACTACCCGATGACGGTGGTGGGGCGCTGGCCGTACTACCTGTCCAAAATCTACGAGGAGAAGCTGGCGCTGGAGTACTGCCGCAAGCACGCCATTCCCCTCGTCGTCCTCAACCCCAGCCTGCTGATGGGCCCGGGGGATGACCGGCTGTCCTCCACGTGGACGGTGGTGAAGTTCCTCAACCAGGAGCTTCCGGCCATGCCGGGCGGCGGCATGTCCTTCGTGGACGTGCGTGACGCGGCGGACGCCTTCTTCAACGCGCTCACCCGGGGCGAGGTGTACGGCCGCCACCTGATGGGCGTGAACATGTCCATGCAGGACTTCTTCAAGCGCCTGGAGCGCATCAGCGGCGTGCCCGCGCCCCGGCTGCGCCTGCCCTCACAGCTCAACGTGCTGGGCGGCAAGCTGCTGGAGCGCTGGGCCAGGGCGCGCGGCACGAAGCCCGCGCTGGACCCGCAGGAAATCGAGATTGGCGAGCACTGGTTCTGGCTGGACGCCTCCAAGGCGGAGGCCGAGCTGGGCTTCCGCGCGCGCGACGCGCACGAGACGCTGTCGGAGACGGTGCAGCACATCTATTCGAAGATGCCGCCCCAGTGCCTGCCGGGCACCAAGGGCCGGCTGGCGGACCTGCGCGAGGGCACCTGAGGTGTGACTGCCCGCGGGGCCCGCGGGTGCTAACGCTCCAGCGGGCTCCGAGCGGCGTCCACCAGGCGCGCCGCCCAGGGCTCCGAGCGGTGGCTCCACACCCAGGCCGCTCCCAGGAAGCCGAGGCCGAGGAGCACGAGCAGCAGCCGCGCCAGGACGGAGGGCCCCGCGTCCTTCGCCACGGACTACCCCACCACCCGGTTGCGGCCCGACTTCTTCGCCTTGTACAGGTTGGCGTCCGCCACCTTGATGAAGTGCGAGGGCTCCGTCATGTCGGGCGTCATCTCCGCCACGCCGATGGAGATGGTGACGGGAATCTCGCGCTCGTCATAGAAGAAGGCCTTCTCCTCGATGAGCCGGCGAATCTTCTCCGCGAACACGCGCGCCTTCTCCGGTCCGTCCTCGGGCATGACGAGCGCGAACTCCTCGCCGCCGTAGCGGGCGAAGCACTGCTCGCGGCGCACCATGCGCTTGACGGACTGGGCCAGCTCCCGCAGCACGTAGTCCCCGGCCAGGTGGCCGTGGACGTCGTTGATCTGCTTGAAGTGGTCGATGTCGAACATCATCAGCGTGAGCGAGCGCTGGTAGCGGCTGGAGCGCCCCATCTCCTTCTCGAGGTACTCGAGGAAGTAGCGCTTGTTGTTCACGCCGGTGAGACCGTCCGCGATGGTCAGCGTGTAGATGGTCTCGTGGTACTGGGTCTCGATGTTGTCGCCATCGAGGAACTTGAAGATGGAGCCGCCCACCTTGATGAGGTCCCCGCTGCGCAGCGGCGAGGGCTGCAGCACCTCCTGGTCGTTCAGGTAGGTGCCGTTGGTGGAGCCCAAATCCTCCACGAACATCCTCCCGCCGTGGGCGAGGACGCGCGCGTGCCGGCGGGAGACGTTGTCCAGGTCCACCCAGATGTGGTTGCCCTGGTCTCGTCCGATGGTGAGCTCGGAGTCGATGAGGTACTTCTTGCCCAGCTCCGGACCGTGAATCTGCACGAGGCAGCACTCGGTGCTGCGCTCGGAGCGCACGTCCTTCAGCGTGGAGATCTTGGTGACGCGGGTTTCGTCTCCGGACATCGCCAGGGAAGGCTAGCAGCCCACCCGCCTCCGGGGAAGCCACGCCACTGGCCCGAAGTGCATCCTCCCCCCGGGCCTCCCTTCTCCCACATCCCGCCCCCACGGGGGGCGGGGGGGCGGACACCCGGCCTGAACAGGCGGTTGGGCATTCAACGAAGGTGGGAGGGCGCGCGCATGTGCCCTTGTCGGATGGGGGAGGCCGGATAACGTCCCCGCCAACCATGTCCAAAGTGCTGGCAATGATTCTGGCGGGCGGTGCGGGTACCCGCCTGGAGCCCCTCACCCGCGAGCGCGCGAAGCCCGCGGTGCCGTTCGGGGGCCGCTACCGCATCATCGACTTCGTCCTCTCCAACTTCGCGAACTCCGGCGTCTACCGGATGAAGGTGCTGACCCAGTACAAGAGCGACTCGCTGAACAACCACCTGTCCCGCGCGTGGCGGATGACGGCCTTCCTGGGCCACTACGTGGAGTCCGTGCCCGCGCAGATGCGGACGGGCCTGGACTGGTACAAGGGCAGCGCGGACGCCATCTACCAGAACCTCAACATCATCACCGACGAGGAGCCGGACCACATCTTCGTCTTCGGCGCGGACCACGTGTACCGGATGGACACGCGGCAGATGCTGGACTTCCACATCGCCAAGAAGGCCGCGTGCACGGTGGCCGCGATTCCGGTGCCGATTGAGCAGGGGCGGGAGTTCGGCATCATCGACGTGGGGCCGGACGGACGGATGCGGCAGTTCCTGGAGAAGCCGAAGGACCCTCCGCCCATGCCGGGCAACCCGAAGATGTGCCTGGCGTCCATGGGCAACTACCTCTTCACCACGGACGTGCTGGTGCAGGAGGTGGTGCGGGACGCGGCGAACGAGACGAGCGCGCACGACTTCGGCAAGTCCATCATCAGCGAGCTGTACAAGAGCGCGCCGGTGTACGTGTACGACTTCGCGCGGAACGAGGTGCCCGGCCAGGAGGAGAAGGAGCGCGGCTACTGGCGGGACGTGGGGAACATCGACGTGTACTACGAGTCCAACATGGAGCTCGTGCAGGTCGACCCCATCTTCAACCTCTACAACGACCGCTGGCCCATCCACACGCAGACGAACAACTACCCGCCGGCCAAGTTCGTCTTCGCGGACAAGGAGAACAACCGCGTGGGCCACGCCACGGACTCGCTGGTGGCCGAGGGCAGCATCATCTCCGGCGGCCACGTGCACCGCTCGGTGCTGTCCCCGAAGGTGCGCGTGAATTCCTACTCGGAGGTGGAGGACTGCATCCTCTTCGAGAACGTCACCATCGGCCGGCGCTGCCGCATCCGCCGGGCCATCATCGACAAGAACGTGGAGATTCCGCAGGGGACGACCATTGGCTACGACCCGGTGGAGGACAAGCGGCGCTTCCACGTCACGCCGGGCGGAGTGGTGGTCATCCCCAAGGGCATGAAGGTGACCTGAGGCGGCCATGGCCGTGGCGGGGGGGCTCCACCTGAGGCCGGCGCGGGAGGCGGACCGGCGCACCCTCTGGCGCATCCACACCCGGGCGGTGGAGACGCTGTGCGTGGGCGTCTACGCGCCGCACGAGGTGAGCACCTGGGTGCGGCTGCTCAAGCCGGAGGGCTACCTGCAGCCGGACAAGCCCCGCACCGTGCTGGTGGCCGAGCGCGGACGGCGCATGGTGGGCTTCGGCCAGCTGGACGCGCGCGCGGGGGAGCTGGAGGCCCTCTACGTGGTGCCCGACGAGGTGGGCCGTGGCGTGGGCTCCACCCTGCTGGCGGCCCTGGAGTCCGCGGCGTGGCATGCCGGGGTGCCGCTGCTGGGCCTGGACGCCAGCCTCAACGCGGAGTCCTTCTACCGGCACCACGGCTACGTGTGGCTGCACGCGGCCCGGCGCCCGCTGACGCCGGAGGTGAAGCTCGCCTGCGTGCGGATGCAGAAGCGGCGGCCGGCCACGGCCCCGAGGCTGGAGCCGGCGACGCCGTGAGGCCCGGGCCGGGGACTGTGAGCCCGGGCCCGGAGCCAGGAGCGCGTCAGCTGAAAGCGGCGCGGACCTCGGGCTTGCGGAGCACCACCAGGGCCCAGATGCCCAGGGGGATGCCCACGCAGACGCAGGGGCCGCAGCACGGGATGAGGGCGAGGATGGCGGCGGTGTTCGCCAGCCCGTAACTCTGGAGGCCCTTCATCCTCAGCGCGCCCAGGAAGACGAGCCCGTTGATGATGAGGTAGGGCAGCGTGAACACCATGCGCCCGGCCGTGGACGTGGAGAACTCGAGGAAGGCCCGCATCTGCTCCATGCTGGGGTCGCTCATCGCCTGCTCGAGCTTCGCCATCTGGTCCGGGTCGACGGGGCTGACGAGGCTCACCACGCCGTACAGGAACGTCAGCGCGGCGGTGACCATCAGCAGGATGGCCGGCAGCGACACCGCCTCGCGCGCCTGCGCGCTCGAGCCCCCAGGCGATACCGGTGTCCCGAAGTTGTCTTGCATGTTCCCCTCTCCCGTGTGCGGCTTGGATGGCGCGGGCACCGGCCCGGGCGGCGCCATTCAACCCGGAGAACGGCGAGCACGCCAAGATGTATGACGTGCCCGCCGGGCAGTGAGCCCGGTACCGGTGCATCGGGCCCGAGCCCGGGCCATGAGGGTGAGCAGGGGCCGGCCGCACCACCTCGCGAACGGTTCCAGCCTCCACCCGGGTCCAGGCTCAGGCCTTGAAGGTGAGCAGGGGTGCCAGCCGCGCCACCTCGCGCACGATGCCGGCCTCCACCCGGGTCCAGGCTCAGGCCTTGAAGGTGAGCAGGGGCGCCAGCCTCGCTACCTCGCGCACGATGCCGGCCTCCACCTGCGAGTCCACCACGGGGCGGATGGGCTTGTAGGCCGCGGGCGCCTCCTCCACCCGCCGCTCGGCCCGGAGGCTGATGCAGTCCACCCCGGTGAGACCCAGCGCCGCCTCGCTGTGGTTCGCCCCGCCGCGCCCCATGGAGAAGCGCGAGCGCGCCCGGCCCGCGCCATGGGACGCGGACTCCAGCGAGCGCGCGTCGCCACACCCCACCATGAGGAAGGACGTGGCCCCCATGGAGCCGGGGATGATGACGGGCTGCTCCGCCCCCGCCGGGCACGCGCCCTTGCGCGCCAGCCACCCGCCCTCGTACGGCAGCGTGAGGTTGTGCGGCACGTCATAGACGAGCGGCGCCTCCACCTCGCCGAACAGCTCGCGCAGCGTCTGGCGCAGCAGCTCCGCGAGCAGCAACCGGTTGAGGAAGGCGTAGTTGGCCGCGGTGGCCTCCGCCTCCAGGTACTCGGTCACCAGGCGCTCGTCCCCCAGCGGGAGGATGCCGCTGTCCGGGAAGGGCTTGCCCTCGGGCCACGCCTTGCGCGCCCGCTCCTGCCAGGCCACGCCCACGTGTTTGCCCACGTCGCGGCTGCCGGAGTGAATCATGAACGCGAGCTGTCCCTCGCGCACACCCCACCCCCAGGCCCGTGCCCGGTCCTCCACGGCCTCCACGCGCTGCACCTCGACGAAGTGGTTGCCGCCGCCGATGGTGGCCAGCCCCGCGTCGCGCACCACGCCCTCGCGGGTGAGGCTGCCGGGCGCCCACGTCGGAGCGCCCTTCAGCGCGCCGCCCAGGTGGATGCGCGCCACCTCCGCGTCGAGCTGGGCCAGGTCGGCCCGGCCCGCGCAGCCCAGCGGCCGCTCCAGCGTCTCCAGCAGCCAGCCGGGGATGCCGTCTCGCAGCAGCGCTTCCGAGGCGCGAGAGGACATGGCCACGTCCCGCGTGCCGAAGAAGTAGTGGCCCTTCATCCGCTCGACGAAGGTGTCGCGCTTCGCCAGGAAGGCGTCCACGGAGAGGTCCGCGACGTGCAGGCGCATGCCGCAGTTGATGTCGGTGCCGATGGCGCCAGGCACGACCAGGCCCCGCGTGTGCAGCACCGAGCCGATGGCCACGCCGGAGTCACCCGGGTGGAAGTCGGGGGTGGCGCGCACGCGCAGCACCTGGCCACCGCCCGGGTGCTTCAGGGCGGCGAGGTTGGCGAGCTGCCGGAAGGCCTTGCCCTCCACGGGCAGGTCCGGCGGGAGGAGCACCTCGGCGGGTGGTGCGTCGGCATCACCCAGGAGGCGCACGGTGTAGAGGCGACCGTCATAGGTCACCTCGAGCCCCTCGCGGGCAAGCGCCCGCAGGAGCCGATTCAGGTTCGGCTGCATGACCCAGCTCGGGAATGGCCCTGGTTCCCGTGTACGGGGCCCAGGGGGACGTGACGGAGGAGATGGTGGGACCTTCGGGTCAGCAGCCGCGGTCGCCAGACGGCGCGAGGCCGTCGTCACCGTGCACGGACGGGAGCGGGGGCACTTCCTGACAGCGGGGCGCTACACGGCGGCGGACAGTCCACCATCCACGTTGATGGCGGTGCCGCTGATGTAGCCGGCGCGGGGGGACAGCAGGAAGGCGACCAGGTCCGCGAACTCCTCGGCCCGGCCCACCCGGCCCAGGGGGATGCCCGCGTGGCGCGCCATCTCCTGCTGGAAGGACTCCACGGGCTTGCCCACCTCGTGCGCGCGGCGCACCCACTGGCCGCTCTCGATGATGCCCACCAGCACGGCATTCACGCGGATGCCGTGCGGCCCGAGCTCCTTCGACAGCGCCTTCGTCAGCGCCAGGCCCGCGGCGCGAGACACCGAGGAAGGCGTCGAGTTCGCCCCCGGCGTCTTCGCGCTGATGGCCAGCACGTTGACGATGGAGCCGCCCCCAGCGTCCTTGAAGAGGGGAATCGCCTGCCGCGAGGCGCGGATGGCGGCGAACAGCTTGAGCTGGAGGTCCGCCTCCCACTCCGCGTCGCTCACCGAGGCGAAGGCCCGGGCAGCCGCGGTGCCGGCGTTGTTCACCAGCGCATCCACCCGCCCGAAGCGCGCATGCGCGGCGTCCACGAAGTGCTCCACCTGCCACTCCTTGGACACGTCGGCCTGGATGGTCAGCACGTCCCCGCCCTCGGCGCGCAGGGAGGCCGCGGTGGCTTCCAGGCGCTCCACGCCCCGGGCACAGAGGGCCACCTTCGCGCCCTCGCGGACCAGCCGCCGGGCCACCGCCGCCCCCAGCCCGTCCGAGCCCCCCGTCACCAGCACCACCTTGCCACCCAGCTCCAGGTCCATGATGTCTCCTCCATTGCCGGCGCCCCACCGCGCCCCGGGGAACAGCGGGCTTCCCCGGAGCTGGCGCGCCGCGCGCCGGAGGCTATGTCATCACGCTGTCTGCTTCACCGCCTGCCGCTTCTTGTCGAAGGCGGCCAGCGTGGTGGCGATCTCCTGGTTCACCATCCGCAACATGTCCTGCTTCTCGCGGAACGGGAGGAAGGCGCTCTTGAAGCCGGAGACGATGATGGTGGTCAGGTCCTCCAGCGACAGGCCCAGCTCCTTGTGCGCCACCCACAGCTCCTTCGTCACCGTGGTGTCGGTGATGAGGCGGTTGTCGGTGTTGATGGTCACCCGCAGGCCGTAGTCGAAGTAGAACTTCAGCGGGTGCGCGGTGATGCTGCTGACGGCGCCCGTCTGCACGTTGGAGGTGGGGCAGACCTCCAGCGGAATCCGGTGGTCGTTGACGTAGTTGAGCAGGTCACCGTCCTCACGCAGCCGGGTGCCGTGGCCGATGCGGTGCGCGCCCAGGTTGTGGATGGCCTGGGAGATGGACTCGGGGCCGTAGGCCTCGCCCGCGTGGGCGGTGCAGTTGACGTTGTTCTTGAGGATGAGCTGGAAGGCGTCCCGGTGGTCCTTGGCGGGGAAGCTGGCCTCGGCGCCGGCCAGGTCGAAGCCAATGACGCCCCGGTTCTTGTAGGCCACGGACAGCTCCGCCAGCCGCATGGACGTCTGCGGGTTGATGTGGCGGATGCCGCAGACGATGACGCCGCACTTGATGCCCGTCTCCTTCTTCGCGGCGCGCAGGCCCTCGAGGACGGAGTCGATGACGGTGGTCATCTTCAGGCCCTTCTGGAGGTGGAGCGCCGGGGAGTAGCGCACCTCCAGCCAGCGCACGTTCTCCGCCGCGGCGTCCACCGCCAGCTCGTACGCGGAGCGGTAGAGCGCATCCGCCGTCTGGAGCACGGAGAGCGTCACGTCGAAGGCGACGAGGTACTCCTCCAGGCTCTTGCACACCTCGCCCATGTGGATGGCCCTGGCCAGCCCGTCCTCGGTGTCCGCGGGCAGCCTCACCTTCTGCTGCTCGGCCAGCTCGAGGATGGTCTTCAGGCGCATGGAGCCGTCGAGGTGGCAGTGCAGGTCCGTCTTGGGGAGCGCGTGCAGCAATTCCTCGGTCACCGCCAGCGTGGGGGGCGGCACCAGGTCCGTCCGCCGGGCGGAGGAGGGGATGCCGGTCGCGCTGGGAAACTCGTCTTCACGAATGGTAGGCATGGTCGAAGTTCCTTCCTTACGCCATCCTCCAAACCATGTCGCCCCGCGCATGTCCATGCACGCCCCTGCTACCCGCCCTGGCGCTGACACTGGTGGCGGCCGTGGGATGCAAGGAGCCCGCCGAGACGGCCTTCCGCGTCTCCACCGACGCCTCCTCGCGCGCCGGGCTGGTGGCCCTGGGGGACGGCGTCGTCACCGGCAACGAGGCCGGCACGGTGGTGCGCCTGGACCGGACCGGGCGCGTCATATGGCGGGTGGCGCTCGGCCGGGAGGTGGCCACCCGTCCCGCGCTGGCCGGGGACAGCCTCATCGTGGGCACGGTGGCCGGAGACCTGGTGCGGCTGGGGCTCGCGGATGGAAAGGAGCGCTGGCGTCTCTCCGGGGAGCCGCCCGTCCTCACACCGCCCGTGGTGGATGAGGCAGGCACCTGGGTGTACCTCGTGGCCCCGGACGGCGCCGTGCGCGCGCACGCGGTGGAGACGGGCAAGGTGCGGTGGCGCAGCCCCGCTCCTCCCAGGGCGCGGGAAGCCGTGCCGGACACCCCACGCGGGCTGCCCGCTCCGGTGCTCGCCGAGGGACTGCTGCTGGTGGCCCGTGGGGAGGCGGGGCTGGCGGCGCTCTCCGTGGAGGATGGGACACCGGCCTGGCGGTACGACGCACGGGACGTGGTGGGGATGGAGCCCTGGCGGGACACCGTCTACGTGGGCACGCGCTCCGGGCGCGTCATCGCACTGGGCGTCAAGGATGGTAAGCCCCTGTGGGAGCAGTCCCCCACGGCGAGCCTTACGGGACCACCGTCGCTGGCGCTGGGCACGCTGTGGGTCGGGGCGCAGCAGGCGGACTCGCCCCTCCTCGTGGGGCTGGCCCCGGCGGATGGGAAGGAGGTGGCACGGCTTCCCCTGCCCGACCCGCTCGTGACGGAGGTGGCGTCCATCCGCGAGGACATGCTGCTGGTGCCCACCCGTGGGCGCGAGGGCCGGCTCGTCGCACTGCGGCAACCAGGCTGGGAGCGCGTCTTCTCGCTGCGCACGGACACGCCACTGCGCACGCCACCCGTCGTCATGGGGGACCAGGTGTTCGTGCTGGGACTGGACGGGCGGGTGCTGTCGTGGCGGCTGCGGCCTCCCGAGCCATGAGCCCGGGGCGGCTCACCCGGGAATCAGGAAGCGGGCGATGACGCGCTTGAGGCCCACGCCTCCGCCGAACTCCACCGTCACCTTCGCATTCGGCCCGCTGCCGTCCGCCGCCACGATGCGGCCGGTGCCGAACTGCTCGTGGCGCACGCGCATGCCGCGCACGTCCCCGCCCACCCCGTCCATGTCCGACGCCTGCGAGTACGAGCGGTCGATGCGCGGCCCGTCGTCCTCGTCATACGCGCGCTTGCGCGGCGCCACAGCCGAGGGCCGGGGCGGCTCCGCCACCTCCTGCTCGGTGATGCCGAAGAGCCCCGGGGGCACGTCCCGCAGGAAGCGGCTGGGCGGGTTGTAGCGCAGCTCGCCAAACAGCGAGCGGCACTGCGCCAGGCTCACGAAGAGCCGCTTGCGCGCCCGCGTGAAGCCCACGTAGCAGAGGCGCCGCTCCTCGGCCATCTCCTCCCCGTCATCGGGGTCCTCGCCCCTGAGCGCGCGCGAGTGCGGGAAGACGCCGTCCTCCATGCCCGTGAGGAACACCGCGTCGAACTCCAGGCCCTTGGCCGCGTGCAGCGTCATCAGCGCCACCCGGCCCTCCCCCACCTCCGCGTCCGCCTCGCCCACCAGCGAAATCTGCTCCAGGAACGCCTGCAAGGGCGGCACGTCCGCCGTCAGCGGGGCCGCGTCCACCTCCGGCGGCACCTCCGCCGGAGCATTCTGCGCCGCCGCCACCGCCGCGGCGGCCCGGTTCAGGTCGAACTCCTGCGCGGCGCCCAGGAACTCGCGCAGGTTCTCCGCGCGCGTCTGCGACTCGTCGCTGCCCTCGGCCTGGAGCGTCTCCACCAGCTTCGTCTCGCGCAGCATCTGCTCCACCGCGCTCGCCGCGTCCTTCGCGTCCAGCGCGAAGGTGGCCAGGGACGTGAGCAGCCCCCGGAAGCCCTTCAGCCGCTTCACCGCCGCGGCGTTGAGCGCGGGGATGGTCTCCGGCTGCGCCAGCGCCTCGTACAGGCTGACGCCCCGCGAGTTGGCGTAGTCCGTCACCCGCTCCACCGTGGTGTCGCCAATGCCGCGCGCCGGCGTGTTGATGATGCGAAGGAGGTCCGCGTCCGAGCGCGGGTTCACCATCAGCCGCAGGTACGCGGACGCGTCGCGCACCTCCGCCCGGTCATAGAAGCTGCGGCCGCTCACCAGCGTGTACGGCACCCGCGCCAGCCGCAGCCCCTCTTCCAGCACGCGGCTCTGCGCGTTCACCCGGTAGAACACCGCCATGCTGGAGAACTTGATGAAGCCCTCCCGCTGGAGCGAGAGAATCCGCCGCGCCACCTCCTGCGCCTCGGACCGCTCGTCGCGGTTGAGCAGCAGGGTGAGGTTCTCCCCCCGCTGGCGGTCCGACCAGAGCTTCTTCGGCATGCGCCGCGTGTTCTTGCTGATGACCTCGTGCGCGGCCGTGAGGATGTTCTGGTCGGAGCGGTAGTTCTGCTCCAGCTTCACCACCTTCGCGCCGGGGTACTGCCGCGGGAAGTTGAGGATGTTGTCCACGTCCGCGCCGCGCCAGCGGTAGATGGACTGGTCGTCGTCGCCCACCACCACCAGGTTCGCCGACGGCGGCGGGGCCAGCAGCTTGAGCAGCTCGTACTGCACCGGGTTGGTGTCCTGGAACTCGTCCACCAGCACGTGGTGGAAGCGGCGCCGGTAGTTCTCCAGCACGTCCGGCCGGGTGCGGAACAGCGTCACCAGCAGGAGCAGCAGGTCGCCGAAGTCCACCGCGTTGGCCGCGCGCAGCCGCTCCTGGTAGGCCGCGTACACCTTGCGCACCAGCATGCCGCGCTCGTCGCCCGGCTCCACCTGCATGTGCTCCGGCAGGCGCGCCGCGTTCTTCTCCTGGTCGATGCGGTGCAGGATTTCGCGCGGCTGCATGGACTGCTCGATGCCCGCCTCGCGCATGGCCCGCTTCACCACGTTGAGCTGGTCCGAGTCGTCATAGATGACGAACGAGCGGGTGAGCCCCACGTGCTCCGCCTCGCGCCGCAGAATCATGGCCGCCGACGAGTGGAACGTGCTCACCACCAGGTCGTTGGCCTGCGCGCCCAACAGCTGAGCCAGGCGCTCGCGCATCTCCCGCGCGGCCTTGTTGGTGAAGGTGACGGCGAGGATGCGCCACGGGAAGACGCCGTGGACCTTCACCAGGTACGCCACCCGGCGGGTGATGACGCGCGTCTTGCCGCTGCCGGCGCCCGACAGGACGAGCAGGGGCCCGCCGCCATGCAGCACGGCCTCGCGCTGGGGGTCATTCAGGTCTTCGAGGAGGGCGATTTCGTGGGGGTTCTTCACGGGGCACTCAAGAGAGAACCCCTGCTTCTAACGTCTTTCATCGTCCGGTGGGCGTCCTTCCACCACCCGCCCGCCCGCCCGCTCTCCCAGCGCGACGGGCCTCATATATAAGGATACGAGCCCATGTCCGACTCCCCGTCCGGCTCCCCCCACCGGCCGCCGTCCCAGGCCGACCTGGACCGCTACGCCGACCAGTTCAACCGCAGCGCCAGCCTGCGCCACTTCGGCGCCCACCTCTCCTTTCCGGAGGGCCGCAAGGTGGTCATCACCCTCCCGGAGCTGCGCCCCGAGCACCGCGGCGGCCTGGGCAGCGCCGCCGCCGTCAACGGGGGCATCCTGGCCGCCATGTTCGACCTGGCCATTGGCTGCAGCGGCGCCCTGGTGGACCCCACCCGCCGCTGCGCCACCGTGCAGCTCTCCATGAACTTCGAGCGCCCCGTCACCGGCGAGGGCATGCGGGTGGAGGCCGAGGTGGAGAACAAGAGCGTCTCCCTCCTCTTCGCCACCGCCCGGATATATGACGGCCAGGGACGCGTCTGCGCCCGCTGCCAGGGCGTGGTGAAGCTCTCCAACCTCCCCTGGGCCTCCGGAGAGAGCCCCGCCGTCAACTGACCTTTGGATACCCCTCCCCACACGCTCTCGGCTCCCGCCGATATGTCCGTCACGGACACACGTTACCCGGGGACCGGGGAGCCGACAGGCCCCGGAGACGCCTCAGAGCGACGGGAAGACGGCATGAGTGCAGCCGTGCAGGGCCTGCGGATGACGCTTCGGATGCCAAGGGAAGCCGAGGAGCCAGTGGAAGCGGAGGTTGCGCGCCAGGGAGACGAAGACACCCTGGCGCGACGAGCCCTGGCCGGCGACCGGGCGGCCTGGGACGCGTTGGTGGCACGCCACCACCGCCGGGTCGTGGTATCGCTGCTCGCGCGTGGCGTCCGGGTGGACCGGGCGCATGAGCTGGCCCAGGAGACGTGGGCCCGGCTCATCCAACAACAGCAGCGTGGGCTGCTCACGGAGTTGCGCCTGCCGAACCTCGCCCTCACCCAGGCGGCCTTCCTGGCCGCGGACGATGCCCGCCGCTCCCGGCGCGAGTCCATCTCCGGGGCGGTGGAGGAATTACCGGAGCGGCAGCACCCGGTGGACCCGTCGGTGTCCGCGGAGCGGCGCCTCCTGTCGGAGGAGCAATTGTCCCGCGCCCATGCCGCGCTCGCGCAGGTGTCGCCGAGCGCGCGCACCGTCTTCCTCCTGGCCTGTGACGGCCAGGAGCTACCCCATGCCGAAGTCGCCTCGCGTGTCGGGCTGTCCGTCCAGCGCGTGCGACAAATCCTGTGCGAGGTCCGTAAGAAGTTGCGGTCCGCGCTCGAGGAGGAGACCCATGCTTAAGCCCCACCTGACCCGCGACTCCGCGGAGCAATACATCCTGGGGGCGCTGTCACCCGAGGCGTCCGCCGCGCTGGAGGCGCACACGCTGGAGTGCGAGCCCTGCGCCCGGCTGCTCCAGGAAGAAGCCGTGCTGTCCGAGCAGCTCCAGGAGGTGGCCCAGTCGTTCCCTCGGGAGGACCGCGTCATCCGCCCCGCCCGCTGGCACGTGCGGCGCGCGGCGGCGGGCGCGGTCGGCGCGGCGCTGGCGGCGGCGGCTTCGCTGGCGCTGGTCCTGCTGCCCGGCGGCCGCGCCCCCCACCCCTCCGGCGTCGCCGGAAGGGCCACCACTACGGCCGCGCTGGAGCTGGAGATGGGAGCGCCGCGAGCCATCGTCGTGGCCTGCCCGGACCTGGCCACGCAGGACTCCTGCATGCAGGCGGCGGAGGAGCGTGGGCTGCTGGTCCAGTACCCCTGGGGCACGGGTGAGGTGCCGCGCTACGAGGCCCGCACCGGCCTCCCCGAGGGCGCGTTGAGCGCGCGCCATCCCGTGTCGCTGTGAGGACTCACGTCATGGACTTCCGGAAGAAACTCGCCGCCCTGCTGCTCGCGCTGGCCGCCACCGCGGCCGGGGCCCAGCCGTCGGGTGGCGCCCAGAAGCTGCCGGTGGGCTGGTACGTGACGGAGAGCGCGCCCAAGCGCTACGAGGCGGGCGTGGACAGCTCCGCCCCGTGCGAGGGCACCCGCAGCGCCTACCTCCGCTCGCTGACGCTGGACGAGAACGGCTACGGCACCTTCATGCAGGCCTTCGGTGCCCAGGACTTCCGCGGCAAGCGGCTGCGCTTCTCCGCCGCCGTGCGCGTCAAGGACGTGGACGGCTGGGCGGGGCTGTGGATGCGCGTGGAGGGGCCGGACCCGAAGCAGCCGCTCGCCTTCGACAACATGCAGTCGCGCGCGCTGGTGGGCTCCCGGGGCTGCAAGCGCTACGACGTGGTGCTGGACGTCCCCAAGGAGGCCACCACCATCATGGCCGGCCTCATCATGAGCGGCACCGGCCAGGCGTGGCTGGACGGCGTGCGCTTCGAGGTGGTGGAAGCCTCGGTGCCGGTGACGGACCTGCTGGCCTCCCGTCCCGTCGTGGCCTCCACCGGCCCCGCCAGCCTGGACGAGCCCACGCCGGTGGCGGAGAACGACCAGGTGCCGCTGGGGCGCGTGGGCGACGTCTGGTTCAACCATGGCCGCGTCGCCGCGGACAAGCCGTACACCCGGCGCGGAGACGGCGTCTGGGCGAGCATCCTCTCCGAGGAAATCTACGAGCACGGCATCGCGGTGACGGGCACGTACGGCCAGCGCCAGCTGGACCTGAAGGTGAAGGCCGGCGGGCCCCGCACCGTCATCGACGGGACGTGGGGCGGAGAGCCGGTCAACATCCTCATCTCCCCGGACAGGCTCGTCATGCGCTGGGGCCGCCTCACGCGCGACCTGCCGCGCGACAAGAACGCGCAGGTGGACGGCGCGTGCAACCGCTACCAGGTCAGCGACGGGCCGCGAGTGACGGATCAGCTCGACGTGTGCGGCGCGGCGCTCGGTACCCGGCCCCCGCCCGCCCAGCTCGTGGTGGCCATGCTGGCCAACGGCTTCCGCGCCTCGCTGCCAACGCAGAGCCTCCCCATTCCGCAGCCGCCCGTGCGCAGCCGCCAGGCGCTCGACACGGAGCGCGGCGGCAATGGCGGCACCCTCGTCGCCCCGTGAGAGCGAGGGGCCCGTGACACAGGGCCCCGTGCTCCGGGGTGCTTCCCTTCAGAAGGCGAAGTCCCGCTCCAGCGTCTCGTTGCCCGCCTGTACCGACAGGTGGGCCGAGCGCGCGCCGGTGGAGGACGCCGTCGTCAGGTCGAAGGCCAGGCCCTCCGGCCCCTGCGTGGGCTTGAGCGAGGGACGGCCGGGACTGAGGAACACCGCCGCCGTCACCGTGCGGCCCGACAGGGGCTGCACCAGCAGGCGGACGCGCTGGCGCTCGCGGACCAGCACCACCCGGAAGTCGCGCCGCTCCTCCAACACCTCGCGCTGCTCGGGGTGACGGGCGGCGGAGGGGCGCTGCGCCACCGGAGCGCGGGACGTGCGCGCGGCGCGGCCCACCATGCCCTCCTCCGCGTCCATGTCGAGGGCCTCTTCGATGGCCTCGTCGCCCTCTTCCAATGCCAGCACCGCCTGGGCGCACTCGCCACAGCGGGCCGTGTGCGCATCCAGCCGCGTGCGCTCGTCCTCGGACATCAGCCCCATGTCGAGGCGCCAGAGGTCATCCGCGCTGAGGTGGCGCCGCGGGGGCGCGTCCACGGGCGCCGCATCCGCCATGTCCGCGCGGCAGTCGGCACAGCCCTGAAGGTGGGAGGTGAGCGTCTGGGGCCTTCCCGTCCAGGTGGCCACCAGGTCATCGCAACCGGCGCGGGCGGAGAACCACCAGGCCGTGTCCTGCTCGGCGGGCTCGAGAAGGTCGCGCTCCTGCCGTCGCTGCGGATTGAGGGGAATGAACCAGCGGGCTCTCGGGCGGAGTGACGAATCCAATGTCCCGAGCGCGGAGAGAAAGCGCTCTCGAAGCTGCGCGGCCTCACCTTCCAGGGCACCGTGAAGTCCCTCCCACGCGGCCAGCGCGCGGGCGGCGGAGGCGGCCCTGTCGCGGGCGGCAAGTCCCTCCATCGCCGAGGCCCTCCACATCTCGGCCTCTTCCCCCCCGTCCAGCGCGACTTCCACGGCTTCTTCCGCGGCCCTCAGCAGCAGCGGCTGCAGCGACTGCGGTTTCTGGGCCTTCAGCCAGGCTTCGACTTGGGGGCGACCCAATCCACGAAGAGCTGCGTCCACACCTTCGGTCCCCACCTTCGAGGCGCGACGCAAGAGGTCGCCGGCTGCCTCGAGAACTTCTCCGGGAGAGGACTTCGCCGCGGTCAGGACGGTGCGGCGGGCGGAATAGCGGGACAGAGCATCGGCAATCATGGATTCAATCCTCCTGGGTACCCCGGGGTGTGGCCGGGAAGGAGGCTCATGCTTCCTCCCCTTGCGACTCGCGCTGGAGATCCAGCAGGTAGAGCTTCAGGTAGGCCTGAGCGCGGCTGACGCGCTTGTAGGAATTGACCACGCTGATGTTCAGGCGCCGAGCACATTCCTCGTGATCCTCGACGTCCTCGTGGTGGTACAGCTCCCATGCGGAGGCCTCCTTCGGGTGCTCCTGCTGGAGTCGGGCAAACGCCGCCCAGTACAGCTCCTGGGCCTCGGCCCGCTCCTCGCGCCGCTTTCCTGCTTCCACCGCGCGGGCCACCTCGGAGGGTGGCTCCTCCATGGCGTCATCGGGGTCCGACGGAGGCGCCGCGAGCTCCTCGCGGTGCCGCCGGTAGAAGTCGATGGCCACGTGCTTGACGATGCGCAGGAAGAACGTCTTGGGAGACGCGCTTCGGCCGGGCATCTGCTCGGAGACGCCCCGGAACTGGTCCAGGCCGCGGTCGAGGAACTTCCCCACCGCGTCCTGGAAGAGCTCGTCCGCGTCCGCCGGGGAACCGCGGCCGTAGCTCGCCTGAATCTTGCTGATGACATAGCGCGCGGGGCGGGCCCAACGGTCCACCAGCGAACCGAGGGGCGACCCGACGGGCTCGCCAGCGGAGCGGCGGCGGACCACCTCCGCGAACAATTCGTCATCCGTGAGCTGCTCGTACACCGGAAGGACCTGGGGGCTGCGCCGGGAGAATCACCCCGGGAGATTGGGTTTCGAGGATGTGGCGCGGCAAGGTACCACGTTGGCATCCGCAGGCAGCCTCCGAGACGGGCAGGGGGGCTCCAACCGCCCGGAACACCGGACAATCAGCGCCTCAGGGGGCCGGACGCGGGGGGCGCCGGTTTCCTGACAAAATTGCCTCTAAAGAGGGGGGAGGGTGTCCCGGGACCAGGGGCGGGGGTTTCCGGAGCCGGAAAATCCCCCGTCAGGAATACCGGAAAGCCGCGTCCCTGCCCGCAACGGTTTCGAGCGCCCGGCCGAAGCGGCCCCACAAGCGCGTGGTTCGACTCCACGCATCTACCTTCCGGTAGGTGAACGCCGGCGGTCCGGCACTGAATTCGAGATTCAGCCTCCCGGCTTCTTCACTCGGGCGCTCATCTTCTTTCGAGGTTTCGCGTCATGTCCCCCCGCACCATCGTCATCGGAGACCTCCACGGCTGTCACGACGAGGCCCTGGAGCTGCTCGACAAGGTGGGTGCCACCTCCAGCGACCGGGTCATCTTCGCGGGTGACCTGGTGGACCGCGGCCCCAAGCGCCGCGAGTGCGTGGAGCTGGCGATGCGGCACGAGGCCATCCTCGGCAACCACGAGGAGAAGCACCTCCAGCAGCGCCGCCGGCCGGACGACCGGCTGCTGCCGGACCACCTGGAGACGCGCCGTGTCCTGGACCCGGAGCACTACGACTGGATGGCGGGGCTGCCCCACTTCATCCGGTTGCCGGAGCACAACGCCATCGTCGTGCACGCCGGCATGCTGCCCGGCCGGGCGCCCGAGGAGCAGGACCCGTACCACCTGCTCCACGTGCAGTGCATCCAGCCTCCCGCCACCAAGAGCTACTGGCCTTCCAAGGCCCCGGCCGGGTGGAAGCTCTGGACGCACCACTGGAAGGGCCCGGAGCGGGTCATCTTCGGCCACACCGTCTTCGACCAGCCGCTCGTCACCGAGCACGCGGTGGGTATCGACACCGGGTGCGTCTACGGGCGCTCACTGACGGCGGTGGTGCTCCCCACCTGGGAGCTGGTCTCCGTGCCGGCCCGGCACACGTACCGGGGCGGCAAAGAGGTGGCGAAGTTCCCGGTCCACGGCGACGTGTGCGTCTACTCCTGAGCACGCGCCGCCCATCCACGGTTTCGCGCCCGTTCGACGGGGTCCAACACGCAAAGAGGCGCGGGTTCGAATCCCGCCGGGGCCTCCGGGCCTCGTAGCTCAGTCTGGTAGAGCGCTGGACTCCGACTCCAGAGAAGCACCGGCCTCGTCACTCGGGCGCACTTTTCTTCTTCCTTCCGACTTCGCACGCGCGGCCTTCGCTGACGTGAAGGCCCGCGTGCGTTCCACGCGCGGTGCACTCCCCTCGCCGTCACGCGAGAGGTCCGCCCCGCGCCTGACCCGCGGCACGTCCCGAAAGGGGGACACCCATGACGACCCCGACGCAGAACACGAACCTGCTGCCCGAGGCGCAGCGTGGCCCGGCCGAGCGGCTGTTGGACCTGGTGCTTGGAGGCTCCGCGCACCTGTGGCACAACCGGCCCGGCCTGGACGTGAACGGCACCTGGTACGCGGCGGCGCACGCCTCCCCGGCGCAGAAGTCGCAGGGGCGGACGGTGAAGCCGGGGCTCTTCGTGCCGGCGGCCGTCAAGCTGTACCGGCAGCTGCTGGACATCTACAAGCTCAACGCGGAGCTGATGGCGCACTTCGCGTCGTACGCGCTGACGCAGACGGACTGGCGTGACCTGAAGGTGGCCACGTGCGCGCTCATGCTGGTGCAGGAGCACGCGGGTCAGCCCGTGCGCGACGACCACGGCCAGGTGGCGTTCCACGACGACGACTGGCGGGCCATCGGCGAGGCGATGATTCTCCACTACGAGCGCAAGTCCACGCGCATGCTCACGCCCAAGGCGGTGCTGCGGGTGGCGGAGCTGCTCGAGCAGCCGGAGATCGCGCGCCTCAACCGCGAGGCGGGCTTCGGTGACCCGGCGTCCCGCAAGGCGCCCATGGGGCGCTGGAAGCGCGTGGCGTCCCGGTGGCTGGCGGCGCGTGAGGCGAACCTGCCCATGCTCCAGGGGCTGGTGAAGGCCGGGTACAAGGAGACGCTGAAGAAGCTTGCGCGCAAGGCGGGGTACAAGCCCGCCACGCAGGGCTTCTTCGAGGTGCTCGGCTGGAAGCAGAAGCAGTCCGCGGAGGGCCACCGCACGGTGGGCCTGAGCGGGCTCACCCTGGTCAAGCGGGAGCGCTTCGACGGGCTGTCGGAGGCGGAGATCTGCGAGTGGATCGAGCTGGAGCGCCTCTCCTACAAGGAGGTGGTGGGCCGGCTGCCGAAGGACGTGGGCCTGACGCCGGCCATCATGGCGGCCCTGCTCCCGTCCCTGTCGGACAGGGACTTGCGGCTGATGACGCCGACGCTGGAGGAGCTGGGGCTGATGGCGGAGCCCTCGGTGCGGACGCGCTGGGAGAAGGCGGTGGCGAACGCCACGGACCAGCGGGCGCTGAACATCGCGAAGAACGTCCGGAGCGAGGTGCTGCGGCAGAAGCTGGAGGAGGCGAGCGACAACGCGGCACGCCACGCGGTGGCGGAGGCGACGGCGGAGACCGACGTGCGGGTGATGTTCCTCATCGACAAGTCGGGCTCCATGGAGGGGGCCATCGAGAACTCGAAGGAGGCGCTGGCGCGCATCCTCGCGGGCTTCCCGATGGACAAGCTGCACATCGCCGCGTTCGACACGATGGGCACGGTGCTGAAGCCGAAGGCGGCCAACCGCACGGCGGTGCAGCACATGCTGTCGGGGCTGAAGGCGGCGGGCGGCACGACGCACGCGGCCGCGGTGCAGGCGCTGCACCGCGACGGCGTGAGGGTGCCGGAGGGGGCGAAGCTGGTGGTCATCGTGGTGGGCGACGAGGCGGGCGAGGCGGGCGACCAGTTCGCCCGGGCGTTCCGCGACTTCGGCTACACCGTGGCGGCCATGGCCTTGCTGGTGTCCGTGGCGGGTGCGCGCGGCAACACGGTGCGCACGTGCGCGGGGCAGCTCAAGGTGCCGTTCAGCGAGGTGAACGTGGACCAGTTCGCGGACCCGTACCAGGTGCCGCGCGTGCTGAAGGCGCTGCTGGACGCGCCGGCGGCGCAGAGCGTCTCCGCCCCGCAGTCCGGGTGGGTGGAGCGCGTGATGCGCACGCCGCTGCTGAAGGCGGCGTGAGGTACCACCGCGGTTGAAGTGAGGAAGGAGGAGGCGGCGTGGACTACCGGAAGTTCCTCGGGAAGGTGGAGTCGGCGGTGCTGCCGTACTTTGGCGGCGGCACCGTGGACGCCCCCTCGCGCCGCCTCCGTGTCGCCGCCCCGGTGCAGCCGGGGTGGTGGCGCTTCGAGGTGCAGGGGCGGGTCGCCACGGCGCGCGAGCCGGCCGGGCCGGAGGGCCTGGAGGCGCTGCCGCGTGTGCGTGGACATGTGTGGGGCAGCCGGCTGGTGCGCGAGGGCGCGGTGGCCGAGCCCCTGGAGTTGATGCCGGAGGAGGAGCCGCCACGGCTGGCGCTGGTGAGCGCCCGGCGGTGGTTTGACGGCTCGCTCGTGTTCGACGGCCTGGAGTTCGAGGGCGAGGCGGAGGACGGAGCGCGCCGCGCGCTGGAGGAGGGGCGCTGGCTGTCCGACGTGAAGGGCGTGAGCGCGACGCTGCGGGCGGCGTTTGGCTATGCGCTGCTGGAGGCGGTGTCTCGAGCGCTGCGGATTCCGTTCGCGCCGGCGGAGGTGCGTAGCCGGGTGCTCACGGTGGCCGAGGGTGGCCGCGAGGCGGCGGAGTCCTGCCTGCGCCACCTGGTGGCCGAGCGCGAGGCGCACCTGCGCGCGCGGGCGGTGCGGGCGGCGGCGATGGAGGCGGCGGCGCGGGCGGAGCGGGAGGCCGCGGCGACGCGGGACTACGCGGCGGGGTTGGTGTCCGAGGCACGGCGGCGGGTGGCGGAGCGCGAGGCGGCGGGCCTGGACTCCGAGACCCTGCGGCGGGCGGAGGAGCGCGAGCTGGCGGGGCTGGTTTCCGAGGCACAGCGGCGGGCGGAGGGACGCGAGGCGGCGACGGCGCGGGCCCATGCGGCGGAGCTGCTGGCCGAGGCGCAGTGGCGGACGGCCCAGTCGCGGCACGGGCGCCACGGGCGGCGGGGCTCGCGGGAGGACGGCGTGGAGCGCGCGGAGCGGGCGCTGCACAGCGCGGGCGCGCGGCTGCGGGACGCGCGGCGGCTGGGGGACAACCGGCTGGAGGTGACGTACTCGTTCATGGACGAGCGCTTCATCTCCATCGTGGACGCGGACTCGCTCCAGGTGGTGGACGCGGGAGTGTGCCTCGCGGGCGCGGACAGCGAGGTGACGCTGGAGAGCCTGCCGTCGGTCATCCGCGAGGCCATCGACACGGGCGTGCTGGTGATTACGCGGCACGCCTAGCGGGAAGGGAGGAAGCCATGGCGGCGCGAGAGGTCTGCCTGCTCATCGGCCGTGACAACGAAGTGCTGTGGAGCGACGAGTCCGACAACCCGTTCCTCCTCCCGGACTCGCGCGAGCGGTGGGAGGCCATCTGGCGGTGCCGGGCCGAGCTGGAAGAGGTCGCGCACAGCCACCCCGAGGGCCCGCTCGGCTTCTCCGCCGAGGACGAAAGCACCATGTCCGCGCTCACCTCCGCGCTGGGACGGCCGCTGCGGTTCTCCGTGGTGGCGCCCGGGGGCATGGTGGCGCGCGTGGGTGGCCGCGACGTGCTCGTGGCCGAGGAGCCCTGGTGGGCCGAGCCGCTGCGGCGCGTGTCCGGCATGCGCAGCGAGCCCATCGCCCTCGCCTGAGGGACTCCTCTCAGATGGCCCGGCCCCAGAGGTCTCTCAGGTCCGAGGGGAGCTGGGACATCACGTCCTCGGCCTCGCCCTCGGAAATCAGGTGCCGGATGGAGTCCAGCACCGCGCGCACCACCGGCTCCACCGCGTCCGGGTTGAGCGACAGGTCCTCCCCCACCCGCTTCAGCAACTCCTCGCGGCCGAACTTGCCTGGCAGCTCCTCTTCGTGGCGCTCGCAGCGGTGCAGCAACTCCGTCAGCTTGCGCGGAAGCTGGGCTTCCAGGTCCGCGGCCTCCTCGCTGAAGATGCGCTGCTCCAGCGCGCACAGCACGGAGACGGCCGCCTGCTCCGCCACGTGGGGGGACATGCCTCCCCGCTCACACAGGTGGTCGAGGAAAGCCTTGTAGGTCTGGCTCGCGCGCGACTCGCTCCGCCGGGCACGCCGGACCTCGATGGGAACGTCGCGACGGCTGGCCGGGCGCTCGGCCTCCGGGGGGGCGCCCTTCCCCTGCTGCTCACGGTCACTGGCCATGGGGTGTTCTTCCTCCAAGAGTCTGGGCTTCACGGTGCCCATGGCCTCCCGGAGGGGCACGCCCGCCGCGACACGGACGGCGGGCCGATGCCTCCCCGCTCGCTACGCCGCCTTGCGCACGTACGTGTCGAACAGCGCGCCGAAGAAGAAGCGCCCGAAGCGGGCCAGCGCCGCCAGCCGCTGCGCCGAGTCCCGTGCGTGCAGCACCCGCAGCGTGGACAGCTGCACGGTGAAGTCCTTCGCGTTCAGCCGCAGGAAACCCCGGTAGACACACGGCCCCAACGCGTCCGTGCCCCGGTACACGGACACCCGCAGCCGCGTGGTGTCCACCCACAGGTCCAGACCCGCGTCGTCGTGGACGTCCTTGTAGCCGTCGACGAAGAAGCGCTCGCCGGATTCGGAGACCAGCGGGAGCTGGTAGCGCATCCGCCGGCCCCCCTGGCGAGCCCCGTCGCGCGTCATCAGGTGCAGCACCCCACCCTCCACCGCCAGCGGGCGCGACGACAGCACCGGGGCCTGCACGGAGCCGGACATGCTCAGGGCGTGCAGCGGGTCCGCGAACACGGCGTCCAAGTCACCGGCCTCCACCGTGAGGATGAAGCGGAAGGGCGAGGTGTCCCGCCGCTCCGGGTCTCCCGCGCGCAGGAAGTCCTCGTCCACCGCGCCGGAGATGTACCCGTACATGGTCTCCGTGAACTGGACGGACAGCGGCCGCGAAGGCAGCGGCGCCGGAGCCTCCGGCACGGGCGAGTAGTCCACCGTCCACCCGTAGCGCCGCGCCATGAGGGCCACGCAGCGCTCCGCCACCGCGGAGATGGCGAGCAGCGGGTTGGTGCCCAGCGGCCTCGGAATCACCGAGCCGTCGCTGACGTAGAGCCCGTCGTGCACGCCGGTGCCCGACTCGCCCGCGAAGACGCGGCCCTCGTGGTCCACCACGCCCTCCTCCGCGCGCTCGCCCATGGCGCAGCCGCCCAGCGGGTGCGTGCACAGCAATTCGTGGCCGGTGAGCTTGCTCCACAGCGGGTTGCGCACGAAGGTGCCGCCCAGCGCCTCCGTGGCGCGGCGCAGCCGCTCGTCCACCCGGGTGAAGACCGGCTGCAGGCCCGCGTCCGGCCAGCTCACGCGCACCCGGTCTCCCACCAGCCGCAGCTCGCCGTTGCCGTCGTCGTGCGACATGACGAGGAACGTCTGCGTGTTGCGCATGGCCCCGTGGTACGGCCCGCGCACGGCGCTCTCCGCCACCCGCGCCATCTCCTCCAGGCGGTCCTTGAGGCCCCGGTCCGTGTCATCTCCCGACAGGGCGGAGGCCGTCGCGAGCAGCGCCATCACCGGCCGGGCCATCGCCCCGGGGATGACGCCGTTCTCGATGACCATGCCGTCTTCCTGCACGGGCGTGGCGCGCTCGTCGATGATGCCGCTGATGGTGGGGCCCACCGGCTCCCCGTGCTCGGGAGGCTGCGCGCCCCAACCCACGCCGTTGACGGGGACGTCCGTGTTGTAGCCGAAGGCCATCACGTCCCCGTTGTTGCTGAAGTGCCGGCCGAGCTCCTTCGACAGCGGCAGCCCCAGCGCCCTCGAGCGCAGCAGGATTTCCGCCGTGCCCATGGTGCCCGCCGCGAGGATGACGCGGTCCGCGGACACCCACAGGTCCGGCGCGTCGAAGCGCTCACGGCCGGCGCTCATCGGCCGGTAGTAGACGCGCCAGCGCGCGCCGTCGCGCGCCAGGTAGCGCACGCCCACCTCCGTGAATATCTTCGCCCCGTGCCGGTGCGCGTCCGGCAGGTAGTTCATCAGCACCGAGTTCTTCGCGCCGACGTTGCAGCCCGTCATGCAGTCGCCGCACAGCGTGCACCCGCTCTGACGCACCCCCGCGGGGTTGACACCCGGCTCGAAGGAGACGGCGAGCGGAGGCCGGCGGAAGGTGCCGCCCATCTTCCGGGCCGCCTGCTCCAGCGCCTTCAGCGTGGCCAGCGGCGGCGCGGACTCCGGATAGGGGATGGGGCGAAGCATGTGCTCCGCCCAGGCGAAGCCGTCCTCCAGCAGCCCGTCCACGTCGTCGCGCAGCGCCTGGGGCCACCGGGTGTCCAGGAAGACGCGCGGGTCCGGGCGCAGGGCCACGCTGGCGTTGATGAGCGAGGTGCCCCCCAGGCCACAGCCGTTGACCACGGAGACGTCGCCACCCCGGTGCACCTCGAACAGGCCGGTGGGGTTGCCCACGTCGATGCCGCTCTCGGGGTCGAAGTGGACCTGAAGCTCTTTGAAGAACTCGGACTCGGTGCGCGGGTAGTCACCGGGCAGCAACTCGCGGCCCCGCTCCAGCACACAGACCTGCTGTCCCGCTCGCGCCAGCCGGCTGGCGCTGATGGCGCCTCCATACCCAGAGCCCACCACCACGACGGAGTAGTGGGACTCCATCTCGCTCCACGGTGACGACAGCCTTCGCATCGGCGCTCCCAAGTGGCTCCTCCCGCCCTGTTCGCCCTCCACCGCGGCACGGTGCTACCGCCAGTGCGGCTCGCGGTGGAAGGGCGTCCGGGGAGACAGACGCCCGAGCCTCCATTCCTTGAGGGTGGAGGCTCCTCGAACCTTCATCGGACATAGAAGCGGTTCTTGCGACCGTCAAACTCCGGTCCGCGCGAGATGCGGCGGCGCTCGTGGCGCGGCATCCGTCCGCTGGCGTTCACTCCGGGTGCAGAGCCCCTGTGCGCCGCGGGCGGGCGGGTCCACGCTGCGAGCCCTCACGTCCCAGGAGGACAACCGCATGTCATTCGAGGCACGCCCCCCGACCGAGGCCGAGACCGCCGAGACGCCGCCACAGCAGGCACCGGCCGAGCTCGCCACCACCGTGCTGACGCCCAGTGAGGCCGGCGCGGTGAGCAAGCGGTCTCCCGGCAAGCCGGGCCCCTCCACCCGCCGGGCCCGCACCGCCGCGAAGCGGAAGCCGGGGGCGAAGACGCCCTCCAGCGCGAAGAAGGCCGCACGGAAGGTCTCCCCCGGCCAGGGCATCCGCAAGCGCTCCGCCACCGCCGCGGCGAAGAAGAGCGGTGGCTGGAAGGCCGGGCCGCGCGTGGCCGGCCGCAAGCCGAGCGCCGCGCAGAAGGCGGCCACCAAGAAGACTCCCACCCGCAAGACCGCGGCGGCCCGGACGAAGCGGGCCACCGGGCGCGCGGGCGGCACCCCGAGCCGGACCGGGAAGGGCACCCGCACCGGCAGCGCTCGCACCACCGGCGCCCGCCCCGGCAGTCGCTGACCTACTTCAGCTCGAGCTCCGCCGCCTCACCTCCCGCGCGGCGGAGCGCATTGACGAGCCGGTGCGCATGACGCGTCGTCTCCGGCTCGCGGTACTTCGGGCTCACCTTCAGCACCAGCTCCACCGCGGTGGGCAGGTCCATCAGGTGGCCCGGCGACACGTACACGGGCTGCACGCCCTTGCGCGTGCGCACCGCCATGCCCACCACCTCGCCCCTGTGAATGATGGGCGCGGTGGAGCCTCGCGCGTCTCCCAGCTTGCCGTACGTGCCCACCAGCAGCGACTTGGCGCACCCGATGGAGGGAACGCCGAACAGCAACCCGCCGTGACACGCAATCCCCATCCGGCGCGGGTGCGCCGTCCCCTGTCCATCGAAGATGACCACGTCGGGCCGCACGGTGAGCCGCTCCCACGCGGCGGCCACGATGGGCAGCTCGCGAAACGACAGCAGGCCCGGCACGTACGGGAAGGTCAGCGCCACGGCCGCGCCGGACTGCGCCACCGGCGCCAGCGTGGCCACGTCCAGCACCACGATGCCGCCGAAGCCCGTGTCCCTCCCCTTCTCCGTGGAGATGTCCGCGCCCGCGATGCGCTCCACCTTCAATCCCGGCGGAGGCCGCAGCACCACCTGCTCGGCCAACCGGCGTTGCAGCGCCACCGCCTCCGAGGGCGTGACATCCCAGCGGCTCACCTCCGGCTGAAGCTCCATGCGCGCGGCTCTCCTCGCGACTCCCTCCCTCAATCTGGTGCCCCAGCGCCCCAAGGCAACCCACCACGTCAGCTCCCTTTCACCCGACCGTGGAATAACAAACACCGGTGCGCCCTCGCGGGCAAATCCGGTGTTCCTTGGCTCACTGCCCTCTGGGGAGCCCGGCACCTTGGCCATCACAACGCGCGTAGGGTGGACCTTCCCAGGCACTCGTGAATCCGCTCCGGCGGGCCTCACCCCGAGTCGAGCCTGGGAATTCATCGGGGTGGGGCCGCCGGCAGCAGCACGTGCTGGAGGCCGTGATGCGTCGATTTCTCGCAGGCTGTCTCACAATGTCCGCGCTGATGTGGGCCGGGCCCGCCACTGCGTCCGAGTGTGGCTACACGGCCGCCGGCTGGAACGCGCCCAACGGCGCGGTGGTGTTCGACCGCGGCGCGGGCCCCATCCGCAACGTGATTGACGCCATTGGCGAGTACCGCACGCACTCCATGCTGTCCCACGGCACCGGCGGCGGCGTGTCCCACGCCACCATGAAGGACCCCGACCAGAACGGCTGGCCCACCGTGTGTGGCACCCCGCTCAACGTCAATCAGCTCCAGTACGGCTACCCCGGCCTGGAGCAGATAAACCAGGGCGGCATCTACCACTATATGTACGACCCGAACGGGTATGGCCCGGAGTGGACCGCGTGGCAGCTCGGCGATGCCATGGGCGCGGCGCAGGTGGCGGACAACCTCTGGTACAACCACCCCTACGTCAGCGACGTGTCGCGCGTCGACGCGAACCAGTACATCGACCGGCCGATATGGAACGGGGCGCGAGTGCCCTACTCGCTGTTCCAGTACCGCGACCTGCAGACCGTCAATCAGATGCCCGGCAGCGCGGCGAACAACGGCATGGTGTGCTCCACCTTCCTGGCCTACGCGCACCACTACGCGGGCCGGGGCTACGTCTCCGCGTACACCTACTCGCATGACCGCATCGCCACCGCGTCCAACTCGCTCTACTCGGGCGTCTACAACCACTGCAAGTCGTCGCTCGGCTGGTTCGAGAACGCGGCGCTGACCGTCATCTGCCCCATCTTCTGGAACGTGTGCGGCAACGCCGGGAACCAGGTGACGAACTGCATGTCCGCCAACCGCTGCGACACCAGCAGCAGCAGCATCTGGAAGGGCGTGCGCGACGACGGCTCCACCACCGCCACGTCCATCAGCCCGGACCGCGTCGGCGGCTGGGGCGTCCACCCCATCTCCACCACGCTGTGGGCGAGCGATTACTCGCACCAGCTCCAGTGGAACTCGGGCGGCAACGTCTACGGCTGCTGGCAGTAGGTGCGGGTTTCTCGAAGCGACGAGAGGAGCGCTCGGAATGAAACCGGACGACCGTCCCTTCTGGAAGCGGCGCCAGGCCTGGATGCTGGGCCTGGCCGCCGTGGCACTCGTGGCCGGGTGGCTGCTGTCCGGGAGCCGGGAGGCTCCGCTCACGCCTGCCCCGGCCGCGGAGGGGCCCTCGGCCTCCAGGCCCGTGGAGACTCCGCCCACACCTCCGCCCGCCGCCACGCCCACGACCCTGGCCGTGGGGGCGGAGCCCACCCCAGCGCCGGTGCCTCCGCCCGTCATCGACGCGGTGACGGTGGAGAAGCAGGAGGTGTGCTCCGGCGAGGACAACCTCATCAGCGTCCGCGCGCACTCGCCGGACGGGAATGACTCGTACCTGCACACCACCATCGGCACGGGCACCGGCATGCGCGTGCCCCTGCGAGTGTGGCTGGAGCCGGATGGGACGTACGAGCCCCCCGTGGTGACGGTGTTCGGCAAGGACAACGTGGCCACGTCGGTGCCGGTGCCCCGGTACAAGGTGAAGCCCTGCGAGCCCGAGCGCCTCGTCGACGTCTATTCCCGGCGGCTCCCCAACGCCGACGAGGACTACGAGTTCCTGGCCCGGGTCATCGAACTGAAGAAGCGGGACGCACCGCCGCGCCCGCCCTTCGCGCCGGTGAAGTTCGTGTGGACCTTCGACGACCAGCACACGGTGACGACGACCACGCCCGTGGTGACACATACGCTGGGCGCTGGAGGGACGCGGCCCTGGGCCATGTACTTCCAGCACCTCGTCCGCGTGGATGTCTTCGATTCGCAGGGCCGGAGGGTGACGGGCCGCTCGTCGCTCCAGGTGCTCAATACGTCGTTCGAGAACTTCGACAAGAAGGGTGTCGTCACGGTGCTGGCGCGGGGCACCCCGCGCTTCCCGGAGCTGGGCGAGGACGGCATGGTGCGGCAGACCTTCCGCCTGTACCACGCCTGGAAGGGGCTGGTGCGCCTGGAGCGGGTGACACTCCTCCGGGCCCGGAAGCCGGAGCCGGGGGCGCCTCCCCTTCCCGAGGATACGGACGAGGTGTCTCTGGGAATCGACACCATTCCCGAGGGCCGCGGAGTGGAGGTGACGGTGTCCCTGGACACGAAGGCCGAGCCGGATGTGTCCATGCTCACCTACTCGCTGGAAGGGCACACGCTGGACGGCCACCCGGCGCGGGGGACGTTCTCCGTGATGCGACCGCCGCCCCGGCCCACGAAGGAGAACAGCACGCCCATCTCCGACCCGCTGCTGATGGCGAAGGTGAAGAAGGCGCGGGAGCTGCTCGGCCAGCCCTACGTCACCGACGAGGACCTCTGGCGCCTGGAGCGCGAGGGGCGCTTCGACGACCTCAACGTGCGGCGCGAGGGGCCCTGACGGCCGGCCACCGGGCGGGAACGAACGTTCCCGTCCGGGCCACGGCTGGCTCCGGCAGCCGGCCATCCGGCGGAACGGACATTCCATTCCACCGCTGCGCTGGGGCCCGGCGGCTGACCATCTGACTGGAATGGACGTTCCGTTCCACCTCCGCGCTGGGGCCCGGCGGCTGACCACCTGGCTGGAATGGACGTTCCGTTCCACCGCCGCGCTCAGCCCGGGCGGCTCGCCATCTGGCATAGACGTTCCATTCCACCGCCGCGCTCCCCCTTCGGCCAGCCGTCGGGCGGAATGGGCGTTCCATTCCATCGCCGGACTCCCCCAGCGGCCGGCCATCTGCCCGGAACGGACGCTCCATTCCACCGCCGCGCTCGCCCCTTCGGCCAGCCATCGGGCGGAATGGACGTTCCATTCCACCGCCGCGCCTGCCCCGGTACCTGGCTACCCGACCGGAACGGACATTCCATTCCGCACCGCGCCCCGCCCGACCGCCGCCCTCCTGGCGAAACGAACGGTCCCTCCAGCGACCGCCCATCTGGCCGGACAGACTGTTCCATCCAGGACCGCGACCGGTGGCCTCGCGGCTTGAACCCGCGGCGCGCTGGTGTGGTGGCATCTCCACGCATGTCCGGCGCCTCTTCGACCCTCCCCGGCTGGCGGGCCCTGGCCCCTCTCCTGGTGCTGTGCTGCGCTCTCCCAGCCGCCGCGCTCGCGGAGGACGCCGGTTCCGCTCCGAGCAGCCCCGTGGTCCATCCCCCTCCGAAGCCCACCACACGGTCGGTGTCCGTGGAGTCACTGGAGGCCCTGGAGCGGCGCATCCTCGGCAAGGGCTGCCGGCCGAGGCTGCTTGGCGACAAGGGCCGCGGCTTCATCGAGGCCCAGCTCCTCTGCGACGCGCACCTGTCCTTCATCCTGGTGCAGGCGGCGCTGGACGGACGCCCGCTACCGGAGACGCCCCGGCGCTTGAAATCGCTGCTCGCGGATGCCCTCGGACGAGCACAGGCCCCCTTCAAGCCGCACGGCGGAAGAGCCGCCGCGGGGCACCCGCTCCCGCTCAGCGTGCTCTACCGGGGCTACGTACTGCTGATGCTCGCGGGCATGGAGCGCGCGGGCATGGCGGATGAGGCGTCCACCGCCCTGTTCGATGCACTGGCCGCGCAGCTCGTGGAGGCGCTGTCCCGGCAGTTGGTGCTTCCCAGCTTCGGGAAGTCGGCCATCTGGCCGTGCGACAGCGCTCCCGCCGCCGCGGGGCTGTTGCTGCACGGGCGGCTGCGGGGCAACGCGGAATCCCGCGCAGCGGGCGAGCGACTCGTCGCGCGACTGGTGGAGCTCGCGGCCCTGCCCACGGGCTTTCCCGCGAAGGTGGACGCGAAGGGCCGCCCCGTGGAGCCCACGCCTCGAGCCACCACCCTGGCCTGGACGGGCGCCTTCCTGGCCATGGCCTCCCACCCGGCGGCGAGGACCTTCACGGACACGCTGGTGGACGATTACTGCGACCGGCCCGCGGGCGACCTCCTCCCGTTCGCCGCGTGTCGCGAGTGGCCCCGAGGCATGAAGGGACGGGAGGACTCCGCCAGCGGTCCGCTCGTGCACGGCGGTTACTCCATCGGGGCAAGCGCGCTGGCCATCGCCGCCACCCGGCTCTCGGACAAGCACTCGCAGTGGCACGCCCACCTGCTCAACGCGGCCCGGGAGATGGGCATCGGCTCCACCCTGGAGAACCCCGGGCATTACCCGCTGGAAGCGGCGCTGTACTGGTGGGGCACCACCGCGCGCCCCTGGTAGGCCCGGCCCTACGGCGTGCCGCGCGCCTGGGCGGTCTTCCCTTCCTTCACCAGGAGGTAGCCGCGGTTCTCCTTCACATCCGGCGTACGCATGGAAGCGAAGAGCGCGGAGGCCTTCACCCATACCCAGCGCTGCTCCGTGGCATTGACGTCCATGACGAGGAACGAGTCGGACTTCGCGTCATACGCCGCCAGCGGCGAGATGTGACCTCCGCCCTGCTGCCCCAGCACGGGCCGGAAGTAGTTGACGATGACGTAGTCCCCCTCCGTCTTGAGGTTCTGCTTCAGCTCCTCGCGCAGGGTGGCGTCCTTCAGCGAGTCATCCAGGACGCGGAGCTTCACGTCCAGCCCCTGCGCCGCGAGCATGCCGGCGAGCTGGCGGAGCTGGATGCCGGCGTCCGACGTGCTCCCCTCGCCGCGCGGCTGGCCGAAGACCTCGGGGCGGGTCTTCACCTCTCGAACCTTGTCGTCGAAGAAGTTGTTCTGGGTGTAGCGGTGGAAGAGGGGGTCGAAGCCCGGGGGAAGCAGCTTGCGGTCCTCATCCGTCACCAGCGACGGGTCCTGCGGCTTCGCCACCGCGTCGTTCCCCATGCGCAGGGCGTTGAGCACGATGACGGAGGACGTGGGGCCACAGAAGGCCTTGTTGCCCTGGGACTCGAACTGGTTGGCCAGGTGGAAGAAGTCCACCTTGTGGCGGCTGCGCTCGAGGCGCTTGATGGACTCGGGCGCGGAGAACGTGACGAGGCCCGGGTCCGCCGGCGCCGTGGGACCCCTGGCGGGAGCCGTCAGCGGCGCGAGGGCGGCGAGCCCACCGCCGAGGACGAGCAGCGTGGTGCGGAGCGTCTTCATGGATGGCGTCTTCATGGAGATGTGTGCGCGGAGCCTGCCACGGGCCCGGGCAGGGCGGAAATCCGACACCCTCGCCGCCCTGCCCGGCCCAGTGACTGCACGCGTCGATCGCGCGTGTTCATTGACAGACCTCTGTCTCATCCCTGGGTGCCGAATCAGGGATAAACCGCCTTTAACGTCGATTCGTTTCACCAGGACAACTCCTTTTCCATGGGTGAAACATGTATCGAAACATCCTGAAGTGGACGTTCTCCGTGGGTGCGCTGGTGTTGCTGGGCGGGTGCGCAACGAATTCGGCGCCATGCAAGGACCCGGCCGCCACGCGGGCCCTGTTGAGCCAGAAGCCCGCCGGGAAGTTCTTCACCGTCCGCAAGAAGGTGCCGGGCGAGTACATCGTCGTATTCAAGACACCGGAGAGCAGCCTCCAGCAGGTCGCGGTGACGCAGGCCACCCAGGGCCTCACCGCGAAGTACGGCGGCACCGCCTTCGCCGTGTACGAGCACGCGCTGCGAGGCTTCGCCGGCAAGATGACCGAGGCCCAGGCGAAGGCCATGGCGCAGGACCCGGCGGTGGACTACGTGCAGGAGAATGGCGTGGTCTCCCTCTTCGAGAGCCAGCCGAGCCCCACCTGGGGCATCGACCGGGTGGACCAGCGCACGCTGCCCCTGGACAAGCTCTACATGTACAACGCCACCGGCCTGGGCGTGCACGTGTACGTGCTCGACACTGGAGTCCGCTACACGCACCGGGAGTTCGGCGGCCGGGCCTCGGTCAGCTTCGACGCCATTGGCGACAGCATGAAGGGCAATGACTGCCATGGCCACGGCACGCACGTGGCGGGCACCGTGGCGGGCAGCACCTACGGCGTGGCGAAGAATGCCTTCATCCACTCCGTCCGGGTGCTCGGCTGCGATGGCTCGGGCTCCACGTCCGGCGTCATCGCGGGCATCGACTGGGTGACGAAGAACCACGAGTCCCCCGCGGTCGCCAACATGAGCCTGGGCGGTGACGTGGACCAGGCCATCGACGACGCGGTCCGCCGCTCCGTCGCCTCGGGCGTCACCTACGTGGTCGCGGCGGGCAACGAGGACGCGGATGCGTGCAAGCACTCGCCCGCGCGCACACCGGAGGCCATCACCGTGGCCGCCACCGACAGCGGGGACAAGCGCGCGTCCTTCTCCAACTGGGGTGACTGCGTGGACGTCTTCGCGCCCGGCAACCGCATCACCTCCGCGTGGCACTACGGCGACAGGGAGACGCGCGTCCTCAGCGGCACCTCCATGGCGTCGCCCCACGTGGCGGGCGTGGCCGCCCTCTTCCTGGAGCTCAACCCCCAGGCCGCGCCCGATGCCGTCACCAGCGCCCTGATGACCAACTTCACCCCGGACACGGTGGCCAACCCGGGCTGGTGCTCGCCGAACCGGATGGCCTACTCGGGCTTCATTGGCGCCGTGCCGCTGATGCCCACCGTCCAGACGGAGCCGGCCTCGGCGCCCGCTCCCGTCTCTAGCGGCACCGCGCGGTAGCCCCTCCCCCGCGTCGGTTGCTCCAGGCAGCCCGGCTTCCCTTCCTGGGGGCCGGGCTGTCTGCTGTCCGGCGCCCCGCGGGAGCTCCCGAGGCTGGGCGAGCCCCCGCCCTGGGTTTCACGGGTGCGCGCTCCCTGGCACCCGCCAGCCGCCCCCATGGCTCCCGTGCCTCCGTGGGCATGCCCTGGAGGCGCCTGCGTCAGGAAGCCCCCTCCGCCCGCGTCCCGGCGGGAGCCCCGCCGGCCGCGCTTGTGCGTCCCGCCAGGGGTGCGAGGAGGCACGAGAAACCATGGCGACGCTCAACATCACCTACGACGGGATGTCCGCGGACGTGCCCGTGGAGCTGGACCGGCCGGTGTCGGACGCGGACGTCCGGCGCATCGCGGCGGAGTTGGTGCGCTCCGGCGGTGTGCCCGGGCTGCACCTGTCCCACCTGCGCGAGGACGCGTTCCAGCACTACGTGGTGGACCGGTTCCGCGGTGCGCGCGGCGACGAGCGCATCTACCTGCGCCCCAAGGTGCCCTTCGGCGCCCGGTGAGGTGAGGCCATGCGCATCATCTTCTGTGGCGTGGGGGCCATCGGCTCCACGGCGGCGGTGCTGTGCCGCAACCTCGAGGCCACGCTGGCCTTCATCGACTTCGACCGGGTGGAGTCCAAGAACCTGCTCGCGCAGGCCTACGTGAAGCCCTCGGTGGGGAAGAACAAGGCCGAGGCCCTCAAGCTGCAGCTGCTCAACCTGCACGGGGTGAAGGCCGAGTCCTTCGGCGTGCGCCTCACCCGGGACAACGTGGAGGCGCTGTGCGGCGGCGGTGATTTGCTGGTGGACTGCTTCGACAACCGGGACAGCCGCCTGCTCCTGAGTGAGTACGCCCGGAAGGCGGGCAAGCCGCTGGTCCACGGGGCGGTGAGCGCGGACGGCAACTTCGGCCTGGTGCGCTGGGACGAGCGCTTCACCCCGGACGCCGAGGACACCGCCGGCCAGGCCACCTGCGAGGGGGGCGCCCACCTCCCCCTGCTGGGCCTGCTGGCCGCGACGCTCGCCCGCTCCGTGCAGGACTTCCTCAAGCACGGCGTGAAGCGCGACGCCCTCGTGAATCTGACCGCGGTCGTCCCCACCGCGGGGACCTGAGAGATGGCCTCGGAGCTCCGGCTCCGGGGCCTTTTTCGTTTCAGGGGCGTCCGGAGGCTCCCCCTCCTTATAGGCGCATTGCGTGCTCCCCTCCCCACGCCGCGCCACGAAAAAGAAATCAACGCGCTGTCAGGGATGATTTTCAGCCGCGTCAATTCCCCATGAAAGGAGCGGTGGCCATGAACACGGTGACGCGGACGAGCCCGATGAAGTCGCAGTATCAGCACAACCTCTGGTCCAATGGTTTCGTTGTCCTCCCGTGCATTCGCCCGGTCGCCGCCCCCAGCTTCACCGTGGGACTTCGCGCGTATCACGGCCACCTGCCCGACTCCTGCTGACGCTCCCGTCCTGTCTCCACAGGCGATGCCACGCAGAGGCCGGGCTCCCACCAGGGAACCCGGCCTCGCTGCATTCCGGGCTCCCGACCTCCTTCGGGGACGTAGAGCGTTAGGGGAGGCGCGTCGGCCTGTAGAGCCGGAGCCCGCGAGGGCCCGCTGGGTTCAACTCCCAGCGTCCCCATCTTCCGCAGCAGCAGCACCAGTCCTGGGTGTAGCTCAGTCTGGCCAGAGCGCACGGTTCGGGTCCGTGAGGCCGCAGGTTCAAATCCTGTCACCCAGATAGGCAGCATAGAAGCACCGCAGCACACGGGGTATGGCTCAAAGGCAGAGCTCTCGCTTGATAAGCGGGCGGTCCCGGTTCGAGTCCGGGTGCCCCGACAGACGCAGCTCTCTGACAACTGAATCGCAGTGGTGAAAGCACGCCGCCCGCTCTCTTCAGGGGCGGCACGCAAACACCTCCGTAGCTCAACGGCTGAGCACCCGGCTCTTACCCGGGCGGTGAGGGTTCGAATCCCTCCGGAGGTACTCACGCGGGTGTCGTCCAGCGGCAGGATTTCGGTCTCCCATACCGACGACACGGGTTCGAATCCCGTCACCCGCTCTCACACATACCGGAGTGGTCAAACGGCTCACGACGGCGGAATCTGACTCCGCAAGCGCAGGTTCGACTCCTGCCTCCGGTTCTCTCGCAACACGCAGCACATTCCCTGGTAGCTCAATGGCAGAGCACGCGGCTGTTAACCGCGGGGTTGAAGGTTCGAGTCCTTCTCAGGGAGCTGTTTCATGGCCTGTTCCGCCTGGGGCGGCAGCGGTCTGCAAAACCGTTTGGGGCGGGTTCGACTCCCGCACTGGCCTCTCACCGCAGCACATGCCGGCCTGGCGTAGGTGGTCCGCGCGCCTGTCTGAAGCACAGGAGGACTCGGTTCGATTCCGGGGGCCGGCACTCGTAGCACCGCAGCACGTAGCACCCTCATAGGCCGCGCTCCGGATGAGCAGCACCGACTCCAAATTGGCGCCAGCGGGGCTCGACACCCCGGCGGCCTGTTTCAACCGCTCCTGTAGCTCAGATGGTAGCAGCACCGGTTTCGTAAACCGGGGGTCGTCGGTTCGAGCCCGACCGGGAGCACTCGTCGTACCGCAGTCCCTTCATGGGGCCATGGCTCAATGGGAGAGCGCTCGGCTTGCACCCGAGACGTCCGGGTTCGAATCCCGGTGGTTCCACTTCACGCCCCTGTAGCTCAGTGGATGAGAGTGCACGGCTCCGAACCGTGAGGCCGCAGGTTCAATTCCTGCCAGGGGCACTGACACACACGCTTCCGTAGCTCAGTGGATTCAGAGCGGGCGCGTCCTAAGCGCACGGTCGCAGGTTCGAGTCCTGCCGGGAGCACACACACGACTTTTCTGCGGAGTGGGACCGGACGTCCCACCGGGCCTCATAAGCCTGGGTCGCAGGGTTCGACTCCCTGCTCCGCAACTTCATGCACGCCGAGCCAGCTGGAGACGGCGACGGTCCCACACACCGTATCGGCCGGGTTCGATCCCCGGGGCGTGCACACGCAGTCGCAGTGAGAGGTCAGAGGAAGCTCCCGAAGCACGTCCGCGTAGCCCAACTGGGAGAGGCCGCCGGCTCAAACCCGGCCGAGTGCGAGTTCGAATCTCGCCGTGGACAACAACCCCGAGAGGCACCGTGTCATGGAGACGCTGGTTCTCAGTCAGTCCTACGAGCCCGTCGCGCGAATCCCCTGGCAGCGCGCGGTGATGCTCATCTTCCAGGGGAAGGTCGAGGTGGTCGAGGAGTACGAGGACCGCTTCGTGCGCTCGGTGACGGTGGCGGTGCGCATGCCCTCCGTCATCCGCTTCATCCGCGGGCTGCGCAAGGGCCCCAAGGGCGTGAAGTTCAGCCGGGAGAACGTGTACCTGCGCGACAACTGCCGCTGCCAGTACTGCGGCGTGAAGGTGTCGCGGCCCGAGGCCACGTACGACCACGTCCTCCCCCGCGCCCAGGGGGGCAAGACGTGCTGGGAGAACGTCGTCATCGCGTGTGTGCCCTGCAACCAGAAGAAGGGCAACCGCACGCCCGCGGTGGCGAAGATGGCGCTGCGGAGCACTCCGGTGAAGCCGAAGAAGCTGCCGGAGGCGCTGCACCTGACCTTCATGTTCGAGAAGGGCATGCCCGTGTCGTGGGCGAAGTTCCTCGGGGACGTCGCGTACTGGCACGTGGAGCTGGAGGAGTGAGGTCGCGGATCGAAGGGGGGCCACCAGAGGTGGCCTCCGCCCCTCGGGGGTAGGAGGTACCGCCAGAGGCGGGCCTCCCGCTCCGCGCTACCTCCCCGCGCGCCGGCAGGCGGGAACGCTGCTGCCGGCACTTTTTTCTGGGAGGTCGACGCCGGAGGCCGGCGGCCCGTTTCGAAAACGGTGCGAGCGACATGCGCGCTTGGGGTTCGAGTCCCCTGCCTTCCGCTGTGTTGTCTGGAGCATGCGGGCCGGGTGGCCGGCCGCCTGGCTGGAGACCAGGAGGGCCCCTCGGGGCTCGTGGTTCGACTCCACCTTGCTCCGCTCGCCGTACGTCTCATGGAAGTTGGACTGGCGATGGCGCCAGGCCCCGCTGCTACCGGGTGCGAGCCGGACTTCCGGCTTGAGGTTCGAGTCCTCCGACTTCCGCTTCACCTGCCCTCCGGGGCCAGGGCCCGCTCCGGGTGTGCGCCGGATGACGCGCGCCCGATACCGGCACACGGCATGGCCGGCCGCCGCGTCGTCCCTAGCCTCCCCGGCACCGGCACACCCGGTGCTGGGAAAGGAACACGCATATGACGTACTTCCGGAGGGGCCGCTGGGCGGCGGCGGGGCTGGGCTTTCTCGCCGTCGTGGGAGGTGTCGCGCTGGGATGCGGGTCGGAGGACTCGCCGGCGCCCACGCAGGACCAGCACGCCGAGGACACCGTGGGTGCCGAGGACAGGGAGCGCATCGAGAAGGGCCTGGAGCTCTCCCCCGTGCCGGTGAACCTGGAGGGCCTGGACAGGGACCTGGTGGGACTGGGCAGCTACATCGTCAACGCCCAGGGCGCGTGTAATGACTGCCACACCAACCCGCCCTTCGCCCCCGGGGGCAATCCCTTCCTGGGGGAGCCCGAGCGCATCAACACCGAGCACTTCCTGGCGGGCGGGATGGTCTTCGGCACTGTGGTGTCCCCCAACATCACCCCGGACGAGGAGGGCCTGCCCGGGGGCTACACCCTCGAGGAGTTCCTGGAGTTGATGCGCACCGGCCGCGAGGCGGACGAGGAGGACGAAATCCTTCAGGTGATGCCCTGGCCCATCTACGCGAAGATGACGGACAGGGACCTGCGGGCCATCTACGAGTACCTGCGGTCCATTCCCCCGGCCCAGCCGGGGACGGCGCCCGCTCCGGCGCCCTGAGGGCGGCCGCTCGCGGCCCGGCCCCGGCCTTCCGGGGCCCTCGGGCGGCCTCTCGGGATTGCGCGCTCACCACGGCGGTTCAGCAAGGTTAGAGTGCGCATCCGCGAGGGGGCGTCTGACGACATGGCGACGAGGAAGAGCAGCGAGGACCAGGAGCGGCTCATCGACCGCGACCTCACGGCGCTGGCCCGCGAGGGCAAGCTGCCGGCCGCGCACGGGGTGGATGCCGCCGTGACGGAGGTGCTCGGCCTGCTGACGCGGGGCGGCAAGCACCCGCTGCTGGCGGGGGAGCCCGGTGTGGGCAAGAGCGCGCTCGTGCAGGAGGTGGCGCGCCGCATCGCGGAGGGGCGCGTGGACGCCGAGCTGGCCCAGGGCCGGCTGGTGGAGGTGTCCGTCGCCAACATCCTCGCGCGCAGCACCCAGCGCCAGGCGGCGGAGAGCTTCGAGGAGCTGCTCGCGCACCTGGGCCGGCACTCCTGCCCCATCATCTACATCCGGGATTTGCCGGCGGCCCTCGGAGGGCCCCTGGCCCCGGTGGCCGTGCGCGCGCTGCGCACCGGCGGCCTGCGCTTCATCTTCGAGACGGAGCCCAAGCGCGTGCAGGAGCTGCTGCGCTCGGACGAGGCGCTGGCCGAGCGGCTCCACCTGCTGCCCCTCCACGAGCCGCCGCTGGACAAGGCGCGCTGGGTGCTGGGCCGGGTGGCCGAGGAGCTGGAGAAGGAGCTGCGGCTGCCCATCGACCCGGCCGCGTGCGACCTGGCCCTGCGCCTGTCGTCCAAGTTCCTGCTGGCGCAGCGGATGCCGCGCAAGGCGATAGAGCTGCTCAAGGAGACGGCGGCGGAGGCCGCGGGCGCGGCCAAGGACCATGTGGGCCCCGAGGACGTGCTCACCCGCTTCTGCGCCGCCACGCGCCTGCCGCGCTTCGTGGTGGACGACGCGATGCCGCTGGATTTGGAGGAGACGGAGCGCTTCTTCGGCGAGCGGCTGCTGGGCCAGACGGACGCGGTGGCCGCGGTGCTGCGCTCGGTGGCGCTCTTGAAGGCGGGGCTGAACGACCCGCGCCGGCCGCTGGGCGTGTTCCTCTTCGCGGGCCCCACGGGCGTGGGCAAGACGCAGCTCGCGAAGCTGCTGGCGGAGTACCTCTTCGGCTCGGCGGACAGGCTGGTGCGCCTGAACATGGCGGACTACCCCAACGACGGCGACGAGAGCGTCCCGTTCGGCGCGGCGTGGGCCCCCGCCCTGGAGACGCGGCGCGGAGAGCTGAGCGCGCTCCTGGACGGCAAGGTGTTCACCGTGCTGCTGCTCGACGAGTTCGAGAAGGCGGCGCGCAGCGTGCACGACCGCTTCCTCCAGCTCTTCGACGAGGGCACCTTCGTCAACGGGGCCGGGGAGACGGTGTCGTGCAACAACACGCTCATCGTCGCCACCTCCAACGTGGGCGCGGAGGTGTACCGCGAGTCCGGCCTGGGCTTCGTGGGGCACAAGCGCGCGGAGGAGATGGTGATGGAGGTGGACCGCCGCATCGGCGAGGCCTTCCGTCCGGAGTTCCTCAACCGCTTCGACGCCATCTGCCACTTCCGGCCGCTGTCCAAGGTGGACATCCGCAAGATTGCCCAGCGCGAGGTGGGCCGCGTGCTGGAGCGCGAGGGCATCCGCGCGCGCTCGCTGGACGTGGAGGTGACGCCGCAGGTGGTGGACCTGCTGGTGGAGCGTGGCTACTCGCCGCAGTTCGGCGCGCGCTACCTGCAGCGTGAAATCGAGAAGACGCTCACCGCGGCGCTGGCGGTGGAGATTGCGCGCAAGCCGCTGCCTCCGGGCACGCCGGTGCGGGTGGAGGCACGGCCCGGGGGCCGGGTGGTGGCGGTGGCCGAGCCGGCGCTGCCGCCTCCGTCGCCCACCGCGCAGCTCCTCCTGCCGTCCGCGCGCGCGGCCCCGGTGAAGCGGCGGCTGGACCGCAAGTCGCTCCTGTTCGAGATGGACCGGCTGGTGGGCAAGACGCGGGCGCTGGCGGCCTCGGCGGGCCGGCCGGAGCTGGAGCAGCGGCGCGCGTCGCTGCTGGCGGAGACGCAGGCGCCCAACCTCTGGGACGACCCCACGCGCGCGGCGGAGGTCATCCGGGCCTTCCGCACGGTGGAGGCCCACATCAACGAGATGGACCGGCTGGAGGCCGCGTGCCTCTTCGCGCGGCGGCTGGTGCGCGAGGCGAAGAACGAGGTGCAGCTCGCCTCCGCGGCGAAGCAGGTGGAGGACGTGGCGCGCGAGGTGCAGATGGCCGAGGCGCTCAACGCGTCCGGTGCCACGACGCAAGACAACGAGGCGCTGGTGGACATCTGCGCCAGCGACTCGGCGGAGACGCAGGAGGCCTGGGTGCAGGAGCTGGCCACCATGTACCTGGGCTGGGCGCAGCGGCGCGGCTACGAGGCGGTGGCGGTGGCCGAGGCGGAGGAGCCCGCGCGCGTGGTGGTGCGAATCGCCGGCCCGGGCGCGTACGGCTTCCTCGCGGGCGAGGCGGGCATGCACCGGCGCCTGGAGGACGAGAAGCGCCAGCGCGCCTACGTGCGCGTGCACCGCGGCGGCGCGCTGCCGGCGGAGGACCTGGAGCTGCTGGACGTGCAGGGCCGGCCGGTGAAGGCCCACGAGGGCGCCTACCTGCAGCGCGTGCGCACCGAGGTGACGGTGAAGGACGAGTCCACCGGGCGCGTGCTCACCCTCACCGGCGCGGGCGAGCTGGACGAGCTGAAGGACATCGCCGCTCGCGTGGTGTCCGGGCAGGCGGGCGCCACGGACGAGGCGCGGCGCTACTACGTGGGCCGTGGAGCCCGGGTGGAGGACCCGCGCACCGGCGCCGGCACCCCGCGCGTGAAGGACGTGATGCGCGGCGAGCTGGACGTCTTCATCGCCGCGTGGATTTCCCGCCCGCCCGCGGACCCTCCCGCCACGGGGAGCTGAAAGGGCGGGAGCCACGTGGGGCCCCCGCCCTCGGCGGGTGAAGCGCTGCTACCAGGTCAGCTCGAGCGCGAAGTCCGCCCGGGCGTTGTTGTCCTCACGCAGCTCATGCTCCGACTGGTACGCGTCCACGATGGCGCCCAGGTAGAACGACCCGACGTTCGGTGCCGCGGGCGGCCGGTAGGCCGGCGCCTGCACGCTGAGCGTCACGCACTGCCCCGCCGCCAGCGGGCTCACCTGCACCGAGCCCACCGGCTGCTGGTCCATGGGCATGGGGCCCGGGCCCGGGGGCGTGAGCGTGGTGTCCATGGAGATGTACAACGCCATGTAGGGCTGGTTGTAGGAGTACTCGGTGCCCTGGTTGCACACCTCCACGGTAGCGGTGAAGGTGTCGCCCTCACGCACGGTGGCGGGGGCGCTCAACTGCTTCACCACCAGGTCGGCGCGGTTGCCCACGCCCATCAGGCCGCTGACGAAGACGTTGTTGTCCTCGCGCAGCTCCTGCTCCGACTGGTACGCGTCCACGATGGCGGCCAGGTAGTAGGCGCCGTCGCCCTGCGCGCCGGGAGGCGGATGCGCCGTGGCCTGCACGGGGAGCGTCTCACACTGCCCCGGGGCGAGCGGGCCCACCTGCACCGCCCCCACCATCCGCTGGTCCATGGGCATGGGGCCCGGGCCCGGAAGGGTGAGCGTGGCATCCATGGACAGGTACAGCTCCACCTGCGTGTTGCCGTACATGGAGCCAGGCTCCGTGCCCTGGTTGCACACCTTGACGGTGGCAGTGAAGGCGTCACCGGGCCGCACGCTGACGGGCCCGCCCACCTCCGTCACCACCAGGTCCGAGCGGTAGCCCACGCCCACCTGACCACCCACGGTGCTGTTGTTGTCCTCGCGCAGCTCCTGCTCGGACTGGAACGCGTCCACGATGGCGCCCAGGTAGTAGGCGCCGTCGCCCTGCGCGTCGGGAGGCAGGTTCGCGTTCACATTCACATCCTGGGTCACGCACTGTCCCGCATTCAGCGACGGCAGCGACAGAACGCCGATGGGCGCCTGATCCGTGGGCATCGGCATGCCCGGACCCGACATGACCGGAGCGGTGAGCGTGGTGTCCATGGACAGGTACAGCGCCACCTGAGGCGGGTTGTAGGTGTACTCGGTGCCCTGGTTGCACACCGTCACCGTGGCGGTGAACGGGTCGCCGCCGCGCACGCTGGCGGGCCCGCTCAGCTCCGTCACCACCAGGTCAGCGCGGTAGCCCACGCCCATCAGGCCTCCCACGGTGCTGTTGTTGTCCTCGCGCAGCTCGTACTCGGACTGGTACGCGTCCACGATGGCGCCCAGGTAGTAGGCGCCGTCGCCCTGCGCGTCGGGAGGCAGGTTCGCGTTGACGTTCGTGCTCCGCGTCACGCACTGCCCCTCGCTCAGTGTCGGCAGGCTCACGACGCCAATCGGCCGCTGGTCCGTGGGCATCGGCATGCCCGGGCCCGACATGACTGGAGCCGTCAGCGTGGCGTCCATGGACAGGTACAGCTCCACCTGAGGTTGGTTGAAGGTGGCCGACGTGCCCTGGTTGCACACCGTCACCGTGGCGGTGAACGAGTCGCCGCCGCGCACGCTGGCGGGCCCGCTCAGCTCCGTCACCACCAGGTCGGAGCTGGTGCCCACGCCCATCAGGCCGCTGATGAAGGTGTTGTTGTCCTCACGCAGCTCCTGCTCGGCCTGGTACGCGTCCACGATGGCACCCAGGTAGTAGGCGCCGTCGCCCTGCGCGTCGGGAGGCAGGTACGCATTGACGTTCGCGCTCCGCGTCACGCACTGCCCCACGCTCAGCGGCGGCAGGCTCACGATGCCAATCGGCCGCTGGTCCGTGGGCATCGGCATGCCCGGGCCCGACATGACCGGCGCCGTCAGCGTGGTGTCCATGGACAGGTACAGCTCCACCTGCGACTGGCTGTAGGTGGTCGTCGTGCCCTGGTTGCACACCGTCACGGTGGCGGTGAAGGCGTCACCGGGCCGCACACTGACCGGACCCGACAGCTTCGTCACCACCAGGTCGGAGCGGTTGCCCACGCCCATCAGGCCGCTGATGAACGCGTTGTTGTCCTCACGCAGCTCCTGCACCGACTGGTAGGGGTCCACGATGGCACCCAGATAGAAGGAGCCGCCTCCCGTGGCATCCGGCGGCATGTTCGCCGTGACATTCACATCGCGAGACAGACACTGCCCCACGTTCAGGGAGGGAAGCTGCACGGCGCCAATCGGCCGCTGGTCCGTGGGCATCGGCATGCCCGGGCCCGGCATGAGCGGACCGGTGAGCGTGGTGTCCATGGACAGATACAGCTCCACGAAGGGCTGCTCGTAGGCGCGCTCGGTGCCCTGGTTGCACACCGTCACGGTGGCGGTGAAGGCGTCACCGGGCCCCACACTGGCCGGACCCGACAGCTTCGTCACCACCAGGTCAGAGCGGTTGCCCACGCCCATCAGGCCGCTGATGAACGCGTTGTTGTCCTCGCGCAGCTCCTGCTCGGACTGGAACGCGTCCACGATGGCGCCCAGGTAGTAGGCGCCATCACCCTGTGCATCGGGAGGCAGGTACGCATTGAAGCTCGCGCTCTGCGTCACGCACTGGCCCGCGCTCAGCGGCGGCAGATTCACGGCGCCAATCATCCGCTGGTCCGTGGGCATCGGCATGCCCGGGCCCGACATGACCGGCGCCGTCAGCGTGGTGTCCATGGACAGGTACAGCGCCACCTGAGGCGGGTTGTAGGTGTACTCCGTGCCCTGGTTGCACACCGTCACCTTCGCCGTGAAGGAGTCACCGCCGCGCACGCTGACCGGTGCCGTCACCGCCGTCACCACCAGGTCGGCGCGGTTGCCCACGCCCATCAGGCCACCCACGAAGGCGTTGTTGTCCTCGCGCAGCTCCTGCTCGGACTGATACGGGTCCACGATGGCGCCCAGGTAGAAGGCACCGTCGCTCCCGCCGGACACCGGCGGCGTCTGCGCATAGGCGTTCACGCTCCGGGTCACGCACTGCCCCGCGCTCAGGGTGGGAAGCTGCACGGAACCAATCATCCGCTGGTCGCCAGGCATCGGCGCGCCCGGGCCCGACATGGACGGAGCCGTGAGCGTGGTGTCCGTGGACAGGTACAGCTCCACATGAGGATTGCTGTACCCACCGTTGGAGACCGTGCCCTGGTTGCACACCGTCACGGTGGCGGTGAAGGCATCACCGGGCCGCACGTTGGCGGGCCCGCTCACCCGCGTCACCACCAGGTCGGAGCGGTAGCCCACGCCCATCAGGCCGGACACGTGGGCGTTGTTGTCCTCGCGCAGCTCCAGCTCCGAGGAGTAGGGGTCCACGATGGCGCCCAGGAAGTACGCCCCATCACCCTGCGCGTCCTGCGGCAGCCAGGCGGACACCTGCGCGCTCTGCGTCACGCACTGGCCCGCGCCCAGCGGGGGCATGGACACCTGGCCAATCATCCGCTGGTCCGTGGGCATCGGCGCGCCCGGAGGCATCGGCGTGAGGTCGCCGTCCATGGAGAGGTACAGCTCCACGATGGACGAGTTGTAGCTGGACTCCGTGCCCTGGTTGCACACCGTCACGGTGCTCGTGAAGGGCTCACCGTGCTGCGCGCTGGCGGGCCCGCTCACCTGCGTCACCACCAGGTCCGCGCGGTAGCCCACGCCCATCAAGCCGGACACGTGGGCGTTGTTGTCCTCGCGCAGCTCCTGCTCGGACTGGGACGGGTCCACGATGGCGCCCAGGTAGTAGGCGCCGTCACCCTGCGCATCGGGAGGCGGATACGCGTTGACGTTCGCGCTCCGCGTCACGCACTGGCCCGCGCTCAGCGGCGGCAGATTCACGATGCCAATCGGCCGCTGGTCCGTGGGCATCGGCGTGCCCGGGGGTGGAGGCATCGGCGTGAGGCTGTCGTCCATGGAGAGGTACAGCTCCACGGAGGGCGGGTTGTAGGTGTACTCGGTGCCCTGGTTGCACACCGTCACCGTGGCGGTGAAGGCGTCACCGGGCCGCACGCTGGCCGGGCCCTTCACCTCCGTCACCACGAGGTCGGAGCGGTAGCCCACGCCCATCAGCCCGGACACGTAGGCGTTGTTGGTCTCATCCGCCTCGGTCAGCGCCTGGAAGGCATCGACGATGGCACCCAGGTGGTAGGCGCCTTCACCCTGCGCGTCCGGGGGCAGGGACGCGTAGGCGTTCACGCTCCGAATCACGCACTGCCCCGGGTCCAGCGGGGGCACGTCCACGGAGCCGACCAACTGCTGGTCCGTCGGAGGGGGCGTGCCGCCTCCCGGCATCGACAGGCTGGTGTCCGTGGAGAGGTACAGCTCCAGCCAGGGCCAGTTGTAATACGTGGTCGCGGGGTCCGAGCCCTGGTTGCACACCTTCACGTCAGCCGTGAAGGCGTCACCGGTCCGGACGCTCCGGGGCGCGGATATCTCCGTCACCACCAGGTCCGGGCCGGGCTGCAAGGCGCTCGACCGCGTCTGCACCTGAGGCCGGGTGTCCTCGGGAGGGGGGCTCGCTACGCCTCCACACCCGGTTCCCGCGAACAATCCCATGACCAGCCACAATGGCGTGGTTCTCGCTACACGTTGCTGCCTATTCATGGAGTCTCCCGCTGCGGCGTCCTTCTGGGCACGCCGACAGCGGCGGGCCCTCACTGCGGACGCACGCTTAAGCTCCTAGCAGGCAGACTGAAAGTCAGAGAAGCACGCACCGGGTATGACTCACAGGCGTGCTTCGGACCGCATGCACGAAGGGTGGGTCCCGAAAGACGACAGCCCATTCGTGGCAGCGCATAGCGGCGAAATCCGTCACATGGCACATGCCGGTGACAAATTGTGTCAGCGGCTCATGCCAGCCACCCTGGTTGGTGGGCTCTGGCGAGGGCCTGAGACCATCGCTCGGACGAACTGACGGGCGCTTTGCGGGAAGGGTCCGCGCGCCAGTTCCGCTCCGGCAGGGTCGAGCACCTTGGCGACGACCTGCTTGAAACCCTTCTGCAGGCCCATGGACTCGTGCGGCTCACCCTTGGAGTCCGCGACCATGAAGAGCGACGTCTCCAGCTCCGGCGGGGGCGCCTCGCCGTGCTGGCGGAACACGTCTCGCATGAGGTCGAGCGACTCCTGGTGGCTCTTGCGAATCTCCCCCTTCGCCATGCCCTTGAAGAGGCCGGGCACGTCCCGCAGGTCCACGTGCACCACCACGATGGGCTTCTCCTTCCGCACGTCGTAGATGAAGTCGTAGACGTGCTGGCGCAGCTCGTCGCGGGTGCCCTTGTTGGCGTACAGGACGACGGTCGGCCGCCCCTCCCCGATGGGGATTTCCCTGCCGAAGACGTCCTTGTTCTCGGCGGCGTGGGCCGGGATGGCCCCCAGCAGACCCAGCAGACATGCGAGCGCGGCGATTTTCCTCATTCAGCGTATCCCTTTCGTCACGTGCTTCCGGAGTCCTGTCCAACACGACCGGTCCCATGCGGAATCCCCAGCCATCGCCGGCGGGCCCCGGCGCACTCCCGTCCTCCATGCCAGGGTTCCCGCGCATGACTGCTTGATTGCCCGGCATCCCTGACCTCTGCTATCGCGCCCCCACCACGCCACATGAACGTGGCGTCAGGTCTGGAGGGGGTGCACCTTGACGACGTCGTTTAAGAATCTGAGAGGGATTGTCACGCTGCTGCTGATGGCGCTGGCAGTGCCCGCATCCGCGGCCAATCCGTTCGAGCAGGGGATGGTGACCATCACCCTGGATGACGGCTGGGCCACGCAGTACACGAAGGCGCGTCCGGCGCTCAATGCGCGCAACATCGACGCCACGTACGCGCTCATCAGCAACGCCCTCGCGCAGAGCTGGGGCGGCTACATGACGACGGCCCAGGTGCGGACGCTCGTGGCCGAGGGCAATGACATCGCCAGCCACACGGCGACGCACCCGGACCTGACGACGGTGTCCGCCACCCAGCTCGCCTCCGAGCTGCAGGACTCCCAGGCGTGGCTGGTGAGCAACCTGAACCTGCCCGCGGTGCCGAACTTCGTCGTGCCCTACGGCCGCTATGACGCCAACGTGCTCACGGCCATCCGCCAGTCCTACGCCAGCAACCGCACGGTGAATGCGGGCCGCAACTTCCGCGACACGCTGATGTACGAGCTGCGCGCCAACGACGTGCACCGCGCGGTGACGGTGAGCACCGTGCGCGGGTGGATTGACCAGGCCATCGCGGAGAAGAGCTGGCTCATCCTCGTGTTCCACGAGTTCGTCGACGGCACGCCGACGCGCGACACGCAGTACCGGACGTCCAACTTCACGGCCATCCTCGACTACATCCAGACCCGCGGCATCCAGACCGTCACCCTGGCCCAGGGCGCGGCGATGATGGAGGGGCGTACCGACCCGGACCCGGCGGCCGGCCTGCCCATCTACGTGGATGGCCTGGAGAGCGGCTTCGACAATTGGAGCTGGGCGACGCACTCGCTCAGCGAGACGGGCGTGGTGCACGCGGGCTCCACGTCCATCAGCTTCGAGCCGGACGGGTGGGCGGGGCTCATGTTCCACCACTCGGGCGTGGACCTGTCCCTGTACCAGTCCGTCGAGCTGTGGGTGCACGGCGGCACCACGGGAGGCCAGGCCGTGCGGCTCGTGCTTCACGACGGCGGCCAGACGCTCGGAAGCATCGGACTGGACGCGGCGCTGGGCGGCCCCATCGCCGCGGGCACCTGGCAGAAGGTGACCATTCCCCTCGCCAACCTGGGCGTGACGTCGGGCACGCTGGTGGACCTGTACTTCCAGGACGACTCGGGCGCGGACCAGGGCACGGTGTACCTGGATGACATCACCCTGATTCCGCGCTGAGCCGCCGTGTGCGCCCGGGCTCCCCGCGCAATGGGGCTCAGGCGCCGGGCGTCAGCTCCCCCTGGACGTGGGGCTGGCCGTCCTCGCCCCTCACGCGATAGGCGACGCCGCCGTCCCGCCGCGCTGTCTGGAACACCACGCGCGAGGGCAGCAGCAGCGGGCGGCGGAACTCCGAGGTGAGCGTGAGCTCGGGGGCCTCCGCCGCCTCGCCCATCTCCGCCACGCAGCGGCCCACCGTCCACATGCCGTGCGCGATGGCGCGTGGGAAGCCGAAGGCGCGCGCGGTCAGCGCATACAGGTGGATGGGGTTGTAGTCACCGGAGGCCCTGGCGTAACGGCGGCCGGTGTCCTCGGGCACGGACCATGTCGCGGGGCGGCTGCTGGCGAAGAGCGCCTCCTCCTCGGCCTCGGCCGTGGCGTTCGCCGGCTTCGCCTCGCGCGGGCGCTCGTCGGCGCGAGGCAGGCGGCGGAGCATGGTGGTGACGGCGCTCCAGACGGGCGTACCCTCCACCTCCACCCGGGTGTGCAGGTCCAGCTCGCGTCCCTGCCGCGCCTCGCGCTGCCCCTCCACCCATACGTGCACGGAGAGCGGGGTGCTCTCCGGCAGGCGGCGGTGCTGGTGGATGCGGTTGCGCACGTGAATCATGCCGAGGAGCCGGTAGGGGAACTCGGGGTGATTGAGCAGCGCGATGTGCAGCGCCCCCACGAGCACCTGGGGGAAGGGCAATGGCAGGTATCCATCGGCGGGAAAGCCACAGACCTCGCGGTAGCGCGCGAGCTGGCGCGCGTCCGGCGCGAAGTGACCCAGCCGCGCCTCCAGCCGGGGCACCTCGCCAGGGCGCGCGGGGCGGCGGGCCACGGCGGCACGCAGCAACTCCCTGGCGAGCGGCGGAGGCGAGGCGAACTCGAGGACGCGCGAAGAGACGGACACGGGGGGGCTCCAGGCGTGAGGCGTTCGGACGCGCCGGCATGGCAGCACGCCCCGCCTCCGGCGGGAAGCAGAGAGTCTCGGGAGGGGTGGAATGGGTGGGGCCCCTTCTCACGAACACGCGGCGTGGGAGAACATCCCGGCCGTGTCCTGCTTCGACGAAAAGACCGCGCACCAGCTCGCCGCCGGGCAGCTTCCCTCCGTGGACGCCAACCGGCTGCGCCGCCATGCGGAGGGCTGCCGTCAATGCGCGGCGCTCCTGGCCCGGGTGACGCCCCCTGGCGCCGCCTCTCTGCGGCTCACCGCGGCTCCGGAGCTCGAGGAGGTGACTGCCCGGGACAGCGCTGACGATGAGCTCATCACCGAGCCCGTGGTGCTGGCCCGCGCCTCCACGGCCCGGGCGGACGCAACGAGCCCCGAGGCCGGCTCCGCGCCGGACACGGTGATTGCTCCCCCGCCCACGCGGCCCGAGCCCGCCACCGTCGTCTCCGCGCCGTCCGCGCGGGACACGGAGATTTGTCCCCCACCCGAGCGGCCCGAGCCCGTCACCGTCGTCTCCGCCCCACCCTCGCCACCCGCCGCATCACCCTCGTCCGCCACACCCGCCTCCGAAGCCGGCGTGTCCGCTCCCGTGGCCGCGCCGGGTCACACCACGCTCGTCACTCCGCCACCTGTTTCGGGGGCCTCACTCGCGTCCGCGCTCCCGCCCGCGCCTTCCGTCCCAGGCACTCCCGCCGCACCGCGCGTGCTCCCCGCGCCAGCGTCCCTCGCACCGCCTCCCGCGCCGCCGCCGCCCGTGACGATGGTGGTCCCACCGCCCGCGCCTCCGCAGAGCGCCGACGTGCGCGCCCTCGCCTCCAAGCCATTCCCGAGTGCCAGCGCACCACGGCCCCCCGTGTCCATCAGCGCACACGCCTCGCCGTCCGCCCCGCCCCACTCCATCAAGGTGCGCGCTCCGGCCCCCGTGCGTGCCGCGCCCCAGGCGCCGCCGTCCGCGTCCAGCGCCTCGGAATCACCGCCCGCGCGCAAGGAATCGGAGCCGTCCGGGCGCGCGACGGTGGGCCGCTACCACATCCTCGACAAGCTCGGCTCGGGCGGCATGGGCGTCGTCTACAGCGCGTATGACCCGGAGCTGCACCGGCGCGTGGCCATCAAGCTGCTGCACCCGGACGCCAACACGGTGGCCCGCGTGGACGGCGCGTCACGCCTGCTTCGCGAGGCCCAGGCCATGGCCCGCCTCTCGCACCCCAACGTGGTCTCCATCCACGACGTGGGCACCTTCGCGGGGCGCGTCTTCATCGCCATGGAGCTGGTGGAGGGCCTGTCGCTGCGCCACTGGCTGCGCGCCGAGCACCGCACCTGGCGCGAGGTGCTGGAGGTCTTCCGCCAGGCCGGCAGGGGGCTCGCCGCGGCGCACGCGGCCGGGCTCGTCCACCGCGACTTCAAGCCCGCCAACGTGCTCGTCAGCCAGGACGGCCGCGCGCAGGTGACGGACTTCGGACTGGCCCGCACCACCGCGGACCAGGAGGCCGCGGAAGCAGGCCGGCGCACCACGCCCGGACGGGTGGCCATCACCGGGGACGACCTGCTGGAGTCGCCCCTCACCGAGGCCGGCCTCGTCATGGGCACGCCCGCGTACATGCCGCCCGAGCAGCATGAAGACGGGCGCACCGACGCGCGCGGCGACCAGTTCAGCTTCTGCGCCTCGCTGTACGAGGCCCTCTACGGACAGCTCCCCTTCGAGGGCAAGCGCGCTCCCGAGTACCTGCGCGAGGCGCGCTCCGGCCGCGTGCGCCCGCCGCCCCGGAGCAGCCGCGTCCCCGCGTGGCTGTTCCGCGCCATCTCCCGGGGCCTGTCTCCGTCACCCGACGCGCGCTACCCGTCCATGGGGGTGCTGCTGGAGGCGCTCGGCAGGGACCCGTCCGCGGCGTGGCGCCGTCGCGGGGCCGTGGCCGCCGCGGCGCTGCTGCTCACCAGCGCGGTGGGCCTCACGTGGTGGGCCGGCAACCGCCGCCAGGCGCCATGCCGTGGCAGCGAGGCCCGGCTGGCCGGCATCTGGGACGCCCAGCGCAAGGTGGACATCCAGAAGGCCTTCACCGCCACCGGCAAGCCCCACGCGGCGGCGGCCTTCACCCGCGTCGCGGCGGCGCTCGACGGCTTCGCGCGCGAGTGGACCGGCATGCACCGCGAGGCGTGCGAGGCCACCCGCGTGCGCGGCCACCAGTCCGACGAGGTGCTGTCGCTGCGCATGGCCTGCCTGGACCGGCGCCGCTCCGCCCTCGACGCGCTGACGGGCGTGCTCGCCCAGACGGACGCGGAGTCGCTCGACGCCTCGCTGGACGCGGCCCAGCGCCTGCCCTCCGTCGCCGCGTGCGCGAACGTGGAGGCGCTGCGGCGCGGCCTGCCCGAGTCCCCCGAGCAGCAGGCGCGCATGGAGTCCCTGCGCGCCCGGGTGGACCGCGCCACCGCGCTGGTGGACGCGGGCCGCTACTCCCAGGCCCGGGAGGAGCTGAAGGCCGCGCTGGAGCAGTCGCGCGCCCCCGGCTTCCGGCCGGTGCTCGCGGAGGCGCTGGAGCTGGAGGGCCGGCTCGGGCTGGTGACGGGCGACGAGGCCCGCGCCCGGGCCGCGCTGCGCGAGTCCCTCTTCACGGCGCAGGCCCTGCGCCATGACCAGCTCGCCGCCCGCGCCGCCGCGCGCCTGGTCACCACCGTCTCTTCCGAGGCCTCCCTGGCGGAGTGGAGCGTGGCGCAGGCGCGCGCCTCCATCGAGCGCGCCGGTGGGGCCGCGGAGCTGGAGGCCCTGCTCCAGACGAGCCTCGGCCGCAACGCCTTCCTCCGGGGCCAGTATGCCCAGGCCGCCGAGGCCTTCGGCCGCTCCGCCACCTTGCGCGAGAAGGAACTGGGCGCCGAGCACCTGCTCACCCTGGAGTCACTCCGGAACCAGGCCGCCGCCCTGTCACGCACGCCGGAAACGGAGCACGCCGCGAGCCTCCTGCGCCGCGTGCTGGAGACCACCGAGCGAGTCATGGGCCCGGACCACCCGCAGACGGCCATGGCCGCGAACGCGGTGGGCTACCACCTGGTGGCCAGCCGCCGCTTCGAGGAGGGCATGCCCTTCCTGAGGCGGGCCATCACCCTGGAGGAACAGGCGCTGGGCCCCGACAGCGCCACGCTGAGCTACCCGCTCAACAACCTCGCCGACGCGCTGGAGTCCCTCGGCCGCTACACCGAGGCCCGCCCCCTGCGCGAGCGCGCCCTGGCCCTGGACTTGAAGGCCTACGGCCCCACCCACCCGGAGACGGCCACCGACCTGGCCGCCCTCGGTGAGCTCGCCCTGCGCGAGGGGAAGCCACGTGATGCCGTGGACTTCGCCCGCCGGAGCGTGGACGCCTACGAGACCTTCCAGAAGGACCACCCGGACCTGGCGACCCCGCTCACCACGCTGGGCCAGGCCCTGCTGGAGCTGCGCAAGACGCGCGAGGCCCGCGCCGCGCTGGAGCGCGCGCTCTCCCTCCGCACCGCCCACCCCGGCCCCGGTGAAGAGCTGGCGGAGACCCGCTTCGCCCTCGCCCGCGCCCTGGTCGTCCAGGACGGCCCCCGTGCCCGGGCCCTGGCCACCCAGGCCCTGACCTTCTACGGCTCCGACGCCGCAACCTTCTCCACCGAGGCCACCCACCTCCGGGAGTGGCTCCAGGGCCTCAAGCGCCGGCGCCGCTGAGTCCACGCGCCGGGTCGCTCCGGACCTGGACCCCTGACGCGCCGCATCCGCGACTTCTCAAGCAATTCCGGAGGCCCTGGGGCCGATAACCCGGGTGTGTGGTTCCACGCGGGTTGTGTCCCACCCGACCGGAGTTCGCCGTGCGCATCCCTTCCAGCAACGCCGCCCCCGCCGCCGCCTCGCGTCCCGCCTTCTCGCTGTCTCCGGCCTCCGCGCGGACGCCCGTCTTCCGGGCCCTCTTCCCACAGCTCCGGCTGCTGGGGCGCGTGCTGAAGGACCTGAAGCCCCAGACGCCTCGGTGGCCCATGCAGGCCGGTCCCCAGCGCCCGCCCCGGGGGCTCGACAAGTTCTCGCAGCCCGTCGGGCACGGTGCCGGCATCCCCATCCGCATCTGCTCCGCGGACGCCGGCCTGCCCCAGCGCCCGCTCCGGCTCGAGCCGTGGCACGGCTCTGCGCTGAAGCCCTGGTGCGGCACGCGGCTGAAGCCCTGGCTCAGCCTGCCCCACGTCTTCCGGCCCCTCGGAAAGTTGCTGGACCGCGTCTGCCGGGCCATCTGTGAAGAGGGGCCACGCGGCAAGGGCGTCCCCATCCGCATCAACTAGCCCGCGGGGCCCGGGCAACCGGGCGGGGCCCGGCCCGCTGCCCGAGGCCCGTGCAACTTTCCGGCGCGCGTGACGGAAGGAGTCCTTAGACTTCCGTCAAATGCTTCACGTCATTCCCCTGGGTGGCCTGGGAGAAATCGGCCTCAACTCCCTGGTCATCGCCTGTCGCGGGGAGATGCTGCTCATCGATGCCGGGTTGATGTTCCCCACGGAGGGGATGCCCGGCGTGGACATCATCATCCCGGACTTCACCCACCTGAAGCAGAACGCCGCGCAGCTCAAGGGCGTGCTCCTCACCCACGGCCACGAGGACCACCTGGGCGCGCTTCCCTACCTGCTCAACGAGGTGCCGGTCCCCGTCTACGGCACGCGCTTCACGCTGGCCATGGCCCGCCACCGGCTCAACGAGCTGGGACTGGAGGCGGACCTGCGCGAAATCGAGCCGCGCGAGCCCTTCCACGTCGGCAGCCACTTCAAGGTGGAGGCCAGCCGCGTCACCCACACGGTGCCGGACGCGGTGGGCTTCATCGTCCGCACGCCCGAGGGCACCGTCATCCACACCGGGGACTTCAAGCTGGACCCGGACCCCATCGACGGGCTGCGCACGGACCTGGAGCGCTGGGGCGAGGCCGGCGAGGAGGGCGTGCTGTGCCTCCTGTCGGACTCCACCAACTCCGAGCTGACGGAGGAGACGGGCAGCGAGCGCGTGGTGGAGGAGACCTTCGAGCGTCTCTTCCGGGGCGCCACCGGCCGCATCGTCGTGGCCCTCTTCTCCTCCAACCTCCACCGCGTGCGGCACCTCCTGTCGCTGTGCGAGCGGCTGGGGCGCAAGGTGGCCCTCCAGGGCCGCAGCATGATTCGCAACGTGGAGATGGCGCGCGAGCTGGGCTACCTGGACGTGCCCGACTCGCTCTTCATCCACCTGGACACGGTGGCGCAGCTCCCCGGACACCGCGTGCTGGTGCTCACCACCGGCGCGCAGGGCGAGCCGCGCGCGGGGCTGTCGCAGCTCGCCTCGGGTGAAGGGCCGGTGCGGTTGGACCCCGGAGACCTGGTGGTGCTCAGCTCGCGTCCCATCCCCGGCAACGAGCGCTCCGTGGGCGCCCTCATCGACCAGCTCCAGTGGCGCGGCGCGCGCGTGGCCTACGCGCAGCTCGAGCCGGGCGTCCACGTCTCCGGACATGCCAGCCGGCCACAGCAGCGGCGGGTGCTGGACCTGGTGCGCCCGCGCCACTTCATCCCCGTCCACGGCGAGGGCCGGCACCTGCACCGCCACCTCGCCACCGCCCGCGAGGCCGGCCTGGAGCCCGCCCAGTGCCTGCTGGCCCAGGACGGGGACGTGGTGAGCTTCGAGCACGGCCATGGCCGCTTCAGCGGCAGCGTGCCGGCGGGCCGCATCTTCAAGGACCGCTACGGCAGCGGGGTGGTGACGCCGGACACCCTCCAGGAGCGTGTGAAGCTGTCCGAGACGGGCATGGTGGCCGCGGTGGTGGTCCTCCAGCGCGACAACCAGAAGCTGGTGGCCGGGCCGCAGCTGTCCGGCCAGGGTCTGAATCTGGACGAACAGGTGCTGCTGCCCCGCGTGGCCCAGGAGGCCCGTTCCATATTCGAGGAACTGTCACCCCAGCTCCGGGGGGATGACGCCCTGGTGCGAGAAGAGCTCACCCGGGCGGTGCGGCGCGCCTTCAGGCTGTACACCTCCCGGCGCCCCCTGGTGGTGCCCATGGTCGTCCGGGTGTAGGTGTGGTAAGGGCCGCCCCTGCCCATGCCATCCTTCGACGTCGTCTCGAAAATCGATCTCGCTGAGCTCGACAACGCGGTCAACCAGACCAAGAAGGAGATCAGCACCCGGTATGACTTCCAGGGGAGTCAGGCGGACGTGGTGCTGGCCCCGGACAGCACCTTCATCACCGTGAAGGCCAACAGCGAGGACCGCGTCCAGACCGCCAAGGAAGTGCTGCTGGCGAAGCTGGCCAAGCGCGGCATCAGCCTCCACGCGCTGGAGTACGGCGACATCGAGAAGACCGGCCTGCACAACGTGAAGCAGGTCATCAAGCTCCAGCAGGGCATCCCCGTGGAGAAGTCCAAGGAGCTGGTGAAGCTGCTCAAGGACTCGAAGCTGAAGGTGCAGGGCTCCATCCAGGCGGACCAGCTCCGCATCACCGGGAAGAACAAGGACGACCTGCAGGCCGCCATCGCCCTGTTCCGCAAGGAGCAGGACCGGCTGAAGCTGGACATGCAGTTCACCAACTTCCGCGATTAGTAGACGCACCATGCGCGCCGCCCTGCCCCTCTTCCTGATGCTCTGCGCTCCGGCCGTGGCCTCCGCCCAGGAGGAACGCCCCGCGCGGGCGGTGCCGGTGCTGAGCAAGGCGCCGAAGTTCCAGGGGGGCCTCAAGGGCCTCGCCTCGCCGCTGGTGCTCAAGCCCACGGCCACGCCGGGCGCCAGCGCGTCCTTCACCGCCAAGGCCGGCTTCCGCAAGGACACCCTCTTCGTGGGCGTGGAGGCCACGGACGACCAGCTCGGGGCCACCGACCTGCTCACCGTGTCCCTCTTCTTCCCCGGCGCGGGCCCCACCGCCACCGGCTACACGTGGCGCTTCGCCTTCGACGGCAAGCGGCCGTCGGGCGCGGACAGCGGCACGCCCCCGTTCGCCCAGGAGAAGGTGGACGCGGCCGTGGAGCGCCGGGGCAACACGCTGGTGCTGATGGCGGCCTTCCCCGTGCGCGCCTTCCCCCGCTTCCCCGCGACGGACCCGCTGGTGATGGACCTGTGCATCACCTATGAGGACGCGGACGGCGCGGGCGGCAAGGCGGTGCCCGTCTCCAACTGCCGGAGCGGCGCCATGGAGGGCGAGGCGCTCCGGCTGCCGGACGACGCGCGCAAGGCCCTGAAGCTGAAGCCGCCGGAGGCCGTCACCGCGCTGGAGGCGGCGAAGGACGGCTGGCTGGGGTGGGACCTGCTCAGCTACCCGGCCTGGGCCGAGGGGGACGCGGCCCTGACGCCCGCCTCGCTGCGCGCCCTGGTGGCGCCGGGCGCGCTGGATGCGGCCAGGGCGGGCGTGGAGGTGCCGGACACCCTCAGCCTGCCGGACGGGCGCCCGGTCGTCACGGTGCTCACGGGGAAGAATCCCTATGCCGTCGCGGGTCGGTGTGACGCCGAAAGCGAGCTGCGGCTGGGGTTGTACCTGGTGACGGGGAAGACGGCGCGGCGGGTGCTCGAGTGGCCGGCCGCCACGTGCGCGCTGGGGCGGGCCGCTTCGATGGAGCTGGATGAAGAGGGAGCGCTGACCATCGGTTACTCGAACGGCGCGACCATGAACTTCGCCTGGAGTGGAGACCACTTCGAGCGAACCGAACTCGGAAAGCGGTAGACGCAGTGGAAGACACCAAGAGCCTGTACATGATGACCCTCGGCTGCCCGAAGAACCGGGTGGACTCCGAGGTGATGCTGGGCACGTTGCAGCACCGCGGCTACAAGCTGGTGCAGGAGCCCGCGGACGCCCAGGTCATCGTCGTCAACACGTGCGCCTTCATCGGTCCGGCGAAGCAGGAGTCGGTGGACTCCATCCTGGAGATGGCCGAGCTGAAGAAGTCCGGCGCCTGCAAGACGCTGGTGGTGACGGGCTGCCTGTCCCAGCGCTACGGCCAGGAGCTGGCGAAGGAGATGCCGGAGGTCGACCACTTCCTGGGCACCAGCGCCTACGCCCAGATTGGCGACCTGCTGGCCGCCGAGGCGTCGCCGCGTCAGGTGATTCCGGACCCCGACTACATCCACGACGCCAACACGCCGCGCGTCAACTCGATGCCGAAGTACACGGCGTACCTCAAGGTGTCCGAGGGCTGCGACAACGCGTGCGCCTTCTGCATCATCCCCACGCTGCGCGGCGGGCAGCGCTCGCGCCCCATCGACGACATCGTCACCGAGGCGAAGCGGCTGGCGGAGAGCGGCGTGCAGGAGCTGAACCTCGTCGCGCAGGACCTCACCGCGTACGGGCATGATTTGCCGGGCAAGCCGAAGCTGCACGAGCTGCTCAAGGCCCTGGTCCAGGTGGACGTGCGCTGGATTCGCCTGCACTACGCCTACCCGCGCGTCTTCCCGGACGAGCTCATCGAGGTCATGGCGACGGAGCCGAAGATCGCCAAGTACCTGGACATGCCGGTGCAGCACGTCAGCGACAAGCTGCTGCTGTCCATGAAGCGCGGCCGCAACTCGGAGTTCCTCAAGGGCCTCTTGAAGAAGCTGCGCGAGCGCGTGCCGGGGCTGGTGATGCGCACCTCGCTCATCGTCGGCCTGCCGGGCGAGACGGAAGAGGACTTCGAGCTGCTGAAGGAGTTCGTGAAGGAGCAGCGCTTCGAGCGGCTGGGCGTGTTCCAGTACTCGGACGAAGAGGGCACGGCGGCGTACGACCTGCCGGACAAGGTGCCGCAGAAGCTCATCGAGCGCCGCTGGCGCGAGGTGATGGCCATCCAGAAGCGCATCAACCGCGAGCAGAACAAGAAGCTCGTGGGCAAGCGGCTGGAGGTGCTGGTGGAGGGCCCCGCGCCGGAGACCGAGCACCTGCTGGTGGGCCGTCACGAGGGCCAGGCGCCGGACATCGACGGAATGGTCTACATCAACGACGGGCTGGCGTACCCGGGGGAGATTGTCACCGTGGAGGTGACGGAGGCCCACGACTACGACCTGGTCGCCCGCGTGGTGGAGCGCCCGGACCCGAAGCAGCGCCAGCACACCGCTCGCGACGCGCACCCCGCGCCCGTGTCCCTGGGCACGAAGCCGCGCACGGCGACACACGCGGAGTAGCCGTCACGCCTCCCTGGAGCCGCGTGAGGTGTGAAGCGCGGCCCGGGGGCACCGGGCCTGACGCCTGAGTGGCGAGACAGCGTAGCCCGCCACGACACCCGGGCCGTCAGCGTCGTGCCGCGAGGCCCGGGGAGTGGAGCGCCGCCCTCAGCTCGACGGAGCGTCCTCCAGGATGATGCGGCGACCCGGGCTGACGGCGTGCAGCCGCTCGCGCAGCCTCTCCCGCTCCGCCTGCATCCCCTTCGGCAGCGCGGCCAGCTTCTCGTGCAGCTCGCGCGCCGTCTCGTCGTACCAGTCCTGGCGCGCGGTGCCGCCCGACGCGAGGTAGTGCGCGGCGCCCGCCAGGAGCACGCAGGCGTTCTCCCAGCCCGGGTCCTGTCCGGGGCCGCCCTCGTTGCGGGTCAGGAGGATGGCCTCCCCCAGCGTCCTCCCCTGCCCGAGGTACACGTTGACGAGGGAGAACGCCGCGGTGCCCGAGGGCTCGCGCAGACAGAGCCACAGGAACCAGTAGCGCCCCTCAGGCGCGGGAGACTCCACCGCGTAGATTTCGGTGATGGGCGCCAGGCCGCCGCCGGGCAGCCGGCCCACGAGGCCGACCTCCTCGGGCACCACCAGCACCAGCGAGTCCACGGGCAGCTTCAGCCCGTCACAGGGCAGCGTGGGCGGGGTCTCCCTCAGGAAGCGCCGGGCAAGGTCCGCCGTCACCTCGTAGCGCTGCCGGCCGCGCTGCTCGTGGGCGACGAGGTGCCAGTGCCGGAGGACCGTCTGGAAGGTGGACTGGCGCAACTGCTCGCGGGCCTCGGGCGTGTTGATGCCGCGCCGCTCGCTGATGTCCTCCAGGGCGAAGCGCATCGCCTCCGCCATCTCCTGGTCCTTCATGAGCTCGACGTAGCGCGTGTAGCCCACGCGCGCGGCGACGCGCTCGACGACGGCGAGCAGCGCGTAGCGGACGGCGCCCGCGGCCTCGCCGGCGGGCAGCTTCCCGCGCTCCACGTCCTTCGCGAGCACACGCTGCATCCGCGTGAAGCCCTCCTTCTCCAGGTATTGGCGGGCCAGGTCGATGGCGTGGCGCTGCTCGGTGTACTGACGGTCGAACTCGGTCGGAGGCGGTCGCATACGGGACGATGCAGGTAGGACGTGGAGGCCGGAGCAGAACGCAGGGGGCGCCAACTGTCCAGGTAACGCGCGTGAGACGCGGTGGGCCTGACTTCGGAGCGACGGGCCGCCTCCCCGCCCGGAGCACGGGCGGCACCGCGTGGCGACACGGCTCGGAGCCACCTCGACTCGGGCTCCAGGGGCTCCCGCTTGGACGACGTGGAAAAGGGGCTTGCCTGCTTCGGGTTCCTGGCTCCAGCTCGAGCGGCTCGGGAGAGGGCTCGCCTACTTCGGATCCTCGGGCTCCAGCTCGCGCTCCTCGGGCGGAGGCGCGCGTGAGGGCGATGTACGCGACGGCAGCGCCACGCCCTCCCCCAGCGGCGTAGGCTGGCACTCGCACACGGTGCGGCGCGAGGCCGACTCGGTGACGAAGGCGCAGGCCGCGGGGCACTCGGGCTGGCGGCCCTCCTCGAACAGGGCGAGCTTGAAGCCGGCCGCGGCGGACAGCGCCCCATGGCAGGCGGGTAGCGACTGGGCAAGCGAGGCCCACGGGAGCCGGTGCTGGGTCGTCAGTCCCCGGCTGGTGGCGGGGAAGCTCAGCCCCACGCCACACCCCGTCTCCAGCCGCTGGCCGTCCGCGCCCACTGGCTCCAGGTGCAGCCGCCCGCCCTCGGGCAGGTCGCGGTACACGGCGCCGCTGACGGAGACGCTCCCGTCCGGCTCGCGCCGCACGTGCAGGCCGTAGCAGGCCTCCTCGCTGAAGGCGCCACCGGGCCCCGCGCACTGCTGGCGCTCGGCCAGTCCCTGGTGCGGAGACGGGGATGGGACAGGGACGGTCCCTGGAGCCTGGTCCTCGGCCTGAGATGACGGCGAAATCGGAGCCGGAGTCGGGCCCGGAGCGGTCGCTGGAGCCGGAGATGAGGACGGCACCGGGGCGGCCGCGGGGGCCTGCCCCGAAGCTGGAGACCGAGACGCGGCCGGAGATGAATCCCGCGCTGAAGCTGGAGCCGCCGCCACGGGCCCCACCCGGGGCCTGCGCAGCACCAGCGCCCCGCCCTTCGCGTCCAGCGTGGCGGTGAAGCGTCCCCATACATCCGGCCCCAGGCGCCCCAGGCTGCTCGGTGAGTCCCAGCGTCCCGCGGCCTCCACCACCAGTGGGCGGGCCCCCACGCCTTCGGCCACCTCCACCGCGTCCACCACGAAGGTGCGCGGCGGCAGGTTCGCCGCCGTCTCCAGCGGCTCCAGGCCTTGTGCCTCGGCGGGGCCCAGGGCCAGCCGGGAGAACGGCTCGCGAGAGCCGAGGACGAACGGCCCCGTGAGCTCCGCCTCGCCCTGCCGCACCCGCGCGGCCAGCAGGGGCCAGTCGCCCAGCGGCTCGCGGCTGAGCTCCACCACGTACACCTCGCGAGCGGCGTCCGAGGCCTCCGCTTCCGCGGCGTAGGCCTCGCGCGGGCGGGACGCGGAGAAGGTCACCTCGCGGCGTAGTGGGTCCACGGTGAGCGCGTAGGGCTCCAGCACGTCCGCACCCAGCGTCACCGCGCAGGTCCGCTCGCCGGACAGGCCCGCGGTGCGGACCGGGGACGCCACCGGCCCCACGGAGAAACCGGGCAGCGGCACCACCGGCCAGCTCCGGAAGCCGCCCGCGGGCTCCGGCGCGCGCACGGTGCCCTCCGGCACCGGGAGCCCGCCCTCGAAGCAGCCCTTGGACACGAGCGACAGGGGCCTCGCCACGTCCAGCACCACCGGCACGGCCCGGGTGCCCAGCCGTCCCGCCACGGTGAGACGCAGCGCGGGCGAGGCCAGCAGCGGCAGCGTCCGCCCCTCGAAGCCCTGGGGACGCGAGGGGCCGGAGGCCGTGCCGCGATGGCACCCGGCCCCGGCCATCATCATCCCCGCCACCAGAAGGAACGCGCCGCGCACGTCCTGGAGGTTACTGCTTCTTCGCCTTCGTGAAGTCGTCCACGCGGGTGTCGTCCGGCACGTCCAGCTTGAAGCTGTCCGCGGAGATGCCCACGTTCGTCTTCAGGTTCAGGAAGGAGATGGCGTTCTCGCTGCCGTCCGGGTCCACCACGGTGCTCTTGAGCACCTGGGCCGTGGACGGGTCCACCTCCAGGCGCACCTGGCGGAAGCGGGGCTCGGGCTTCAGCGGGTCCAGCACCAGCAGCGTGCCCTTGCAGTCCTTGCACGTGCCCTTGGTGATGGAGAACTCGTCCGCCAGCTTCCCCTGGCCGAAGAGGAACGTCACCGATGCGGAGAGCTGGCTCGTGTCCACGCTGCCCACCGTGAGGGTCTGCGCGGCCGGGTCGTGCGCGTACACCTTGTTGCCGGCCAGCACGAACGTGCGCGCGGAGGGCTTCTGGTACTCCCAGCGCATCAGGCCCGGCTTCTTGTAGATGACGGTGCCCTCGGACGTCTGCGTGCGCCGGAAGGTCTTGTACTTGTAGTCCTGCCGGAAGCTCGCCCGGAAGTCGCCCGTCTTCTCGTAGAAGGCCTGCATCCGGTCCACCAGCGACTTCACCTCCGGCGCCATCGGCGCCGGCTTCGCGGCCGGGGCCGCCCCCTGCGCGGGCGTCGCCTCGGCGGCCTTGCCCTGCGAAGGGGCCGCCGGCGTGCCGGCCCCGGTGGCGGGCGCGGGCGTCGCGGCGGGCGGTGTCGCGGGCTTGCCCGCCTCGGGCGCCTTGGCGGCCTCACCCGCGGGCTTCGCGGCGGGCGTGGCCTGCGCCACCAGGACGGGCTTCACCGGGTCGGCGGAGGGCGCCGGGACAGCGGGCGCGGACAGGAGCGTGGCGAGCAGGGTTTCCAGGAACATGGCGTGCGTCTCCAGGCGGGCCATGTGGGCCCGCAGCGTCCATCTACTCCATACCGACGGGGGCTGGGGGCCCTGCATTCATGGGCGCGGCTTGAAGAGTCGCTTCCTCTGTTTGATGGCCAGCACGTAGAAGCGCTCGCGGAGCGCCTGGGCCTCCTCGGGAGACAAATCCCCCGAGCTCCCCAGGTGCTCGTCCCGCCAGGCGACCGCCCGGCTGATGCAGGCCGAGGCGGCGGCGGAGATGTTCAGGCTCTGGCTGAAGCCGCGCATGGGCACCCAGAAGGTGCCGTCCACGCCCGCCAGCACCTCCTCGCTCACGCCGTACCGCTCGTTGCCGAAGATGAGCGCCATCTTCGTGTCGAAGCGCAGCGTGTAGAGGCTGGTGGCCCCCTCGCGGATGGCGGAGGCGTACAGGGAGAAGCCGCGCGACTTCAGGTGCTCCCGGCACTCGGCGAAGGACTTGTACAGCTTCACGTCCAGCCACTTGTCACAGCCCTGGGCCACCCTCGAGTTGGGCAGGAAGGGGGCCTCCGGGTTGATGACGACGTGCACCTCCTGGACGCCGAAGGACTCGCAGGTGCGCAGCACCGCGGCCATGTTGAAGCTGTCCTCCAGCCGGTCCAGGACGACCGTGAAGTTGCGCGTGCGCTGGCTCACGACGCGGTCGATCTTCTCCTTGCGCACGTCGAGCAGGAACTGCTCCGGCTCGAACTGTTCCTTCTCGTAGCGCTCGTAGCGAGCACCGCCGCCGGACATCGCCTCAGGACCTCCTGCCGCCGGGCTTGCGCGCCGGAGCCTTCTTCGCCGCCCGCACCTGCTTCACGGCCGGCCGCTTCTTCGCCACCGCCCCGCGCTTCGCCGGAGCCTTCCGCGCGGTGACCTTCTTCGCCGCGGGCTTGCGCGCCGGGGCCTTCTTGGCCGCCGCCGCCCTGCCCGCGCCCGCCGCCTTGCGCGCCGGAGCCTTCTTCGCCGCGGGCTTGCGCGCCGGAGCCTTCGCCGGAGCCTTCCGGGCCGCGCCCTTCTTCGCCGTGGCCTCGCGCGCCGGAGCTTTCTTCGCGGCCGCCTTGCCCGCGCTCTTGCGCGCCGGAGCCTCCTTCGCGCCAGCCCCCGCGCTCTTGCGCGCCGGAGCGGCCTTCACGGGCGGCTCCACGTGCAGCTTCTCCGTGCGGCCGGTGAAGAGCACCTCCGCCACCGAGTCCATCAGCGCCTGCATGCCCTCGCCGGTGGCGCAGGACACGGGATAGACGCGGATGCCGCGCTCGCGCAGGGCCTCGGTGAAGGCGCCCAGCTTCGCCTGCGCGTCCGGCAGGTCCTGCTTGTTGGCCGCCACCACCTGGGGCTTGGACGCCAGCTCCTCGCTGTACTTCGCCAGCTCCGTGTTGAGCACGTCGAAGTCGTTCAGCGGCTCGCGGCCCTCGCCCTCCGCCCCCATGTCGATGAGGTGGATGAGCACCTTGCAGCGCTCCACGTGGCGCAGGAACTGGTGGCCCAGGCCCACGCCCTCGCTGGCGCCCTCGATGATGCCGGGGATGTCCGCCATCACGAAGGACAGGCCGTCCTTGTACTGGACCATGCCCAGGTTGGGCACCAGCGTGGTGAACGGGTAGTCGGCGATCTTCGGCCGCGCCCGGCTCACGCGGGAGATGAAGGTGCTCTTGCCCGCGTTGGGGAAGCCCAGCAGGCCCACGTCCGCCAGCAGCTTCAGCTCCAGCCGCAGCGTCCGCTCCTCGCCCTTCGTCCCGTCCTGCGCGAAGCGCGGCGTCTGCCGCGTGGACGTGGCGAAGTTCATGTTGCCCAGGCCGCCCCGGCCCCCCTTCGCCGCCACCCACTGCTGGCCGGGCTCGCTCAGGTCCACCAGCAGCTCTTCGGTGTTGGCGTCCTTCACCAGCGTGCCCACGGGCACCTTGAGGATCATGTCCTCGGCGGCGCGGCCGTTGCAGTCACTGCCCATGCCGTGCTCGCCATTCCTGGCCCGGTGGTGCTGCTGGTAGCGGTAGTCGAGCAGCGTGGTGAGCTGCGGATCCGCCACGAAGATGACGGAGCCACCGTCGCCGCCGTCACCCCCGTTGGGGCCGCCGCGCTCGATGTACTTCTCCCGCCGGAAGGACACGGCGCCGTTGCCGCCATCCCCCGCCTTCACGAAAATGCGGACCTCGTCGACGAACTTCATAAGGACTCCTGGAAAAACGCAGAGCGGGCCGCCCTCGCGTCCCGCCGCCGAAAAGGGCGCGTGGACTGGAGATGCGACCCGCTCGTGGTGCCACACGGCTGCCGGCCTTGAAGGCCGGCGGGCCGTCAGGCGGTCGGCTGCGCGGCGGCCGGGTAGACCGAGACCTTCTTCTTGTCGCGGCCCAGGCGCTCGTACTTCACCACGCCGTCCACCACCGAGTAGAGGGTGTAGTCGCGACCGAGCTTCACGTTGGCGCCGGCGTGGATGACCGTGCCGAGCTGGCGCACGAGGATGCTGCCGGCCGACACCGTCTCACCGCCGTACACCTTCACACCACGATACTGCGGGTTGGAATCGCGCCCGTTGCGCGAAGAACCCTGTCCCTTTTTATGGGCCATGACACCTTGCTCCTGAAGTTTGAGGGGAAACCGTCCGGACTAGCCGGCGATGGAGGTGACCTTCACCTCGGTGTACGGCTGACGGTGACCGCGGCGGCGCGTCCAGCCCTCCTTCTCCTTGCGGAAGTGGAGGACGCGGCGGTGCTTGTCCTGGGCCAGGACCTTGCCCACCACGCGAGCGCCAGAAACGGTCGGCTTGCCCACCTTGGGGCTGTCCGTGCCGCCCAGCATGAGGACGTCCGTGAAGGTCACCTCGGCACCGACGTCGCCGGCGATCTTCTCGATCCGGAGGACGTCGCCCTCGGCGACGCGGTACTGCTTCCCGCCCGTGCGAATGACTGCGTACATCGTCTAACCCCTGTCAGCTCTTGGGTTGGGTCAACCCTTGGAATCGACCGCGCATTTCGGACGGGTCCACCATCCAATCGCGCCAAAGGCGGCGGGATTTACGGGAGATGCCCTGGGGAGTCAAGGCGGATGACGGATCAGCCCGCACACGGGGGGTGGTTTACTCACTCCTTGAGCCGGTGTTAACTGGAACGCGGGCTTGCGGTCGCTAGAGTGCGAACCGCCCAACCAACCTCTTTCGAGGGGGAATCCACAATGAAGAAGCTCGTGTTCAGCCTGGTGGCCGCGACGTCTCTCGTCTTTGGCACCGGCTGCGGCGGCGACGTGTGCGACGACGCTCAGGACGCCTTCGAGTCCGCGATCGAGAAGACCGAGGACTGCCCGACGTCGAACGCCATCCTCCGGCAGTTCAAGCCCACCGACTCGCAGGTCGACGAGTGCAAGGACAACCTCGACGACTGCCCTGACTCCGACCAGGACAAGCTGAGCGAGGCCTACGACTGCATCGCCGACCTGCCGGAGTGCAAGGAGAGCGAGGAGGAGGCCTGGGGTGTGAAGTTCGAGGCCTGCACCGCCGGTCTGTCGGGCATCAGCGACGCCTGCAGGGCGGAGTAGTCCTTCCACTCACGCGTGAAGGCACTCGGGGCCCGGCTCCCTCTCAAGGGGACCGGGCCCTGTCGTTTCTGGGGGCCGGAGAGGCGATTCGGACCGCCAGGGCGCGGCAGACCACCCGGTAGCGATGGAGCAGCCCCGGCTCCAGCGGGTCCAGCGCCAGCCCGCGCTCGTAGTGCTCCAGCGCCTTCGCCAGCTGGCCGTCCCGCTCGAGCCCCCCGCCGGAGAGGAAGTGGACGCGCGCGGTGCCCGCGGCCTGGGGACGGCGGGCCAGGAACTCGCGCCGCAGTGACTCCAGCTGCTCGCCGGTGAGCCCCGCCTCCAGGCACCTCACCACGCCCGCGTGGTTCCCATGCCAGGCGTCGTACAGGGCCCGCTGCACCGGGGCGCCTAGCGCCTCGCCCGCCTCCCGGACGCGCACCACCAGTGCGTCCAGCTGGGCACGCTGGGAGGGGGACAGGGGCCGCTGACGGAGCGACTCCAGGGAGCTCCAGGCCTCGCGCGCCCGGGCTCGCACGGACTCCATGTCGGCGTCCGGGGCCAGGGCCAGCACGGCGTAGTGGTCCCCCGCCGAGCGCTGGCGCCAGGACTCCAGCACTCGGGCCGCCTCCATGTCGTCCTCCTGGGGCCCCTGGGGAGGCCGGCGCGCCGTCCCTTCCTTGAGGAGCTGATCCACCGCGGCCTTCAGCGTGGCCGTGGCCTCCACGAACTGAACGCCGAAGCCGGTGGGCATGCCCCAGACCCGGGCCTGCTCGGGTGGGACATGGCGCACCACCTCGCACAGCACGGACAGAGGCCCGGACTCCAGCTCCAGCACCACCGGCAGCCTCGCGCACAGCGGCGGCAGTGATTCGTCGCTGCGCAGGAACAGGCCTCCCCGGGACAGGTCCGAGCCGGTGAGCCGCACGGGCGAATCCCCCGGGCGCAGCACCACCTGTACCGGCAGTTCCACCGTGCGAGGACGGACGGGCGTCGCGGGGCGGACGACTGGCGGGGAAGGGCTCCGCACCGGAGCAGCGGGGGACCCCCGTGGCGGCAGACCGGGTGGCGACGACAGCTCCGGCCCGCTCCGCACCGGAGCGGCGGGGGGCCCACGGTGTGGCTGCTCCGGAGTCGCCGACGGCCCCGGTCCGCGCTCTCTCGCGAGCCCGGGGGCCTCGTCCGGAGCCCTCGCGGGCGGCGTCGCCGCCAGTGCGTTGACCTCCGGAGCCGGGCCGCGGGCATCCTCGGCGATGGCGGCTTGCAGCGCCGCGCGGAGGGCCGCGGCGGACGGGTAGCGTTCCTCCGGGTGCTTGGCCAGGACGCGCAGGATGACCCGCTCCACGGCCGGAGGCACACCCGGGTGCACCGAGCGCGGGGATGGCGGCGGTCGCGTCTGATGGGCGACGAGCTGCGCGGCCAGCCCCTCGTCGTTGAAGGGCAGCCTCCCGGTGACGAGCTGGTAGGCGATGACGCCCAGCGCGTACAGGTCCGCGCGCCCGTCCAGGCGTCCCCCCAGGGACTGCTCCGGGGCCATGTACTCGGGCGTGCCCACGATGATGCCCGCGTGCGTCTGCGGCATGTTCGCGTCCACCAGCTTGGCGATGCCGAAGTCGAGCACCTTGACGAAGGGCGTGCCCCGCCCGCGCCGCACCAGGAAGATGTTGTCGGGCTTGAGGTCGCGGTGGACGATGCCTCGCGCGTGCGCCGCCTGGAGCGCGTCGCATACCTGCGCCAGCACGGACACCACCGCCGCGGCCGGCAGCGGCGTGCCCACCCACGCGGACAGCGGCGCCCCGTCCAGGTACTCCATGATGAGGTGCGGACGCGGCGGCGCGGCGTTCAGGTCGAAGATGCTGACGATGTTCTCGTGGCCGATGAGGTTGACGGCCCGCGCCTCCGCGTGGAAGCGCTGCACCAGCTCCGGGTACATGGCCAGGTGGTCATGCAGCACCTTCACCGCCACCTTGCTGCCAATGGAGACGTGCTCGCCCAGGTACACCGACCCCATGCCGCCCCGCCCCAGGCGCCGCACCAGGCGGAAGCTGCCGAACCGCTGCCCCACCAGCGGGTCCACCTCCTCGACCACCGGGGCGTACCTCCGCCGAGGCGCCCCCCCGCTCCCGGCATCCGCGCGGACCAGCGTCGAGCATGACGCATCCGCCCCGTGCCGCCGGCTGCATGTCACGCACACGTCATCGCTGCTCACCTCGGCCATACCGCTCCCCCGGGCCTGCCTGCATAGCTTGGACACCGGTGAAGACGTGCTTCCACTGCCGGTACGGGCGGGTGTCGCGTAGTGCCGCGCAACCCGGTGCCGCGGTCGGAGGCGACGGTCCTCCGGCGGACGCACGTCCTGCCGACAATCCATCACGCTGGTTAGAGTGCGGCCCCATGTTCGGAACCGCACGTCGCATCCCCGTCGTCAACCTGTCCCACTACCGCACCGGCACGCCGAAGGAGCGCGCCCGCTTCGTGCAGGTGTTCGGCGACGGCCTCAAGGAGTTCGGCTTCGTCACCGTGGAGGGCCACGGCGTGGATGACGGACTCATCCGCCGCACCTACTCGGACGTGGAGCGCCTCTTCGCGCTCCCGGAGGCGGTGAAGTCCCGCTACGCGGAGGCCGAGCGCGCTGGCCAGCGCGGCTACATCGGCTACGGCCAGGAGCACGCGAAGAACCGCCAGGTGGGCGACCTGAAGGAGTTCTGGCACGTGGGCCGCGAGCTGCCGCCCTCCCACCGCTACCGCGACGTCTACGGCGCCAACGTGTGGCCGGAGGAGGTGCCCACGTTCCGCGAGCACACCCTGGCGCTCTTCCACGCGCTGGACGGCGCGGCGGGGGTGATGCTCCAGGCGCTGGCCGAGTACTTCGGCGTGGAGCGCGACACGTTCCGCGACATGGCCACGGACGGAAACTCGGTGCTGCGGCTCATCCACTACCCGCCGCTCCGGGAGCGCTTCATCCCCGGAGGGGTGCGTGCCGCCGAGCACGAGGACATCAACCTCCTCACCCTGCTCTGCGAGGGCACCGCGTCCGGCCTGGAGCTGCTCACGCGCGACGGCGAGTGGCTGCCGGTGGACACCCTGCGCGGGCAGATTGTCGTGGACTCGGGAGACATGCTCAGCCGGGTGACGAACAACGTCATCCCCGCCACCACGCACCGGGTGGTGAACCCGCGCTCCGCGGACGAGGACACGGTGCGCTACTCCCTGCCCTTCTTCGTGCACCCCTATGCGGACTGCGTGCTCCAGCCGCTGCCGTGCACGCAGACGCCGGACAACCCGGCGCGCCATGCCCCCATCACCGCGGACGCCTTCCTCAAGCAGCGGCTGCGGGAGAACGGCCTGCTGAAGTAGGGGCCCCGGACGCCTCCATGGACGCTCCCCTGCCCGCCACCCATGTCGAGCTGTTCGCCGTCCAGCCCCGCGTCTCGCTGGAGGACTACGCGTCCCCGGCCTCCTTCGCCGCGCACCACCGGGCCCTGGCCGCCCGGGTGGACGCGCTGAGGGCCCGGGACGCCTCGGGACGGCCCCTCCACCCCGCGCTCGCGGTGTGGCCGGAGATGGTGGGCGCGGCCCTGGGGTTGATGGGGCACCTGCCCCGGGTGCGCCGCTGCCGCACGACGAACGGCGCCATGACGCGCATGGCCCTGGCCGAGGCGTGGACGATGTGGCGCACCTGGCGCCGCTTCCGTCCCCCCTCCATGGAGGAGTGCCTCTACGCCGCGGTGGCGCCCCGGGTGCACCGCGCCATGTGGGAGACCTTCTCCGGCATCGCCCGGGACTTCGGGCTGTGGGTGGTGGCGGGCAGCGCGCTGTTGCCGGCCAACCGCCTGGGGCCGGACACGCCGGACTTCGAGCCGGACGGCGCGCGCACCTTCAACACCAGCTACACCTTCTCTCCCGAGGGGCGCTGCGTGGCGGTGACGCGCAAGGTGAACCTGGTGCCCACGCAGGAGGACGTGCTGCACCTCAGCCCGGGGCGGCCGGAGGACCTTCCCGTCCTGCAGACGCCCTTCGGCCGGCTGGGGACGCTCGTCTGTTACGACGGCTTCCGCGAGCCGCACACCTCGAAGGAGCCGTGGTTCGTCCCGTGCGCGCAGTACCTGGACGCGCTGGGGGTGGACGTCATCGCCCAGCCCTCCGCCAACGCGTGGCCGTGGGACGCGCCGTGGGCCTTCAACGACGAGGCCGCGGGCGAGTCCCAGCTCCGGCGCGAGCAATGGTTCAACGAGGGCCTCTACACCCAGCTCCGCGCCCTCACCCGGGTGCGCTACGCGGTGAACCCGCAGCTCGTGGGGGGCTTCTTCGACAACACCTTCGAGGCGCCCTCTCTCATCCTGGAGCGCCCGGCACCGGGCGAGGTGCGCGTGCTCGCCCGGTCCCCGACTCCCCGCGACGAGGACGTGCTCCACGTCACGGTGCCCCTGCCCGCGGGCACCGGCACGGGAGGCTAGTCGCCGAGCTTCTTCTTCAGCAGCTCGTTGACGAGGGCCGGGTTGCCCTTGCCCTTCATGGCCCGCATCACCTGGCCCACGAAGAAGCCGAACACCTGCTTCTTGCCCGCGCGATACTTCTCCACCTCGCCGGCGTTCTTCGCGAGGATGTCGTCCACCACCGCTTCAATCGCGCCCGTGTCGCTCACCTGCGCCAGGCCCTTCTCCGCGATGATGTCCGCGGGCGCCTTGCCGGTGCGGAACATCTCCCCGAGCACGTCCTTGCCCGCGTTGGCGGACACCGTGCCCTTGTCCACCGCGCCCAGCAACTCCGCGAGCTGCGCCGGGGTGAAGCGCAGCGCGGACAGCGGCGTGCCCTCCTCCTTCAACAGGCGCATCAGCTCGCCGAGGAACCAGTTGGAGAGCTTCTTCGCGTCCGCGTAGTGCGCCGCGCACGCCTCGAAGAAGTCCGCCAGCGGGCGCTCGGCGGTGAGGATGCGGGCGTCATACGCGGGCAGCCCGTACTGGCTGGTGAAGCGCGTCAGCTTCGCGCGCGGCAGCTCCGGCAGGGCCTTCGCGGCGGCATCAATTGCGGCGTCGCTCACGTGCAGCGGCGGCAGGTCCGGCTCCGGGAAGTACCGGTAGTCGTGCGCCTCCTCCTTGCTGCGCATGGAGCGGGTGACGCCCTTGTTCACGTCCCACAGGCGCGTCTCCTGGTCCACCTTGCCGCCGGACTCGATGACGTCCACCTGCCGGGAAATCTCGTACTCGATGGCCTGCTTGAGGAAGCGGAACGAGTTGAGGTTCTTCAGCTCGCAGCGCTGGCCGTACGTGGAGGAGCCCTTGGGCATCACCGACACGTTGGCGTCGCAGCGGAAGCTGCCCTCCTCCAGGTTGCCGTCGTTGACGCCCAGGTAGACGAGCACGTCGCGCAGCGTCTTGAGGTACTCCACCGCCTCGTCCGCGTCGCGAAGGTCCGGCTCGCTGACGATTTCCAGCAGCGGCACGCCCGCGCGGTTGAGGTCCACGAGGCTCTGGCCCCCGCTCGTGTCGTGCACGTTCTTCCCCGCGTCCTCCTCCATGTGGATGCGGCGGACGCGGATGACCTTCTCGCCCTGCGGCGTGTCGATGACGAGCCGGCCGTGCTCGCAGATGGGCTGGTCGTACTGGGTAATCTGGTAGCCCTTCGGCAGGTCCGGATAGAAGTAGTTCTTCCGGCTCCACACGCTCGTCTTCTTGACGGTGCACTCCAGCGCCAGGCCGGTGCGCACGGCGAACTCCACCACGCGCTGGTTGAGCACCGGCAGCACGCCCGGCATGCCCAGGCACACCGGGCAGGTGTTGCGGTTGGGCTCGGCGCCGAACGCGGTGGAGCAGCCGCAGAAAATCTTCGACTGCGTGAGGAGCTGCGCGTGGACCTCGAGGCCGATGACGGGCTGGAAATCGCTCACGGGCATGGCGGTGTCACCGATGCTTGGCGCTCGGGCCAGCCCTGGAGGGGCGCCGGGCGGAGGAAGAAGTCGTGCTCGCGCTCGTAGGCGCGGGCGATGCGCAGCAGGCGGGCCTCGTCGAACGGCCGCCCCAGAATCTGCAACCCCACCGGTAACCCCGCCTTCGTGAAGCCGCACGGCACGGACAGCCCGGGCAGGCCCGCCAGGTTGCACGGCAGGGTGAAGACGTCCATCAGGTACATGGACAGCGGGTCGTCCACCTTCTCGCCCAGCTTGAAGGCCGGCACCGGGGACGTGGGGGACAGCACCGCGTCCACCTGCTGGAACGCCTTCGTGAAGTCCTCGCGGATGAGGGTGCGGACCTTCTGCGCGCGCAGGTAGTAGGCGTCGTAGTAGCCGGCGGACAGCGCGTACGTGCCCAGCATGATGCGGCGCTTCACCTCCGGCCCGAAGCCCCGCTCGCGCGTCAGCGCGTACAGCTCCTTGAGGCCACGCGCGTCCTTCGCCCGCTGGCCGTAGCGGATGCCGTCGTAGCGCGCCAGGTTGCTGGACGCCTCCGCCGGGGCGATGAGGTAGTAGGTGGCCAGCGCGTACTTCGTGTGGGGCAGCGACACGTCCACCAGCGTCGCGCCCAGCCGCTCGTACTCGCGCAGGGCCTCGCGCACGGACGCCTCCACCTCCGGGTCCATGCCCTCGGTGAAGTACTCGCGAGGCACGCCCAGCCTCAGGCCGCGCACCCCGCCCTCCAGGTCCGCCGAGTAGTCCGGCGCCTCCACCGCCGCGGACGTGGCGTCCTGGGGGTCATGCCGTGCAATCAATTGCAGCAGCGCCGCCGCGTCCGCCACCGTGCGCGTCATGGGGCCCGGCTGGTCCAGCGACGACGCGAAGGCGATGACACCGAAGCGCGACACCCGGCCGTAGGTGGGCTTCAGGCCCACGGTGTTGGTGAGGGCCGCGGGCTGGCGGATGGAGCCGCCGGTGTCCGTGCCCAGCGCGCCGAACACCTCGCGCGCCGCCACCGCCGCCGCCGAGCCGCCCGACGAGCCACCCGGCGTGCGCGCCAGGTCCCACGGGTTGTGGCTGGGGAAGTACGCACTGGACTCATTGGACGAGCCCATCGCGAACTCGTCCATGTTCAGCTTGCCCACCAGCGGCAGGCCCGCCTCCTTCAGCAGGCGCACCACCGTGGCGTCGTAGGGCGGAACGAAGCCCTCCAGGATGCGCGAGCCGGCGGTGGTCTCCACGCCCTCCGTGAGGAAGATGTCCTTGAGCCCCACCGGCACGCCGTCCAGGGCGCTGGCGGGGCTGCCCGCCTTGCGGCGCGCATCGCTGGCCCGGGCGGCGGCCAGGGCGCCCTCCTCGTCCACGCGCAGGAAGGCGCGCACCTTCGGGTCCACCTGGCGGATGCGCTCCAGGCACGCGCGGGTGGCCTCCTCCGAGGAGACCGCCCCCGCGGCCAGCTTCGCCGCCAGCTCCAGCATCGTGAGGTCCGTGAGCTGCATGGCTTGAGGCTCCGGGGCTACTCGATGATTTTCGGCACGGCGAAGCTGGTGCCCGACTTCGCCGGCGCGTTGGCCAGGGACTTCTCCGGCGGCAGCGACGGCCGCGTCGCGTCCTCGCGCAAAAGCGAGTCCGCGAGCGTGGCATGGGAGGTGGGCTCCACGGCCTCCACGTCCAGCGCCTGCAGCTGCGCCACCGCGTCCAGCACGGCGGAGAGCTGCGTGGTGAAGCGCTGCTCCTCCTCCGGAGTCAGCGCCAGCCGCGCCAGCGTGGCCACGTGGCGCACCTGCTCGAGCGTGAGGGCCATGGAGCGTCCTCCCCTTGCGGCTACTTCTTCTTGAAGAGGTTGAGGATGGCGCCCATCACCTTGCCACTGCCCTCGTGGCCGTGCTGGTTGATGAGCTGGTCCAGCTCGCCCGCGTCCAGGAAGACGCCGTGGCAGTTGAAGCAGGTGTCGATTTCGACGTTGCCCTGCTTCAGCGTCTGCAGGTCCATGCCGCACTTGGGGCACTTCATGTAGTGCAGCTGCTTCAGCTCCTCGCGCTGCTTCGCCGCCGTCTCGGCGGCCTGCTGGAGGGCCAGCTTGCGCTTCTTCTCGATTTCCTCCCGGGCGAAGTACTCCTCCTCGGTGGAAGACGGCTTCTCGGTACGGACGTCGGCCATGGGTATTCCTCCACGAAATCCAGCCTCCCCGCGACGCGGCGCGTCCGGGTGGCGTTGATGGGCGGCAACATACCCCCTCCGTGGAGGGGTGCAGCCGAAATGTAGGCCCCCTGTCACGTGGCTTCCGCTTCCCTCGGGAGGTGGCCGGGAAATTGACCGGTCCCCCTCCCTCCCTACACTCGGCGCCGGGCATTGCTACAGCCCGCTACGCGACTGAGACGCGCAGAGGGAAGAGGTCATGACGGCGAAGAAGGGTCGGGCGGAGAAGGCGGTCCTGTCCCGGCAGGAAATCGCGACGCGGCGCAAGGCGCTGGCGGACAAGCGGATGAAGGCTGGCTCGGGCGGTGGCGTCGCCGGGCGGGCCATCACCGGTGTGTTCCTGATGGCGGCCTCCCTGTTGTCCCTGCTGGCGGTGGCCACATTCGATGTGAAGGACCGGGTAGGCCCCGGCTTCCGCAACGCGGTGGGGCCCATGGGGCACCTCATCGCGGAGTCACTGCGGGGCATGCTGGGCGTGTGTGCCTACCTGATTCCGGTGGGTGGCATCTACACCGCCATGGTGCTGTTCGTGGGCAGCCGCGAGCGCAAGCGCGGGCCCCAGATTGTCAGCCTCGTGCTGCTGACGGTCAGCGTGTCCGTGCTGGCGCAGCTCATGTTCGGCGGGGACAGGGGCTGGGCGCACCCGCCGGGCGGCGCGCTGGGCGCCGGCCTGGGCGGCGTGCTGGAGGGGCTGTTCTCCACCGTCGGCACCGTCATCCTCGTCACGGCGGTCAGCGCGGCGGCGCTCATCGTCGGCACGCAGTACACCTTCCTCAAGCTCTGCTCGCTGGTGTGGGCCGGCATGTGCGTGCTGGGCGCCCGCCTGCGCGAGTCCGCCCTGGCCTTCTGGGAGGCGCAGAAGGTCGCCTACAAGGAGCGCCAGGAGCGCGCGGCGCAGGAGAAGCTGGAGGAGGCCGCCTTCCTCGCGCAGCTGGAGGCGGACGAGGAGGAGCTCGCCGAGGCCGAGCGGCTGGCCGCCGAGGCCGAGGCCGCCGAGGCGGAGGCCATGGCCGAGGAGGCCGTGCGCCTGGCCAAGCAGGACGAGAAGGAGAAGGCCGCCGCCGCGAAGCTGGCCCTCAAGGAGTCCCGCGAGCGAGAGAAGGCGGAGAAGCTGGCGGCGAAGCTGGCCCCCCGCGAGGAGGACGACTCGCTGCCGCCCGAGGCCGCCGAGGCCGTCACCGAGAAGCCGGCCCCCAAGCGCCTGGGGCCCGGCGCGGACCCCGCCTGGGCCGCGTCGTTCCTGGCGCCCGAGCCCCGTCCCGTGCCCGCGGGCGCGGAGGCCGCCGAGCCGCCGCGCGCCCGCCGCAAGACGCCCAACATCGTCACCGGCCCGGCGCCGTCCACCCCGCCCGTGCCCGCCCACGCCCTGGCCGCCGCGCAGGCCGCGGAGCCCGAGCCCATGGCTCCGGCGGTGGTGCCCCCCGTCGCCGCGGCTCCGGTGGCGCCCGCCGCTCCGGCCCAGGCCGCCATCGTCCCCGCGCCCCCGGCCGCGCTGGCCGCGCGCATGCCGCTCATCGTGGAGCCCAAGGCCCCGCCCAAGCCCACCGCGAAGAAGAGCCAGGACCAGTTCGAGTTCGTCGGCGACCGCAAGAGCTTCTCGCTGCCGCCGCTGGACGTGCTGGAGTGCGACAAGAAGGAGCGCTCCGCGCTGGACAAGGACGCGTTCCTCACCACGGCGGAGAAGCTGCGCGCGAAGCTGGCGGACTTCGGCATCGTCGGCGAGGTGGTGGAAATCCGCCCCGGCCCCGTCGTCACCATGTACGAGTTCCTCCCGGGCCCCGGCATCAAGGTGAGCAAGATTGCCGCGCTCGCGGACGACCTGGCCATGGCCATGGAGGCGATGCGCGTGCGCATCGTCGCCCCCATCCCCGGCAAGGGCGTGGTGGGCATCGAGGTGCCGAACCGCGACCGCGAGACGGTGTACCTCAAGGAAATCGCCGAGCAGGACGCCTTCCACAAGGGCCCCAGCAAGCTGACCATGTGCGTGGGCAAGGACATCGAGGGCATGCCGTACGTCCTCGACCTGGCGAAGGCGCCGCACCTGCTCATCGCCGGTACCACGGGCTCCGGTAAGTCGGTGGCCGTGAACTCCATGATCATGAGCATCCTCCTCAAGGCCACGCCCGAGGAGGTCCGCTTCATCATGGTGGACCCGAAGATGCTGGAGCTGTCCGTCTACGAAGGCATCCCCCACCTGCTGCTGCCGGTGGTGACGGACCCGAAGAAGGCGGCGCTCGCGCTGCGCTGGGCCGTGGAGGAGATGGAGCGCCGCTACCAGATGCTGTCCGAGGCGGGCGTGCGCAACATCGCCGGCTACAACAAGCTGGTGGAGACCTCCGCCACCGAGGTGAAGGGCACGCTCAACGCCGAGCCCGCGCCGAAGAAGGTGAAGCCCAAGAAGGTGTTCGTCGTGGAGGGCGAGGCGAAGCCCGTGGCCCCCGCCGACGGCCTGGGCGTGGCCGCGCCGCGCGACGACGAGGAGGACATGCGCGAGGCGGTGGAGGCCGCCGAGCCCGAGGTGCCCGAGGTGGAGGCCGAGCCCGAGGACTCCGGCGAGGGCGCTCCCGTGGAGGCGGCCGGCGACAAGCCGGAGAAGAAGGAGCTCAAGAAGCTGCCCTACATCGTGGTCATCATCGACGAGCTGGCGGACCTCATGATGGTGGCCAGCCGCGAGGTGGAGACCTACGTGGCCCGCCTGGCGCAGATGGCCCGCGCGGCCGGCATCCACCTGATGGTGGCCACGCAGCGCCCGTCCACGGACGTCGTCACCGGCGTCATCAAGGCCAACTTCCCCACGCGCATCAGCTTCATGCTGCGCTCGAAGCCGGACTCGATGACCATTCTCGGCACCGTGGGCGCCGAGGCCCTGCTGGGCATGGGCGACATGCTCATCATGCCGCCCACCAGCGCGCACCTGCAGCGCGTGCACGGCGCCTTCGTGTCGGAGAACGAAATCAAGAAGGCGGTGGACCACCTCAAGGCCCAGGGCAAGCCCGTCTACGACGAGTCCATCCTCAAGCCGCGCGACGAGGAAGGCGAAGGCGGCGGCGGCGAGGAGGACGAGCTGTCCGACGAGCTGTACGACCAGGCGCTCGCGGTGGTCGGCGAGATGCGCGCCGTCTCCATCTCCATGCTCCAGCGCAAGATGCGCATCGGCTACAACCGCGCGGCGCGCATGATTGAGCGCATGGAACGCGACGGCGTGGTGGGCCCGGCCGACGGCGCCAAGCCCCGCGAGGTGCTCATCCGGGGCGTGGGCGACATGCCGGGCGCCGGGGCCATGTAGGTCATCCGCGCCGCCACGCTCCGGGAACGGGCGTGGCCCCACGAACGGTTCTTCCCGACGGGGGCGCTTCCGGCCAGGCCGGGCGCCCCCGTCTCGTTTTCCACCCGGACGCGTCCCCATGATTGTCGCCATCTCCCGCTTCCGCCCCGCCCCCGAAGACGCGGACCGCCTGGTCGCCCGCTTCCAGGAGCGGGCCCGGCGCGTGGATGCGCACGAGGGCTTCCTGGGCCTGGAGGTCTTGCGCTCCTTCGAGCGCTCGCCGGAGCTGCTGCTGGTGACGCGCTGGCGTGACAGGGAGGCGATGCGTGCCTACTTCCAGTCGGAGGACTTCCGGCGGGCGAAGGAGGCCAGCGCCGAGCAGGAGGGCGCCACCTTCGCCATCTACGAGGTGGTGGGCACTTGATGCGCGTTGCCGGTTCCCAAGCGGCCTCACGTCGTCTATGGGCGGTGTCCCATGGCTGAACGCATTGCCCTCTTCGCCACCACCGCCCGCGGCACCGAGGACCTCCTCGCCGACGAACTGAAGGAACTCGGAGCCCGCCGCATCCGCCAGGACCGCGGCGGCGTGCGCTTCATGGCCACGCTCGACGAGGCGCTGAAGGTGTGCCTCTGGTCGCGCATCGCCATGCGCGTGCTCTACCCGCTGGGGGCCTTCGAGGCCCACGGCGCGGAGGGGCTCTACGAGGCCGCCGCCGAGATTCCCTGGGAGGAGCACCTCACGCCGGAGACCACCTTCGCGGTGGACGCCACGCTGAAGGACAGCGAGCACACCCACTCGGGCTTCGTGGCCCTCAAGGTGAAGGACGCCATCGTCGACCGCATCCGCGACGCGAAGGGCGCCCGGCCGGACGTCAACACGCGAGACCCGGACGTGCGCGTGGTGGCCCACCTGTCGCGCGAGACGCTGTCACTCTCGCTGGATTTGTGCGGCGAGCCCCTGCACCGCCGGGGCTACCGCGTGCGCCCCACCCCGGCGCCCCTCAAGGAGACGCTGGCCGCGGCCCTGCTGCGCGCCGCGAGCTACACCGGCGAGGAGGCGCTGGTGGACCCGATGTGCGGCTCCGGCACGCTCCTCATCGAGGCCGGCCTCATCGCCCGGCGCCGGGCCCCCGGCCTCAACCGCGACTTCGCGGTGGAGCGCTGGCCGGAGTTGGGGACGCGGGCGCGCGAGCTGCTCGCGGACCTGCGCGCGGACGCCCGGCGCAACGAGCGCAAGGTGACGGTGCCGCTGCTGGGCTTCGACAAGGACCCGGAGGCGCTGGAGGCCGCCAGCCGCAACGTGCGGGCCGCGAAGCTGTCGGAGGAAATCCACCTCGCCGAGGGCGACGCGACGAAGCTCCCCCCGCTGCCCGCCACGGGCGGCCTCATCATCACCAACCCGCCCTACGGAGACCGGCTGGGCTCGGGCGGGCAGAAGGGCATGAAGAGCTTCTACTTCAAGCTGGGCGAGTCGCTCCGCGTGCCGGGCTGGCGCGTCTGGGTGCTCTCCGGCAACCCGGCCTTCGAGAGCGCCTTCCACGCGCGCCCCTCCGCGCGAAGGGATTTGTGGAACGGCCCCATCGCCTGCACGCTGCTGGGCTACCGGCCCTCGGGAGGCCCCGCGCGGCCAGACGGAGACACCTCAGAAGCGCCGCTCGGTGTGCCGCATGAGCCGGCGGATGTTGCTCCGGTGCGTCCACAGCATGAGGGCGAGGAGGAAGGCTGAGAGACCGGCGTACTCCGTGGCGCGCGCGGTGAGGGCCGACGTGCCCACCGCCGTGGCCCCCGCCGCCAGCGAGCCCAGCGAGCTCACCCGCCACACCGCGAGGACGGCGGCATACACCAGCGCCCCGGCCACCGCCGCCTCGGGCACCAGCACCACCAGCACGCCCAGCGCGGTGGCCACGCCCTTGCCGCCATGCAGCTTCAGCCACACCGGGTAGACGTGGCCCAGCACCGCGGCCAGGCCCACCAGCACGTGCACCATGGGTTGCCCCGGCAGCACGCGCAGCGCCAGCGCCACCGGCAGCGCGCCCTTGAGGGCGTCCAGCAGCAGCACCACCGCGCCCAGCTTCTTGCCCGCCACGCGGGTGACGTTGGTGGCGCCGATGTTGCCGCTGCCCTGCTGGCGCACGTCCACGCCGCGCAGCCACCGCGTCAGCAGCACACCGAAGGGAATGGAGCCGGCGAGGTAGCCCAGCAGGACGAGCGCGGATGGCACGAGGGACAGGCTACAGCAGCAGATGGGGGAAGCGCGTCTTCACCACCACCCAGGCGTAGTTGACGAGGACCAGCGTCGGCAGCACCACGCGCAATACGCCCCACTCCCGCGGTGAGAGCTGGACCTCGGGGATGGGGACGGCGAAGACCAGGTGCAGCACCATGGCCACCGCCGCCAGGGCGAACAGGAGGGCGGCCACCGTCCCCAGCGGGTTGGCGTCCCAGGCACCGGCGAGGTTGAGATGGGACACCCGGTCGGCCACCCGCGTCAGCCCGCAGCCGAGGCAGGGCCAGCCCGTCTGCTCGCGCAGCACACACCCCCAGAAGGGGATGATGCGCGCCACCGGGATGTAGCGGGCCACGAGGAGACCCACGACGCCGATGATGCCCAGGACATCCACGGTGCCGAGGTGGCGGTTGCGGGGAGGGATGAGGACCTTCATGCGCGCCTCACCGGAGTGTGGGAGCCAGGGGCAATCTAGTACGAGCGGCGGCTTGCCGGGGCAAGGACTTCTGGCTAAGCGTACGGCCCATGCACACGCTCCGCACGTCCCTGATGCTGCTGGTCGCCGTCCCACTGGTCGCGCTCGCGGGTGACAAGACGCCCGCCAAGGCCGGAAAGGCCGCCGAGGCCGACTGCCACCACCCGCCCGCGCCGCAGGCCGCCAAGGCCCAGACGCCCGCGGCCAAGACGGAGACCGCGCCTGCCCAGGCCGCCGCTCCGGCCCAGGACGGCTGGAAGCTCACCCGGGGCGAGCCCATCAAGGGCACCCAGGCCCTGAAGCTCGCGGACGTGCTGGCGAAGCCCCAGGCGCATGACGGGAAGACGGTGCTGGTCGAGGGCACGGTGCGCAAGGCGTGCGAGCGCAAGGGCTGCTGGATGGAGCTGGCGGCGGACGCCAAGGACAAGAGCCCGGGTGTGCGGGTGACGTTCAAGGACTACGGCTTCTTCGTCCCGCTGGACTCGGCCGGCTCGCAGGCGCGCGTGGAGGGCGTGCTGAAGGTGGCCGAGCTGAGCGACAGCCGCGCGCAGCACTACGAGTCCGAGGGCGCCATCGTCCCGCGCGGCGCGGACGGCAAGCCGCGCGAGGTGCAGCTCGTGGCCACGGGCGTCGAGCTGCGCCGCTGACGTCATGGCGCGAAGCTTCAGCATGCGCGGCGTGCAGGGCGCGGCGGACCGCGCCGTCCAGCACGCCCGCGCGTGGCTTCTCGAAACCGAGCCGGGCTCCCGCGTTCACGACGTGCAGGAGGACCCGCGCTTCCAGCACCGGGGCGTGGACCTGCTCTGGGAGCTGCCCTCGGGAGAGGTGCGCGGCATCGAGGTGAAGGGCGACCGCAACGCCACCCGCCGCCGCTACTTCTTCGAGCTGGTGTCCAACCTGGAGAAGGACACCCCGGGCTGCTTCCTCTACAGCGGCGCGGACCTGCTGGTGTACGTCTTCCTCTCGCAGGGCGAGCTGCACGTGCTGCCCATGCGCGCCACGCGCGAGTGGTTCCTCCCCCGCGCGAAGGAATACCCGCTCAAGCACGCCTTCACGCAGACGGGCGCCATCCGCTACACGACGGTGGGCGCGGTGGTGTCCGTGCGCGACGTGGCGGAAGGCGTGCCCGGCGTCCTCCGCGTGCCCCTGAAGCGCAAGGCGGGCGCGGAGGCGGAGGCAGGTGCCCCCGCGCCGGAGGCCCCTTCTCCAGTCGCCGGCGGCAAGGACGAGGCCGGCGGCCCGGACGGGCCAGGCTGAGACGCGGGAGCGGAAGGTGGACCCGGGACGGGCCCACCCCACCCTCGCCGCTGCCCTTCAGCGCGCCTCAGCGCCCGTGACGGTGGCGCCGGTGGCCCGGGTGAATCTTGTCGTGGGCCTCCTCCAGGCGCTGGGAGATGAGCATCAGCTCCAGGAGCGACTCACGGTCGTTCTGCGCCTTGTAGATGTGCTCCAGGCGGGGAACGAGGTCCAGCGCCAGGTGCAGGTCGCCGCCCTTCTCCGCCGAGTCCAGCAGGGAACGGGCCGCCGCGGCGGCACGGCCATGCGCCTTCACGTGGATGAGGCCATCCACGGCGAGCAGGCGGGAGATGGGGGCGCGCGAGGTGTCCTCGGTGAACTTCACCAGGTCCTCCGTGGCGCCATCCACCTCGCCACGGGCCGCGCGCACCATGGCCCTGGCAATGCCCTTGCGGTCCGGCAGCAGGAACTCCTCGAGGTCGGCGAAGGCGTCCGCGTGCGCGGCATGGCCCGCGGAGGCCAGCGCCTCGGCGAGGCTGTCGAACACCTCGGCCTGCTTCTCCGTGAAGGGCGCCAGCGCCTCGCGCATGAAGCGCTCCTGCGGAGCGCCCTGCTCGTCCAGCGGCATGCGCGCGCGCACGGCGTTCATCTTCTCGAAGGCCTCCGCCACCGGCGCGTCCTGCTTGCCGTCCAGCAGCAGCGCCAGCGCGTGCATGAGGCCGCTCAGGGTGTCCGCCAGCTCCATCGGAGCCACCCGGTCCGGCAGCCAGCGGCGCCACAGCTCCACGGCCGCCGCCACGGCGAAGTCCTTGAAGGGGCCGGTGCCCTTCCACTTCGCCCGCCACTGCTGGGCGATGCCCAGCGGGAAGGCCGTCTCCGCCAGCTTCCGGAACTCCTCCTCACTCACGGGAAGCCCGTAGTGGCCGAGCGTCCCCAGCAGGGCCTCCGTCGGGTACTCCTTCAGGCCCTTCTGCTGCCACGCCTTGTCCACGCGCTGCGTGCTCACACGATTCTCCGCTGCCGTCGACGCCGGCCATCGGCGTCAGCGGCCTTCTAGCGGAAGCCGGGGCGGCCGTGCACCGTCCCGTCGCGGAACGCGTCAGGCGGCGGACGCCGGGGGCGCCACCTTCGCGACGGTGGGCCACACCACGGGGTTGCGCCGTCCGTCCTCCACCCGGCGCGCCAGGTAGGGCTCACAGCCCCGGGCCTCGAAGGCGCGCTTCCACGCGGCGAAGCTGCCCCCGGCCCGCCAGGCGTCCATGGCCGCCAGCCCGCCCTCCGGGCCGCACTGGGCCAGCATGTACTCCACCCAGGCCCAGCGCGCGGACGTGGGCCGCACCTCGGCCCGTCCCCGCAGGCCCTTCCGGAGCCGCTCCAGCCGTCCCTCCACCTCGCGGATGCCCGCGAAGGGCGCCCCGTCCAGCGGCGTGTTGCGCTTGGCCACGAAGGGGGCCACGCCCAGCGCCACCGGGAGGATGCGGGACAGCTCCGCGGTGAAGCGGATCAGCTCGTCGATGTCCTCGTCGCCCTCGTAGGGCAGGCCCACCACGTTGTACACCTTGAGCTGCTTCATCCCGGCGGTGCGGGCGAAGTTCGCGGCCCGGACAATCTGCTCCTCCGAGTGCTTGCGGTCCACCAGGTCCCGCATCCGCTGGGAGGCCCCGTCCGCCGCCACCGTCAGGTTGGTGGCCCCTCCCCGCCGGAGCTGATCCACCAGCTCCTGCGTCAGCCGGTCCGCGCGCAGCGAGGACACCCCCACCTCACGCCCCGAGTCGGCGAGGGTGCGCAGCAGCTCGACGATGCGCGGGTGGTCCGTCACCGCGGCGCCCACCAGCCCCACCCGCTTCGCATGCTCCGGGATGAGCGACAGCACCCGCTCCGGAGGCACCGTCCGCATGCCCCCGTTGGTGGTGCGCCGCATGACGCAGTAGTGGCAGCCCCGCGAGCAGCCCCGCTCCGGCTCGATGAGGAACATGGAGCGCAGCTCGGTATGGGGGGTGATGATTTGCGAGCGGGCGGGCAGCCGGGCGTCCGTCGCCTTGGCGACGTGGTAGCGCGTCCCTCCCCGCCCGGGCACCCGGAAGCCGGGGGTGCGCGCCAGGTAGTCGAGCAGGGCCTCGCGCTCCATGGACGCCGCCGCGTCCACCAGCACGTGGATGAGGTCGTCCGCCTCGCCCTGGACGAGCACGTCCACGAAGGGCTCCAGCGGGTCCGGATTGGAGAAAGTCAGCGGGCCCCCGGCCACCACCAGCGGATGGCCTCCGTCCCGGCGCTCCTCCGCCAGCAGGGGCAGGCCCGCCAATTCCAGCAAGGAGAAGAAGCCCGTCAGCTCCAGCTCGTAGGCCACGGAGAAGGCCAGCATGTCGAAGCTGGAGACGGGGTTCTGCGACTCCCACGTGAAGAGCGGGGTGCGCGTCTTCTTGAAGGCCTCCACGTCATCCGGAAGGAAGACGCGCTCGGCCGTGGCCCCGGCATGCGTGTGCAGCTCCCGGTAGATGGCCTGGAAGCCCAGCGAGCTCATGCCCACGTGGTAGGGGCTCGGATAGCAGAGGGCCACCCGGTAGGGCGCCGCCTTGAACAGCGTGCCCTGCTCGTCCGCCAGCAAGCTCCGGACGTGCTCGATGAGTGAGTAACGGCCCTCCAATGCGCCTCCTGTGGGGTACAGCTCTGTAAACACCGCGGCCCCGGTCGGCCACTCCCGTGGGGAGGGCTGCCGGGGCCGCGATGCGCCACCCGGAGGTGGCGCGTTTCAGCGACGAGAGATGACGCCTCGGTCTAGTTGAACGAGGGGATGGCCTTCGCCGGGACGCAGCAGGCCGTGCCGCCCACGACGCAGACGATGCCGTCGAGGCAGGTGGCCGCGAAGTCCGGGTTCAGACCGGAGCCCTCGCCGCAGCTCTCGTCCGCAGCCGTGGAGCCAGCGATGCAGCCCACCGCAGGCCACAGGGCGCTGACGATGTAGCTCGAACGGCAGCCATCCCGCGTGTAGGTCAGCTCACCCGTCAGCTGGGTGCCGGGGGCGTTCGGGGCGGCGTACACGCGGATGTTCGAGAACTGGTAGCTGATGCCACCCGTGGCCGTCACGACGCGCGCGGACTCGAAGGTGGGGGCGCCGCAGAAATCATTGGCATCCGCCTCCGACGCGAAGTTGCCGATCGCCGTCTGCTCCGACTGATCGGTCGTCGTGTCCGCCAGGCCGCGGCTCGCCAGACCCTGCGGGCGCAGGGCCAGGGTGGCGGCGTTCCCGGCGTCCGGGTTGACGAACTTGTACACGCCGAGCAGCTCCGCCTTCGGCGCGACCAGCTCGCAGGCCTGGTCCGTGACGACACCGTCCACCACCAGGCGGGGCTCGTCCACCTGGTCGTACTTCGCAATCCAGTTGGTCGCGTCCTGAACGAAGCAGGCGGCCTCTGGCTGCTCCAGATCGCAGCCAGTCAGCATGCTACCAGCGCTCAGCACGACAAGCGTGGTCTTGAGAATGTTCTTGGTCATGTGACTTGAGGTTCCGATTCCGAAGTGGGCCCAGGATTAGAACGTGTACCGGATACCGAACCGCACCTGACGCGGCGGCTGGTAACGGGTCGGGTTCTTGAAGTTCTTGTTGATGTCGCCATCGACGGTGCCGAACTTGGACTCGTCGATGAGCTCGGTGTCCGGGTCGTCCTCGCGCTCCTCACCGGCCTGCCAATCGACGTTGCCCGGCAGGTCGGACGGGCTGCCGTTGGCGATGGGCTGCACGGGCAGCGTGGTGTAGGTCTGGTCCACCGCGTCCGTGCCCTGGAAGTTGAACAGGTTGAAGACGTCCAGGGTGAAGGAGACGACGCTGTCCTTGCTGACCCGGTAGTTCACACCAATGTTGGAGTCGATGGTGTTGACCCACGGGGTCCGGCCACCCTCGCCACGGGGAAGGACGAAGGACTCGTCCGTGCCGTAGGAGGAGTGCGCGCCGTAGTAGTTGATGGGCGTGCCGGAGCTGCCGCGGTAGGAAACACCGAGGCTCGCCGACAGCTCGCTCGTCAGGTTGAACTCCTTGGCGCCGAACACCTTGATCTGGTGCGTACGGTCGAAGGGCAGCAGACCCGTGCGGTTCTCCAGGAGCTCGATGAGGTCGAAGTCCGAGAGGATGTTCGGGTCGAGCTGCGCCGTCTCCGGACGGAACAGACCGGGGTAGTTACCGTACAGGCGCGACCAGGTGTAGTTGGCCTGGGCGAGCCACCCGTCCGCGAAGGTGCGGTTCAGGTAGACGGTGACCGCGTCGTAGTTGCGCTCCGGCTTCGGGAACTCCTTGGCGAAGCCCGAGCCCGGGTTGCCGAGGAAGTACGTGTTGCCGTCGTCGCGGCTCATGTCCTCGATGACCGAGTTCATGTCGCGGTGCGTGTAGCTGGCGCCGATGCGGGTGTTGGCGAGGAGCTCGTACTCACCGCCGACCACCACTTCGTCGGACGACTGCGGCTTGATGTCCGGGTCGACCGGCTCGTTCTCCACCTTGCCGCCCGTGTAGAGGCGGTTCGGGTTGCGGTTGGACTCCGGGAGCGCGATCACGTTCTCCGCGGAGCGGCAGTCCGTCTCCTGGCTCTCGCGGCTGGACGGATCGCAGCGGCCGGTACCATCCCCCGGCTCCGCCAGCTGGCGACGCGCGCTGAAGCGGCGCTCACCCGGGAAGGCGCGGTCCAGCAGGTTGAGCGGCACCTGCTCGTAGTACCGGGCGAAGTTCACGAAGAACTTGGCGCGGCCGTTGGCGAACGGGTCGACGATGGCGCCGACGCGCGGCGACCACTGGTTGCCCATGATGAGCGCCAGCTCGCCGTCACCGCCGTACATCGCCTGCACGTCGTAGCGGACGCCGAGGTTCAGCGTCACGCGGTTCGCGAGGGACCAGGAGTCCTGCACGAAGCCGCCCACCGTGGTGCTGGTGGACTTGGCCTGCTGGGTGAGCTGGGTGATGGGGGTGTCAGGCGCCGTCTGGTAGCCGTAGCGGCGGAAGTCGCTGACCGTGCCATCCTGATACGTGGCGCCGGCGTACGGGACGCTCTCCTGGAAGAACACGCCGCCGCCGTAGGCCTTGGTCTGGTCGTACACCAGGAACTCGGTGTCCACGCCGGCCTTCAGCACGTGGGTGCCGAGCGCGTTCAGCAGGTAGGTGGCCTTGGCGTTGATCTGGTAGCGGTCCAGCTTCGCGTCGCTCATGAAGCCGGGGCCGCCCACCGAGTAGCCGGTGACCGGGCAACGGTCGATGACCTGCTCCTCACCCTCCTCGTCGAGGTAGGTGACGGGGTCGCAAGCCGCGGCGTAGCCCTCGGGCAGGCTCTCGAACACCGTCAGGGTGCGCGGGTTGGTATACGTCATGCGGGAGTAGCCCGCGAGGCCGCGGCTGTCACCCAGCTTGCTGCCATCACCCGGCAGCGTGGACGCGGTCTGGTGGAACCAACCGACGTTGGCGTCGACCAGGACCTTCTTGTCCATGAACGCACCGGCGTACTTCAGGGCCAGCGACGTGGTGTTGGCGTTGTTCTCCGTCAGGCCGAAGTCGCCAGGACGCGCCGTCAGGGCGCCCGGCAGCAGGCCCGTGCGGGGATCCAGCGTCAGCTTGCCCAGGCCGCCCGTCGAGGACGGGGTGCCGTTCAGGGCGAACGACACGTTGTGGTCCTGGTTGATGAGGTACGTCAGCTTGCCCATGTACTGCAGGCTGCGGGAGTCCGCGAAGTACTGACGCTCCGAGCCCGGAATGGCGTTGGCGACGGTGAAGCCGTTCTCATCCGTGGCGTACCGGGTCCGCGGGCCGTCCTCGATGACCTCCAGCGCGTTGAGGGTACGGGTGTGCTGGTAGCGGGTGAACGACGGCGCGAAGCCGGCGAAGAACCACAGCTTGTCCTTGAGGATGGGACCGCCGAGGGTGGCGCCGAAGTCGCCCAGGTTCTTCAGCTCGTTGAGGCCGGTGATGACCGTGCCTTCCTCGCGAACCAGCTTGCGGTCACCCTCGAGGGTGCCCGGCGTCCAGTTGGCGAAGACGGAGCCGTGGAACTCGTTGGAGCCCGACCGGGTGACCGCGTTGACCACGCCGCCCGTGGAACGACCGAACTCCGGCATGTAGCCGCCGGTGATGATGTTCACGTCCTGGACGAACTCGATGCTCAGCGGGCTCGCGTTCACGCCGTAGGCCGGGTCGTTCGTGGACAGGCCGTCCACCACGTAGCCGTTCTCGGGCGAGGTCGCGCCGTTGATGGACACGCCGTACTGGTCCGTCTGGGCGCCAGGCGCCAGCTCGGCCAGGGACTCGAAGGAGCGGGCCGCGCCGCCCTTGCCGCCCGGACGCGCCACGGCGATGCGCTTGATGAACTCCTGATCCACGTTGACGCCCGTGGTCGTGGAGCCCACGTCGATCGTCGGCGGGGTACCGGTGATCTCCACCACCTCACCGAGGGACTCCGGCAGGAGCTCCACGTTGACGCGGATGGTGCGGTTCAGACGCAGCTGGACGTCAGCGCGCGCGTACGGACGGAACTGCTCCTTCTCGAACCGCAGGGTGTACACACCCGGCGGAAGCTGGGGAATACGGTAGTTGCCCTGCGCGTCACTCACCACCGTCTGCTCGCCCTGAAGGTTGGGCGAGGTGGCGGTCACGACGACGTCAGGAACAGGCTGCCGGCTCTGAGCGTCGATGATCGTTCCGATCATCGTGCTCGACTGCGCGAAAGCCGCCGATCCGTAAAGCAGACCTGCGGCCAGGACAACTCCGGTTTCCCGGAGCACTCGGTTCACGTGCATACCATACCCCTCCAAGGTGGGCTGCAACCGAAAATGACTCGGGAAAATATCCGAGGTCGAGCAGTTGTCAATAGACCGTTGCTTTTTGGTGACCAGTGGGGCAATTGCGCGATCACGTCGGGTACCGTTCGACACGCCTGCTTGAACCAGAAACGCGTTTCTGTATGGTACGCGGCCTTCTCATCCGGGCAGGCCGTGGCGCAGTCCACTGGTCAAGAGGAGTCTAGTTCATGTTCGATTCAGTCCTTGACCGCGGTCAGGGGCCCAAGTCGCGGTTCGGCGTCGGGGCCGCCATCTCGGTCTTCCTCCACTTGGCGCTGTTCGGCCTCGCGCTGTGGCTTTCGCTGCGGCCGCCTCCCGCCGAGGAGAAGGAGATCGAGGTGACGCTGAAGGCCACCATGGCCCCCCCGCCTCCGCCGCCGCCTCCGCCTCCTCCGGCCGCGTCCTCCAAGCCGAAGACGACTCCGAAGAAGCCCAAGAAGCCGGATCAGATCGTCCAGCCGAAGGAGATCCCCAAGGAGGTTCCGAAGGAGGTGGAGCCGTCCGAGGAGCCCGCCCAGGAGGAGGAGGCGAGCGAGGAGGAGGTCGAGGGTGGCGTCGAGGGGGGTGTTCCCGGTGGCGTGGTCGGTGGCGTCGTCGGCGGTGTGATCGGTGGTGTGGTGGGCGGTCAGCTCGGCGGGACGGGGACGGACGTGCTCCCCTTCGGCGCGGGCATGACGCGCCCGGAGAAGATCTCCGGCCCTCAGCCCGAGTATACGCGCGAGGCGCTGGAAGCTCGCGTGGCGGGCACGATGATCGTCAAGTGCGTGGTGACCGTGGAAGGTCGAGTGGAGCGCTGCCGTATCATCAAGCCCCTGCCCCACATGGAAAGGGCCGTCCTGGACGCGCTGACTTCATCGCGCTACAAGCCCGTCACGTTCCAGGGCCGTCCGGTCCAGGTTGACTACACCTTCACCCTGAACTTCAAGCTGCCGCGCTGACTCGGGCGCGCTCTGTAGAGAAGCACCGCTGATCACCCCCGCGCTCGTGAGGAGGAGCGCTCCAATATCATGGACTTTTCACTTGCTAGCATCTGGGCGCACACGGGCCTCTTCGCCCGGTGCATCATCTTCACCCTGGGCATCATGTCCATCGCGTCGCTGGTCGTGATGGCGGAGCGCATGCTCGTCTTCCGCAAGACGCGTTCGGACAGCCGCACCTTCGCGGCGAAGATGGGCGCCATCCTGGCCAAGGGCGACCTGAACACGGCCGCCAACACGAACCTGGGCAAGGACGTGGGCCACCTGGGCCGCGTCATCAACGCCGGCCTGACGGCGTACCGCATCAGCCCGAACAACAAGGACGTGGCGGTGGAGTCGGTGGCGCGCGCGCTCGAGCGCCAGGCCCAGCGTGAGGTGCAGAGCATGAAGCGCGGCCTCGGCCTGCTGGCCACGGTGGGCTCCACGGCGCCCTTCGTCGGTCTGCTCGGCACGACGATGGGTATCGTCACCGCCTTCCAGCTCATGGCGACCTCCGGCTCCGGCGGTCTGGGCACCATCTCGGCCGGTATCGCCGAGGCGCTCATCACCACGGCCTTCGGTCTGCTCGTGGCCATCCCCGCGGTGATGGCCTACAACTTCCTGCAGGGCTGGGTGGATGCCCGCGCGGTGGACATCTCCGAGTCCTCCAACGAGTTCCTGGACGTGGTCGCCCGTCACCTGGGCGGCGGCGCCCACACCTCGCACGCGGCCTGAGCAGTGGCCCGGGGCAAGCCCGGGGACGACCCGAGGCCCGCCCTCGCGTGAGCACGGCTTGAGCTCCTGAAGGGGCTCAAGGCCGCCACCGGAGGCGGGCTCTCCTCCATCCAGGAATCAGGTACTCGCATGGGAATGTCAGCAGGCCCCAAGGGGGGCATCAAGAGCGACATCAACGTCACGCCCCTGGTGGACGTGGTGCTGGTGCTCCTCATCATCTTCATGGTCGTCACCCCCATGCTCCAGCGCGGCAAGTCCGTGGAGCTGCCGAAGGCCACCGAAGTCGAGAAGGAGGGGAAGCAGGGACCCGACCCGCTCATCCTCTCCATCACCCCGGACAAGAAGGTGTTCGTGGAGAACGACCAGGTGGATGATCAGGCGCTCCAGGACAAGCTGACCGAGGAGCTGGCGAAGGACCCGGGCAAGAAGATCCTGCTCAAGGGTGACAACACGCTGAACGTCGGCGACGTGCGCAGGGTGCTGGACGTGGCCCGCAAGTCCAAGGCGAAGCAGATCGCGCTCGGCGTCGAGGAGAAGAAGTAATGGCCGGACACAAGCAGCGGCAGTTCGTGAAGCCCGCGTCCGCACCGAACTCCGAGATCAACGTCACGCCGCTGGTGGACGTGGTGCTCGTGCTCCTCATCATCTTCATGGTGGTGACGCCGCTCATGGAGAAGGACATCCTGGTGCGCGTCCCCGACACGGAGGTGGAGCAGGAGCCCACCCCGCCGGATCCGAACGACCAGCAGCTGGTGGTGCAGCTCGACAAGGACGGCGGCTACTCCGTCAACACGGAGAAGATTGCCCCCGCCGACTACGTCAACCGCCTCAAGCGCATGCTGGCGGCCAAGAAGCCGGACGAGAAGATCGTCTTCTTCATGGCGGACGACGCGGCCAACTACGGCCGGCTCATCGTCGCGATGGACGGCGCGAAGACGGCCGGCGCGAAGGTGCTCGCCATGGCCACGGAGCTGCCGCAGAACGCCGTCATCCAGGGCACCGCGGTGGACACCGGCACCCCGGCACCCGCGCCGGCGCCCGCTCCCTGAGAGCCTCCTCCGGGCGGCCTACGCTCCGGGTTGGAGTCGTGATTCACTTCGAGAAGCTCGTCGGCTAGAGTCCACGACTCAATGGCCGACGAGCTTCTCATCTTTGAGCAGACCATCGAAGCCCTGTTCCTGCGCGCGCTGTCCGGGCGGCTGACGCCCGAGTGCAAGGCGCGGCTGCGGCAGGCCGGCCTGGACGTGGACCAGAAGCTCCGCCCCGCCTACCCCTTCGAGTCCTGGATGACGTTCCTCCGCATTGGCGCGGAGGAGCTCTTCCCCCAGGAGCCCATCGACCAGGGCACCTGGAAGCTGGGAGAGGCCTACATCGAGGGCTTCCGGGAGACGATGCTGGGGCGCGCCGTGCTGTCACTGCTGCGCGTGCTGGGGCCCCGGCGGGCGCTGATGCGCGCCACGCAGAACTTCCGGGCCGGCAACAACTACACCGAGTCCAAGCTGAGGGAGCTGGGCCCCCAGCAGTTCGAGCTGTGGATGAACGAGGTGGGCGCCTACCCGTCCTTCACCGCGGGCATCATCCACGCGGGACTGCGCGTGGCCGGAGCGAAGGACATCGTCATCGAGACGTCCGGCTACGACGGCCACGCCTGCACCTACCGCATCAGCTGGAAGGAGGCCTCGGTCTCCTCGGGCGTGGCGGGCAGCGGGGACTCCAAGGCGGCCAGCAGGTCCGGGTCCATCATCTCCCTGTAGATGAACTCCGCGATGAGGCCCGTCACCATCCAGATGGGCAGGATGTAGAGGGACGTCATCTCCCAGAGGATGGCGCCCGCGTCCGCGTAGTACCAGATGCGGTAGCCGGTGAAGCGCTCCAGCACCACGCCGCTGAAGCCCTCGAAGAGCAGGATGACGATGCCGTAGACGGCGGCGCGCAGCCCGGTGTGCTGATACAGCATCCACCGGTAGAGCGGCTCGATGAAGAAGAAGCACGCCACGCCGTAGATGAGGAACATCCACAGCGAGCACTGGCCGTAGGCGACGGAGACGGGCGTGTCCCAGATGGCGTTGAGCCCCAGCCTGTCATCCACCCGCCACTGGAACCGGAAGAGCGCCTCCAGCACGGGCACGTGCCGGGCCACCCGCACCAGGTTGTAGAAGAATATCTCCGAGCTGAGCCCTATCATCCCGTAGAGGCAGAAGCGGAACACGGCGAAGGCCAGCTTCATGCGCTGGCCGCGCTTCTGATCCGCGCGACGGATGCGAACCGGACGGCGTTGACGAGTCTGCGAGTCCACTGCGAGCTCTGCCCCCATGGATTCCCCCAAGTGGACTGCAAGGTACCGGACTCATCCCGACCTGGCTAGACCCTGGTTCACAAATCCCGCCTCACTGAAATCAAGATTCCCGGAGACGGGATGGGCATCCACCGGGCTGGATTGGCGTGAGGCGCCCTACGCCTCGGGTGGGCGGCGGTACGGCCATTGCTGAGGGAGGTGGCGGCGGCTTCGGGGAGGACGGGACATGCTGGCGAGGGTGCGGTCGGGGGCGTTGATGGGCATCGACGCGGTGGTGGTGGAGTGCGAGGTCGACATGGCGCTCGGCCTCCCCTACTTCAACGTCGTGGGACAGGCGGAAGGGGCGGTGCGGGAGTCGAAGGTCCGCGTCGTGTCCGCGCTGAAGAACACGGGCTTCGAGCTGCCGCAGAAGCGAATCACGGTGAACCTCGCGCCGGCGGACTTGAAGAAGGAGGGAGCGGCCTTCGAGCTCCCCATCGCCCTGGGGGTGCTGGTGGCGGCGAAGCTGCTGGAGGAGGCGCCCGTGGCGCGCCTGCTCTTCGGCGGAGAGCTGTCGCTGGACGGCGCCATCCGCCCCATCAAGGGCGTGCTTCCGCTGGCCGTGGCGGCGAAGAACGGGGGCTACGACGGTGTCATGGTGCCGGCGGCGAACGCGGCCGAGGCGGCGCTGGTGGAGGGGCTGCGGGTGCTGCCGGTGGCCCACCTGCGCGAGGCGGTGGACCACCTGACGGGCACGCGCCCCGTGCAGACCTATACGCGGGAGGAGGACTCCCGGCGGCCCGGGGAGGGCCTCCCGGCACCGGACATGGCGGACGTGCGAGGCCAGCCGGACCTGAAGCTGGCCCTGGAGATGGCGGCCGCGGGCGGACACAACGTGCTGATGAGCGGCCCTCCGGGCTCCGGGAAGACCATGCTGGCGCGGCGGCTGCCCGGCATCCTCCCGGAGATGACCTTCAGCGAGGCGCTGGAGGTGACGAAGGTGTACTCGGTGCTGGGGCTCCTGGGAGAGGGGCACTCGTTGATGCGCGAACGTCCCTTCCGGGCGCCCCACCACACGCTCTCCGACGCGGGGCTGGTGGGCGGCGGCCCCATGGCGCGTCCGGGGGAGCTCTCCCTGGCGCACCACGGCGTGCTCTTCCTCGACGAGCTGCCGGAGTTCCGGAAGAACGTGCTGGAGGTGCTGCGCCAGCCGCTGGAGGAAGGCGCCATCCACCTGGCGCGGGCCAACCAGCACATCACCTACCCGTGCCAGGTGATGCTGGTGGCCGCGATGAACCCCTGCCCGTGCGGCTACTACGGCGCCCCGGGGCGCATCTGCACCTGCACGGACAACCGCCGCTACGAATACAACACGCGGGTGAGCGGGCCGCTGCTGGACCGCATCGACATCACCCTGCAGACGCGGCCGGTGGAGTACCAGCACCTGGCGCGCGCCGACACGCGGGAGCCGCCCAGCAGCTACTACCGGGAGCGGGCCAAGGCCGCGCGCGAGCGCCAGCGGGCCCGCTACCGGAACGAGCCGGGCGTGAATTGCAACGCGCAGCTCCCACCGCACCTGCTACGCCGCCACTGCGTGATGAGCCCCCGCGCCGAGGAGATGCTGGGGCGGGCGGTGCGCATGTTCGGACTCTCCGCGCGGGCCCATGACCGCATCCTCAAGGTGGCCCTCACCCGGGCCGACCTGGAGGGGCATGCCCGCATCGAGGCCATGGACATGCAGCTCGCCATCGACTGCCGGATGCTGGACCGCGTGAACTACCCGCATGACAACAACCGCAGCCCCCACCCTTCCCGGCCAGGCTCCGCCTCCCGGATGGCCGCGCCGTCCGGACGGGCGACTCCCCGGGAGGACTCCTGAGTGCGCGCTGGAGTGTCAGTGCGTCGCGGGCGGGGTGGGCGCCTGCCGCGAGGCGTGGACCTGGGCGGTGGCCTCGACCTCCACCGCCCCGGTGCCTCCATCCGGAAGCGCCCGGCCCGGCTTCACCAGGTCCAGTCGCGGGGTGGGGCCGGTGATGATGCGGGCGGACTTGGCGAACGTCAGGTACGAGTAGGCCCAGTTGAGCAGCACCGCCAGCCGGCTTCGGAAGCCGATGAGGAAGGTGATGTGGATGAGCAGCCAGGCCGCCCAGGCGGGGAAGCCGGACTGCTTGAAGCGGCGGAAGGCGATGCCCACCGCGTGCCCACGACCAATCACCGCGTAGGAGCCGCGGTCCCAGTACTTGAAAGGCTGCATGGGCTTGCCCTCCAGCCGGCGCCGGATGTTGACGGCGGCCTGCTTGCCCATCTGCATCGCCGCGGGCGCGAGCCCGGGCACGGGCTTCCCGTCATCCCCCTTCACGGAGGCCAGGTCTCCGACGACGAAGATGTCTTCGTGCCCCGGCACCGTCAGCTCGGGCGCCACCAGGACGCGGCCGGCGCGGTCCAGCTCCACGCCCAGCGAGCGCGCCACGGGCGAGGCGGCCACTCCGGCGGCCCACACCACCGTGCGGGCCGGGAGGTGCTCGTCGCCGATGAAGACGCCCGTCTCGTCGATGTTGGTGACACGGGCGCCGGTGCGGACCTCCACGCCCAGTTCCTCCAGCGCTCGGCGAGCCTTGAGGGACAGGTCCTCCGGGTAGACGGGCAGCACGTTCTTCACGCCCTCGATGAGGATGATGCGCGCCTGACGGGGGTCGATGTTCTTGAAGTCACCGGGCAGCGAGTGGCGGCTGATCTCCGCCAGGGCGCCCGCGAGCTCCACGCCCGTGGGGCCGGCGCCGATGATGACGAAGTTGAGCAGCGCGCGGCGAACCTCCGGGTCCGTCTCGCGCTCGGCCAGTTCGAAGGCCATCAGGATGCGCCGGCGGATTTCCACCGCGTCCTCGATGGACTTCAGTCCCGGGGCGTACTTCGACCATTGGTCGTTGCCGAAGTAGGAGTGCGTGGCCCCCGTGGCGATGACGAGGAAGTCGTACGTCAGCTCACCGTCGGCCAGCAGCACGCGTTTGCCGGCGGTGTCCACGCCCGTCACGTCCGCCAGCAGCACGCTCACGTCGTGGGGGCCCAGAATCCCTCGCAGGGGCGCGGCAATCTCGCTGGGGCTGAGCGTCGCCGTGGCCACCTGGTACAGCAGGGGCTGGAAGAGATGGTGGTTGTGCCGGTCCACCACGGTGACGCGCACCGGCGCCTTGTACAGGTGCCGCGCGGCATAGAGACCGGCGAAACCTCCGCCGAGGATGACCACATGGGGCAGGCTCTCGCGGTTCGCTTTCACGCGGGGAAGTTCATGCCGGCCCCCCTGAAGTTCAACGCAAAGCGCCACCCCGGGAACAGGCGAGCAGGCGTCCCCCTGATTCTCCCTAGAAGGAGATGACAACGCAGTGCGTCAGTGGAAGAATGGAGTTCCCCTCGACGCCGCGCATGAATCCCCTGCTCCCGCTGCTCACGGTGCTCCAGGCCGTCATCCTGATGGTGTGGGGCGTCTTCTGGATATCGTTGGCCGGGCTGATGATGCTGCTCACCCGGGACGGCGATGTCGCGCTGATGATGGCGCGGCGCTTCTGGGCGCCGCTGCACTGGCGCATCACCGGCTCGAGGATGACGGTGGAGCCGCTGCCAGACGTGGACTGGAGCCGGCCGCACGTCTTCTTGATGAACCACCAGTCCGCGCTGGACATCCCCTGCGCGTTCGCCGCGCTGCCCGTCAACCTGCGCTTCGTGGCCAAGCACGTGCTCCGCTACGTGCCGTTCCTCGGGCAGTACATGAAGATGACGGGGATGATTTTCGTCAACCGCTCCCGGCACACGGAGGCGGTGAGGAGCATGGCCCTGGCCGGAAAGCGCATCCGCGAGGGCGCCAGCATCCTCGCCTTCCCTGAGGGGACGCGCTCGCGGGACGGCTCCATCCTGCCTTTCAAGAAGGGGCCCTTCGTGCTCGCGCTGGAGGCGCAGGTGCCCATCGTCCCGGTGGCCATCGAGGGCTCGGGCCAGGTGCTGCCCCCGGACCGCTTCTGCCTGCGCCGGCACGACATCCGCGTGAAGGTGGGGCGCCCCATCGAGACGAAGGGGCTCACCCTGGCGGACCGCGAAGCGCTCATGCGGGAGGTGCGTGAGGCCCTCCTGCGGCTCCACCGCGACATCGGCGGCGAGAGCGAGGCCGCCGAGGTGGCCTCGCACGCACAGGGGCTGCCCACCCTCAACTCCCTACCGGGCTGAACCCGCTTCCCGCGGACCACCCCGGACAATCCGCCCCGGCGCCGCCACTCCGCCATTCGGGACGCCGGGCCACGCCCGTGGACGCCCCCGTCTCGCGCTCCAGAGGGCGCACACCCGGCATGGCCGTTGCTCATGCCCCTCGCCGATGCGCCCGGCCCAACCCGCGGCGCAGCACCCACTCACAGGCAGGGCGGCGAGGGAGCCGAAGACGGGATGAGCAAGCTCACGGAGAAGCTGAAGGCGGTGGCGGCGGCGGTGGCGTCAATCGAGAAGCAGTTCGGCCGGGGCTCGGTGATGACCCTGGGGGGCGAGACACGGGAGCAGAAGGTCGCGGTCATCCCCACCGGCTCGGTGGGGGTGGACCGGGCGCTGGGCGTGGGGGGCTATCCGCGCGGGCGCGTGGTGGAGGTGTTCGGCAACGAGTCGTCCGGCAAGACGACGCTCACGCTGCATGCGATTGCGCAGGTCCAGGCGGCGGGCGGCGTGGCGGCCTTCATCGACGCGGAGCACGCGCTGGACGTGTCCTACGCGCGCAAGCTGGGTGTGAAGGTGGAGGAGCTGCTGGTGTCGCAGCCGGACACCGGTGAGCAGGCGCTGGAAATCACGGAGCAGCTCGTGCGCTCGGGGGCGGTGGACCTCATCGTGGTGGACTCGGTGGCGGCGCTGGTGCCGAGAGCCGAAATCGAGGGGGAGATGGGGGATGCGCACATGGGCGTGCAGGCGCGGCTGATGAGCCAGGCGCTGCGCAAGCTGACCGGGGCGGTGAGCCGCTCGGGCACGTGCATCATCTTCATCAACCAGGTCCGCATGAAGATTGGGGTGATGTTCGGCAACCCGGAGACGACCACGGGCGGCAACGCGCTGAAGTTCTACGCGTCGGTGCGGATGGAGATTCGCCGCACGGGCAACCTCAAGGAGGGGGACGCGGTGGTGGGCTCGCGGGCGCGGGTGAAGGTGGTGAAGAACAAGGTGGCGCCGCCCTTCCAGGAGGCGGAGTTCGACCTGCTCTACGGCACCGGCATCCACCGCGCGGGCGAGGTGCTGGACCTGGGCGTGGCCACGGGAATCATCGAGAAGTCGGGCAGCCACTTCAGCCTGCGAGGGGAGCGCATCGGCCAGGGCCGCGAGCGCGCGACGGAGTGGCTGCGCGAGCACCCTGACGTGCTGGAGGCGCTCGGCAGGGAGCTGGTGGGCACCGCCGCCCTCCCCTGCCCTCCGGCCCCCGCGGAGGCCGCTGCCTAGGCGGACGCCGACAGCGCGTCGAGCGTCACGGGGAGGGGCCACCGGCGCTGGCCGGCGCACAACACCAGGGCGCCGTCAGGGCCCTCCTCCAGGAGCTGACCGAGCTGGTACTGGGCATCCCGGGAGAAGCGCGCCCGGGCCCTCCCCTGCTTCACGCGGCAGGAGAGGACACCGTCGGGCTCCACGAACAGGGTGGCGGTGTCCAGTGCCTCGGCGGTGCGGTCGCTCAGACGCACGGAGACGCGCTCGTCCGGGGTGACGTCCACGGTACGCACCTCGTAGGCGGCGCCCTCCACCTGGATGTAGCACCAGTCCTGGCCGATGCGGAGCTGGTAGCGCCCCGCCTCGTCCAGCACGAGGGAGGTGTTGAAGAGCTCGATGATTTTCGGGTGCTGGATGGGCTCGTCGTCGTGCCACCAGCGCAGCGTGGAGTCGAGGCGGATGCCGCTGTCCTCGCGGGTGTGCCAGCGCTTGCCGGGAGGGGGCTGTCCGGTGGGAGGTTGCATGGCCTCTCTTATGTGCGCCTGGAGGGTGGAGGATTCAAGCCGGCGTGCCCCGGGCGCCTACCAGTTCCGGACAAGCTCCGTGTAGCCGCGGAAGGCCACCGCGCCCCAGAAGTTCACCAGCACGCCGAGCGCCACCGCCGCCAGCACCGCGCGGTTGCGGAGGGACCAGCCCCCAATGGCGAAGAGCAACAGGAGGTACGGCGTGTAGTCGAGGCTGAAGCGGAAGCCGAACTGCATGTAGCCGGTGTTCTGGTAGAAGAGGCCCGGCAGCGCGCACACGGCCACGGTGAGCCACAGCGGCCAGTGCAGGCGCGGGCGCGTCTTCGGGACCAGCAGGAAGACGAGCAGCGGCAGCGTCAGGAGCAGCGTCAGGCCGTGCGGGTCATACGCGAGCTTCAGCGGCTCCAGCGAGACCCTGGGCAGCTTGAGGAACGCGGCCTCCAGGTTGCGCGGCAGGTAGTCCCAGTGGAAGAGGCCGGTGCGGTCGATGTCCGCGTTGACGCGGTTGTTGTAGAAGAACCGGTGGCCGAACTCTCCCAGGCGGCCGAAGCGGTAGAAGTTGTACGCGGCCGCCAGCAGCCCCAGGGGCGCGGCCCCCAGCGCGAACAGCCCCACCTTGCGCGCCGCGGGCTTCCAGTCCCGGCCCAGGGCCTTGAGCTGCGCCAGCCGGGAGCCCGGCTCGGGACACAGCGCCTCCAGGACGAAGAACAGGCCCGTGAAGAGCAGCGGCGTGCGGGTGAGCGTGGCCATGGAGAAGAACACGCCGGCGAGCAGCGGCCGGTGGGCCCGCACCGCGTTGCGCGCATAGAGGCAGGTGAAGGCCACGCCCATGACCTCGGCGCTGAACCAGACCTCGCCACGGATGGCGCAGTAGAAGAACAGGGTGCCGAAGGCGAGGATGAGCGCCAGGGCGGTGTTCTCGTTCCTGTCTCTCGCCGTCTCCCCCTCCTTCGCCAGGAAGCGCAGCAGCGAATAGAAGAGCGCCACCGCCAGCGCGCCGACGATGACGCCGAAGGAGGTGTCGTTGAACTGGTAGCCGTGCAGCGCGACGAAGGGCAGCATGACCACGGAGGGGAACGGCGGAAAGCTCACGAACCAGCGGTCCGTCGGCAGCAGCCGGCCCTCGCAGCGGACCTTCTCGCCGTCCACCACGCGCACACAGGCCCAGTCCTCCAGGTTGGGCAGCACCCGCGGGTCCAGGTCCAGCCGGCCCTCCAGCCAGGACTGCGACTGGTAGATGAAGTGCGGCGCCGCGCTCTGCCGCAGGAAGCGCTGCGAGCTGAAGCTGGCCAGCACCACGAAGGCCACCAGGAACAGCGCCACCTCCACGCGATACGCGGACAGCCACACGCGCAGGATGTTGAGCGGCAGGCCCCCCGCGGGCCCCCGCGAGGCGCCCTGGCCGGTGCCAGCGGAGTGGTCGCTCTCCGTCGGCGCGGCGGTGGCGGCCTTGCCGGAGTGCTCGTGCGCGGCGCCTCCCGCCGTCACGGTGGTGGCCCCCGTGCTGGAGTGAACGTGCTCGGCGCTCCCGGCCTGCGCGGTGAGGGTGCCCGTACCGGAGCGGCCGTGCTCGGAGCTCCCGGCCCGCGCGACGGTGGCGCCGTGGCCCGATGCGGAGGACGGCGCGGCCGTGCCACCCGCGCCCTCATTGCGCGGCTTGGAGGAAGCATCCGGCGCGGCCGAGCCGTGCGGAGCGGTGGCTCCCGAGCCGGAAGAGGCCCCACGCGCGGTGGGGGACGAACGGGGGCGCTTGGACTTGGAGCGGCTCATGGGATGGCGGGCGCGGCGAGCAGGTGCTGCCGCAGCATTTCCAGCGTGTGGGAGGCGGCGAACAGGCGCACGCGGTCGCGGTCGCCGGAGAAGGTCATGCGCTCACAGCGCGTGGGCATCCCCGCGCTGGCCAGCGCGCAGTACACGGTGCCCACCGGGTCCTCCGGCGTCCCGCCACCCGGGCCGGCGTAGCCCGTCACCGACAGGCCGTACGTGGTGCCACAGGCGGCGCGCACGCCCTCGGCCATGGCGATGGCCGTCTCACGCGACACGGCGGAGTGACGCTCGAGCACCGCGGGAGGGACCCCCACCCACGCGGCCTTCATCTTCTCCGAGTACACCACCGCGCCGCCGATGAAGACGTCGCTGGCGCCCGGCACCGCCGTGAGCTGCTGGGAGATGAGCCCCCCCGTGCAGCTCTCCGCCGCCGCCAGCGTGGCCCCCGCCCTCCGGAGCATGCCGAGGAGCACCGGGGCGTACTCCTCCGCGTCCGCACCGAACACATGCGCACCCAGCACCCGGCGGCAGTCCGCCTCCACGGCGGCGAGCGTGGCGTCGGCCTCGGCCTGCGAGGGCGCCTCGGCCATCAGCTTCAGGTGGTTCTCCGGCGCATGCGTGCGGAAGCCGAACACCACCCGGGGGTGGCGCGGCGTCAGCGGCTTCACGAGCTGGTCCACCACCGACTCGCCCAGGCCCACCGTGCGCAGCAGCCGGAAGGCGCGATACACGCGGCCCGGCTCCGCCTCCAGCCAGGCGCGGATGCGCGGCAGCACCTCACCGTCCAGCAGGGCCTTGTACTCACGGGGCACGCCGGGGAGGAAGAAGAGCCGGCAGCGGCCGAGGGTGAGCAGGACCATGGGCGCGGAGCCCGCCGGGTTGCGCACCGGCTCGGCGCCCTGGGGGACGCGGGCCATGCGGAGCTGCCCCGGGTTGAGCTCGGGCGACATGCCCCGCGCCGCGTAGCGCTCCTTGAGCCAGCCGAGCACCCGGGCGTCCTCCACCAGGGGCACGCCCGCCGCCGCGGCGGCGCACTCGAGCGTGAAGTCGTCCGCCGTGGGCCCCAGGCCTCCGGACACAATCACCACGTCCGCGCGGGAGGCGGCGGACAGCAGGGCGTGGGTGATGTCCGGCCGCACGTCGCCCACGAGCACCACGCGCTCGACCTTCACCCCCAGGTCGAAGAGGCGGGCCTCCAGGTACGTGCTGTTCGTGTCCGTGATGAGGCCGGTGACGAGCTCGTCACCGGTGCACAGCAGCTCGACGCGCATGGGCCGCGCATCCTAGCGGCAGCGGGCGGCGGCGGCACGCAAGGAAGGAGGACCTCCCGTGCCACGGCGCCCGGCGCCCCGAAGGGCGGATGCCCGGGCCCTTCCCTTGTCGCCGGGTGCGGCCTACAGGAACGCGGGGCCGTCGTTGCCGGGGCCCGCGTCCTCCTCGGCGTCCTCGTCCTCGTCCTCGTCGTCGATGACGGCGGCGACGGCCACCGCGGCGGCGGCGCCCGGGGAGACCTTGCGCGCCACCAACCGGCTGCGCACCTGCACCGCGGACTCCACCAGCCCCAGCGTCAGGTAGGCGCCACAGCACGCCACCAGCACCCAGGCCGGGTGGAACTGCGTCGCAATCAGCACCCCGCCGAGCCCCACCAGCATGAGGGCCAGCGCGCTCTTCCGGCTCGGGCGCGCGTCCTTGAAGGTCCGGTAGCGCACCGTCGACACCATCAGCAGGGACAGCCCCACCACCGTCATGGCCACCGGCATGACGGCAGACTCGCGCAGCGGCTCGCCCCCCGACACCGCGTGGTGCGAGATGATGAGTGAAACCAACATGCCCGCCGCCAGGGGAATGGGCAGCCCCACGAAGAAGCGCCCACCGCCGCCGTGCGGGTTGCGCGCCGCCAGCACGTTGAAGCGCGCCAGCCGCAGCGCGCCGCACGCGGTGAAGGCGAAGGCGATGAAAATGCCCGCGAAGCCCAGCGGCGCGAGCGCCCACTTGTAGACCAGGAGGCCCGGCGCCACGCCGAACGACATCACGTCCGCCAGGCTGTCGAGCTGCACCCCGAAGTCGCTCTGCGTCTTCGTCAGGCGGGCCACGCGCCCGTCCACCCCGTCGAAGAACATGGCGAAGAAGATGGCCAGGGCCGCCTGGTAGAGCTGCACCGGACCGGCATCACCCGTGCAGAGGGTGATGGCATAGAAGCCACAGAAGATGGACGTGACGGTGAAAAGGTTCGGGAGCACGAACATCAGTTTCCGCAGCTTCATCATTCCCTCGACTTCCTCTGATGCCCGTGAGTTCCGGCGGCAGAACGGCGGGTGAACGAACCTTAGCAGGGTTTTATTTACGCCATCGTCGCCCCGAGGTCCGTTAAGGAGGCGGAATGGACGCCTGGCAGTGGGCCGTGTGGGTGCTGGTCGCCGTGCTCGCCCTGGTGCTGTGGAATGTCGTGTGGGTGGCCGCCGTGCGGAGGTGGTACCGCCCCCGGACGGACCTGCCCCAGGCGCTCCGGGCCCGTTGCGAGGACGGCTGGGAGCTGACCATCCATGCGCGGCGCGCGCCGGTGCGCCGCTTCGAGGAGCCGGTGCTGCTGTGCCACGGGCTGGCCGCCAACCGGTTCACCTTCGACTTCGAGCCGCCGTACTCGGTGGCCCACTACCTGGCCGACGCCGGCTTCGACTGCTACAGCGTCGAGTGGCGCGGGACGGGGCACTCGCGGATGCCGCCCCGGGGCCGGCGGTACACGGACTTCACCATCGACGACCACATCCTCCAGGACGGGCCGGCGCTGCTGGAGCTGGCGCTGAAGGAGACGGGCGCGAAGCGGACCTTCTGGCTCGGCCACTCGCTGGGGGGGCTGGTGGGCTATGGCGTCGCGCAGGGCCCTCATGGCGACAAGCTGGCCGGGCTGCTCACGCTGGGCGCCCCCGTACACTTCAGGTCCGGCCCCTTCCTGCGCACGCTCATCTCCCTGGGCGTGCGCGCCGCGTGGCCCGCGCGCTTGCGGCAGGAGTGGATGAGCGCCAGCCTCGCGCCCTTCCTCGGCTACGTCACCCTGCCCCTCTCCGACCTGGTCGTGAATCCCGAGCACATCCCCCCGCGCATCCAGCGGCAGGTCTACGCGAACATGATGTCGTCGATGAGCCGCAAGGTGCTGCTCCAGTTCCAGGACTGGATAGAGCACGACGTGTTCCGCTCCTTCGACCGCGCCACCGACTGGCGCGCGGGCATCCCCCGGCTCCAGCTCCCGCTGCTCATCATGGGCGGCAGCTCGGACCAGCTGGCCACGGCGGAGAACGTCGAGGCCCAGTTCGCGCTCGCCACCGCGAAAGACCGCACGCTGCACATCTTCGGCAAGGACCGCGGCGACAAGATGGACTACGGGCACGGCGACCTCGTCTTCGGCACCGGCGCGCCCATGGAGGTCTATCCCCTCATCCGCGAGTGGCTGGAGCGCCACGCCACGCCCCTGCCCTCCGCCGCCGAGCCGCCGCGGGCCTGACGGACGTCAGCGCTCCACACAGGGAGCGGACAGGCCGCGCACGTCCTCCGAGCGCACCCTCGACAGCCGTACCCGCGTGCTGCCCTGGCACTCGGCCCAGACGAGCCCCTCCGACAGCCCGCTCGCGGTGAGCGCGTCCGCGCGCACTTCGCCGTCGCCCATGGCGGCCAGCGCCGTCCCGCCGCCGCGGACCTCCACGCCCGTGGCCTCCAGCCGCGCGAGCGTGTCCACCATCAGCCCCGCGTGCCCGCAGCCCGACAATTCCGCGTCACGCAGCACCACGCGCGCATCCTGCGCGGCCAGCACGCACGTCCCCGCCACGCCGTCCACCACCACGCCCTCCACGTCCGCTTCCACCTGGCGCAGGTGCAGCCCGTCTCCGGCGATGCCATCCCCCGAGCGCACCCGGGTGATGGTGCCGTCCCGTACGCGCAGCCTCCCCTGGGTGGCCACCAGCCCGTACTCCGCCGCGCCCTCCACCCGGAAGCGCCGGACCTCCAATTCGCCGCCCACCTGCTGAATCCCTCCGAACTCGCCGCTGCCCTGCACCACCACGTCCTCCAGCACGCCGCGCGAGCGCACCACGCCCAGGCCGGCCCGCTCGGCGCGCACCGACGTGAAGCCGCGCACGTCCAGCCTTCGCGCCTGCATGGCCGACACGCCGTACTCGTGCCCCGTCACCCGCACCTCCTCCAGGACGAGCGCCCCCTCCACCACCGAGAAGGCCGAGCCCCGGCCACCCTCCGCCGTCGCGCGCCGCACCTCCGCGTGACCGCCGTCCACCCCCACCGCCGACACCGGGCCCAGGAAGCGCGCGTCCTCCACCTCCACCCGCACGCCGGCCCCGCGCACCCGCACCGCGCGCCGGAAGGGCCCGGTGAAGACACTGCCGGTGATGCGCGCCTCCACCGCGGCGCCCTCGAGCAGGACGCCCGTGGTCTCCGACACGGAGGCCTCGAAGCGCGCGTCCTCCACCTCCAGCCGCCCCGCCTCCACCCGCACCGCCCCCGTTCGCTGGCCGCTGAAGCCCACCCGCTCCACCCGGACCCGGCCTCCCCCCGTCACCTCCAGCCCCCAGGCCCCACCCAGCACGGCGAGGTCCGCCAGCGCCGTGTCCCGGCCCGCCCGCAGCACCGGGGCGTCCGGCCCCTCCACGTACAGGACGGAGCCCGGCCCCTGGCCCTCCACCCGCACGCCCGCGGGCAGCGTGAAGGGGCCCGTGTACGTCCCCAGGGCCACGTGCACCGTCAGCGGGCCGGGCCGGGCCAGCGCCTCGGCGAGCGAGCGCAGCGGCCGCTCGCGGGTTCCATCCCCCGGCTTCCACCCCGCCGGGTCCACCCACACGTGGGTGCGGGTCGCCTCCGCCGGAGGCGCTTCGCGCGGGGCCGGCCCCCGGCAGGTGCACAGCACGAGGATCAGCGGAAGGAACGTTCGGAAGCGCACGCGGGCGGGCACTCTAGCGCTTCCTCGCGGGGGCCCGGGAAGACGCGATCACCCCCCCCCTCCAAGTGATCATTATTCCAAAGACTTTCTTCCAAACACGATCACACACCGCGTTTTCAAACCTCACTGCGGGTGGAGTGTCGTCATGTGACAGAAGCAACGGACTTCCCCTCTGTACGCCCGGTGTTTCAGAGGGCCAACTTTTCGTCCGGAGGCCGATTTTCCGGCCCCGGAGCGCGGCCAGCATTGACAGGGAAAAGAGCGATTTGTTACCACCGGTCGGGTAAGGGCACTCAAGAACAGACAACGCAAGGATGGAGGGGCGTAATGACCAAGGCAGAGCTCGTCGAGGTGGTGGCGGCGCAGACACGTCTCACCAAGAAGTCCGCGGCGCAGATCCTCGACATCGTCTTCACCAACATCGGTAAGGCGGTGAAGAAGGACGCCCGCTTCAGCTACCCCGGCTTCGGCACCTGGTCGGTGCGCTCGCGCAAGGCGCGGAAGATCCGCAACCCGCAGACGAACGAGATGATGAAGCTGAAGGCCTCGAAGACCATCGGCTTCCGGCCCGCCAAGGAGCTGAAGAACTCGCTCTGAGCCGTCCCCGCGCGCGGCGCGGCGGAAGGGCTCCAGACTCAGGGGCGCTGACCCACCACGGGGCGGCGCCCCTGATGCGTTGCGGGGCCCGCCGGCTCGCGGCCCCAGGCCATGGGCGCCCCCTCGGACGGAGTCTCCTCGCCGCCCAGCGCGTCCAGCGGGTCCATGGGCTCGCCGTCCCGCCAGAGCTCGAAGTGCAGGTGGACGCCCGTGGCCAGCCCCGTCTCACCGGCGAGGCCGAGCGCGTCGCCGCGCTCCAGGATTTCGCCCGGCTCCACCAGCACGCGGGACAGGTGGCTGTAGCGCGTCACCCAGCGGCCCGCATGCTGCACCTCCACCTGGTTGCCGTGGTCGCCGTTCCAGCCCGCGCGCAGCACCACGCCCTTCTCGGCGGTGTAGATGACCTGCCCGTGGTGCGCGGCCAGGTCCACGCCCAGGTGGCGGCGGTGCCGGCCCGTTATCGGATGCCAGCGGTACCCGAAGAGGCTGGTGATGGAGACCGGCGCCACCGGCCACGAGAGGCGCGGCAGGCCCCCCGCGGCCTCCGGATGTTCCTGGCGGTGCATGGAGGCCATGAGCAGGGCGAGCCGCCCCACGCGCAGCATCACCGCCTCCGCCAGCGTGCCGGGCATGTCCCCATAGGTGCGGCCGTCCTGCTCCAGCTCGGCCTCCAGCACGCTCCGGGCCTGCTCCACGCCCCGCGCGTCCGAGCGCCCCAGCGGGCGGGACATGAAGCCGTCCAGCGCGCGGTTCATCCCCTCCCAGTTCTCCACCTGGGAGTCAGGCATGGCCCCACCCCGCGCCACCTGCTGGCGGTACATCCTGGCCCGCTCCGCGAACGCGGCGAGCGCCGCCTCGAGCTCCGCGGAGGACCGGGGCAGGGCTCCGCGCGCGAGGGGCCTCGGGGTGGAGCCACCGGCAGACGCGGGAGAACGCGAGGGAGAGGCGCCGTACGCCTCCTCGAAGCTCATCTTCTCCGCGCGGGGCGCGGCACAAGAACAGGCGGTGAGGAGGACGAGGAGGCTGAGGCGACGCACGGCGCCACGAGCCTACCACGCCGCGCCCGGGTCCTTCCTCCCGCCCGGGAGTGGGCCCCGGGCGTTCAGGAGTCCGCGCTTCACGCCGTGTAGGTGCGCGGAGGATGGGTCAACCGCGCTCCGGGGGCACCAGGTCCCCCGTCCCCGTGCGCTCAGGCGACAGCGCGGCGGATGCGGGCCACGGCCTCGTCGATGTCCGCGGCGGACACATCCAGGTGGGTGACCAGCCGCAGCGTGCGCGGGCCGCCCGCGGGGTTGGTCAACACGCCGTGTTTCGCCAGCAACTCCACCACCTCCATGGCGGGGCGGGAGAACTCGGCGAAGACCATGTTGGTCTCCACCTGCGCCGCGTCCACCTTCACGCCCGGGACTTCCGCCAGCGCCGCCGCCAGCCGCCGCGCGTGCGCGTGGTCCTCCGCGAGCCGGGCCACGTGGTGCTCCAACGCGTACAGCGCCGCCGCGGCCAGCAGGCCCGCCTGCCGCATGCCCCCGCCCAGCCGCTTGCGCAGCCGCCGCGCCTCGTGGATGACGTCCGCGCGGCCCGCCAGCACCGAGCCCACCGGCGCGCCCAGGCCCTTCGAGAAGCACACCGACGTGGTGTCCGTCAGCTTCGCCCATGACGACGCCGGCACACCCGCGGCCACCTCGGCGTTGAACAGGCGCGCCCCGTCCAGGTGCACCGCCAGCTTCGCCTTGCGCGCCGCCTCCACCACCGCGCGGAAGCGCTCCACCGGCCACACCGCGCCGCCCCCGCGGTTGTGCGTGTTCTCCAGCGACAGCAGGCGCGTGCGCGGGGCGTGGATGTTCTCCGCGCGCACCGACTCCGTCACCTGCTCCGGCGTCAGCAGGCCGCGCTGCCCCGGCAGCGGCTGCGGCTGCACGCCCCACAGCGCCGGCACCGCGCCGCCCTCGTACTGGATGATGTGGCTGCCCGCCTCGGTGAGGACCTCGTCGCCCTGGCGGCAGTGCGCGCCGATGGCAATCTGGTTCGCCTGCGTGCCCGACGGCACGAAGACGGCCGCCTCCAGCCCGAGCCGCTCGGCCACCCGCTCCTCCAGGCGCCGCACGGTGGGGTCCTCGCCGTAGACATCGTCGCCCACCTCGGCCTCGGCGATGGCGCGGCGCATGGCGGGGGTGGGCTTCGTCACCGTGTCGGAGCGGAAGTCGATGGGCTTCATGGGTCTCTCGAAAAGGGTTGGTCCCAGCCGGTGCTTGGGCTCGCGGCAGGGGTGACATACAACGGGCGCGTGCCTGGACGTGAGACGGCGGCGGAGAAGAAGCAGCGCGCACTGGCGGTGATGGACCGGCTGGAGGCGGACATGCCGGATGCCCGCATCGAGCTGGACTACCGGACGCCCCTGGAGCTGCTGGTGGCCGTCATCCTCTCCGCGCAGTGTACGGACAAGCGGGTCAACATGGTGACGCCCGCCCTCTTCCAACGCTTCCCCGACGCCCGGGCCTACGCGTCGGCGGAACCCACGGACGTGGAGCCGTTCATCCGCACCTGTGGCCTGTACCGCGCCAAGGCGAAGAACATCGTCGCCGCCGCCCGGGCCCTCGTGCAGGAGCACGCCGGGCAGGTGCCCCTCCAGCGCGCCGTGCTGGAGGGACTGCCGGGCGTGGGCCGCAAGACGGCCGGCGTGGTGTGCATCCACCTGGGCGGCGACGCGGCCTTCCCCGTGGATACCCACGTGAAGCGGCTGGCGTACCGGCTCGGCTTCACCACGCAGGAGGACCCGGACAAGGTGGAGCTGGACATGCAGGCCGTGCTGCCCGAGCAGCGGTGGACCCTGGGGCACCAGCTCCTGGTGTGGCACGGGCGGCGGACGTGCTTCGCCCGCTCGCCCGAATGCGAGCGGTGCGTCGTGGCGGACCTGTGCCCGAAGAAGGGCGTGCGCGCCTCGGCGGCCGCGAAGCGCGCGGAGGCGGCCGGGTCCTCCGGGGCCGCTACCGTGAAGCGGACGCGCTCGACTGGCGCTCGCGCTCGCGCGAGGACTTGAGGCGCTTCATCCGGCCACGGATGAGCTCCCGCTTCAGCGTGGAGACGTGGTCCACGAAGACGGTGCCGTCGAGGTGGTCCGCCTCGTGCTGCACGGCGATGGCGAGCAGCCCCTCGCAGCGCAGCGTCTGCTCCTGGCCGTCCACGTCGAGGAACTTCACGGTGACGATGGCGGCGCGGTCCACGTCCTCGGACTCGCCGGGGATGGAGAGGCAGCCCTCGGTGTAGGTCGTCTCGCCCTCGGTGGCGATGATCTCCGGGTTGATCATCGCGATGGGCTTCAGCTCGGGCTGGCTGGGGGTGGTGTCCAGGACGATGACGCGCTGGAGCACGCCCACCTGCGGGGCGGCGAGCCCCACGCCCTCGGCGGCGTACATCGTCTCGAACATGTCCTTCACCAGCGCGCGGAGGGAGTCGTCCACCTTCGCCACCGGCCGGGCCTTCTGCTTCAGGACAGGGTCGGGCCAGATGAGGATGTCTCGAACCATGGACGCCCTCTTAACACTACTGCGTCAGGGGTAGGCAGGGGGGAGCGGGCAAGTGAGGGCTGTGCGCCCTGGCCACTATTGCGTTGTC
>NZ_JAIQDG010000002.1 GCF_020037125.1 Myxococcus sp. RHSTA-1-4
GCACCGAACGAATCAACTTCGCTCGTCCTTTGAGCATGCCGGCCTTCACCTTTAGCTAATTTCCCGAAGCTGTTTAGAAGCGCGCCTGCAGCAGGGTGTTGAAGCCCAGCGCGTGCGGGTCCTCGAACGTGGGCTGGGCCACGCCGGTGACGTCGTCCCGGAACGTGGTCCGGTTGTTGTCGTACGTGTAGTAGACCTCGCCCACGGCGGCCACGGACTCGGACAAGTCCCAGCGGAAGGTGGCCTTCGCGGAGAAGATGGGCTCCGCCTCGCAGATGGCGCCGCCGCAGCGCTCCGGCAGGATGCTGAGCTGATTCACGTCACGCACCACCACCGTGCGCGTGCCGATGAGGTTCTCCGGCGGGTTGTTGCCGCCCACCACCGGGGTGGGGCTGCGGAACGAGGCCGGCTGCTGCACGCCCAGGATGAAGCCCGGCGTGAAGTGCAGCTGGGGGAAGTGGTAGTCCGCGCCCAGCGCCAGGAACATCTCCGGGTTCAGCGCCGTGCCCTCGGGGAAGTCCTGGAACGGGGGGAAGCCCGGCACGTCGAACTGGATATAGGAGAGGCTGCGGTACAGGCCGAGCAGGCTGAGGCGCAGGAAGTTCCACTTCGCGCGCGCCTGCAGCGCCAGCGCGGTGGCGTTCTGCGGCACGGTGGCGCCGAACTCGTCCGGGTCCTCCAGCGTCTGCGAGAGGAAGCTGCCCTCCAGCGACACGGAGTAGGACAGGCCGCCCGGGTACTGCTCCGGGGCGAAGAAGCGCTGGAACATCTCCGGGTCGTTCTTGTAGAGCCGGAAGTCCACGCTGATGCCCACCGGCACACCCACGTGGTAGACGACCTGGCCGGACACGCCCGCGGCATTCACCGGCGCCTCGATGCCCAGCGTGGCCAGGCCGGGCACCAGGCCCTTCTGGAAGTAGCCGGCGCCAGCCTCCACGCGCAGCGTCTCCAGGATGTCCCAGCCGGCACCGGCCAGGACACCGTAGAGCGTCTCCTCCTCGAGGATGAGCTCGTTCTGCACCAGCGCCGTCTTGCCGCCCACGTACGCGTACCACTTGTCACGCGTGAGCTGCAGCTTCACGCCCGGCACGCCGTTGGCCTGCGAGCGGGTGGTGAACGCGCTGCTGCCGCCCCAGGAGATGCGGTAGGCGTAGCCCAGGCGGAAGCGGTCCGCGGACACCGGGAAGCCGACGAGGGAGAGGCCCTCCTTCTCGCCCCAGCCCGGCGGCTGGTAGTTGAGGCGGATGTAGCTGGAGTTGTCGCGGATGTCGACGCCACCCGACGGGCGCTCCAGCACCAGCAGCGTCAGCGCCGCCTCGGTGGTGAGCCCCTCGAAGAACGCGGGCGCGCGCTTGTAGAGCACCACGTTCGACAGCGACTCGAAGCCGGAGAACCGGGTGTTGAAGTTGTCGTAGAACTGGGTGTTCTGGTTACCCGCGCCAAAGCGTGCGTTGGGGCTGTTGGGCGTCGTCTCGCCCGAGCCCGCAAGCACGTTGTCATCCGCGAAGACGAACGACAGGCGCGTGTCGACGAAGTCACCGGCCCAGGCGGGCGCACTCAGGGAAAGCAGCCCGGTCAGGGCCAGCGTCTGCAGCGTTTTCAATGTCCCTCTCCACGAAGCGGCCCGGGGGGAACCGCTCCTCCCCGCGCCCCGGCTCTCACCGGAGCGCGAACTTCTTCAACAGATGACGGTTACGGGTTGGCGCAAGGTTCGATGGGCCGCGGGCACTGCATGCCCGGGCCGGGGTGACAGCAGAGGTCGTCCTGGTCGCGAGGCAGCACCATCCACCGCGGGCGCGCGGCGCTGACCTGGCGCAGGTGGCCGGTGACGTCGAAGGTGGCCGCGCGCAGGTAGCGGCACTGCTGGGCGCGGCCCGTGTCCGGGTCGTCCTCGCGGCAGTCCACCACCAGGTCCGGCACCGCGTCCTTCGTCACCACGTTGATGCGGGTGCGCGAGTCCGCGCCCACCTTGCACGTCACCGCGCCGTTGGCCTCATTCTGGGCGGAGACCCACATGAAGGCCTGCGAGGCCGCCAGCGTGTGCTCGAACACGGTGTTCGCCTCCACGGGCACGTCGTCGCTTTCCGGCACGCTGCCGCCGCCACCGAAGCGCAGCAGCGCGGCCTTGTCGCACCAGACGTGCACCTTCATGCCGGGGACCAGCTCGCCGGAGACGGCCCAGGTGGTGGTGTCCGGGTTGCCGTCCACCGCCGCGGTGACGGACTTCACGCGGGCCGGCACCGAGCCGTCCAGGTTCGCCTCGGGCGCGCCCGTGGGGTTCATCTCCACCACGAACTGGCCGAAGCTCTCGAAGGTGTTCCGCTCCGTGCAGAGCTGGCCGGCGAACCGGCCGATGCCCAGCGTGCAGTCGATGTTGCACTGGCGCTCGGGGACGTCCGGGTCGCTGGGGCTGTCCGCGCCGCACCCGCCCCACGTCCCGCCACGCGTGTCCGCGCAGAAGAAGGGCACCTGGCCGTTGCCGTTGGCGTCACAGCTGTTGAAGACGCGCGGGAACTTCACCCGGCGAATCTTCACCAGCGAGGACTCCAGGCTCTCCATCTTGTAGTTGCCGTAGCTGTAGCCGCACAGCGGGTCGGTGATGTACGGCGAGCCGCTGTAGCCGCACAGCCGGCCGTTGATTTCCACCGGCTCCACGAGCTTCAGGTACTTGTCCCACTCGGTCTGGGGCAGCAGGCGCACGCGCTCGCGCACGCTCCACGAGGGGAAGGTGAGCTGCGTGGTGGCGGTGAACTCCTGCACCGAGCCGGCCACCGTCCACAGCAGGTCGCCCGGGTCCAGGCCCTCCGGGAAGGAGTAGTTGTAGATGTAGAGCGAGTTGAACCGGCCCGGCAGGTAGCCGGACGGCTCGGGCGTCTGGATGTTGGCGCCCTGGATGCCCGCCTCCCGCACGCGGCAGGAGGTGATGTCCGTCACGAAGAAGCCGCCGGGGTCCGTGCCCGTCACCAGCAGCGTGAGCGGCTGGTCGTTGTTCGGGTCGTCCGAGGCGCAGTTCTGCCGGAGGGCCGGCCCGGACTCGGGGCTGCGGCCGATGCGCATGTACGTGCCCTTGTAGGCCGTCTCCTGGTTGCCGTTCTGCGGCGTCTGCACCGCGGCGATGGTGGGCTCCTCGAACAGCAGCGTCCGGGACAGGCCCGTGGCATGGGTGCGCGTCGCCGGCTCCTCCGGGAGGTCGCCGGTCACCACCTCGCCCTCGGCGTAGTCCACCTCGGGCGGCTCGTCCTGCACCCACACGTGCATCTCGCCGTAGAGCTGTCCGGCGCGCACGGTGGCGGAGCCCTTGCCGCCCTCGAGCTTCGTCCAGCGGTACTTGTACTCGCCGGTGAGGTTGCCCGGGACGACGCGGAAGGACACCGGGCCGTTGAAGGACTCCATCAGCTGCCCGTTGACGTCCAGCGCGGTGATGTCGAGGTCGATCTCCACCGTGCCGCGGGGGATGAGGTACCGGCACCCCTCGGTGCCGCGCACCTCCTCGGGAACCTGGCCCTGGCCGCCATGGCGGGTAGCGCAGGCGTTCTCCACCGGCAGCATGCTGCGCGGGGTGGTGGCGGTGGAGTAGAGGCCCTTCACCTCCACCTGGAAGGTGCCGATGCCCTTGGGCTGTGCCGTCTCTTGGGTATAGCAGCCGGCCGCGGCGAGGGCCGACACGAGCACGAGTCGCTTCATCACTTCACCCTCCGGCCGATGCGGCCGTCTTCCACCGCGTCGGCGATGGACATGGAGGTGGGGTTCTCACAGAAGTTGCGCAGCTGCGGCGTCACGGTGCCGCACACGGGGTTCGTTCCGGCGAGCACATCCCGGCAGCTGCACCGCCCGGTGTAGGGGCCGGCGGCCGGTGCGCAGAAGGCCTGCACCTCGGCGGACGTGTCGAACTCGGACGGCACATTGCAGCCCTCGGGGTTGTAGCCGCGGTCGTCGAGGTCCCCGCAGGTGCAATTCTCGCCCACCTGCTTCCCGGCGACGCAGGCCAGCCGGGCCTGCTCGGGCGTGGTGACGTCCGGCGCATTGCAGCCCGCGGGGTCGAACCCCCGGCGGAGCAGGTCACCGCACGAGCAGTCACCCACCTTCACCGCGAGCTCGTCCTTGAAGGACTTCGCCGCGCGGCAGAAGCCCACGACCTGCTCGTCCACCACCCACTGCCCGTTGATGAGGTTGCCGCAGCGGGCGCCCGTCTTGGAGGTCTCCCGGCCCGCGAGGATGTCCTCGCAGGTGCAGAAGCCCTGCATGTAGCCGATGAGCGAGTCGCGCAGGGAGATGCCCGTCTCGATGCGCGTGGTGTTGCGCTTGAGCACGTTGAAGCCCGAGCCGCCCTTGGCGATGTAGTCGTTCACGGCAATCTTGTACGTGCCGTTGGGGTCCAGCGGCTTGCCGTTGATGACGATGTCCGTGCCCGGGTTGGCGTAGCAGCGGCCCTCGCCCGCGATGGAGGTCTCGTCCTCGATGCACTGCCAGGGGGCGTGGCCCGTGCGGTCCTCCTGGGGGCAGTCCTCGCCGCGCCGCGCCCGCTCGCAGGGGATGCGCAGGTCGTTGAGCTGCACCTGGGCGCAGTCCATGGTGAAGCGCGCGCCGGAGATCTGCGCCTGGCTGACGCAGCCGCGCTCGGAGGAGCGCTCGGCCACGAAGTTGAACATCTCCTGCATCTCGGCGCCGGAGAGGTACATGATGTTGATGGTGTTCTCGAAGGGGAACACGTTGAACATCGACTCCTGCGTCACCACGCCGGCGTAGAGGTTGTCGCGGATGCCCAGCGAGTTGGTGAGCGCCATCTCCGCCTCGACGCGGCGGCGCTTGCGCATGGAGTCCGCGGCGACGTTGCCCAGCGGCGAGTCCCCGCCCGTGGAGTTGTTGCGGCGCTGCACGTCGCGCGGGGCGTAGGAGAAGATGTTGGTGAGCTGCAGCTTCATGTCCATGCCCAGGATGTAGGGCTGGAGCAGCTGCGTGGTGTCCCGGTCCTCCTGGTCACGGCAGCGCTGGATGGCCGCGCGCACCTTCTCCTCCTGGATGAACTGGCCCTCCTCCCAGAAGATGTCCGGGTCGTAGCGGTAGTTGCGCATGGCGTCGTCGCACCAGAGCGCGTCCATGGGGAAGACGCGGTAGTCCTGGGTGACGACCTCGGCGCCCTCGCCCTGGCCGAGCTCCTCCGGCATCTTCACCACCAGGTCCAGGCGGCCCACGTACTTGGCGAACGCGCCGGAGTGCGCCAGCACCACCTGGCGGCCGCTGGGGTCCGACAGGAGCTGCGGCGGGTTGAGCACCACGTGCAGGTGGCCGCCCAGCACCACGTCCACGCCGGACACGCCGGGGATGAACACGCGCACCACCGACTTCTCGTCGCCTTCGGGGCCGAACCACTCCAGCACCTGCCAGGGGTTCTTCGAGCGCTGGACGAAGCTCCTGGCGCGGCCGTACTCGTAGTAGGCCTCATAGCCCTGGATGACGTCCTGGTCCTCGGTGAGGCCCAGGTGGCTGACGATGACGATGAGGTCCGTCACCGGGCGCAGCAGCTCCACGTACGCGCGCACCACCTCGTTCTGCTCCAGCGGGGTGGCCTGCAGGCTGTTGCCGCCCTCGACGATGGAGTTGAGCGAGGAGATGTTGGCCATGCCGATGACACCGACGCGCACGCCCTTGACGTTGCGGATGGTGTACGGCTCCGTCTCCAGCGCCGTCTGGTTGCTGCCCACCTGACGCCAGTCGCTCCAGATGTAGTTGGCGGCCAGCAGGGGGAAGGTGGCGTTGTCGCGCGCGCGCTGGGTGAAGTTGAGCGCGCCTGCGTCGAACTCGTGGTTGCCGACGACGGCCGCGTCCAGGCGCGACTGCGAGAGGAACTTGAACTCCGCCTCGCCCGTATTGATGTTGAAGATGGGCGCGCCCTGGAAGCAGTCGCCCGAGTCCAGGTGGATGACCCGGTCGCCCTTTTCGCGCTCCCGCTTCAGCAGCGCCGCCATGCGCGTCGCGCCGCCGAAGGGACCGGCCTCCGGGATGAGCCCCAGGTCCTGGTCCGTTCGCAGCGGGGCGAAGTCATAGGGGATGAGGCGCGAGTGGATGTCCGAGGTGTGGAGGAGCGTCAGGCGCACCTCCTGCCCCTCGAGGTGGTAATCCTGGCCTTCCACCACCGGCATGCATGAAGCCGTAGCCAGGGCGCAGGAGAGGCCGAGCAGGACGCGACGCATCAGAAGAGATTCCGTGTTTCAGGGGGTAGACGACGGTAAAGCCGGCGCAACGTACGGGATCATCCTCTGTCGGGCAAGCAACGCAGCCACGGCATTCCTACTCTGTCGCCATGGCGTCCCAATCCCCAGGAGAGCAGGCAGGCATGAAGCAAAGCCGTTCCAGTGTCACTGACATCGAGATCATCGAGGATTTCTCGGCTACCGCGCGCTGCGACGAGGGCTTCCTGCGAGTGCGGCGCCTGCGGTGCCGGAACCGGCGCGCGGACGGGTCCTCCTCTCCGGTGTACCGGGTGGACGTGGTGGACCGGCCCCGGCTGGACGCGGTGGCGGTGCTTGTCTTTCGACGTGGTGCGTCGGGGCTGGAGGTGCTGACGCGGATGAACCTGCGGCCCGCGGCGTACTTCCGGAAGGACAACCGGGGGGCGATGACGGTGCCGGACCCGTCCTCGGGCTACCTGCGGGTGGAGGAAATCGTCGCGGGGCTGCTGGAGCCGGAGGACAAGGGCGAGGAGGGCCTGAAGCGGCGCGCGGCGGAGGAGGTGCGCGAGGAGGCCGGCTACGCGGTGCGGCCCGAGGACATCCACCTGCTGGGGGGCTCGTTCTTCCTGGCGCCGGGCATCCTGTCGGAGAAGGTGTTTCCGGCGGCGGTGGACGTCACGGGGCTTACGCCGCTGGAGCCCGAGGGAGACGGCTCGCCGCTGGAGGAGGGCACGCAGCTGCACTGGCGCCCCATTCAAGAGGTGCTGGACGCGTGCCGCCGTGGGGACATCCCGGATGCGAAGACGGAAGTGGCCCTGACGCGGCTGCTTGCCCGCCAGGCTTGAGGCGCCGGACCGTCCAACGGCGCGCGGCTTGGGTTTCGCCGGGCCGCGCGCCGGGGTAGGGTGCGCGGCGTTTCGTCACCCACCGCAGAGGTTGCTGCATGTCGTCGCTGCCCCCCTGGCTTGCCCAGCTCCTGCCCATCCTCATCCTGCTGGGGGCCATCGCCCTCGTCCTGGCGCGCCTGCCCAAGGTGGAACTGGGGCACACGGACGCGTTCCGCCGCCGCCGCTTCTTCAACTGGTTCCCGCTGGGCATGACGTACGCGTTCCTCTACATGGGCCGCTACAACGTCAACGTGGCCACCAGCGCGCTGGGCGGCCGCACCAGCAACGCGGACTTCGGCACCATCTTCGCCTGGGGCACGCTCGTCTACGGCTTCGCCTTCCTCCTCAACGGTCCGCTGACGGACCGGCTCGGAGGGCGGAAGACCATCCTCATCTCCGCGGCCGGCTCGTCGGCGGCCAACGTCGCCATGGGCGGCGTGGTGTACGCGGTGCTGACGCAGGACTGGCAGCCGCCGGGGGGCCTCGTGGCGACGCTGTCGTTCCTCTACGCCGTCAACATGTACTTCCAGAGCTTCGGCGCGGTCTCCATCGTCAAGGTGAACGCGTCCTGGTTCCACGTGCGCGAGCGCGGCCTGCTGGGCGGCGTGTTCGGCATCCTCATCTCGCTGGGCGTCTACTTCGCCTACGACTGGAGCCGGCTCATCGTGAAGGCGGCGCCCACGTACTGGGCCTTCTTCGTGCCGGCCGCCATCCTCGCGGCCTTCGTGGTGCTGGACTTCTTCATCATCCGCGACACGCCGAGCCACGCCGGGCACCCGGACTTCGACACGGCGGACGCGTCCTCCGGGGACACCGGGCCCCAGCTCGGGTTGGGGGCGGTGCTGATGCGGATGCTCGGCAACCCCACCATCATCGTCATCCTCTGCATCGAGTTCTGCAGCGGCTTCATGCGCAACGCCATCATGCAGTGGTACCCCAAGTTCGCGAAGTCCACCGGCATCAGCGAGTCGTTCGTCGCGGCCAACTGGGGCATGCTGCTGTGCGTGGCCGGCATCACCGGCGGCATGTTCGCCGGCGTCATCAGCGACCGCATCTTCGACTCGCGCCGCGGTCCCGTGTCCTTCGTGCTCTACGCGGGCATGTCCCTGGGCGCGGTGGCTACCCTGTTCCTGCTCAACAGCGTGGCGCTGGGGTGGACGGTCATCTTCATGTCCCTGTGCGTCATCGGCGTGCACGGCATGCTGTCCGGCACGGCCAGCATGGACTTCGGCGGCAAGAAGAACGCGGGCGTCGCGGTGGGCATCATCGACGGCGCCGTCTATGCGGGCACCGCCCTCCAGTCCATCCTCCTGGGCAGGATTCTTCCCAGCGGCGAGCTGGCGAAGGACCCGTCCAACTGGGGCAACTGGCCGTATGCCATGCTGCCGCTGTCCTTCGCGGGCCTGCTGCTGGCCACCCGGGTGTGGAACGCGAAGCCCCAGCCCAGGGCCGCGCCGGCTCCCGCCACCCTCCCGGTGCCCGCGGAGACGCCGGCCTCCCGGACCGGGACGCGGGGGTAGATGCTTCGTGCTTCAACGGACGTGTCACGGCCGGGTCACTCCCGTGTGACAGACAGGTGACGTAGAGTGCGGGTGTGACCCAGGCACCCGCACCCTTGCAGAGCCGCTTCGAGGTCCACGACCGGAAGCAGTTCGAGATAAAGCTCGAGTACCAGCCCTCGGGCGTGGATGAGACGCGCTACGTCGTGGAGGCGTACCTCTTCCTGCCCGGGAGCCTGAACATCGACGCGGAGACGTACCCGCGCGCGGACTTCTACGCGGACATCCACAACTACGTGCGCTTCAAGACGCCGGTGATGGCGGTCGAGGAGCTGCTGACGTCGGACGCCTCGCCGCTGGTGAGGCTGGAGGCGTGGCTGCGCACGGGGATGGGCACGGAAGGGGACGTCGTCTACCAGGCGAAGCTGCTGTCGTGCGTGCTGCGCGGGACGCTGCGCCGGTTCGCCGTGGACGTGGAGTCCCGCTGCGAGGGACGCACCCCCCCGCCGGCCGAGGCGGGCGCGGCGCTGGAGGCGGACGTCCGGGCGATGCAGGCCGGGGTGACGCGGGTGCTGGAGCGCTTCCGCGCGTGGCTGCGCGCCGTGGGGGAGTTGCGGCTGCAGGAGCGCTCGCGCGCGTCGCTGCGGCTGGTGGACGAGTACGTCAGCCTGCTGGTGGAGGGCGGCTTCCGGCGCTCCGTGGCGGACATGAAGGCGCTGCCGCGCGAGGAGCCGTGGCTGGGGCTGCGCAAGGGGCTGATGGAGGCGGTGCTGCGCGAGGAGGCGTACCGCAAGGAGCACCAGCTTCGCAGCGTGCTGAGCCCCACCGGGGACAACGAGGAGTACATCCAGCGGCTGGGCTTCCTGAAGAAGTTCTGCATGAACGTGCTCTTCCTGTCCTCGAAGCGGAAGCAGAAGCGGCAGGGCTTCGAGGAGATGCTGTTCGCGTTCGCCGCGGGCGTGGCGATGACGTTCGCCACCGCGGTGGCCTTCTGGGCGCAGGCGAGATTCGCCCAGGCGAGCCTCAACTTCTTCCTCATCCTCGTCGTCGGCTACATGGTGAAGGACCGCATCAAGGAGGGCCTGCGGCGGATGCTCAGCCGCGTGGCGGCCACGCACCTGGCGGACCGGACGGCGGACCTGGTGGACCCCGTCACCGGGCGCGCCATCGGCACGTGCGAGGAGCGCGTGGACTACGGCTCCGCCGTGAAGGTGCCGGAGTCCGTGGCGGCGCTGCGCCACCGCGATGACCTGCTCACCGCGACGCAGGGCGAGCTGTCGGAGACGGTCATCCGCTACCGCAAGCACATCGACCTGGACGCGCGGCTGCTGCCACGCACGGAGCGCGGCCTGTCCGGCGTCACCGACATCCTCCGGCTGAACGTGGGGCGCTTCCTGCGCGACATGGACGAGCCGGAGCTGGCGCTGGAATACGTGGACCTGGAGGACCTGTCCGTGGGCCTCATCCGTGGCGCGAAGCGTTATCCAGTGGACGTGGTGTTCCGCTTCACCGTGGAGGAGGAGGAGAGGGACCGGCGGCAGGAGACGACGCAGCTCGTCCGGCTGGTGCTGGACCGCAATGGCATCCAGCGCATGCAGCACTTCCTGGAGCCGTCTCCGGGGACGCCGCCTGGGCCCGTGCCCTGGCGGTCGGCCGCCTGAGCGGCGCGGTTTCGGCGGCGCCCTCGCGCGGGCGCGGGTAATCTCCCCGCGCTCATGGCCTACGACGACTTCAAGAAGCGCATCCGTGACGACTGGCGGGACACCCTGCGTGGCATCCTGACGCGGGCCCGCTCGCTCGGTCCCCGGGGAGTGCTGGCGTTCGACCTGGACTCCACCCTCTTCGACAACCGCCCCCGGCAGGCCCGCATCCTCCGCGAGTACGGCGCCTCGCGCGCCCTGGACGCACTGAGCGTCTGCGCGCCCCACCACTGGGTGACGGGCTGGGACATGCGCGAGGCCATGCGGGCCTGTGGCCTGGACGAGGCCCAGATTGAGGCCCACTTCCCCGAGGCCCGCCGCTTCTGGGTGGAGCGCTTCTTCACCAGCGACTACTGCCTGGAGGACGTGGCGATTGAAGGCGCCGCCGCGTTCACCCACGCCGTGGTGGCGACGGGCGCGCTGCTCGTCTACGTGACGGGCCGGCACGAGGGCATGCGGACGGGCTCCGTCTCCTGCATGGAGAAGCACGGCCTGGCGCTCCCGGACGAGCAGCGGGTGCACCTCTTCATGAAGCCCACGCTCAAGGAGGACGACGACGCCTTCAAGCGCGACGCCCACGCGAGGCTGGGCCGGCTGGGGGCCGTGGTGGCCGCCTTCGACAACGAGCCCACCCACGCCAACGACTACCGGCGGAAGTTTCCAGAGGCCACCGTCATCCATCTGGCGACGGACCACTCGGGCCGCCCCGTGGAGTTGCTGGACGGCGTCATTTCCGTCCCGCACTTCGCACTCGATTCGTGACGCACCGCGCCTGAAAGACAGGCGCGGCACAGAATGGTTTGTATCGCTTTGAAGTCCCCCAGCCGCGCGCTATGAGGCGCACGGCATTCGCCGCCCCGGGAATGACAGGGGCGGCCTGCATGGAGGCATTCCGCGGTGGCCAGCCCGTACTCGAAGGAACAGCTGTTGACGATGTACCGGAAGATGTACCTCATCCGCCGCTTCGAGGAGCGCGCGGGTCAGCAGTACACGCTGGGGAAGATCGCCGGCTTCTGCCACCTCTACATCGGCCAGGAGGCCGTGGCGGTGGGCCCCAACGAGGCCCTCCGTCCGGACGACTACATGCTGAGCGCGTACCGCGACCACGGCCAGCCGCTGGCCCGTGGCAGTGACGCGGGCATGGTGATGGCGGAGCTGTTCGGCCGCGGCACCGGCTACAGCAAGGGCAAGGGCGGCTCGATGCACATCTTCGACATCGAGCACCACTTCTACGGCGGCTACGGCATCGTCGGCGGGCAGATTCCGCTCGCCGCGGGCATGGCCTTCGCCAGCCGCTACCGGAACGAGGACCGCGTCACGGTCTGCTACTTCGGCGACGCGGCCGCCAACCAGGGCTCCTTCCACGAGACGTTCAACATGGCGTCCAAGTGGAAGCTGCCGGTCATCTACATCTGCGAGAACAACCGCTACGGCATGGGCACGGCCATCTCCCGCACGTCCGCGGTGCCCGAAATCCACAAGCGCGCCGCGGCCTACGGCATGCGCGGCGAGCCGGTGGACGGCATGGACTGCCTGAAGATGTACGAGGCGGTGAAGGACGCCGCCGCGTACTGCCGCGCGGGCAAGGGCCCCGTGCTGCTGGAGGCCAACACGTACCGCTTCCGCGGCCACTCCATGGCGGACCCCGCCACCTACCGCTCCAAGCAGGAGGTGGAGGAGGAGCGCAAGAACGACCCCATCCCCAAGCTGCGCGACTACACGCTCAAGCAGGGGCTGGCCCAGGACGCGGAGTTCGAGGCGATTGAAGAGGAAGTGAAGGCGGTGGTGGATGCCGCGGTGAAGTTCGCGGACGAGTCCCCGGAGCCTGGCCTGGACGAGCTGTGGCGGGACACCATCGTCGCGGAGGGCGAGGAGGACGTGCGTCCCCGCGAGCGCGTGCTGGGCGTGAAGGTGACCCACTGGCCGAAGTACCCGAGCGGCCAGGAGCTGAAGGTGACGTGGGACCTCGAGCCCCGCGAGCAGGCCGAGCAGGCTGACAAGAAGGCGGGCCTGAGCCGCTAGCGCTCCCTCGCCCTGGACCCCAACCCTTTTTCGATTTCCCTTCGGAGCCGACGATGCCCGAGTTGATGTACCGCGAGGCGCTGAACCAGGCGCTCGCCGAGGAGATGGAGCGCGACGCCAACGTCTTCCTGATTGGTGAGGAGGTGGGCCGCTACAACGGCGCCTTCAAGGTGTCGCAGGGACTGCTGGACCGGTTCGGGAGCGCGCGCATCATCGACGCGCCCATCTCCGAGCTGGGCTTCGCCGGCATGAGCGTGGGCGCGGCCATGGTGGGCCTGCGGCCCGTGGTGGAGATGATGACCTGGAACTTCGCGATTCTCGCGATGGACCAGATCGTCAACAACGCGGCCAAGCTGCGGCACATGTCGGGCGGCCAGCTCCGCTGCCCGATTGTCTTCCGCGGTCCCGGCGGCGCGGGCGGCCGGCTGTCCAGCCAGCACAGCCAGGCGCTGGAGGCCAACTACGCCCACTTCCCGGGCCTGAAGGTGATTGCCCCGGCCACCCCGGCGGACGCCAAGGGCATGCTCAAGGCGGCCATCCGGGACGAGAACCCCGTCATCATGTTCGAGGGCGAGCGGCTCTACGCGCTCAAGGGCGAGGTGCCCGAGGGCGAGCACGTGGTGCCCATCGGCAAGGCGGACGTGAAGCGCGAGGGCACGGACGTCACCATCATCACCTGGAGCCGCATGTACTACTTCTGCATGGAGGCGGCCGAGCAGCTCGCCCAGGAGGGCATCTCCGCGGAGGTGCTGGACCTGCGCACGCTGAGGCCGCTGGACGAGGAGGCCATCCTCGCCAGCGTGCGGAAGACGAACCGCGTGGTCATCGTCGAGGAGGGTTGGGCCCTCGCGGGCGTGGGCGCCTCGGTGGTGGACATCATCCAGTCGAAGGCGTTCGACGACCTGGACGCGCCGGTGGAGCGCGTGACGGGGCTCGACGTGAACATGTCCTACGCGGCGAACCTGGAGAACGCGACCCAGCCGGACGCGCCCAAGATCATCGCCGCGGTCAAGAAGGTGCTGTACCGCGAGGGAGCCTGAACGCGTATGGCCATACCCATCCAGATGCCCAGCCTTTCCCCGACGATGAAGGAGGGGAAGATCGTCAAGTGGCTCAAGAAGGTGGGCGACAAGGTCTCCTCCGGTGAGGCGGTCGCCGAGGTGGAGACGGACAAGTCCAACCTCGAAATCGAGGCCTACGACGACGGCTACCTCCTGCAGATTGTCGTCGGCGAGGACCAGATGGCCGCCGTGGGCGCGCCCATCGCGTTCCTCGGCGCCAAGGGGGAGAAGGTGGAGGCCGGCAAGGCCGCCGCCGCGCCTGCTCCGAAGCCCGCGGAGGCCCCCGCCGCCGCGAAGCCTCCGGCCCCGCCGGCCCCCGCTCCCACGCCTCCCGCCGCGCCTGCCGCCGGTGGTGGCGGCCGTATCGCCGTGGCCATGCCGTCGCTCTCCCCGACGATGAAGGAGGGGAAGATCGTCAAGTGGCTCAAGAAGGTGGGCGACAAGGTCTCCTCCGGCGACGCCATCGCCGAGCTGGAGACGGACAAGTCCAACCTCGAAATCGAGGCCTACGACGACGGCACGCTGTCGGAAATCGTCGTCGGTGAGAACCAGACGGCGGCCGTGGGCGCGCCCATCGCGTACCTCACCGGCAAGGCGGGCAAGGCGGCTCCGGCTCCGGCGGCCGCCCAGGCTCCGGCGGCTCCGGCTCCCGCCGCGAAGGCGCCCGCGGCTCCGGCCGGTGGGCAGGTGGTGCCGCTGCGCCGCGAGGAGCCCGCCGTGGCGGGTGGGCGCCGGCTGCGTGCCAGCCCGCTGGCGAAGAAGATTGCCCGCGAGCGGGGCCTGGACATCACCCAGGTGCACGGCTCCGGCCCCTCGGGCCGCGTGGTGAAGCGCGACATCGAGGAGGCGCTGGCCAGGGGCGTCGCGGCTCCGGCGGCGGCGAAGAAGGCCCCGGCGGCGGTGCCCGGCGCGCGTCCGGCACCCGGCGTCCGGCCCGAGCCGCAGGTGGTGCCCCTCACGTCCATGCGCAAGGTCATCGCGCAGCGGATGACCGAGGTGAAGCCCGGCGTGCCGCACTTCTATCTCACCATCGAGGTGGAGATGGACGCCGCGGTGAAGGTCCGCGAGGAGGCCAAGGCGATGGACCTCAAGGTCTCCGTCAATGACCTCATCGTGAAGGCCGTGGCCATGGCGGTGCGCCGCTACCCGAAGATCAACGTGTCCCTGCAAGGGGACCAGGTCGTCCAGTACAACACCGTGGACGTGGGCATCGCGGTGGCGCTGGAGGAGGGCCTCATCACCCCCATCCTCCGCGACGCGGACCAGAAGGGGATGCAGGCCATCTCCACCGAGGTGCGCGAGCTGGCCGAGCGCGCCCGCAAGCGGGCCCTCAAGCCGGACGAGTACACGGGCGGCTCCATCACCGTCAGCAACCTGGGCATGTACGGCATCGACCAGTTCGTCGCCGTCATCAACCCGCCGCAGGCGTCCATCCTCGCGGTGGGCGCGGTGGCCGACAAGGCGGTGGTCGTCAACGGGCAGCTCGCGGTGCGCAAGATGATGACGGCCACGCTGTCGTGTGACCACCGCGTCATCGACGGCGCCATCGGCGCCGAGTTCCTGCGCGAGCTGCGCGGCCTGCTCGAGCACCCCACGCGGCTGCTCTTCTAGGCCGTTCTCACCCGCCCCCGTGTTCCCTCGCCAGAGGGGCACGGAGGCGGGGCAGGGGAGCGCGCTACTCCCGCGTCGGCTCCTTCGACTCCTCCATCTCCTGCTCGAGCCGGCGCTGGGCCTGTGTCACCTCCGCCTGCTCCTCGCGCGGGGTACCGGTGGGCAGGTCATGCTCCTCGCCTCGCGAGCGGCCTTCGATTCCGGGCCAGGGCTCTGGCCGCGTGGCCTGCACGTGCTCGATGTGCTCCACGTAGCCCCTCTCTCCGCCCGCGTCGCGCTTCTCCGGGCCCGCCTTCTTCTTCGCCATGGTGCTCGTCCTCCCTCGCTGGAATGGACTCCGACTCACTCCGTGGCGGTAACGGTGGGACGCCTCCCGTGGGCTGACCACCCGCGAGCAGGCGGTATGGCTCGCTCCCACGCCTGCCGGGCGTGCATGGCAAAAAAGCCCGGCAGCCGACCCGGTTCGCTGCTTAACTTCGTCCCAATGAATGACGACATGACACGCGAACGGCTTGCCCAGGGTGTGTCGGAGTTGGAGTCCCGCGTAGGCCAGCCGCAACCCCTTGCCCAGTCGCTGCACGAGGCGCTGCTGGGCGCGGTGTTCCCCCTCACCGCCGATGAGCTGACGTGGGTGGCCCGTGAGAACGAGGCGCCCCCCGTCCTGCTCTCGCTGCTGGGCGGCCTCCCCCGGGGGCTCTTCGCCTCCCTGGACGCCGTGGCCGTGGCCCTGGAGGGGGGCCTGTCCGTCAGCGACGCTCCCTTGGCGCGGGCGCCTGACGCCCCCACGCGCTGAAACCCGCCGCGCGCGGACGAGGCTGACAGCTTCGCAAATCCCGCGAGTGCTCCAGCCTTCACTGACACTGCAGGATTTCCTGGGGAGCCCCCCTTCTCACGGAGGGAGGGCGGGGGATGCGGCGCGTCAGGCACTCCCCGTATGCTGGGGGCGCGCCGCACCCGGAGAACGGAAGTGGGAGGAGGCGCTATCCTAGGCCCTACCAGCCTGGCCCCCTTGGGACACCCTGGCCAGGAGGAGCGTCATGAACCCGTCTGAACTCCCCGCGGTGCTCTACGTCGACGACGACGCCCTGAACCTGCGGGTCTTCGACGCGAACTTCGGGCAGCGCTTCCGCATCTTCCGCAGCTCGTCTCCGAGCGAGGCGCTGGCGTTGCTGGAGCAGCGCCGGGGTGAGATTGGCGTCATCCTCTCGGACCAGCGCATGCCTGGCATGACGGGCGTGGAGCTGCTGGAGCGCGCGCGCACCATTGCCCCTGACGCCAAGCGCATGCTGGTGACGGCGTACGCGGACATGCAGGCCGTCATCGACGCGGTGAACCGCGGCCAGGTGACGCGCTACTTCGTCAAGCCGTGGGACCGGGCGGAGCTGCAGGCCGCGCTGGACGACGCGCTGAAGATTGCCCGGCTGGAGCTGCGCATCCGCGAGGTGGAAGGGCGGATGATGAAGTCCGAGCGTCTGGCCACGCTGGGGCAGGTGACGGCGGGCATCGCCCACGAGCTGATGGGGCCGGTGGGCTACCTCTCGCAGAACGTGGTGTCGCTGCAGCGCGACCTGGGCAGCGTCATCCAGTACGTGTCGCGCCACCTGCAGTCGGACCCGAACCCGGCGGTGGCGGAGACGGTGGAGGATTTGCCCGCGCTCATCAAGGACCTGGCGGACGGCGCCGAGCACCTGCGGCAGGTGGCGCTGGGGCTGCGCGCGCAGGCGCGCGGCGAGGACATGGAGTCCACCGCGGACGTGTCGGAGGTGGTGTCCTTCGCGGTGAAGCTGGCCCGCGCCGAGGTGCGCGACAGGGCGCGGCTGACGAGCAACGGCGACCCGGTGCGCGTCACCTTCGGGCCGGTGAAGCTGTGCCAGGTGGTGCTCAACCTCATCGTCAACGCGTCGCAGGCCATGGCGGGCACGGGCCGGCAGGGCCTCATCGAGGTGCGGTGGACGGTGCGTCCGGAGGACGTGGTGCTCACCGTGGCGGACAACGGCTGCGGCATCCCCCTGGAGCTGCAGGACCGCGTCTTCCAGCCGCTCTTCACCACCAAGCCGGTGGGCATCGGCACCGGCCTGGGCCTGTCCATCTGCAAGGAGCTGGTGGCGCAGTTCGGAGGGACGCTGCGGCTGTCCTCCACTCCCGGTGAGGGCACGGAAATCGAAATCACCCTCCGGCGAGCCCCGCCCCTCTGAGTCCGAAGGCGTTGCTCAACATGCGCCACACGCGGCGCAGCGTCTCGCCCTCGGCGGGACGCACGTGCTCCACCAGCACCGCGCGGCGCGCGGGCTCGCCCTCCGGCGCGTACTCCACCACCAGCGCGTAGCGGGGGCCGGGGCGCTCCACCACGTGCACGGCCTTCACCGCGTCGAAGGGCACCAGCTCCGCGCGCGTGGCCCCGGGCGTCCACGCCAGCCGCTCCACCCGGAGCGACTCCGAGCGGAAGTGCAGCACGAAGCGGCGCCGGCCCAGCCGGGACTCCAGCCGCAGCGCCAGGCCCACCAGGAGCGCCGCGAGCACGGCCAGCGCCACGGAGGCGGCCGGCACCGCCCCGGCCTCCAGCCCCGCCAGCACGGCCGCGCCCACGGTGCAGCCGAATGCCACTCCCACGCACAGTCCGGGCAGCAGCCGCCGCTCCCACGGGGGAGGCAGGGACTCGCCCACCAGCCGGCCGCCGTCATAGCGCAGCCTCACGTCACCCAGCCGCCCGGGCACCCGGTTATCCAGCAGCGCGTCCTCGAAGCTTGCCACGCCCCCAGCATAACGGCCCTCGCAGGCGAGCCTCGAAGTTGGAAGAGAGCTGTGAGAATCTCCCTCTTCATGGATCTCCCGTTCGAGACCGGGGACGGCGAGGGTGGGGAGGGGGGGACGCTCGCCTCGACGGTGCTGGTGGTGGATGACGAGCCCGTCGTCCTGGACATCTGCGCCCGCTTGCTGGAGCGCGAGCCGGACCTGGCGGTGACGCTGGCCCAGAGCGCCGAGGAGGCGCTGCCGCTGCTGGCGGAGCAGCGCTTCGACGTGCTGGTGACGGACAAGAACCTGCCCGGCATGGGCGGCGTGGAGCTCATCGCCGAGGCGCGGCGGCTGCAGCCCTCCATGGAGGCGCTGATGATTACCGCCTACGCCAGCTCCGAGTCCGTCATCGCCGCCTTCGCGGCCGGCGCCAGCGACTACATCCTCAAGCCCTTCGACGACTTGCGGGTGCTGCGCGCGAAGGTGCGCGCCGCCCTGGAGCGCCGCACCTCGGGGATGCGTGTGCGCGAGCAGGCGCGGGAGGTGGCCCGTGAGGCCGCCATGCTGCTGGCCTCCGGCCAGGACGCGCCCGAGCCCGCTCACATCGCGCTGGAGGAGGAGCTGCGCGCCTACGAGGAGGCCGTGCGCATCGGCCTGAATGGCCGGGTGGCGGTGGTGGGCAGCGCCGAGGCCGTCGCCGTGCTGAAGGCGAACGGCTTCGACGCGCGGGCGCTGCCGCCGTACGCGCCCGAGCTGGTGGAGATGGACATCATCATCGTCGAGACGGGCGACCCGCAGTGGCGCACGCTCGCCGAGCGGCTCCAGCGTCAGACTCCGGACGTGCTGCTGCTGGCCAGCCCCCAGGCGGACCTGGGCGACCTGCTGGAGGCGATTACCCTGCGAATGGACCTGGTGGGCTTCGGCAGCACCCAGGGCGCCAGCGCGCTCCCGGAGAAGGTGCGGATGCTGCTGCTGCGCCGGGGCGTCGAGCGGGCACAGGACCGGCTCGCCGCCGCGCTCGCCATCTTCCGCCAGAGCATCCCCGCGTCCCCGGCCTGAGGGCCCGCCGGGAGGGAGGAGCGAAGCGGCCGCGCGCCGCCTCGCCACCCGCGCGCGATGCCGTGGCCCGCAAAGCGAAACGCCCACCTTCTTTTCAGAAGATGGGCGTCTCAGTGACCCTGCCGGGATTCGAACCCGAGTTTGTGCCGTGAGAGGGCACCGTCCTAACCGCTAGACGACAGGGCCGTTTGTTTCTTGTTTCAACCGCCGCTAACTGCCGATGCTTTCTACTTTTTTCGTCCGTCCTCGTCAACCATTTGTTTCTGCTGGTTGCTTCGGACTTCCGGGTGCTGCGAGCTGGGGAACTAGGATTCGAACCTAGATAAGCAGAGTCAGAATCTGCTGTCCTGCCGTTAGACGATTCCCCAAAAACTGCGGCGACTCTCTACCAACAGCGCCTCGGGACTGCAACAACTTCGAAGAGGCGTTTACTTCTTCCTGCTCGGCTTCGTCTCGGGCTTCTTCGCGGGCTTGCCTGCCTGCTGGACCGGGACGATGTAGATGCGAACCTCGTCGTTCGCCTCGTAAATGTTCAAGCCCGCGAAGTTCTTCCCCGAGGGATTGACGATGTGTACTGCCTTGACGCCCGGCTGGTTGACGATCTGCCGGCGAGGGTAGTTCGACGTCGAATACACCGAGCGGTAGTAGTCGAGCGTCGCCTCGAAATCGCGTGGCGCCCGGTAGCGGTTCTCGCCGACCTTCTGCGAGCCGTCCGGGAGCTGCGCGCCGCTGACCACCTCGGCGCCCGCCACCGACACCCAGAGGGCCAACAGCACCGCCCCGAGCGGGCGCGCCTTATAGAAATGCCGACCCAGGGTGTCAAGCGTGCGCGTCTTCATGGGGCCGAAAGATAGGTTCCGCATCCGCTGACGTCCACCGCTTCCTGGTCCTGACGTTCAGCCGCGGGTGAGCGCGGCGTCGATGCGGCGCAGGGCCTCGTCGCGCCCCACCAGGAGCAGCGTCTCGCCGATGCCCGGGCTGGTGGTGTTGCCGGTGACGGCCACGCGGATGGGCTGCGCCACCTTGCCCATGCCCACGTTGGCGGACTCGCTCACCGTCTTCACCACGCCGTCCAGCGGCTCCACCTTCCACTCGGGGAGGGCGGCGAGCGCCTCGCGCGCCTGGCGCAGCAGGTTGAGGGACTCGCCGGTGAGGTGCTTGGCGGCGGCCTTCTCGTCCAGGGTGACGCCGGAGCGGAAGTAGACGTTGGCGGCCGTGGTGGCCATCTCCTCGAGCGTGTTGGAGCGCTCGCGCAGGGCGCGCACCAGCGGCTCCAGGCGCGGGTCCCCCCTGGCCTGGATGCCCTTGGCCTCCAGGAAGGGCAGGAGCCGCTCGGCGACGGTGGCCTCCGGCAGCAGCTTCATCCACTGCTGGTTGAGCCACAGGAGCTTCTTCGGGTCCCACACGCCGGAGGTGGTGCCCACGTCGGAGAAGTCGAACCACTCCAGCATCTGCTCGCGGCTGATGACCTCGTCGTTGCCGTGGCTCCAGCCCAGGCGGATGACGAAGTTGAGCAGCGCCTCCGGCAGGATGCCGTTGCGCTTGTGCAGCATCACGTCCGCCTCGGGGTGCTTGCGCTTGGACAGCTTCTCGCGGTCCGGGCCGAGGATGAGCGGCAGGTGGGCGAACTCCGGCGGCTGCCAGCCCAGCGCCTGGTACAGCATGAGCTGCGGGAAGGTGGAGTTGACGTGCTCCTGGCCGCGGGCGACCAGGGTGACCTCCATCAGGTGGTCGTCGATGACGCAGCCGTAGTTGTAGAGGGGGATGCCGTCCGCGCGCAGCATCACCCAGTCATCCAGGTCCGAGTAGGGCTTGGTGATCTTCCCCAGCGCCTTGTCGTCGAAGGAGACGGAGCCCTCGCCCGACGGCATCTTGAAGCGGATGACCGCGTCCTCCGCGCGCTTGCCCGGGGGCGGCCCCTTCAGCTCGCGGCAGGTGCCCGGGTACTTGAAGGCGCCGCCCGTCTTCTCCGCGGCCTGACGCTGCGCATCCAGCTCCTCGCGGGTGCAGTAGCACCGGTAGGCCTTGCCCTCGGTGATGAGCCGGTCGGCGTGCTCGCGGTAGGTGTCCAGCCGCTGCGTCTGGAAGTAGGGGGCGTGGGGGCCCTCCTTGCCGGGGCCCTCGTCCCACTCCAGGCCCAGCCAGTTCAGGCCGTCCAGGATGGCCTGCACGGACTCCGGCGTGGAGCGGACCTGGTCGGTGTCCTCCATGCGAAGGATGAAGGTGCCGCCGAAGCGCCGCGCCTGCAGGTAGTTCATCAGCGCGGTGCGGGCGCCTCCGATGTGGAGGTAGCCGGTGGGCGACGGAGCGAAGCGGACGCGAGGAGAGGCAGGCATACTGGCGCGCGGATTAGCAGGGTGGGGGTGGGGAATCAACGCGGGACGCTACGGACGGACCGGAGCGGCTGGGGTAAGCTGACGGCAGGGAGAACGCGTATGTCGATTCGTCAGGTATTTCGCACGTGGATGCTGGTGGCCCTCCTGGGGGCCCTGCCGGCGGGCGCCACCACCCAGCTCAAGGTGGACCTGTCCCAGCTCGCCCAGGGCGCGGATGCCGTCGTCCACGGCGTCGTCCGCCGGGTGGAGAGCCGCTGGAGCGGCGACAAGATGCGCATCGTCACCGACGTCGAAATCCAGGTGACGGAGTCCCTCAAGGGGCAGCCGGGCGGCTCGGTGCTCGTCACCCAGCCCGGCGGCCGGGTGGGCGACGTCGGCCAGGTGGTGCATGGCCTCGCCTCCTTCGCCCCCGGCGAGGAGGTGGTGGTCTTCCTGGAGAAGCGCGGCGCGCGTGCCTTCCGTGTGTCCTCCATGGCCCAGGGCAAGTACCAGGTGAAGCGTGACGGCAAGTCCGCCCTGGCGGTGCCGGAGCCGTCGGAGGCGCTGCTGCTGGACCCCGTCACCCGCAAGCCGAGCGCGAGCGCGCTCCAGCCGATGACGCTGGAGGAGTTGAAGACGGCCATCCGCGCCGCGCTCCAGGCCGCGCCGAAGGAGCAGGCGCCGTGACGCCGCTCGCCTCCCTCATGGTGGCCCTGGCGCTGGGCCAGTCCTCGGCCCCCTACGTGCGCAGCCGCGTGGACGCGGGCGACACCCGGACGCAGTGCCTCTACTGGACGGCCGAGCGCATCACCTGGCACCAGAGCACCTACGGCAACCCGGCCACGGCCGGCGAGACCGAGTTCGAGGCGATGCGCCGCTCCTTCCAGAGCTGGCAGGACATCTTCGCCCAGTGCGGCAACCTCGCGCTGGAGGAGGGCCCCCGCGTCAACGCCCGGGAGGTGGGCTACACGCGCGAGGGCGACAACATCAACCTGGTGCTCTTCCGGGACCGGGACTGCCACGCGGTGGTGCCCGAGGACGACGCGTGCTGGGACGATGAGACGTGCTCCAACACGTACGACTGCTGGGAGGATGACGACAACACCATCGCCATCACCCTCACCACGTACGACGAGCGCTCGGGCATCATCTACGACTCGGACATCTCCTTCAACGCGGCGCGCTTCTCCTTCACCACGGCGGATGGCGGCACCTGCTTCCCGCCGGTGACGGCCAACTGCGTGGCCACGGACGTGCAGAACACGGCCACGCACGAGATTGGCCACTTCGTCGGCCTGGACCACACGTACGCGCTGGGCTCCACCATGAACCCGAGCGCCCCGCCGGGCGAGGTGTCCAAGCGCACCATCGACAGCGGCTCGCGCGACTTCGTCTGCAAGGTGTATCCCCAGGGCGGGGCCAGCCAGGCCTGCCTGCACCCGACGGTGGAAGCGGAGCTCGGCCCCAAGGGAGGCACGGGCTGCGCCGCCTCCGGCTCCGTCGCCGCGCTGCCCGCGCTGGCCGCGTGGGCGCTGTGGCTGTCGCGCCGCCGCCGTCGTGAGGAGGGTGTCCGGTGAAGAAGCCCCTGGCGCTCGCCGCCCTGCTGCTGGCGTCCTCTCCCGCGCTGGCGCAGGAGGAGCCGGTGCCGGTCTTCCGGCGCACCGCGGTGCCCGGACGGCCGCTGTGCCTCATGTGGCCGGGGCGCGACTACGTGTACCACCTGGACCCGGCGGGCAGTGCGCGCACGCCGGGCAACACCGAGGTGGCCGCCATCGAGGCGTCGTTCGCGTCGTGGCGGGCGCTGTCCGGCACGTGCAGCGACTACGCCTTCCGCCGGGGCGAGGACTGGAGCCTGCCGGTGGCGGTGGGGTACGACCAGGAGCTGCCGTTCAACAACTACAACATCATCACCTTCCGCGAGCGGGCGTGCCCCGCCGTGGTGCCCTCGGACGACCCGTGCTGGGGGGATGAGTCGTGCGGCAACGTGTACCGGTGCTGGGACCATGGTGAGGCCACCATCGGCCTCACCACCTCCACCTTCAGCTTCCGCGACGGGCGCGTGCTCGACTCGGACATCGAGCTGAATGGCTACTACCTCTTCACCACCGTGGACTCCCCGGTGTGCCAGGGCTCGCCCGCGACGAACTGCGTGTCCACGGACCTGGAGAACACCATGACGCACGAGATTGGCCACGTGGTGGGGCTGGACCACGTGACGGCTCCGGGCTCCACCATGGAGGCCACCGCGCCCCCGGGGGAGACGCGCAAGCGCCTCATCGACCCGGGGTCCGCCGCCGGCTTCTGCTCCATCTACCCGCGGGGCCTGCCGCCCACCCAGTGCATCATGCACGCCGAGGCGGGCATGGCCCTGGAGGCCGAAGGCCAGGGCACCGGCTGCGCGGCGGCGCCGGGGCCCCTGGCGCTGGGCGCCGTGCTGGCCGCCCTGTCGCTTGCCCGGCGGCGGGCGGGCGGGCGTGCGGCTGCCCTGGAGGCGGCTGCGACTGCGGGCGGGCGGGGTTAGAGGTAGGGGCGTGTCCGTCGCCTTCTTCGACCTCGACAAGACGTTGATTGCCGTCAACTCCGGCTCGCTGTGGGTCCGCCGCGAGCTGGAGCTGGGGCACATCACCCGCCTGCAGGCGCTGCGCGCCAGCCTGTGGATTGCCCGCTACCACCTGGGCTTCGTCTCCATGCAGGACGCGGTGGCGCGTGCCATCGCCCAGCTGGCGGGTTCGCTCGCCCGGCCCATCCAGGAGCGCACCGCCCTGTTCTACGAGGAGCAGGTGCGCCCCCTCTACCGCCCCGGCGCGCGGGTGGCGCTGGACGAGCACCGCCGCGCGGGAGACCAGCTCGTCCTGCTCACGTCCTCGTCGGGCTACCTGTCGGAGCTGGTGGCGCGGGAGCTGCGGCTGGACGCCGTGTTGTGCAACCGCTTCGAGGTGGACAGCGAGGGCCGGCATACCGGCCGCCCGCTGGGCATCATCTGCTTCGGCGAGGGCAAGCGCACGCTGGCGGAGGCCTATGCGCGCGAGGCTGGCGTGGCGCTGTCGGAGTGCGCCTTCTACACGGACTCGTACTCGGACCTGCCGGTGATGGAGGTGGTGGGGCGGCCGGTGGCCGTGCACCCGGACCACCGGCTCAAGCGCGAGGCCCGGCGGCGGGGCTGGCCGGTGGTGAGCTGGGGCGTGCCTCCGGGCGGCGCCCCGGCCACGCCTCCCGCGCCGCCGGTGGTTCCGTCCACCGGGGCCTGAGCCGGGCGCCCTCGAAGCGGCGCCCGGGCCCGGCCCGGCGGAGCGGCGGGAGACTTCAGCGGCGCGGAGCCACCAGCCGCATGCTGAAGGTGTAGTCCACGTTCACCGGGTGGCCCTGGTAGATGACGGGCTTGTAGGTGCGTGACTGGAGCGCCTCGATGACCGGCTTCTCCATGAAGGGCACCGACTTGATGGTGCGGCACTTCTCCACGCGGCCCTTGTTGGTGATGGTGCAGCGGGCGATGAACACGCCCTGGGCCTTCGCGGCCATCGCCTCGCGCGTGTAGACGATGTCCTTCGTCTGGTCGAGCATCTCCAGGCGGGGCATGTCCTCGCTGTAGGGCAGCACGTCGCCGCGCGCGGACGCCAGGGCCGCGGTGGGGAGCACCGGCACGGCGAGGCCGGAGGACACCGCCTTGGCCGGCGTCGCCGCCGCGGTGGCGCCCACCGCGCCCGCGCTGGGGGCGGGCTCGGGCTCGGGAGCGGGCGTGGGGGCCAGCATCACCGGCGCGGACATGCCGCCGGGCGTGGCCACCGGCTCGGCGGCCTCCACCTCGTCGCTGGCGGAGGACACCGAGGCCACCTCGACGCTCCGGCTGCCGCCACCACCGCCGCGGCGCTTCTGCAGCTTCTGCGACAGCACCACCTCACCGGAGCCGCCCGCGACGACGGTCTCCATCTGGTAGCCCTCCATCGCGAAGGTCAGCTCCACCGTGACGGAGCCGTCCTGGCCCGCGGGAAGCTCCAGGGTGAAGGGCGTGGTGCCCCGCTCCTTGCCCCGGTAGAAGACGCGCGCGCCGCTCGGCTGGCTCATCAGCTTGAAGCGCACCTTGCCGGAGTTGGGCGCCGCCGCCGGCTCCGGCGTGGGGGCGGGCGCGGCCGCCGCCGGGGCCGTGGCCACCGGCTCCACCGGCTTGGGCTCCTCGCCCTTGCCGCGCGTCATGAAGAGCACCGCGCCGCCGGCGATGAGGCCCGCCACCACCAGGCCGCCCAGGCCGCCCATCAGCAGCGTGCGCTGCCGGGCGCGCTGCACGGCCTTGGGGACCTCCACGCTGATGTCCACCGCCAGCGTGTCCCCGCCGGTGCCCTCGCTGGTGTTGCTGTTGCCCACGTTGGAGAACAGCGCCGGGGACGGGTAGGGGCCCGTCGTCGTCGCGCCGCCGGGGCGCTTGAAGATGCCGCTGTTGCCCCCCGAGGCCATGCTGGCCTCGCGCAGGCCCTCGAGCACCTCGTCCATCGTCTGGTAGCGCCGGGCCGGGTCCTTCTCCAGGCAGCGCCGCACCACCGCCTCGATTTCCGGCGGGATGTTGATGTCCGGGCGCACCTGCTGGAAGGTCGGCGGGGCTTCCTTGTAGTGGGCGAAGATGAGCTCGATGTGGTCCCTCGCGATGAACGGCGGGCGCCCCATCAGCATCTGGAAGAGGACGATGCCCAGCGAGTACACGTCGCTGCGCGCGTCGGTGACGTTGCGCGCCTGCTCCGGCGCCATGTACTGCGGCGAGCCGAGGAAGGTGCCGTTCTGGGTGATCTCCGGGGAGAGCTGTCCCTCCTGCGGCGCGGCCACCGACTTGACGAGGCCGAAGTCCAGCACCTTCACCAGGTCCTGATCCTGCTCGTTGAGGAGCATGATGTTGGCCGGCTTCAGGTCGCGGTGGACGATGCCCAGGCTGTGCGCCTCGCGCAGCGAGCGGCAGATCTGCTGGGCCACGGAGACGGCGCGCTGCCAGGCCAGGGGCCCCACCTGCCCGAGCACCTGGGCCAGCGTGCGGCCCTCCAGGTACTCCATGGCGATGTAGTAGATGCCGTCGTCCGTCTGCCCGTAGTCGATGACGGTGACGGTGTTGGGGTGGCGCAGCTTGGACGTCAGCGACGCCTCGCGCAGGAAGCGCTTCTGGAACCCCGGGTCCTTGCTGCTGGGGAAGTTGGGGTTGAGGACCTTCAGGGCAACCACGCGCTCCAGCGGAGTCTGCAGGGCCCGGTAGACCTTGCCCATGCCGCCTACACCGAGCGGCTCCAGGATGCTGAAGCGACCATTCAGGGTGCGGCCGATCAGCGGATCAGCGCCATTTCCAGCAGGCGCCTCGGGGTTCGACGCGTCGCCCTTGATCATTCGTGACCCCTGACAGCAAGCAACATGGATTCTCCAGGAGTGTGGCGACCTGGCATCAAACCACAAATTCTCGACGCGACGCACCCCTGGGGTGTCCACTCCAGCACGTCTGGTCGCCTGGGCCCCCGGATCCGACCCCTCGGGACGGTGTGGGCGGATGGAGGGGCTGGCCCGCATTGACGCTTCTCTTCCCCCCGGACTAGCGTGAGGGGTCCGGCGCTTCAGGTTTGAAGCGGCGGGCCGCAAGATGTCCGACACCCCCAACAATCCCGTGGACGCTCACGTGCGCCGAGTCACGGTGCAGGAGCGGCTGAGCGAGCTGGAGGCCGAGCAGGCCCGGCTGCGCCTTGAACTGGCCTCGCTGGCGGGGGAGCTGCGCCTGCCGGGGCTGTACCTCACCCTGGAGGCGGCGGGCACCAGCGCGCTGCTGGCGGCGGACTCGGTGCAGGAAGTGGTCCGGCTGGTGGAGCTGGAGCCGCTGCAGGGCGCGCCGCCGCACGTGGCGGGGACCTTCATCTACCGGGGCAGCCCGGCGGTGGCGGTGGACCTGGCGGTGCTGCTGGGCGTGCGCCGGCAGCCCGACCTGGACGCGCACCTGGTCATCTGCAAGGGCGCGCGCACGGTGGCGGTGCTGGTGGACCGCGTGAGGGACCTGGTGGAGGCGCCGGTGCTGGTGGATGGCACACCGGACGGCGAGACGCCCCTGCCCTGGGACGCCACCGGGCTGATGGCCGGGCTGTGCCGCACGCCGGAAGGGGTGCGCCCGCTGCTGCGCACCTCGGCGGTGCTGGTGGGGTCGGAGGGGTCGTGAGCGAGGCGGTGCTCGACGATGCGACGCTCGTCCGCGTCGAGGAGGTGCTCCGGGCGGCCTGCGGTCTGACGCTGGCGCGCAGCCTGCGGCGCTCGCTGGAGACGGCGCTGACGCGGTCCGCGGCGTCGAGCGGGGTGGAGCCGGACGCCTTCCTGCGGATGCTGCTGCTGCGCGAGTCGGCGGCGGTGGAGACCTTCATCGAGCACGCCGTCATCGGCGAGACGTACTTCTTCCGCCACCCGGAGCACCTGCGCGCGCTGGCGCGGTTCGGCATGGCGCACCCGGGGCCTTTCTTCCATGTATGGAGCGCGGGCTGCGCCAGCGGGGAGGAGCCCTACAGCATCGCCATGGCCCTGCTGGCGGCGGGCATGCCCGAGGGGCGCTTCCGCGTGCTGGCCACGGACGTGTCCAGCCGGGCGCTCCAGCGGGCGCGCGAGGGCGTCTACGGCCCCTGGTCGCTGCGCCGCATCGAGCCGGAGCTGGAGAAGCGGTTCATGGTGGCGCGCGGCGAGCAGCTCTCCGTGGTGCCCCAGGTGCGGCGCACGGTGGACTTCCGCCGGCACAACCTCGCGGTGGAGCCGCCGCCCGCGAGCGGGCTGAGCGCCATCTTCTGCCGCAACGTCCTCATCTACTTCCCGCCGGAGCTGGTGCGCGAGGTGCTGGCCCGCTTCGTCGAGGCGCTCGCCCCGGGCGGGCTGCTCTTCGTGTCGCCCGCGGAGGTGCCGCTCACCAACGGCCTGGGGCTGGAGCCGGTGGACGCCGAGGGCAGCGTGGCGCTGCGCGTGCCGCCTCCGGGCTGGACGCGTCCCCAGCCCCCGGCGCCCGTGGCCGCCCGCGTGGAGCGCCCCCGTCCCGCGCCTCGGCTCCCGTCCCGCGTCCCGCCACCCTCCGTTCCCCCGCCGGTGACCGCGGCGCCCGCGCCGCCGGAGCCCGTCCGGGTCGAGGCCGCGGCCGAGCCGCTGGCGCGGGCGGTGGAGGCGGCGCGCGCGGGCCGCTTCGAGGAGGCGGAGGCGCTGGCGCGCGAGGCGGCGAAGGGGCTGGTGCCGGAGGCGTACCTGCTGCTGGCGATGGTGGCCGAGGGGCGGGGAGACCTGAACGGGGCGGTGGAAGCGGTGCGCAAGGCGCTGTACCTGGAGCCGCAGCTCGCGCTCGGGCACGCCACGCTGGTGGCGCTCTACGGGCGGATGGACCGGCGGGAGGACGCCGAGCGGGCGCGGCAGAATGCGCTGCGCGCGCTGGACGGGCTGGATGACGAGCACCCCCTGCGTGGGGTGGAGACGATGACCGCCGGAGGCCTGCGGCAGGCCCTGGCGCCGAGGACGCAGGCCGGATGGCAGGGCGCGCGCTGAGCGGCTCGCGGGGACCGATAGGTGGGAGGCAACGTGGACGTCAAGGGGAGCAAGCTGACACTGCCGGGACAGGCCGCGGTGGGGAGGCTCAGCCTGAGGACCAAGGTCCTCGCCGTCACGGGCGTGACGGGTGCGCTGGTGGCCAGCATCCTCATCCTGGCGTTCTGGGTGCAGACGGGCCGCGCGCAGCGCGAGGACCTGTCCCGGCGGGCCCGCGCGGTGAGCGCCGAGCTGGCCGAGACGCTGGCGCCCATGCTGGCCTCGAGGACGGACCCGGGGCGCATCCAGGCGTCGGCGCACGGGGTGTTGCGCCACGTGCCGGACGTGGCCTACGTGCTGGTGCGCGACGCCGAGGGCGAGCTCCTGGCGGAGGTCGCGGAGGAGCGCTTCGCCGGCGAGGACCGGCCCGCGCCCGACAGCGACGTGGCCGTGGACCGCCGCTTCGTCACCCACGGCATGGGCGTGGTGGAGACCTCGACGCCCGTCTTCGCGCCCGATGCTCCGGAGGATGCACCCCGGCGGCTGGGCACGGTGCAGGTGGCGCTCGACGAGGCGGCCCTGGCCCAGGCGTTGCGGGGCACCACCCGCTTCACGATGGTGCTCGGCGTGCTCATCCTCGGGGGCTGCCTGCTGGGGGCGTGGCTGATGTCGGGGCTCCTCGTCGTCCCGCTGGAGCGGCTGGCGCGCGCGGCGGCGGGCTTCGCCGCGGGGGACCTGCGCCAGCAGATCGACACCGCGGGCCGGGACGAGATTGGCGACGTGGCGCGCAGCTTCGCGGCCATGGCGGACGCGCTCACGCACCTGTTGCAGGACCTGCGCGGCGCGGCGGCGGAGATGGAGCGCGAGGCGGCCGGCGTGCTGGCCACCTCCACGCAGCAGTCCGCCATGGCGCACCAGCAGGCGTCCGCCATCAACGAGACGAGCACCACGGTGGCGGAGATTGCCCAGACGTCCAAGCAGGCCACGTCCTACGCGGACTCGGTCATCTCCCAGACGCAGAAGTCCGAGGCGCTCAGCACCGAGGGACAGAAGGTGGTGGCGGAGAGCGTCTCCGGCATGGAGAAGCTGGGCGAGCAGGTGAAGGCCATCGCCCTGGCGATTACCGACCTCAACGAGCGCACGCTGCAGATTGGCGACATCATCAGCACGGTGAAGGACGTGGCCGAGCAGTCGAACCTGCTGGCGCTCAACGCCTCCATCGAGGCGGCCAAGGCGGGTGAGCACGGCCGGGGCTTCGCGGTGGTGGCCACGGAGATGCGCACGCTGGCGGAGCAGTCGCGCATCGCCGCGGACCAGGTGCGCGGCCTGCTCAACGAGGTGCAGAAGGGCACCCGGGCGGCCGTGCTCGCCACGGAGGAGGGCAGCCGGCGCGCGCAGGCGGCCATGGAGCTGGCGCGCGGCGCGGGCAGCGCCATCCTCGGCCTGTCGGAGGTCATCCGGGATTCGTCCGGCGCGGCCCGGCAGATTGCGGGCAATACCCGTCAGCAGACGATTGGCGTGGAGCAGATTGCCGCGGCCATGGGGGAGCTGACCTCCGCCATGGGAGACTCCGTGGAGCAGACCCGGCGCATCGAACAGGTGGCCGGCAACCTGTCGAACCTTTCCAAGCGGTTCTCGGACCTGGTGGGTAGGTACCAGCTATGAACGCAACGGTGACGGGAGGACGGCGAGCCATGAAGGTGCTCATCGTCGAGGACACGAAGACCATCACCAACCTGCTCCAGGTGTACCTGATGGGGTGGGGCCTGGAGTTCTTCGACGCGCCCAACGGCGCCCTGGGGCTCACGAAGGCGAGGGACTTGAAGCCGGACCTCATCATCTCCGACGTGCAGATGCCGGAGATGGACGGCTTCGCGCTGTGCGCGGCGGTGCGGGCGGACCCGAACCTGCACCACACACCCTTCATGATGCTCACCTCCCTGAAGGACGACGCGAGCCGGCAGAAGGGCAAGCTGGTGGGCGCGAGCGCGTTCCTCAACAAGCCGGTGTCCGTGGATGACCTGCGCTCGAAGGTGCGGGACATCCTGAAGCTGCCCGCCACCCGGTACTGAGCCCATGTCCGGCGACGACGCGAAGAACGACTATTCCGCGCTGCGGCGGCAGCTCGACCAGGCGCATGCCCAGCTCGACGGCACGCGGCGGGTGAGCGACGACAAGCGGCGTGAGGTGCTGAGCGCGCGCGCCCGGGCGCTGGCCGAGTCCCGCCACGAGGAGCGCCAGGAGGTGCTGTCGGTGCTGGCCTTCCAGGTGGGCGGCGAGCGCTACGCGGTGCGCATCGAGACGGTGGACCACGTGCTGGAGGCGCGTGGGCTGGCGTCGCTGCCCGGGGCGCCTCGGCACGTGCTGGGGGCGCTGGTGAGCCGCTCGCGCGTGGTGCCGGTGCTGGACCTGCGCCAGCTGCTGGGGCTGGAAGGGGGCGGCATGTCGGACCTGGGGAAGGTCGTGGTGGTGGAGCAGGGGGAGGAGTGCTTCGGGCTGGCGGCGGAGGCCGTGGAGGGACGCAAGGAACTGCCGAGGGCGGAGCTGTCGCAGCCGCCGCCGGGGCCCTTCCTCTTCCTGACGCCGGACCGGTTGACGGTGCTGGACCTGGAGCAGCTCGGAGGACCCTCCGCCGAGCCCCAGGCGCAGGAATAGGGACGGGCCATGGACGCACAGCTCTTGCGCAGCATCTGGCCGGTGTTCTCCGCGGAGACGCGTGAGCAGATTCAGGCCATCGGGTCGAAGGTGCTGGGGCTGGAGGGCCCGGTGCAGGAGCGCGAGCCGGACCTGCTCCCGTCGCTCAAGCGCCTGGTGCACAGCCTCAAGGGCTCCGCGGCGAGCCTGGGGCTGGACGACATCGAGAAGGTGGTGCACGCCATCGAGGACGGGCTGGCCCACTTCAAGCCGGAGGACCGGCTGCCCCGCGCGGTGGTGGAGTCCATGCTGCGCGGCCTGTCCGCCATCGAGAGCGCCATGGCGCGCGGCGATGCCGGCCAGTCCCCCGCGGTGGACGGGCTGGGCTCGCTGCTGGCGGCGCTGGGGCGCGAGGGCGCGGTGAGCGCTCCCGCGGGAGCCGCGAGCGGCGGCGTCGCGAAGGGGCTGGACGCGCTGGAGTCGCTGGAGGCCGCGCTGGGCGCGCTGTGCTCGCCGGACGTGCCGGACCGGGCGGCGGTGGTGCGCACGGCGGTGGACCGGGCCCGGGCGCTGAGGCAGGCGGCCGAGACGGCCGGGGTGGAGAAGGTGGCCTCGCTGGCGGAGGCCGCCGCGCTGGGCTTCACGCGCATGGAGCCGGGCGGGGACGCCGCGGGCCTGGCCGCTTCCGACGTGGCGGGCACGCTGGTGGACCTGCGCGCCGCGCTGGAGGCCTCGGGCGGGGCGGGCGTGGTGGAGCGCGCGGTGGAGGCGCTCCAGTCCGCGCCGGCACCCGGCTCGGCGGAGGGCTCGGGCGTGCAGGCGGCTTCCGGGGCCTCGCAGGAGTCGCGGGGCGCGGCGGACCGCACGGTGCGCGTGTCGGTGAAGACGCTGGAGTCGCTGGCCTTGCAGGTGGAGCTGCTGCTGTCGGGCCGGGCGCAGCAGGCGCGGCGGGGCGATGCGCACCGGGCGCTGATGGACGGCATGCACGAGGTGCTGCTGAACCTGGAGCGCGCGTCGTCGCAGCTCGTGCTGTCGGGTGGCGGGCCGGCGCTGGAGCCGCTGCGCGCGGGCGTGATGCAGATGCGCGCCTTGCAGAAGCGGCTGCTGGAGCTGGCGCGGGAGTCGCACCGCGACGGTGAGCAGCTCGCGCTGGTCGCGCAGGTGGCGCGCGATGACCTGCGGGACTTGCGCATGGTGCCGGCCTCGCAGGTGCTGGAGCCGCTGCGGCGCACGGTGCGCGAGGTGTCCGCGCGGCTGAACAAGGACGTGACGCTGGAGCTGGCCGGTGGGGACGTGCGGTTGGACCGGCGCATCCTCGACGCGCTGAAGGACCCGCTGCTGCACCTGGTGCGCAACGCCATCGACCACGGCATCGAGTCCGCGGCGGAGCGGCGCTCGGCGGGCAAGCCCGAGGCGGGGCGGCTGTCGGTGCGGGTGGAGCCGCGCGGCACGCGCATCGCCGTGGTGGTGGAGGACGACGGTGGCGGCCTGTCCCCGGAGCGGGTGCGGGCCACGGCGGTGCGGCGTGGACTGCTGACGGCCGAGGCGGCGGCGAAGCTGTCGGACGCGCAGGCGGCGCGGCTGGTGTTCCAGCCCGGCTTCTCCACGCGCGAGCAGGTGACGGCGACCTCGGGGCGCGGCGTGGGCCTGGACGTGGTGCAGGCCACCGCGCAGCGCCTGCAAGGCTCGGTGGACGTGGACTTCACGGCGGGACGGGGCACGCGCTTCACCGTGGACCTGCCGCTGACGCTGGCCGCGGCGCTGGGGCTGATGGTGCGCACGGGCACGACGGTGTCCGCGATTCCGTCCGACAGCGTGAAGCGGGTGCTGCGGCTGTCGCCGGACGACGTGGGCACGGTGGCGGGCCGGGTGGTGGCGCGGGTGGACGGAGAGCAGCTCACGTTCCTGCCGCTCGCGGAGTCCATTGGCCTGCCTCGGCTGCCGCTGGCGCTGGACTCGGGGAAGATGCAGAACGCGGCGCTGCTGGCCGTGGGGGATGAGCGGGTGCTGTTCGCCATCGACGAGGTGGTGGGGCAGCAGGAGATTGTCGTCCGCTCGCTGGGACGGCACGTGGCGAGTGTGCGGCACCTGGCCGGCGCGGCGGTGCTGGACGACGGCCGCGTGGTGCCGGTGCTCAACGCGGCGGAGCTGGTGCGGGCGGCGCGGCCGGAGACGCGCTCCGTGGGGACGCAGTCCTCGCGGCCGCGCATCCTCGTCTGCGACGACGCGCTCACCACGCGCTTCGCCATGAAGTCGCTGCTGGAGATCGCCGGCTACCCGGTGGTGACGGCGGCGGACGGCGAGGAGGCGTGGAGCGTGCTGGAGCGCTCTCCATGCCAGCTCGTGGTCAGCGACTGGCAGATGCCCCGGCTGGACGGCGTGGGGCTGGCCCGGCGCATCAAGTCCCACCCGACGCTGCACCGCACGCCCATCATCCTCGTCACCTCGCTCGACAGTCCGGAGGACCGGGCCGCGGGCCTGGAGGCGGGCGCGGATGGCTACCTCGTCAAGCGCGAGGTGGAGCGCGGGAAGCTGCTGGAGCTGGTGCGCCAGTTGCTGCCGGCGTCCTGACGGCCGCGCCGTGTCCATCGCCTCACCCGTCGGTGGGCTCCAGCGCCACGGGCACGGTGTCGTCCGCGGGCAGGTGCACCACCAGCCCGCCGCCCTCGTCCGTGGGCAGCGACAGTCCACCGCGCAGCCGCTGGGCGAGGTACCGCAGCACCGCCTCCGTCTTCTGCGCTAGGGCCCTGCCTCCGCGCGACTCCACGCGCAGCCGCCACATGCCCAGGTCCTCCGCCGGCTCCACGCGCACGGCCACCGCCGAGCCCGTGGACAGCACGGCGCGCGCGAGCGTGCGCACCAGCAACTCAATCGAGGCGCGCTGTCCCCTCACCGCCACGGGCCGGTCCGGGAGCGTCATCGTCACGTCCGGCACACGGCCGCTGCGCGCCGCTGGCGGGAACGCGCTCCGCAGCAGCGGGCGCAGGTCCTCCACGCCCTCGTCCACCACGCGCGCCAGCCGGCGCTCGACGAGAGCGCCCTGGTCGTTCGCCACCCGTAGCATCCGGTCCAGGTAGCGCTGCATGGACGGCGTCAGCGGACCCGCCGTGCCCTTCATCATCATGTCCACGTAGCCCTTCATCACCATCAGCGGCGTTCGCAGGTCGTGCGACGCCCGGGAGCGCCGCCGCTCCTGCTGCGCCACCACCCGCTCCAGCCGCTGCTTCGCCTCCAGCAGGCGTGCCTGCCGCGCCCCCGCGTCCACCTCGCGCGCGTGTGCCGCCATCAGTGAGCTTCCGAACAGGGCCAGCCGCGCGAGCACTTCCTGATCCGACGCTCCGGGCCGCTCCGGCCACACCACCAGCACGTTCCGCCGCGCCGCCGTGCCGGCCTGACGCGCCAGCACGCCCTGGCCCGTCCGCGCCACGCACGTGCGCCCATCATAGAGAGCCGCCCCGGAGGCGCCGGTCAGCCGCTGGGCCTCGCGCACCAGGGCGTCCAGCCCCGCGCGCGTGCCACACCGCAGCGCCCGTTCGGCCACCGCCGCGAGCACCTTCTCCACCCTTGCATCGAGGTCGTCCTCGATGCGCCGCCCACTCCAAGCACCCGCCCGCACGCGCCAAGGTATGGGCATGGACTGCCCGCGGCGCAACGCTGCCCAGCATGGGAATCGGGGGGGAGGCAGACGGAAGTCCTTTACCCATGCCGTACCCCGTCACTCCCGACTTTTTACCGGGAGGGTGGGTGGGGTGATCGCACAAACCCCTTCAACTCCTCGGGAGTACCCACTGGCCGGGCGATTGCTAACAGCACTCGCGACGGGTGGCGGAAGGGACGGATGGGGACTCTCGACTACTACGCGGCGATCGCTCGGCTCGCTCCAGGAGGATTGGCGCGAAGCGCGGTGCGGCGGGTGCAGGGCGTGGCCAGGCAGGCGCTGTACCGCCGGCGTGAGCGCGCAGACGAGGTGCAGCTGCTCCAGGCCTTCGGCGCGACGAGCGCGGCCGAGCTCGCGGAGCTGGCGCTCGGGCATCGCGGCTCTCGCATCTGGTGTGAGGTGTCCCAGCGGGCCTCGGTGCTCGAGGCGCTCTCCGCCATTCCGGGCGCCCGGGAGCGGGCCCTCGCTCGCGCCCACACCGCGCTCCGTCAGGAGTGGGACCTCTTCGGCACGCGCGTGGCCTTCGGCGAGGGCCGTCCGGTGGACTGGTCGTTGGAGCCGATCAGCGGCCACCGCTATCCCCTGGAGCCGGTGGAGCGGCTGCCGCACCACTCGACGGGGAAGGACCCGAAGTACCCGTGGGTGATGGGCCGGCTCGACAGCGCGGTGGCGCTGGGGCAGGGCTACTGGGTGGCGGCGTCAGGCGAGGAACGCACGCGGCTGGCCTCCGGCTTCGTGGCGCAGGTGTTGGACTTCCTGCAAGGCAACCCCGTGGGCCTGGGGGTCCACTGGACGTGTCCCATGGAAATCGCCCTGCGCGCCGCCAACGTGGCGCAGGCGCTGGCGATGTTCTCCGACGCGCCCGAGGTGCGGCGGCCGGAGTTCCTGGTGACGGTGCTGGGCGCGCTCGCCGAGCACACCGCGTGGGTGGAGGCGCACCTGGAGGACCGGGGTGCGGTGCCCAACAATCACCTCGTCTCCAACTACGTGGGCCTGCTGGTGGTGGGCCTGCTCTTCCCGGAGCTGCCGGGCGCGCCGCAGCAGGTGGCGCTCGCGGTGAGCGGCCTGCGCGAACAGGTGGAGGCGCAGGTCCACGTCGAGGGCACGTCCTTCGAGGGCTCCATTCCGTACCACCGGCTGGCGGTGGAGTTGTTCGGTCTCGCATACGTCGTGGCGCGGGGCGCGGGCGTGCCGCTGGGGGCGGCGTACGAGTCGCGGCTGCGCCGCATGTTCCACGCGGTGCGCGCGTGGTGCTCCGAGAAGGGCCTGGCGCCGCAGATTGGCGACAACGACTCCGGCCGTGTCTTCCCGCTGCGTGAGCGCGAGGACAACGCGCACGGCTACCTGGTGGGGCTGGGCGCGGCGCTCTTCTGCGACGCGGGTCTGGGCGGGGGTGAACTTCCGGACGAAGCGGCGTGGCTGCTGGGCCGCGCGGGGCTGGAGCGTTTCCGCGCGCTGCCCGCCGCACCGGCGCCAGTGTCGGCAAGTTTTCCGGAAGGTGGCTTCCACGTCTTGCGCGGCGCGGGGGCCGTTATCACTGTCAGCGCGGGCAAGCAGGGGCAGAGCGGAGTCGGGGGGCACAGCCACAACGACAAACTTTCTTTCGAGCTCCACCTCGACGGGCGCCCCGTCATCGTGGATCCAGGCACGGGTACGTACACGCGGGACCCGGCCACGCGGAACTGGTTCCGCGGCACGGCGGCGCACAACACGGTGCAGGTGGACGGCGCGGAGCAGGCGAGCCTGGATCCGGCGCGGCTGTTCGCGCTGCCGGAGGAGGCCCGCGCGCGGGTGGTGGCGTTCCTCCCCGGGGGCACCGTGGACAGGCTGCTGGTCCGCCACGACGGCTACCGCATGTTGCCGGCGCCGGTGGGCATCGAGCGCACGTTCCGGTTGGACCGGCATGAGCGCGCGCTGGCGGGGCGCGACAGGTTCATCGGCATGGGCCGGCACGCCGTGGTGGGCCGGTTCCACCTGCCGGACGAGGCGGCGCGTCTGGTGGCGCCGGACGCGCGGGTGCTGGCCCGCGCGGCGCGAGCGGCGGAGGGGCCGGTGGAGTTCGAACCGCTCGCGGCGGAGCTGGGCCCGGAGGGGGCGCCGCTCGCGTGGTTGGTGGTGGAGAAGGGACTGGCGCTGAAGCTGGCGCCTTCGAGGTTTTCGCCTGGGTACGGGCGCGTGGCGCCGTCGCTGGCGGTGGAGTTCCGGGGGCAGGTGGCGCCGCCGGTGTCGCTGAGGTGGGTGGTTGTCTTCAGTTGAAGTTGAAGTCGGGTCGGGGCGTGACCGTCTTCGGCGGCACGTCGCTTCATGAGAGGTGATGACGATGAGGGTGATGGTGAGCAGCCCGCTGCTGGACCGCATCAAGAAGCGGGACGCGAAGGTGGGCGTAGTGGGGCTTGGCTACGTCGGTCTTCCGCTGGGCATGGCCTTCGCGGAGGCGGGCTTCCCGGTGATGGGGCTCGACATCGACAAGCGGAAGATCGACAAGATCGAGAAGGGCGAGAGCTACATCAAGCACATCCCCAGCGCGCCGCTGGCGCAGCTGAGCAAGGCCGGCAAGCTGAAGGCGACCACGGACTTCGCGAAGGCGAGGGACATGGACTGCGTCATCATCTGCGTGCCCACGCCGCTCACGGCCTCGCGTGAGCCGGACATGAGCTACATCGTCCAGACGGGTGAGGCGCTCAGCCCGCACGTGCGCCGCGGCCAGCTCTTCATCCTCGAGTCCACCACCTACCCCGGCACCACCGAGGAGGTGCTCAAGCCGCTGCTGGAGAAGAGCGGCCTCAAGGCGGGCTCGGACTTCCACCTGGCCTTCAGCCCCGAGCGCGAGGACCCGGGCAACAAGAGCTTCAACACCAAGACGATTCCCAAGATCGTCGGCGGCTACTCGCCCGAGTGCGCCGAGGTGGCCTGCGCCCTCTACGGCAGCGCGCTGAAGGAAGTGGTGCCGGTGTCCTCCACCCGCGTGGCGGAGCTGGCCAAGCTGCTGGAGAACATCTTCCGCTGCGTCAACATCGCCATGGTCAACGAGATGAAGATGCTCTGCGACCGCATGAACGTGGACGTGTGGGAGGTCATCCAGGCCGCGAGCACCAAGCCCTTCGGCTTCATGCCCTTCTACCCGGGCCCGGGCCTCGGTGGGCACTGCATCCCCATCGACCCGTTCTACCTGACGTGGAAGGCGCGCGAGTACGAGTTCCACACCAAGTTCATCGAGCTGGCCGGCGAGGTGAACTGGCAGATGCCCTACTACGTGGTGCAGCGCACCATGGAGGCCCTCAACAGCCAGCGCAAGACGCTCAACGGCTCGAAGGTCCTCTGCATCGGCGCGGCCTACAAGAAGGACATCGACGACATGCGCGAGAGCCCGTCCCTGCGCGTGATGACGCTGCTGAAGGAGAAGGGCGCGGACATCGAGTACCACGACCCGTACGTGCCCGAGCTGCACAAGGGCCACGGCTTCAACATGGAGCTGAGGTCGGTGCCGCTGAACGCGGAGACGCTCGGCCAGTACGACGCCGTGCTCATCCTCACGGACCACAGCAACATCGACTACGGCATGGTGGTGGCGAAGTCGCGGGTCATCGTCGACACGCGCAACGCCACCAGGAACGTCAGCAAGGGCCGTGAGAAGGTGACCAAGGCCTGATTCGAGCCTGACGAGCCAGGGAGTTGCCCGGATACCGACCCTCCGGGCAAGGGTCCTCGTCTCTGGATGCCGGGAGGGGCGTCCGGAGGCGAGGACCTGCTCGTCTTGCGTCATGGGTCGGATACAGTGGCGGGGTGAGAACCCTCCTCCGTCCCGTATTCCCACTGCTGGCGGCCTCGGCCGTGCTGATGGCGGCGGCGCCCGCGCCGGATGCCCGCGTCAAGCTGCTCGACGCCATGGCAACCGAGCTGGCGCGCAACCAGAAGCAACTGAAGATGCAGAGCCACGAGCCGCCGTACTTCATGAGCTACCAGCTCAAGGACTACGAGCAGCAGGCCGTGGCGGCACGGTATGGCGCCGTCTTCATGGACGACGGCTACCGCGAGCGGAAGCTGTACGTCGACGTGCGGGTGGGCAGCTACGACTTCGACAGCTCCGTGCCGGAGGGCTTCGAGTTCAGCTTCTCCACCAAGGGCACCAGCTACATCGCCCGCAAGGAAGCGCCGCTGGATGACTCGCCCCTGGCGCTGCGCACCGCGCTGTGGCTCGTCACCGACGAGAAGTACAAGTCGGCGCTCTTCCAGTACCTGAAGAAGAAGGGCGAGGACGTCTACTCGGTGGAGGACCCGAAGCGGCCGCCGTCCTTCTCGAAGGAGAAGCCGAGCACCCACGTGCAGCCGCCCGTGCAGGCCCCCTTCAACCGGGAGCGCTGGGTGAAGCTGGCGCGCGAGGTGTCCGCCCAGTTCAACGCGCACCCGGAGTTGTTCGACTCGGAGGTGCGCGTCACCTCGGACAAGGTGACCCGGCTGTTCGTGTCCACGGAGGGCACGCGCCTCGTCACCGAGGACGTCATCTACGGGCTCCACGTCTCCGCGGTGACGCGGGCGCCGGACGGGCAGCTCCTGGATGACTCGCGGGACTTCTATTCGCCCACCGAGGCGGGGCTGCCGGACGACGCGAAGGTGCGCGAGGCCGCGGCGAAGGTCATCGAGGAGTTGCTCGCGCTGCGCGCGGCGCCGGCCATCGACCCGTACACGGGCCCGGCCATCCTCGCGCCCGAGGCCTCCGGCGTGCTCTTCCACGAGGCCGTGGGGCACCGGCTGGAGGGAGACCGGCAGGACGGTGACAACGAGGGCAAGACGTTCAAGGGGCAGGTGGGACGGCCGGTGCTGCCGCCGTTCATCACCATCCACGACGACCCGTCGCTGAAGGTGCTCAACGGGGAGCCGCTCAACGGCTACTACCTCTTCGACGAGGAGGGCGTGAAGGGCCAGCGGGTGACGCTGGTGGAGAAGGGCGTGCTGCGCAACTACCTGCTGGGCCGCAGGCCGGTGGATGGGTTCCTCCAGTCCAACGGGCACGGCCGCAGCCAGGGGACGCTCAAGCCGGTGGCGCGCATGGCGAACCTCCTGGTGGAGAGCACCCGGGCGGTGAGCGACGCGGAGCTGAAGCGGATGCTCATCCAGGAGGCGAAGCGGCAGGGCAAGCCGTACGGCCTCATCATCCGGGACATCACCGGCGGCAACACCAACACGTCCAACTACGGCTACCAGGCCTTCAAGGGCGTGCCTCGCATGGTGTACCGCGTGGACGTGAAGACGGGGCAGGAGTCGCTGGTGCGCGGCGTGGAAATCGTCGGCACGCCGCTGTCGGCGGTGAACCGCATCATGGCGTCCGGGCAGAAGCCGGGCATCTTCAACGGCTTCTGCGGCGCGGAGAGCGGCAACGTGCCGGTGTCCACCATCGCCCCCGCGATGCTGCTCCAGGAAATCGAGCTGCAGCGCGCGGTGGAGGGCAAGGACCGCCCGCCCATCCTCTCCAGCCCCGCGGCCCAGCAGGAGCCTCCCGTCCAGGCGAAGCCGTAGCCCGACGGGGGCGTGGCCGTTCGCGCCTCCCGGGGGGCTTCATGTGCAAGCCCCCGTTCCGCCCGGGGGGCCTCGCCTGTGCCGGAGGGCACTTGTGTGTGCCCCCCATGGCCTATTCTCATGCCGACGATGCGCTCCGTCCCGCTCCTCTCATTACTCGCCCTGGCCGTGGCCTCCGCCGCGAGCGCCCAGGCCACGCCCTCGGCCGGGACGTGGCTGGAGCTGCGCCATGAGGACCGGCTCGCGACGGCCGGGAGCTACGAGCTGCGCTCGGTGGAGTACCTGCTGGACGGCACGCCGCTGGCGACGCAGCCGGACGGTGGGCGGCACCCGCTGCCCCCGGGACTTCGCCAGCTCGACGTGCGCGTGGTGTACGAGGGGCGCTCGCGGGTCTTCTCGTACGTGGAGGGCTACCGCTTCGTGATGCGGGGCCGCGTCACCCTGGCCGCGCGGCCGGGCGACACGGTGCGGATTACCTCCACCGGCTACGAGCGCCAGGGCGTCACCGTGCAGTGGCAGCAGCGCCCGGCCTTCCTGCTCACGGGCCAGCCGCAGGAGGCCGTGGTGGGCATCGAATACGGGCCGGTGGAGAACACGCCGCTCGCGGACGCCGCCGCCGCGCGGCTGATGGACGAGCTGCTCGCGGAGGCCCGCCGCCGGACGCCGCCACCGTCATCGCGGGCGGAGGCCGTGGGCTCGTGTGAGCTGGCGCCGGTCTTCTTCGCCTTCTCCGACACGCGGCTCAGCCCCGAGGCGGAAGCGGTGCTGCGCCGCTCGGCGGCGTGCCTGCTCCAGCAACCGGGCCTGCGCGTGCGCCTGGAGGGGCACACGGACGCGAGCGGGCCGGAGTCCGTCAACACGTCCCTGGGCCAGGGGCGCGCGCAGTCGGTGGCCGCGTACCTCCTGTCGCTGGGAGTGCAGAGCGTGCGGCTCGTCCTGGAGACAGAGGCCGCCACGCGCCCGCCCTGCGAGGAGCACACCCCCGAGTGCCATGCGCGCAGCCGCCGCGTGGAGCTGGTCGCCGAGCCCGTGGGCCCCTGAGTCTCCCGGCTCAGTTGGGCAGCCGCGCGGAGATGGACGTCACCAGCTCGCGGAGGTGGGCGGGCTCGAAGGGCTTGGTGAGCACCGGGTTGCCCACCTGCTGGAGGAAGCGCTGCGTCTCCGGGGTGAAGGCGCCGCCGGTGATGAAGACGATGCGCTCGTGCAGCCCCGGCCAGGACTCCCGCACCGCGTGGTACACGTCCACGCCGGTCAGCTCCGGCATCATCAGGTCGCAGAGGATGACGTCGAACGTGGTGTCGGCGCGCAGCCGCTCCAGGGCCTCGCGGCCGTTGCCGGCGGTGACCAGCTCGTGCCCGCGCAGGAGCCGCTTCAGCATGTCCAGCACCCGGGGCTCGTCGTCCACCGCCAGCACCCGCTTCCCTCGGGAGGGGGGCGCCAGCTTCTGGGGCGGAGGCTCGGGCTCGGCCTGCTCGGCGCGGAGCAGGTGCACCTCCACGGTGGTGCCCTGGCCGGGCTCGCTCCGCACGGCAATCTTCCCGCCCAGCCCGGTGATGATGTCGCGGCAGATGGCCAGCCCCATGCCCGTGCCGCCGCTCCCCCGGCGCGTGGTGAAGAACGGGTCGAAGATGCGAGGCAGCACCTCCGGAGGAATGCCGCGGCCGGTGTCGGAGAGGGCCAGCACCACGCCCTCGTCCGAGGTGCGCACGCGGAGGGTGATGCGGTTCTCGGAGTAGCGCCCCTCGGGGATGGCCTGCGCCGCGTTGAGCACGAGGTTGAGCAGCACCTGGCCCAGCTTCGTCCGGGTGCCGCGCACCTTCGGCACGTCCCCGTCCTGCTCCCTCACCACCTGCGCGCGGTGGCGGAGCTGGTTGGCGGCCATGCGCAGGGTGGTGTTGATGACGGCGACGAGGTCCACCGCCTCCAGCTCCTCGCTGTCCTGGAGCGAGAAGGCCCCGAGGTCCGCGACGATGCGCCGGATGCGGACGGCGCCCTCCAGGGCCTCGTCCAGCACCTGGTGGCACTCGTCCTCCAGCCCCGCCGGCACCTGGGGGCAGGGCAGCCGCTGCTTCAGGTACTCCAGGTTCCCCGTCGTATAGGCGAGCGGGTTGTTGATTTCGTGCGCCAGGCCCGCGGCGATGATTCCCAGCGAGCGCGCGCGCTGCTCCTGCTCCTTCTCGTGGAGGAGCGCCGTGTCGCGCCGCTTGCGCTCCAGCGCGGTCACCAGCGCGCTGCCCGTCAGCCCCAGCAGGTGCAACTCCTCCGGGGTCCAGCTTCGGGCCTCGCCCACCGCGTCGAAGCCCATCCACCCGGCAAGCCGGCCCCCGAGCGACAGGGGCGTGTTGACGTACGCCTGGACCCGCCGCGCCGCGGCCAGCCGGTGCTCCGCCGCGGCCTCGGGCGGAAGCTTGGACGGGTCCGTGACGGTGACCGTCCGGCCCGCCTGGAACTCCTTCAGCGTCCACGCGAAGGCCTCGAGGGAGCGGCCCCGGGTGGCCTCCAGCCCGAGCGGCTCCGTCCCCGGAGCGCACCACTCGTACGCGTCCACCAGCCGGGTGCCGTCGTCGGACAGCAGGCCCACGTAGCAGCGCTGCGCGCGCACGTGCGCGCCGAGCAGCGCGAGCGCGGCCCGGATGCCCGACTCCATCTCGTCCGGGGGCAGGTTGAGCAGCCGGTGGGCCGTCTCCGCGATGAGCTCCCCCCGCTCCAGCAGCAGCTTCAGCTCGCCGCGCATCTGCCGCAGCGCGGAGACCTCCTGCCGCAGCGCCGCGTGAGCGCCCTCCGCGACGCCCGGGGCACCCGCCGAGCACAGCCGCTCCAGGGCCTCCTCGGAGCGCTGGAGGCGCTCCAGCAGCGTCCGCGAGTCCTTGGCCTCGCCGGACGGCTCCTGCCGTGCGCCTTGATGGTCGCCCATTCGCTTACCCCTCGGGTCCGGACCCCGGCGGCCCCAGTCGCCGTTCCAGATTCCAATCAGGCGAGAATAATGCCACCGGTTTGTGGTGCGGAGCCAGTGTTCAGTTCTGGAAACCGCAACCCGGCGACAGCTCGGCAGGTCAGGGGGCGGTGGGGGCGGGAACCGTGGGGGCGGGCGTGTCCGGGCGTGGGCGCTGAGGGCCGGGCTTCCGTCCTCCCTTGAAGCCGCGCAGGCGCACGTAGCGGCGGAAGTCCTCCAGGAAGGCGTCATGCTGGAGGCCCACCGCCTCGGCGAAGGCGTCGGGGAAGTCGGGGCCGCGGCTCATGGCGTGGAGGAGGTTGCGGACGGCGGCCTCGCCATAGCGGCGCACCAGGAAGGTGAAGGCGTGGTGGGCGGCGCCGTAAACGATGTCGCTCCTGCCCTGGTAGAGGGCCTCCGCCTGGGACAGCGGGTCGGCGGTGGGCTGGGTGCGCCAGAAGCGCGCGAGGTCCTCCAGGCTGGCGACGCGGTAGCCCTGCTCGGCGGTGTAGGAGGCCATGCCCTCGCGGAACCAGAGGGGGATGCGCTTGCGTGTCCAGCCCAGCCTGTCGGAGGCCACCTGGTACATGAGGCTGTGGGTGAGCTCGTGCAGCAGCAGCTCGTCCACCTGGGGCTGGCTGGCGCCGAGCAGCGTCCACGTGCTGGGGCTCTGGAGCTCAATCTGCTCGTAGCGGGCCCAGGCGCGGAGGAAGTCGTGGCCGGGGCGGTTGGCGGCGCGCTCCAGGGCGGCGTGGTTGGGGTGGATGACGATGGTGACGGAGTCGTCGAAGGCGCCCCAGCGGGCCAGGCGCGGGAGGGCGCGCTCCACGGCGAGCTTCACCTGGGTGGCGGCGGCGGCGTCACGCTCCCGGTACTCGACGTCGATGCGGGGGCCCACGGGGGCGCGCTGGCGGGTGCCGTCGGCGGACTCCGCCTGGGCAGGGGCCTCCGCCGACGCGGGCACGGTGGTGCTGAGCGTGCGCGCGCAGCCGGAAAGCCAGAGCAGGGCCAGCAGCGCCAACCTGTGATTCCAGTTCCGCTTCACGTGTCTCACACCGCCCCGAGCCAGCGCAGCACCGCGCGCCCCACGTCGGCCACGGTGGAGAAGGACTCCACCTCCGGCGAGGGCGGTCCGAAGTAGAGCACGGGCACGGGGTGGACGGTGTGGCCGCGCGTGGACAGGTCCTCCACATTGCCGTGGTCACTACACACGAGCACCCTGGCGTCCGATGGGCGGGCCGCCACCACGGCCCGGGTGAAGTCGTCGAAGGTGTCCAGGGCGGACAGGGCGGCGGTGAGGTCCTGCGCGTGGCCGGCCTCGTCCGCGAGGTAGTGCTCGAAGTAGGTGAAGTCGGCGCCGGAGGCGACGTGCCAGAAGACGCTGGCGGCCTCCTCGGGCGTGCGCGAGGGGGCGGGCAGGCCGTGGGCGCGGGCGGCGGCGCCGGTGATGTCGGGGGTGAGGCCGTCCCCGGCGCGCGCGTCGTCGAGCGTCCGCAAGGGGACACCTCCGGCGGTGAAGGCCAGCTTGGCGGCGGAGGGCTTCACCTTGCGGCGCGCCTCGGCGGGGAGGGTGAACTCCGGGGGCGAGGTGCTGTCCCGGCGGGGCACGCCCATGGCGTCCAGGTACGGGGCGGGGTAGGCGTTGGCGAAGGTGGCGGTGCGGCCGGCGGCGGCGAGCCGGCGGACGATGGAGCGGTCCGCCATCAGCCCGCGCAGGGGCGCGTTGGGGTAGCCGAGGACGTGCCGGCCGAGCAGGGCGGGGGCGGGCTCACCGGTGAGGATGGCCGTCTGGTTGGACGCGGACTGGGGACGGCCGGCGACGCCGAACGTCGTGTCCACGGGGACGAAGAGGCCGCCGTGCGGAAGCGGGGGGCTCGGGGCGTCCTGGAAGCGGGAAAGCAGGTGCTCCCGGTGAGCAAGCGGATTGATGGCCGGGTCCTTCCGGCCGATGCCCACCCCGTCGATGAACAGGACCGCGACGCGCACGGCTGGCGACTGTATCCTCGAATGTGACTGCATGGCCCTCCACGGCGACCTCTTCAGCTACCCGCTTCCCGAGTTCCTTCAATGGTTGGACAGCTCCCGCAAGACGGGAACGCTCCAGCTCTCCTGGGAGGCCGGCGAGCGGAAGCTCTTCGTCCTCTCCGGACAGGTGGGCGCCACGGCGTCGGAGGGGCTGCGGGGCAGGGTGGCGCGGCTCCTGACGCTGGCGAAGCTGGCGTCGGGGACGAAGGTGCTGGCGGCCTTCGACGAGCTGTCGCGCACGCCGGACGTGGACGCGGCGTTCGACTCGCATGGCGTGCAGTCGCGGTGGGTCCGGGATTTGGGGCGCGAGGAGTTGTTCGCCGCGATGACGGACCTGACCATCGCCGCGCGGGGGACGTTCCACTGGACGGAGGACGCGGACCGCTCGGGCGAGGACTGGGTGCCGTCGGACATGAGCATCCGCGAGTTGCTCTTCGAGTCGCTGCGCTGGGTGGATGAGCAGCCCGACGTGGACAAGGCGCTGCCGATTGATGCCTTGAGCGTGCGCGCGCTGGCTCCGGCGAGCCCGAGCCAGCCGCTGATGCACCGAATCATCCTGACGCTGTGCACGTCGCCGCAGAACCTGGGGCGGCTGCGGCTGTCGATGGGGGTATCGCGCTCGTCGGTGACGCGGCGGGTGTATGAGCTGCTGAGGGCGAAGCTGGTGGAGGTGGAGGGGGCGCCGCAGGTGGAGGCGGACCCGGTGGCGGAGATGCTGGAGAAGGGCGCGGTGCTGATGCGCGAGGGCCAGTTCGACGCGGCGGGCATCGTCTGCGCGTCCCTGCTGGCCAGCGACCCCGCGGACCGGCGCGTGCGCGAGTTCGCCCGGCTGGTGCAGCGCGAGCACGTGGCGGCGCTCTACTCGGAGATGCCCCCGCTGTTGATTCCCCACATGGTGCATGACCCGCAGGGCCTGGCGCTGCTCAAGCCGGAGGAGCGGCAGATTGCGGGACTCGTCAGTGGCACGTGGGACGTGTCCACGCTGGTGCTGGCCAGCCCCGCGCGGGAGCTGGAGACGCTGAAGACGCTGGCGAAGCTGCAGCGGATGGGGCTGCTGCAGCTCACGTATCCGCGCTGAGCCTCCAGCGCGGCGCGGCTACTCCGCGTTGGGCAGCCCCACCGCGTTGAGCCGGACGAAGACCTGCATCAGCACGTAGAGGGCGAACGCGGCGTCATCCACGCGGATGTGCTGCTGCGTGGCCAGGCCCTGGAACCGGAGCAGGTCCGCGCCGTCGACACGGAGCAGGTAGGCCTGCTGCGCCAGCGAGCCCTCACCGGCGAAGGCCAGCGCGCGGCGGATGGCGTCCGTGCACGCGGTGACACACGTCGCGTACTCACCGGACATGAACGCGGCCTCGGCGGCCCGCGCGTGGTCGAACATGTCGCCCGAGGCCAGCGCGCTCGCCGCGCCCAGCAGCTTCGGGCCGGTCTGCGTCGCGGAGACGGGGGACACCTCCACGCGAGGCTGGGGCACCACGGCCACGGGCGCCACGCGCGGCACTGGCGCCGTCGCGAGGGCGGGGGCAGGGCCTCCACCGAAGGACACCTGTGGCCCCGGGGGCGGCTGCTGCCGGTTCTGCAGGTGCTGGGTGAGCTGCGCCTCCAGGCCCGCGGGCTGCGCGCCCGCCCCCGGAGTCGTGGGGCGCGGCGGCGGCACGATGCGCTTGGCGCGCAGGTCCTTGATGACCAGCCGGGTAATCGCCTTCAGCGTGTCCAGCACCCCGCGCCCGTTGGTGGCCGCCGTCTCGAACTCGGGCACGCCGCGCGGGTTGAGCTCCTTGCGGAGCACCTCCACCGGCAGCACGCTGTCCAGGTCGCGCTTGTTCCACTGCATCACCAGCGGGAAGCGGTCCAGCCGGATGCCGTGCTCGAAGAGGTTCTCCTCCAGGTTCGCCAGGGACTCGCGGTTGGCGTCCATGGCCTCCGGCTGCGAGTCCGCCACGAACACCACGCCGTCGGCGCCCTGGAGCACCAGCTTGCGGGTGGCGTTGTAGAAGACCTGGCCGGGCACGGTGTACAGCGCGAGCCGCACCGAGCAGTCGCCCACGCGCTCCACCTTCACCGGCAGGAAGTCGAAGAAGAGCGTCCGGTCGCCCTCGGTGGCGATGGACATCATCTCGCCGCGGTGCGCGGGGCGCACCGTCTCGTAGATCTTCCGCAGGGTCGTCGTCTTCCCCGACAGGCCGGGCCCGTAGAAGACAATCTTCGCGGCCACCTCGCGGGCCATCAGGTTCACGCTGCTCACGGTGTCAGCTTACCTAGAACGACTCGCCTCCTCGCGCCAGTTGCCGACGGAACATTCGCCGGAGTCCCCACCAGATGCTCGGCCGCCAGGAGGGCGAAGAGGGCGGCCTCCTTCGCGCCTTCCGGGAAACCCAGCGCATCCAGGGTGTGCACCGGGAGGGGCGCCAGCCGGGCACGCAGCCGTTCCATCAACGCTGGATTCCGAGTCCCTCCCCCCGAGGCATACATCCCCTCCATCCGGGGAAAGCGCGGTACCAGCCAGGTTTCATACGCCCGCGCGATGCTCTCCACCGTGAGCTCCAGCGCCGTGGCGACCAGGTCGTGGGGCCGCTCCGCGTACCGCGCCCACAGCCGGTCCACCAGCACCTCGCCGAAGCTCTCCCGCCCGGCGCTCCGGGGCGGCGGCAGGGCCAGGAAGGGGTGCGCCAGCAGCTCCGCCAGCAGCTCCGGAATCACCTGTCCCCGCCGGGACAGCGTGCCGTCCAAATCACACGCGAGCCGCCCCTGCGTGACGCGCCGGGCCAGCCCGTCCATGACCATGTTGCCGGGCCCGGTGTCGAAGGCGAGCGTGTCCTCGAGCCGCGCGCTGACGGCGCTCACGTTGCCGATGCCGCCGATGTTGAGGAGGGCGCGGGGCTGCGCGCCACGGAACACGGCCCAGTCCAGGTAGGGCACCAGCGGCGCGCCATGGCCTCCGGCGGCCATGTCCCGGGTGCGGAAGTCGCTGACGACGGGGACGCCGGTGCGCTCGGCGATGATGGAGGGCTCGCCAATCTGCAGGGTGGACGGTGTCGTGTCCGCGCCCGGGGGCACGTGGGCCATGGTCTGTCCATGCGAGCCGATGGCGGCCACCTGCTCCGGAGACACCCCGGCCCGCTCCATGACCCGGAGGGCCGCGTCCGCGAAGTGCTCACCCAGCTCGAAGTCGAGCCGGCTCAGAGAGCCCGCGTCCTGCGGCCCCAGCACCCGCGCCACCAGCTCGCGAGGGAAGGGCACCGACACATGGGCCAGCAGCTTCAGGCGCACGGTGTCGCCCGTCCCCGTCACCTCGCACAGGGCGGCCTCCACGGCGTCCACGCTGGTGCCGGACAGCAGGCCCACGCACAGGCGAGGCGGGCGAGGGTCCGGAATGGGAGGCGGCAGGCGCATACCGGGAGTGTAAGGCCCGGGGCCCACGCTCCGCTCCCTACCGGGGGGCACCCGGACGGCGGCGACGGGTGCCCCGCCGTCGGGAGGGCGAGAGGGCACGCAGGCCCTTCGCCTGGAGGCGTTTCCGGGCCTCCTTCGCGTCCAGCCCGGTGAAGTGCATGGCCAGCGCCAGCTTCACCTCGCCGCCCGCGGCCTCCAGCAGCCGCGACGCGTCACCAGCGGGCAGCTCCGTCAACTCCGCCACCATGCGCGCCGCGCGGGCCCGCAGCTTCGCGTTGGCCGGGCGCACGTCCACCATGCGCCCCCGGTACACCTTGCCCAGGGACACGAAGGCGGCCGTCGTCATGGCGTTGAGGATGAGCTTCGTCGCGGTGCCGGCCTTCAGCCGCGTGGAGCCGGCCACCAACTCCGGGCCCGTGCGCGCCAGCACCACCGTGTCGGCGACGGACTTCGCGCCCGGAGGGTTGCAGCACACCAGCACCGTGTGCGCGCCCCGCCGCTTCGCCTCGCGCAGCGCGCCCAGGACGTACGGCGTGGAGGCGCTCGCGGAGATGCCGCACACCACGTCCTCCGGGCCCGCCTTGAAGGCGCGCACCGCGGTGATTCCGGCTTCGAGGTCGTCCTCGGCGCCCTCCACGGCACGCGTCAGCGCCCGGCGTCCACCGGCGATGGCGGCCTGGACCCGGGAAGGAGGGACTCCGAAGGTGGGCGGGCACTCGCTCGCGTCGAGCACGCCGAGCCGCCCGCTGGTGCCGGCCCCGACGTAGAGGAGCCGACCGCCTGCCCGCAATGCGTCCGCCACGGCCCGCGCCGCCTCCGCGATGGCGGGAAGCGAGGCACGAACCGCACGGACGGCGGCCAGGTCTTCGTCATGCAGCCGGCGGACGACGGACCGGATGGAAAGCAGATCCAGTTCGTCCGCGCGGGGATGAAGCCGCTCGGTGGGGGGCAGTGCCGGCGGTGAGGCGCGAGACGTGCCCACCCTCGAGTGTCCGGGCCTAGGCGGCCTTGGTCACCTTGCCGGCCTTGATGCAGCGGGTGCACGCCAGCACGCGCTGGGTGCTGCCCTCGACGCTCGCCCGGATCTTCTGGAGATTGGGGAGGGTCCGCTTCTTGGTCTTGTTGTTCGCGTGGCTGACGTTGTTACCGACCAGCGGACGCTTGCCACAGATGTCGCACTTCCACGCCATGACCTCTAACTCCTTGAAAACTGGGGCGTCGGACGCCTGCCGATGAAAAGAGCGGCGGAACCTGCCAGATCCCGGCCTGGAAATCCAGCCTTTCGTCGGGTCAGGATCAGCCCTTGAGCGGATCCTTCTTCTTCAACATGTCCTGCACCATCCGGGCGGCCCGGATTCCGGCGATCAGCTCGCCCTCCAGGCCCAGGCCGGGAAGGACCTCCCGGCTGGCGAGGAGGATGTTCTTCGCCGGGGTTCGCTGGGGCAAACCCGTGACGCCCAGGAAGGCTTCCGACTCGAAGCTGTAGAGGGGGTGCGGCATCAGCCGGCTGCCCCGCACGCCACCGGCGTCCAGGTAGGGCGCGGAGCGCAGCAGCCGGTGCTGCGCGGTGAAGGGCATCAGCGCGTCCAGGTGCTCGTCGATGCGCGCGGCCACGCCTTGCAGGTGCTCCTCGCCCAGGTCGCGGTAGGAGGCCGGGACGAAGACGCCGGCGCACACCACGCGCACGCCCTCCGCCTCCTTGCCTTCCTTGCCGCCGGGCCCGGGGGCGGTGTGCGCCAGGTGGACCTGCACGAGCAGTGGGCTCAGCTCGGGGTCGCCGGTGTCGACCAGGGCCAGCTCGCCCAGGCCGCGCGGCAGGGCCGACTCCGGCACCACCCAGTTCACGGTGAAGAGGAGCGACTTCGTGGAGGACTGGTCCAGGTGCTCCATCAGGCCGCGGTTGTGCTTCTTGTCCGTCACCAGCCGCCGCAGCGCGCCCGCGTCCGTGGCGGCCACGAGGCACGCCGCGCGGTACACGGTATCCGAGCGCAGCAGCTTCATGCCCGCGAACTTGCTGCCGTCGAAGGTGAGCTCCTCGACGATGGAGCCGGACGGGCTGTCGCGGCCGAGGACGTCCCCGCCCAGCTCCACCACGCGCCGGGAGAGCATCTCGCGCAGGCCCTCGCGCCCGCCGGAGAAGCAGGAGGGGGAGGACAGCACCTGGGAGAGGGGCCGCGTCTGCGCCAGCGGGGACTCGGGGTTCTCCAGGTGGCTGATGAAGGGCAGCAGGCCGCGGAGCAGCTTCACGGGGGCGGAGTCCCCGGCCAGCCGGGGCGTGGCCTCCAGGCCGGGGTGGGCCTTGATGAGCTTCTTCAGGCCCCAGCCCTCGAAGAAGCCGTCCGGGGGCAGGGGCGGGGCGGCCTTGAAGAAGGCGTCGGTGGCCTCGTGCTGGGCGGTGGCGCCGGCCAGGCCGCCCAGGAGCGCCTCGCCCTCCTCGCCCAGCTCGCGTGTCACCTCGGCCTTGCGGCGGGCGGCGTCGGCGTGCAGGTCCATGCGGCTCTTGGGGAGCAGGAGCTGCAGGTCCGGGACGTGGGGCCGGAGCGCGCGCTGCACGCTGGCGGTGAGGCCCAGCTCGGTGAGGGCCTCCTCCACGGTGGGCATCGTCTTGAGCGGGGGCGCCACGAAGGGGGCGTAGGGGAGGACGTAGCCCCCGTGCTCGTAGCCGTGGCCCATGCCGTCGTGCTCCACCAGCAGGACGCGGTGGTTGCGCTTCGCCAGCAGCGCGGCGGCGAGCGCGCCACCCAGCTGACTGCCGAGCACGATGACGTCATACACGTGCCGGGACGGGCCCGAGGGAACCTTGAGTTTGGCTGTGGACGTCGCCATGGGCGCGCAACACTACACAACGTCCTCGCCGCTGGCGCCCTTTTGGCGCATGGGCCGGGTGTGCGCGGAGGGATGGCCCCCACTGGTGCGGCCGGACCCGGGGCCCGTGGGCCCGCCGGCCGGGGCTCGGAGGAGGGGCCCTTACCGGCCCCGGATACGGCCCACGAGCCAGTCGCTCCCCGCTACGATGATGTAGACCGCGCACGCGATGACGAGGGCGAACTTCACCGTGGCGCAGGCGCCCGCGAGCCCGGTCAGGAACGCGCCAGGGCGCACGGCGGGGGTCTCCAGGATGCGCAGCAGGGCCGCGTTCTCGACGACATCGAACAGGCCCGCCAGCCAGGGCGCGGGCGCGAGGCCGAGCCCGAGCCGCTGCAGCCAGCCGCGAGTGCCGCGCGCCCCGAGCACCACCAGCCCCATCAGGAGCGTCGCGTAGGCGATGATGAACGGGAAGTCGACCCACACCGAATACCGGGCGGCCTCCTGCTTCTCCGGGCCCCAGGCTTCGAGGAGTGACAGGGCTCGTTCGGGCGTCCAGACGAACTCGAGTGCGATGATGTCCTCGCCCCGCACCGGCATCCGGCTTCCGATGAGGATGCCACCGGCGCTCGCGGCCACGGTGAGCGCGATGAGCGCCGCCTTCTTCGGGGACTCCAGGAGCTTCCGCGGCCAGGACATGGGCATCTGCCTTCAGCGTGGGCGTGAACGGCTTCCGGGAGAGTGACAGGTCCCCGCCGACGCGAGCAATGATGGCGGCCCCGCATGCCTCTTCACCGGCCCCGTGGACGGCTGACGGTGGAATGGACGTTCCGTTCCACTGCCTCGCCCATCCCGGCGAGGCCCGTGCATGGGTCGTACGCGGTCCTCCCGGAGCGGCTTCCGGTGGAATGGACATTCCGTTCCGCCGCCTCGCCTTTTCTGGGGCGCCCCGCGCCTGGAGCGAACTCGGTCCTCCTCCGGGGCGGCTTCCGGTGGAATGGACGTTCCGTTCCACTGCCTCACCTTTTCTGGGGCGCCCGGCGCCCGGAGCGAACGCGGTCCTCCTCCGGGGCGGCTTCCGGTGGAATGGACGTTCCGTTCCACGCCTCGCCCATCCCGGCGAGGCCCGTGCCTGAAGCAAGCCGGGTCCTGAATCAGGCCGCCATGGCGAAGAGGCGGGACTCCAGCTCCGGGGGCAGCGCGGTGAAGTCCGGGAGAATCCACTGGGCGCCGGCATCGCGGAGCTGCTCGGCGGAAGCCCCGGTGGTGATGCCCACCACGGACATGCCCGCCTCTCGCGCGGAGATGACGCCGAGGATGGCGTCCTCGAAGGCGAGGCACGCGGAGGGCTCCACGCCCAGGGCCTTCGCGGCGGCCAGGAAGATGTCGGGCGCCGGCTTGCCCCGCGTCACCTCCTCGGCGCCGACCACGCGATGGAAGAGGGAGCGGATGCCGAGCCCGTCCAGCACCAGCTCACGGTTCCCCTGGGGCGCGGCGGTGGCGACAGCCACGGAGACGCGGGCCTCACGCAGGCGGGTGATGAACGCCTCGGCCCCGTGGTGGAGCTTCAGGTGGGGCCGGTACAGGGTCCGGTAGTGGGACTCCTTCTCCTCGGCGAGCCGGGCCAGCTCCTCATGGGAGAGGGCGCGGCCGAGCAGCACGGGGAGGATTTCCTCGTTCTTCCTGCCGGCGAACCGCGTCTGGAAGTCCTCGGCCGTCAGCGACAGCCCGAGCTTCCGGGCGAGTGCCACCCAGGCTTCATTGTGGAAGCCCATGTTGTCGACGAGCGTCCCGTCCATGTCGAAGACGACGGCGCGCAGGGGAGCCATGGAAGAGGTCATGGCGCCCCCATAGCGCGTCCACGAACGGAGTGGCTCACGGAATCCGCGCATGGAGGCCGCCTGCCTGATATCCCCTCCGAGCATGAGTGATGACGTGCTGCTGGAGACGCGGGGGGCGGTGGGCGTGGTGACGCTGAACCGTCCGAAGGCGTTGAACGCCCTGGACCTGGGGATGTGCCGGAGGCTGCACCCCCAGCTCGACGCCTGGGCGGCGGACCCGGCCGTGAAGGCGGTGGTCATCCGGGGCGCGGGCGGCCGGGCCTTCTGCGCGGGAGGCGACGTGCGCGCGGTCGCCGCCTCGCTGGGCGCGGCGACGGGCGGAGCGCGGGAGCGGCTGTCCCGCGAGTTCTTCCGCGCCGAGTACGCGCTCAACCACCGCATCCACCACTTCCCCAAGCCCTTCATCGCGCTGGTGGACGGGGTGTGCATGGGCGGCGGGCTGGGGCTGTCCATCCACGGGGCGTACCGCGTCGTCACCGAGAAGCTGGTCCTGGCGATGCCGGAGACGGCGATTGGCCTGTTCCCCGACGTGGGCGGAGGCTGGTTCCTGCCGCGCTTCCCGGGCGAGTCGGGCACGTACCTGGGGCTGACGGGCGCGAGGTGCGGCGCGGCGGACGCGCTGTGGCTCGGGTACGCCACGCACCACGTGGAGTCGGCGCGGCTGGACGCGGTGCTGGAGGCGCTGGCCGGGGCGGAGTGGGGGCGTGGCGCCGCGAAGGCGGTGGTGGAGCGGGTGCTCGCGGGCTTCCACGCGGACGCGGGGACGTCGACGCTGGCGGTGCAGCACCCGGCCATCGACCGGTGCTTCGCGGCGGAGCGGGTGGACGACATCCTCCAGGCGCTGGAAATGGAGGGCACGGCGTGGGCCCAGGAGACGTGGGCCACGCTGATGCGCATGTGCCCCATGAGCCTCAAGGTGTCGCTGCACCAGCTCCGTATGGGGCGGACGCGCGACTACGACGAGATGGTGGGCGTGGAGTACCGGCTGAGCCAGGCGATGACGGCGCGCGCGGACTTCCGCGAGGGCATCCGCGCGGTGCTGGTGGACAAGGACAACAAGCCGCGCTGGCACCCTGCCACGCTGTCCGACGTCGCGGACGCGGACGTGGAGGCGTGCTTCGTGCCGCTCGGCGGGGACGCGCTGGAGCTGCCGGAGTCGCGCTGAGCGGCTCCCGGCGGGGGCGGGGACTACAGGTCCTCGTCACTGAGGACGGTGATTCCCTCCGAGCGCAGCAGGGCGGCGGTGATGCCCTCGCCGGTCCGCAGCTTCCCGGCCTCGTACACGCGCTGGGTCCCGCAGGAAGGACTCTTCTCCTTGAGCAGGGCCACCGTCGCGCCGAACTTCCGCGCCGCCTCCAGCGCCAGCCTCGCGCCCCGGAGGAAGGCCTCCGTCCGGTCCACGCCGCCCTCGCGCTCCAGCGCCCGCGCCCGGCCCGCCCACACGTCCACGCCCGTGCCGCCGCTCATCTCCACGGGAGGCCGCGGCACCGGCAGGCCCGAGCCCACCTCCGGGCACATCGGCACGACTTCCTTCCCCTCCAGCGCCGCCAGCACCTTCTCGGAGCGCTTGGAGCGCCCGTCGAACCGGCACGCCTCGCCCACCAGGCACGCGCTCACCAGCACCACCCGCGCCTCGCGCAGGGCCGCGACGCGCTCCTCGCGGGAAGGGGGCTCCGGAAGCACCAGCTCCACCGTCATCGCGGCGCCCCCGGGCTGCGCAGGGACAATTCGCCCACCGTCGCCTGCGCGTCCACGCGCGTCCGAGTCCCGTCCAGCGCCACCTTGCCCGTCACCGCCAGCCGCACGGCCAGCGGGTAGAGCCGGTGCTCCTCCGTGAGGATGCGCGCGCTCAGGCTCTTCTCGTCGTCGTCCGGCAGCACCGGCACGGCGGCCTGCGCGATGATGGGGCCCGTGTCCGTGCCCGCGTCCACGAAGTGCACCGTGCACCCGGCGACCTTCACCCCGCGCTCCAGCGCCTGCCGCTGCGCATGGAGCCCCGGGAAGGACGGCAGCAGCGACGGGTGGATGTTCAGCACCCGCCCCGCGTAGTGCCCCAGGAAGTCCGCGCTCAACAGGCGCATGAACCCCGCCAGGCACACCCACTCCACGCGCGCCGCGTGCAGCGCGTCCAGCAGCGCCTTCTCGAAGTCCGCCTTGGACGCGTACGCCTTGTGGTCCACCACCACCGTGGGTACGCCCGCCTTGCGCGCGCGCTCCAGGGCGAAGGCCGTGGGCACGTTGGACACCACGCAGGCGACCTCGGCCGGGAAGTCCTCCCGCGCGGACGCGTCCAGCAGCGCCTGCAGGTTGCTCCCGCTTCCGGAGACCAGCACTCCCAGCCGCGCCCGCTGGCCGCTCATGGCTCGATGACCGCCGTGGCCTCGCCCTGGCCCGCCTCCACGCGGCCGACCTCGGACGCCTGGATGCCGCGCCCGCGCAGCACGCCCAGCGCCGCCGCCACGTCCTCCTTCGCCACCACGAGGACGAGGCCCAGGCCCATGTTGAACGTGTTGAACATCTCGTCCCGGGCCACGTTCCCCCGCTTCGCGATGAGGTCGAAGATGGGCGGCTTCGTCCACGTCTTCTCGCTCAGCACCGCGCGCGTGCCTTCCGGGAGGCACCGGGGCAGGTTGCCCGGAATGCCGCTGCCGGTGATGTGGGCCATGCCCTTCACCTTCACCGACTGGAGCAGCGCCAGCACGTCCTTCACGTAGATGCGCGTGGGCTCCAGCAGCGCGTCCCCGAGCGGCCGGCCCAGCCCTTCCGGCGTGGAGTCCAGCGGCAGCTTCGCGTCGTCCAGCAGCACCTTGCGCGCCAGCGAGTAGCCGTTGCTGTGCAGGCCGGAGGAGGGCAGGCCGATGAGCGCATCACCGGGCTTCACGCTCTTGCCGTCGATGATGGCCGAGCGCTCCACCACGCCCACGCAGAAGCCCGCCAGGTCGTACTCGCCCCGTGCGTAGAAGCCCGGCATCTCCGCCGTCTCGCCGCCCAGCAGCGCGCAGCCGGACTGCTCGCAGCCCAGGGCGATGCCCTTGACCACCTCGGCCGCCGCGTCCACCTCCAGGCGTCCGGTGGCGAAGTAGTCGAGGAAGAACAGGGGCTCGGCGCCGCAGGTGAGGATGTCGTTCACCGACATGGCGACCAGGTCGATGCCCACCGTGCCGTGGCGCCCCGCGGAGAAGGCCACCTTCAGCTTGGTGCCCACCCCGTCCGTGCCGGCCACCAGCACCGGCTCCTTGTACTTGCCGGGCGGCAGGGCGAACAGGCCGCCGAAGCCACCCACCCCGGCCACCACCTCGGGGCGCATGGTGCGCGCGGCAAAGGGCTTGATGCGCTCGACGAACGCGTCGCCGGCCTCGATATCCACTCCGGACTGCTTGTAGGTCGTTCCCACGGGCGGCCTTCTACCCGCCACCGCGCCCGTTGTCTCGGGCCGCGGCGGGCGGGTGTCGTCTTTGAGTCCCTCCAGGCCCTGGCCGGGACTTCCTCCTCCGACATGAAGGTGCCCCGGAGCCGATGCGTGACTCGCGCTCTGTTCGGGCTTCTGTCGGCGCCGCCGCGGGCCCGGGGGGGGGGGCGTATGACGTCGGCGGGGATGGATGGAGTCATTTATTTCCGGTCTTGCCTGAAAGTAGCGTTTCGCGCTTTCGCGCGGTGGGGTCTCCCGCGCCAGGACGGAGGCTCCTTCATGTCGTACTCCAGCGCTGCCCGGCTCCACCGTCGCGCAGAGGTGCTCCCACGCGTCAGTGCCTGGATTCACGGTTGGGCGTGCCTGCTGCTGGCCGCTGTCGTGCTGTGCACTGGCTGTGCCGCGTCGTCGTCTCATGGCGCCCTGGCGTCCGGTCCGCGCCTGTCGCTGATGGCCGTGGAGTGGGACGTGGTGGGCGGCGCCTCCGAGGTGGAGGTTTCGGGCGCGTCCCGGTCACCGGAGGAGGTGGTGGAGGAGGTCGCGCCGCAGCGGTTGCACCGCCGCCATCCCGAGCGAGTAGTGCACGGCACCTCCGTGGGGCCGACAAGGCCCTCCAGGGTGGCTCGCGGGGCGCCTGCCTGTGGCGGACGCGTGCCCTCTGGCTGGCCGCGAATGGACTCCAGCGCGGAGGTGCTGGCGCCCTTCTTGGCGTGTGTCTCACCCTCCGACTTCGTGGCGTTGCAGCGCACCGTGGACATGCCCCGGCTGGTGGAGTCCCTGACGGACTGGGACGCCGTGAGGCTGGGCGCCCTGGGGCCGCTGGACGCGAAGGCCTCGGAAGTACTGGGCCGCAAGCGCGCCGCCTTCCTCGTCACCGCCACGGAGAAGTACGGCGTGCCCCTCGCCGAGGTGTTCGTCCTCTTCATTCTGCACTCGGCCTTCGATGATGAGGTGCGCGAGGTGGTGCGGCTGCTGGCCCGGGAGAAGCAACTGGGCGAGACGCTGGGGGGCATGGCCACCGTCCGAGAGGAACTGGAGGGGCGGGGCCTGAAGCTCGCGGACTTTACGGAACGGGACGCGCGAGCTGAGGACGTGCCGCGGGGCTTGGGGAGGGCAGGCCGGGACGCGCTCGCCACCGCTCCCGTGCTGGCCGAGTCGCGGTACGTGGACTTCAACGCGAAGCGCGCGCAGCTACCGCCCGCCTATCAGGAGGCGCTGCACGAGGTGGAGAGGGCGTTGCTGGCGGAGCGCTTCTCGCCGGGAAACGTGGCGCTGGGGAGCTTCGACCACCTGACGTTCGGTGTGCCGGTGGGCTTCTACCACCTGGCGGCGGGCACGCTTCAGGGGGTGGGCTCGCTGGCGTCGGGGGAGTACGAGCAGGCCACGCGTGAGCTGGCCCCCGCGGCGCTGATGGTGAGCCTGTACGCGGGAGGCCGGGGCGCGCGCTCCGTGCGTGAAGGCGCCATCGCGGGGCGGGAGGGCGTCCGGCTTCCATCGTTGGCGCCACGCCTGGACGCGCTGAAGGGAGTGCTGGCACGACTGGAGGCGCGGCTCGGGAGTGGGGCGGTGGGAGAGTTGGCCCGACGCCTCCAGTCGAGCCGGGAGGGGGCCCTCGTGGTGGCCGAGTGGGGCGAGGCTGGTGCGGTGGCCCTGCACGAGGCGCGGGGAAACGCGGGGAAGGCACAGGCGTGGCTGGCCGAGGCGAAGTCGCAGCGCGCGGGGCCCACGCTGTCACGAGGTCGCGCGGAGAAGGGGTCGGGCGCGGCGGCGCGGGTACACGAGGCGGCGGGCTACACGCGCGAGGCCCTGGCGGAGAAGCTGCGGCAGGCGGAGTGGGAGGCGCCGGGCCCGAGGCTGCCCACGGACGTGACGCTGCTGAAGCGGCAGCACCCCACGCTCGACGCCCCGCCGCCGGGAGTGCGCGAGGGCTCCGTGTTGTGGAGCGAGTACGTGACTTACCGGACGCGGCGGCTGGCCGAACTGGAGCAGGGGCTGCGCACGAAGGGGCCGCTGAGGTGGGAGGGCTACCGGGAGATGCGCGGACTGTTCGCCCGGGGGCTCGACTTCGAGCACCTGATGGTGAACCTGCTGCGCGCCGACGCGGAGCTGCCCCGGGCGCAACGCCAGTGGCTCCAGGACTTCGATGTGCCGCGAATCGAGACACACGTGGGGGTGTGGAAGCCGGAGAGCGGCCTGCGGTACACGGACGTGCTGGTCATCGAGGAGCGTCCGCCTCCGGGGCAGTTGGCTCGCGTGGAGAGCATCAGTTGCAAGAGCCGGGAGCTCTCGCGGCTGGAAGGCGATTTCCTGGAGGCGCAGATGCTCGCGGACGCGAGGGAGGCCCTGAGCTATTACGGCGGGACGTTGAACATCCGCCGACGCACTCTCAACCCCGACGGTGACATGGTTCCGGTCCAGGTCCAGCGGGTCCGCCTCGTCTACGAGGGTGGCGACCTCAATCCTGAAACTCCAGTGGATTGGAAAAAGGCCGTGAACGAGGTTCAAAGAAGGGTCAAGGGCGTGGAGGTGCTGCTCCAATGAGACGGCTCAGCATTCACGACTTGAAGCCGGAGGATTACCTCTACTTCTCCTTCGAGGCCGACTTCGACCCCCATGTCTTGCTGGAGCGTGAGCTGGAGCCCTTCCTCCGGGCCCTTGAGGCGTATGCGGGCGATTGGGTGCCGGAGGTCGTCCACGGCAAGAGGTGGCGCAAATACTCCCGCGACGCGGTCGTCAAGAGCCTGGAGGAGAGGCGTGACGATGACTACTCGTCCATCGGGCTGTACCGGACGGAGTGGCCCGCGGTGGACATGACGCTCAGGCTCGGGTTCTCGTCGCGTTCGCCTCGGCTGGATTTCAGTTGCTCCGTCAAGCCGCTCTCCGTTTTCGCGCCCACCGAGCGCTGCCAGCAGCTCGTGGACATGGTCCGCGCCTGGGCCTCCCGCTACCCGGTCACCTACGCCGTGGCCAGCAGCCTGGCGGAGGACCAGTTATCGGGCGCCCCCTGTTTCGGCCGCGACATGCAGACCACCATTCGTGACGGCTTCGACCGAATCTACGAGGTGTCCTGGCTCAACATCTTCGGCCCGAAGCTGGTGGAGTCCATCGGCCGCGAGCGGGTGCTGTCCACGCCGGCCCACCGGGTGGAGGCGTTGCCCCACGGCGCCGTCCTGCTGGTGACCTGGCCCATCGCCGCGGACTTCGCCAGCGACGAGGCCCGCCAGGCCCAGGCCCGCGCCCACGCGCACCTGCGCCCGGACCTTGATTACGACACCCTGCTGCGCACCCTGCGTGAGCGCAGCGCCATCCTGGCCCCCGTGGAGCCGCGCTTCCCACCGGAGTGGGAGCCGCTCCTCACGCGCGTGGTGGACCATGTCCGCATCAGCGAGCGCCAGCGCAAGATCGCCGAGCTCAATAACTGGTGCCCCCCGGAGCCGGACGAGTGGCTCCCCGCGAGCGCCGCCCTGCCCCCGGACGTGAAGGAGGTGGACTTCGTGCGCCAGCAGTACGGGGACCTCTCCGAGGGCCTCGTGGCGCTGCTGCACACCGACGTGCCCTCCGTCTTCAGCGCCTCGCCCGAGTCCCTCATGGACGTGGACGCCCACTTCTGGTGCGAGGACTTCCTGAGGAACCGCCGGCCGGGAGTCATCGACGAGCACCTGATGCCCGCGGTGGGCGCGTACCTGGGGGAGGTGCTGGTGAAGCACCTCGGAGGACAGTGGATACCGCGCCAGAAGCTGGAGGAGGCGCAGGTGCGCATCGGCGACCGCGTCTGGCTGCCCTTCCTCCGAGCCCACCACTACACGCGCTCGCGCCAGGCGCTGCTGGACTTCTCCCTCTCCGGGCTCTACCGCGCGGCCGAGCAGCACCGCTCCTGAGCGAACGCCCCCTGTCCAGGGAAGCCCACCGCGCCACCACGCACGCGACGCGGAGGTGTCGTCTTTGCGGCTACCATGCCCCCTGGGATGACCTCCTTCCTCTCGCGCCTTCCGCGGGCTGCCCCCGGGGCCGGACTGGGACGGTGTCATCACGGCCACGACCCAACAGCTCACACGCGCTGTCGCACCGCGGCGCACAGCCAGGGAATTTGACCGGGGGGGTGGGGGCTGATTGACTCCGCGCAGGATGGGCGCCGAGGAAACCCTCTTTCAACGTTTCGGGAAGGAATTCCCCAAAGGAACCCAGCTCTTCCGCGAGGGAGAGACGGGCAAGGAGATGTTCGTCATCCAGGCGGGGAAGGTCTCCATCTCCAAGCGCGTGCGCGACGTGGAGAAGGTCCTCGCGGTGCTGGGCCCCGGTGAGTTCTTCGGGGAGATGGCCATCATCTCCAACAAGCCCCGGAACGCGTCCGCCGTCGTCCAGGACGACGCGCGGCTGCTGGTCATCGACCCCAAGACGTTCGAGGGGATGATCCGCGGCAACGCGGAGATCGCCGTCCGGATGATCAAGAAGCTGGCCGAGCGCCTCTCCGAGGCCGACGCGCAGATTGAAAACCTCCTCCACCACGACCCCGCCAGCCGCGTCGTGCACCACATCCTCCAGGCCACCCTGACGCGCGGGCGGCCCCAGGAGGGGGGCGTGGAAATCGACTTCGTGGTGCGCGAGATGCCCCGGCAGCTCGGCGTGGGCGAGCCCGCGGTGCGGAGCATGCTGGACAAGCTGGAGCGGGCCGGTCTCATCGAGCGCGGCACTGACAGACTGACCGTGTATGACACGGACAGACTCCACGACTTCCTCCAATACCTGGAGATGAAGTGGAAGTTCGGAGACCTCTAGCGTGAAGCTGCGAGTCCTCGGCTGTCACGGCGGCGAGCTGCCCACCTGCAAGAGCACGTGCTTCCTCGTCGATGACGTGCTCGCGCTCGACGCGGGGGCACTGACGGGGACCCTCTCGCTGGAGGAGCTGTGCCGCGTGGACCACATCCTCGTGGGCCACAGCCACTTCGACCACATCAAGGACCTGCCGCTGATGGCGGACCTGGTCATCGGCCGCCGCGACAGGCCCATCACCATCCACGCCTCGCGCGAGTGCGCCCGGGCCCTGCGCGACAACATGTTCAACAACGCGCTCTGGCCGGACTTCACCCGCATCCCCACGCGCGCCAGGCCCGTCCTCCAAATCAAGACCTTCCGCGCCGGCGGCACCTTCCAGGTGGGCCCCTACACCGTGCGCAGCGTGCCGGTGAGCCACCCGGTGGAGTCCTGCGGCTTCATCATCTCCGACGGGAAGAGCACCCTCGCCATGAGCGGCGACACCGGGCCCACCGACAAGCTCTGGAAGGCGCTCAACGAGACGAAGAACCTCAAGGCGCTGCTGCTGGAGACGTCCTTCCCCAACAAGCTCCAGTCGCTGGCGGACATCTCCGGACACCTGACGCCGTACACGCTGGAGCAGGAGCTGAAGAAGTTCCACCGCAACGGCGCCTCGGTGATGCTCTACCACCTCAAGCCCGCCTTCGTGGCCCAGCTCAAGAAGGAGCTGTCCACGCTGCCCGTGGAAGTCCTCGAGCTGGGTGACACCTTCGAGCTGTAGTCCCGCGGATGTCAACGCGGCGCGCCACACGGAGAGGTTGACGGGTGGGGCCGCGCGGGATTAACCCCGCCTCGACATGGCCTGGTTCTCCAAGAAGCCCCGCATCTCCACCGAAACCGAGCAGACGACCGAGTCCCGCCCGTCCCGCATGGAAGGGTTGTGGGCGAAGTGCGAGTCCTGCGACGAAATCATCTACCGGCAGGACCTCGAGAAGAACTGGATGGTGTGCCCGCACTGTGAGCACCACCATGCCTGGCCGGCCCGCTCCCGGCTGACCACGCTGCTGGACCCGGACAGCTTCGAGGAGTTCGACAAGGACCTGGAGCCGCAGGACCCGCTCGGGTTCAGTGACTCGAAGAAGTACAAGGACCGGCTGAAGTCCACGCGGAAGAACCTGGGCGAGTGCGACGCCTTCATCTCCGGCGTGGGCCGCATCGAGGGCCACCAGGTCTCCGTGGGCTGCTTCGTCTTCGAGTTCATGGGCGGCTCCATGGGCTCGGTGGTGGGCGAGAAGGTGGCGCGCGTCTTCGAGCGGGCCCATGACCTGAAGTGCTCCGCCATCATCTTCTCCGCGTCCGGTGGCGCGCGCATGCAGGAGGGCATCTTCTCCCTCATGCAGATGGCCAAGACGTCCGCTGCCATCGCCCGCTTCCGCACCGGCACCCGGCCCTACATCTCCGTGATGCTCAACCCCACCACCGGCGGCGTGGCCGCGTCCTTCTCGTGGCTGGGGGACGTCATCCTCGCCGAGCCCAAGGCCCTCATCGGCTTCGCCGGTCCGCGCGTCATCGAGCAGACCATCCGCCAGAAGCTGCCCGAGGGCTTCCAGCGCTCGGAGTTCCTGCTGGAGCACGGGATGATCGACAGCATCGTGCACCGCAAGGAGCTGCGCACGAAGCTGGGCCAGATTCTCGGCCTGCTGGGCTGAGGCGCACGGCGGCCCCACCGGCATGAGCGCGCCCCGGACGCCACAGGAGGCGCTGGCCTTCCTCGCGAAGCTCAACCCCTCGGGCATCAAGCTGGGGCTGGAGCGGGTGCGTGAAGCGCTGGCGGCGCTGGGTCACCCGGAGCGCCGCTACCCGGCGCTGCACGTGGCGGGCACCAACGGGAAGGGCAGCACCTGCGCCTTCACCGCCGCCGCCCTCCAGGCCGCCGGGCACCGCGTGGGCCTCTACACGTCCCCGCACCTGGTGCGCGTCAACGAGCGCATCCGCGTGGACGGCGCGGACATCTCCGACGAGGACTTCGGCCGCGCCATCCTCGACGTGCTGGAGCGCTACCCCTCGGCTGTCTCCGAGCCGATGACGTACTTCGAGTTCGGCACCGTGGTGGCCCTCTGGCACTTCGCCCGGGTGGGCGTGGACGTGGCCGTGCTGGAGACGGGCCTCGGAGGCCGGCTGGATGCCACCACCGCCGCGAGCCCGGTGGTGACGGCAATCACCCCCGTGTCCTTCGACCACATGGAGTACCTGGGCCACACCCTGGAGGCCATCGCCGGGGAGAAGGCCGGCATCCTCAAGCCCGGCGTGCCCTGCGTGGTGGCGCGGCAGGAGCCGGAGGCCCTGGAGGCGATTGTCCGGAAGGCCGGGGAGGTGGGGGCTCCGCTATGGGTGGAGGGGAGGGACTTCGCCATGGAGGTCCGTCCCGACGGCGGCCTGTCCTACCGTGGAGCCTCCTGGTCTCTGGACGGGCTGACGCTGGCCCTTCGTGGGCCGCACCAGCGGCAGAACGCCGCCGTGGCGCTCGCCAGCCTGGAAGCCCTCCACGCGCGCGGAATCCTCGTTTCCCCGGAGGCCGCGCGGGCGGGGCTGGCCTCGGCGCGCTGGCCGGGCCGCCTGGAGGAGGTGGGGGGGCAGCCTCCCATCCTGCTGGACGGTGCCCACAACCCCGCGGGGGTGGAGGTGCTGCTCGCCTCGCTGAGCACGTTGTACCCGGGGCGCCGCGTCCACCTCGTCTTCGGGGTGGTGGGGGACAAGGACCGGGGGCCGATGATGCGGGCCCTGTTTCCCAGGTGTACCTCGGTACAGCTCACGCCCCTGGACACTCCACGCTCGCTCGCGCCCGCGGCCTACCTGGACGAGGCCCGTGCACTCTGCGCGGACGTGTCTGCCTGGTCTGACGTGGACTCGGCGCTCGCCGCGGCACGCCGGCACGCGGGGCCGGACGACGTCGTGCTCTGTACAGGCTCACTGTTCCTGGTCGGCATGGTGAAGGCCTGCCTGGTCCGAAACCTTGGCGCGATGCATCAGTCGCCGTAGATTCAAGATATGCGCCTGCCGGACTGGAGATCCGCCGCGACCCCCGGGCCGCCCATCCCCACGGTCGACGAAGTCGACTTCCGGGCGCTTTACTCGAAGACGAAGTACGTCGTGGAGACGGCGGACGGCTGGTCCCTGGTCATCACCCGCTACCGGCCGGTGAAGCAACCCTTCCCGCAGCCGCTGTTCGGTGAGCCGCTGCTGCTGGTGCATGGCTTCTCCCAGAACCGGCACACCTGGACGAGCGGCCAGTTCGTCAAGAACCTGCTGTTCTTCGGGGTGGACATCCACATCCTGGAGCTGCGCGGCCACGGCAAGAGCTCCATCGAGTTCCAGAAGGAGCGGGCCGAGCGCTTCAAGCGCCCCCTGCCGCCCGACCTGGACTACGGCTGGGACATCGACAGCTACTTCCTCTACGACCTGCCCGCCGCCGTGTCCGGGGTGAAGCGCATCACCCGCCGTGAGCGCATCTTCTTCTGCGGCCACTCCATGGGCGGCATGCTCGGCTACGGCTACGCCGGCATCCACAACGACTTCGAGGGGCTCATCACCATCGGCTCCCCGGCGGACCTGGGGCGGGGCTTCATGCTGCTGCGGGTGCTGGCGCATGGCGCGCCGCTGCTGGCCAGCCTCATCGACCTGACGCTGACGGGGCTCAACGTGGGCGGCCAGGTGGAGGGCGTGAGCCGCAAGCTGCTGGCGCGCGGGGTGGGGGCCCTCAACGCCGGGCTGGGCCGCAAGCTCACGCCGGAGGAGCGCCGCGCGCTCCGGTTCAAGGCCGTGCCGGTGGACCTCATCCTCAAGTTCGTCGAGCGGCAGCTCGGCAAGGCCGAGGACTCGCCGCTGTACCAGCAGCTCACCACCCGGTTGAACCGGCTCATCAACCCGGAGCGGGTGAGCGCGGACGACATCCGCTGGCTGTTGCGCGAGGGCGGAGAGCGCGAGCCGCGCCGGGTGCTGGAGCAGTTCGCGAAGTGGATCCGCCGCGGGGAGATGGTCTGCTACCGCACCGGCTTCGACTTCAAGCGCGGCTTCGGCCGCATCGAAGTCCCCATGGCCATCATCTTCGGGGACCTGGACCCGCTGGCCTCGCTGGAGTCCACCCGGAGCGTGTACCGCGCGGCGAAGAGCGAGTACCTCCTCTGGCGCCCGGTGAAGGGCAACAGCCACATCGAGCTGACGATGGGGCACGACATCCGGCAGATCTGCTACGACATCAAGAACCTCATCGAGTACGCCCGCACCCACCGCAACCGCCCGCCGAGCCTGCCTCGCCTGCGGTAGCGCGCCGGTGGGGTGGGCCGGGGGTGGGGCGCCCGGAGGGGCGTTCCGGGGTCGGCTCGCCCGGAAGCGTGTGCTTGCGCCGGACGCTTCCGGACGGAAAGTTGGAGGGCGGAGGGCGCGTGCTAGCATCCCTGCTCTCCGTCAACGTGAAGGGGAGTAGTCGATGAAGGCCTTGGCCGTGTGGCTGCTCGGTGTGGTGCTCGTGCCCGTGGTGGCGCTCGCGCAAGCGCCGGCGGCGGACCTGAACACCATCTCCGGCGTGCAGGTGAATGGCGGCACCGTGACCATCAACGGCACGAAGAAGCCCAACTTCACCACCTTCACCATGACGGACCCGCCGCGGCTCGTCATCGACATCTCCGAGGCCGTCTTCTCCAACGTCCCGGAGGAGATGCAGGTGGGCAATGGCACGGTGACGGGCATCCGCACCGCGAGCTACGGCTCGGACGCCTCCGCCATCGCCCGGGTGCTCATCGGCTACGAGCGCGAGGTGGAGACGGACATCCAGGCCAACGGCAACCAGCTCGTCGTCCGGGTGGCCGGTGGCGGAGGCCAGGCCGTGGCGCAGGCGCCGGCCCAGCCGGAGGCCGCTCCCGCCGCGCAGCCCACCACGGACGGCTCCTCCGCCCAGGCCGCCGCGGCCGCGGAGGCGGACCGCCAGGCCCAGGAGAAGGCCGCCGCTGATGCCGCCGCCGCGGCCCGCGCCGACCGGGAAGCCCAGGAGAAGGCCGCCGCCGAGGCCGCCGCCCGCGCCCAGGCGGACGCCGAGGCCGAGCGCAAGCGCCAGGAGGAGGCCCGCGCCGCCGCCCAGCGTCAGGAGTCCGAGGCCCGTGCCGCCGCGGACGCGGCCGCCGAGGAGAAGAAGCGTCAGGAGGCCGAGGCCCGCGCTTCCGCCCAGGCCGCCGCCGACGAGAAGAAGCGCCAGGAGGCCGAGGCCCGCGCTTCCGCCCAGGCCGCCGAGGAGGAGCGCCGCGCCGCGGCCCAGGCCGCCGCCGAGGAGAAGAAGCGCCAGCAGGAGGAGGCCCGCGCCGCCGCGAAGAGCGCCGCCGACGAGCGCCGCGCCGCGGCCCAGGCCGCCGCCGAGGAGCGCCGCGCCGAGCAGGAGGCCGCCGCCGAGGAGAAGAAGCGCCAGCAGGAGGAGGCCCGTGCCGCCCGCGCCAGCCGGAAGTCCGAGGCGGTGGCCATGGCCACGCCGCGCGAGAGTGAGCGCCTGGAGGTGTCCGGTGGCTCGTCCGGTCCGGTGGAGGTGTCCTCGCGCCGCAAGACGATGACGCTGGTCGGCTTCCAGCAGCAGTCCGGTGCCTCTCGCGTCTTCGTCCGCACCAACGAGCCGGTGCGCTACACCGTGAGCGAGGAGGGTGGCGCGGTGGTGCTGGAGCTGGAGAACACCCGCATCGACCTGAGCAACAACACCCGCCCGCTGGACACGTCCTTCTTCAACTCGCCGGTGACGCGGGTGGACGCGGATGCCTCGGGGCGCGCGGTGCGCGTCACCATCCAGCTGCGCCAGCAGGCCCCCTATCAGGCCCGCCAGGACGGCGACGTCATTTCATTGGACTTCCAGCGCACAGGCCGGTGAAAAGGGCGCGCCGCGCGGCCCGGGCGCGGCATACCCTGACGCCTGAATGAGCATCCTCGTCCCGCTCGCCGCCGCGCTGCTCGTTTCCTCGGCGCAGATTCCCCTCGCCACCCAGGTGCAGCTCCCCACCGGCGAGACGGTGGAACTGGCGGCGGACTTCGTCGCGTACGAGGCCGACAAGCAGGTCCTCACCGCGCGCGGCCACTGTGAGCTGCGCACCGGGGACATGCTGCTGCGCGCCGACGAGGTGACGTACGACGAGGCCAACCAGCTCGCCACCGCCTCCGGCAACGTCATGTTCGTGGGGCCCGGCGGCATGGCCGCGGTGGCGGACTCGGTGCGGGTGGACATCCGCTCCTTCGAGGCCAACCTCGAGGGCGGCCTCTTCATGCAGAAGAAGGGCGTCACCCTGGAGGCCATGCTCTCGGCGAAGACGCCGCGGGAGCTGCGCGCCATGGGGGAGACGCCCGTCATCCTCAGCGGCAGCCGCATCCGCCGCACCGGGCCCGAGTCCTTCGTCGTGGACGACCTGGCCTTCACCCCGTGTGAGTGCGGCCCCGGCGAGCCGAGCTGGCGCGTGGAGGCCAGCTCCGCCAACGTCACCCTCGGCGAGCGCGCCACCCTGTCCTGGCCCGTGGTGTACGTGCGCTCGGTGCCCATCTTCGCGGTGCCCTGGCTCTACCTGCCCCTGGCCGAGCGGCGCTCGGGCCTGCTCCTCCCCAAGCCCGCCATCTCCAGCCTCAACGGCTTCGTGCTCGAGCAGCCCCTCTTCATCACCCTGGGGCAGAGCTACGACATGACCTTCACGCCGGGCTACTTCACCGGCGGAGGAAACGAGCAGCACACCTTCTTCGTCGCGAGTGGTGGAGCCGGGGGACCGGGCCAGTATGTGACGCAGCAGGAGACGCGCTACCTCGGTGTGAAGGGGCCGCGCCTGCTCACCGAGTTCCGCTACGCCCCCAGCGAGCGCACCCGGGGCCGCGCCACGCTGGGCCTGCTGTACGACTCACGGCCGGTGCGAGACCCCCGGTTCCCGAATGGCAGCTACTACCGGGAGGTGGTGGACGGAGTGGGGACCGCGGCGATTGCCGGGGGGCCTCGCGGCCTGCGCGGCGAGGCGTCCTGGCAGCACACGCAGGACCTGGGGGGCGGCTGGTTCGACCGGGTCGACGCGTCCTTCGTGTCGGACGGCTTCTACCCGCGAGACCTCACCGCGGACATCGTCCTGCGCGAGTACCAGTACCTGCGCAGCACCGCCACGGTGCACCAGCGCCGGGACGACCGTTACCTCGGGCTGGATGTGTCGCTGCGCCAGGACATCCGCTGGGGCTACAGCTTCTTCAAGACGGACCAGGTGCCGGACAACGGCATTCCGTCCGACCCCACCCAGTACCTCCCACCGGGCACGGAGCTGAAGGGCCCGTCCACCTTCCAGCGCCTTCCGGGCATCACCCTGGCCCTGCTCGAGCGTCCGCTGGCGGGGGGGCTGATGAAGGGCGGGCTCCAGGTGGAGTACTCCCGGCTCGCCCCCCTGCGCACCGGCTTCGGGGACGAGGGCGCCGACGGCGTCTTCAGCCCGACGGGCGACTTCATCCCCCCCTGGAACTCGCCGCTCTGGAGGACCGTGTCGGGCGGCCAGAAGCCTCTGGACCCCTTCCAGTCCGACGGTGTCTTCAACGCGGCGGACCGGGAGGCGAGAGACCGGGTGGACTTCCTTCCCCGGCTGTCCACGTCCTTCGGCCTGGGGCCCTATGCCCGGGTGACGCCCTCGCTCGCGGTGCGCCAGGACTTCTGGGTCGGCGAGGTCTCCGGCAAGACCTGGCAGCGGGGCTACCCCCTGGCCGGGCTGCTGGTGGACACCCAGCTCGCCACCACCTGGGCGGGGCGGGAGAAGAACACGGGCTACCGCCACGCCTTCGCCCCCTCGGTGGAGGTGCGCTACGTGCCGGGGGGGTGGGGCCGGGTGCCCTCGGCGGGGGGCTCGGACAGCACGGCGCCCCAGCCCTATGACTACATCGATGCCGCGGTGCCCCTCCGGGCGGATGGGAGCACCCGGGGCTTCCTGCACGCCATCGTCGCCGTGGACCAGACGCTGGGCTTCAAGCGGGGGAGCGACGTGCGCGAGCCGCTGCGCCTGCGCGTGGGGCAGGGGTTCGACCTGACGCGCTACGCCCCGGCCGTCGGGCGCAAGGAGGAGACCGGGCCGGTGCTTCGCGACACCTTTGCCCGCCTCGGCGCCACCGCGGGCGTGCTGAACGCGGGCGGGCAGATCCGCTACGACTTCAACACCGGCCGCATCCTCCAGCTCAGCGCGGACTTCACCATCGACAACGGCAAGGGCGCCGCGCTGTATGGCCGCTTCGACGACTTCCTCACCACCCCCTCGGAGGCCATCGAGCGGGGAGCCGACCCCCTGGCCGTCGGTCCGGATGCCGTGCGCCGCAGGCTGGATACCCTGGTCGGCAGTGCATCGTTCGAGGCGCCGGGGCTCCCCCCGGCCAGACTCCCTCCGGCCAGGCGAGAACAGGCCCTCATCGCGGGTACGCGTTTGACGCTCGGATTTGGGCTGGGAGTGCGGTACGAAGCGTATGTGCAGCCGCTTTATCAAGATCTGACAACCCAAGAATCCAAGCCCCTGTACCAGCAGACATTCGGCCTCTCCTACGGGCCGGCATGCGACTGCTGGCGTATCGAAGGGGTGATGATTCTGCGCAGGGATGAGTCGCTGGAGTTCGGCGGCATCAATCTCAGCGTCGCGGGCTTCGGGTCCTTCGGTTCCGGCGGCTAGGAATCACCCGCCGTGCGTGGGGGTTCCAACAACCTCGAAACAGCCAGGAGAAGTCATTTCGTGTCGGACCTCGGAAAACGAATCGGTCAGCGAATCCGCGAGCTTCGCACACAGCGACCGGAACGCTGGACGCAGGAAGAGCTCGCCGAGCGGGCTCAGATCAGCGTCTCCTTCCTTTCCATGATCGAGCGCGGCGAGCGTGTCCCCCATGTGGAGACGCTGGCGGCCCTGGCGAACGCCCTCGGCGTCAGCCTGGGGGAGCTCTTCACGGGGACGGAGCAGACCCTTGCTCAGACGGAGGACCTGCTGCGTCCCCTGTCTGACTTCGCGCGTGCCCGCGGCCTCACCGCGCGGGACGTGGACCGCCTGCTCGGGGTCGCGCGGGTGATGTTCAGCGGCTCCGCCGCCTGACGCCCCCACCCGGGAGCCAGATCCGGTTCGCAAGGGGTCTCCGGTCTTCCTGTCCTGTCCTTGACTGGACGGCGGGTAGCCCGGGAAGATGGGGAGTCCCCCGTCTTCCCAAGGAGTCTCCGCTGATGCGTCCGGGTCTGGCCCCATGGGTGGCCTTTGCGAGCGTGATGTTCGTGGCGTGCTCGCCGCCGGCCCCCGCCACACTTGAGTTCGTGGACCAGTCACCGGCGCAGCCGCGACTGGGAGAAATCACCACGTTGCGCTTCCGCGCGGTGGACTCCCGGGGCCAGCCGCAGGCGGGTACTCCGGTCTCTTTCTCGCTGCAGTCGCCGGTCCCCGGCGTGGAGCTGTCGCCCACGGAGGGCACCACCAACACCGGTGACGGTGTGGTCTCCGTGCAGGTGGTCGCCCGGGGAGGCCGCGTGGCCTCCGTCGTCGTCGTGGCCACCGCCAGCGGTGACGGCGAGACGAAGACGGCCGTCAGCCCGGTGGTGAGCTTCGCCGGCACCAACTCCAGCGCCCGCCAGCTCACCTTCCAGTGCGGCGCGTTCGCCGGTGATGGCTCCGGCCTGCACCACGCGATTGGCGCGTGGGACGAGACGCGCCACCTCATCGCCGGCGTGAAGCTGCGGTGCAACGCCCACGTGGGCGACCGCAACGGCGACGGCATCACCGGCGCCCAGGTGTCCTTCCTCACCGAGGCGGGCACCATCGGCCCCAGCGCGGTGACGTCCACCGACGTGGTGGGCAACGCCGAGGTCCTCTACAAGTCGTCCTACCCGCTGCCCGAGGACGTGGCCCCGGGCGAGTTCACCTGGTCCCCTCCGGACGATGACGTCCACACGGGCGAGTACATCGCCCCCCTGTGGATGCACCCCTTCCTGTGGGAGGAGAACCCGCTCGTGAACTACGGCAACCCGGCCCGGCCGTACGACACGCGTCCCGAGCCGCGCCGCAGTGACCCCATCCGTCCGGGCAAGGTCAACAACCCGCGTGACAACCTCGTCTCCATCATCGCCATCACCAGCGGCGAGGAGGCGTACGACGACAACAACAACAACGGCCAGTGGGACTCGGGCGAGCCCTTCGTGGACCTGACCGAGCCCTTCGTCGACAACAACGACAACGGCACGTGGGACCCTCACGAGCGCTTCGTCGACACCAACGGCGACGGCAAGTGGAACGGGAAGAACAAGCAGTTCGACGCGTCCACGCTCATCTGGGTGCAGGAGCGCATCCTCTGGACGGGCTGGCCGCACGAGCTGGATGCGCCCCAGGTGTTCCGGCAGATCCGCCCGCTGCCCAGCCAGGACCCGGCCACGTTCATCGTCGAGCACTTCGGCGCGCAGACGGTCGAGTTCCTCGTGTCGGACCCCTGGTACAACCGCATGGCCCAGAACTCCAACGACGACGGCTGCAACGGCGGCGCGTCCGGCCCCGTCAAGGTGGCGCCCACGCTCACCGGCATCGCCCTGACGTACCCGTCGTTCAAGTTCGAGAGCTACAGCGTGCAGGACGTCCACGAGCAGCCGCCGGAGGGCAATCCTCCCCCGGCCAGCGAGCCGCCCGTGGCCTGGACGGTGTCGCCGACGTGCTACTACACGGCCGCCCAGCTCGACGGGCACAAGGTGGGCGTCGTCGGCCCCACCGTCGCCGGGCGGGTGCGCTGAAACCGGTGGGGGCCCTGGCGTGCCGCAACAAGGCATTGACCCCGGGGCCCTCCCTCCGTAGGTTCCCGCCCTTCGGCTGATTATTGAATCACCCCTCGGGTGGAGGACGTCGTGGGTCAGCAGAGCAAGACGGCGGCGGACAACGGCTCGCGTGAGAGTGAGCGCCGCCGCACCATCCTGCGCGCGGCCATCGACGTGTTCGCCCGCAAGGGCTACCACGGCTGCCGCATCGCGGACGTGGCCAAGGAGGCGGGCGTCGCGTACGGGCTCGTCTACCACTACTTCAAGAACAAGGACGAGCTGCTGGAGACCGTGTTCGACACGGGCTGGAGCGGCTTCGTCACGCGCGTGCGCGCGGTGGTGGAGGCGGAAGGGACGCTCGCGGAGAAGGTGCGCGGCATCGTCGACGTGGCCTTCGAGGCCTACCGGGTGGACCCGCGCGCGGTGAAGGTCCTCATCCTGGAGATTGCCCGCAGCCCGGCCGGCTCCCGCATCAACCGGCAGACGGCTTTCGTGGACGCCATCCGGCTCAGCTCGGAGCTGTTCACCCGGGCGAAGGAGTCCGGCGAGCTGCGCGCGGACATGGACCCGCATCTGGCCTCCGCGCTTCTCTTCGGCAACATCGAGATGGGGCTCACCGCCTTCGTGGTGGGGCTGACCGACTCGCGCGACGTCGCCGCGCTGGAGCGGGCCAAGGCGCAGATCGCCGACTCCTTCCTTTACGGCGTCCTCTCGGGCGCCCATGGCGAGGAGGCAGCCGAATGGAAGTCGGAGAAGCCGTCGGAGAAGTCCGCTACGAAGTCCAAGGCACCCAAGCGCTCCTGACCATCGACCGGCCGAAGGCCCGCAACGCGCTGTCACCCGCGGTGGTGCGCGGGCTGATGGCGGCGCTGGAGCGCGCCGAGTCCGACCCCGCGGTGCGGGTGCTGGTGCTCACCGGCGCGGGGGAGAAGGTCTTCTGCGCGGGCGGCGACCTGGGGACGATGGCGGGTGACGAGGGCTTCCTGGCGACTCACGAGGGCCGGCGCTCCTACGGGCGGCTGCTGGCGCGCTTCCAGGAGCTGCGCAAGCCCACGGTGGCCCGCGTCAACGGGCACGCGCTTGCGGGCGGCCTGGGGCTGGTGCTCGCGTGTGATCTGGCGGTGATGGTCGAGGGCGCGGACCTGGGCACGCCGGAAATCGACGTGGGGCTGTTCCCCATGATGATGATGGCGCTCCTGCAGCGGCACCTGGGGCGCAAGCGGGCGCTGGAGCTGGTGCTCACGGGAGACAGGCTGCCGGCGCGCGAGGCGCTGGCGCTGGGGCTCGTCAACCGGGTGGTGCCGGCGGCGGAGCTGGACACGGCGGTGAACGCGCTGGCGGGGAAGCTGGCCGGAAAGAGCCAGGCGGTGCTGGCGCTGGGACGCCGCGCCTTCTTCACCGCGGAGGACCTGCCGCTGCCCGCCGCGCTGGAGTACCTGGCGTCGCAGCTCTCGTTGAACGTGCTCGCGGACGACGCCGGCGAGGGCATCTCCGCGTTCCTGGAGAAGCGCCCGCCGAAGTGGAACGACCGCTGAGCCGGCGCCCGTTGTCTGGAGCGACGAACAGCTGGGTGGAGCCTCAAGCCGCGTGACGGGCTGCGGCAATGGCTTGCGGTTCACCAGGCTGTTCGTCGCGGACACGCGTGCCCATCCAGAGGGCCCGTGCGCGCGAGCCTACCTGCCGGGTGGGTTCGCGAATTTCAACCTGAAGGGTTCATGTCAGCCCTCCGGCCCAGGATGCGATGACCGTGGGGGGGCTGTACGTCCCGCGGCGTCGCTCTCACGCGAGCGGCGGAGATGTGTGCCTGTCATGCCAAAAGGATGTCACGGCTTGAATTGATTGTTGGTTGACAGGAATTGTGGCGGGACGATACTCGAATCCATTCGCAAGTGGCGTACGTTGCCTCTTGGGCCAATTGACTCATCTGGAACTGGGGGGGCAGCCAGTCGGTATGCGACGTTGAAGTCAACTTGGGTCCAAGGAGAACCGTATGCCCGTCTCTCCCACGTATCCCGGCGTCTACCTCGAGGAAGTTCCGAGTGGCGTGAGAACGCTCACCGGCGTGGCCACGTCGGTGACCGCCTTCATCGGCCGAGCGCTTCGAGGTCCTGTCAACGAGCCGGTTGTCATCAACAGCTTCGCCGACTTCGAGCGCACTTTCGGCGGCCTGTGGCTCAAGAGCTCGATGAGCTTCGCCGTGCGCGACTTCTTCCTCAACGGCGGTGGGCAGGCCATCGTCGTGCGCCTGTACCGGGCGGAGTCGGGGACGGGGGCCAAGCCGGGGAGGGCCGGGGTGGCGGTGGGTGGCCTGACGCTGGAGGCCGCCAACGAGGGCGCCTGGGGCAACAACCTGGCGGTTTCCGTGGAGACGCCGGGCTCGGCCGAGGTGGCCGCTCGCATGGGGCTGACGGCGGCCGACCTCTTCAACCTCACGGTGCGCGACACCGGCGCCGGGGGCGCCACCGAGCAGCACCTGCACTTGACGGTCAAGGACACCGCGCGCCGGGTGGACCGGGTCCTCGCCGCCGAGTCCAAGCTGGTGCGCTGGGCCGGCGCGTGGCCGGGGACCGAGCCCGTCGTCGTCGCTGACCCCACGGCGGATGTGACCCAGGCGGCCGACGGACAGGCGCTGACGCTCGCCGACAGCTTCTCCCCCACGGGGGCGCAGGCGAGCAAGGTGGGGCTCTACGCGCTGGAGAACGCGGACCTCTTCAACCTGCTCTGCATCCCTCCATACCTCGATACGGGGGACGTGGACGCGGCGCTCATCACCGAGGCCGCGGCATATTGTGAGCGGCGTCGCGCGATGTACATCGTGGATCCGCCCACGAGCTGGAACAACAAGGCCACGGCGAAGTCGGGGCTCGACACGCTGGGCACGAAGAGCAAGAACGCCGCGGTGTTCTTCCCGCGGCTGGTGCAGGCCAACCCGCTGCGCGGCAACCAGCTGGAGACGTTCGCGCCGAGCGGCGCGGTGGCGGGCACCATCGCGCGCATCGACGCGCAGCGTGGCGTGTGGAAGGCCCCGGCGGGACTGGAGGCGACGCTGGCGGGCGTGCCGCGGCTGAGCGTGCCACTCACGGACGCGGAGAACGGCGAGCTCAACCCGATGGGCATCAACTGCCTGCGCTCCATGCCGGGAGCCGGTCGCATCATCTGGGGCTCTCGCACCCTGCAAGGGGATGACCGGCTGGGGTCCGAGTGGAAGTACCTCCCCATCCGCCGCCTCGCCCTCTTCATCGAGGAGAGCCTCTATCGCGGCACGCAGTGGGTGGTGTTCGAGCCGAACGACGAGCCGCTCTGGGCGCAGATCCGCCTCAACGTGGGGTCCTTCATGCACGGCCTCTTCCGCCAGGGAGCCTTCCAGGGCCGGGCGCCCAATGAGGCCTACTTCGTGCTGTGCGACAAGGACACCACGACGCAGGACGACCGCAATCGCGGAATCGTCAATATCCACGTCGGCTTCGCGCCGCTCAAGCCGGCTGAGTTCGTCATCATCAAGCTGCAGCAGATGGCCGGACAGGTGGGCGCGTAAGGACCCGGTGTAAGGATTCGAGGAGGACATCGTGGCGCAATTCACCGTCAATGCGGTGCGGCTGGACCCCTATAAGAACTTCAAGTTCCGCGTTCGTTGGGACGGTCGCGACGTAGCGGGAGTCAGCAAGGTTGGCGCCCTCAAGCGCACCACCGAGGTGGTGAAGCACCGCGATGGCGGTGACTTCAGCAGTTCGCGGAAGTCTCCCGGCCGCACCGAGTACGAGGCCATCACCCTGGAGCGGGGCGTGACGCACGACCCCGAGTTCGAGGCGTGGGCTCGCAAGGTGTGGAACTACGCGGCCAAGCCCCTGGAAGGGGGGGAGTCCTCGCTGAAGGATTTCCGAAAGGACATCCGCATCCAGGTCTACAACGAGGCAGGCCAGGTCGTGCTGGCGTACAACGTCTTCCGTTGCTGGGTGTCCGAGTTCCAGGCGCTGCCAGAGCTGGACGCCAATGGGAACGCGGTGGCCATCGAGTACATCAAGCTCGAGAACGAGGGCTGGGAGCGCGACGACCAGGTGAAGGAGCCGACGGAGCCGCAGCTCCCGTGAGCTCATGCGCGCGCTGTCGGCCAGCGACATCGTCCACCTCTGGGAGGTGGGGCAACCCCAGCACCCGCTTGACCGGGCGCTGACGTTGGTGGGCGCCGCCTGCCCGGAGCTGTCGAGGCAGGAGTTGGTGGCACTGGATGTGGCATCCCGGGACTCACTGCTGCTGCGGCTGCGTGAGCGGACCGTGGGGCCGTTGCTGGACTGCTACGCCGAGTGCCCGGCCTGCCGCACGTCCCTCGAATTCCAGGTCGAGACGGAGCGCCTCCTCGCCCTGTTGAACACGGCGCGAAGTGGGCGTGTCCTGGAGGCCGACGGCGTGGAGGTGCGGTATCGACTGCCGGACAGCCGGGACCTTGCCGCGGTGGCCCGGTGTCCGGATGCCGGTGCCGCGCGGCAACTGCTGCTCCGCCGATGCGTGCTCGGTGCCAGCGATTCCCAGGGCGCCTTCTCCGCCGATGCGCTGCCAGACGGGGTCGTCACGGCCCTCTGCGCGCGCCTGGAGGAGGAGGCAGGGGTCGCCGATGCACAGGTGGACCTCCGCTGCCCGTCCTGCGGCCACGTGTTGGAAGTGGCCATCGACATCACGGAGTTCTTCTGGCGGGAGCTGGCCGTGGAGGCGCGGCGCCTCCTTCGTGAGGTGCATGTGTTGGCGCGCGCGTATTGCTGGAGTGAGGAGAGCATCCTGGCCATGGGGCCGCAGCGGCGGCGCTTCTATCTGGAGCTGGCCGGCGAATGAGCGACTTCCTCTCTCGACTCGTCAGCAGGGTGCAGGGGCGCGCGGTGTTCGCGCAGCCGCGCATCCGGCCCTTCTACGAAGGGCTGCCTCCAGCCGCTGGGGCCGGGCCGGTTTCCGTGCTGGATGGGGAGCCAGGAGAGGGTGACACGACGGACTCCAGCGCACGCCCCCAGGTGGCTTCGGTACCGGGGGCCGGGGACGTGCTCGTTCCAACCCATCCCGACAGCGTCGAGCGGAGCGGCACGATGCCGGGCGCTCGCTCCGGGGGAGAAGTGGTCCTTCCTCCCGTGCTCGGTGTCCAGTCCTTCCAGGGCCCTGACGCACGGCCTTCCGTCGCGCCACCATCGGACACGGGGCCGCACCGCGGCGTCGAACTCCTGGAGGCGTCGCGAGGGAGTTCCACTCCGGAGGCGCTGGCCCTGCCGGTGATGGAGGTGTCGGGAGGTGTTGCCGCCCCCGACGGAGTCGTTGGCACCGAGGTGGGGACGCGTGCTTCCCCTGTGCTCGATGTGCCGCGTGGTACCTCGGGGGGGCCGGTCTCGCGAGTACAGGAACCCGGCGCCGGTCCGAGGCGGCAAGCCTCGAGTGCCAGCGGGCCTGACGAGGAGGGGCTCGACGTGGCGGAAGCGCTCGCGCGTGAACAGGGGAGGAGCTTCTCTCCGGAGCGCGGCCCGGTGCGAACGGCCGAAGAGCGTTGGGGCGATGCCTCGGCTCCGGGCCCTGTCATGGTCCGCGCCGGTGTGCTCACGTCTGCACCAGCGGGCGTCAGGCGAGGGGCCGCCGAGGCGCGCGAGCCGGAAATTCCGTCACCGGAGCGCCTCTCCCGCGTACAGGCACCCGGCGCCGGTCCGAGTCTGCAAGCCTCGAGTGCCAACGGGCCTGACGAGGGGCTCGACGTGGCGGAAGCGCTCGTGCGTGAACAGGGGAGGAGCTTCTCTCCGGAGCGCGGCCCGGTGCGAACGGCCGAAGAGCGTCGGGGCGATGCCTCGGCTCCGGGCCCTGTCACGGCCCGCGCCGGTGTGCTCACGTCTGGCTCCCGGGATGCACGGAGGCCGGAGGCGCCGACAGTGGGGGAACAAGGGACGGACCCGGCCAGTCTCTCGGAGCCGGCCAGGGCGGGAGCGGCGACGCCCCGGCCTTCCACGGAGACGCCCCGGCCTCCTGCGGAGACGCCCCGGCCTTCCACGGAGACGCCCCGGCCTCTCGCGGCGACGCCCCGGCCTTCCACGGAGACGCCCCGGCCTTCCACGGAGACGCCCCGGCCTTCCACGGAGACGCCCCGGCCTTCCGCAGTGACGCCCCGGCCTCCTGCGGAGACGCCCCGGCCTCCCGCGGCGGCCCACCCGACGCGAGAGCAGGGCCACTCCGCCGGTGACGGACGCGCCATGGCGCAGCCCGCTCAGGACCTCCCCCGGCCAACGGAGACGGTGACCGTGCTGGACGGGCGCACCCGCCCCGCGGAGTCGCTCGCAAGGCCTGGGCCGGAGTCCACCGCGCGCGAGGCCTTCCACGCGAGGGCGGCTCCGTCCTTCCTCGAGGAAGGCACGCCAGAAGCGAGCCCCACACCCACCATTGAAATCAGCATCGGGCGCGTGGAAGTGCGTGCCGAGGTGGCTTCCCCGAAGCCCACCCGGCAGCATGCGCCGGCTCAGCCCATTCTCTCGCTCGATGCCTACCTCGGGCGCCAACGGAAGGGCGGCAAGTGAGCAACTCCCTCGCGATCGCCGCCGTCACGGCCACCCTGCGGGACCTGCTGCTGCGGGCCGCGCAGCCCCTTCCGGGAGACCCGAGCTCCGACACGGAGCTCGCGGACCTCACGGTGACCACCCGGACACCGGACAAGGCACGCACGGCCGAGGACCGCAACCAGCTCAACATCTTCCTCTATCAGACCGCGGCCAACGCGGCCCTGCGCAACCGGGCACCGGGCCGCCCCGGGGAAACGGCGCACCCCCCGCTCGCGCTCAGCCTCTACTATCTGGTGACGGCCTACGGACGTGGCGGCGAGGAGCTCCTCGGCCACCGGCTGCTCGGGCGCGCGATGAGCATCATGCACGACCAGGGCAACCTGCTGCCCTCCGACATCAAGCTCTCGCTCCCCGGCAATGACCTCCACCTCCAGCTCGAGAGGGTCCGCATCGCGCCGCACCACCTCTCGTCCGAGGAGATGTCCAAGCTGTGGACCCTCTTCCAGACCCAGTACCGGCTGTCGATGGTGTACGAGGCCTCCGTCGTCCTCATCGATAGCATCCGGCCGGCGAAGGCGCCCCTGCCGGTGCTGGCCCGCGGCTCCTCGTCGGACGCGGGCGTCGCCGTGCAGCCCTTCCTCGTGGCTCCGTTCCCCGGCATCACCGCCCTCCTGGCGCCCAACGGCCAGCCCGCGGCGCGGCTGGGTGTCGGGGCCACGCCCGGAGACGTGCTGGCCATCCGGGGCACGCAGCTGACCGGGAGCAGCGTGCGCGTGGAGCTGGCCCACCGCCACCTGGCGGCCCCACACTCCCTCACGCCGCTGGCGGGCTCGCAGGCCACGGAGCTGCGCGTCCAGCTCCCCACCGCCTCGCCGAGCTGGCCGGCCGGGCTGTACTCGCTTTCCGTGGTGGTGGGCCGGGAGGACCGGCCGGAGGCCACCACCAATGCCCTGCCGCTCGCGCTGGCCCCGCGCATTCTCTCCATCGCGCCCAACCCGGCCCCCCGGGACGGCTCGGGCAACGTCACGCTGACCGTCACGTGCAGCCCCGAGGTCTGGCCCGAGCAGCGCGTGTCGCTGCTCGTCGGTGACGCGGAGGTCCGCGCCGAGCCGCACCCCGACAAGACAGGCACGCTGACGTTCCTCCTGGAGCCGGCGCCCGTGGGGCAGCACCTGGTACGGCTCCGCGTGGATGGCGTGGACAGCCTGCTGGTGGACTACTCCGCCACGCCGCCGGCCTTCGACCCCTCGCAGCGGGTGACCATCTCATGACGGCCCAGGCGGACTGGTCCGCGGCCAACCAGCGCTACCTCATGGCGGAGCTGGCGCTCGTCCGGCTGCGGCTGGAGCAGCACGCCGCGAGGGCGACGGAGTCGGAAGGGCCCGTGCTGGACACCGCGGTCCAGGCCCGGGACCGGGCCGCCGCCGCGATGCCCGCGCCGGCCGCGCTGGACACGCTGTGCCAGGTGTTCGAGCTCTCCCCCTTCGAGCGGGCCGTGGTGTTGCTGTGCGCCGGCATGGAGCTGGATGGCGGCTTCGCGGCGTGCTGCGCCGCCGCGCAGGGGGACTCGCGGCGCGCCTTCCCCACGTTCGGCCTGGCGCTGGCGGCCCTCCCGGATGCCCACTGGAGCGCGCTCGCCCCCTCCGGGCCCCTGCGGCGCTTCCACCTCGTCGTGCCCGGCCCCGGTGACTCGCTGACGGGCAGTCCGCTGAGAATCGACGAGCGCGTGGTGCACCACCTGGCGGGAGTGGCCTGTCTCGATGAGCGGCTCCAGGGGCTCGTCGAGCCGGTGGCGCTCCCGGACGCGCGGCTTCCGGACTCCCAGGCCCGCCTGGCCCAGCGCATCGTGAGCCTCTGGTCTCACCCGCGCGAGGGCGAGCCCCTGCCGCTCGTCCACCTGCAGGGGGGCGACGCCGTCACGCAGCGGGCCATCGCGGCCACGGCCTGTGCGCGGCTGGGGCTTGGACTCCAGGCCCTTCGCGTGGCCGACCTGCCCACCAGCGCGGCGGACCGCGAGCTGCTGTCCCGGTTGTGGGAGCGCGAGGCGGCCCTGTCCGAGACGGCCCTGCTGATGGTCTGCGAAGAGGCTCCGGGCGCCGAGGCGCTCCGCGCCGTCTCCCTGGCCGACCGCCTGCGCTGTCCCATCATCGTCAGTGCGAGCGAGCCCGTGCGGCCGGGCCGCAAGCGGCTGCTGCGCCTGGATATCGGGCGTCCGGAGACGGCGGAGCGGCAGGCGCTCTGGCAGCATGCCCTGGGCCCGCTGGCGGGGCGCCTCGATGGCCAGCTGGACCGCGTCATCGCACAGTTCCCAATGGGGCTGCAGGGCGTGCGGTCCGTGAGCGCGGAGGTGCAGGCGGAGCTGGCGGCCGGGGCGTCGGACGCGGCCGGGACGCTCCTCTGGGACACCTGCCGGGCGCAGGCGCGGCCACACCTGGAGGGGCTGGCCCAGCGAATCGAACCCATGGCCCGCTGGGAGGACCTGGTGCTGCCGCCGCTCCAGATGGAGCTGCTGCGGGACCTGGCCGCGCACGTGCGCCAGCGCACCACCGTCTACGAGCAGTGGGGCTTCGCCAGCCGCACCTCGCGGGGGCTGGGCATCAGCGGCCTCTTCGCCGGGGTGAGCGGCACGGGCAAGACGATGGCCGCGGAGGTGCTCGCCGCGGAGCTGCGGCTGGACCTCTACCGCATCGACCTCAGCCAGGTGGTGAGCAAGTACATCGGCGAGACGGAGAAGAACCTGCGGCGCATCTTCGACGCGGCCGAGGAGGGGAGCGCCATCCTCCTCTTCGACGAGGCCGATGCCCTCTTCGGCAAGCGCAGCGAGGTGAAGGACAGCCACGACCGGTACGCCAACATCGAGGTCAGCTACCTGCTGCAGCGCATGGAGGCCTACCGCGGGCTGGCCATCCTCACCACGAACATGAAGGACGCGCTCGACACGGCCTTCCTGCGCCGGCTGCGCTTCATCGTGGAGTTCCCCTTCCCGTCGGCGGAGCAGCGGCTGGAGCTGTGGCGGCGGGCCTTCCCGGCCAGCACGCCCACCGAGGGCCTGGACCTGGCGCGCCTGGCGAAGCTCAACGTGGCGGGTGGCCACATCCGCAACATCGCCCTGACCGCCGCCTTCATCGCGGCGGACGCCGGCGAGCCGGTGCGCATGGCGCACCTGCTTCGTGCCGCGCGCGACGAGTACACCAAGCTCAACCGGCTCCTCACCGAAGCCGAGACGCGGGGGTGGACATGAGGCCCGTACCGAACATCCGGCTGCACATCGAGCGGCTCGTCCTGCACGGCCTTTCCCCCCTGGACCGGGACCGGGTGCGGGAGGCCTTCACCCAGGAGCTGTCGCGGCTGCTCCTCGAGCAGGGCGTGCCCGAGTCGCTCGCGGGGGGCGCGCACGTCGCGCGGCTGGAGGTGGGCGCCGTGCGGCCACACCCCGGCGCCAGCGGGGAGTCCGTGGGTGTGCAGGCCGCGCGGGCCGCCTACACGCGGCTCGCCGGAGGAGGGGAGGGAAGATGAGCGCCGCTCCCGGCTCACCCCTGCTGCTGAAGGGGGCCATCGTCGGTCTGGACCTGCTCAACCCGGTGCCCATGGTGGTGCCCTTCCAGTACAACCCCGACCAGCTCACCCGCACGCTCACCGCCAACCAGGCCGGCGAGGGGGCCGACTCGGGCGAGGCGCTCCGGCTGCGTGGCCCTCCCAGGGAGACGATTCAGCTCGAGGTGGAGCTGGACGCCGCCGACGCGCTGGAGAAGGCGAGACCACCCGAGGTGCTGGTCGGCGTCTATCCCATGCTGTCGGCGCTGGAGATGTTCCTCTACCCCCGGTCCGCCGGAGTGCTGGCCAACGCGGCGCTCGCCGCCGCCGGCATCATCGAGCTCATCCCCGCGCAGGCCCCGCTGACGCTGCTCGTCTGGGGCCCCCAGCGCGTGCTGCCGGTGCGCCTGACCGAGTTCAGCGTCACCGAGGAGGCCTTCGACACCCGGCTCAACCCCATCCGGGCGCGGGTCCGCCTGGGGCTGCGGGTCCTCACGTACCAGGACCTGGGGCTGGCCAGCGTCGGAGGCGTCACCTTCATGGTCCATCAGGTCGCCAAGGAAATCATGGCCACCCTCAACGCCGCCGGCAGCCTGACGGGCGCGGTGTCGTTCGGGGTAGGCGTTGGAAACGGAGGCTGACGCATGTTCGACCCCACCAGCCGGTACGCCTCGCTCGAGGTCGCCACCCACCACGTCACCGATGCCCGGGGCGAGCGGCGCGAGGTGCGCTACGTGCGCCGCCGCTTCCTGCCGCCCCTGGACGAGCAGGTGCCGCTCGTCGAGCACCTGCTCACCGAGGGGGAGCGGCTGGACCACCTGGCCGCGCGCTACCTCAACGACCCGGCCCAGTCCTGGCGCCTGTGCGACGCCAACGGCGTGCTCCACCCCGACGAGCTCGAGGAGCGCGTCGGCCGGATGGTGCGCGTCGCCACCACCTTCCGCTGAAGGACGGGAATGCTGGCCGGGGAACTGGGAGTCCGACTCGTCCTGTGGATGGGAAGAACCATCCCGCTGCCGCCGCCTCCGGCGGTCGCCAACGCGCTGACGCGCGTGGAGGTGACCAACGACGCGGACGGCGGCGACGGCTTCCAGCTCACCTTCTCCCTGTCCAAGGACCGTGTCATCGACTACGGGCTCGTCCAGGACGGCACCCTGGCGCCCTTCACCCGGGTGGTGATTGGCGTGCTGATGGGGGCGGTGCCGGAGGTGCTCATCGACGGCATCATCACCCATCAGGAGCTGACGGCCAGCGGCGAGCCGGGGCAGTCCACCCTCACCGTCACCGGGCGTGACGTGAGCGTGATGATGGATTTGGAGGAGAAGAACGGCAAGTACGAGAACCAGCCGGACTTCGCCATCTTCACCCGCATCATCGCGGAATACGCGCTCTATGGCCTCGTGCCCCAGGCCTTGCCCACCACCGACATCCCCATCTTCCTGCAGCGGATTCCCCGCCAGCACGAGACGGACCTGCGCTTCATCCAGCGCATGGCCCAACGCAACGGCTATGTCTTCTACGTGGAGCCCGTCACCTTCGGCGTGAACAAGGCCTACTTCGGCCCGGAGGCGCGGCTGAGCGTCCCGCTGCCAGCCCTGTCGACGAACCTGGGGCCCTTCAGCAACGTGGAGTCGCTCAGCTTCAGCCTGGACGGGTTCTCGCCCGTGACGACCGCGCTGGCGCTGCTCGAGCCCATCTCCAAGACGGGAATCCCGCTGCCGCCGCTGCCCTCGCTGCGGCTGCCCCCGCTGGCGCTGATGCCCGTGCCAGCCAGGCGCAAGGCCCTGGAGCGTGAGGCGGCCAAGCAGGGGCCGGGGCAGGCGGTGGCCACGGCCGTGGCGGCCGCCACCCGCACGCCGGACCCGGTGACGGGCTCCGGGCAGGTGGACGGGGTGCGCTACGGCGCGGTGCTGCGGGCGCGCCGGCTGGTGGGCGTGCGCGGCGCGGGCTTCAGCTTCGACGGCAACTACTACATCCGCCGGGTCTCCCACCGCATCGAGCGGGGGCGCTACACCCAGAGCTTCTCGCTCTCCCGCGAGGGGACCGGCGCCCTCCTTCCCGTGGTGAGACCATGAGCCAGTTCCTGGGCAAGTACCGGGGCGTGGTAACGGACATCCAGGACCCCCTCATGCTGGGCCGCGTGCGCGCGCGCGTCCCCGATGTGATGGGGGACCAGGAGAGTGGCTGGGCCATGCCCTGCGCCCCGTACGGCGGCAGCGGCGTGGGCTTCTTCGCCCTGCCCAAGGTGGGCGCGGGCGTGTGGATTGAGTTCGAGCACGGCGACCCGGACTACCCCATCTGGGTGGGCTGCTGGTGGGGCTCGCCGGCCGAGGTTCCTCCGGCGTTGCTGGCCCCGCCCTACAAGAAGGTGATGCTGCGCACCGAGGCCGGCCACAGCATCGTGCTGGACGACACCCCGGGCGTCGGCGGCATCACCCTGGAGACGGCGGACGGGGCGAAAATCGTCCTCAACGCCACCGGCATCGAAATCGACAACGGGAAGGGCGCGCTGCTGAAGATGGCGGGCCCCCAGGTGACCGTGAACAACGGCGCGCTGGAGATCACCTGATGCCGGGCTACCTCGTACACGTGGGCGCGCAGATTCTCTGTCCCCACGCGGGGCAGACGTCGGTCGTCTCCTCCAACACCCGGGTGAAGGTGGCGGGACAGTTCGTGGCCACCCTCAGCGACAACTACATGGTGGCGGGCTGTCCGTTCACCATTCCGGGCCCCTCGCCCCAGCCGTGTCTCAAGGTGCAGTGGCTGGTGGGCGCGGTGCGGGTGAAGGTGATGGGCCAGCCAGCCGTCCTCCAGGACAGCACCGGGCTGTGCCTCAACCCCATGCAGGCGCCCCAGGGCGCGCCGAACATCGCGGTGGTGCAGCCGCGGGTGAAGGGGGCGTGATGCAGCTCAAGCATCCATTCCACATCGACCGGCGGGGACGCACCGCCGCGGCCGACACGGACGAGGAGCACCTGAGGGACCTCATCGAGCAGGTGCTCTTCACCGCGCCCGGGGAGCGGGTCAACCGCCCCACCTTCGGCAGCGGCCTGGGGCAGCTCGCGTTCGCACCCAACAGCGAGGCGCTGGCCGCGGCGGCGCAGGTGGGGGTGCAGGCGGCACTGCTGCAGTGGTTGGGGGACCGCATCCAGGTGGAGGCCGTGCAGGTGCGGAGCGAGGAGTCCACGGTGCGGGTGACGGTCCAGTGCATCGTCCGGCGCACCCTGCAGCGCCGGCTCATGACATTCACCCGCGAGGTCTGAGATGGGGACGCAGTACCGCTGCGACAATGCCCGACGCCGCCAGCGCCTCGCCGACCCGGCGGCCCCGGTCAACGGCATCGACTACCTCGAGGTGCTGGACGCCCGCGCCGCCGCCGTGCCCACCGCGCGCCAGCGCACGCTGCTGGTGCGCTGCTTCAAGCCCGTGGCCGCGCTCAGCGAGGCAAACGTCCGCATCTCCGGAGGCGTGCGCATCCAGTCCATCCAGGTGGGGTGGGCACGCCCCGCTCCGGCCGTGCCGGCGGACAGGACCACCGAGGCCGAGCGGACCTTCTTCCAGTCGCTCCCCGACGCCGCCAACGTCCTGGTGGTGCGGACGGACTCCCCGGGGGACTTCTCCCGCTACCGGTTGTCCCTCTCGGCCAGCGGCTTCGACCCGAAGAGCCGCGAGGTGGACTTCTCCTTCAAGGTGGAGAGCCCCAGCGAGTTCGACTGCCGGGTGGATGGGGCTCCCGCCGCCGCGCCCGCGCCCGCGCTGCACATCGACTACCTGGCCAAGGACTACGCCAGCTTCCGCCAGTTGATGCTGGACCGGCTGGCGGTGGTGACGCCGGACTGGACGGAGCGCAACCCCGCGGACCTCGGCATGGCCCTGGTGGAGGTGCTGGCCTACGCCGCGGACCGCCTCAGCTACTACCAGGATGCGGTGGCCACCGAGGCCTACCTGGCCACCGCGCGCAGGCGCGTCTCGGTGCGGCGGCACGCGCGGCTGCTGGACTACGTCGTCCACGAGGGCTGCAACGCGCGCGCGTGGGTGCGGCTGACGGTGGAGGAGGGCGTGGACGGGCGCACGCTCCCGGCCGGAGCCGTCCTGCTGACCCGCGTGGACGCCCCCCGCGGCCCGCTGGCCTACGAGAAGCTGGAGGAGTCACTCCATGCCGGCGCGCAAGTTTTCGAGACGATGGCGCCGCTGAAGCTCCACGCCGTGCACAACGAGCTGCGCTTCCACGCCTGGGGTGGGGACCGCTGCCTGCTGCTGACCGGCGCCACCGAGGCGACCTTCGTGGACCCGGCGGCCCGGCTGAAACTGGAGGCCGGTGACGTGCTGGTGCTCGGCCAGGTGCGCGGCCCCCGGACGGGCCTGGCGGTGGACGCGGACCCCACGCTGCGGCATGCGGTGCGCCTCACACACGTGGAGGCCACGCGGGACGAGCTCCTCGGCGTCGACGTGGTGAACGTCCGGTGGGCGGATGAGGACGCGCTGCCCTTCGACCTGGAGCTGGGCGAGGACGACGCGCCGGCCGCCGTGGCCTGGGGCAACGTGGTGCTGGTGGACCATGGTTACACCCCGCCCTCGGGGCAGGTGCTGCCGGCGCTCCCCTCCACGGGGCGCTACCGGCCCGTGCTGGAGTGGGGCCCCGTCACCCGGCAGGGCCAGGTGAAGGACGCGGACCGTCAGCTCGTCCCCTTCGACGCGGGCGCCTCCGCCACCGCCGCCCTCCGCTGGGCGGTGGAGGATGCCCGGCCCGTCATCTTCCTCGAGGACGAGGAGGCGCCGGAGCGGCGGTGGCTGGCCGTGAGTGACTTGCTGGAGAGCGACCGCTTCTCCCCCCACTTCGTCGTCGAGTCCGAGGAGGACGGCAGCGCCTTCCTGCGCTTCGGGGACGGCATCATGGGACGCAAGCCGCAGGGGGGGCTGCTGGCCCGCTACCGCGTGGGCAATGGGCGCATGGGCAACGTGGGCGCGGAGACGCTGGCCCACGTCGTCCTGCACCCCACCGACGGGACGCTCAACGCCACCCTCCAGGGCATCCTCGACGTGTCCAACCCGCTGCCCGCCGTGGGCGGCGTGGACCCGGAGTCGCTCGAGCACGTCCGGCAGAACGCGCCCTACGCCTTCCGGCGCCACGAGCGCGCCGTCACCGCGGAGGACTTCGCGGCGGCCGCCGAGCGCCACCCGGAGGTGCAGAAGGCCGTGGCCACCCGGCGCTGGACGGGGAGCTGGCCCACCCTCTACGTCACGGTGGACCGCTATGGGGGGCGCCCGGTGGACGACGCCTTCCGGGAGGAGCTGCGCGACTTCCTGGAGCGCTTCCGCCTGGCCGGGCACGACCTGGAGATCGCCGCGCCCATCTTCGCGCCGCTGGACATCGGGCTGACGGTGGGCGTGGCGCCGGGACACTTCCGCGGCGACGTCAAGGCCGCGCTGCTCGAGGTCTTCAGCAGCGGAGAGCTGCCCGGCGGCCGGCGCGGTTTCTTCCACCCGGACCACTTCACCTTCGGCCAGTCCGTGTATCTCAGCCAGCTCGTCCATGCGGCCATGCGGGTGCCGGGCGTGGCCTGGGTGGACACCAGCGAGCGCGCGCCGCTGCGCCGCTTCCAGCGCTTCGGTCAGGCGAGCAACCGGGAGCTGGAGACCGGCGGCATCCGCGTGAAGTCGTTGGAGATCATCCGCCTGGACAACGACCCGAGCCAGCCTGAAAACGGCAAGCTGGAGTTCCACCTGGAGGGGGGCCTGTGAGCGCGAGCACGCTGGACGCGGCGCACGAAGGAAGCTCCACCGGCGAGGCCGCCACGCCCTCGCGCCAGAACGCGCCCGGCCGCCCGGCGCTCGAGTACCGCATCGGCACCCACGCGCAGTTCCTCCAGCGCATGCTGGCGCGGCTGCCACACGTCAGCCCCGGGGCGGGTGACGCCGCGGGGACGCGGCCCCTGGCGGCGCTCACCACCCGCACCCTGGACGACCCGTCCATCGGGTTGCTGGATGCGTGGGCCACGGTGCTGGACGTGCTGACCTTCTACCAGGAGCGCATCGCCAACGAGGGCTACCTGCGCACGGCCACCGAGCGCCGCTCCGTGCTGCAGCTGGCGCGCGCCATCGGCTACGAGCTCAACCCGGGCGTGGCCGCGAGCACCTGGCTGGCCTTCATGCTGGAAGAGGCCGTGGGCTCGCCCACGAGCGCCAGGGTGCCTCGGGGCACGAAGGTGCAGAGCCTGCCGGGGCAGGGGGAGCTGCCGCAGACCTTCGAGACGTCCGACGAGCTCGACGCGCGCGTGGAGTGGAACACGCTGCGCCCCCGCCTCACCCAGCCGCAGCTCCTGCGGGCCCAGGGCGACAAGCTCTACCTGGAGGGGCTGGACGGGACGCGGGTGGCCGCCGGCCACATCGTCTTCTCGGGTACGGCCACGAAGCTGAACCCGGGGGACCAGCTGCTGGTGCGCACCCCCACCGGCGCCGTCACCGTGCGCGTGCGCGGCGTGGCGGTGGATGCGAAGGCGGGCACCACCGTGGCGGAGCTGGCGGAGACGAAGCGGGTGCCTCCGCTGTCCCCGCCGCCGCCGCCGATGGGGAAGGTGGACCTGGAGCCCCTGCCTCTCACCCCGGCGACGGTGAAGGAGCGAATCCTCCAGCGCCGCTGGCGCGAGTCGGACCTGTCCTCCTTCATGAGGGTGCAGCGCTGGAAGCCGGAGGAGCTGCTCCAGCAGGTGGCCACGCTGCCCGCCGCCGAGGTCGCCACCGGCGTGCCCGACACGGGGGAGACGGAGATATACGTCTTCCGCCAGCGCCTGGGCTTCTTCGGGCACAACGCGCCCGCCTACACGAAGCACCATGAGCCGTTCCCCGACTGGGACGCTGGCGGCGGGACGACCGTCTGGACCCGCTCGAAGCGCACCGAGGTGTACTCCGCGACGCTCGGCGCGGACGTCTTCCTCGAGCGTGGCGTCCCCGAAGTGCTTCCGGGGACATGGGTATACGTCCAGAGCACCCCGGCGGCCTCGGGCCTCTTCAAGGTGGCGGACGTGGTGGAGTCCTCCCTGGCCGACTTCGCACTGAGCGGCCGGGCCACGGGCCTGTCGCTGAGGAACCCGGACGGGACGGCCCTGCCCTCGGACGTGACGAAGCGGCCCGCCTTCCAACTGCGGCAGAGCGTGGCCTTCGTGCAGAGCGAGCGGCTGCGCGAGGCCGCCCTCCCCGTCACCGAGGCGCTGGAGGAGGGGGTGGTGGCTCCGGGGGGCAAGCGCAGCGTGCAGGGCGTGCTGCGGCTGAGCCTGGAGCGCATGGTGCTGGGCCTGAAGGCGGGGCAGGCGGTGGTGGTGACGGGGGAGGAGGTGGCGGGCTCTCCGGGTGTGCGCACCGGGGTGACGCGCAGCGAGACGGCCGTGCTGGCGGACGTGGAGCACGCGGGAGGCAGCACCACGCTCATCTTCCGCGGGCCGCTGGCGTACCGGTACGCGCGCGAGACGGTGACGGTGAACGCCAACGTCGTCGCCGCCACCCACGGGGAGACGGTGGAGCGCGAGGTGCTGGGCAGCGGAGACGGTGGGCGCGCCCACCAGCGCTTCACGCTGAAGAAGAAGCCGCTGACGTACGTGTCGGCGCCCACGCCCAGCGGCGCGGAGAGCACCCTGGAGGTGCGCGTGGACGGCGTGGAGTGGACGGAGGTGCCGTCGCTGCACGGGCTGACGCCCGACAGCAAGGCCTACGTGGTGCGGATGGCGGACGACGGGACGGCGACGGTCCTCTTCGGCGACGGCCAGCAGGGCTCGCGCCTGCCCACGGGGACGGAGAACGTGGTGGCCCGCTACCGCGCCGGCCTCGGCCCCGCGGGCGAGGTGGACGCGGGCCGGCTCACGCTGCTGCTGTCCCGGCCCCTGGGCATCCGCTCGGTGGCCAACCCCGTGCCGGCCCTGGGCGCCGCCAACCCCGAGGGGCTGGACGACGCGCGCGCCAACGCTCCGCTGCGGGTGCTGACGTTGGAGCGCATCAGCTCCGTGCGCGACTACGAGGACTTCGCCCGCGCCTTCGCCGGCATCGGCAAGGCCCAGGCCACCGTGCTCTGGGGCGGCAACGGGCGCTTCGTGCACCTCACCGTGGCCGCCGCCAGCGGGGACTCCGTGCCGCGGATCTCGGCGCTCTACCAGAACCTGATGGCCGCGCTGGCCGAGGCCAGCGGCGCGGCCCACGAGGTGCGCATGGATGGCTACGAGCCGCGCTTCTTCAAGGTGGATGCCGGGGTGGTGGTGGAGCGCCGCCGGGTGGCCGCCGAGGTGCTCGCGGAGGTGGAGGCCGCCCTCCAGGCGCACTTCTCGTACGCGCGGCGGGCCTTCGCCCAGCCCGTCACCGCCTCCGAGGTGCTCTCCGTGATGCAGGGCGTGCGCGGCGTCATCGCCGCCCACCTCACGGCGCTGCACCGGGTGGACCAGCCGGCGGCGGGAGGGCACGCGCTGCTGCCGGCGAGCCCGGCCCGCTGGGACGTGGGCCGGCGTGAGGTGCAGGCCGCGGAGCTGCTCCTCTTGCAGCCGGGAGGCGTCTCCCTGGTGGAGGTGGCGCCGTGACGACGTCCCGACGCGAGCAACTGTACGCGCTGCTGCCCGGCTTCTACCGCCTGCGCGACGCGGCCCAGGGCGAGCCGCTGCGCGCGCTGCTGGCGGTGATGGAGGAGCAGCTCCGCGCCGTCGAGCAGGACATCACCACGCTGCACGACAACTGGTTCATCGAGACGTGCGAGGAGTGGGTCGTCCCGTACATTGGCGAGCTGCTGGGCGTGCGCAGCAGCCTGCACCCGGTGAACCCGGGCACCTACAGCCAGCGCGCCTACGTGGCCAACACGCTGGCCTACCGGCGCCGCAAGGGCACTGCCGCGGTGATGGAGCAGCTCGCCCAGGACGTGACGGGGTGGCCGGCCCGCGCGGTGGAGTACTTCCAGCGGCTGGCCATCACCCAGCACCTGAGCCACCCCCGGCCGGGCAACGTCGCACTGGCCTCGGTGCGCGACAGCGCCCCGCTGGAGCTGCTCGGCGGCCCCTTCGACCCGGTGCCGCACACGGTGGAGGTGCGCCGGGCGGAGTCAGGGCGGGGACGCTACAATCTGCCCAGCGTGGGGCTCCTGTTGTGGCGCCTGGAGGCGTACCCCGTGGAGGAGGCCCCGGCCACCCCGGTGGCGGGCGTCCCCGGCGGCTTTCGCTTCAGCCAGCTCGGGCACGACCTGCCCCTCTTCAACCCCGCTACCGCCGAGGCGGACATCTCCCACCTGGCCTCGGAGGAGAACGTGGCCGGGCCGCTGCGCCGCCGCGCGCTGGACGCGGAGCTGGTGGCGCGCCAGCAGGGCCTCGCGCCGCGGAGCGGCTACTTCGACGTGGACCAGCCGGTGTTCCAGGTGCTGCGCGACGGCGTGCCGGTGCCCCTCTCCGAGCTCGCCATCAGCAACCTCGCGCAGTGGCGCGTGCCGCCCGCGGGCCGGGTGGCGGTGGATCCGGTGCTGGGGCGCATCGCCTTCCCGGCGGAGCCGGGCCAGCGGGTGACGGTGAGCTACCACTACGGCTTCAGCGCCGACGTGGGCGGCGGCATGTACGACCGGAGCCAGGAGGTGCGGGACGGCGGCACGCCGGTGCGGGTGCAGGGCGGCGGTACGAAGCTCCAGGACGCGCTCGCCGCCTGGGTGGCGGCGGGACGCCAGCCTACCGTCCTCGAGATTGCCGACAACGAGGCCTACACGGTGGCGGACGTGAGCGTGCCCGGGGTGGCGGCCACGGCCGGGGTGCCTTCGCTGGAGATTCGCGCGGCCGATGGCAAGCGCCCGCTCCTGCGGCTCTCCGCGCCCTGGGCGCTGACGCTGGCCGAAGCGTCCTGGCTGCGCCTCAGCGGATTGCTCGTCTCGGGACAGGGGCTGGAGGTGGAGGCCACCGGAGACGCGGTGCTGGAGCTGCGGCACTGCACGCTGGTGCCGGGGTTCTCCCTGGGAGGGGACGGGCAGCCGGTGACACCCGAGGCGCTCAGCGTGAGCTCGGCTGGCGGCGCGGGGCGGCTGGAGCTGCGCCTGGTCCGGTGCATCAGCGGCCGCCTGTCGCTGCCCCGCTCGGCGGACGCCACGACGGTGGTGGTTCGGGACAGCATCCTCGACGGCGCGGGAGGCGCGGCGCACGTGCTGTCCGCGGGCACCGCCGACCTCGAGCGCACCACCGTCTTCGGGAGCACGGACGTGGTGGTGCTCGAGGCGAGCGACACGCTCTTCACCGGCGCCGTCACCGTGCAGCGCCTGCAGCTGGGCTGCGTGCGCTTCAGCTACGTGCCTCCTGGTTCCATTGTCCCCCGTTCGTACCGCTGCCAGCCGGAGCTGGCGTCGCGGGGTGTGCCGGAGGCGGAGCAGCCGGCGGTGTGGGCCCGGCTGAGGCCCTCCTTCGTCTCGACGCGCTATGGGCAGCCCGGCTACGCGCAGCTCGAGCAGGGCTGCCCGGACGCGCTGCGCCGGGGCGCCAGCAACGAGAGTGAGATGGGCGTCTTCCAGTACCTCTTGCAGCCGCAGCGCGAGGCCAACCTGCGCGCGGCGCTGGAGGAGTACCAGCCCGTGGGGCTCGAAGCGGGCATCTTCTACGTCACCTGAGGGAGAGTCACCGGATGAAAGCCGACTTCACGCGCCGCACGTTCTCTCAAGGGAAGCACTACAGCGGCGTGCGCATGCAGCAGGGGCGCGTCCAGCTCGATGCGGACTGGAACGAGCTGGTCGACATCCAGGCCCACCTGCACCGCACCCAGGGCGCCGACGTGTTCGGGCAGAGCGGCGCGCCCAAGCCCCAGCAGGGCGCCCACTTCCAGCTGGGCGTCACGGAGTCCGGCGCGGACCTGACCCTCGCGCCGGGCCGCTTCTACGTCGACGGCATCCTCTGCGAGCTGGAGCAGGGGTCGAGCTACCTGGGCCAGCCGGACCTGCCCACGCCGCCCTTCGTCACGGGCGAGGGGGGCGCGCGGGCGCTGGCGCTGGAGACGGGCACGTACCTGGCCTACCTGGATGTCTGGGAACAGCTCGTCACGGCCCTCGAGGACCCGGGCATCCGCGAGGTGGCCCTGGGCGGGCCGGACACCACCGTGCGCACGCGCACCCTCTGGCAGGTGAAGCTGGCCAAGGTGAGCGGCGACCCGGCGGCGACGGGCTGGACGCCCTCGCTGCCGGCGCCGGGCACCGGGACGCTCATGGCGCGGGCCCAGCCGTCCGCGTCCGGCGGTGAGCCCCTGCTGGTCCCCGCGGGGGCCGGTTACCGGCGGCTGGAGAACCAGCTCTACCGCGTGGAGGTGCACGCGGTGAGTGAGTCGGGGCGGGTGACGGCCAAGTGGAGCCGGGACAATGGCGCGGTGGTGGCGCCGTGGCTGTCCGGCAGTGGGGACTCGGTGACGATTGGCGGCTCCGGCCGCAACGAGCTGCTGGGCTTCACCTCCGCCGCGTTCGTGGAGCTGACGGACGACGCCCGGGAGCTGCAGGGGCAGGGCGGGTTGCTCTACGGAGTGAAGGCGGTGAACGGCGCCATTCTCACGCTCGACACCACCGCCGCGGGCTCGCCGGGGACGTTCGACCGGGCCGCCTTCCCGCGCAACCCGAAGGCGCGGCGCTGGGAGGGCCGCCTGGAGTGGGAGAGCGGCTCGGGGGCCCCGGACTGGCTGGCCCTGGAGGATGGCGTGGAGGTGAAGCCCTCCGCCGGCACCTTCCGCGTGGGGGACTATTGGCTCATCCCGGCCCGCCACCTCACGGCGGACGTCGAGTGGCCGCGGGACGGTGTCGGCTCGCCCCTGCCTCGGCTGCCCCACGGCGTCGCTCACCACTACGCGCCCCTGGCGGTGGTGCGCAAGCCGGCGGTGGGAAACCCCTCCGTGGAGGACCGGCGCAAGGTGTTCCCCGCGCTGACGGCCCTCACCGCGAAGGACGTGGGCTTCGACTCCACCGTCTTCGGCTCGGCGGAGGTGGAGACCGTCCAGGAGGCGCTGGACCACCTGTACCGGGTGCGGCGCGAGTGGGCCGTCATCCTGCTGCCCGGGGATGACGTGGTGGAGGCCTTCGCCCAGATTCCTCCGGGAACGGGCGTGCGCGTCCACTTCGGCCCTGGCACGTTCACCCTGACGCAGGCCATCCACCTGACCGAGCGGGGCGACATCCAGATTTCCGGCAGCGGGCCGGCCACCCGCATCATCCGGACGGGAGGGGAGTCGGTCTTCTCCTTCCTCCGGTGCGGGAGCGTGCTGGTCAGGGACCTGCACGCCGAGGCGGGGAGCGTCGAGCACAAGCAGGGCCTGCGCGGCCCAATCGCGTTCGAGGACTGCCCGTCGGTGACGGTGGAGAACGTCTCCGTCAAGTGCGGCGCGGACTGGCGGCGCGGCACGGCGTGCATCTCCGTGCGCAACACGCCTTCGGACACGCCCGCTCCGGTCCCCACCACCGCGCGCATCCGCTCGTGCGACCTGAAGGTCGGCCACCAGCAGGTCGGCATCCTGCTCCTCGACGTGGAACGCTCGCAGGTGGAGGACAACGTCATCACCACCTACGCGAAGCCGGCGGCGCTGGACGCGGGAAGTCTGGTGGACACCCCGGAGTACCGAGGGCTGGTGCGGCGGCTGCTGATGACGCGGCTGCGGCTGCTGATGGATCCGCTGGCCGAGCCGGATGCCGTCGTCAGTGGCGGGATGTTTGGCTCCTACCACGTGTACTTCGATGCGGACCCGAGCCTGCGGCTGGCCTGGCAGGACCTCCTGCGGGTGGTCGCCCCCACCGTGCCGGAGTCGGAGGCGGGCAAGCCCTGGAAGCTCGCCGCGCGCCTGCAGATGCTCGCGGAGGACATCTTGCTGACGCGGGGGGTGCCCGGTATCCCGAACCTCCTGAGCACGACCATCACCACGTTCCGCAACTGGTTCGAGCGCCTCCGGGCCGCCTCTCCGGCGGTGGCCTCGCAGGGCATCACCGTGGCGGGAGCGCGGGCCACCGAGGTCCGCATCCGGGACAACACCCTCCGGGACGTGCTCCAGGGCATCCACATGGGCGTCAGCCAGCGCGCCAGCAGCCGTGCCGTGGGAGGAACGCTCCGGCGGGCCGGACGCGTCCACATCACCGGCAATGAGGTCCACGTGCTGATGACGGCCGAGTCCCTGGGAGAGCGGCACGGCATCTTCGTGGGCAACTGCGACACGTTGCTGCTCGAGGACAACCACGTGCGTGTCGCGCGCAAGACCTTCCTCTCGCAGCTGGGCATCGACGCCATCCGCGTGTACGGCTCGTTCGGACGGCTGCTGACCGTTCAGCGGAACCACGTCGTCAACCCGGCGGTGGAGCCGGACAACGTGGGCTTGCGCGTGAAGGCCCTCAACAGCGGCGACTTCCCCACGTCGCTGTGGCGCATCACGGACAACGTGTCCGTCTGCCAGACGCCCGAGCTCATCGACCTCGCCCCTCCCACGCTGGGTTGACGTGAAGAGGGGGCAGGGTTAGCGTTCCGTTCGCTGGTTCTGCTGGTGCAGCCGTAGGCCGACAGGCGCAAGCTCTAAGGCTCAAGGAAGGCGTTCGATCCCCATGCCAGCAAAAAGGCCCCTCACGGGGCCTTTTCTTTTTGGGGCTGGCTACCGGTACACCGGGAGGGGATGGGGGCTCATGCCCATCTCGCCGTTGCCCAGCTGGCCGTACTGGTTGCTTCCCCAGGCCCATAGGCTCCCGCTGCCCGGATGCACGGCCAGCGAATGGGAGCTTCCTGCATCGAGCAGTCCCATGGGTTTGAGCAGTCCGGTGACCTGGACGGGCGTGGTGCGATTGGTGGTGGTTCCATCCCCGACCTGCCCATAGCCGTTGTAGCCCCAGGCCCACACCAAGCCATCCGCGAGCCGAGCCATGGAGGAGCTGACGCCCCCCGCGATAGCCACCACGCCGGTCAGAGCCTGGACCTGGACCGGCGCGGTGCGTTGGGCGGTCGTCCCATCCCCCAGCTGGCCGTTGCCGTTGTAGCCCCAGGCCCAGACTGTTCCATCCGACAAGAGCGCGAAGGATTGGTGGCTCGCCGCCACGATGGCCAGCACTCCGGTGAGGCCCGGAACCTGGGATGGGGTCGCGCGCTGGGTGGTGGTTCCATCCCCGAGCTGCCCGTGGCCGTTGTAGCCCCAGGCCCAGACCGTTCCATCGGACCTGCGTGCCACGGAATGAGACGAACCGGCCGAAACTTCCACGACCCCGGTCAGGGACGTCACCTGGACCGGCGCGTTGCGTTGGATGTTCGTCCCGTCTCCCAGTTGGTTGTTGCTATTGCTGCCCCAGGCCCACACTGTCCCGTCGTTGCGTACGGCCAGGCAATGGCTGTCTCCGGCCGAAATGCCCACGATGCCGGTCAGTGGCGTCACCTGGATGGGGCTCAAGCGGTTGGTGGTGCTGGCATCCCCGAGCTGACCGCTGTTGTTGAGTCCCCAGGTCCACACGGTGCCGTCCGAGCGCAGCGCAACGCCATGGCCGTAACCCGCGGAGACCTTGGTCACGGTGTTCAGGTTCGGAATCTGCACGGGCTGGAGCCGCACGTTCGTCGTCCCATCTCCGAGCTGGCCAGTCCGGTTGAAGCCCCAGCTCCACACCGTGCCTGCCGTGCTCACCGCCAGGGTGAAGTCGGGCCCACCGGCGGCGGCCGTGACCTGGACGAGGTTGTTCACCGGAGCCGCGGTCCTGCGCCGGGGGTCGATACCGTTGCCGAGCTGGCCTTCGGAGTTGCTTCCCCAGGACACCACCTGCTTGTCCGACCGCAGCGCCAGGTTGTGCTCGTTGCCCGCCGCGATGGCGGTGATGCCGGAGAGTGTCTGCACCTGTGCCGGAGTCGTGCGATTCACGAAGCCGCCATCTCCGAGCTGGCCCACGGAGTTCGCTCCCCAGGCCCAGACCGTCCCATCCGACCGTAGCGCGAGGGCGTGGGTGCCTCCCGCGCTGATGGCGGTCGCGCCAGAGAGGCCCGGCACCTGGACAGGGCTCGTGCGGGTGGTGACAGTCCCATCTCCGAGCTGCCCGCTGCCGTTGTAGCCCCAGGCCCACACGGTGCCGTCGGAGCGCAGTGCCATGGAATGAATGGCGCCGCTATCGATGGAGACCACGCCGGTGAGGTTCGATACGGGGACAGGGGTCAGGCGGTTGGTGGTGGTGCCATCCCCGAGCATGCCGTAGGCATTGTAGCCCCAGCTCACCACCGTGCCGTCCGTGCGCAGGGCCAGGGAGAATGAGTTGCCGGCAATCACTGTCTTCACGCCTGTCAGGTTCTGCACCAGGACCGGAGTCAGGCGGTTGGTGGAGGTGCCATCTCCGAGCTGGCCGTACTGGTTGTTTCCCCAGGCCCACACCGTGCCATCCGAGCGTACGGCCAGGCTGTGTCCATTGCCGGCGGAAACGGCCACCACGCCAGTGAGGTTCTGCACCTGGACCAGCGCGGTACGCGCGCTGGTGGAGCCGTCCCCGAGCTGGCCAGCGTAGTTGCTTCCCCAGGCCCACACGGTGCCATCCGTGCGCAGGACCAGTGAGTGGTTGTACCCCAACGCCAGCTCGCGGACGTTGTTCAGGGTGAGGCTCGCGAGTGTGGGTACCAGGCGGCTGGCGCCCGTCCCATCCCCGAACATGCCAACGAAATTGCTCCCCCAGCCCCAGATGGTGCCGTCCGAGCGCCGGGCCACCGAGTAATTCATGCGAGCATGGAGCTTCGTCACCGCGCTCAGGCTTGGAACGTAGGACAGGACGCGTGACCCGGTGGTCGTCCCGTTTCCGAGCTGGCCAAAGGTATTGCTGCCCCAGGTGAAGACGGCCCCCTCCTCGAGGAGGACGACCGAGTGCTGGTGCCCGGCGGCAATGGCGCTCACTCCCGCGATTTTCGGTACCTGGAAGGGCCTGTTCCGGCTGGCCGTGTTGTCGTCGCCGAGCTGGCCCTGGGCGTCATGCCCCCAGGCGGACACCGTGCCGTCGGTGCGCAGCGCCAGTGAGTGGAGGTCCCCCGCCGCGAGCGCCTTCACGCTGCTCAGGGGGGTGATGACGACGGGCCGGGTGCGCTGGGTGTTGGTGCCATCCCCGAGCTGGCCGTGGGTGTTGTCCCCCCATGCGTGGACCGCGCCGGTGGTGAGCAGGGCCATCGAGTGGGCGCCGCCGGCCACCACGAGCTTCACGCTCGCCAGGTTCTGCACGATGACGGGCGTCAGCCGGTGGATGTTGGTGCCATCCCCGAGCTGGCCGTGGGTGTTGTCACCCCAGGCCCTCACCGTTCCGTCCGTGAGGACGGCCAGCGAGTGGTAGCCGCCCGCCGCGATGCCTGTCACGCCGCTCAGGCCCGGAACCTGGACGGGCACCTCGCGCGGGGTGGTGGTGCCGTCGCCGAGCTGGCCGGAGGAGTTGCTTCCCCACGCCCACACCGTCCCGTCCGCGAGCAGGGCCAGCGAGTGGTGCTCCCCCGCGGCGATGGACACCGCGGTGCTCAGGCCCGACACCTGGACCGGCTTGTATCGGCGCAGGGTCGACCCGTCACCCAGCTGACCGGAGAAGTTCTCACCCCATGCCCACACCGTGCCATCCGCGCGGAGGGCCAGCGAGTGCAGGGCGCCGGTCTCCACGGAGGCCACGTTCTTCAGCTCCGGCACCGCGACGGGTTGGCGCCTCCGATTCGTGGTGCCGTCACCCAGTTGCCCCACGGCATTGTCGCCCCAGGACAGCACCGTGCCGTCGTTGCGCAGCAGCAGCGTGTGCGAGGCCCCGGTGACCAGCGACGTCAGTTCCTCCTGGCCAGCCGTCAGGAGCGTCTTCGTGGATGTCGTATCGGGCATGGGTCCCCCAGGGAAGCGGCGCGTAAGGCTATCATCACTGATGCACTGACAAGCTTGTGATTCATCACGGCGGCGACGTGCGCTCAGGCGCGCACGCGGTCGGCGTCTGCCTCGGGACGTGCGTCAGCTCGTGGGCCCGCAGTTGCCGCCCCGCCGGAACGAACGCATTGTGTATCCTGTCCTCCGCGAAAGAGCCGTGTCCAGCGCGTGACGGAAGAGAGGAGTAGGCTTGGCTCATGCGCACGCTCACACCCAAGGCGGGCCCGTCCGAGCCCCGTTCGAGGCTCGGGCGCCATTCCTTCCGCGTCGTCCCGAGAACCGACTCACGTGAGCAGCAGGCCGAGTCCCAGGCCTCCTCGCTCCTGCCCCAGCCGCGGAGGGGGCCGACGACGCGCGGCGGCTCACGCGCCGAGGCGGCCTCGTCGCACTCTCTCGGACTGGGGGCGGGGCAGCCCCTGCCGGCCGCCGAGCGTCGCTTCCTGGAGCCCCGGTTCGGCCATGACTTCAGCCGGGTGCGCATCCACGCGGACGCGCAGGCCCACGCCGCGGCCGAGTCGCTCGGCGCGCGGGCCTTCACGCATGGCGACGACATCGCCTTCGCGCGCGGAGTCTGGCCCGCGCGCTCCCTGGCGGATCGCCAGACGCTCTTCCATGAGCTGACCCACGTCACCCAGGCGGCCCCTCCGGGGGAGGTGATGCGAGAGGAAGCGCAACAGGCGAAGAGCCCCGCGCCCGAAGGGCAGACGTTTCCGTTCGCGGGCCTGTCGCCCGCGGAGCTGGCCAGCTACGTCGACGAGAAGGTGACGGGGCTGGGGGTGAACCTGGTGCGAGGCCAGGTGGACCTCGCCCTGGAGGGACAGGACAAGACCCTCAGCGTTCCACTCTCCTGGTTCGACACGAAGGTGTACAACGTCCTACCCGTGATTCCCGTGTACGCCTCCCGCACGAAGGCCCTGGCCGAGCTCGCGGGCTATCCCGCCGGCCTCCGCGCCCACGGAATGGAGCCGGTGGGTTTCTACCAGGACGCGGGACTCGTCTGGCCCACCCTGCTGAATCCCCAGACCGCGCCGCGCATGTTCTCCGTCTTCCCCCAGGCGCTCGACGCGGCGAGGCGGGACGCGAAGGCGACCAGCGAGCTCTTCGCGAACCTGCTCTTCTGGTACATCGGCGCCCGCTTCATCCCGGGGGGGACGCCCTCCGTGCCGAAGACTCCCGCGGCGGCGCCCAAGGCGGCACCCAAGCCCACGCCCAAGCCCGCCGCGGCGGCCGGCTCGGTGCTGTCGACCGGGGCGAAGGAGACGCTCAAGAAGCTGGCCGGCAAGGACCAGGCCCTGATGCAGGAGGCCATGGAGCTGGCCGCGACGCGTGGGAAGACGGGCTTCCTGGATGACGTGGGCGCGCTCGCGGAGACGGTGGGCAAGCGCATTCCTGGTGGGCAGGTGCACCTGCTCGGGGAGGTGGAGGGCGCGCAGGTCTTCGGCTCGCTCGTCTCGGGGACGGGCATTGTCTCGCTCAAGGGCGTCACCCAGGTCGTCAAGATGAGCGCGGGCAAGCTCGTCCAGATTCTGGGCCCCTTCCGGTGAAAACCATGACTCCCTCCGGTGTCTCCAGCCCCCTGCCTCCGGAGTCCTACGGAGAGCTCACCGCCGCCTTCGAGCGCATCCTCGCCCCGTGCCGCTCCGGGCGTTGGTTCTTCGCTCCTTCCTCGCCGTCGGAGTCCTCCGGGCAGGAGCTGCTCGAGGCGCTGCGGCGCGCCGCGCCGGCCGGTGCCGCGGCGCTTCCGCCCGTGGAGGTGGTGCGCTCCGGAGCCGAGGAGCTGCGGCCGCTGCTCGCGCGGGCGCGCTTCGACCCCGAGCGCCCCGCGGATTCCTGGCGCCAGGAGGCCACGCGGCGGCTGTCCGCGCGGCTGGCCGAGGTCCGCGACGAGCGCTGGTTCCAGGCCCGCATCGGCCCCCCGCTGTGGCCCATTCCCGGACAGCCCACCATCTGCCGGCCGCTCGTGGCCGACCGGAACCTCCCTGGCTCGGTGACGACCGACACCGGCTCCCAGGAGGCGCTCTGGCTCCTGCTGTGTCAGGCCGAGTTCGACGTCTGGCACGCGCTCCAGTGGCTCGCCGCGGGGTTGTCGCCGGAGGACAACCCCTTCGAGCCCTGGGTGAGGCTTCAGGCGGCAGGCTACTTCCCGCTGGGCGTGCTCGACGGGCGACTCATCCTGTGGACGCTGGCGCCGCCGAAGTAGGGACGGCCGCTCCGCGCGGGGAGGTTGAAGAGTCCGGGTTACGGTGCCCCCAGCTCGGTGGACCCGCTGGCCACGCCGGGCGCGGCGGACGGGAAGAAGTCGAGCCGGAGCAGCACTTCGCCGTCCACCCAGAGGTCATCCGCCTTCACGCCCCAGTGGAGGTGGGGGCCGGTGACGCGGCCGGTGCTGCCCACGAGGCCCAGGCGCTGTCCCTGCTTCACGCGGGTGCCTTTCTTCACGGTGATGCGGGACAGGTGGAAGTACGTCGTATAGAGGCCGGCGCCGTGGTGGACGATGACCGTCTTCCCGGCGGAGTAGTTGTCGCGCGTCATCACCACCGTGCCGTCATTGGCGGCGGTGACGGGGGTGCCCGGGTCTCCGTCGATGTCCACGCCGAAGTGCTGGCTGGACAGCTTGCCGTTGAAGGTGCGCCGGTCTCCGTAGGGCGCGGTGATGCGGTCCTGCCGGGGCCAGGCGAAGTTCTGCCCGAAGAGCGGGGCCGCGAAGGGCTGGGCGAAGGCCGCCGCGAAGGCGCGCCGGTCCGCCGCCATGCGGGCCTTCACGCCCGGGGGCGGCTCCACGTACTTGCCGGACACCTTCAGCTCGCGCTCGGGGTAGCCCGGCTCCAGCACGCTCAGCGTGCCGGTCAGCTCCACCGGCGCGGCGCCCGGGGCGGCCGGGCCCAGCACCTTCACCGCGGCCGTGCCGGCGCCCAGCTCCACCGGCAGGCCGGTGATGGCCATGAAGCCCTCGCCCCAGGGGAAGAAGCGCAGGGGGCGCCCGCCCAGCGTACCCGAGGGCAGCTCCGCCATGCCTCGCACGGCCACCACCACCGGGTCTCCCGGCTTGGCCGCGGCGGGCTGCAGCGTCAGCAGGGGACGCCCCTCGGCCAGGGGCGGCGTCTCGACGCCACGGGGCGCGGAAGCGGCGGGCAGCGGGGACGACTCGGCGGCCCGGGCCTTCGCACCGAGGGCGAGCAGGGCGAGCAGCAGGTAGGGCGAGTTGGAATACTTCCGGCCGGCGGAGAGCGGAGGCATGGGGCCGTTCTTACACCACGGAAGGCGCTGCTCTTCCCAGGGTTGGAAGGTGCTTGGAGCGCTTGCCGCCCTGGCTGCTCCCATGAGCTCCGCCGCCTGCCCAGCGGGGGAGCGGTGTCCGCCTGACATTGTCGGTACTTGAACGGGGGCCCGGCGGCGGAGCGGTGCCCGCCGGGCCGGAGGGGAAGCGGGCGGGCGGGGCGCGTGCCGCCAAGGCGTACCCGGGGACCCGGCGGCTCCCTAGCTTGTGGGCGGACTCGATGCTTGGAGATTCGCGGATGCCTCGTCCCTATAGCTACGACCACTTCCAGGTCCCGAAGACGCTGCCCGCGCAGAAGCGCGGCCTGCGGCACGAGGACAAGGCGCGGGTGAAGAAGTCCGGCGCCCATCCGGAGGCGATGGGAAGCCACGAGGGCATTCACTACGGGAAGAGCCACGCCCGGACGGAGGCGCTCTACCAGGCCCACCAGATGGAGGCGGAGCTGGAGGAGCTCGCCCGCCCCGAGCCGGACGCCAAGTTCACCCATGGCCCCGCGTTCAAGCCGGCGAAGGCGAAGAAGCGCGCCGCCCAGGTGCCCGCTCCCGTCATCGGTGGCACGGTGCCCATCGGCGCGCTGCCTCCCACGAAGGAGCTGCCTCCGCGCGGGCGGCTGGCGGACCTGGTGGACGAGGCCCAGCGCCAGCTCCAGGCCATCCAGGGCGGGCTGGGCGACGCGGTGAAGGCGGTGACGCGGCTGGCGTCGCTGCCCATGGAGGTGGTGCGCCTCGCGGCCCGCCGTCTTCGTCCCCTCGGTGGGTGAGCCGCTCGCGTGGAGCTGAAGCTCGTCTCGTACAACATCCACAGCGGCATCGGCACGGATGGCCGCTTCGACCTGGACCGGGTGGGCGCGGTGCTCCGCGAGGTGAACGCGGACGTCATCGCCCTCCAGGAGGTGGGGGACTTCCGCGCCGTCACGCCCCGGGAGGACCAGCCCGAGCACCTGGCGGACATGCTCGGACTGCACATGGCCTTCGGTCCCAACGTGGTCCGCAACGGCCGGCGCTACGGCAACGCGATTCTGTCCCGGCTGCCCATCCTCAAGTCGAAGAACTATGACCTGCGCGTGGGGCGCCGCGAGCCGCGGGGCGCGCTGCGGTGCGACCTGGACCTGGGCGGCGGCAAGCAGCTCCACGTCTTCAGCCTCCACCTGGGGCTGGGGATGAGCGAGCGGCGCCGGCAGGAAGCGCTGCTGCTGTCCTCGGACATCCTCCGCGAGGCCGCGCGCAAGGACCCGCTGGTGGTATGCGGGGACTTCAACTACCTGGGCAACGGGCCGGTGCCGGCGCTGGTGCGCCGGGCCATCCACGACGCGGCCCTGGAGCTGCGCGCTCCCGCCCGCACCTATCCCACCCGGCTGCCCCTGCTGCGGCTGGACCGCATCTTCGTGGATGCGGGGGTGCGCCCCCTGGACATCCACCCCCACCGCACGGAGCTGAGCCGGGTGGCGTCGGACCACCTGCCGCTGGTGATGCGGCTCGAGGCGCCCATCGCCGTGGAGGCCCCCCTCTCTCCTCCGGTCCAGCTCATCGGCTAGCCTGCGGAGGGACTGGCGGGCGCGTTCAGTGGCCGACGCTTGCGAACGCCGGACATATCCGTCGTGACGTGGTTGTCGCGCGGAGGCGGGGTGCCTAGGTTGGCCCCCACCCGAGAGGACGTGGGCGCCGGCCGGAGAAGCACATGCAGATGGGCAGTGAACAGACCGACCGCGGCATCTCCGCGCTGGTCGGGCGCATGGCGGATGGCTTCAGCCGTCTGGTGACGCAGCACCTGCAGCTCGCGCGGCTGGAGCTGGCCGAGGACATCAAGGCCACGGGCCTGGACGTGGCGATGATTGCCGCGTTCGTGCCCTTCATCCTGGTGGGCTATGCCTTCGTGTGCGGTGCGCTGGCGGCGCTGCTGTCCACGTGGCTGGGCTGGGCCGGGGCGCTGGGCGCGGTGGGGCTCGTCAACCTCGTGGGGGGGGCCGGGGGAGCGCTCTGGGCGGTGAAGCGGCTGCAGGCGCGCCGTGTGATGGATGACAGCTCGCAGGAGCTGTCGCGCAGCATGGCGGCGTTGACCCACTCCGCTTCGGGGAACGGTGTGAATACGCTCCGCGGCGCGAACAGCGAACTCTTCAAGGAGCCGCCGAATGGCCGCTAGCAATGGACTTCCCAAGGCCCCCCCTCCTCGGAGCAGCGCCGAGCTGCGCGCCGAAATCGAGCGCACGCGCGCGGAGCTGGCCACGTCCGTGAGTGCCCTGCGCGAGGAGGTGGCCGAGGCCGCCGACTGGCGCCAGTGGGTGCGCCGTCATCCGTACGCGTGTATTGGCGGGGCCTTCATCGTGGGCTACTGGCTGGGCTCGCGCCGGTAGGCGGACGCTTTTTCGTTTCACCCCCTGAAAGAGGAGATGGCTTCGATGGAGATGAACCCGCAGCAGATGGCCGACAGGGCCCGGCAGCTCCAGGACCGCGTGGTGCCGCAGCTCGACGAGGCCCGGCAGAACCTGGTGGACCTGAACACCCGGGTGGTGGGCTTCATCCGGGCCAACCCGGGCACGTGCCTGCTGGGCGCGGTGGCCATTGGCTTCCTCGTCGGCCGCATCGCCTCGCGCCGTTGAGCGTTCCCGAAGAACACGAGAGAGGGCATTCATGACGACCTATCCAGGCGCGGGCAACGGCTCGCCCCAGTCGCAGCAGGGCGGCGGCAACGGAGGCTTCGGACAGCGGGTGGACCAGATTGGCTCGGAGGCGCAGCAGCTCTGGACGGACGCGCGCGGCGCGGTGACGGACCTGGGCCAGACGCTGGACCTGCGGGGCCGAGTGGAGCGCAACCCGTACGGGATGATGGCGGCGGCGCTGGGCGTGGGCTACCTCCTGGGCGGCGGGCTCTTCACTCCGCTGACGGCGCGCATCGTCCGCCTGGGCGTGCGGCTGGCCGCGCTGCCCTTCGTCAAGGACGAGCTGCTGGGCATGGCCGAGCAGGCCTTCCAGGGCTACCAGACGGGCCGTGGCATGGCCGGCGCCGGAAGCTCGGAGAGCACTGCCTCTGCGAATGCCACGTCCGCGGGGACTCCGCGCCCTCCCACCTACTAGTCTGGACGTCCTACCCACCTGACCTTGCCGTATCCACCCCCTGGAGTCGCGAATGGTGAACCTCAACTCCCTCAAGAAGCTGGACAAGGACGACCTGCTGCACCTCATCGGTCTGGAGACCCGCCGTGACACGACGGAGCAGCTCCTGCCGGTGCTGGGCGCGTTCGCCGCGGGCATCCTGGTGGGCGCGGGCCTGGGCCTGCTGCTCGCGCCGAAGCCGGGCAACCAGCTCCGGGATGACCTCAAGCAGCGCCTGGCGAGCGGCCAGGAGTACCTGACCAACGCCGTGGGCCGCGTCACGGGCGAGAGCGCCCAGCCGCAGCAGGGCGCGCAGCCGCCGGTGTCCCGCACCGCCTGATTCGCTCTGGCGGCTGTTTCGTGAAGGCCCTCATTCGTGCCGGAGACGGCATGGGTGGGGGCCTTCTCATTGGGGCCGGGTGCTGCATCAAGAAGTTCCCGGCCACGGCCACCGAGAGCTGCGGAGTCACGGCTTCGGAGGTGGCGGAGGTCCTCAACGGTGCGCGCGTCCTCAACCTCCGCTTCAGCCCTGGCGTGCGGCCCCCCATGCCGTGCTCGATTCCCTGGACGACTGCTCTACGGCCGGGCCGCCCGCCCCTGTTCATGTGCGGGCCTCCCCCTCATCCGGGATCGCCGCAGGATGGAGTCTTCTCGTCGCGGGCCGGATAGAGTCGGGCGCCGTGAGTGAGAAGAAGCAGGGCGGGATGTCGCGGCTCCCCGGGCTGGAGTCCTCCGCTGGCACGGGCCCGGACGCCGCGCTGGCGCGCCTGCGCGCGCTGGAGACACTGGAGTCCGGCTACGAGGCCTGGCTGGAGCTGAAGCTGGAGCACGCCGCCTTCCGCGCGCGCATTCGTGAGGAGCGCGAGCGGCTGGACCAGCAGGGCTCGTTCCTCCTGGGCGCGGTGCGCGCGGCGGGGCTGGCTCCCGCGTCGAAGCCGGACGAGCCGGGCCTCGTGGCCGCGTCCGCCCCGGCAGGGGACTTCCTCCGTGACGCTGAAGCGAAGCTGGCCACGGCCCGTGAGTCGCTGGCACAGCGAGAGGCGGAGGAGGAGGCCCGCTACACGGCGGCCTTCGCGGAGATTCGCGCCACGCTGAAGGACCGCGCCCAGCGCTACCTGAGAGCGAGCCGGCCACAACTGACGTTGCTGCTGCGCCGCGTGGGCGCGGAGCGCTCCATCCTCCACCTGGAGCGGCTGTCCGGGGACACGCCGGTGCTGCTGTGCTTCCTGCTGACGGGGCGCATTCCGTCGAGGCACGGCTTCCTGCTGGATGACTCCACGGAGGACGTGGCGCTGTCGCCCGCGCCGCTCTATCCCGACGAGGGCGTTGCTCCTGAGGAGGTGCGTCCGGACGCGGCGGGGCTGGAGGCGCGGGTGCGCGGGGCAGGGGAGGTGGTGCCGTTGAAGGGCTTCCTTCCCGTGTTCATCCCTCGCCCTGGAGGAGGGGAGGACTTCTTCCGCCTCCTCCAGCGCGGCGCCGTGCTGGAGGTGGAGGTGGCGGAAGGGACGGCCTTCCGCAACGTCCTCACCCGCGAAGAGGCGGAGCGCTTCGCGGGACACCTGCTGCGCCTCAAGCTCCAGGGGAGCATCGACCTGGAACTCGAGGCGGGCTGATTCAGCGCGTCCGCACCACGCCCACCTCGGCGGTGCCCGCCAACAGCGCGCTTCCGAGGAAGAGGTTGTCGGACTCCGCCCCGCCCATGCGCACCGCCTGGAAGATGATGAGGTACGTCTGGTTGGACTGGGGGAACGCCTCGCCCGGAATCGTCACGCGGGCCTCGCGGTACGGCCCCGGCAGTCCCACGAGCTGCAGGAACTGAATCGGGGTCTGCGGCATGTTGCTGTACGTCGGCTCGCCCTTCTCGCCGTCCGCGCTCAGCGGTACCACGGTGACGAAGCCCAGCGTGCGGTCCTGCCCGTCGGGCACGGCCACCCGGTCGAACGTCAGCGCCGTGCGCGCGTCGATGCGCAGGAAGCCCTCGGGAGGATGGAAGGCGGTGATGGCCTCCTTCACCGGCGCGTCGTCCACCTGGCCCACGTAGCGCGTGCCGCCCTGCGCGGCGATGAACTGGTACGTGGCCCCGGACTGGTACACCAGCTCCTCGTCGCCCACGCTGGTGCGGCTGTAGCTGCCCGAGCCGTCCTCCGTCAGCGACGTGGCCTGCCCGCTCAGCGGCTGCAGCGTGACAGTGGCGCCCGCCACGCCCGAGGGCTGCGAGTTCTCCCCGCTCCGGGTGCCGAAGAACACGACCGCGGCCGTCTGCGCGGGCAGGGAGATGACGTCAGCCCCTCCGTCCGGGCCACCGAAGGTGCCCGCGTCGTACCCGGCCAGCGCCGAGGCGGACACGTCCACCTGCGGCGTGGAGAGCAGGGTGCCGACCATGACGTGCTCGGCGGCGAGTTGATTTCCCGCCTTCTCCAGGTCGCAGGCCAGGGGGGCGAGGGAGGAAGCGGCAAGGGCGGCGGACAGGAGGATGCGTTTCATCGGCACTTTTCCAGAGGAGCTGCGGGATGCCCGAGCATAGCAGGCGCACCCCCAAGGACACCCGCGACACGGCCCGAACCGGGGTATCCTCCGGCTCCCCGTGCAAGGTCTCCGCGTCCACTCCGCCAGCCGGCGCTTCCTCAAGCGGCTCGGCGTCTCGCTGTTGATGGCCATCCTCTTCGGCTGCGTGCTGGGGTTGCTCGTCTACCTGCGCGCCCCCGGGCTGGCGGAACCCCGGGATGACTCGTCCGGCTGGGGCCTCTCCACCGTCTTCGACGGAGCCCAGGCGGTGCTCGATGGTTGGGAGCGCGCCAGCTACGACTGGCGCGTGCGCGAGCTGGGGGAGCGCTCCGAGCGCCCGGACGAAGCGGTGGTGGTGGCCATCGACGACGAGACGCTCGCCGAGGCTCGCCAGGATGACCGGCCCGGTGTCGCCACCCAGCCGTGGCCCCGCCAGCTCGTGGGCGGCATGGTGAACCGGCTCACGCAGGAGGGCGCCCTGCTGGTGCTGGTGGACCTGCCGTTCCCCGAGCTGAGCCCCAGCGCCTGCCTGGACCCGAGCCTGTCCCCCCAGTCCCCCTCCGGCGACGACGCGGCCTTCCGCGAGTTGCTGGACCGGGAGCCGGGCCGCGCGCTGCTCGCCTTCACCTGGGAGTCCCAGGGCCCGCGAGTGCTGCCTCCCGCAAGCCGGCTGTGGCCCTACCGCGTCAAGCTGGGCGCCTACGCCACCCAGGTCGACGCGCGCACCCGCGCCCAGGCGGTGCTCGCCATGCAGCGCCCCGCCTTCCTCATCCCCGCAGGCAACCAGGTGGAGGTGTGGGGTGGCGCAACGGACGAGGCCGACGCCCGCGCGCTGGGCGGGCGGCTGGGCGTGGCCTCCGCCGCCATCGAGGAGCGCCGCGCCGCCGACGACACCTACCGCGTGGGCCCCATGGACCTCTTCGTGTCCCTGGCGCAGGTGCAGGTGGAGGGACTGGACCCGTCGAAGCTGGTGGAGGTGCGCCACCTCCAGCACCCGGTGGCTCCGCTGCTGGGCGGTGGCAGCGGCTTCGGCGCCGTCACCCTGCCGGCGGACCCGGATGGGGTGGTGCGCGCCGTTCCGCACCTCGTCGCGTACACCGTGCGCGGCCAGCGCCACGTGCTGCCCTCGCTGCCGCTCGCCGCGGCCATGCGCCTGGCCGGCACGACGCGGCTGCGCTACGCGGACGGCCGGCTGTACGTGGGGGACGCGCACTCCATCCCCATGGACGCGTCGGGCTTCAGCCTGGTGCGCTGGAACGCGCCCACCGCGGGCCGGGGCTCTCGCGGCTCGCTGGCCCGCTCCATCCGCGCGTGGAACGTGCTGCTCAACGTCTTCGACGTGGCGGAGAAGCGTCCCGCGCGCTTCGACAACGACTTGGAGGGCCGCACCGTCGTCCTCACCCGCACGGCCAGCGACGGCGGCCACGTGCGGCCCACGCCCATCGGCGGCGAGACGCCCGGCGGCGCCATCCTCGGGCAGGCCCTGGCCAACATCCTCCGCTCGGACGGCATCACCCGCGCCCCTCCGGACCTGGACCTGATGCTCACCATGGGCCTGGCCTTCCTCGGGGCCTTCCTCGCCCTGTCGCTCAGCTTCCTCTTGCGCTCGGTGCGGGGCGCGGTGCTCTACGTCGGCATGCTCGTCGCGGCCGGCGCGGGCTACGCGGCGGTGGCCCACTACGTCTTCATGGAGCAGCGGCTCTGGATTGCCATGGCCGGCCCGCTGCTGGCCATGGTGGGCGCCTTCGCCGTCACCATCCTCTACGCCTTCAACACCGAGCGGGAGGTCCGCGACTTCGTGCACAACGCGCTCGGCCGCTACGTCAGCCCCGAGGTGGCCCGCCTGGTGTCCCGGGACTTGAGCCTGATGCGCCCCGAGCGCCGCAACATGTCCGTGTACATCTGCGACATCGAGGGCTTCACCCGCCTGTCGGAGGGCATGTCGCCCGGGCAGCTCGTGGGCCTCTTCAACGAGTACCTCACGGAGATGACCTCGGTGGTGCGCTCCACGGCGGGGCAGGTGGACAAGTCCATCGGCGACTCCGTCATGGCCTTCTGGGGCGCGCCCGTGCGCACGGACCGCCACGCGCACCTGGCCTGCGAGGCCGCGTTGAAGCTGCGCGCCGCCGTCGCCGACCGGCAGGACGCCTGGGAGAAGAAGTACGGCCGCCGCTTGTCCTTCCGCGCCGGCATCGACACCGGCGAGGTGGTGGTGGGCGACATGGGCAGCGAGCTGAAGTCCAACTACACCGTGCTCGGTGACGCCGTGGGCCTCGCCGCGAGGCTCGAGTCCATCAACAAGGTGTACGGCACCTACGTGCTGGTGGGGGACGCCAGCGCGAAGCTGGCCAGTGACGTCTACGTCTTCCGCGTGGTGGACCAGGTGCGCTTCAAGGGCCGCGTGCACCCGGTGCGTGTCCACGAGCTGCTGGGCCGCCGCGGCGAAATCACCCCGCGCATGCAGGAGCAGCTCGCCCTCTACGAGCAGGCCCTCACCGCGTACCACCAGCGGCGCTTCGCGGAGGCGCACGCCGTCTTCGAGCGCGTGTCCATGGACTTCCAGGACCCCGTCGCCGCCGTGTACGTGGCCCGCTGCGCCCGCTTCATCGTCACCCCGCCGCCCGCGGACTGGGACGGCGTGCACGGCGTGGAGGACCCGGGCCCCGCCGCCGCCGCGGCGTGAGTCAGTCGTCGCCGGAGTCCGGCTGGCCGAAGAGCTCGCGCACCGGCGCGTCCTGGCCGATGTGCTCCTCCACCACGCGCTGCATCTTCTCCGGCGTCATCGCCGAGTAGTACACCTCGCCCGGCCAGCCCATGAGCTGGTAGTCCTCGGGCGACAGCGGATCTCGCTTGCGGCCGGTGTCCTCGCGGACGACGACGTTGGGCCCCATGTGGCAGAAGCCGTAGCAGCCGCCGCGGTACAGCTCGCACCGGGGCACCAGCCCCCGCGCCGTCAACGCCTCCCGCGCGGCGGCGTGCACCGCATCCGCGCCTCCGGCCTTGCAGCTCGAGCCCTTGCACACCGACAGGCGGTAACGCTTCATGGGAGGCACCACCCTACGGATTCCGCCCCGTCCGTGAAAGCAGACGAGCCTCCCGCGCGGGAGCCCGCCTGGACACCGCCCGGGCCCGGGAGCCGCCCGCTTTCGCGCGTGGCGCCAGGGCCATTGAAGAGCTGCAGCTTCATCACCAGCACCCCGAAAAGGCACCGGCCCGCCTTCCGCTGAGTGCGCGGAGGGCGGGCCGGGAATCCCGTGCCCCGGAGCCCCTACGGGCTCCAGGTGGCGGGTGGATCTACTTGAGGAACTTCGTCACCTGGATGGGCCCCTGCTGGGTCACCACCGTCTGGCCGTGGCCGCCCGTCTGGGCGCCCGCCGTCATCTTTCCGTGGCCGCCGTGGCCGTGGCCCGCGCCGAGGTTGCCGTGCTGCGGCAGCTTCAGCTCCACCAGGCCCTCGCCAATGCGCGTGTGGGCCTCCTTGTGGGCGTGGTGCGGCTCCTCGGAGCCCTCGCGCTTGTTCCACGGGTCCGACGGGTGGCTCACCGCCGGCCCCTTCAGCAGCTTGGGGATGTCGTACACGAAGTTCTGCCGCGTGTACTCCGGAGGCGTGTGCATGTACGTGTCCATGCGGATGGCGTCCTTCGGGCACGCGTCCACGCACAGGCCGCACACGATGCAGCGCAGCTCGTCGATGACGAACTGGGTCGGGTACTTCTCGATGACCCGCGACTCACCCTCGGCGGACGTCTCCTCGTACTCGCCCGCCTCGATGTAGATGCACTGCGCCGGGCAGATGGTGGCGCACATGTAGCAGGCCACGCAGCGCGGCTTGCCATCCTCGCGCGGAACCAGCCGGTGCAGCCCGCGGTAGCCCTCCGGGTAGATGGGCTTCTCCTCGGGGTACGCCACCGTCGTCATCAGGCTGGTGCCCGTGCGGTCCACCACTGATGTGTTGGTGTCGCGCGTTCCCCAGAGGTTGCGGAAGAAGTGCTTCGCGGTGATGGCCAGGCCGCGCAGCAGCTCCGGCACGTACGCCCGCTCTCGGATGTCGGTGCGAGGGTCCTGGGTAACCTTGATGGCCATGTGGGTGTTCTCGATTCCGGGAGCTAGTGCGTGGAGGCGTGAGCCGCGCCGTGCGCCGGCATCGCGTGGGCCGCGTGCGCGCCGGCGGGCAGCCCGTGCCCGTGGGTGTCATGGCCGCCGTGAGCGCCGCCGTGCGCCCCATGCGCACCGCCGGCCTCCGCCGGTTCCTTCCGCGTCATCGTCAGCACCGCCAGCACGCCAAGCTCCAGGATGCCGAGGACGGCCAGCGCCCGCAGGGACGGGTCCCACAGCACCAGCGCGCCGCTGACGAACACGTTCGCCAGGCCCATGGGCAGGAGGATCTTCCAGCCCAGCGCCTGGATCTGGTCGTAGCGGAAGCGGGGGAACGTCCAGCGGATGAGCAGCTGCACCCAGATGAGGAACAGCACCTTCAGCCAGAAGACGGTGCCCAGGATGGTGCCGAAGAGCCACCCGTGCTCCTGCATGAGGGGCTGGCTCGCCAGCCACTCACCGCCGAAGGGCAGGTGGTGGCCGCCGAGGAAGAGCGCCGTCGTCACGCCGGCCAGCACCACGACCTCCACGAACTCGGAGATCATGAAGAGGCCGAACTTCATGCCGGAGTACTCGACGAAGTAGCCGATGATTTCCGACTCGCCTTCGGGCAGGTCGAACGGGGCGCGCTTGGTCTCCGCGAAGGACGCGGCGAAGAAGCCCAGGAAGCCCAGCGGCTGGAGGATGATGCCCCACGCCGGCAGGCCCAGGTCGAACTCGCCGTCGGTGCGCCACAGGTACTGCGCCTGGCCGGTGCCCAGGCCCACCGCGCTGCCCAGCTCACCGACGATGGCGGGGAGCTGCACGGAGGAGAACGCCAGGAACAGGCCCACCAGCGACAGGCCCAGCGCCACCTCGTACGCAATCATCTGCGACGTGGCGCGCACGCCGCCCAGCAGCGCGAACTTGTTGTTGGACGCCCAGCCCGCCAGCGCCGTGCCGTACACCGCCAGCGACGCGATGGCGAGGATGTAGAGCATGCCGAAGTCCGGCGTGGCCACCACCATGTCCACCCGGTGCCCGAAGACATTCACGGACGGGCCGGCCGGCACCACCGCGAACAGCGCGAACACGGGCGCGAAGGCGAGGATGGGGCCCAGGTTGAACAGGAACCGGTTGGCCGCCGCCGGGATGAAGTCCTCCTTCGTCAGCATCTTGAGGACGTCGGTGAGGATGTGCGGCAGGCCGCCCAGCGAGCGGTTCTTCAGGCCGGGCAGGCCGATGCGGGCCATGTTGGGGCCCATGCGGTCCTGGATGAACGCCGACCACTTGCGCTCCGCCATGGTGAGGAGCGTGGCGATGATCATCACGAAGACGAGGATGAGGAAGAGGATGTTGGTCAGCCGGCTGGCGCCGGTGAACCAGTGCTCCTCCACCAATCCGCCCACCAGGTACGCCGAGGCGACACCACCGAACATGGCGACGACGATGGTGATGCAGGCGGTGAGAATGGTCAGTACGCGGCTCATGGTTACATACCCCTCACCCGGGGCGTACCGAACTCACGGTACCCCGGGGGACGCCCGTCGGCGCCCGCAGGCAGCGGATTGATGCCCGGCTTCTCCCGGTCCGGCGGAGAGGCCTTGTCCCAGTTGAACTCGGCGAACGCGGCCACCTTGCCGGACAGCTCGCGCCACACGTCCCGAGCGGACGCCCAGGCGGCCTCGCCGCCCAGCTCACGCGTCAGCTCCGCGGCCCAGCGCCAGTGCGGCACCACGTCGCCCTTGGGCGGGTAGGCCTTGCGGAAGCGCTGGATGATGCCGTCCTGCTGCACGAAGGAGCCCTCGTCCTCCACATGGACGGAGGCCGGCATCAGCACCGTGGCCTGCGCCGTGACGGGGGACTCGTTGAAGGCCTGCGCCACGAAGACGTCCAGCCGGCCCACGGCGTCCGCGAAGGCCGCCGCGTCACCCGGCACCTCGGTGCCGAGGGCGTACAGCGCCTTCACCTTGCCCGCGCCGATGGCGGTGGTGAGCGCGTCGAAGGACTCCAGCTTCAGCCCCAGGCCCTGGGCGATGAGCTCCAGGCCCTTGCGGTTGGGGTTCTTGTCCGCCGTCATCAGGTAGTGGTCCGCGGCGCCCTGGGGACGGCCGCCCACGTAGACGGTGGACACGCCCAGCGTGGCCTTCGCGAAGGTGAGGCCCGCCAGCAGGTCCTCGTTGGAGGCCACGGGCGACGCCAGCACCGCGAGCTGCGCGGTGCCCACCAGCGGCTTGAGCGCCTTGGCGGCGGCCTGCACCGCCTCCTTGCGCGTCACCACGGGCTCGGCCTCGCCGGCCTTGCCCGCGCGGCGGCCCACCTGCGGCCGCAGCGCGCGCTCCAGGTTGAGGTACTTGTACGAGAGCCGGCCCTGGTCGCACATCCAGCTCTTGTTGACGGCCTCGTTCTCCCGCGGGCGGTAGCGGTAGGTGTCCTGCGACATCCAGTCCACCCAGGTGGTGCAGCCGCGCGAGCAGCCGGTGCACACCGACGGGGTGGCGGACAGGAACCACGCGCGCGCCTTGAAGCGGAAGTCGCGGCTGAGCAGCGCGCCCACCGGGCACACGTCCACGGTGTTCAGCGAGTAGTTGCTGTTCAGCTCGCTGCCGGGGAACACGTCGATGCGCTCGTGGCTGCCGCGGCCGAACACGCCGAGCTGCGGCTCCTTCGCCACCTCGTTCATCACGCGCACGCAGCGGGTGCACATGATGCAGCGCTCCTGGTCCAGCACCACGCGGGGCCCGAGCACCTTGCGCTTGTTCTTCAGAATCTTGCCGCCCTCCAGGCGCGAGGGGCGGTAGTCGTACTTCATGTAGTAGTCCTGCAGCTTGCACTCACCGGCCTGGTCGCAGATGGAGCAGTCGACCGGGTGGTTGAGCAGCAGGAACTCCATCACCGCGCGCTGCTGCTCCTTCACCTTGGGCGTGGTGGTCTTGATGACCACGCCCTCGGCCAGCGGCGTCTGGCACGCGGGCACCAGCTTGGGCGCGTTGGACGCCTCGATGAGGCAGATGCGGCAGTTGGCCGCGATGGAGAGGCGCGGGTGATAGCAGTAGTAGGGAATCTCCGAGCCGGCCAGCTTGGCCGCCTCGATCATGTTCGTTCCCGGCTTCACGACGACTTCCTTGCCGTCGATGGTGCAGGTGACGAACCCCGGGTTCTTCGGCGCCGGCTTGGGCGGCGGGCCCGCGGGAGGCGGCGGCTTGGGCGTGCCCGTGGGGCCGCTGGCCGCGGCGGGCGGGGTGTCCAGCTTCGCGCCGGCCGGCGGATTGGACGGCTCGGGGCCAATCCTGGCCGCGGGCGTGTCGGTGGGCGCGCCCTTGGGGGGCGTCTGCGCGTCACCGGTGGGCTTCTTCGTGTCGTTGTCGCTCACTGCTCGACCTCGCCGCCGATCATGTTGATGGTGTCGAAAGTGGGGATGAGGTCCGCCAGCATCTTCCCCTCGATGATGTGCGGCACCGCCGCCAGCACCGGGAAGCCCGGGGCGCGCACGTGCACCTTGTACGGGCGGCCGCGGCCGTCGCTCACCAGGTACCAGCCCAGCTCGCCGTTGGACGCCTCGGTGGAGTCGTACACCTCGCCGGCGGGCACCTGGATGCCCTCCATCACCAGCTTGAAGTGCGACATCACGCCCTCGATGGTGCCGTACACCTCGGGCTTGGGCGGCAGGGCGATGCGCCAGTCATCCACGATGATGGGGCCGGCGGGGATGGTGTCCATGGCCTGACGCAGGATGCGGATGGACTGCCGCATCTCCTCCAGGCGGACGAGGTAGCGGTCGTAGTTGTCGCCGTGCTCGCCCACCGGCACGTCGAAGTCGAACCGGTCATAGACCCAGTACGGCTTCGCCTTGCGGATGTCGTAGTCGACGCCGCAGGCGCGCAGGGCCGGGCCCGTGTAACCGAAGTCGATGGCGTCCTCGGCGCTGATGATGCCGGTGCCCTTGGTGCGGTCCACGAAGATGCGGTTGCGCGTCAAGAGCGCATCCATCTCCGTGATGAGCTCCTCGCCGCGGTCCAGCGACTTGCGCACCTTCTCCACCCACCCCTCGGGCAGGTCGCGGTTGATACCGCCGACGCGGCCGAAGCTGGTGGTGAGGCGCGCGCCGGTCAGCTCGGCGGTGCGGTCGAAGAGCAGCTCGCGGAACTCCAGCGCGAGGAGGAACGGCTGGAAGCCGCCCATCTCCAGGCCGGTGGCGCCCACGCACGTCAGGTGGTCCGTCAGCCGGTGCAGCTCGGAGCCGATGACGCGGATGTACTTGGCGCGCTCGGGAATCTCGAGGCCGATGAGCTTCTCCACGGCGTTGAGGAACCCGAAGTTGTTCATCATCGCGGACAGGTAGTTGAGCCGGTCCGTGTAGGGCAGGCACTGCGTCCACGTGACGTTCTCGCAGCTCTTCTGGAAGCCGCGGTGGAGGAAGCCGATCTCCGGGTCGATCTTGACGATGGTCTCGCCCTCGAGCTCCACCTTCAGCCGCACGGTGCCGTGCGTGGCGGGGTGCGAGGGGCCCATGTTGATGACCATCCGCTTGGTCTGGAGGTGGGCCTCCAGCTCCGACTCGTGGGCGTACGCGTCGGTGTCCGGGTTGGGAGCGTGGTCTTCGGGCTTGGCGTGGTCAGCCATGATGTCCTCGATGAATCAGGAGAGCCCGCTGGTGCCGGGGCCGCGGAAGATGTCCTTGATGGGGCGCTCGGGGATGAGCGGCTGCCTGTCTCGCAGCGCGTAGTCCTTGCGCAGGGGGTGGCCCTGGAACTCCTCGTACAGGAGGATGCGGCGCAGGTCCGGGTGGCCGTCGAAGCGGATGCCGTAGAAGTCCCAGGTCAGGCGCTCCCACCAGTTGGCGCCCTTGTAGAGGGACGTCAGGGAGGGGACCACCGGCTGGTTCTCGCTCACGCGCACCTTGAGGCGCACGTGCTCGTGCCGCTTCAGCGAGTAGAGGAAGTAGACGACCTCGAAGCGCGGGTCGTTCTCCGCCAGGTGCAGCCGGTCCACCGCGTCGATGGAGCCGAAGAGCTTGAACTCCAGCTCCGGGTCGTTCTTCAGGAAGGCGGCGACCTTCGGAAGATGGTCCGCATGGATCACGGCCCAGGCGCCGCCGGTCCGGTCCACGTAGCGCTCCACCACCGCCTCTGGGAGCTGGGCGGAGACCCTGTCCAACGCGAAAGTGCTCAAGGGGGCCCCAATGACTAAGGGAGAAGAATCCGCGGCTTTATAAGGACCCCAGAAGGGGGGCGTCAACGTAAACCCTCAACCATGTAGGCCACTTAGGCGGTCCAGAAGCCGTCGTTGCGAGGCCGGGGGGCAGGAAGCCTCCGCACCCCGGGCGTGGGAATGGATCAAGGAGTCATACCGGCCGTGCCAGCCCGGGCCACCCGTCCCGGTGGGGGCTGGCTGGAAGCTCCCGGCCCGCGCCGTCCCCCGGGGGCGCGCACGTCCCGCGACGCCTCGCGCCCCGGGCGTAGCGCGAGCGTGACAATCGGAGGTAGAGACGCGGGCGCATGTCCGCCCCCTCCCTGAACGGTACCCTCCGTCCCTTCTCGTGGCGCCTGCTGTGCGGCGCCGGTCTGGGGTGGGTGTTGTTCGCCGCGGAGTCCTGGCTGCTGCTGCGCTCCGGCATGGTGGGCGTGGACATCCCCGTGGACGGCCCCTACGCGGCGCTGGCGGCGGCGGTGCGGCCTGTCATCCCGGGGCTGCTGCTGCGCGTGGCGGCGGTGTACGCGGTGGCGGGGGCGGTGCTCGCGGCGGTGGCGGGGGTGCTCGCGCGGGCCTGGGGGCCGGGGCGGGGCAGGGGGGTGGGCGCGCTGGCCGTGCTGGGGCAGGGGCTGGTGCTGGTGGCCCTGCTGGCGTGGGACCGGGCCATTGCCCGCCCCGCGCTCTTCGATGACCTGCCGGCCGTGCGCCCGCTGCTGGCGTGGCTGGTGGAGCACGGGGAGCCCTGGCACCCGCGCGCCGTGGCCGGGGCGTGGCTGGTGCTGCACGCCGGAGTGTGGCTCATGCGCTCCGGCACTCCCTGGCGGCGGTGGATGGCGGGAGTGGCGGTGGCCGGGGGCTCGGCGCTGCTGCTCCTGGGCCTTGGGGGACTTCCGGCGCGGGAGGCGAGGCACCCGCTGGTGGTGGTCATCGGCATCGACGCGTTCCGGCCGGACCGGCTGAGGTCGCAGGGCGGCACGGGCGCGGTGGCGCCCCACGTGGAGCGCTTCCTGGAGGACGCGACGCTCTTCACCCGCGCGTACACGCCCATTGCCCAGACGGAGCCCGCGTGGCGCTCGCTGCTCACCGCGCGGTGGCCGCACACCACGGGCGTGCGCTACGCGCTCACGGCCGAGTCGCGTCTGAAGCTGCAGCCCACCTTCCCTCAGACCTTTTCCCAGGCGGGCTGGCGCACGGTGTTCGCCACGGACTGCTCTCGCTTCCACGCGGAGGGGCCCGCCTCCGGCTTCGACACGCGGCTGCAGCCGCCGCGGGGGGCCATCAACTTCGCGCTGGAGAAGCTGCGCTACCGCGCGCTGGGCGCCTTCGCGGACCACGCCCTGGGCGCCGCGTGGGTGCCCGAGTTCATCGACAACCGCGCGCTGGCCGGCATCCATGACCCCATGGGCTACGCGGAGCGGCTGGCGTCCCGGCTGGTGGACGAGGCGCGCCAGGGCCCCACGCTGTTCGCCTTCCACGCCACCGCGGCGCACTTCCCGGGCGACCCGGTGTACCCCTTCTACCGGCGCTTCGTGCCCCCCACCGAGCCGCTGGAGCGCCGGCTGCGCATGCACTTCGCCCCGGTGTCTCCAGGCGCGAAGGGCGGGTGGAGCCGGGAGGGCGCGGAGGCGCTCTACGACGAGCTGCTCGCCCAGGCGGACGCGCAGGTGGGGGAGTTGCTGGACGCGCTGAGGCGCACCGGGCGCTACGACGACGCGCTCATCGTCCTGCTGTCGGACCACGGTGAGAGCTTCCACGCGGACCGGCCGGACCTGGCGGGCGCGACGCCGGTGCACGGCGCCCGGCTGGGCGAGGAGGAGAACCGCGTGCTGCTGGCGGTGAAGCCTCCGCGCGGACGGGGGAGCGGGCCGGCGGTGGTGGACGCGCTGGTGCGGCTGGTGGACGTGGGGCCCACGCTGCTGGAGCTGTCCGGCCTGCCCGCGCTTCAAGGGGTGGACGGCGTGTCCCTGGCGCCGCTGCTGCGCGGCGGGACGCTGGAGCCGCTGGAGTTGTACGCGGAGACGGGCTTCACCCACGTGCTGCCGGAGGTGTTCGACGCGGGGCACTGGCCCGGCGCGGCGCGCGCCTTCGACGCGTACCGCATCCGCCCGGACGGCGTGGTGGAGATGGGAGAGGCGGCCCACGCGGCGATTCTCCGCGAGAAGGACCAGGGCGCCTTCGACGGGCGGCGCTGGTGGGTGGACCGTCCCCGGGCGGACGGTCGCGTGCTGCGCACCTGCGAGGGGGAGTGTGAAGGCCCGGACGCGCAAGCGCTGGAGGCGTGGCTGGACGGCGTGCAGGGGCGGACGGCGGAGGGCGGAGGGCGTAAGGTGGCGAGCCATGTCGACGACTCCAGACACTCCCAGTCTCCAGGAACGCTACGCACCCCATAACGCCTGCTTCGGCTGCGGCCCTTCCAACCCGCAGGGCCTGCGCATCCGCAGCATGGTGGAGGGGGACCTCGTCGTGGCGGACTGGACGCCCTCGGAGCACCACCAGGCGTTCCCCGGCGTCCTCAACGGCGGCATCATCGGCGCGCTGCTGGACTGCCACTGCAACTGGACGGCCGCGTACCACCTGATGAAGACGCAGGGGGCGGACTCGCCGCCGTGCACCGTCACCGCGGACTACGCCATCACCCTCAAGCGCCCCACGCCCATGTCGGGCCCGGTGCACCTGGAGGCGAAGCCGGTGGAAATCCAGGGCGACCGCGCGGTGATTGAGGGCACGCTCACCGCGGGCGGGAAGGTGACGGCCACCTGCCGTGGCACCTTCGTCGCGGTGAAGCCCGGCCACCCCGCGTACCACCGCTGGTAGAGGCGGCCGGAAAAAGCCAGGGCCCCGGCGCCTCCGCTCTTCCGAGGGGAGGCCACGGGGCCCTGTCGTTCGCACGCGTGGGGCGCGTGAAGGGTTACTTGCCCATGGACAGCAGCAGGTCGTGCCGCGCCGCCGTGGGGTTGGGCTGCTCGCGGTCCGCGATGCGGTGCACCTGGTTGCCGATCTTGTCCTGGAGCAGCATCAGGCCGTCCAGCACCTGCTCCGGACGCGGAGGGCAGCCGGGGATGTAGACGTCCACGGGGATGATGCGGTCGATGCCCTGCAGCACCGCGTAGTTGTCGTAGAAGCCGCCCGACGACGCGCAGACGCCGAAGGCCACCACCCACTTGGGCTCGGCCATCTGCTCGTAGACGCGCTTGAGGATGGGGGCCTGCTTCAGGTTGATGGTGCCCACCACCATCAGCAGGTCCGCCTGGCGCGGGGAGAAGCGGGGGAACTCGGCGCCGAAGCGCGAGATGTCGTGACGGCTCGCCGCCACGGACATGTACTCCATGCCGCAGCACGCGGTCGCGTACGGGTAGGTGAACAGCGAATACTTGCGGGCCCAGCCCAGGCCCTTGGAGACCATGCGCTGGAAGAAGCCCATGGCTTCGTCGCGGCGCGTGGCCAGTACGGGGGCGATGTCAGTCTCAGCCATGATGTCTCAGCTCTCCCAGTCCAGGGCGCCCTTCTTCCAGATGTAGATAAGGCCCACCACCAGCGTCGCCGCGAAAACCAGCATCTCCATGTACCCGAACCAGCCGAGCGACTTGAAGTTGACCGCCCAGGGGTAGAGGAACACCGCTTCGACGTCGAACACGATGAACAGCAGGGCCACCACGTAGAACTTCACCGCGAAGCGCTGCCTTGCCGGGCCGGTCGACTCGGAGCCGGCCTCGAAGCTGGTCGACTTGATGGCGCTCGTCCGGCGGGGGCCCAGACGGGTGGTGATCTGGGGAATCAGCATCGCCATGCCGCCGGCCAGCAGCAGGACGACCGCCAGCGGCAGGTAGGGCGAGAGTGGAGTGGGAGTCATCGCGCGCGGAACCTAATGACAGTGTCCGCGCCGTGTCAAAGGGAAAGTCCCCTCGGGCGCCCCTCCAACCCCTTGAGATGACGGCGAAAAGCGGAGCTTGTTTGCCCGGTGTGGGAGGGTTCCCTCCAGGGTGGGGGGCGGGTTTGACGCCCTTCGAAGGGACGCCTACCGTCGCCCGGCGCCCGGTGTCCGGCGCGGATCACCACTTCTCGGGAGAAGACAGGCATGTGGGGCCGGCTCAGCTTGCGGATGCAGGTGGCCATCGCGGTGCTCGTGCCCTGCCTGGCGGTGGTCCTCTTCTGCACCGCGTACTTCCCCGCGCGCCAGCGCGAAGTCACCATGGAGCTGCTCCAGAAGCGGGTGCGGGCCGTGGGGCTGCTCGTGGCCCAGCACCCGGCCATGCTGGCGGCGGACGGCACCGCCGCGTCACAGGAGCGGCTGCTGCAGGTGCTCTCGGCGCTCGAGGCGGAGGACCCGGCGGACGGGAGCCAGGGCTTCACCCTCCATTACCAGGGACTGCTGTGGCCGGATGGCGGCCCGGTGTTTTCGAAGGGCACCATCCCGGAGGGGGTGAAGGAGCAGGGCCCCGTGCCCGCGGGGACGTGTGAGACGTCGCTCCGCTCCTTGCACAAGGAGGTGGTGGTGCGCTGCGCGAGCGGCGAGCGCACCTACGTGGCGGGCTTCAGCGTGGACGAGGCGGTCTCCTCGGTGGCCGACCTGAAGGGCTACGTGTGGATGGGGCTGGTGTGGGCGCTGCTGCTGGGCCTGCTCTTGGCCTTCATCATCAGCCGCGGCATCGTCGAGCCCGTGTCGCGCGTGACGGAGGTGGTGCGGGACGTGTCTCGCGGGGACATGTCTCGCGGGGAGCTGGACGTGTCGGCCACCGGCGAGCTGCGCCTGATGGCGCAGTCCTTCAACGACATGCTCGGCACGCTGCGCACCACGGTGATGGAGCTGGTGTCCCGGACGGAGCAGCTCTCCGGCGCGTCGCGGGGGCTGCTCGGTGCGTCCGCGGACCAGGAGCACGTCATCAGCCAGCAGGCCGCGTACGCGCAGCAGATCGCCGCCACGTTCGAGGAGCTGAGCCGTACGGCGGAACAGATTTCCAGCTCCACGGAGGTGGTGGAGTCCAGCGCGCGGCGCACACACGAGGCGGTGGCCGAGGCCATGGCGGTGGTGGCCCAGGTGGTGGCCGGCATCAATGACATCCGCACCGAGTCCAAGGGCGTGGCGGACGCGATTGTCGGCCTCAATCAGGACTTGCAGCAGGTGTCGAAGATTGCCCAGGTCATCAACCAGGTGGCGGAGCGCTCGGACCTGCTCGCGCTGAACGCGGCGCTGGAGGGCACCAAGGCGGGCGAGGTGGGGCGGGGCTTCTCGCTGGTGGCCGCGGAGATGCGCAAGCTGGCGGAGAACGTGTCCGCCTCCGCGCGCGACATCGCCCGTATCGTCGAGAAGGTGCAGGACTCCGGCGAGGAGGCCGCGTCCAAGGCGCGCGTGGGCATGGCCACCAGCGACCGGGGCGTGGAGGTGGCCGAGCAGGCCTCGGCCGTGTTCCAGCGCATCGTGGAGCTGGCGCGCGGCACCAGCGAGGCGGCGCGGCAGATCACCATCGCCACGCGGCAGCAGCGCCAGTCCAGCGAGCAGGCCGTGCAGGGCGCGCGCAACGTGGCGGAGCTGGTGAAGCAGGGCGTGGACGCCACCGGCCGCACCACCCGCATCGCGCAGGACCTGCAGGCGGTGGCCGAGGGGCTCACCGCCGTCACCAGCCGCTTCAAGACGACGCGGAGCTGATCAGTCCCGCTTCCATCTGAGCTGGAACTCCAGCTCGTCCACGCCGCCCTCGCGCTCGTGCTCGATGTTGAAGAGCGCGCTGGCGGGGATGTGCAGGCGCTCCCCGGCGACCTGGATGCTGAACGGCTTGTCGGCCTCGATGGCGTCCGCCAGCCGTCGCAGCTTCGCGACGAAGTCCTTGCGCGGGTAGGTCTTCTCCAGGTCTCGGTCGGGGCGCTTCTTCGCCATGGCTCACTCGCTGTGGGATGGGCTTCGTGGACCGCCCATCCTGCCAGCGATGGGGCCCTGGGAGGAGCGCATGCGGAGGGCGCGAAGGTGGTTCACCGGGAGGGCGGTGGGGCATCAGCCCCACCACCGCGCCGCGCTCCGGGGGCTCGAGAGGAATGACCGTCGACGAGGCCACGAGCTCGGTGAGCGAGAATCCCAATCGTGTGAAGAACGTTGCCTCCACGTCAGGCCATCAGCCGGTGCAGGCTGAGGTCCAATCGGCTCTGGACGAAGCCCAGGAGGCTCTCCAATTCCTGGCGGTCCAGCTTCAGCCGGGAGGCCAGTTCGCGGCGGGTGAGCTTGAGCAACCGCTCACGGGCCTGGGCCACGTGACGCGCCACGCTGGAGCGGGGCTCGCCATACATCGTCGCGATGCGGTCCATGGTGAGGCCGTGCAGGTGGTGCAGGCGCAGCAGGGCGCGCTCTCGCTCGGACAGCTCCGCCAGCGCGGCCTGGAGTGACTCGGAGAGCACCTGGCGCGAATGGGCCTGGAGGAATTCCCGCTCCGGGTCGTCCCGCGACAGCATTCGCTCCAGCGCCTGGGGCGGCTCGGAAAACAATTCCTGGCGGCCATCCTGTCCGAGAGGCTCGCGCGCGATGCGTGAGGTGACGATGCGCACCCAGCCGCTCAAGGAACCACGGCCGGAGAACTCGGCAATCTTTGGGGCCGAGCCCGCCACGCCCAGCAGCAATCGCTGGCGCGCCACCTGGAGCACCTCGTCCAACGAGACGCCGGGAGGCGTGCCGAGCCGCGCCGACACCTTCTGGAGGACGTGCCGCTCGAACAACTCCAGGGCCTGCGGCTCGCCCCCGGCGCAGGCGCACGCCAGGTACAGGTCGGCGGCGCGGAGTTGATGGAGGGTGTCCGGGGGCGCGCCCTCCTCGGGAAGGTGCCGGGCCAGGTGCCGCAGGAAGTGCTCCGGCGCGAGCTCCACGGAGGGCCACGCCGCCCGGCCCTTCGCGAGGTGCTCCTCCAGCAGCCCCTCCAGTCCCGGCAGGGCCCGCAGCCACTCGTGCCGCTCCGGTGGCGCGTGCGCCAGCAGCAGCGCCGTCAGGGGGCCATGTGTCTCCGGGGACGTCATCGGACGGCCTCGCTCAGGGTGGGGGAATGCCGGGCCTGCCAGGCCATGACCTCCCTCAGCTCGTTCCGGGTCCGCATCCCCAGGGCCTCCATCCATCGCCGGGCCTCCTCGGCCAGGGCCATGGCGCGGACCCGCTCCTCGCGCGAGCGCCGCTCCCATAGCGCCCGCGCCAGCAGGAAGGAGACCCGGGCCGCTTCCTTCCGGTCCAGCCGCGCCCGTGCGTCGATGCTCCGCGCGCGCTCCAGCAGCGGCACCGCTTCTTCCGGTGCACCCAGGCCGAGCCGCGCCTCTCCGAGGCACGCGAGGTCCAGCGCTGTGTCCGGACTCTCCGCGCCCTGGGTCTGCTCGTCCTGCTTCAGCGACCGCTCGCAGTGGGTGAGCGCCAGCCGCCATTCGCCCGTGGTCAGCTCCACGCGGGCGAGGTCCCGGAGCACGCCGCCCGCCACCGCGCTGTCCGGGCCGTGCTCCTTCTCCAGCAGCCGCAGGGCGCGCGTCAGGTGCTTGCGCGCCTCGGCGGGGCGGCCCGCGCGCAGGTGGATGAGGCCCAGGTTGCGCAGCGGCATCTCCGCGCGTGGGGTGTCCATGCCCAGGCCGCGCTGGATTCGCTCCAGCGCCTCCTGGTTGTGCGCGAGCGCCTCGTCGAGCTGGTTGGAGTCGTACGACACCATGCCCAGCCCACCGAGCGCGATGACGGTGCTGGGGTGCTCGGGGCCCTTGCTCCGCTCGAAGATGGCGAGCGCCCGCTGGTAGGACTGGCGGGACGCGTCCAGCCGGCCCTCGCGCCGCAGAATCACGGCGAGGTTGTTGAGCGGAGCCGCGAGGCTCGGATGGTCCTTGGAGCGCGCGGCCTCCAGCAGGCCCAGGGCGCGCTGGAAGGTGGCGAGCGCCTCGTCCGTCCTGCCCAGCGCCAGCAGCTCGGTGGCGATGTTGTTGAGGTTGACGGCGAGCACGGGGTGCTCGGGGCTCCACTGGCGCACCTGGAGCGCGTTGGCCTCGGCCTGACGGAACAGCTCCAGGGCCTCCGCCGCGCGGAGCTGGCGCGAGCGGACACGTCCCAGCCCGGCGAGGAGGTACGTGGTGCGCAGGCGCTCGGGCCCCGCCACCTTCCGGGACAGCGCCAGCCCCTGTGTGTACTCCGCCTCCGCCTCGTCCAGCTTGCCTTGCAACAGGAGCAGCCCGCCCATGCGCAGGTGCAGGTCGATGGCGATGCCCGGGAAGCGCTCGCGTCCCAGCCGCTCCACGGCGGCGCGGGCGTGGTGGACCAGCCGGTTGGCCTCGTCCAGCCGCGCCATCTGGTCTCCCGCCACCCAGAGGAGGAGAATCCAGACGCGCGCCACCGTCTCGTCGTCGCGCCCGGACTCGGCGGCCCACAGCGCCTTGTAGAGGAGCTCCTCCGCCTCCTTGAGCTTGCCGGTGAGGCCGTGGAGGTGTCCGTGCAGGGTGAGCACCTCGGCCTCCAGGGGGCGGTAGTCGAGCCCCTGGAGGTCCTGGAGCAGGGCGGTGGTGACCTCCAGGGCCGCGGCGTGGTTGCCCGTGTCGAGGCGGGCCTTCGCCTCGGCCAGCCGGCGCCGGGCCGCGTCCACGCGCGGGCGCAGGGCGTCCGGAGGCTGGGGCCGGGTGGTGAGCGCGGACGCGTCCCCGCACGCGGAGATTCCCTCGAGCGCGGCCACCATCTGCGGCGCGTTCTGCACCGTCTGCGCGTCGGCCTTCTCCAGCACGTCGGTGACGGCGGCCAGGTGCCACAGCCGGGAGTCCAGGCACGCCGCCGTCTGCCACGAGGCGACAGGCGCATCCCGCTCCGCCAGGCACGAATCCGTGCGCAGCGAGCGCCACGCGGAGGCCTGTGCATCCAGCATGGTGGAGACCGCCTCCCAGGCGGAGGACGCGTAGGGCTTGCCGGTGGCGAGGAAGGCCGCGTGGATGCGCTCGCGCCGCTCGGGGCTCCAGACGGTGGAGAGCTTCTCCGCCTCCTGCGCGCAGCGCGCCTCGCGCCGGTGCGCCACCACGTAGCCCGCCGCCAGTCCCAGCAGGCTGGCGGCGGCGGTGGAGGTGGCCACCCAGGCGCGGATGCGCGGGGCCCGCGAGGGCGCCAGCTCCGCCAGCAGGGCGTCCATGGAGGGGAAGCGCTCCTCCGGCCTCGCGCGCAGCCCGCGCAGCACCGCCCGCCGCACCCGCGCGGGCACCTTCACCTCGCGCTCCGGTGGGCGCACACGGCCTTCCCGCGCGGCGCGTCCCAGCTCCTCCAGGCTGCCGCCCCCGAAGGGGCGCACGCCGTGGAGGGCCTCGTAGAGGGCGACGCAGAAGCTGAACTGGTCCGACAGCGCGTCCACGCCGTGGCCCTGCTGCTGCTCCGGCGCCATGTACGCCGGCGTGCCCACCAGCGCGCCCGTGCGCGTCAGCGGCGAGGGCGCGCCCGGGGCGCGCGGCGGGGACTCGGAGGGGCTCCGGGGCCTCGGCCACCGGTTGGACGGGCGCGCGAGCCCGAAGTCCGTCACCCGCGCGCGGCCATCCTGTCCGACGAGGACGTTGGCGGGCTTGAAGTCGCGGTGCACCAGCCCCGCGGCGTGCGCGGCGGCCAGTCCCTTCCCGGCATCGCGGAAGACGCGCAGCACCTCCTCCGGCGAGCGCGGCTGCTTCAGCCACTCGGAGAGGGTGGTGCCCTCCACCAGCTCCAGGGCCAGGAAGACGCGGTCGTCACACACGCCCACGTCGTGCACGGTGACGACGTTGGGGTGCGCGAGCCGGGCCAGCGCCTGGGCCTCGCGCAGGAGCCGCACCCGCAGCTCCTCCACGTGGCGGTCTCCCGGACGCAGCAGCTTGAGGGCCACCTGCCGGTCCAGCTCCGGGTCATACGCCGCGTACACCTCGCCCATGGCACCGCGGCCGATGCGCTCCAGGACCACGTACCGGGCCAGGGTGGCGCCCTGGGCCAGCGGGGCCCGCTCCTCGCCGGCGTCCGGCACGCCCTCCGTGGAGCTGGCCCCCAGGGCCACCAGCTCCTGGCAGCGCTCGCAGCCCTCCACGTGGGCCAGGACGAGCGCCCGCTGCGCCTCGGGCAGCAGTCCCTCGAGGAAGTCGCTCAGGGTCGTCTCGCTCGGGCACTCCATGGGGAGGGCGAGCGTAGCAAAATCCCGATTTTCTCTCCTTTTCGCGAACTCTGTTAGGGAGGGTCCAATCCACCCCGAGGCTCACGCCGCGGCGCGCGCCCGGAGCTTCGCGAAGAGGTCCGGCGGCATGGCGGCGTCACCCAGCCGGTGGTCGGGGGAGACGGCCTCGCCGTGGAAGTCGCTGCCGGAGGTGGGCACCAGGTCGAACTCCTTCGCCAGCGCGAGGTACTTCTGCCGCACGCTGGGGTTGTGGTCCGAGTGCAGCACCTCCAGCCCGGCCAGGCCCGCCTTCGCCAGCGCGCGAATCTCCAGCCGCTCCATGCGCGACGAGCCCGGGTGCGCCAGGGTGGCGGTGCCGCCCGCCTTGCGGATGAGGCGGATGGCCTCCGCGCCGTCCAGCTTGTAGCGGTCCACCCAGGCCGCGCCCCGCGTCCCGAGGAAGCGGTCGAAGGCCTCCTTCATGTCCACCGCCCAGCCCTTCTCCACCAGCACCCGCGCCAGGTGGGGCCGGCCGAGCTGTGCGTCGCCCGCCACCGCGAGCACCTGCTCCATCCGCACCGGGTAGCCGAGCTGCCGCATCCGCTCCACCATGGCCACCATCCGCCGCTCGCGCTCCTCGCGCAGCCGCTCGGAGAAGCGGGCGATGTCCTCGTCGTCCGGCCGCAGGAAGTGGCCCAGGATGTGGACCTCGCGCCCGTGGATGAAGGCGGACAGCTCGATGCCCGGCACCAGCTCCACCCCGTGGGCGCCTGCCGCCTTCGCGGCCTCTTCCAGCCCCGCTACCGTGTCGTGGTCCGTCACCGCCAGCACCGTCACCCCGGCCGCCGCCGCCCGCGCCAGCAGCTCCGACGGCGGGTACTGCCCGTCGCTGGCGGTGGTGTGCGAGTGGAGGTCAATCACGACAGGGCTCCCAGGCGAGCGGTGGAAGTCACCGCGAGGTGACTGTGCTCGGTTTCATACCAACTTAAGCGGTCGGGGATTCGGCCGCATGGAGTCCGGGCCTACAGTGGCCGGCCTATGGGCAAGAAGAACGATACGACCATCGAGAACCGGGTGTACCTCTTCGAGTCTCTGGCCAGCGCCTACGTCTCCGCCGCCTCCGAGGAGCTGGGCTCCGACGAGCCGGCCATCCGCGAGCGCGCGCGCCGGGCCCTGGCGGAGCTGGCCTTCGTGTCCTGTGTGGTGTCGGACACAGCCCACCTGTCCGCCGAGCAGGTGAGGGACCGGGTGCTGGGCCTGCCGGAGTCCGCCGCCACACCGGACGACACAGCGGGTAACGGCGGGAACACCGGCGGGAAGCGGAACAAGTAGCGCCGGGGGCACAGGCAGCGCTCCCCTTGGCTGGCCGGCGGTGGTATGTGCCGCGCCATGGCCAAGACCTCCTCGAACCCGAAGAAGTCCCTGCGCGCCGCGTACTCCGGAGCGCGCAAGGCGGATCCGCGTCCCATCACCGGCAGGGAGAAGCCGTCGGAGCTGCTCGCCCACGCCTTCAGCGCCTACGTGGGCCGCCAGGAGCGCACGGCCTTCGAGCTGATGTCGCAGTCCATGGAGCAGGACGCCTCCATCTTCCTCACCCTGTCCGGCGCCATGACGCCCGCGGGCCTGCACCAGAGCTGCCTGATTCCCCTCATCGAGAAGGGCGTCATCTCCGCCATCACCACCACCGGCGCCAACCTCTACCACGACGCCCACCGCATCATCGGCCACGCCATCCGCGAGGTGAACCCCAACGCGGGCGACCTCCAGTACCGGCTGGCGCGCATCATCCGCATCTACGACCTGGGCTTCTGGGAGGAGGCGCTGCTCGACACCGACCGGCTCTTCTCCGCCATCATCCGCGGCCCCGAGTTCCAGCGGAAGATGACCACCCCCGAGTTCCACTTCCTGCTCGGCAAGGCCATCTACCAGATTGAGAAGAAGCTCGGCGTGAAGCAGCCGTCGCTCTTGTCCACCTGCTACAAGCACGCGGTGCCCATCTGGGTGGGCGCGGTGCAGGACGGCTCCATCTTCCTCAACATCGTCAAGCTCAAGCGCCTGCTCGGCCCCGAGTTCAAGTTCGAGCTCGACATCAACGACGACGTCTACTCCATGGCCGCCATGCAGCACTTCTGCCGGCACAACGGCAGCAAGCGGCTGGCCATCTGGATTCTGGGCGGCGGCGTGCCCAAGAACTACACGCTGCAGGGCGAGCCGCTGCTGGACCAGATCCTCAACGTCCCGACGACGGGCTTCGACATCGACGTGCAGTTCTGCGTGGACCCGGTGGACAACGGCGCGCTGTCGAGCTGCCCGGCCGGTGAGGGCCACACCTGGGGCAAGGTGTCCGTGGAGGCGGTGGAGACCGGCTCCGTCTACGTGCACACCGACGTGACGGCGGTGTTCCCCTGGCTGACGCACGCGCTCCTCAGTGACTCGAAGAACAAGCGCAAGCCGATGCGGCTGATGGACCGGCTGGCGGACGCGGTGGCCTTCCTGGACGCGGACGTGCAGAAGCGCCGCAAGTCGCTGATGAAGACGCTGGACTGGAGCGTGGAGGACGCCGAGCCCTCCACCGAGTCCGACGCCGCGAAGCACGACGCGTTCGTCCGCTGACCCGCTGAACATCTCCCGAGGACCCCCGACATGAGCCAGCCGCAGCCGCCCGCCACGGGCGTGGTGATGACCCTGGTCAGCCAGCCGCAGTTCAAGACGCAGCTCACCCACGGCCCGTCCGGCACGGTGGCCGCCACGGAGGCGCCGCGCGACAACGGCGGCACCGGCGGAAGCTTCTCGCCCACGGACCTGGTGGGCGCGGCGCTGCTGTCCTGCGCGGTGACGACCATGCACCTGTTCGCCTCGCGCGAGGGGATTGCGCTGGGCGAGGTGCGCGGCCGCGTGGAGAAGCGGATGACGCCGCCCCCGCGCCGCATCGGCGAGCTGGTGGTGGACCTCCAGATGCCGGCGGGCCTGTCCGCCGAGCAGCGCGCCCGGCTGGAGCAGATTGGCCGCGAGTGCCCCGTCGCCCGCAGCCTCCACCCGGACGTGAAGCTGCCCATGACGTTCAGCTACCCGGACTGAGGGGAGGCCGGGCCGCCCGCCCGCCCTCCAGGAAGGCCTCCTGACCGCTGCTGTCGGGAGGCCGGCCCATGGCCACCCTCCCAGCTTGCGGAGTCCCGCAACCGGAGGGCACGGCATGGACGCGAAGCGGCTGGGCATCTACCTCAATGACCACCTCGCGGGCTCCGTGGGGGGCCTCGAGCTGGCGATTCGCACGGAGCGGGAGAACCGCAGCAACCCGGTGGGCCGCTACCTGGCGGTGTTCATCCCCGAGCTGCGGGAGGACCAGTCCTCCCTGAAGTCCGTGATGAAGGCGCTGGAGCTGAAGGAGGACCCGCTCAAGGCGCGCGCCGCGTGGGCGTCCGAGAAGCTCGGCCGGCTCAAGCTCAATGGCTCACTCGTCCGCTACTCCCCGCTGAGCCGGCTGGTGGAGCTGGAGGGCCTGTGCATGGCCTCCGAGGGCCGGCTGTCGCTGTGGCGCACGCTGGCGCGGCTGTCGGGGAAGGACGTGCGCCTGGCCGGCTTCGACTTCGAGGCGCTCATCGCCCGGGGCGAGGCGCAGCTCGATGCCCTCCGGCACCTGCGCGCCCGGGCCGCGGACGTGGCCTTCGCCGACGAGCCCACCGCCTTCGGCACCGGTGAGGTCATCATCGCCAACCTTTGAAAAGAGGAAGCCCCCTGGCGCCTCGGGGAGGCGGGCAGGGGGCTTCATTCATTCAGCGCGAGGCTTCAGGGCGCCTTGGGTGCGCTCAGGTCCCCGACGGGGGCAGGGTGGAGCGCGGCGCGGTGCTCGGCTGGGGCACCAGGCGGAGCTGGTTGGCGCTGGCGGCGAAGCTCGCGTCCACCTCGCGCTCCAGGTACGTGTATCCGGACAGGCCGTCCTCGTACATGCGCAGCAGGGTGCGCGACTCGTCCAGGGTGATGCGGCCGTTGCGCAGCGCCGTCTCGGTGAACTTGCGCAGCTTCGCCACCAGGTCGTCCTTGGTGTAGCTGACGTAGTTGAGCACCTCGGTCACCGTGTCGCCGGCCACCACGTGGTCGATGAGGTAGCCGCCGTTGGGCGCCAGCGACACCTGCACGGCGTGCGTGTCGCCGAACAGGTTGTGCAGGTCGCCGAGAATCTCCTGGTACGCGCCCACCAGGAAGATGCCCAGGTAGTAGTCGTCGTCGTTGAGCGCGTGCAGCTCCAGGGCGTCTTTCACCTCGCGCTTGTCGATGAAGTGTTCAATCTTCCCGTCCGAGTCGCAGGTGATGTCCGCCAGCGTCGCCCGGCGCATCGGCTTCTCCCCCAGCCGGTGGATGGGCATCATCGGGAAGAGCTGGTCGATGGCCCACGAGTCCGGCAGCGACTGGAACACGGAGAAGTTGCAGAAGTAGGTGTCGCTGAGTGCCTTCTCCAGCGACTCCAGCTCCTCCGGAATCTCCCCCGCCTCCTTGGCGATGCGCATGATCTTGTGGCAGGTGGCCCAGTAGATGTTCTCCGCCGCCACGCGCTGCTCCAGCGACAGGTGGCCCAGCGAGAAGAGGGTGAGGCTCTCCTCCTTGGCGTCCTGCGCGTCGTGCCACGCCTCCAGCAGGTTCTTGTTGGTCACCTCGCGGTAGGTGGACAGCAGGTTGCGCACCACCGACGGGGCCTTGTCGTCCAGCTTGTCCGGGACCTGGGCCGGGTCGAACTCGCTGGTGCCCAGCACGTCCACCACCAGCACCGCGTGGTGCGCCACCACCGCGCGCCCGGACTCGGACACCAGCGTGGGGTGCGGCACGCCCGCCCTGTCGCACGCCTCCATGACGCCGAACACCACGTCGTTGGCGTACTCCTCCGTGGTGTAGTTCATGGAGGAGGCGAAGTTCGTCTGCGAGCCGTCGTAGTCCACGCCCAGGCCGCCGCCCACGTCCAGGTACTTCAGCGGCGCGCCCTGGCGGGCCACCTCCACGTAGAAGCAGCCCACCTCGCGCAGCGCGTTCTTCACGTTGCGGATGTTGGAGATCTGGCTGCCCAGGTGGAAGTGAAGGAGTTCGAAGGAGCCCAAGAGGCCCGTGTCCTTCATGAAGCCGATGCAGCTCATCAGCTCCGACGAGGACAGGCCGAACTTGGAGCGGTCTCCACCGCTGGCCTCCCACTTGCCGGCGCCGCGCGTGGACAGCTTCACGCGCATGCCCAGCCGCGGGGTGATGCCCGTGCGGCGCGACACCTCGGCGATCAGCGGCAGCTCGCTGGGCTTCTCCACCACCAGGATGACGTTGCGGCCCAGGCGCGAGTAGAAGAGCGCCGTCTCGATGTACTCCTCGTCCTTGTAGCCGTTGCAGATGACGAGCGCGTCCTCGTTGTCCAGGAGCGCCATCACCGCCAGCAGCTCCGGCTTGCTACCGGCCTCCAGGCCGTAGTTGTAGCCCTTGCCCGCCTCGATGATGGTCTCCACCACGTAGCGGTGCTGGTTCACCTTGATGGGGTACACGCCCCGGTAGCCGCCCTTGAAGCCCTGGTCGGCCATGGCCTTGCGGAAGGCCTCGTTGAGGTGCACCACGCGGTGGCGCAGCACGTCCGTGAAGCGCAGCAGCAGCGGCAGCCCGATGCCCCGGCGGCGGACCTCGTCCACCAGATCCTTGAGGTCCATGCTGGGCGCCTGCGGCCCGTCCGGGTGGACGCACACGTGGCCCTTGTCGTTGACGCCGAAGTAGGGGTTGCCCCAGTTCCGGATTCCATAGAGTTCCTGGGCATCGGCGAGGGTCCAGCGGTGCGGAGGGGCGTTTGCGGGCATCGGCGTCTCGAGGCTCCCACGGAAAAAAGGGGTGGACTCCCGTGAACAACGGAAGGGCGCGGGAACTATAGGAAAGCCCCCTCATATTCAACAGTCGCCTGCCGGGAGGTCAGGCAGGCTGCCCCGCTCCCGGGCGGGCGTCTCTGCTCTCCCGGGCCGGCCTTCCATTCAATTCCTACCCTTTCCGCGAGGCTCAGGGAGGACGCGTGGACAGAAGGGGAGGGTACATGGAGTCGTCCGCACGCAGGGAAGACGCGGTGCTGACCCCGAGGGAGATCTACGAGCGGTTGGACCGCTTCGTCATTGGCCAGGATGCCGCCAAGCGAGCGGTCGCCATCGCCGCTCACAACCACCTCAAGCGCATCCAGGCGCGGCGGTCGCGGAGGCAGTCTCTCATCAAGAAGTCGAACATCCTGCTGATGGGGCCCACGGGCAGCGGCAAGACGCACATCGCCCGCAACCTCGCGGACATCCTTCATGTCCCATTCACCACCGTGGACGCAACCGAGTACACGGAGGCCGGCTACTACGGCAAAGACGTGGAGGTGATGGTCTCCGACCTCCTCTTCAAGGCGAACCACTCGGTGGAGGACACCCAGCGGGGCATCATCTTCATCGACGAGGTGGACAAGATTGCCCGGCGCTCCCAGGGCGCGCGCAACGGAGCGGGCAGCCGCGACATTGGCGGCGAGGGCGTGCAGCAGGCGCTGCTGAAGCTGCTGGAGGGCCGCGAGGTGTACGTGCCCCTCAACGTCACCCAGTCCTGGAACAAGAGCGACTTCGTCCAGGTGGACACGCGCGACATCCTCTTCATCTGCGCCGGGACGTTCAGCGATCTGCACGACTCCGGCGACGAGGGCGGCCGGGCCATGGGCTTCGGGGCCGAGGAGGCGGCGAAGCGCTCGCGCAAGCGCATCACCACGAAGCAGCTCGTGGACTTCGGGATGCTGGCGGAGTTCCTCGGCCGCCTGCCGGTGGTGGTGCAGCTGGAGAAGCTGGGCGAGGCGGAGCTCATCCGCGTGCTGACGGAGCCGCCCGACTCCATCGTCCGCGAGTTCCGCGAGCTGCTGTCCATGGACGACATCGAGCTGGAGTTCACCGACGGCGGGCTGCGCGAGGTGGTGCGCTACTCGGTGGACCGGGGCCTGGGGGCCCGCGGGCTGCGCTCCATCCTGGAGTTCGTCATGGCGGACATCATGTTCGAGGCCCCCGAGCGGCGGCGCCGCCACGTCGAGGTGGACGCGGACTTCGTGCGCCAGCGGCTGGCGGGGCTGGACTCGGCCCAGGTGGGGGTGTGAGTCAGTCCCCGCGCTCGGCGGCCCGGACGGCCGCGCCCAGCCGGGCGGCCACGTCCCGGTCCTGGATGAGCTGGAGCACCAGGTCGTTGCGCAGCAGGGCGGCGGTGTCGCCCCGCGCGAGCGCCTGCTTCAGCTTCTGGTCCTGGAGCAGGCGCTGGAAGCGCGGGTCCTTGCGCAGCGCCTTGTAGGCGGGGTCGTCCTGGAGGCGGGCCGCCTTCTCCGGGTCCGCGGCGGCGTTCGCCACGCGCACCAGGTTGCCCACCTGTGAGAACTGCGTCATCTCGAAGAGGTTGAAGCGGCGCGCCAGCCCGACGGCGAGCGAGTCCTTCGTGGAGACGCCGAAGCGCTTGCCGGCCACCACCACGTGCTGCTCGAAGAAGGTCATGGCGCTGAGCGCCACCCAGGCGATGACGGCCAGCTTCGCGCCTCCCAGGATGAAGCCGAGGAGGCGGTCCACGCTCCGGTCCTCGGAGTGCTTGCCGGTGCCGAGCATCCGCACCAGCAGCGCGCCCAGCGCGTAGCGGACCGCCAGCCACACGCAGACGAAGACCAGCACCGAACCGAGGATGATGCCGACGAAGAGGGGGCCGCCCAGTGACTCCGCCAGCCGGGGGCCGAGGATGGGGCCCAGCCGGCTCGAGGCGAAGTACGCCACCGCCAGCCCCACCATGTTGGCCACCTGCCGCGACGCCCCGGTGACGGCGCCGATGATGCCGAAGAAGAGCACCAGGCCGAGGATGGTGAGGTCGAGGACCATGGGGCTCCTTCCCGGGGGCCGTCAGCGGATCTTGAACGCGTCGCCCTTGCCCTTGGACTCGTCCGAGAGCTGCTTCTGCACCTCCGCCAGCCGCTCCTTGTAGCGGGCGTTGGCGGGCTCATAGGTGAGCGCCATCTTGAGGTTGCGCTCGGCGGCGGACAGGTTGCCGCCCTCGGCGTCCTTCTGGGCCTGCTGGTAGAACTGGCGCCCCTTGGGGTGGGTGCCGATCTGCTCCTCCTGCTCCTTCTTGGCGGCGGCCTTCGTCTCCGCCTCGGAGGCCTCGGTGAAGCGCAGCTTCAGGGCGCGCTCGGGGCCCGTCACGTCGGTGACGTACTTCTTGCGCTTCGTGTCGTCGCGCAGGACGTAGTACGCCTCGGTGACGCGCTTGTAGAGCTCGTGCACCCGCTCCTTCAGCTCCTTCGACTCCACGTGGAAGAAGCGGTCCGGGTGGTACGTGCGGCTCTCCCGGTAGAAGGCCTTCTTGATGTCCACGGGGCTGGCCGTCTTCTCCAGCAGGAGCACCTCGAAGTAGTCCATCTGGTCCAGCCGTGCACAGCGCGACTCCAGGTCCGCGAGCTGCTGGGCGTCCAGGCCCGGTCCCTTCGCCGCGGAGGGCGGAGGCGGCGGCGCCAGGGCGGCCGCGGGAGGAGGCGGAGGCAGCCCGGCCGTGACGGGCGGGACGACGGGGGCGATGCCGGGCACGGCGCCCGACGGAGCACGCACCGCCGCGGTCACCGAGGGGACGGCGGGCGCCACGGGCGGGACGATGGGGGCGATTCCGGGGACGGCGGGGGCCACGGGCGGGATGCCCGGGACACCCGGGGCCGTCCCTCGCGCGGCGGGGCCGGCGGCCGGGGGCGGACGGGGCGCGGAGCCAGCGGGCGCCAGGGCGGGCAGGGAGACGGTGGGACGCGCTCCCGGGCGGACCTGCGGCTGAGACGAGGCCGGGGCAACGGGCGGCGCCACCTGACCCACGGCGAGCGTGGGCGGAGGACGAGGCGCCGCCGGGGCCGCGACGGGCGGACGCGCCGCCGCGCCGGAGCCCGGAACGGGAGCCGCGCCGGAGAGAGGCCGCTGGGCCGCGGGCGCGGACGTCCCCGCGCCGGAGACGGGCCGCTGGGCCGCGGCCACCGGGGGCGCGCCGGACCGGGGAACAGCGGGCACGGCGCCAGAGGCGGGCCGCTGGGCCGCGGCCACCGGGGGCGCTCCGGAGGGGGGAACCGTGGGCACCGCGCCGGAGGCGGGGCGCTGCGCGGCGGCCGTGGGAGGAACAGCGGGCACCGCGCCAGAAGCGGGGCGCTGCGCGGCGGCCACCGGGGGCGCGCCGGACGGGGGTACCGTGGGCACGGCGCCAGAAGCGGGGCGCTGCGCGGCGGCTGCCTGTGGGGTGGTTCCCGCCGCGGAGGGAATGGACGGGATGCCGCTGATGGTGGGGCGCTGCGCGGCGGCGGAGGGCACGGCGCTCGAAGCAGTGGGCATCGCCGGGATACCGGTGACTGTCGGACGCTGGCCGGCGGTCGGCGGCGTGGTCGGAGGCACGGAGGGAACGGAGCCCGAGGCCGGGGGGCGCACGGCGGTGGCCGCCGTCGCGGCCGGAGTGGCCTGCGACGCGCCAGGAACGGAGGTCGGCGCCGGGGGCTGTACCGAGGGCAGCCCGGCGGGAGTACCGCGAGGCGCGGGGCCCGCGGTCGCCGGGGTGATGGAGGGCAGGGCGGCTGGTGTGCCACGAGGCGCGGGACCCGAGGCCACGTCCCTGGAGCCCACCTGGGGAGCGGAGCCCGGGGGGGCCGCCACGGGCGGCACACCCGGAGCCGCGGGGCGTGCGGCCGGCGGCGCCGCGCGAGCTGGGGGCACGGACTGCGAACCCGCCGCGCCCACGGCGGGAACCGGCACGGTGGGACGCGCGGCGCCGGCGGCCTGCTGCGGACCCGCGACACCCACGGCGGGAACCGGCACGGTGGGACGCGCGGCGCCGGTGGCCTGCTGCGGACCCGCCGCGCCCACGGCGGGGACCGACACGGTGGGGCGCGGAGCCCCGGGGGCCGCGGTGGCCGGAGCATGGGGAGGCGCGGCCTGGACGGGGGCCGTTCCCGGAGGCGGCGAGACGGGCGCGGCGCCCGGGGCCTGCGGGGGACGTGGAGCCTGGGGCGCGGCACCCGGAGCCGGCGCGGACGGAGGGCGGGGCGTGGCGGTCGCGGGCGCGCCGGGCGCCGCGGGGACGGCGGCCGTCACCCGGGGGACGGCGGGGCGTGCGGGAGCCGCCGGTGTCCCGGACGGGGCTCCCGGCGGCTTGCCGGTGCTGGGGTCGGAAGGCTGGGACATCGGCGTCGTTCAGCGGGCCGCTTACTGGGCCACGGCGGGCAGGTCGTTGGTGTTGTGGCCGGCGAGCCGCGTGTCCCGGTTCGCCTCGATGGACTTCTGGATGTCGGCCTCGGTCATTCCGGACGACAGGGTGATGGTCGTCGACGTCTTCTGACCCGTCTCCGTGTCACACGCGGACACGTTCACCAGGCCGTCGGTGTTGATCTCGAACGTCACCTCGATCTTCACCTCGCCGCGGTAGCCGATGCGGAAGCCGGAGAACTCGAACTCGCCCAGCATCTCGCACTCGTCCGCGCGGTTGGACTCGCCCTGGTACACGCGGATCTTCACCTTCTCCTGTCCGTCACGGCTGGTGGTGAAGGCCTTCGAGCGGTCGATGGGCACCGGCGTGTTCTTGTCGATGATCTTCTCCGTGTACCCGCCTACCGTGCCGATGCGCAGCGTCAGCGGCGTGACGTCCACCAGGAACGTCTCCGTCTTGCTGTCCAGCAGCGCGTGGGACTGGAGCGCCGCGCCCAGGGCGACCACCTGGTCCGGGTTGACGCCCTCCAGCGGCTCCCGCTGGAAGTAGTGCTTCACGGAGTTGCGGATGATGGGCAGCCGCGTGGGCCCGCCCACCAGGATGACCGCGTCGATGTCCGCCGCCGTCAGCCGCGCGCTCTGCAGCGCCTCGTCGCACACCTTGAACGTGCGCTGCACCAGGTCCATCACCATCCGGTTGAACTGGTCCTGGGTGAGCGTGCCGCGCAGGTCCATGACGTTGCCCTGCGCGTCCTGGCAGATGCCCTGGCAGAGGATTTCCGCCGAGCCCGTCTGCCCCACGTCGATCTTCGCCTTCTCCGCGGCCTCCTTCAGCATCTGCAGGCAGTACTTGTTCTGCCGCACGTCCAGCCGCGTCTTCGCCAGGAAGTCGTCCGCCAGCCACGTCATGATGCGGTCGTCGAAGTCGTCGCCGCCCAGGTACGTGTCACCCGCGGTGGCCAGCACCTCGAACACGTCCTTGCCAATCTCCAGAATCGACACGTCGAACGTGCCGCCGCCCAGGTCGTACACGACGATGCGCTGGTTGACGTCCCGGCCGAAGCCGTACGCCAGCGCCGCCGCGGTGGGCTCGTTGAGGATGCGCAGCACCTCCAGCCCCGCGATGCGGCCCGCGTCCTTCGTGGCCTGGCGCTGGTTGTCGTTGAAGTACGCCGGCACGGTGATGACCGCCTTCGTCACCTCCCGCCCCAGGTACGTCTCCGCCACCGCCTTCATCTCCTTGAGCACCAGCGCGCTGATCTCCGGCAGCGAGTACGTCCGCGCCCCCACGGCGATGCGCACCGAGTTGTTGTCGCCCTCGACGATGCGATACGGCATCACCGCCTGCGCCTTCTTCACCTCGTCGGAGAAGTAGTACCGGCCGATGAGCCGCTTGGCGGAATAGACCGTCTGCTCGGGGCTGGTGATGATGTTCTTCTTGGCCGCGTTGCCCACCAGCACCGAGCCGTCGTCCAGGAAGGACACGCAGGAGGCATGCGTCGTCTCTCCCCACTCATTGGGGATGACCACGGGCTGCCCGTCCTGGACCACCGCCACGCAGGAATAGGACGTGCCCAGGTCGATGCCGATTGCGATGTCGTCCGCCATTCCGTCTCCGGATGAAGACCCGCGGTCCGGGCCCGTCGATGAAGCGCGGAGGTTAGGCGGCGAACCCTGGCGCTGTCAACGATTCCAATCGCTCAAATCCCAGCCATTTCAAGGACTTAGCGAGGGACCAAGGGGGCGTGCCTGCTGGCTTGAGGGGGGGCTTCGACGTCATTATCTATCAGTGGGAAGGGGGTTCTCTCGCCTATGTCCGTCGTCTTCGCCGCCCTGACGTCCGACCCGAACCTGCTGCGGTGCGAGCTTCACCGGCTCGCCAGCCAGGTCCTCCTGCAAGGAGAGCAGCGTTCCAACGCCGTGGGGGTGGGCGCGTACGCCCAGGACGAGGTGCTGCTGCGGCGCTTCGCCAGTGACGGGGAGCTGACGCTGGACTCGCTCGCTCCCCCGCATGAATCCGACGCGCTGCTGTTCCACGCGGGCCGGCTGCCGGTGGGGCTGTCCCTGGAGGACAACACCCAGCCGTTCCGGGCCCGCCGCTGGTTGTTCGCGCACCAGGGGGCCGTCAACGGCTTCGACCAGCTCCGCGCCCCGCTGATGGCGTCGCTGCCGGACCACCTGCAGCGGCAGGTGCGGGGCGGCACGGACAGCGAGGTCCTCTTCGCGCTCTTCCTGCGCCACCTGAGGGATTTGGGCCGCACGGATGACCCGAGGCTGGAGGCGGCCGTCGCCGGGAGGCTGCTGGCGGACACGGCGCGCGAGGTGGCGAAGGTTGCCGCGGGCGCGGGCGTGACGCGCACCTCCACGCTCAACCTCGTGGCCACCAACGGCTTCGTCCTCGCGGCGTGCCGCTTCGGCGAGCAGCCCCTGTTCTACACGCGGCTGGAGGGCTCGGCGGAGTGCGAGCTGTGCGGCGTGACGTCCGCGACGCCGGAGACACAGCCCGCGGTGGGCGCGCACCGGCGCCGGCGCACGGTGGTGGTGGCCAGCCACCTGAAGCGCCCGTCGGGCTGGGTGGAGCTGCCCCAGGGCTCCACCCTGGTGGTCGGCCCCGACCTGCAGGTGCATCACCTGAACGGAGCGTGAACCCCGGGGAACACCCGCTCCCTCCATGGCGCTCCCGGCGCCGCACCGCCCCGAAAGCCGCAAACCCGAGCTTCCCGACCCGAAGTCGGTGAAGCCGGGGACCAATTCCCAAAAACTTCGCACACTAGTCCCAACTTCCATGAGATGGAAGTAGGCCGTGGTGGGTGAGACGTGCACCACTTTACATTTCGAGCGTAATGGTGTTCTATTTTTAAGGAATCGTATCGAAAAATTCCGCCCGAGATAGATAGTGCCGGCCCCACTTTTCACATTCTCAGGTCCCGAGGCACCGCTCTGCGTGGAAGTCCGGCTGAAGTCGGACGCCGCGGTGGCCGCCGCCCTGGGGCGCCGCTTCGCGCGGCAGGTGGGGCTGACGGCCCAGGCCGCCGCGGAGGTGGCGGTGGTGGTGAGCGAGCTGGCCACCAACCTGGTGCGCCACGCGGGCGCGGGCGGAACGGTGGAGTTGTGGCGGGAAGAGGCGTGGCTCTTCATCCGCTCGAGGGACAGGGGCCCTGGCATGGCGGACCCGTCGCGGCTCTTCATGGGCCGGGAGGGCCGTCCCGGGCCTCTGCCGGGCGAGAGCCTGGGCGAGGGCGGCGCGGCCGTCATGCGGCTGACGGACGGCGTGCACGTCTCCAACCGCGAGGGCGGAGGGCTGGAAGTGGTCGCCCGCAAGAAGCTGGTACTCGATGACAGGAGGCATGGGTGAGCAGGGGCTCGGGTTCGATGTGCGCGGACGTGCTGCGCGTGTTGCAGCTGTTCATGTCGGACACCGCGGCGCGGCTCGTGTTGCGTGGCACGCTGGAGCCGCTTCGGCTGTCCGCGGAGACGGTGGGCGCGGCGGAGCTGCCGCGCGTCATCGAGGCGCTGGAGCCCGCCACCCGCCACTTCGTGGACCCGGCGCGCAGGCCGCAGCTCGCCGCGCAGCTGCGGACGCTGACCCAGCCCGCGGCGCCGGGGAAGCCCCTGGCGCCAGCGCCCAAGGCGCCCGCGGCGGGCCCGGAGCTTCGCGCCACCACCTATCTGGTGCGCACGGAGTCGGACGCCAGCCATGCGCGGCTCGCGGCGCGGATGATGTGCGAGTCGATGGGCGGGCGCGGCTTCGAGTGCCAGAAGGTGGCCACGGCGGTGAGTGAGCTGGCGCGCAACCAGATTGCCTATGCCGGCGGCGGCACCATCCAGCTCACGCCGGAGCAGGCGCCGCGGCGCCTCCTGCGCGTGCGCGCGGAGGACCAGGGCCGGGGCATCCCCGACCTGGAGCGCGTGCTGTCGGGCACGTACCGCAGCAAGACGGGCATGGGCCTGGGGCTGCTGGGCGTCAAGCGGCTGGCGGACAGGTTCGACGTGCGCACCGGCCCCAACGGCACCCTGGTGGACTTCGAGGTGTGGTTGTGAGGCTGGCCGTCGCCCACCGCTCGCGCCCCAAGCCGGGAGAGGTGCAGAACGGCGACGTTGCGCTGGTGCGCCAGGAGGGCGAGCGCACCCTGCTGGCGGTGGTGGACGCGCTGGGCCACGGTCCGGCGGCGGCGCGGGTGGCGGCCGAGGCGGTCCGGTGCCTGGAGGGACTTCCGCTCGGCACGAAGGTGGACCCGGTGCTGGAGGCGCTGCACGCGGCCCTTCGCGGTGGCCGGGGCGCGGCGGTGATGGTGGCCCTGTTCGACGGGAAGACGCTGCACTGTGGCGGCGTGGGCAACGTGGAGCTGCGCACGTGCGGCACGCGGGTGCCGGTGATTCCCACGCCCGGCGTCCTCGGCCAGGCCATCCGCTCGCTGCGCACCGCCTCGGCGGAGCTGGTGCCCGGCGATAGGCTCGTCCTCTTCAGTGACGGGCTGAGCTTCCGGCTGGACCTGGAGTCCGCCCGCAATCTTCCCCCCGAAGGGGCCTGCGCGCTGCTGATGGAGCGCTACGGGCGCCCGACCGATGACGCCACCGTGATGGTGGTGGACGTGGAGACCGCATGAGCGAGGATGTCCTTCAGGCCGCCCCCCGACCCGAGCGCGAGACCTCGCGCATTCCCATCATCCCCCTCTGGGGCAACCTCATCGTTCCCCTGCAAGGCGACATCACGGACGCGCAGGCCGCGCAGCTCTGCTCGGACGTGCTGCGCGACATCCAGCGCACCGGCGCTCGCGGCATGGTGGTGGACATCTCCGGGCTGTGGCTGGTGGACAGCCACCTGTGCGCGGTGCTGGCGCGGCTGGCCGCGTCGGCGCGGCTGATGGGCACCCGCACCGTGCTCTGCGGCATGGGCGCGGACGTGGCCCTCACGCTCCAGAGCATGGGCATCCAGCTCGAGAACGTGGAGACGACGCTGGGGCTGGAAGAGGGCCTGGCGCTGCTCGGTGTGAAGGTGGTGGGCGGGCGCTCCGCCGCCGCCGAGCGGGAGGCCGCCCAGCAGCTCGCCGATGAGATGCTCGGCCTGTCCTCCCCCACGCCCCCGAAGTCCGCCGTCTGAGGAAGCCCCTTCCCATATATGAGCGCCCAGCCCAAGCAGCCTGACCTGCTGTCCGTCCACCCCGACCGCATCAGCCGCATCATCGACGTGCTGTCGATGATTTCCGTGGGCGAGTTCTCTCCGGAGCGGACCACCATCCCCATCCATGAGCAGGACGACCTCGCCGCCCTGGAGGAGACGCTCAACGTCTTCGTGCGTGAGCTGGCCGCCACGCGCCGCGAGCACGAGGATGCGCTGGTCCGGCTCGCGACGAGTCACCGGGAGATGGAGGAGAAGCTCTCCACCATCGAGCGGCAGCGCGAGGCCATCCGTGATTTGTCCACGCCCATCATCGAGCTGTGGGACGACATCCTCACGCTGCCCATCGTCGGCGTGGTGGACACGCAGCGCTCGGTGGAGATGACCGAGCGGCTCCTGCACCGCATCGTCCAGGGCAAGGCCCGCTGCGTCATCATCGACATCACCGGCGTGGAGGTGGTGGACACGATGACGGCCAACCACTTCATCAAGATGGTCAACGCGGCGCGCCTGCTGGGCGCGTACTGCGTGGTGACGGGCATCAGCCCGCTGATTGCCCAGACGCTGGTCCAGGTTGGCGTGGACCTGCGCGAGGTGAAGACGCTCGGCAGCCTCAAGGATGGACTGCGCGAGTGCTTCCTCTACCTGCGCCAGCACGCGATGCGGCAGCGCTGAGTCCACCCGCGACGAGGACAAGGAGCAGAGCCATGACAACGGTGTGGTCACTGGGCCCGCATAGGATGTGGTTCGAGGAGCCGGACACGGTGCGGTTCGTCACGGTCGGCATGTACGACATGAAGCTGCTGGAGGAGTCGAACGCGCTCGCCCAGGAGCTCAAGAAGACGCACCCGACGCTCTACCTCATCTCGGACACGCGGCAGGGGACCGGGATGGCGCCGGACGTGCGCAAGCTGCTGGGAGAGAATCCGGACCTGATGCCCTACGCGGGCTCGGTGCTGTTCGGCTCCAGCTTCGCCATGCGCACCATGGTCAACATGATGGTGCGCGCCGGGGAGCTGCTGGGCCGCACGGCGAAGCACAAGTTCGCCATGGTGGCCACCGAGGAGGAGGCGAAGGCCTGGGTCGCCGAGCAGCGCGAGGCCGCTCGAGGGCAGAAGGCTTCCTGAGTCACCCCTTCCCTCCGGACACAATCTTCACGAGGAACTTCGTCATGGGCGCGATGTGGACGATGGGGCTGAGCAAGTTGTGGTTCGAGGAGCCGGACACGGTGCGGTTGGTCACCGTGGGCGCCTTCGACATGAAGCTGATGACGGAGGTGAACGCCGTGGCGGAGGAGCTCCGGGTCCATCACCCCGCCATCTACCTCGTCTCGGACATGCGGCAGAGCTCCGGCCTCACCCCGGAGGTGCGCAAGGCCATCGGGGAGAGCCCGGACGCGAATCCCTTCGCGGGGATGGTCATCTTCGGCGCCAGCTTCGCCGTGCGCACCATGGCCAACATGATGACCCGCGCCGCGGCGCTGCTGGGACGCCAGGGCACCAAGCCCTTCGCCATGGTGGACACCGAGGAGGAGGCGAAGGCCTGGGTGGCCGCGCAGCGTGACGCCGCGCGCGTCAAGCAGGCCTCCTGAGCCGCCTGGACGCCCAGGTCCTTGGGGGCAATTCGGCTTGTCGGAATTGCATGCTCAGGGGGGGGCTCCAGGAATGACGCGAAGAGGGTCTGTTCAGAAAAAGACACGTCGCGTTATGTGGATTCTCCTTACAAATCAATGGCTTGGTCGAATTCGGAGGTCCATGCCATCGGTGGGATGACTAGGCAGTCAGGCGAGCTCGCCTATGCTGCCAGTCATGATCATCGCCATTCCCCGTGAAACGGTGCCGGGCGAAAGGCGGGTCGCGCTCGTGGCGGAGAGCGTGAAACGCCTCGTCGGCAAGAAGCACGAAGTGGTGGTCGAGAGTGGAGCGGGCCTGGGGGCGGAGTGCTCCGACGAGGAGTTGCGTGCCGCTGGAGCGCGCATCGAATCGAGCGCCTCCGCCGTCTACTCCGCCGCCGACCTGGTGCTCAAAGTCCAGCCTCCCGGCCCCGAGGAGCTGCCGCTGCTGAAGCCCGGCTCGGTGCTGGTGAGCCTCGCGTACCCCATGGCGAACCCGAAGCTGGCCAGGGAGCTCGCCCAGCGTCAGGTGACGTTGCTGGCGCTGGACATGGTGCCTCGCACCACGCTGGCGCAGATGATGGACGTGCTCAGCTCGCAGGCCACCATCGCCGGCTACCGCGCGGTGCTGCTCGCGGCGGAGGCGCTGCCGAAGCTGTTCCCCATGCTGATGACGGCGGCCGGCACCATTCCCCCGGCGAAGGTGCTGGTGCTGGGGGCGGGCGTGGCCGGCCTGCAGGCCATCGCCACGGCGCGCCGCCTGGGCGCGGTGGTGGAGGCGTACGACGTGCGCAAGGTGGTGAAGGAGCAGGTGGAGAGCCTGGGCGCCCGCTTCGTCAACATCGAGATTGAAGACGCCGCGGGCTCCGGCGGGTACGCGAAGGAGCTGAGCGAAGAGGCGAAGAAGAAGCAGGCGGAGGCGCTGGCGGTGCACGTGGCGAAGTCGGACGCCGTCATCACCACGGCGCAGATTCCCGGCCGGCGCGCCCCGGTGCTGCTGCCCGCGGACATGGTGCGGCGCATGAAGAGCGGCTCGGTGGTGGTGGACATCGCCGCGGAGCAGGGCGGTAACTGCGAGCTGTCCCGTCCCGGCGAGCGCTACCGCACGGACAACGGCGTCACCCTCATCGGCGAGCGGAACCTGCCCAGCCAGCTCGCCGTGCACGCCAGCGCCATGTTCTCCCGCAACCTGGAGAAGCTGCTCGCGCACGTCACCGACAAGGATGGCGCGCTGAAGCTGGATACCGCTGACGAAATCGTGAAGGGCATGCTCATCACCCGTGGCGGGGACATCATCCACCCGGCCGTGGCGGACGTGGCCCTGAAGGAGGCCTCCTGACATGTCCCTGACGCTCATCTTCGGGCTGTACGTGTTCTTCCTGGCCGCCTTCACCGGCTACCAGGTCATCTCCAAGGTGCCGCACCTCTTGCACACGCCGCTGATGGCCTTCACCAACGCCATCTCCGGCATCTCCCTGGTGGGCTCGCTGCTGGCGGCGGGTGGCCACTACGGCACGCTGTCCACGGTGCTCGGCGCGGTGGCGGTGCTGGCCGCCACCATCAACGTGGTGGGCGGCTTCCTCATCACCGACCGCATGCTCCGCATGTTCAAGAAGAAGGGAGGTGCGCGGTGACGCTCTCGACCACGGAGACGTTCGTCCAGTTGCTGTACCTCGCCGCGTCCATCCTCTTCATCCTCGGCCTGAAGGACCTGGGTGACGCCCAGACGGCGCGCCGGGGCGTGCTGCTCGCGGAGGTGGGCATGGTGGCCGCGGTGGCCGGCACGCTGCTGTACGGCGTGGCGGTGACCGGCGTCATCATCCGGTGGGAGTGGATCATCCTGGCCCTCCTCATCGGCTCGGCCATCGGCACGGGCATGGGCCTGTGGATTCCGATGACGAAGATGCCGGAGCGCATCGCGCTCTCGCACGCGTTCGGCGGCCTCGCGGTGGGGCTGGTGGGCGTCGTCGAGTACCTGGAGCACGGCGGCCCGAAGATGAGCACGCTCCAGGTCACCGCCACGGGCCTGGAGGTGGCGCTCGGCGCGCTCACCTTCACCGGCAGCCTCATGGCCTTCGGCAAGCTGCAGGGCTTCATCACCGGCAAGCCCGTCACCTACCCGGGGCAGAACGCGTCGAACATGGCGCTCATCGCCGGCACGCTGGGGTTGATTGGCCTGCTCGTCTACCAGCCTGAGGCGTCCTGGGCCTTCTACGCCGTGGCGGCGCTGGGCGTGCTGCTGGGCGTGCTGCTGGTGCTGCCCATCGGCGGCGCGGACATGCCGGTGGTCATCTGCCTCCTCAACTCGTACGCGGGCCTGGCGGCGTCGGCCACGGGCTTCGCGCTGGGCAACAACGTCCTCATCATCTGCGGCGCGCTGGACGGCTTCTCCGGCTTCCTGCTGGGCATGATGATGTCCAAGGCGATGAACCGCTCCTTCACCAACGTGCTGTTCGGCGCGTTCGGTGCGGAGCCGGAGGCAAAGGCCGTGACGGCGGGAGCGACGCCCGCCGGGCCGGCGCCCAACGTGGGCAGCGTGGAGGAGGCGGCCGAGGTGCTCCGCGCGGCGCGCTCCGTCATCGTGGTGCCCGGCTACGGCATGGCGGTGTCCCAGGCCCAGCACGCGGTGCGAGATCTGGCCAACGCGCTCCAGGCCCAGGGCTGCGACGTGCGCTACGCCATCCACCCGGTGGCGGGCCGCATGCCCGGCCACATGAACGTGCTGCTCGCCGAGGCGAACGTCCCCTACGACCAGCTCTTCGACCTGGAGGTCATCAACGATGACTTCTCCGCCACCGACGTGGCGCTGGTCGTCGGCGCCAACGACGTCGTCAACCCCGCCGCGCGCAGCAACCCGAGCAGCCCCATCTACGGCATGCCCATCCTCGCGGCGGACCTGGCGAAGACGTGCCTCGTCCTCAAGCGCTCGCTCAACCCGGGCTTCGCGGGCATCGAGAACGAGCTCTTCATCCGCTCCAACACGATGATGGTGCTCGGCGACGCGAAGAAGACCATCTCCCAGTTCACCGCCGCGCTGAAGGAGTAGGCTGGCTCGCACGATGATTCGTGAAGCCGTGCCGGACTGAGCTCCTCTGTGCGCGACCGGCGCACAGACAGAGCCTCGTGCCAGGATGGGGACGGACATTTCCGTTGGCGCGCTGTGCGGAGTGGGCCTCGTGTCCACCTCCGCGCAGAGACTCTCCGTTGACGAATCCGCTCGCGGGCATTCCATTGGGGGACGGTCAGCGGTGCGGGGTGTGGGTCGTCAGTGGGGTTCTGGCAAGGAGCGGGTGCATGGTCGGCAACTCAGGGGATGCAGGTGCCAACCTGGGAGGCCTCCGGGGAAGTCTCTCGGAGGAGGCGGAGGCGGGCGCCGCCCCCGTGCTCGATGGCGTGTCCGACGCGGAGCTGGATGCTTTCGTCGGCAAGCTGCGCACGGACAAGAGCCGCATCGTTCCGAACGTCGCGGAGCCTCGCTCGCGCGGGGACATGCTCGCGGAGCGCCTGCACCGGGGGCGCCCGCTCGTGTCGGCCGTGCGCGAGCAGGAGGTGGCGTGCCAGTCCTGGTACGTCGGGCTGGACGCGCAGGCCTCCGGGCCGCACGATTTCGAGGCACTGAAGGGGTACTGGGAGCGGGGGGAGCTGGGACCGGACTCGCTCTGCTGGCGTGAGGGGTTCAGCGCCTGGGTGCCGCTGTGCCAGGTGCCGGAGCTGGCGGAGGCGTTGGCGCCGCTTCCCCAGGAGCGGCTGCCCGAGCCGGGCGGGGACACCGAGGCCCCATCCTTCGAGCTGAAGGGCGCCGAGGCCCTGCGCTCCCTCTCCGAGGACGGCGTGTCTCTGGAGCTGGACCTGGAGGCCGCGCGCGTGGAGCTGTCCGCGCCCGTGTCCACGCGGGAGCCCGTGCTCGGCGCTATCACCGGGGCGGTGGGAATGCCTGCCCCCGTGGCCGCGTCTGCGCACGGGAGCGGCTTTACCGAGGCGGGGCACGCTTCCGCTCACGGGGCTCCGTCCGTGAATGGGAGCGGCTTCTCCGAGGTGGGGAGCACTCCCGTGGACCCGGTGGGGACGCATTCGGTGCTGGTGACCGCGCCCGGGGCAGGGAGGGGAGAGGTGCGGTGGCGTGGCGTCCTGTGGCTCGCGCTCCTGGGCGGAGTCTCGGGGGGCGTGACGGTCGCCATCGTCCTGGCGTTGCTGGGAAGTGGTGAGGGGCGCGCGCTCCTGGCCCGACTGTCCCCAAGCAACGGGGCCGGTCCCTCCGCGACGCTCAGCGCGGGGCCCGCCACTCCGGGCAGTGTCGCGGCTCCTGCCGGCGGGCACGCGAACGCCGTGACGGGCACGGGCTCGGCACCGGGGGCCGTGTCGGGTGCTCCGGGCTCCGGCGTGGTGCCAGGTGCTGCCGGCGGCGCTGCGCCCGGGGCGGCCAACACCGCCGCGGTGCCGGGGGCTCCTTCTTCGCCTGGAGCGATGGGCCCCGGTGCGGCGGGCGTGGGCGCCATGGCCGGCGCGACGGGCCCTGGAGCGGGTGCGGTACCGGGCGGTATCGCCGGTTCCTCGCTCGTGCCGCGGGGTGGTATCGACAGGGGCGGGGCCGTCCCCGCGCTGTCCGCCACGGGCGGCGCGGTGGCCTCTTCCGCCACCAGCGTCCCATCCGTGCCGAAGACGGAGTTGTCCACCGTGAGCCCGCCGTCGCGAGCCCCCGCTGCCCGCCCGAGTGTCTCCGCCGCCGCGCTCGCGCTGGAGAAGCGCCCGGTGGCGCCGCCGGCCGTCACGGAGACGTCGTTCGAGTCGGACGACGACCTGGGCCTGGATGAGGCGCCGGCCGCCGAGGAGAAGTCCGCATCGGCGTTGGGGCCCGACGAGGCCTACGACCGCGAGCTGTCGGGGCCTCCGCCGGGCGCCGCGAGCGCGCGCAAGGAGCGCACGGTGTACGTGCCTCCGGACCCGTCGAAGCCGCCGGCCGAGCTCGCGCAGTCCGACATCTTCGAGGTGGTGCTCGCCAACAAGGGAGACATCACCGCGTGCGCCAGGGAGCTGCAGCAGCCCCCGAAGGAGGGCGGACGCGTGGTGGTGCGCTGGAGCATCCTTCCCACCGGAAAGGTGGGCGAGGTCGTCACCGAGACCGCGTCGATTCAGGGCACGCCGCTCGCTCGCTGCATCGAGGCGAAGGTGCGCGCCTGGAACTTCCCCAGGCACCAGGGGCAGGGCGCCCCGGTTCGTTTCCCGTTCGTGTTCTGAGGCGTCCGCAAGGAGCCGCGAATGCCGGCCTACGTGGTGGTCCAGATCGCGGTTCACGATGCCCAGACCTACGAGCGGTACAAGCAGCTCGCGCCGCCGTCGATTGCCCGGTACGGCGGCCGCTACCTCGCGCGAGGAGGCGCGACGCAGGCGCTCGAGGGAACCTGGGAGCCGCCGCGCTTCGCCCTCCTGGAGTTTCCCAGCGTGGAGCAGGCCCGGGCCTGGTGGGCCTCTCCCGAGTACGCAGCGGCGAAGGCGCTCCGCCACACGTGCGCGCACACGATGATGCTCCTCGTGGAAGGGCTGCCCCCGGGAATGGACCCCACGTCCGGCGTTTCCTGAGCCCCGGCCCCGGTGTCATCCACCGGGACCGGTACCCCTTGGACCGAGCGCGCTAGTTCACACCCACGGCGGTCCAGCTCTCCTTCACCTTCTGCACCTCCGGCGAGTTGGCGCCGTGGAGGTCGGTCGCCGCCTGGATGCAGGCCGCGCGCGCCTGGGCGAAGGTGGTGTTGGGCGTCATGTAGTGGGCGAGGGCGCGGTAGTAGATCTTCAGCCCCTTCTCCATGCCGATGCCGTCCTTCACCTCCAGGCCGGAGGTGCGGTTCTTGCCGCCATTCACCAGCAGGTAGAAGGCGTTGTTGGCGATGCCGCTGGAGCCGTGCACCTCGGTCTGCTTCGGGTAGTCCTTGTAGTTGTCGATGGAGTACCCGTCCTTCTTCGGGTCATCCATGTAGCGCAGGCCATCCTCGGTGTTGGAGCCCGGGGTCCACGCCGTCTCGCCCACCGTCCAGTTGAACTTCACGGCGGGGTTCTTCTGCGCGGCGTACCACTCCACGCCCGCGCCGAAGATGTCGCTCATGGCCTCGTTGAGACCGCCGGACTCGTTGCGGTAGATGAGACCGGCGGTGCGCTCGGTGAGGCCGTGGGCGATTTCGTGCCCGGCGATGTCCAGCGCGGTGAGCGGGCCGGACGTCTTCCCGTCGCCGTCGCCGTAGCTCATCTTCTGGCCGTCCCAGAACGCGTTCACCAGGCCGTTGCTGACGTGCACGTACGAGACGAGCTTCTCGCCCGCGCCGTCCAGCGAGTCGCGGCCGAGCACGTTCTTGAGCATGTCGTACGTCATCGCGGCGCCGTAGTGCGCGTCCACCGCGGCGCGGGCGCGCGTCGGGTCGCCCGACTCGCCCCAGACGTCGTTGGTGTCCTTGAAGTCCGTCTGGCCGGTGGCCTCCTCGCGGTTGTTCGCGTCGAACGTCTCCACGCCCTTGCCGCGCGTGGAGTCCCGCAGGACGAAGCTGCCGTCCGCCTTCTTCGTCGTCGCCAGGTCCACCTTGCCGCTGTAGAGCGACGTGTCATCCGCCTTGCCCACGGGCGGCTGCGTCGGAGGCGGAGCCGCCTTGGCGGTGGCCTTCAGGCCCCAGCTGTTGAGGACGCCCGTGTCGCCGCGCGCCTTGTCGGACACGGTGAGGGTCCACTCGCCCCGGGCCGGCTCACCGGCGAAGGCGCTGAGGTCGAAGGTGCCCTTGAGGTCGTCCGCGCCGCCGCCCTTGCGGTCGTGCACCACCGCGCTCTTGCCGGAGGGGCTGGTGAGGGTGACGGACAGGTCGCCGCGGTACGAGTGGCTGACGTCCAGCGACAGCGCGAGCTTGTCGATGGTGAGGTCCTGGTCCAGCTTCAGCTTCGACGTGACGGTGCCCAGGTCGCTGATCTTCGCCTTGGGCGTGGCGGTGGCGCTCACCTCGGTGGGGGCGGTGGCGCCGGCCTGTCCGGTGGTGCCCTTGCGAGACACCGTGAAGCCGTCAATCTCGTTGAACTTCTCGAAGACCTTCCCGGTGTTGGCGTCCACCAGGTAGTTCATCCGGCGCGGGTTCTCCTGGCCCTGAATCTGGTCCAGCTTCACGAGGTAGGCCGAGTGGTACTTCCCGGCGGCGTCCTGGTAGATGACCCGCTCGGCGTTGGGCTGCTTGTCCGGCTTCGCGCCGAAGTCCTTGCGGGCCACGTCGATGGCCTGCGCGGGCGTCAGCCGGGGCTTCTCGCTGCCGAGCCCCGCGGGGATGGTGGACTGCTCGCCGGTGATGCTCGTCACCTTCCCGTCCCTGTCGAGGTGGGAGATGACCTGCTCGCCGAAGACCTTCACGCCCTCGTGCACGCGGTCCAGGCGAACGTGCGTCATGCCGAGCTCATCGCGCTCGACGTTGCGCGGGGCGAAGGCCGGGGCCTGCCTCGTGAGGGACTCGGTCTCCGGGGCCAGGTGCGAGAGGGAGGCCTGGATGGCCTTCTGCGCATCCTGGCTGTCCAGGGCGAGGCGGCCGGGGCGGGGCGGCACCGGGGTCAGCGTCTGCTCCGCGCGGGCCAGCTCGGAGCGGCGCGGGGAGGGGCCGAAGCCATCCTGGACGGCGCGCGGGCTGGCGGGGGTGCCCGGCTTCACCGCGTTCCTGGGCTGAGCCTCGGGAGTCGTGGTGGGACGGAGGGTGACGGGCTTCGGGCCATCGGTGCGGCGAACGCTCATGGGGGGCCTCGGCGTTACGGGGGTAGAGAATTGTCGGCCCGTCGTCGCCAGAGTTGCCGCTGTGCGTCGAAAATTCCGACCCCGCGCGTCTCACGGCCCTCCGAAGAAGGACACCTCCAGGAAGCGCACGTAGAGGTTGCACGCGGCGTGAAAGAGGGCGGCGCCGAGGATGGTGCCGGTGCGCTCGCGCATCCAGCCGAAGAGCAGCGCGGGGAAGAACACGGACAGTCGCCACACCTGGAAGATGGCCAGGTGCCCCAGGGCGAACAGCACCGCCGTCACCCAGAAGGCGCGGCCCAGCCTGCCGCCCAGCACGCGCCGGCCCTGGGGCCACGCATCCCTCAGCCGCGTCTGGACGTAGCCCCGGTAGAAGAACTCCTCCGGCAGCGCGACGACGAAGAGCTGGTCGACGACCCACTCCCCGAAGCGCGGGGGCAGGCGGGGGTTGAAGTGGCCCTCGCCCACCATGGGCGTCAGGTGGCGCGCCAGGGAAGGGGGCAGGTGGGGCAGCACCTCCACGAAGCCGGCGAAGGCCACGAAGAACAGCGGGCCGACAATCGCGGACAGCACCAGGAACAGGCGCACGTCCTCGCGCCACGCGCGCAGCGTCAGCCCGTAGTCCCGGTAGTCCTCCTCCCGCCAGCGCATGGGGATGAGCGGCAGGTAGAGGAAGCCCACGGTGGCCACCAGCTTGGGGACGCTGCTTCCTCCGAAGAGGAGGAAGGCGGCGATGATGCTCAGGAAGCCCACCGCCCACAGGCCCACCGCTTCCTGCACCGCGCTCGGGCGCCAGGGCGTCGCCATCGCTTGATTCATGTCCCGTCCGCCGAGGCGAGCTGCGTCTTCACCGCGCCCAGCGGCAGCACCCGGCAGCCGCGCCGGTGCCGCTGCACCACCACCGCCACCAGCCGTCCGTCCGCGTCGAACACGGGGCTGCCCGCCGGCAGCGCCAGGGGCACGTCGAAGAAGGGCGCTGGAGCGCCGCGGGCCTGGGCCGGCACGGGCCGCGCGGGCTGTCCCTTCGCCGCCGGCACCACGCCCACCACCCACCGCCCCACGAGGCTGTCCCCGTCCTTCAGCAGCTTCACCGGCACCGCGGGGTAGGTGCCGTCCGGCGCGGCCACCAGCGCCACCTTGAGCTCCGCGCTGGCCATCATCACCCGGGCGGGCAGGGCCTTCCCGTCATGCTCCACCGTGGCCGCGTTCAGCCCGACGAACGCCTCGCCCACCGGCTCCAGGGACGTGAGCACCTGCCCGGCCGAGCCCACGATGACGCCGGTGCCCGTCTGCTTCGGCCCACGCACCCGCACCACCGAGCGCGCGTGCAACTCCATCACCCGTTGCAGGTCGGCGCGCGACGGACGGCCCTCTCCCGCGAGGGCGAGGGAGGGCAGGGCGATGAGACAGAGGAGCAGCGGCGGCAGGCGGGGCATCAACGCGCGCCGCAGCCTATCACCGGCGCGCGCGCAGCGCGGAGACGAAGCGGTCCGCCGGCAGGGTATTGAGGATGTCGCGCTTGCGCGCCCAGCCCCGGCGGGCGGTGGCCACGGCGAAGGCCAGATTCCGCAGGTCCTCCTGGCGGTGCGCATCGCAGCTCACCACCAGTCTCACGCCCCGCTGGATGGCCTGGCGGATGTACTCGGCCTTGATGTCCAGCCGCGCCGGCTTGCCATTGATTTCCACCACCACGCCCCGCTCGGCGGCCCGCTCCAGCACCTCCTCCATGCGCAGGGGGTACGGCTCCCGGCTCTGGAGGAGGCGGCCGGTGGGGTGTCCGAGGATGTGCAGGCACGGGTTGTCCAGCGCGGCGAGCAGCCGGCGCGTCATCTGGTCCTCGTCCATGCCGTGCCGCACGTGGATGGAGCCGATGACCACCTCGAGCTGCTCCAGCACGCTGTCCGGGTAGTCCAGCGCGCCCGTCTCCAGGATGTCCACCTCGATGCCCTTGAGCAGGCGTACTTCAGGCACGGCCGCGTTGACGCGGTCGATTTCCTCCCACTGGCGCTTCAGGTCCTCCACCTTCAGGCCGCCGGCGTAGATGGCCGCCTGGCTGTGCTCGGTGACGGTGAGGTACTTCAGGCCCAGCGCCTTCGCGGCGAGCGCCATCTCCTCCAGCGAGTTCCTGCCGTCGGACCACGTGCTGTGCGCGTGCACGGCGCCCTGCACGTCCTCCAGCGTCACCAGGTCCTCGGGCAGGCGGCCCTCGCGCGCGGCCTCCACCTCGCCGTTGTCCTCGCGCAATTCGGGCGGCACGTACTGCATGTCCAGCAGCGCGTAGAGGGCGGCCTCGTCCTCCACCGGCACCTTCGTCCCATCCTCGCGGTGGACGCCCCACTCGGAAATCTTGAGGCCCCGCTCGTGGCCCAGGTTGCGCAGGCGGATGTGGTGGGCCTTGGAGCCGGTGAAGTGGTGCAGGGCGGTGGCGTAGTCCTCGTCCGGGAGCACGCGCAGGTCCACCTGCAGGTCGCCCGCGGCCATGCGCACGGAGCACTTGCTGCCGCCCTTGCCCAGCACCGCCGCCACGCCCGGGGCGCTGGCGAGCGCGTCCAGCACCGGGCCGGGGTCCGCCGCCGAGGCGATGATGTCCACGTCCGCCACCGTCTCCGCGCGGCGGCGCACGCTGCCGCCCAGGCTGGCGCGCACGACACCGGGGCTGGCCTTCACCTGCTCCAGGAGCGCCTCGGCCACGGGCAGCACGTCGCCCAGGAGCTTCCGCTCGCCGCGGGCACGCCGGTACACGGCGATGCCCTCCAGCATCTTCGCCTCGCTCTTCTCGCCAAAGCCCTTGAGCTGGCGCACGCGGCCTTCCTGGCACGCGCGCTCCAGGTCCTCGATTCCGCCCACCTCGAGCTCGCGCCACAGGGTGGCCACCTTCTTCGGGCCGAGGTCCGGCAGCTTCATCAGCTCCAGCAGCCCCGGGGGGAACTTCGCCTTCAGGTCCTCCAGGTAGCCCAGCCGGCCGGTGGTCACCAGCTCGGTGATCTTCTCCGCGAGCGCGGGGCCGATTCCCGGCAGGCTCTCCAGGCGGCCCTCCGCCACCAGCGGGCCCAGCTCCTGGGGGAGCCCGGCGATGCGGTCCGCGCCCATCTCGTACGCGCGGACGCGGTAGCCGCTCTCACCGTCGAGCTGCAGGAGGAGGGCGATGTCCCGGAGGACCTGGGCGACTGCCGCCTTGTCGACGGTCTGGGTGATGACGTCTGGAGTCACGGGAGCAAAGGTAATGCCCGGGGAACGGGGGTGCAGGCCGGCCTGCATTGTGGGAAAAGAGACCGCGATGACGAAGATCAAGCTGGGGCCGGCGGACTTCGCCGAGCGGGAGATGCGCGGCTACGAAGTCGGCAAGCGCAACGTGTGTATCGCGAAGATTCAGGGCCGCTACAAGGGGCTGGACGACTGGTGCAACCACGCGGGCTGTCTGCTATCGGGCGGCCGCATCGAGGGCAACATGGTTGTCTGTCCCTGCCACGAAGTGGGCTTCGACATGGACTCGGGCAGGAACGAGACCTCCCCGGGTGTCTGTGACGACCAGCCGACGGTCACCGTCGAAGTGCGGAACGGCGAGCTCGTCGTCGACCTGCCCGAGAACCCCTGACGCGCCCCGCGCGCACCGGAGCAACCGCCATGGCCCACGAGGGACACGACCACGACCATGACCATGACCACGGTCATGGGCACGACCACGCCCACGGGCACTCCCATGAGCATGACCACGCCCACGGGCACCACCACCATGAGCATGGGCCCGGGCACCCGCACCATGAGCACGACCACGCTCATGAACACGGGCACGAGCACCACCATCACCACCCGCACGGCCATGACCATGACCATGGGGGCGCGGGCTCGCAGGTGACGGCGGAGCACAAGGCGCGGGCGCCGGTGCACGTGAGCGCCTACGTGGTGACGTGCTCGGACAGCCGGGACGCCGCGAAGGACGAGAGCGGGCGGGTGCTGCGCGAGGCCCTGGAGTCGGCGGGGCACTCCATCGCCGGGTACACGGTGGTGAAGGACGACCCGGAGGCCATCCGCGGCGCGCTGGAGGCGGCGCGGGCCGCGGGGGCGCGGGCCGTGCTGTTCAACGGTGGGACGGGGATTGGCCGCCGCGACAGCACCGTGGAGACGCTCCAGGCGCTGTTCGAGAAGGAGCTGCCCGGGTTCGGTGAGCTGTTCCGGATGCTGTCGTACCGGCAGGTGGGCAGCGCGGCGATGATGTCCCGGGCCACCGCGGGCACGTATCAGGGGATGATTCTCTTCGCCCTCCCGGGCTCGCCCCAGGCCGTCCGCCTCGCCATGGACGCGCTCATCCTCCCGGAGCTGGGCCACGCCGTGCGCGAACTGACGCGTTAGCAACGTTCAAATCGTACTCCGGCCGGGTGGCGGACGGCCTGCTGCTGTTTCAGGACCAACGCAATTTCCTTGTTATCGCGAGAAATGACACACTCGCGGTGAGGGCCGGAATTCACGTGCCTTCAGGTCCGCAGCAGAGTCGTCCCCCCGCATGGCAGTGGAGAAGCGTATGAACATGAAGCGCCTGGCTTCAGTCGTCATGGTGCTCGGTTGTGTCTCGGCGTTTGCGAAGGCTCCTGAGTCGTCGGTTCCGGAGGCGCAGGCCCCGGCGGACCGTGAGGTCTGGATTACCGTCGGCTCGGATGTCGCGCACATCGTGAACGCGACGCTGGTCGGCTCCGGGTTCGCGGCGCCGGAGCAGGTCGGTCAGAAGGGTGAGGTCACCGCGTTCCGGGTACGCGAGTCCCAGCTCAACCTCATCTCCCGGGCGATGCATGACCGCGCCAACCGGTGTGGCGGTTACATCTACCACGACACGGAGGCCTCGGCGCTGGCCTCGATGGACAACACGGCGGCGGCCCAGGCGATGAGCTCGCTGGCGGTGACCTACACGGTGGACAACGCCGCGACGGTCAACGCGCTGGTGGCCGGGCTCCAGGAGCCCAACATCCGCAACACCATCACCCAGCTGTCCAGCTACACGACGCGCTACCACACGTCGTCGACGGGCACGACGGCGGCCAACTGGCTGAAGTCGCACTGGGAGAGCCTGGCGAACGGGCGCACCGACGTCACCGTGGAGCTCTACACCCACCCGTCCACCGTGACGACCCAGCCGTCCGTCATCATGACCATCCAGGGCACCACGCTGCCGTCGGAGGTCGTGGTCCTCGGCGGGCACCTGGACTCCACCAGCTCGGGCAGCACGGCGCCCGGCGCGGACGATGACGCGTCCGGTATCGCCACCCTCACCGAGGTGATTCGCATGGCGATGGTGCAGGGCTACCGTCCCCAGAGGACGGTGAAGTTCATGGCCTACGCCGCCGAGGAGGTGGGCCTGCGCGGCTCCAAGAACATCGCCGACACCTACAAGGCCAACGCCGTCAACGTGGTGGGCGTACTGCAGCTCGACATGACGAACTACCAGGGTTCGACCATCGACGTGGCGATGATGACGGACTACACCAACGCCGCGCAGAACTCGTTCATCACCAACCTCATCAGCACGTACTTCAATACCGACCCGAACAAGATCACCTGGTCCAACTCGACGTGCGGCTATGCGTGCTCGGACCACGCGTCGTGGACGAACGCGGGCTTCGCGGCCTCGATTCCGTTCGAGTCGCTGATGAGCCAGTACAACCCGTCCATCCACACGGTGAACGACACGCTGGCGCGCAGCAACAACAACGCGAACCACGCGCTGAAGTTCGCGAAGGTCGCCGCCGCCTATGTGGCCGAGCTGGCGAAGGGCTCCGTGAATGTGACGGACACCACGCCGCCGACGGTGGCGCTGACGGCGCCCGCGTCCGGTGCCACGGTGACCGGCACGGCCACCATCTCCGCGACGGCCTCGGACGCCTCGGGCATCGGCCGCGTGGACTTCCTGGTGGACGGGCAGGTGAAGGGCTCGGTGACGTCCTCGCCCTACAACTTCGCCTGGGACACGGCCTCCACGGCCAACGGCAGCCACACGGTGGCGGCGCGGGCGTACGACGGCGTGGGCAACTCGGCCACGAGCAGCAGCGTCACGGTGACGGTGAGCAACAGCACCAGCACGGCGGGGTACGACTCGACGCTGAAGGCGCCCCGGTGCCTCTCGGTGTCGTCCTCGTGTGACTCCGGCACGCTGCTCAACGGCCGCGGCGGCCTGGGGCCCGAGGTCAACACGCCGAACACCATCAACGGCTCGTGCGCGGACGGCCTGTCGGGCACGTACCACTCGGACGAGTCGAACGACCGCATCAAGGTGTCCACGACGGACGGGACGCCGTTCGCCGCGGGCAAGACGGTGAAGATTGACGCGACGGTCTGGGTGTACTCCACCACGGCCGACAAGCTGGACCTGTACTACGCGGCGAACGCCACCAGCCCGACGTGGACGTACATCACCACGATTACGCCGACCGCGAAGGGCGCGCAGACGCTGTCCGCGACGTACACGCTGCCCTCGGGCGCGGTGCAGGCGGTGCGCGCGCGCTTCCGCTACAACGGCAGCGTGGCCGCGTGCGGCACGGGCTCGTACAACGACCACGACGACCTCGTCTTCGCGGTGCAGTAGCAGGCGCCTCTCCCCCCTTCCTCCCGCGGGGAGGGAGGGGGGCGGGTTCCCGTTGCTCCGCCTCCGGGCACCGGCGAGAGTCGGGAAGCCCGGGCGGCAGGCCGCCGTTCCAGGAGCATTTGGGAGCCCCGACGTGACCCGCGGAACCGGACTGACCGCCCAGGGGGCCGAGCGCCTGCGCCCGGTGCTGGACGCCTTCCTGGCCTCCACCGACGCGCGCGCCCGCATCGGCTTCGACCCGGTGGAGTTCCCCCACCGCTACACCGACGCGCGCGACATCGAGGTCAGCGCCCTGCTCGCCGCCTCGCTGGCCTACGGGCGCGCGGACCTGTTCCGCCCCAAGGTGGACGCGCTCCTCCGTCGCATGGGGCCCTCGCCGGCCGCCTTCGTCCGCGCGCTCGACGTCTCCGGCGCCGCGTCGCTGCTCTCCGGTTTCGTCTATCGCTTCAACGTGGGCACCGACGTCGCCGTGCTCCTGCTCGGCATGGGCCGCGCGCTGCGCGAGCACGGAAGCCTGGAGGCCCTCTTCGTCCAGGGACTCCAGGCGCGCGGCACGCTGCACGGCGCGCTGGACGCCTTCACCACCACCCTGCGCCAGGTCCCCATGGACGCGCTGCGCGCCGCGCTGGGCCCGGAGCGGGGCCTGCACCACCTGCTGCCCTCGCCCCTGGGCACGGGGGCCGCCAAGCGGCTCAACCTTTTCCTCCGGTGGATGGTGCGCGGCCCCGACGCGGTGGACTTCGGCATCTGGAAGCGCGTGCCGCCCGCCACGCTCCTCATCCCCCTGGACACCCACATCGGCCGCATCTCCCAGCACCTGGGCCTCACCCGGCGCAAGGACCTGACATGGCGCACCGCCGAGGAGGTCACCGCCTCCCTGCGTGCGCTGGATGCCGCCGACCCCGTCCGCTACGACTTCGCCCTGTGCCACTACGGCATGAGCGGCGCCTGCCCGGCCCGGCCGGTGCCGGAGAACTGCGCTCGCTGCGCTCTCCTACCCACCTGCCGGGTGGGCCCCCGCGTGGTGGCCACGGCGACCCGGCGGGTCCGAGACGCCACCCGCCGGAAGTCGGTTTGAATGTTGAAAACCGGGCCGGCGTTGACCGTTTCGCCCGGGGACGCTGCAATCTCGAGCGTGGCCCCGCGTCTGCAAGACGGAAGGCAGGGCCTGTTCCGGGCCGGGGAGTGACGGCGGTGCACGCGACGTTGGTGGCGGTGCCTTTCGCGGTAGCGGAGGAAATCGAGCGGGGTCTGCGCGAGTCCGTGGCCGGACGGCCCTGTCACGTGCTGCGCGTGCCCGGAGTCTCGTCCCTGTCCGCCACCTCGGTGACGGAGGGGCTGCTCGTGGCGTGGGACGCGGGTGGCCCGCTGGAGGAGGCCGTCGCGGCCTGCCGCCAGCTGCATGTGTCCCGCGTGGCCTCGCGCACGCACCTCGTGGTGCTGACGCGGCGCGCGCCCATGGAAGCGGAGGCCCTGGCCGAGGCCGGCGCCGACGAGTGTGTCCTCCCTCCCGGCTCGAACTGGGGGGCGAGGATGGCGGCGCTGACGCGGCGCCTGGCGGCGGAGCGCGCGGATGCCGACGTCCACTCCCTGCGCCGCGCCGGGGACTTCCTGCGCAGCGCGCTCGACGCGGTGCCGGACCCCATCTTCGTCAAGGACCGGCAGCACCGGTTCATCGCCGTCAACAGCGCGTTCTGTCAGGTCATGGGAACCTCCGCGGACCAGCTCCTGGGCCGCTCGGACTACGACTTCGTCCCCGCCCACGAGGCGGACGTCTTCTGGGGGAAGGACGAGCAGGTCTTCCGCTCCGGCCAGCCCGACGAGAACGAGGAGACGCTCACCAACCCCAAGGGCCGGGGCCACATCGTGGTGACGAAGAAGGCCCCGTTCACCAGCACGGACGGAGAGGCGTTCCTCGTCGGCGTCATCCGGGACATCACGGACCGCAAGCGCCTGGAGTCGCAGCTCCTGGTGGCCGAGCGCATGGCCTCCGTGGGCACCCTGGCGGCGGGCGTGGCGCACGAAATCAACAACCCCCTGGCCTACGTCATCTCCAACATCTCCTTCCTGCGGGAGCGGCTGTCCCAGCCGGAGCTGAGTCCGGAGCAGCTCCTGGAGCTGCGCGAGGTGGTGGCGGAGGCGGAGGAGGGCGCCGGGCGGGTGCGCTCCATCGTCCGGGATTTGCGCACCTTCGCCCGCGCGGAGGAGGACCGGCATGGCCCGGTGGACGTGGCCCGCGTGGTGGACGCCGCGCTCCGGCTGGTGCGCAACGAGCTGTCGCACCGCGCCCGGCTGGTGTGCTCGCTGGAGCCGGTGCCGCGCGTCCACGGCAACGAGCTGCGCCTGAGCCAGGTCGTCGTCAACCTGCTGGTGAACGCGCTGCAGGCGCTGCCGGAGCGGGCCGTGGAGGAGAACCTGGTGCGCGTCTCCCTGCGCGCCGGCCGCGGCCAGGTGGAGCTGGAGGTGTTCGACAACGGGCACGGCATGCCGCCGGACGTGCAGCGCCGCATCTTCGACCCGTTCTTCACCACCCGGCCCGTGGGCGAGGGCACCGGGCTGGGGCTGTCCATCGGCCTCAGCCTCGTGCAGGCCATGGGCGGGCGCATCGAGGTGACCAGCGCGCCGGGCTGGGGCAGCTCCTTCCGCGTGGTGCTGCCGGCCCTCGTGGCGGAGGCGCCGGCCTCGTCCGAGGGGGCGCCCGCGTGCGCGCCGTGCCGGGTGGCGCCCCGCAGGCGGCTGCTGCTCATCGACGACGAGCCCTCCGTGGGCAACGCGGTGAGCCGCCTCGTGCGTGACGTCTACGAGGTCCGCGCCGTCCAGGACGCCCGCGAGGCGCTCCAGTTGCTGGCCAGCGGAGAGCGATTCGATGCCATCCTCTGTGACCTGATGATGCCGGGCATGAGCGGGATGGACTTCGTGATGGAGCTGGAGCGGCAGGCGCCGGAGCTGGCGCTGCGCACCGGGTTGATGACGGGCGGCGCCTTCACCGCGCAGGCGCGCGAGTTCGTGGGCCGTCACTCGAGGGGGCTGCTGGAGAAGCCCTTCGAGAGGGACCGCCTGTGCACCTTCGTGGAGCACCTGCTTCAATGAACCGGGCCGTCCGGAGGACGGTGGGCGCGTCGCTGGTGGCGCTGCTGGCGGTGGCATTGTGGGTGGGGCCGGACTGGCTGCGCGGCCTGTCCTTCGTGGTGCGAGCCGCGGGGATGAAGGGCGAGGCCGCCGAGGCCCTGTCCCGCTGGCACACGGTGCCCTTCGACGTGAGTGACTTGCGGGTGCCCACGCGGCATGGCCCGGTGCGCGCCCGGCTCTACCGGCCCGTGGACGGGTGGCGGGGGCGCACGGTGGTGCTCACCTCGGGCGTCCACGCGGACGGCATCGACGAGCCGCGCCTGGTGAAGCTCGCGGGCGACCTGGCCGCGGGAGGACACGCGGTGCTCACCCCCGAGCCCGAGGACCTGCTGCGCTACGAAATCACCCCGCGCCTGCCGGACATCATCGAGGACGCCGCCGCGTGGGCCGCGGGCCGGGAGGACCTCGCGCCCGACGGGAAGGTGGCCCTGTTCGGCATCAGCTTCTCCGGTGGGCTGTCCGTGGTGGCGGCGGGGCGGCCCGCGCTGAAGGAGCGGGTGGCCGCCACGCTCTCGTTCGGAGGGCACGGAGACCTGCCCCGGGTGCTGGCCTTCCTGTGCACCGGGGAGCTGTCCGACGGCAGCCGCCTGTCGCCGCACGACTACGGCGTGGTGGTCATCCTCCTCAACGTGGCGGACCGGCTGGTGCCTCCCGAGCAGGTGGAGCCGCTGCGCGCGGGCATCCGCACCTTCCTTCGGGCCTCGCACCTGACGCTCACCGACGCGGTGAAGGCGGAGGAGACGTTCGCCCGGGCGCGGGCGCTCCAGGCCGAGCTGCCCGAGCCCGCGGCCACGCTGCTGCGGCAGGTGAACACCCGGGACGTGGCGGCGCTGGGGCCCACGCTGCTGCCGTACGTGAAGGCCTTCGCCGCGGACCCGTCGATGTCACCGGCCCGCTCGCCGCCGCCGGGCTCGCCCGTCTACCTGCTGCACGGTGAGGGGGACACGGTGATTCCCTCCATGGAGGCCTCGCTGCTGGGCCAGGCGCTGCGGCCGCACACGGAGGTGCATGTGCTGGCCACGCCACTCATCTCCCACGCGGAGGTGGACCGGCAGGCGGCCCCGGCGGACGTGGGGCGCCTGGTGGGGTTCTGGTCGGACCTGCTGGACGAGTAGCGTGGGACCGCGGTGACCCGGCTCCGCGGATACGGAACAGGCGGGCAGACGTCTCGCAGGTGACAGCGAAACACCTGCATGGCTTCCGGAATGGCTCGCCGGATACATTGTCCGGCGCCATGAGCGTGAGCCTCCGCGACGTCCTCACCGGCGAGGACGTGTTCGGGTACATCCACCGGGTCCAGGGGACCTTCGACCCGCGCCTGTACCAACAGGTGCTCGGCGCGGCCAACGCGTTCAAGGAGGGGGATGCGGCCCTCGGCATCGCCGCGGCGGACGAGGTGTCACGGGCCAATGCCCGGGCGCTGCTGTCCCGCGCGAAGCTGGGCGACCTCCACGCGCATCCGCCCTTCGAGGACCGGCTCCATGCCTTCATGCTGGAGGGGCTGGACGTGGCGCTGCTCCCCCGGCTGGCGGAGTGGACGCTGGGGCAGCTCAAGAGCTTCCTGCTGACGGCGCCCGAGGCGGAGGTGCACGCCATCCTCGGAGGGCTGGGCAGCGACGTCATCGCCTGCGTCGTGAAGCTGATGAGCGACGCGGAGCTGACGGCGGTGGGGGCGCGCATCTTCCACCCGCTGCCGGGCAGCAGGCTGGGCGCGAAGGGCTACCTGGGCGCGCGCATCCAGCCCAACTCGCCCACGGACCACCCGGACGACATCCGCTGGCAGGTGTTCAACGGCTGGTCCTTCGCGGTGGGCGACGTGGTGCTGGGCACCAACCCGGTGTCCTCCGCGCCCGCGTCGGTGGCCGCGGTGGAGGCGGCGCTGCACGACATCCTCGTCACCTTCGGGCTGACGGAGGTGATGCCTCACTGCGTGCTGTCGCACATCGACGTGCAGGCGCAGGTGGAGGCACGGCAGCCGGGCACCACCGGCATCTGGTTCCAGAGTCTCGCGGGCAACGAGTCCGCCAACCGCACCTTCGACGTCACGATTGAGAAGATGGTGGCGTACGCGGCGCGGCGCACCGGGAAGTACGGCCTCTACTTCGAGACGGGGCAGGGCGCGGACGCGACGAACGGACACCACCACGGCTGCGACATGCTCATCCACGAGTCGCGCAAGTACGGCTTCGCGCGGGCGCTGAAGGCGCGCGTGGCGCTGGCGCAGCTCGGGGCGGGGCGGGCGCCGGAGCCGTGGGTGCACGTGAATGACGTGGCGGGCTTCATCGGGCCGGAGGTGTTCCGCACCCGTGAGCAGCTCGTGCGCTGCTGCCTGGAAGACATCGTCATGGGCAAGCTGCACGGGCTGATGATTGGCCTGGACGTGTGCTCCACGCTGCACATGGACGTGTCGCTGGATGATTTGAGCTGGTGCCTGGAGCAGGTGGCGCCCGCGGGCCCCGGCTACCTGATGGCGCTGCCCACGCGGAACGACCCGATGCTCAGCTACCTGACCACGGCGTTCCAGGACCACGTCCGGCTGCGGGAGAAGTTCGGCCTCGAGGTGGATGACCGGATGTGGGCCTTCTTCCAGGAGCTGGGCGTCATCGACGCGAGCGGCCGGCCCACGGAGCACTTCGGCGACCCGGCGTGGGTGTACCTCCAGTACCGGCGGCGCAAGGGGGACACGCGCCCGGACGCGGAGGTGCTCGCGGAGGCGAAGCGGGAGATGGCGGCGGTGCGCGAGCGCGGCGTGCCGCTGGCCGTGGGACATGGGGCCCGGGTCTGGGATTTGGAGCCGTCGCTGGAGCGGGAGCTGCGCGCGCTGTACGAGGACGCGAAGGCGGGCATCTGGTCGGAGCTGTCCGAGGACGTGGTGGCGCGGCTGCCGGACGTGGTGGCGCTGCGGACGTGCTCGGAGGACCGGCGCGACTACATCCTGCACCCGCCCTCGGGCGAGCGGCTGGACGCGGCCTCCGAGCTGGTGGTGCGGACGCTGCGGCTGCGGCAGGCCGGACAGTGGGATGCGCAGATTGTCATCTCGGACGGGCTGGATGCGCGCTCGCTGATGGACGAGGGGCACCTGCTGCCTTTCCTGACGGAGCTGCGGCGCGAGCTGGCGGCGGCGGGCTGGCGCGTGGCGCCCGAGCACCTGGTGGTGAAGTACGGGCGCGTGCGCGCGGGCTACCAGGTGGGCGAGCTGCTGTTGGGTGACCCGGAGGAGGAGGCGCCCCGGGCGCTGGTGCACGTCATCGGCGAGCGTCCCGGCTCCGGACACCATGCCTTCTCCGCGTACCTCAGCGCGCCCCCGGCGCGGGCGTGGGGCCGGCAGGGAAGGGTGGACCATGACATCACCCGGCTGATTGCCGGCATCTCCGACACGAGCGTGCGGCCGGAAGCGGCGGCGCGCGAGGCGGTTCGCATCCTCGCGGAGCTGGCCTCCTCGGCGCGCACCGTGCCTCCCACCGCGGGCGGCTCTGTCGAGGCGCGGGGTGCCTGAGCTGTCGAGCCCGCGCGAGAGGCCCGGGCCTTCTCGCGGTCCTTTGCAATTGTCATTCAGTGAGCGATAGCTCGCGGCGAGATGCCGCAGGGGGGGCCGAGAGGAGATGGAGTGTGGGGCCGGGCTCCGTCTCGAAGTGCCTCTGGGGGATTGAACATGCTGTTGGAGAACAAGGTCGCCGTCATCTACGGCGCGGGCGGTCCCATCGGCGGCGCGGTGTCCCGCGCCTTCGCACGCGAAGGGGCCCGCGTCTTCCTCGCGGGACGCACCCGGGAAAAGCTCGACAAGGTCGCGGCGCTCATCCGCTCCGAGGGCGGCGTGGTGGAACCCGCCATCGTGGATGCCCTGGACCCGCGGAGCGTTGACGCCTTCGCGGACGCGGTGGTCGCGGAGGCCGGACACATCGACATCTCGTTCAACGTCGTCGGGTATGGGGACGTCCAGCTGCCCCTGATGGAGATATCGGTCGAGGATTTCCTCAAGCCCATCACCCAGGCGATGCGGACGCAGTTCCTGACGACCCGGGCGGCGGTCCGGCACATGCTCAAGCGCCGGTCAGGGGTCATCCTGACGTTCGGCGGCTCCGGGCCGCAGACGATCCCCGGGCTGGGAGGCTTCAAGGTCGCGCTCGATGCCATCGAGGGGCTTCGCCGGCAGTGGGCCTGCGAGCTCGGGCCGCATGGCATCCGCGTCGTCACCCTGAAGACCGGGGGCGTGCCCGAGTCCATTCCCGGGTCCGTTCCCGGGCGGGACGAAATCGCCGCGAGCATCCAGCGGGCCACGTTGCTGGGCCGGGCCGCGACGCTGGCCGACGTGGGCAACGTGGCGGCCTTCGTGGCGTCGGACCGCGCCCGCACCATGACCTCCACGGAGGTCAACATCTCCTGCGGCGCGATGGTGGATTGAGCCGGAGTCAGCGCGCCTGGGCGCTCGCATGGAGCCTCCGTGCCAGCGCCCGCTGCCGTCAGCTTCGCGAGGCGATGCTCGCGGCCGTGCGCACTCCGCCCACCGCCGTGGCCAGCGTGCTCTGGCCGGGGAACACCGAGTCCCCCACCAGCCACAGCCCGTCCATCACCTGCATGGGGCCCAGGTTCCGGTAGTTGGCCAGCCCCGCGCGCCGGGGCACGCCTCCCACCGCGCCGCCCTCTCGCTGGGTGAAGCGCTGGTACGTGCGCGGTGAGGCCGTCATCGTGTGCGTGAGCCCCGCCATCCACTCGGGCGCGAGCTGCTCCAGGCCCTGGTGCATGTGCTCCTGGATGCCGGACAGGTAGCGCCCCTGGTCCTCCGCGGACATGCGCGCCAGGGCCTTCAGCGGCACGTGCGTGGACACCGTCACCGTGCGGTGCCCCACTGGCGCGCGGCCCTCGTCCGCTTCGCCGCTGATGGACATGAACAGGTGGTTGCCCTCGATGAAGGGGGCGCTCGTGTTTCGCACCAGCTCCAGGTGGTGCGCGCCGCCGTCCCCGTGCTCCGGTGCCCTCACCACGAGGTACAGCATCGCCGCGCCCCAGCCCTCCTCGATGCGCTCGGACAGGGCGCCCAGCCGGGGGAGCTGCTCGGGCGGCAGGCCCAGCAGCCGCGTCACCCCGCGCGGCAGCAGGTTGGCCACCACGTGCCGTGCCCGCAGCTCGCCCCTTCGCGCGGACACGCTCCAGCCTCCAGGCACCCGCGTGAGGGACTTCACCCGGTTGGCCAGCAGCACCGTGCCGCCTCCGTGCTCCACCGCCCGCGCCAGGGCCTCCGCGAGACGGCCGATGCCGCCGCGGACATGGCCCGTGCCCCGCCAGTAGTAGTCCATGGCCGCCAGCGCGAAGAGGGACTCCGCCTCCGCGGCGCCGCACTGCACCGTGATTTGACAGAGCGCGTCCAGATACGTGCGCAGCGGCGTGAAGCCCGCCAGTCCCAGGTGCTCCAGCACCGCGCCCAGGGGGCGCCCCATCCACCGCGGCAGTGGCGCGTACTGGAAGGCCCGCCCCGCGTGGCGCAGCAGGGCCTTCATGTCCAGCGGCGGCAGCAGCTCCGGGTCATCGAACAGTGGCCACAGCGCCCCGGCCACCCGGGCCTGCAAGGCGAACAGCCGCCGGATGCCGGAGACGGGAGCGCCAGGCAGGGCGCACAGGGACTCGATGAAGCGGGCCCGGTCCCGGTGCACGGGCAGCCGCAGCTCCGGCGTGCGCAGCTCCACCACGGGGTCCAGCCACTCCACTGTCACGGCCATGCCGTGCTCGCGAATCCAGCGGCCGAAGAGCTGGTGCGGCTCGAAGCCGGAGGAGAGGGTGGCCCCGGCCTCGAAGGCGTGGCCTTCCCGCTGGAAGGTGCTGGCGCAGCCGCCCGGGTAGTTCAGCGTCTCGCACAGCGCCACCCGAGCGCCCCGCCGCGTCAGCTCCAGCGCCGTGGCGAGCCCGCCGAAGCCCGCGCCCACCACCACCGCGTCGTACCAGGTGCTCGACATCATCCGTGCCCGGAACCCGCGGCCGGCGGCACTCCGGCCAGAGAGGCCGGGTCCCCATGCCCGCGGTACCGCGACCCTGGCCCGGTGCGGCGCCCCGCTACTAACGAGGGCCTTCCCTCCGCGCGAGCCTTTCCACCGGGCCGGGCTACGCTGCCCGAGGGCCAGCCTGGCCAGCCCGTCCTCGACAGGCCGTGTCTTTTCATTTCGGGTGCGGGAGGACCTGGCCGCCGGCGCGTAGACTGGGGAGACGCCTCCACCGAAAGGGCCCCTCCGCTTGCACCGCTCACTCATCGTCATCGGCTGTGTGCTCGTCCTGGGCTGCGCTTCGACGCCGAAGCCCGCCGCCGTGCCGCCCGCGGAGGCCACGAAGACTCCGGCCACCGCCCAGCGCTCCCAGCCGGAGGAGCCGCGGTACCTCACCCCCTCGCAGATTCTGAAGCGCCTGGAGGAGTCCAAGGTCTCCTACTCCGTGGAGGGCAGGGACTCACCGCCGGGCGGCTGGGCGGACGCGCTCTGGCCGCAGCGCGTGCAGGCCGTGGAGTTCCCTCGCGTGGTGGTGGAGGGCGGCGAGCGTGTCATCCGCGAGTGGCCGGAGAATCCGCGCGCGCGGGCGCTGCTCGACGAGGCCGAGCCCCACTTCGAGGCGCGGCGCTACGAGGAGGCGGGGAAGCTCTACGCCCGTGCCACCGAGGTGTGCCCTGACTGCTACGTGGCCTGGAACTTCCGCGGGGACGCGGCCTACTTCGCCGGGGACGCGGACACCGCGCTGGGGCACTACCGCAAGGCCCTCTCCATCAACCCCGATGACCACCGCTCCTGGTTCTTCATGGGCAACGCGCTCGCGCGGCTGGAGCGCTTCGACGAGGCGCTGGAGGCGTGGGCGTGGTGCCTGACGCTCAACCCGCGCTACCCCGTCATCCGCCAGTTCTTCCGCAACAACGCGAGCCTCGGGCTGGTCATTCTCGAGGACACCATCGTCCCGCGAGGCTACGCGGAGCGGACGGCCAACGGCGTCTCCATCCAGTTCGACCCGAACCATGACCCGGCGTGGCTCGCCTTCGCCAACTGCAAGGCCCTGTGGCTGGGCGAGCCGTCACACCGGCAGGAGATGACCGGCACCACCGAGGAGCACTTCAACTCCGTGGAGGAGCTGGAGTGCCTGGGCTCCGCGCTGGCCGTCCACGTGGGCCAGCGGGAGCAGGGGAAGACGGAGTCGTCGGACCCCACGCTGGACCGGCTGTACGTCATCGCCCAGGACGGCATGCTGATGGAGGCGGTGCTCTTCGAGGTGGGGGCCCGCGTGCACCCCCAGCTCATGCTCACCATGGAGGATGCCTCCCGCCAGCGCATCAAGGCCTACGTGCTCGAGCACGTGCTGGTCCCCGCGGCGAAGGCGGGACGCTACGACCTCTGATGCGCGTTACCGGGGCAGCTTGAGCCGGATGGTGAAGACGTACGACACGCTCACGGGCCTGTTCTGGAACGTCACCGGCCGGTAGCGGCGGCTGTGGAGGGCCTCCACCACGGCCGCGTCCATGTGCGCCAGGCCCTTGATGACGCGGCAGTCGCGCACGCTTCCGTCCACGGTGATGACGCACTTGGCGATGAGCGTGCCCTCCACGCGGGCCACGCGCGCCTCGGGCGTGTAGTCGATGTTCTGCCCGCCCAGCAGGACCGGCGGCGTCATGCCCGAGCCGAAGGGGAGGACCTCCGTGCCCGTGCCGCCCATGCCGCCCGTGAGGCCGGGGATGAGCGGCACGCCGATGGCCGTGCTGTTCGGGTCACCATCCGGGTGTCCACCGACGACGCCTTCGCCTCCCGTATTCGCCAACTCGTCCGTGTCGCCGGAGTCGGACGGGCCGGGGTCGGGCTCCACGGGCTGGGGATCCGCGGGCAGCGGCTGCACCTGCGTGGGGATGCGGTCCCGCTTGGGAGGACGCGGCTTGGGCGCGGCCGCGGCCTTCGGCGCGGCGGGGGCCGGAGTGCCCTTGGCCAGGTTGGGGCCCTGGCTCAGCTTGAGGACGTATTCCTTTTCCGGCTCGTCGGGGGGCTCCGAGGGCCGGGCGGAGATGAAGAGCACCGCGACGAACAGTGCCGCGTGCACTCCGATGGAGACCCACACGCCAGTGCCAAGACGCCCTGCTCGCTTCGGCTCGATGACGGACCTGAACATACCGGATGCCTCCTCCAAGGAAGGGCGCTCCCGGTGGACGGCCGCACCTCACGGACCGGCACCGGCGTGGGCTGATGGCTCTGGAGCGCCCTGTCCACGCAGGATTCAAAGTACGAAGTCGCGGCGGCGGAATGGCGGTGAGTCGTCCATCTCTTGGTCACGGTTCCGTCATGATGCTCGCCCGGTGGCTCCAGGGCCGGCCGGCAACCGGCACGGCTCCGCGGGGCTACCTGGGCAAGGTGAGCCGGATGGTGAAAACAAAAGAGAAGTCCACCGGCTTGCCCTGGACCACCACCGGCTTGTAGCGCCGGGCGAGCAGGGCCTTCACCACCACGTCGTTCATGGGCTCCAGGCCCTTGATGACCCTGCAGTCCCGCACCCGGCCCGTCCGGGTGATGACGCACTTCACGAGCATCGTTCCCTGCACGCGAGCCGCGACCGCCTCGGGCGTGTACTGGATGGGAGGGCCCTCCAGCAGCTCCAGTGGCGGCAAGGGCTCGAAGGGGGCGCAGTGGATGGCCTCCGGGTTCGTGGTGCAATCGTGCGGGAGCGGGGCGTTGCGCGCGAGGATGTACCTGTCCACGAAGGCGCTGTCCGGCGCTGTCTCAGGTGGGGCACCGGGCCCGGCCTCGTCAGGACCTGTCTTCGAGGAGCACGCGGCGGCGAAGAGCACCGCGATGAGCACTCCCCGCGCTTCGATGGACATCATGCCGGGGCGATGGCACCCCGCTCGGCGTCGCCTGGTGGCCGACTGATGCATGCCGGAAGACCTCCGCGTTGCGCGCTCCGTGGCTCGGAGCGCCCTGTCCCGCCGGGGAGCCTGGCGGGCCGGCACCGCGGGATGGCCGTGGCTCGGCCATCTCTCCATCATGGTTCCGTCAGGGCGACGAGGTGACCTCCATCCGGTAGCCCACGCCCCGGATGGTGTGGATGGTGAAGCCGGAGGCGTTCGTCCACCCCAGCTTCTTCTTCAGGCTGGAGACGAAGTTGTCCACCGTGCGCGGGTCCACCACCACGTCCCGGCCCCATACCGCGTCCAGGATTTCCCCCCGGGGCAGGGCCCGGTCCTTGTTGCGCAGCAGATAGGCCAGCAGGTCGAACTCGGTGCGCGTCAGCTCCACGTCTGTCCCGTCCGGCCGCGTCACCGCGCGCCGGCCCAGGTCCAGCGTGAAGCCGCTGAAGGCCACGACCTGGGGAGGCGGCGTGCCGGCCCGGCGCACCAGCGCGCGCACCCGGGCCAGCAACTCCCGCAGCCGGTAGGGCTTGGTCAGGTAGTCCTGCGCGCCCGCCTCGAAGCCCCGGAGGATGTCGTCCTCCAGCGAGCGCGCGGTGAGCATCATCACCATGCTCTTCACGCCCTGGCTCCGCAGCCGCCGGCAGAAGCTGTAGCCGTCCTCGCCCGGCAGCATCACGTCCAGGAGGAGCAGGTCGAACTCGCGCTCGCGCAACAGCGGCTCGGCGTCGCGGGTGGAGGAGGCCTCGGAGACCACGTAGCCCTCGTCCTGCAGGTTGTCCCGCAGGCCGATACGAAGGTGGGCATCGTCCTCGACGATGAGGATGGAAGGACGGGTGGACGGAGGCGGGGTCGCGGTCGTCATCGAGGGGGCTCGAGAAAGGTCAGGGCGAACGTGGTGCCCTCCGGCCCGGAGGATGCCACCTGGATGTCGCCGCCGTGCAACTTCATGATCTTCCGGCAGAGCGCCAGTCCCAGGCCACTGCCATGGACCTCCGGGCCGGGTTGTGTCAGCCGGTAGAAGTCCAGGAAGACGTTCTCCCATTCGCTCACGGGGATGCCCACGCCATTGTCCTGGAAGAGCACGGTACAGAAATGGCCGGGAATCACCTGGGCGCTGACGGAGACGGCCACCGGGCTGCGCCGGTTGTAGACACACGCGTTGCGGCCCAGGTTGGAGAAGAGCAGCCGCAGGAGGTACGGGTCCGCCTCCAGCTCCGCGTCGCCCACGTCCGTGGTCAGCTCCACCGGCTCGGTGGTGGCGCCGGCAAGGTCGTCGCGCAGCGGCTTCATCAGGTCCTCCAGGCGCACGCGCGAGGTCCGCAGCTTCCAGCGGCCCTTGTCGATGCGGTTGAAGGACAGGATGTTCTCCACGAGGAAGTGCAGCCCGTCCGCGGCCTGGACGATGCGCGCCGGGTAGTCCCGCATCTCCGGGGCCTGGGCGAGCTTGCGCTCCAGCGTCTCGCCCAGCAGCCGGATGGAGGCCAGCGGCGTGCGCAGCTCGTGCGAGACGGTGGCCACGAAGTCGCTCTTCAGCTCCAGGTAGCGGTACTTGCGCTGCTGCGACACCACCGACAGCGCGAAGATGGCCACCGCCAGGAAGCCGCACACGGCCACCAGCACCGTCTTCAGCCCGTAGCGCGCCTCGATGTCCGCCTCCGCCCGGGTCCACTGCGGCATGTCCACCGCCATCTGCAGCGTGCTCAGGGGTTGCGCCGAGGCTTCGAGCTCCAGCCGCAGGCGGTCATTCGCATCGAGGAGGCGGCGCGCGCGCATGTCCTCGGCGATGGGGAGCAGCAGCGCGTCGAGGTCCTTCACGAAGATGCCGTAGACCGCCTCGTCCCGCTGCTCCACGTACCACTGCTGGCCCAGCAGGGTGGGCCCGACGATGGCGAGCGCGGGAGGGGGAATCAACATGCCGGCGCCCATCTCCGCCGCGCGGGCGTTGAAGTCGTCGATGGGCTCGTCCATCAGCTTGCTCAGCCGGACGATGCGCTCGTGGAGGAAGTTGAAGTCCACCTGGCTGAAGTGGGAGACGTCTCTCAGCAGGTCCCGCTGGAGCCCCGCCCCGCGGGCGAAGCCGCCGAAGTCCTCCGGCAGGCCCTCGCGCAGCAGCGCCCGGACCAGCGGCAGCGTGGCGGGGCCCCGCTGCAGGCGCTCCACCACCAGCAGCATGAAGGGCAGCTCCTGCACCGGGGAGAGCGGGTTGGCGGAGTGGTAGCGCAGCAGGTCTTCCATCAGCGTGGTGGCGGCCCGCGAGTTCCCGGTCGCGAGCGCCGCCTCCACGGCGCGCAGCCGCGTCAGCCGCGGGTCCCACCGGCCCGCGGGTGAGCCGTCCCTGAGGTGGAAGGCGAGGAAGCCGTACGTCTCGCGCGCGGGCGTCAGGGTGTCCGTCCGGGGCCGGTCGAGCCGGGGGAGGAAGGGCCGGTCGCGGAAGAGGAGGTAGAAGCCCTCGGCCGGGGCGAGCGGGTCTCCCACCGCGGCGTGGAGCGCGGGGATGTTCTCCTCGAGGTGCCGCTTCAGGCTCTGCCGCAGCGACTCGGCGGCGGTGTGCTCCAGGGCCTCGCGGCGCGAGCGCATCTGGGCGCGGGCGTCCTCGCGCTCCTGGTGGAAGATGCGCTGGAGGCTGACCAGCCCCCAGGCGAGCGCCAGGAGGCCACAACCCAGGGCCACGAGCGTGGGAAGGAGGCGGCGCAGCATGGAGTGTTCTCCGCCCACTATCGCACAGCCGCCGGCCCTCCGAGGCCTTTCCCTTTGGACCGGGGGCGGGGGATGGTGTCCCTGGAGAGCGGACAGGCGTACTTCCGGTCCACGGGCTGACAGCGGGGGGCGCGTGCGAATGGCGCCAGGGGGCCCGGGTGCGGAGGTTGGGCGGCTGGAGGTGCACGCATGCGCGTCGTCTTTCCCCTGTCGCGTCCATGGCCTGGCGGCCCGGTGGTGCTGTGGGGGGGAGCGCTCCCCGCCGGCAGCCTCAAGTACCTCACCTTCTCCCGCTACCTGGAGTCGGTGCCCGCGGAGGCGAGGGGGCTGGTGGAGCTGTCGGGCGCCTCCACCGCGCTGGCGCTGGACGCGCTGGGGCGGGAGCGGGGGCTGCCGGTGGTGGCGGTGACGGACGCCATGGGCACGGCCTACCTGCGCTCGCACGGCTTCGGCGGCGAGGTGCGCACCGTGCGGGGCTTCTCCGAGGCCTGGGAGGTGGCCCTGGGCTACGAGCACCAGGGCTGGTGCTGGCCCCGGCAGCTCGCCAACGGGGCGCTGGTGGAGTGCGTGGAGTCGTGGGCCACGTTGCTGCGCGACAGGGTGCGCGACGCGTTCCCCGACGTGAGGAGCGTGGTGTGTGGCTTCGGCACGGGCGCCACCGTGGTGGGGCTGCACCGGGCCTTCGCGCCGCTCGGCTACGAGGTGGTGGCCCTGCAGCCCGCGCGGGGCCGGACGATGTCCGGCTGGCGGCGCTGGGCGGAGCAGAGCCTGGGGGAGACGGACCTCTTCTATCCGTACCGCGAGCAGGTGACGCTGGAGACCGCCGGCGTGAAGTGCGCCGACAACCTGGGCGCGCTGCTGGCCCACGCGCGAGCGGAGCGCAGGCCGGAGGAGGTGCTCGTCATCTCCCACGACGCGCGCCCCCCGTTCGGCTGAGGCCTACGGCTGCCCACCGCCGGCCCGGTCACCACCCCGGGGGCGCTCCTCGCGCCATTCCTCGCGCCGCATCTCCTGGTACCGGGCCTGCTGGGACTCGTCGAGCAGCGCGTTCATCTCCTGGTCCGTCCGCTGGCGCTCCGCGCGCAGCTCCTGCCGCACGTCGCGCGGGTTCTTCGTGCCGGCGCTGACCTCCTGCAGGAGCGACTGGCGCTTCGCGTCCTCGGCCTGCACCCGGCGCATCAGCGCCTGCTCCTGGTTGTAGTCGAGGCGCGCGTCGCTCACGAACTTCCGCAGCCGCTCGTCCCGCTGCGTCTGGGCCTGGGCCTGGGCCTGCATCCACTCCTGCTGGCGGGCCTGCCGCTGCTCGGCGCGCATCTCGTCCTGCGCGGCGCGCACCGCGTCCTTCAGGAAGGCGCGCCCGCCCTCGGAGTTCAGCGCCTCGCCCGCCATCAGGCCGCGCACCTCCTCGCGAAGCTGCTCCAGCTCCGCCGTGAGCGCCGCCGGGGCACCGGCCACCACGCCTCCGTCCGCGGTCACCACCGGACGCTGCTCCAGCGCCATCAGCCGGCGGGACAGCCCCAGCGTGGTGTCCTCCAGCGCCCGCACCCTCCGCTCCAGGTCCTCCACGTCGGCGGGGGTGGCGCCAACCGGGGCGTCCTGGAGGGCGGGGACAGGGGAGGGGGCGCTCTTCCCACCCGGGCCCCAGAGGGCCACGGCGAGCGCCGCGGAAGCGAGGACGAGCGAGGCAATGCCGAGCAGCCTGTTCATGTCTTCTCCGACGGAGGCGGGGCCCCTGTATTCCATGCCCCGCCCCCGGGCGCGCTCCACCCTCACGGGGTGTGCGCGGCGCCTCCCACCCGAAGCTCCGGCGGGCTCAGCGGCGCTCGGCGGGCTTCGTGGGGTCGTCCATGTCGATGGGGCCCTGGCTCGGGCCGTACTTCATCGCGCAGTCGTCGCACATCCAGAACCGGACGATCATCCCGTTGTCGCCGTTGGAGATGTACGAGGAGCCGACCACGGCCGCGCTCTCCGGCTGCTTGCAGGAGATGCACGTGTTGCGCTGGGGCTGATTGCTCTGGGACATCCTTCGCCTCGGGTGCGGAAATGAAATGGACCGGCATCATGCGGATGTCGGTCCACGAAAAACAGACCCTTCCTGGACTGTGAAACCTCAGCCGATGGCCATCTGGTAGCCACCGTTGGGGTTGGAGCGGAGGAAGTGCCGCATCTGCTCCGGGGTGATGGTCTTCACGTTGGCGTCGGCCGGGTCGCGCACGATGAAGTTGCCGTTGGCATCCATGCCCGCCACCGTGACGTAGTGGCCGGAGGTGCGGCCCTCGTTCTGGTGCGGCGGCATCGCGTGGTAGTCGCCGTTGGCCACCACCAGCTTGCCCTGCTTGAGCTGCTCGGCGATCCACTCCACGTTGGCGCCGGGGCCCTTGGTGACGCAGTCCTTGCCCATGGCCCTGGCCATCTTCGCGATGCCGTTCACGTCGGTGCCGTTGCCGCTGGTGCCGCCAATCTTGCCCAGGTGGTTGATGAGCTGGGCGTCCGTCATGCCCTGGCCGTAGCCGACGGCGCGGGCAATCTGCGCCATGGACGTGGGGCCGCAGTTGGCCGGGCCGTTCCAGTAGTTCCCGTCCTTGCCGGCCGGGTTGTACTGGCTGATCTGCGGCACCTTGCTCGCGTCCACCTTCCCGTTGCCCGTCACCGGCGCGGTGCCGCCCACCGAGGGCGCCTTGTCGCCCGGGTTGAGGTCCACCATGCCGGGCTTGCTGGCGCCGGGCGCGAAGCTGCTCTGGTCCGAGCCGGCCACGCCCGGCAGCTTGAGGGTGTCACCCGCCATGATGAGGTTGGGGTTGGTGATCTTCGGGTTCAGCGCCTGGATCTGCTTGATGATGTCCCAGTGCGAGCCCTCCATGCCCTTCGCCTTGAGCTGCGAGGCGATGCCCCAGAGGGTGTCTCCGCTCTTGATCTTGTAGTCGGAGTCCGTCACCGGCTGGCGAGAGCCGGGGGACTCGGTGCCGCCCGGCTTCCCGCCCGGCGGGGTGTTGTCCCTGCCCGGCACGGTGGTGTCGGGGACGTGGGTGTTGCCGCCCGTCGGCGTCTTGCCACCCGGGAAGAGCGTGTTGATGTGGTTCTGGATCTTGCTCTGGTAGTCGTAGCCGCGCGCGTCGTTCATCGCGCCGGCGCCGCGGTGCCACTCGCGCGCGGCGGCCAGGCTGCTGCCGTGCTTCTTCGTCAGGTCGCCAATCGTCTTGGCGAGGAACTCCATCTGCTTCTCGGGCGGAATCGTCTTCGCGTTGGCGCCGCGGCCCACCTGCATGCCGGACCACTTCTCGAAGGAGGGGAGCAGGCCGTTGTCGTCGAGCCCGATGAGGCCGTGGCCCGTGCCGTCACGGTGCACGCCGTGGTTCTTGAACGAGGACTCCTGCGCGACGATGCCCGCGAGCACCTTGGGGTCGGCGCCGTACTTCTGCGCGTACTTCTCGATGTACGGCCAGAGCTGCTGGAGGTTGAGCTGCGCGTCCCTGCCCTGCGGAAGCCCCGAGGCCTGCGTCGTGGTGGGCGAGGACGTATAGACGGGCTGGCGGACGTCGATGCGTGGGGAGTTCATGGGGGCGCTCCTGGGGCAAAGTAGGGGGGCGGCTTACATGGGGATTTTCGGACCCACCGCCGCGAAGTTGCTTCCCGCCACACGATTTCGGAGCGACTTCTGAAAATGCGAGAAGCCGCGCGCCAGGCCCGGTGGGGTTGACGCGCGGCTTCAGTCGCCGCGGCCCCCGGCGTGTGCCAGGGGCCCTATGACTTCAGCGTGAATCAGGCGTTGCGGCGGACCATGGCGACCTCGAACCGACGGTCGGTGACGTAGCCGGAGGCCTCCTTGCCCGGGCGGTACATCTTCCCGCTGTCGTCCACGTAGAAGCGGTTGTTCGGGTTGGTGTCGGCGCCCTTCGTCTTCTGCGTCGTGCCCGGGTCGTGGAAGGTGTAGTAGGTGCGGCCCTTCTCGTCGACGCCGCGGCCGGTGATGACCACGAAGTGGTCCGTGAGGCCGTCCGCGTTGTAGTTCGAGTCCTTGTGGCTGACGCCCACCACCACGGGCTTGCCCGCGTCGAGCTGCGAGTCGATGTACTTGCGGCCCTCGGCGGCCTTCTTCGAGTCCACCGTCACCTGGCCCTTGCCGTTCTCGCTCTTGGCCACCTGGATGCGGCTGTCGGGGCCCGTCACCGTGGCGCCCGCGGACTTCGCCATGGCGACGGCGGCCTTGAAGCACGCGGTGTCGCTCGGGGTGTAGCCGTGGCCCGCCTCGAACTGGCTGTAGTACGGCACCTTGACCTTCTTCGGCTCCGTCTGGCCCGTCTTCGTGGTGGGGGCCGTGTCCTCCACCGGCTTGGTATCCTTGGGCTTCTCCGGGGTGGCCGGCTTCGTGGTGCCACCGGCCTGCTCCTTCTTGAGCATGGCCAGCGCGTCCTTCTGCTCGTTCTGGAAGCGGTTGGCCACGCTCTCCTGCACCTTGCGCGAGTTGCGCGTGAAGTGCACCAGCTCACCGCTGCTGTTGCGGCGGCCGCGCTCGGCGTAGACGGCCTTGATGATCTCCTCGTCGCTCATCTTCGAAGGGTCCTTGCCCTTCATGGCGGCCTTGAAGATGTCGTCGGAGTTGTTTCGGTGCTGGACGGAGGTGGACCAGGCCACGTCCTGCAGCGCCTTGGAGCGCGTGGTGACGTCCAGGCCCGTGGTCTTCTTGATGTCGGCGACGGCCGGGTCGTAGTGCGTGCGCTTGATGGCGTCGTGCTGGGCCTTGAAGAAGCCCTCCGGGTCCTTCTTCGCCAGGTCCTTCCAGGCGGCGCTGAACTCGGCGCTGCCGGGCTTCTTGCCGGCCAGGGCCTTGTAGTACTCGGGGTAGGTGTTCTTCAGGCCGTTGACGAACTCCTGCGCGGAGCCCGTCTTGCTGGCGAACTGGTAGGAGCCGTAGGACACGCCACCCGCGTCACCGGCGCCCGTGGACACGGTGCCGGGGCCCTGCGCCTCGTACTTGCGGCTCAGGGTGCCCAGGTCGTGGGACGCGGTGGTGCCCTTGGTGTCGGAGGGCGGGGTGGTGGTGGGCTTCGTCGTCGTCGGCTTCGTCTCGGGCTTGTACGAGTCCACCGGCTGCTGCGTCCCGGTGCCGCTGGGGATGCGCAGGACCTGGCCCGGGCTGATGCGGTTGGCGTCCTTGATGCCGTTGGCCTTCGCCAGCGCGTCGACGGTGGTGCCGGTGCGCTTCGCGATGCCCGACAGGGTGTCGCCCGAGCGCACCGTGTAGCTGCTGGCGCGCGTCTCCGCCGGCTTCGTCGGCTTCGTGTCGAAGCCGTCGGGGATGCGCAGGACCTGGCCCGCGCTGATGCGGTTGGCGTCCTTGAGGCCGTTGGCCTTCACCAGCGCATCGACGGTGGTGTCGTTGCGCTTGGCGATGGCCGAAAGGGTGTCGCCTGACCGAACCTTGTAGCTGTTGATGCTCGTCATGTGAGTTATCCCATCCCCGGACGGGTTGGCCCGTGGGCCCCGGTCCTCTGGACGTGCTGTGGGTCCTGCTCCCATTATCGCCCCATTGCGGAAATAGTTGCTTGGGGCCGGATTTCACCCGGGGAGCGGGTAGGCTCCGCGACCTCGCGGATTCCCAGGAGCAGGGAGAGGAACGGATGAAGGGCAAGAGCGCGGTGCTGGGGCTGATGATGGCGGCTTGGGCGGCGGTGGCCATGGCCCAGCCGGCGGGAGACGTCTCCGGCATCTACAAGAAGGACGGCGGCGAGCTGGCCGTCCTCCAGGGTGACAACGAGACGCTGCTCTACTACGGGGCCGGCTTCACCCAGGGCCAGAGCGTGGGCACCTGCGAGTGCCCCCTGGTGCTCCAGAAGAAGGACTCCGCCACCCGGTGGACGCTGAAGAGCGCGGACTCCGAGGACACATGGACCCTGCGCATGGAGCCCGGGCGGCTGTCGCTGGCGGGCGGCAGCGCCGGGTGCTGTGGCGCGGGCTGGCCCGGGGAGGATGCCTTCCCCCGGCAGGGCGTCACGCCTCCGCGGACCTGCAAGGTGAAGGCGCCGCGCGCGTATTTCCACGACTCGAACGCCCAGAACACCCAGCGCAAGGCCTTCGTGGTGGCGGGGGACTCGGTGCAGGCCTACGTGCCCTCCATCGAGCCGGACCTGGTGCCCGCGCGCTTCGCGGGCAAGCGCGTGACGGTGGGCCTGCTGCGGCGCGAGCAGCTCGACTGCAAGGCGCCGGAGGGCGGCGCACCCTCGGCCTCGGCCGCGGTGGACGTGAAGCCCATCGCCGGCAAGTGGGTGCGGGTGCAGCGCAAGGGCAAGGGGTACGTCCTCGAGCGGCCCTGCTCGTCCGAGACGCCTTCCTTCAACCTCCAGGCCGGCGGAGTCATGGACGTCAACTACGGCCAGGAGGGGGAGCAGCTCCAGGTGTCGGCCGCGAAGCCCGGCGCGAAGGGCGCGTACAGCCTGGAGGTGACGTCCTCCGGCGGCTCGCGCGAGACGCTGGCGTGGACGGTGGCGGACGCGAAGCGCGGCATCGTGCTCCTCAAGGGCGGCACGGGCTTCTTCCGCGAGGGCGCGCACTTCGTGCGTGAGAGCAAGATGGGCGGCATCCCCGTCCGCGCCGAGAAGTGCGAGGACGAGTACGAGTAGCCGCCCGCGCCGCGCCCTGCCGGTGCTCCCGGCAGGGCAGGGCGGGCCGGGCGCTCAGGAAATCTTGAACGCGTCCAGCTCCGGCACCGCCTCCAGCAGCAGCGGGGCGGAGTGCAGGTAGGCCGTGGAGCGGCGCTTCTGGTCGATGTCGTCGTAGACGCGCTGCACCTGCTTGGGCGTCAGGCCCATCACCTCGGCGGCCTCCTCGGTGGACACGCCGTGGTTCTTGGCCCACATCAGCAGGTCCAACTGCGAGTAGTGCACGGAGAAGTAGAAGTCCTCCTGGGACTGCGGAAGGCTGAACGTGTCCGTGGTGGGCTCGCCGCTGGTGATTTCGTCGATGACGCCCAGGTGCTTCGCCAGCCGGTACACCTGCGTCTTGTAGAGGCCGGCGATGGGCTTCACGTCCGCCGCGCCGTCACCGAGCTTCACGAAGAAGCCCTGGTCGTACTCCAGCCGGTTCGGCGTGCCGGCCACCGCGAAGTTCAGCCGGTCCGCGTGGAAGTAGTCCATCATCTTCCGCGTGCGCTGCTTGAAGTTCGTGGCGGCGACAATCTGCGTGTAGGCCTGGGGCGTGAGGCGGAAGCGGCGCTCCTCGCCGTTCACCTGCACCACCACGTAGAAGAAGTTCACCGCGTCCGTGTTCAGCCGGTCGCCGTGCATCACAATCTTCCACTTCATGTCCGGGGTGAACTCGGGGAACACCGAGCGCACCGCCTCGTCCCGCTGCTGGTAGCAGCCGGCCGCCGCCAGGATGGGGGCGATGTCATGGAGCTGGTACTTGATGCCCAGCTTCTCGCAGAGCTTGCGGCCCAGCTGCGAGCTCCACCCGCTGGAGTCCCGCTCCGGCAGGAGGATGCCGAAGACGCGCTCCGGCCCCAGCGCCCGCACCGCCAGCGCCGCCACGCACGCCGAGTCGATGCCGCCGGAGATGGCCACCACCAGCCCGCGCTTCTTCAGCTTCTTGAGCACCGCCTCGCGCAGCTTCTCGGACAGCTCGGCCGCCTTGGCCTCCCAGTCCAGTTCCAGCACCTGCTTGGAGAACTTCATCGTGTCCACCCTCTTGAGTCCTTCACGAAGAACCAACTGACGAATACCGGGTGCGCAGCTCCGCCTTGAGCACCTTGCCGGCGGGACCTCTCGGCAGCGCATCCGTGAACACCACGTGCTTGGGCACCTTGTGCACCGGCAGCGACTCGCGGCAGAAGCGCCGCAGGTCGTCGTCCTTCACCTCGGCGCCCGCGTTCAGCACCACCACCGCGCAGGCCGCCTCGCCGCCCAGCGCGTCCGGCACGCCCACCACCGCCACCTCCTTCACGGAGGGATGGCGCGCCAGGTGGTGCTCGATTTCCGCCGGGCTCACCCGGTGGCCGTTCACCTTGAGGATTTCCTTCGCGCGCCCCACCAGGAAGAAGAAGCCGTCCGCGTCGCGCCAGGCCAGGTCGCCCGTCCACAGCCAGCCGTCCCGCAGCACGGCGGCCGTCTCCTCGGGCGCGTCCAGGTAGCCCGGCGTGACGTTGGCCCCGCGCGCGACGAGGTGGCCCGTCTCGCCCACGGGCAGCGGCGTGCCGTCCTCCGCCACCACGCGCAGCTCCACGCCGGGAATGCCCAGGCCGATGGAGCCCGCCTTCTCCCGGGCGAACCTCGGGGGCAGGTAGCTCAGGCGCGCGGTGGCCTCCGTCTGGCCGTACATGACGTACAGCTCCGCCGGGTGGAACGCCTCGCGCGTCCACTGAATCGTGTCCGGCGCCATGCCTCCGCCCGCCTGGGTGAGGTAGCGCAGCTTCAGCTTCGACAGCGTCTCCGGGCTGGCCTGCCGCTTCAGCAGCTCGAAGGTGAGCGGCACGCCCGCGAAGCCCGTGCTGCCCTCCGCCGCCATGGCCTCCAGCACCGTCTGCGGGTACATGAAGCGCGGGTCCAGGAACACCGAGCCGCCCGAGAGCAGGTGCGTCTGCAGCACGCTCTTCCCGTAGCAGTAGTGCAGCGGGAGGATGAGGTGCGCCCTGTCCCGGGGCGACAGGCCCAGGTACTCCACGATGGAGCGCGTGTTGGCGGCGATGTTGCCGAACGTCTGGATGACGCCCCGGGGCGTGCCCGTGCTGCCGGACGTGTAGACGATGGCGGCGTGCGCGTCCGCCGGCGTGGGCGGTAGCGCGTCCAGCGGAGTGGACTTCGCCTCCGGGTCCACCGCGCCGTCCTCCCGCACCCACGTGCACTCGGAGGGCGCGAGCACCTGGAGCATGCGCTCCGGCGGGCGCGCGGAGTGCACCACGTACAGGTGGCCCAGGCCGGGCTTGCCGGCCCACCGGCGCGCGTCCTGCCCGAAGAGGAAGGCATGCCTCGCGCGCGTCTGCGCGAGGATGGCGTCCAGCGACGCCGCGCCGGACTCGCGGTCCAGCTCCACCGCGCACGCGCCCAGCGCCTGCACCGCCAGCCCCGCCACCACCGCCGCCGAGCCAAGGGGCAGGGCGATGAGCACCTTGTCGCCCCGGCCCACGCCCGCCGCGCGCAGGTGCCCGGCCAGCGCCAGCATCCGGTCCGCGAGCTGCCGGTAGCCCAGCCGCACCCACGGCGAGTCCACCGCGGGCGCATCCGGTGTCCGCTCGGCATGGCCGAGCACCCAGGCGGGAGAGGAGTCCACCGCGCTCATGCGGCCTCCAGCACCACCGCGTCCACGTCCGCCGTGGGCGGGGGGCGCGGGTGGAGGAAGTGGTGGGCCAGCAGCTGCGTGGAGGCCATGGCGAAGAGGGCCATGGTGTCCGCCTCGCTCTCCGCGGCGTTGGGGGCGCGCAGCTTGGCTACCAGCCGCTCCGCCTTGCGCGCGTCGAAGACGCCCACCTTCGCCACCGCCTCGGGCGCGAGCAGTTCGCGCGCCCAGGACGGCGCGTCCGGGCCCACCAGGGCTCCGGCGATGGGGGCGCGGTAGGGGAACTTGCTGCGCTCCAGGATGGAGGCGGGCACCTTGCCCCGGGCGAAGCGCTTGAGGAGGTGCTTCTCGTCCAGCCCCTTCAGGCGCAGCCGCTCCGGCACACGCGCGGCGAACTCCATCACCGCCGTGTCCAGGAAGGGGAAGCGCCCCTCCACCGCGTTGCCCAGCAGCATCCGGTCGCCCTGCGCGGAGAGGAGGTAGCCGGACAGCAGCGTCTTCGCCTCCAGGTACTGCGCGCGCGCCAGCGGCCGCCACCGGGCCACGTGCTCCGGCACCGACTGGAGCACCGACGCCACCGGGTCCTCGTCCGCCACGCGCGCGGCGAACTCCGGCGCGAGGAAGCGGAGGATGCGGCCGCTGTTGGACCAGCGCACCAGGTGCGAGAAGCCCAGGCTGTCTGGCGCGTCCAGCCCCATGCCGAAGAACTCGCGCAACAGCTCCACGTTCTGCTGGCTCACCGACAGGGTGGGGTACAGCCGACGCAGCAGCAGCGGGCGGTACTTCGACTCCGGGTGGCGCGCCCAGAACTGGCGCACCTTGGTCTCCTTGAAGAGGTCGTAGCCGAGGAACATCTCGTCCGACCCCTCGCCGGTGAGGACCACCCGGATGCCGTTCTCCCGCACCCACTCGCTCAGGCGCAGGAAGGGCGCGGGCGCGGAGCGCATCATCGCCTGCTCGGCATGGAAGATGACGCCGGGCACCAGCCCGCCAATGTCCCCGTCCTTCATCTCCACCACGCGGTGCTGCGTGCGCAGCTCCTCCGCCACGGTGGCCTGGTGCTGGCGCTCGTCGAAGCGCGCGTGCGCGAAGCCCACGGAGAAGGTGCGCAGCGTGCCGCCGAGCTGCTCCTGCGCCAGCGCGCACAGCAGGCTGGAGTCCAGCCCGCCCGACAGGTACGCCGCCACCGGCACGTCCGCGCGCAGCCGCAGGCGCACCGCGCGCTCCAGCACCGCGCCCAGCTCCTCCAGCAGCCTCGGCGCGTCCGCGGCGTCCGGCGTCACGCCGAAGTCCAAATCCCAGTACCGGAACACCTCCAGCTTCCCGTCCCGAAAGCGCGCCGAGTGCGCGGGAGGCAGGAGGCTGACGCCCTCGAACGAGGTGCGCGGCGCCACGGGAGACCAGAGCTGGAACGTCTGCTTGAGGCCCCGTGCGTCCAGCGCCGGTGTCACCAGTCCGCCCGCGAAGAGCGCCTTGGCCTCCGAGCCGAACGCCAGGTGCCCCCCGGGCAGCTCCGCGTAGTACAGCGGGCAGATGCCCACCCTGTCACGCGACAGCCAGAGCGTCTTGTCGCGCGGGTCCCACAGGGCGAAGGCCCACTGACCCTCGAAGCGGCGCACGCAGTCGATGCCCCACGCCAGGAACGCCGCGAGGATGACCTCCGTGTCCGAGCGCGTGCGGAACGCGTAGCGCCCCGCGAGCTGCTCGCGCAGCTCCACGTAGTTGAAGATTTCACCGTTGAAGACGACGGTGAGCCCCGTCTCGGCGTCCCGCATGGGCTGGTGGCCGCCCTCCAGGTCGACGATGGAGAGCCGCGTGTGCCCCAGGCCCACGCCGTCCAGCACCAGCGCCCGCTGCGCGTCGGGGCCCCGGTGCTTGATGCTGGCGGTCATCCGGCGCAACCGCTCGGCGGACTCCGTCCGCGCCGCCCCGGCGCCACCGCCCGCCGGAAAGGTGAAACCCGCGATGCCGCACATGGCGCGTCCCCCCTTCCTCTCTCAGCCGGCCTTCGGGAGGCTCTGCCGCTTCTTCTCGACGAAGGCCACCACGCGCGACAGCGAGTCCAGGTTCTCCGGCACCAGCTCGCGGTCCTCCAGCTTGATGCCGAAGTCCTGCTCGAGGAAGGCCACCAGCTCCATCATTCCCGTGGAGTCGATGAGGCCCTTGCGGAGGAAGGAGTCGTCGTCCGCGAAGTCGTCCACGAAGAAGGTGTCGACGATGAAGCTGCGGATGCGCTCACGGGTGCTCATGGATTCAATCCTGTTCTGGGGACTGCGTGTGAGAAGTGTGGACGTCCGGGGCGCGTGGAAGACGCTCCGGACGCAAAGACCTGCTTTTGGGGCTTCAGGTCCCCGTCTCGCGGGAAACCAGCTCCATGCTCATGTTGCGGGCGGGGTTGCCCATGGCGAGCGTGTCCGGAGGCACGTCGTGCGTGACGACGCTGCCGGCGGCCACCACCGAGCGCGCCCCCACGCGTACCCCCGGCATGATGATGGCTCCGTGCGCCACCCAGACGTCATCCTCGATGACGATGGGCGCCTTCGTGTGCCCGTCGCGGTCCGCGATGCGCACGAACGACGCGAACATGCACCGGGCGCCAATCTGGACGGACTCCCAGGACTCCAGGCTGATGCCGTAGTTGAACTGCACGTCGGAGCCGATGACGAGCCGGGCACCCGCATGACACACGAGCGAGCCCGGCATCATCCCGCCCACGAAGGTGAGCCGGTCTCCCAGCTCCACGGTGCCCTCGTTCTCCACGCGCATCGCGCCATAGGCCGCCACGTTGCGGCCCACGGACTGGAGGGAGCGGAAGAGCCAGCGCGCGCGCGCCACGGCCAGCGCGCGCTGGGCACGGTGCCCCACGGCGTCGCGGAGCTCCTGGACCTGCGCCACCACCGACGTCAGCGGGGCGGGGACGATTCGCGTGCTCATCACGCCACCTCCCGGCGAAGCACCCGCGGGGGCGAGCCCCCCACCGTCACGGCGGGCGGAATGCGGCGGGAAATCACGGTGCCGGCGGCCACGGTGGCGCCCCGCTGCACGTGGGCGCCGGGGAGCAGGATGGCTCGGGGGCCGACCGTCACGCCCGCCTCGACGACGAGGGGAACGGAAGCCGGGCGCTCGTGCCGGTTGCCCCGCAGCGGATGGTGCTGGTTGTCCATCACCTTGCAGAAGGCGCCCAGCCTGGCGCCCGCGCCGATGGTGATGGACTGGAGCGCCTCGAGCGAGGCGCCGCCTTCGATGGTGACATCGTCGCCGAGGACGATGCAGCCGCCCCGCATCGCATGCAGCTCGATGGGGGCCTCCCGTCCGTCCAGTACCACGCGGTGGCCGACCCGGACCTCTCCGGGCCCGTGAATCCACACGCGGCCGAGCACCGTGGGGGTTGCCCCCACCACCCGGCAGTGCCGAAGCTTCAGTCGCGAGAGGAGCGAGCTCCACCCGCGTGACACAGGAAGGGGTATCGGGCTCATGTCACGGTTGGGTCTGGACTGCGGGGATGGGAGGCTGCACGGCGGGCGCCGGCAGGGTGGACAGGAAGGTGAGGAACTCCTTCGCGATTCGGGCCTGACCGGCGGCGTTGAGGTGGCCGCCGTCATCCGAGTACGCCGGTGACATGGCCGGCCACGTCTCTCCGTTCAGCTCGTAGGTCTCCGCCGTCCCGTCGGGCCCGGTGGACTCCAGCGCCGCCAGGTCGAACAGCGGCGCCTTGCCGCCGTACGTCTTGCGCAGGAGCTGGTTGAACGTCTCGCGCTGCACGTTCTCGGTGATGCCCCACACCGGCCGGCCGAGCAGCTCCTTCAGCCACGCCTTGGCGCCGCGCTGCACGGTGGTCAGCGGCACGGTGACGTGGACGAACGTGGTGCCCGGGTGGCGCGCCTGCAGCCCGTCCATCATCGCGCGGTACTTCTCGAACAGCGCGCGGGCGTCCGTGGCGCCGTTGAAGTCGATGTAGCAGAACTTGAAGAAGGCCACGTCCGCCCCCTTCGCCATGCCGCCGTCCACCAGCCGCTCGAAGTCCGCGATTTTCGACTCGGGCTTCTCGTTCTGTCCCACCATGGCGTGGGCGATGGTGCCGGGCGCCACCGTCTCCGTGGGGGCCTTCACCTCCACGACGCGCACGGCCGGAGCCACCTGCTTGACGCCGTCGAGGATGTTCCCGCCCACCGACTGATGGCCGAAGAAGATGCGCTGCTGGGGCAGCTTCTCCAGCGGCACGCCCGTGGCGGGCGTGGAGGGCGACGCGGCGTGCGCCGCCGCGCCGTGCACGGCCATGAGCATGATGGCCGGCAGCACCAGTGCGCTCATCCGCACGAGAAAGGTCCAGTCGAAGTGCATGCGAACTCTTAAACCCGACGCTCGCCAAGCGTCAAAGGCCCAACGGTCCAGGATGCACGGTGGAGCTTGTAAGTGCTGGAAGTCCGGGTGTTGCGCGCTCCCGCCCACCTGTCTGGCAGCCCCCCGGGGGCTGGCCACGGGAGCTGACGTGACGGGGTGGGTCGCGACCCGGGGTGGTTACTCCGAGCGCAGGGAGATGGCGGGAGACACCCGGCTGGCGCGCAGCGCGGGCAGCCAGCTCGCCAGCAGTGACACCGCGGCCAGCGCCGCGGCCACGCCCAGGAAGACACCGGGCTCGCTGGCATCCACGCCGTACAGCAGCGAGGCCAGGAGCCGCGTGCAGCCGAGGGCGGCCAGCAGCCCCACGCCCACGCCCACCAGTGTCAGGCGCAGGCCCTGTCCCAGCACGAGACGCAGCACCTGGCGCGGGTGCGCGCCCAGCGCCAGCCGGATGCCCAGCTCGCGCGTGCGCTGGCCCACGCTGTACGCCATGACGCCGTAGACGCCCACGCCGGCCAGCACCACCGCCAGCAGGGCGAAGGCCGCCAACAGCCGCGCGGTGGCGGTGGGGCGGTGGAGCTGGCGGTCCACCCGGTCCGAGAAGGGCCCGAGGTCATAGACGGGCTGCTCCGCGTCCACCGCCTTCACCTCCTGGCGCACCGCGCTCGCCACGGCCGCCGCGGCGCCGCGGGTGTGCAAAAGCAGCGTCGCGGTGGCCACCGGCACCTGGGCCATGGGCAGGTACGCCTCGGGCCGGGCGGGGACGGTGAGCCGGTCATGCCGCACGTCCGCCACCACGCCGACGATTTCGCGGAACGCCGAGTCCCCATTCCAGTCCAGCCTCAGCCGCCGGCCCAGGGCCTCGCCGCCGCCGAGGTAGGCGCGGACGAAGGCCTCGTTGACGATGATGACGGGCGCACCCTTCTCCTCGTCCTGGGGCCCGAAGGCGCGGCCCTGGCGCACGGCGATGCGCATGGCGCGGAAGTAGTCCGGGCTGGCCACGCGGTACTCGACGATGAGCCGCTCGCCGGGCTGGGCGGAGCCGCCCTCCAGGACGAAGTCCCCATTGGTGTTGCTGCCGCCCAGGGGCGCGTCGTTGACGAGGCCCACCGCCTCCACGCCGGGCAGCGCCCGCAGGCGGCCCTCCAGCTCCGAGAAGAAGGCCCGCCTGCGCGCCGCGTCCGGGTACTTCGAGGCGGGCAGGGACAGCCGCGCGGACAGCACGCCGTCCGTACCGAAGCCCGGGTCCACGGCCTGCACGTTGCGCAGCGTGCGCACCATGAGCACGGTGCCCACCAGCAGCACCAGGGCCAGGGCGAGCTGCACCATGACGAGCGCGTTGCGCAGCGGGTGGTGGGCTCGGGCGCCCACGGCGCTGCCGGACTGCTTGAGCAGGGGCAGCACGTCCATGCCCGAGGTGTGCAGCGCGGGCGCCAGCCCGAACAGCAGCCCCGCGCCCACGGACAGCGCCACGCTGAAGGCCAGGGCCGGGCCGCTCAGCTCCACCGGCGTCAGCCGCAGCATGCTGGCGGGCAGCAGGGTGCGCACCAGCTCCAGTCCCCACAAGACGAGCAGCAGCCCCAGCGCGCCGCCGAAGACGGCCAGCAGCACGCTCTCCGCCAGGGCCTGCTGCATGCGCCGGCCCCGGCTGGCTCCCAGCGCCGCGCGGATGGCCCCGTCCCGCTGCCGCGCCAGCGCCCGCACCAACATCAGGTTGGCCACGTTGGCGCAGGCGATGAGCAGCACGAAGGCCACCGCGCCCCACAGCGTCCACAGCAGGGGCCGCGTGTTGGAGGTGAGGTGCTCCTGCCACCGGCGCAACGTCACCCCGTCCGGCTTCTGGCCGGGCTCCGGGCGGGCAATGGCCGAGGCCACCCGCGTCAGGTCCTCGTGGGCCGCTTCCAGGGACGTCCCCGGGGCCAGCCGCCCCAGCACGTTCATGTAGTGGTTGCCGTGGGCTTGAGCATCCAACCAGTGGGGGACCCATACCTCCGGGTCATCGGAGAACTCCGGGAAGGAGAAGTCCTCGGGCAGCACGCCCACCACGGTGTGGCTTCGCCCGTCCAGCACCACCGTCCGGCCCACCGCGTCCGCGGCGCCGCCGAGCGCCCGCTTCCAGAAGCCGTGGCTCACCACCACCACGGACGAGGCGTTGCCGGGCTGCATGTCCTCGTCCGTGAAGTCGCGCCCCTGCGCGGGCCGCACGCCCAGCGTGCCGAAGAAGTCGGGGGTGACGCGCCCCGCGCGGACCCGCTCCGGCGAGTCCACGCCGGTGCGGTTGAGGTCCGCGCGCGACCAGGCCGCGAGCCGCGTGAAGCCCCGGGCATGCTCCCTCCAGCCCAGCAGCTCCGGAGGAGACACGGAGGCGGTGTCGATGCCGTCCTGCTTGCACCAGACGCGCACCAGCTCCCCGGCCTCCTGGAAGGGCAGGGGGCTCAGCAGCATGGCGTGGATGGCGCTGAAGAGGACGGTGTTCGCCCCGATGGCCAGCGCGAGCGTGAGGCCGGCGGCCAACGTGAAGCCGGGCGTGCGCGTGAGGGTGCGCAGCGCGTAGCGGAAGTCCTGGCGGAGAGAATCCATGGGCCCGTGCACAGAGCGAAGGACATGCCAGCCCCGGCCCCGGGGCAACCCCCCGGCATTGCGTGGGAGGGCTGCCCGTCAGGCCCGGGCCGCTGCACGGAAGCGGGATGTCGTGTCCCGGAAACGGACATCGGGGCGCCCGAATCGCGGGAGTCCCGGACCGTTGCCGCCGGGCGGCGGGCACGCGGGGAGTGTGTCCCCGAGTCCGCCGCCCGTGGCGCCCGGCGTCAGTTCACGTTCCAGCGCGCGGCAATCTCCTCGCACGCCAGCTTCACGTCGTTCATCCGGCGCTGCCGGGCGCGGGGCGCGAAGTGCAGCCGGCCGGCGAACACGTCGAAGACGCCCACGAGGCGCGGGTCCACGGGGCCGCGCTGCTCCAGCCGCTGCTCGGCGTAGTTCAGGAGCACGGTGGCGATGTACTGCCCGGCGCGCTCGTCCAGCGGCGTGTGCTTGGAGAAGTAGAGCTTCAGCAGGCCGGAGCGCATCTGGCCCTGCGCATCCACGCTGCGCAGCAGGACTTCCGGCCGCACGCTGATGGCGACGCCGGACAGCTCCAGCGGCGGCAGCTCCTCGTTCACCGGGCTGGCGATGGCGTGGGCGGCGAGCCCGTCCACGGAGACGAGGCAGCGCTGCAGGGCCTCGGCGCACAGCGCGAGGCGGTGGGCGTCGAAGTCCGACTCGGGCGCGGCGTTCAGAAGGCGGCGCTGGTGGTAGCGGAGGATGACCTCGTCGCGGCCCTCGCAGAGGAACTCGACGATGGCCTGGGCGGCGGCGGGGTAGCGCAGGTACTGCGGGTCCACCGGGTGCTTCTGGCCGTGGATGATGCGCTTGCGCAGCGAGGGCGTCGCGGTGAGGTACTGGCCCAGCTTGTTGACGGAGACGCGCGGGTTCTCACGAGTGGCGGTCATGGCGGCCTTCCTTTCCGACTGCGTTGATGAAAGGAGACTACCGGAGGGGTCTGACATTCCCTCGGCCGGCCGCCCGCCCGGACGGGCCACACGGCTTCCTCCTTCCAGGGTAGGAATGCGCCCCGGTGGACCCTTCGTGATGGGTCCAATTCCGGGGAAATTTTCCAGCCACGGACGGTCTGCCGCATGGAGCTTTTGGCGCATCGCATTGTGCGTGGGACTGACAGTCTCTGCCTGCCCTTTGTACTTTTCCCGGCAGGGGCCGATCCCTACCTTTCGCGCCGAAGGTGGCCCCCCACGTGGGGGCTCCAAGGTTCCGGGCGCGGACGGGAAGCCGCGCCTCACGCGCGATACGAGGAGGCGGTGCCATGGCGGATGTTGAGAACCCTCTTGGGCTGAACGGCTTCGAGTTCGTGGAGTTCACGAGTCCCGCTCCCGAGGTGATGGTGAAGCTGGTGGAGCGGCTCGGCTTCGTCGCGTACTCCAAGCATCCGACGAAGCAGCTCGTCCGCTACAAGCAGGGCGACATCAACCTGCTCATCAACCAGGAGCCCACGGGCCAGGCGGCCGAGTTCCGGGCGGCCCACGGCCCCTCGGCCAGCGGCATGGCCTTCCGCGTGGACAACGCCCGGCGGGCGTACGAGCTGGCCCTGGAGCGTGGCGCCCGCGCCGCGGACCCGTCGCGGGGCGCGCTGGGTGACGGCTCCTATGTGCTGGAGGGCATCGGCGGCAGCCTGCTGTATCTCGTGGACCGCTGGGGCGCGAAGGGCTCGCTCTATGACTCCTGGTCGAAGTTCCCGGGCGCCGACGAGGCCGAGGCGAAGAACAGCGTGGGCCTGGAGATGCTGGACCACCTCACGCACAACGTGCGCCGCGGCCAGATGCGGACCTGGTCGGCGTTCTACAGCCGCATCTTCGGCTTCACCGAGCAGAAGTACTTCGACATCAAGGGCCAGGCGACGGGCCTGTTCAGCCAGGCGATGATTGCCCCGGACAAGGCCATCCGCATCCCGCTGAACGAGAGCCAGGACGACAAGTCGCAGATCGAGGAGTTCATCCGCCAGTACAACGGCGAGGGCATCCAGCACCTGGCGCTCACCACGCGGGACATCTACGGCACCGTGGAGAAGCTGCGCGCGCGGGGCGTGGTGCTGCAGGACACCATCGAGACCTATTACGACCTGGTCGACAAGCGCATCCCGGACCACGGCGAGGACCTGGCGCGGATGAAGAAGAACCGCATCCTCATCGACGGCAGCAAGGAGGAGGGCCTCCTGCTGCAGATCTTCACCGAGAACCTCTTCGGGCCCATCTTCTTCGAGATCATCCAGCGCAAGGGCAACGACGGGTTCGGTAACGGAAACTTCCAGGCCCTGTTCGAGTCCATCGAGCTCGACCAGATCCGCCGCGGTGTGATCAAGGTCGACCCGGCCCGGTAGGCTGTTCTCGGCACGGCGGACGCGGAGGAGACACTGGTGACCACTCTCAAGACAGCGCCTGGCGGTTATCTCACCGGCTTCGGCAACGAGTTCGCGACGGAGGCCGTGCCCGGCGCGCTGCCCGAGGGGCAGAACTCACCGCAGCGGGCGCCCTTCGGGCTCTACGCGGAGCAGCTCTCGGGCAGCGCCTTCACGGCGCCGCGCCGGGAGAACAAGCGCTCCTGGCTCTACCGCATCCGGCCGAGCGCCAACCACCCGCCGTACCAGCCGCATCCGCAGGGCCAGCTCCGCGGCGGGCCCTTCGACGAGGTGCCCGCCTCGCCCAACCGGCTGCGCTGGAATCCGCAGCCGCTTCCGGCCGGGCCGACGGACTTCGTGGAGGGGCTGCTCACCTACGCCGGCAACGGCGACCCGGGGCTGGGGGCGGGCATCAGCATCCACCTGTACCTCGCCAACCGGTCCATGACGGACAAGGTGTTCTGGAACGCGGACGGCGAGCTGCTCATCCTTCCTCAGGCGGGGCGGCTGCGCCTCGTCACGGAGATGGGCGTGCTGGACCTCGCGCCGGGCGAGGTGGGCGTGGTGCCGCGCGGCGTGCGCTTCCGCGCCGAGCTGCTGGACGGCACCGCGTCCGGCTACGTCTGTGAGAACCACGGCGCCTTCTTCCGCCTGCCGGACCTGGGGCCCATCGGCGCGAACGGGCTGGCCAATCCCCGAGACTTCCTGACGCCCGTCGCGGCGTACGAGGACGTGGACCGGCCGACGCTGGTGGTGCAGAAGTTCCAGGGCCGGCTGTGGGCCGCGCAGTTCGACCACTCGCCGCTGGACGTGGTCGCGTGGCACGGCAACCTCGCCCCGTACAAGTACGACCTGGCGCGGTTCAACACCATCGGCACGGTGAGCTACGACCACCCGGACCCGTCCATCTTCACGGTGCTCACGTCGCCCAGTGAGATTCCGGGCACGGCCAACTGCGACTTCGTCATCTTCCCGCCGCGCTGGATGGTGGCCGAGCACACCTTCCGGCCGCCCTGGTTCCACCGCAACGTGATGAGCGAGTTCATGGGGCTGGTGCACGGCGTCTACGACGCCAAGGCCGGCGGCTTCGCTCCGGGCGGGGCGTCGCTGCACAACTGCATGAGCGGCCACGGCCCCGACCAGGCGAGCTACGACCAGGCGATTCGCGCGGACCTGAAGCCGCACAAAATCAAGGACACCCTGGCCTTCATGTTCGAGTCCCGCTGGGTCATCCGGCCCACGCGCTTCGCCATGGAGACGCCGGCGCTCCAGTCGGACTACGACCACTGCTGGACCGGCTTCGAGAAGGCGAAGCTGCCCTGAGGCACGCGCTTGAGTGACAGTGACGGAGCACGTCCGACGCGGGCGCGGCTCACGGAGACGCCGCCGAACGTGAAGCTCCTTCCGTTGGCGGCGCTCCAGGACCCTGGTGCGCGCAACCTCGTGCTGCAGATTGGCGACGCGTACTTCCACGGCTTCCTGGTGCGCACGGGGGACGAGGTCCACGGCTACGTGGACCGGTGCCCCCATGCCGGGCTGCCGCTGGCGCAGAAGCTGGACGACTACCTGACGCCGGACAGGCGCCTCATCGCCTGCTCCTGGCATGGGGCGCTGTTCCAGCCGCGCGATGGGCTCTGCGTCGGCGGCCCCTGCGCGGGTGCCCGCCTCACCCCCTGGCCCGTGAAGGTCGAAGGGGGCATGGTCATCACCGCCTGATTCAAGGTGGGCCGCGGGAGGGGAGTGCACACTCCCGGCCCATCCGCCGCCTCACCCCGGGCGCGCGGCTGACGCGGAATGGAGGTTCCATTCCGGCTCCGGCCGGCCCGGCCCGGGGCGACTGCCGCGCGGAATGGAGGTTCCGTTCCGGCCAACCCGGCTCCGGCTCGGGGTGGCTGCCGCAGAATGGAGGTTTCGTTCCCGCTCTACCTGGGCACCTCGGCCCAGAAGAAGCCTCGGAGGTCTCCGGGCGCGAAGCCCACGGCGGCGTCCGTCGGATAGCCGTCCTTCAGCGCCTGGGCAACCTCGGGCGAGAGGGCCTCGCGTGCTCCGTGACACGAGGTGCACAGGGGCGCGGTGGGAATTGGCTTGAGCACGCCCACGCGGTCCCCGAGGTCCACCACCACGGGCTTCACGTCGGCGGCCTTCGCGCCCGCGGCGGCGGAGACGAACGGAGCCACCCAGGCGCGGGGGGCGTTCTTCGGGTTGCGCAGCTTGTGGCTGGTCCGCCCCACCTCGATGCTTCGCTCGTGGGCGACCGAGGCGGTGAGCGGCTGGGCCTCATCCCGACAGACCGTCACCGCGGCGGCGGGCCCTCCGCGCTCGAGCTCCGCCGTCAGCCGTTTGAAGAGGCGCTGCTGCACCTCCGTCATCGTCGCCTCGGCGGCGGCGACGCGGGGCGCGACGTCCGGGGGCACCGGCTCCAGGACGCGGTGCCTGGGCGCGCTCGAACACCCGCCCAGGACCAGCGCCACGCCCCACGCCATGACTTGCAGCCTCATATGCGGTTCCTCCGGGAGGTGCCGACTCGCGGTGCCCCCATCATCGCGTCCCGCCCTGCGCGGAGACGGCCTCCAGCCTCCGCCGGACCTCCGCCATGTCGAGCCCCCTCGCCCGGCGGAGCAGCTCCTCCAGCGCGGCCTCGGGCATGGCGCCCGCCTGCTGGATGAGCAGGAGTCCGTCGCGGAAGACGCTCAGCGTGGGCATCGCCTGGACGCCGAGTGCGCTCGCCAGCCGGGGCTGCTCGTCGACGTCAATCTTCCCGAAGGTGATGTCCGGATTCTTTGCCGCCACGCGCTCGAAGACGGGGGCGAAGAATCGGCAGGGGGCGCACCACCGGGCCCACCAGTCGATGACGACAATCCCCGGTTGGTCCACCGCCTTGTCGAAGGAGTCCGGGTCCAAGGTCATGACAGCCATGTGTGTCCTCCCGGGGAGCCGGACCGCGCCGGCCTCCCGTTGGGATAGAGCCAGGACGGCCGCCGGAGGATTCACCTGGCTGTTATTCTTGACCCGCCGTGCGCCCGGACCCGGCCGCCTGGCGCCACCGCCGTGGCGGGCCGGGCCGTGGACTCCACGAGCGACTTCTGCTCCCACACCCGGCGCCGCCGCTCAATCCTGCGTGGCGCTGAGCCCGAAGATCTGCCGCAACCTGCCCAGGATGCGTCCCACCTCGGCGGGAATCGCGTCCGAGCCGCCCCCGCTGGCCTGGGCCATGGCCCGCAGCTGCGTGCGCCGCTGGGCGAGCAGGGCGGAGAGCTGCCGCGCCAGCCCGGGGTACTGCTCGAACAGGCGCGCGAAGGTGGGCCGGTCCACCTCCAGCAGCAGGGAGTCCTCCACCGCCACCACCGTGGCCGAGCGCTTCTCGCCCGTCAGCAGCGACATCTCCCCGAAGTAGCCCCCGCGCCCCAGCCGCGTCACCTCCGTCTGGGTCCTTCCCGCGCGCACGCTGACCTCGCCCGAGGCCAGCACGTAGAAGGTGCGGCCCTCGTCGCCCTCCTGGATGATGCGCTCGCCCTTGCCGAAGCGGTGCACCACCATCTCCTGGCGCAGCCGGTCCAGGTCCTCGGCGCCCAGCGGCTGGAAGAGGTCCACCGCGCGCAGCAGCCCGCGCACCGTGTCCTCCGACAGCTCCGTGCGCGCCACCTGCTGGCGCACGTGCACCGTGCGCTGCGGGTACGGAATCTCGATGTTCTCGCGGCGCAGCCGGTACCACAGGCGCGTGTGCAGGTCCTCCTTCACCGCGTCCGCCAGCCCGTAGTCCGCCAGGAAGAAGCGCACCATGTAGCGGATGCCGGACTCGTCGTACGCCAGCGTGCGGGCCAGGGGCGGCGGCTCCACCAGAATCTGCGGAATCTCCCGCATCACGTCCAGCAGCGCCCCCTTCACCTGGTTGGGCGGCGCCTCGAGCGACAGGCGGATTTCCACGTCGACGCCGACGGGCTCCTGGTCCTGGGAGAAGTTCTGCACCAGCTCCTTGGCCACCATGCTGTTGGGCAGCGTGATGACCTCGCGCCGGAAGGTGGCCAGACGGATGGAGCGCCACCCGATGTACACCACGCGCCCGGAGTGGTTGCCGATGCGGATGAAGTGCCCCACCTCGAAGGGCCGGTCCAATTGGAGGGACAGGCCCGCGAAGAGGTTGCCCAGCGTCTCCTGGAGCGCGAGGCCCATCACCACCGACAGCACCGCGGAGGTGGCCACCAGCCCCGTCAGGTCCAGCGAGAGCTGCGTCTTGAGGATGGGGACCGCCGCCAGCGCGTACAGGGTGAAGTCGATGACGTCCCGCAGAATCTTCGGCGGCGCCACGGACGAGGCGCGCAGCCGCATCAACTTCAGCCCGAAGCCCACGCTCGCCCGGATGACGCCGAAGGCGAACGTCAGCATCCAGCCGACCTGGACCGCCTTCAGCACCGGCGCGGGCGTCGACTCCGGGAGCGCCCAGGCGGCCAGCCGCAGCATCAGGAAGGCGAAGAGCAGCCGGACGGCCCCGTTCAAGTCCCGGCGCAGGTCCTGGTCTCCGGTGCCCGTGCGGACGGCCAGCAGCACCAGCGCCAGCACCGCGCCCGCGGCCAGGGACAGATTGCTTTGCAGGAAGGGAAGCAAGGCCCCCCGACTGTCGCCCGTGCCCTCCGAGGGGGTCAAGGCAGGCTTGTTGACGGGTGCCGCGCGAGCGGGGATACACCCCTCTCATGACGCTCGCATCGGTGCTGGGACAGCCGCGCGCGATTGATGCACTCCAGGCGGCACTGCGTGGAGGCGCGGTACACCACGCGTATCTCTTCGCCGGGCCCGAGGGTGTGGGGAAGGAGCTGGCCGCGGTGGGGCTGGCCCAGGCGCTCACCTGTCCCGAGCAGCCCGACGTGGGCTGTGGCACCTGCGCGAGCTGCCTGCGGGTGGCCAGGGGCCTGCATCCCGACGTGACGTGGGTGATGCCGGACGAGGAGCGGGTATCGCGCGGGCTGGCGGGGCGCTCGGACTTCACGGGCACGCCCAGCCGCGAGCTGCGCGTGGAGCAGATACGCGACCTGCAGGAGCGGCTGGCGCTGCGCGCCCTGGAGTCGCGGCGCAAGGTGGCCATCATCGTCTCCGCGCAGACGATGAACGTGCAGGCGCAGAACGCCTTCCTGAAGACGCTGGAGGAGCCGCCCTCGGGCACCACCATCATCCTGGTGGCCAGCGCCGTGGACAAGCTGCTGCCCACCATCCGCAGCCGGTGCGGCAAGGTGCACTTCGGCCCGCTGCCGGTGGAGCTCGTCGCCCAGCGCGTGCGGGAGGAGCGGAAGCTGGACCCGGCCACCGCCGAGCTCGCGGCCGTCATGGCCGGCGGCAGCCTGGGCCGCGCGATGGCGCTGGACGTGGACGCGCTCGCCCAGCGCAAGGACGTGCTCAACGCCTTCGAGTCGCTGCGCGGCGAGGACGCGGTGGGCCTGCTGCGCTTCGCGGAGGCCCACGGCGGCTCGCGCGAGGACGCGGAGGGCGTGCTGGACTTGCTGGTGCTCTGGACGCGCGACGTGGCGCTGGCCCGGGCGGGGATGGAGGGGGGGCTGGCCAACCGGGACATGAAGGACCTGGCGCTCGAGGTGGCCTCGCGCACCTCCGACGCCACGCTGCACCGCCGCCACGCGCTCCTGGAGGGCGCGCGCGCGGCCATCGCCCGCAACGGGGCGCCGCGCCTGCAACTGGAGCGTTTGCTCATTGACCTGTTCACGGAGGCCGCACGGTGAGCGCCGAACTCGATGACGTGCTGGCGGAGGTGAAGTCGGGCAAGGTGGCGCCGCTCTACCTCCTGTGGGGCGAGGAGTACCTGGTCCGCAAGGGCGCGGACGAGCTGGTGAAGACGCTGGTGCCGGACGCCGCCATGGGGCTCAACCTGGCGGTGCTGGACGCGGGCAGCCCGCGCGAGGTGGCGCAGGAGCTGGCCACGCTGCCGCTGTTCCCCGGGCGCAAGGTGGTGCTGGTGAGAGACCCGGAGTTCCTCGCGCCCAAGAAGGGGCGGGGGGACGCGCTGGGCAAGGCGCGCGAGGCGTGGAAGGCGGGCAAGCGCAAGGAGGGCGCGCGGCGGCTGCTGGCGCTGGCGGCGCGCGCGGGCTGGGGCGTGGACCAGCTGGACCCGGGCAAATCGGGCGCTCCGTCCGTGCAGGAGTGGAAGGACGAGCTCAACGTGGACCTCGCGGAGGCGGACCTCGCCTTCCTCAAGGAGGCCGCCGCCTTCTGCCGCGAGGAGCGCATCACCGCGCCGGAGGGCGACACCACGGCGCTGCTGGACCTCATCCAGAAGGGCGTGCCGCCAGGGCATGCGCTGGTGATGGCGGCCTCGGAGGTGGACGCGAAGAGCCCGCTGGTGAAGCTGGCCCAGGACAAGGGCCACGTCGTCGAGCGCAAGGTGGCCGCGCGCCACAAGGACCTGGACCTCTCCGACATCGCGAAGGAGTTCCTGGCGCCCTTCAAGAAGAAGCTGGGCCCCGGGGCGCTCGACGAGCTGAAGGAGCGCATCGGCGGCAACATCCGCCTGCTCCAGTCGGAGCTGGAGAAGCTGGCCACGTACGCGGAGGGGCCGGCGATTGAGAAGGCGGACGTGGCGATGCTGGTCCACCACGCCCGCGAGGAGGAGTTCTTCGAGCTGTCCGAGGCCCTCCAGAAGCGAGACTTCCGCTCCGCCCTGGCCTACGCCGACGACGCCATGGGGCAGGGCACTCACGCCTTGCAGCTCCTGGGCGCGGTGGCCTCCATCGTCCGCTCGCTGCTGGAGAGCCACGAGTGGCTGTGGCGCTACGCGGGCGGAAACCCGCCGCGCACCGCCAAGGACGTGGAGGCGCGCGTGCTGCCCAGGCTGGAGGCGGAGCTGAAGGGGACGAAGCGCAAGATGCCCAACGCCTGGGCGCTCACCTTCAGCATGAAGGCCGCCGCCGGCTACGAGCGCCGCGAGCTGCTGGGCGCCCTGGTGGCGTGCGCGGAGGCGGACCTGGCCCTCAAGTCCTCCGCCAACGGGCGGCTCGTCATCGAGCGGCTGCTGGCCACGGTGTGCACCCGCCCCTGAGCGCGGCGCGGCGGGTGTGCGCCGGCCAGTGAACGGCGGGGCCTCGGGCAACGGGTCTGGTCATCAGGGGGCCCCATACCCCTGGGGGCCCACGGACGGCGGGGCGAATGTGCCCCGGGCAGCAAGCGACGACCTGGGGGCATCGGGGGCCCCGTCCCCGAGGGGCTCGCGGTCGATAGGGCGAGGGCTCGTGCGTTCGCCCCTCGCTCCGGCGGCGCGTCCTCGGGGGACGGGTTCCGATGCGGACGCCGCCGGGCTCGGGTAGAAGAGGCGCGTATGGCGGACAAGCGGCGCTTCGACCTCTTCGCGGACTTCATCGTGTCGCGCTTCGCGGCCCCTCGCGTCTTCGACGTGGCGGGAGGACAGGGGCGCCTCAACGAGGCGCTGACGAAGCGCGGCCGCTCCGTCACCACGTTTGATTTGCGGCACAAGCACCTGCCCGTCACCTACGCCCAGCGCATCTTCACGCTGGAGGAGCCGTGCGAGGCGGAGCTGGTGGTGGGCATGCACCCGGACGGCGCCACCCGCGTCATCATCGAGTACGCGGCGAAGCACCGGCTGCCCTTCGCCGTGGTGCCGTGCTGCTCGGACAACGGAATGCCCTACAACCCGTGGATGCGGCACCTGGCCGAGCTGGCCCGGTCCGCCGGCTTCGCGACGGTGGAAGAAGTGAAGCTCCCCATGGACGGACGGGCGCGCGTCATCGTGGGAGAGCCCGGGCCTGGTATCACCGGGTGAGGGCCTGCCTCTCCCCGACGCCTGGGGGACGCGGATTGTCTCAACAGCGGCATGGGGCGGCACACGGGTTCCGTGGCGGCGCTTCGCCCCGGGAGGTCAGCCGTTGGCCGCGGCGGCGCCAGGCGTGAGCAGTCCGGTGACGTCGCTCCACGGGCCCTGGCCGGGCGCCACCTCGGTGGCGAGGTAGTGCCCCACGTGGCCCGGCTTCAGCGCCACGATGGTGGAGGACCGCGTGCCGTACAGGGGCGTGCGGATGCAGAGCGCCTGGAGCTGCCTCAGGAAGTCGCGGGGCAGGTCCTCGCCGGCCTCGGGGACGGGCACCTGCTCCAGGGCGGGAAGGGTGGGGTCCGCCAGCAGCGCCTTCAGCCCGGCCTCCAGCTCCGGCCAGGGCCGGTGGGCCACCTCCGCCGCCAGCATCCGGGCCCGCTCCACCTTGGGCAGCGCGGGCGCGTCCAGCACGTCATTGGGCAGCACGTGGATGCCGGGGGGCACGTCCTCCCGCCGCAGCCGCCGCTCCCCGGAGCGGGCGTAGGCCACCCGGAGCACGCGCGCGTCCCCGTAGAGGAGGTTGAAGGGGAGGAACTCGTCGCCGGGCAGGGTGTCCAGGTAGCGCTCGATGGCCTCCACGCCCCCCATCTCCAGGGCGCGCAGCACCACCTCGCCCCGCGAGCGGGGGGCCGGACCCTGGCCCCGCCCGCCGCGCTGGTTCGTCAGGCCCACGAAGAGTCCTTCGTTAGTAACCCCCATCCACGTGCCGCCCCGCTCCACGTCCCGTCCCCCGACGGCGCGAGGGGACTCCCGAAGGATTTGGGGGCCGGTGGCGGGGCGGGCGTAGAACTCGTCCCGGTTGGCCGCGAGCACCAGCGGCCATTCGGGGTGGACCTGGCGAAGGATGACGATGGTGCACATGCGTATCCGGTCGATAACATCTCCGGCCCCGCGGCGCATTCGTGCCCGTGCCCCTCACGCCGTCGATGACCTCGGCCACTCGAGCGGCTAATGTCCGCCGCCCTCAGGAGAGTCCATGGCGGAGAGAATCCTCGTCACCAGCGCGCTTCCCTACGCGAACGGCCCCGTCCACATCGGGCACGCCGTCGAGTACATCCAGACCGATATCTACGTCCGCTTCCTCCGCTCGTGCGGCAAGGACGTCGTCTACTTCTGCGCGGACGACACCCACGGCACGCCCATTGAAATCAACGCGGCGAAGCAGGGCCTGAAGCCGGAGGAGTTCATCGCCCGCTTCCACACGGAGCACCAGCGGGACTTCCACGACCTGGACATCCGCTTCGACTACTTCCACTCCACCAACTCGCCGGAGAACCGCCACTACGCGGAGCTCATCTACGGGCGGCTGAAGGAGAAGGGGGACATCGAGCGGCGCGACATCGAGCAGGCCTACTGCGAGAAGGACCGCCGCTTCCTGCCGGACCGCTTCATCAAGGGCACCTGTCCCAACTGCAAGGCGCCGGACCAGTACGGCGACGCCTGCGAGAAGTGCGGCAAGGCCTACGCGCCCACCGACCTCATCGAGCCCCGCTGCGCCCTGTGCGGCACCCCGCCGGTGCGCAAGAACTCCGAGCACCTGTTCTTCAAGCTGTCGAAGCACGCGGACTTCCTGCAGTCCGTGCTGCGCAAGCCGGGCTTCCTCCACCCGGGCCTGGCCACCCAGCTCCAGGGCTTCTTCGAGAAGGGCCTCGCGGACTGGGACATCAGCCGTGACGGGCCCTACTTCGGCTTCGCGATTCCGGGCGAGACGGACAAGTTCTTCTACGTCTGGCTGGACGCCCCCATCGGCTACATCGCCACCACGGAGAAGTGGGCGAAGGAGACGGGCAAGGCGAAGAGCGCGCTGGACTACTGGGGGGCGGACCAGGACACGCGCATCATCCACTTCATCGGCAAGGACATCGTCTACTTCCACGCCCTGTTCTGGCCGGCCGTGCTCAACGTGGCGGGGCTGCACATCCCGAACGAAATCAAGGTCCACGGCCACCTCACGGTGAACGGCGAGAAGATGTCGAAGAGCCGCGGCACCATGGTGCCGGTGCGGGACTACCTCGACCAGCTCGACCCCACCTACCTGCGCTACTTCTACGCGGCCAACCTGGGCCCGGGTGTCGAGGACCTGGACCTCAACCTCACGGCCTTCCGCGAGCGGGTGAACGGCGAGCTCGTCAACAACGTGTGCAATCTGGCCAACCGCGCCCTGTCGCTGCTGGCGGGGCCGCTGGAGAAGCGGCTGGCGCCGGGCCGCGCCGAGGGGCCGGGTCGAACGCTGGTGGAGTCCGCGCTCGCCCGCGTGCCGGAGGTGCGCGACGCGTTCGAGAAGCTCGAGTACCGCAACGCCATCCGCGTCATCACCGACATCGCCTCGGCCGCCAACGCCTTCGTCCAGACGCAGGCCCCGTGGGCGGGAGTCCGCAAGCCGGAGACCGCCGAGGCCGCGCGCGCGGACCTGTCGGACGCCGCGGACGTGGTGTACCTGCTGGGCGCGCTGCTCGCCCCGGTGACGCCGCGCCTGTCGGAGAAGCTGTTCGCCCAGCTCGGCGCGCCGCCGCTGACCTTCCAGGCCCTGGAGGGCGCGAAGTACCCGCTGCTGGACCGCAGCCGGCCCACCGGCACCCCGGAGCCGCTGCTGCCCCGGCTGGAGCAGGAGAAGGTCAACGGCATCATCAAGGCGCCTCCCTCCGAGCAGGCCCCCAAGGCCGCGGAGGCCAAGGCGGCCGGCGGTGGCAAGGAGGGCAAGGAGAAGAAGGCGGAGAAGAAGGCCGCCGCGGCTCAGCCCGCCACCCAGGCCTCGCCCGGCGCGGGCGCCGGGGAGGCCTCGGGTGAAATCGAGTACGCGGACTTCGCGAAGGTGGTGCTCAAGTCGGGCAAGGTGCTGGCGGCGGAGAAGGTGAAGGACGCGGACAAGCTGCTGAAGCTCACGGTGGACGTGGGCGAGGCGGCGGGGCCGCGCACCATCGTCTCCGGCATCGCCGAGGCGTACGCGCCGGAGGCGCTCACCGGGCGCCGCGTGGTGGTGGTGGCCAACCTCAAGCCCCGCAAGCTGAAGGGCATCGAGTCGCGCGGCATGCTCCTCACCGCGGGCCCGGGCGGCAAGGACCTGTCGCTGCTGGAACCGGGCGACGTGCCGCCGGGCAGCGAGGTGAAGTGACGTGACGGACTGGCGCGCCGAGCGCGACCGCGCCCTGCTGACGCTGGAGCGCGAGAAGCGCCCGGTGTTCCGGGCCGAGGCCGCCGAGCAGCTCTTCGAGCTCGCGGCCGAGGCCCCCAATCATGGGGCCGACTTCATGGAGGCGCTCCCCCGGCTGCTGTCGGACAAGCAGCCGGAGGTGCGCCGCGCCGGGGTGCGTCTGGCCACCGTGGTGCTGCCCGAGGACGAGCAGCCCGGGGTGCTCCTCTCGCGCCTGCGGGACGACGAGTGGATGGTGCGGCTGGAGGCCACCGGCCGGCTCGCGGACCTGCACCGGCAGGAGCTGCGCGGCGCGCTGGCGGGCATGCTGGAGGACCCGTTGCCGGAGGTGCGCTTCGAGGCCGCGCGCGGAATCGCCGGACTCGGGCACCCCGCCGGCATGGACGTGCTGCTGGAGGCGCTGGACTCGGACCTGCTCCGCTTCCGCGCCCTCGGCGCGCTGGGGCAGCTCGAGGACGCCCGCGCGCTCCACGCGGTGAAGCGCGTCTTCCGCAAGTGGCTGCTGCCGGCCTTCGACAAGACCCAGGCCGCGGGCGTGCTGGCGCAGCTGGGAGACCCGGAGGGCGGGGCGTACCTCCTCCAGCGGACGCGGAAGAAGTGGAGCGCGGACCGCGCCCTGGCCGTGGAGCTGTGCGGCGCGGTGAAGGTGCCCGGAGCGCTGGAGCGGCTGAAGGAAGTCCTGGAGGACCCGAAGGACTCGTGCCGTGGGGCCGCCGCGCGTGGGCTGGGGCGCCTGGGAGATGCCCGGGCGCTGCCCTGGCTGCTCGCATTGCTGGAGGACCGGAGCGCCGAGGAGGACTTCCGCCTGGATGCCGCGGACGCGCTCTGGCGGCTGGGCCTGCCGGAGGGCCGCGAGCGGGTGCGCGCCTCCATCCCCACCTTCTCCACACCCGAAGGGCGCATGGAGTTGGAAGAGCTGGTGCAGGAGGAGACATGAGACTGGTCGACGCCCACTGTCATCTCGAGGTGAAGGACTACCCGGACGTGGCCGCCATCCTGGACGGGGCCCGCGCGGCCGGGCTCGTCCACGCCATCGTCGTGGGGCAGTTCCACGGGCCCGGGGACTGGGGCAACGCGCTGGAGCTGGCCGCCGCGCACCCGGACTTCCTGTCGCCCACGCTGGGCATCCACCCGCACGAGGCCGCGCGGGCCACGGAAGACGACTTCGCCACGCTGGAGGCCACGTGCGCGCGGCCCGAGGTGCGCGCGGTGGGCGAGGCCGGCCTGGACTACTACTACGACCACTCGCCCCGCGACGTGCAGGCCACCGTCTTCCGGCGCCAGTGCGCCCTGGCGCGCAAGCTGGACAAGCCGCTGGTGGTGCACGTGCGTGACGCGCATGACGACTGCGAGGGGATTCTCCGGGAGGAGGGGCTGTCCCGGGGCGTCATCCACTGCTTCACCGGGGACACGGCCGCGGCGCGGCGCTACCTGGACCTGGGCTTCCTCCTGTCCCTGTCCGGCGTCGTCACCTACAAGAACGCGCAGGCGCTGCAGGACGCGGTGCGCTTCGCGCCGCTCGACAGGCTGATGGTGGAGACGGACAGCCCCTACCTGGCGCCGGTGCCGCACCGCGGGCGGAAGAACCAGCCCGCGCACGTGGTGGAGACGGCGCGCAAGGTGGCGGAGCTGAAGGGCGTGACGCTGGAGGAGGTGGCGGCCACCACCACCGCCAACGCCTCCGCGTTCTTCGCGCTCAACCTGCGTTGACGGCGCCGGCCAGGGCCTGGAGGTCCTCCAGGTCCTGGTCCATCTGCGGCACGTCCAGCAGCAGCGCGTCCGGGTCGTACTGGAAGTCCGCCTGCTTCATCTTCAGCAGCGCCTGCAAGGCGGGCTCTCCGGAGTGGCCACCGAAGGAGGCGAAGACGACGCGGCCGCGCTCCAGGTGGAGGTAGCCCTCCAGCGTGTGCTGGCGCAGGTGCAGCCGTCCGTTCTTGTGGCCTCCGGCCAGCGTGCGCAGCAGCTCGCGCAGGGGCAGCTCGTCGAAGCTGCCGCGCACCACGCGCCCCGGGCCGTTGTGGTGCACCCGGTCTTCCAGGAGCGTGCGCACCTCCTTGGCCACCGCCGCCCTGTCCCCGGGAGGCAGCACCGTGGTGGCGCCGCCCATCATCAACCGCTCGCGGGTGGGGGCGTCCGGCTCGCCCACCACGGCGATGGGCAACCCCGCCGTCTCCGGCGCCGAGCGTGCCTGCCGCAACAGCTCCATCACCTCCTGCTGGCCCAGGCGCAGGCTCACCACCAGCACGTCGCAGTCCTGCCGGGCCAGCCCGTCCTGGGCGCCCTCCATCGTGGACAGCGCGTGCGCCACCAGTCCCTGTTTCAGCACCGACTCCAGCAGCTCGCCGCGCGCGGCCTCGTCCGGCTCCGCGATGAGCACCTGCCGGCCCTCGCTCTCCAGCCGGTGGCGGAGCAGCTCGCCGCTCTGGAGCTGGATGACGATGTCCGCCACCACCGGGTCATAGAGCACGCCCGCGTTCGTCCGCAGGTGCTCCAGCGCCTGGTTCTTGGTGAAGGCCTTGCCGTGGGCGTTGCCCGGGTTCTTCGTCAGCTCCAGGAAGCTGTCCACCGCCGCGAGGATGCGAGCGCCCAGGGTGATGTCCTCGCCCTTGGCGCCCTGGGGCGTGCCGGAGCCGTCCCACGCCTCGTACATCTGCGCGAGGATGGTGTTCACCTGCGCGGGCAGGTGCACCGTCTCGAACATCCGCGTGGGGGCGCGGCAGGCCACCTTGGCCTGCGCCTTCCACTCGGGGTTGACGGCGTTGCTGGCCAGGGAGAAGTGGCGCTCGGCCGGCTTGCCCAGGTCATGGAGATACGCGGCGATGGACAGCGCCGTCAGCTCCTTGTGGGGCATGCCCATGCGCTGGCCGATGATGCCCGCCTGCCGCGCGAGCTGCGCCGAGTGGCCGCGGTGGCGCTGCCGGTCCTGCTCCAGCAGGCCCACGAGGATGCCCAGCGTCTCCACGTAGTCGCTGTCGCTGACCATGCCGCGCGGGCCGCCCGGCTCGCGCCGCTGCGTGGAGGGACGGACCGCCGGGGTGCCGGTGCTGCTGGTCCGCGGCGCCCGCATGCGCGCGTCCGTCTCCATGCGGTACTGGCTCAGCCCGGTGAGGCTGCTGCGGGCACTGGTGGTGGTGCGGCCGTGCTCCGGGGCCCCCGTGCGCGAGGGGAAGTCCGGGGAGCGGGCCTGCGCGCCGCCCGACTCCAGCAGCGCGGTGAAGGCGGTGGGGTCGCCGTAGTAGTGCTTGCGGATGGCCGCGGCGATGGCGCTGCGCAGGCCCACGTACGCGTAGACCTCCGACATGCCGGTGACGAGGGCAATCTCGTCCATCAGCGCCTTGTTCTGCGGCTCGGCGGCCACCACCGACAGCAGCTTGCGCTCGGGGTCCACCGCCAGCGGCAGCACGTTCTGCGCCTCGGCCAGGCGCACCGGAAGCCGGTCCAGCACCTCGGTGGCGATTCTCGCCTTGGCCAGCTTGTCCGCGCTGACGAAGCGCGTCTGGAACTCCGAGGCCAGGAAGCGCAGCAGGCCCGCTTCCTGGAGCAGCCCCAGCTCCACCAGACAGTCCCCCAGCTTGTGGCCGGTGATTTTCTGGTGCTCCAGGGCCTGCTCCACGGCCGCGGCATTCACCAGCCCGGCCTCGATGAGGCGCTCTCCCAACTTCTTCGCCATGGTGCCTCAGCTCTCCGAGGAGCCCCCGTCCTTGTTGCCCGGCTCGGGCGGGGGGAGCGACGTCAGCGCGCTGAAGGGCTTGAAGGTCAGCTCGCGGGGCAGGGAGCTGGCGTCGCGCGGGGGACGCTCCTCGCGGGGAGGCCGCGGCGGGCGCTCCTCACGGGGCGGACGCTCCTCGCGCGCGCGCTCCTCGCGGGGCGGACGCTCGCGGCGGGGCGGACGCTGCTGCTGCTCCTCGCGGGCCGGCTGGGCGCCGGCCTCGGCCTGGGCGCCGCCCTGCTGGGGCTTCTCGAGGCGGGCCTTGCGCTTCTCCTCGCGCGACTTGCGGCGGCCACCGCCCTCCACCGGGGCGCGGCCCCGCGCGGTGGGCACGGGGCCCTTCCAGAGCTGCCGGTCGTAGTGGCGCAGCACGTCCGTCCACTTGTCGTTGGGGTCCTTCTGCATGGCCTCCAGCCACGAGGCGATGCGCGAGTCCAGCGAGTCCAGCGCGTGGACGATGAACGCCTCCAGCGTCACCGGCACCTTGGGGCTGCCGTACTCGAGCTGGCCGTGGTGGGCGATGACCACGTGCGTGAGGTGCTGCTCCAGGAGCGGCGGGAAGCCGGGGATGGCCAGCGTCTTCTCGCGAATCTTCTGCGCGGTCATCACCAGGTGGCCGACGAGCTTCCCCTCGTCGGTGTACTCGAAGCCCTTGTCGGGGGAGATTTCCGCCACCTTCATCACGTCGTGCAGCAGCGCGCCGGCCAGCAGCAGGTCGCGGTCCGCCATGGGGTAGTGGTCCGCCACCCGGAGCGTCAGCCGCATCACCGACAGCAGGTGCTCGGCCAGCCCGCCGCGCCACGCGTGGTGCATGCCCTTGGCCGCCGGCGCCACCGGCAGGCCCGCGGCGACCTGCGGGTCGTCCAGGAAGGCCAGCAGGAGCTGCTTCACGTGCGGGTCGCTCACCCGCTCCATGACGATCTCCCGGATGAGGCCCACCGCGCGCGCGCCGGCCGCGCCGTCGTGCCGTCCCTCGGCGCGGGGCTCCTTGTCGGCCTTCTCGGCCCGGGCCTCGCCCTTGTCACCCTTGTCGGCCTTCTCCGCGCGGGCCTCGGGCGCCTTCGCCTCGGGGGCGGGCTTCGCCTCGGGCGGCGGGGCCGGGGGCGGCTCGAACTCCTTGGGGTCCAGCGGCTCCGGGTCCAGGCGCTCCACGGCCTCCACGACGACCTGGGTGCGGCCGTGGAAGTTGATGACGTTGCCCTGCACCAGCACGAAGTCACCGGACTGGAAGGCGGGCTCGAGCGCGTCCACCTTGTCGAAGATGCGCGCGTCCACCTCGCCGCTCTTGTCGACGAGGGTGAGGGCGAGGAACACCTTGCCACTGCGCGCCGTCACCTTCTCCTTCTTGGTGACGCGGAAGACGGTGTTGACGCGGTCCTTCTCGCGCAGGTCCGCCGCGTACACCTTGCGGACGGTCTCCACGGAACCTTCCGGGGTGGGGGTCGCGGTCTCGGGGGCGTTTTCGTTGGTCATTGCGGCGGCGGACACTAGCACCAGGAAGGCGCTTCGGGGGGAAGGCGTCAGCTCACTTCCAGCGCCACGGCGTCGAGGTACTCGGACCCCGGGGAGCCGACCAGCGTGGGGTGGTCCGGGGGCAGGCCCAGGCGGGCCAGCCGGGTGGCGATGCGGGCCTCCCCCTCGCAGGCGGTGGCCACCAGCTCGTCGAAGCCCCCCAGGGGGAGGGGCGGGTGGTAGCCGGCCACCAGCAGCCGCCCCCCGTGCCGGGTGCGCCGCAGGGCGTGCCGGAATTGCTCCACGAAGTCCTCCTCGGAGCCCACCCCCGGGGTGTCCAGCAGCACCAGGTCGAAGGTGTCCCGGATGGCGCGGAGCACCTGGAGCGGCTGCCCCGTCTCCACGGTGGCCCGGCCCAGCAGCCCGTTGGCCTCGGCGTTCTCCCGGGCCAGGTCCGCCGCGTCCCCGTTCTTGTCGAAGGCCAGAATCCGGCGCGCTCCGTGAAGCCCCGCGTGGACGAAGAGTCCGCCCACGTTGCAGCAGACGTCCAGCACCCGGGCGCCCTGGGCCAGGCGGCCCACGAAGCGGCGCAGCTCGCGCTGGTCGTAGTGGTAGCCGGTGCCCAGGCCGTAGGTGAGGTCCACGGTGAAGCGCGCGCCCAGCTCCAGCAGCCGGCACCAGCGGGGCGGGGTGCCGTAGAGGACGTGGGGCCGCTGGGGAGCCAGGCCCAGGGCCTTGCGCCTCAGGGTGTCGTTGCGCAGCAGCACGGAGCCGGCGCCCGTCACCTCCACCAGCGCGCGGGTGATTTCCCCCTGCCGGGCGTCCATGGCGCGGGTGAGCGTCTGGACCACGAAGTGGGTGTCGTACCGGTCCACGATGAGGCCGGGCAGCCCGTCCCCGTCATCGTTGACGATGCGGCAGAAGCGCGGGTCGTCCACCAGCTTCCCGCGCCGCTCGAAGGCGTGGCGGAGGTGGCGGGGGATGAGGCCCTCCACGGACTCGTCCGGCTGGCCCAGCCGCCGCACCGCGTACGAGGCCTCCAGGTCCACGTCGCCCAGGCCCAGCACCGAGCCGTCCTCGTCCCGGAGCTGCACCGGCTCCCCGGGCAGAGGTGTTCCTTCCATGGAGACGATGTCCTCCCGGCGCAGCCAGGGGGCACCATGGCGCAGCCTGCGGGCGGCATCCCGGGACAAATAGGTGCTGAACAAGGTGGCCTCCCTCTCGCGTGGACCGTGGACACGGTGCCCACGGGCGTCCTCCCAGGGGAGAACATGCGCCCCCGGCGGCCAGCATGCGGCGGGCGCCGGGACGCCCCGAAGGAGGGCAGGGGAGGGAGCGGACGGGGAGGCTCAGCCCCCGGGAGGCGGGCGCTTGAAGGCCTTGAGCGTCACCCGGGTCAGCATGAAGCTGGCCGCCAGGGCGAGGACGATGCCCAGCAGGCGCAGGTTCCACGCCTCGCGGAACAGCAGCGACAGGGCCAGCGCGCCCAGCAGTACGACTCCCACCACCGCGAGCACCTGGCCCCGGCGGGCCGCGCCGGAGGAGGCGCGCCGCGCGCGCGCCAGGGTGGGCAGGCTGCCTGCCTTCCGCCACAGGGAGGAGCTCTCCTCCCGGACCTCGTCGTCCGCGTCCACGAGGCCCTGGAGGTAGGCCCGCTCCACGTCCAACAGGCTGGGGTAGACCAGCTCACCGTCCGGCGTGCGAACCACGTACTTCATGGGGGCCTCCTCCCGGGCGTCCTTCCTCAGGACAGCTCGGTGGCAATCTGCTCAGCGACGCGCAGTCCATCAATGGCGGACGATACGATGCCGCCCGCGTACCCACACCCCTCACCCGCCGGATAGAGCCCCTTGAGGGACACCGACTGCAGGTCCTCGCCGCGGGTGATGCGCACCGGCGACGAGGTGCGGCTCTCGATGCCGATGAGCTTACCCTCCTCGCTGATGAAGCCCCGCATCTTCCGGTCGAAGGTGCGCAGGGCCTGCTTGAGGGACTGGGTGAGCCGCTCCGGGAAGAGTCGGTTGAGGTCCGCGTGCGCCAGGCCCGGCCGGTAGCTGGTGCCCCCCGGGTCCTTCTTCACGCGCCCCGCCAGGTAGTCCGGAATCGTCTGGGCCGGGGCGAAGAAGCGCCCGCCGCCGAGCTCGTACGCCTTCGCCTCCCAGTGACGCTGGAACTCCAGGCCCGCCAGCGGCCCGCGGAAGCCCTCGCGCTCGAAGTCCGCCACGGACACGGAGACGACGATGCCGGCGTTGGCGTAGCGCGCATTGCGGCGCGAGTTGCTCATGCCATTGGTGCACTGCAAGCCCTCCTGGGTGGGCGTGGGCACCACGATTCCGCCGGGGCACATGCAGAACGAGTAGACGCCGCGCACCTCGCCGTCCACGTCCAGGTTCTCCGCCAGCTTGTAGTCGGCCGGGGGCAGCTTGGGATTCTTGGCGGCGTTGCCGTACTGGATGCTGTTGATGAGCGCCTGGGGGTGCTCGGCGCGGAAGCCGAGCGCGAAGGGCTTGGCCTCCACGCTCACCCGCCCGTCGGCGGCGAAGCGCTCGTACAGCTCGCGGGCGGAGTTGCCCGGGGCGAGGATGACGCGGTCGCTCTCCAGCGTGCGCCCGTCCGACAGCTTCACGCCCGCCACGTGCCCGTCGCGGTAGAGGAGGTCGTCCACCCGGTGCTCGAAGTGCACCTGGCACCCGCCGGCGATGAGCTCGTCGCGCAGCCTCGCCACCGCGCCCGGCAGCAGGTCCGAGCCGATGTGCGGCTTGCCCTCGATGAGGATGTGGTCCGGCGCGCCGTACTTCGCGAAGGCTTCAATCACCTTGCGCACCATGGGGTGGTTGATGCGCGTGGACAGCTTGCCGTCCGTGTAGGCACCGGCGCCGCCCTCGCCGAAGTTCATGTTGCTCTCCGGGTCCAGCGTGCCGTCGCGCATCAGCTTCGCCACGTCCTTGCGGCGCGTCACCACCTCGCGGCCGCGCTCCAGCAGGATGCTGCGCACGCCGCGCTCCAGCAGGCCCAGGGCGCAGAACAGCCCCGCCGGCCCGGTGCCGATGATGATGGGCCAGCGCTCCGGCGCCTTCACCGGCGCCGGCGGCTCCGGCGGAGGCGGCGCCTCGCCCACGTCCGGGGGCAGGCGGGCGGGCTTGCGGCCGGGGGCCAGCTCCACCTCCAGCGTGTAGATGTAGCGGGGGCTGCCCTTCTTCCGGGCGTCCAGGACGGAGCGGACCACCCGCACGGACGCGAGGTCGGAGCGGGTGACCCCGAGCTTCTCCGCGGCCCGCTGGCCGAGCAGCTCCTCCGGCTCGTCCAGCCACAGCCCGATGTTGTTCACCCGATACGCCATTTCCGTCCGCTCCTGGTGGGGGCGCGTATCTGCTCCACCCCCATGAAAGATTGCAAGCACTTGAAACCACGAAGGCCGCGGCCCCCGTCACGGGTGCGAACCCGCTGATGCACCCCCCTCCGCCATCCCCCCGTCCGCCCGACAGGTGCGTAACACCCTTCGCACCTCCGGGGAGGCCATGCCGTGCACCGGTACACTTCAACCCCTGGGAACTGCTGGGGAATCCGTCTGGAAGAGAACGTCTGGCACGGGGGTTGAACTGTTGAGCCTGCATGCTTATGCGGCGACCCCCTCATTGCGCCGCTACTCGGAGGCAACCACAGTGAGCACCGACCAAAAGGGCACCCGGATCCTGGCGCGCACTTTCTTCAATCAACTGCGCGCGAGCGGCTACACGCCGCACCAGGTCATCGGCATCGCCACGGAGCTGCTCGACCTGGTGACCTCGGACCTCAAGGAAGGCGACAAGGACGTTGCCGTCCAGGCGACACCGGAGCAGGGGGCCGAGTGGCGCCAGCGCGCCTGAGTCCGTAGACTTCCGTTCGCATCCCCCGCGGGCGCGCGGGCTCCGGACTGGCTTCGGGGCTCCCGCCCGCGCGGAGGCGGCAAGGCAGTGACGTGAAAGGACCGGCGTCAGCCGGTCTTCTTGTTTCTGCTGACTGACGAATCGGCAGCCACCTGTTCCGTGGGGCGGGACTCCCGCCGCCGCTGGTGCGCGGCCGCGCCGGCGATGACGACGAGCCCCGCCGTCAGCGCCGTGAAGACGAAGCTGGCCGTCTCGAAGGCCAGCAGCACCAGCAGCACGGCCGCGCCCAGGAAGGCGCCCACGTCCACCACGGCGGGGCGGCGCTGCGGCAGCACCAGCGCGACGACGCAGGCGGTGAGGGGCAGGCCCAGCGCCACCTGCCGCGTAATCGCCTCCGTGCTGGTGCGCACCGTGTCCCAGTTGTGCACGAGGATGGCGGCGAAGATGACCACCGTGCCCAGCGCCAGCACCAGCACGCCGGCGGCGGCCGCATCCTTGGTGAGGCGGGCCTTCTCGTCGAACTGCTGGACGGCCAGGTCCACCAGGTGCTCCAGCGCGCTGTTGAGGATCTCCGCGAAGAAGATGAGGAGGACGCAGAAGATGAGCGTCACCTTCTCCGCGAGCCCCAGCGGAATGCCGCTGCCCACCAGCCCCACCAGCACGGCGGAGATGAGGTGCACGCGCATGTTGCGCTGGTGGACGACGGTGTGGATGAGCCCCGCCCACGCGTGGCCGAAGGAGGCGAACAGCCCCGAGCCGCGGCGGGGAGGGAAGGCGGAGGGTGGCCGGACAGGTGCGTTCATCGGTGCTTGAAGGGCGGGCACCCTAGCATCCACGGGTCCGGTTGCCCCCCGGGTGTGAAGGGGTATGGTCCGACCCCGTGAATTTCGCATCCTCGAGTTTCATTTCCCATCGTCCCCGGGCCCGCCTGGGGAGCGCGCTCCTCTCCCTGCTGCTGGCGTCCTCCCTGGCCCGGGCGGAAGGCCCGGCCTCCTCCCTGGACGAGGGGGCCTGTGGATTGGAGCCCCCTGGAGTCGAATATCTGCCCGCGCCCGGCCCCCGGGCCCATGAGTCGCGCCGCCTGTCGGCGTTCGAGCCGCCGGTGGTGCGGCGAGAGTGGGGGGCCTCGGCGGGCCCGCGGGCCCTGTCCGGCGTGCCGCAGACGCGGGTGCGCGGTGGGGCCCTGTCCGGCAAGGTGGTGTACCTGAGCCCCGGCCACGGCTTCTACCGGAGCGCCCCGCTGGACCGCTGGGCCACGCAGCGCCCCAACACCTACGCGGTGGTGGAGGACCTCGTCTCCGCGGAGGTGCTGAACCAGTACCTGCTGCCCATGCTGATGGGGGCGGGGGCCACGGTGGTGCCGGTGCGCGAACCGGACCTCAACGCGCGTTTGGCCCTCGTCGACGCGGGCGGGACGGGCTACTCCGAGTCGGGCGACGCGGCCCTCTTCGAGGACTCCGCCCAGAAGGGGTGGGGGACGCCGGCGCTGCCCATGGGCAACGGGGTGGAGCCCTTCACGCTGGGCACCACGCGCGTCATGTCCACCGCGCGCACCGTCACCGCGAGCGCGACGTGGGCGCCGGAGGTGCCCGCGGACGGCGCGTACCACGTCTACGTCTCCTACGCGGCGGACCCGGCGCGGGCGACGGACGCGCACTACGTGGTGCGGCACGCGGGCGGGGAGAGCCACTTCCGCGTCAACCAGCGCCGCCACGGCGGCACGTGGGTGCTGCTGGGCCGCTTCTACTTCAAGGCCGGCCAGCACCCGGAGACGGCGTCGGTGGTGGTGATGAACGACACGGCGGAGGGCGGCACCGTGTCGCTGGACGCGGTGCGCTTCGGCGGAGGCAGCGGCGTCATCGGCGACGCCGAGGTGCCCGCCCTGGCCCGGCCCCGCTACGAGGAGGCCGCGCGCTACCACGTGCAGTTCAGCGGGGCCCCGGCGACCGTGTACGCGCCCACCGGCGCCAACGCGCTGTCCAACGAGCGCAACGCGGACGTCTCCGCGCGCCCGCGCTTCGCGGCGTGGCTGCACGAAGAAGGGGAGGACGCCGTCTACGTGGCCTGGCACACCAACGCGGGCGCCACCGGCACCACGTCGGGCACGGAGGCCTACGTGTACGGGCCCAACCCCGTGGATGGCACGCTGAACTTCACCGGTGTGCCCGGCAGTGACGTCATGGCCCGTGCGCTGCTGGACGAAATCGGCAGGGACTTCCGCCGCGAGGTGGACGCGAACTGGCGGGTGCGCAGCCTGCGCTCGGCCAACCTGGGCGAGGTGAACCCCACCCACAACCCGGAGATGCCGTCCGTGCTGCTGGAGATGGCCTACCACGACAACATCCCGGACTCGAACCGGCTGAAGGAGCCGGCCTTCCGGCGCGTGGCGGCGCGGGCCATCCTCCAGGGTCTCATCAAGTACTTCGCCGCGAGGGACGGCCTGCCCGTGCACCTGCCGCCCGAGGCGCCCACCGCGGTGGTGGCGCGCAACGGCGCGGACGGGGCGGTGGAGGTGCGCTGGGCCGTGCCCCCGGCCAACCCGGACGAGGAGGGCCGCGACGCGCCCACGGGCTACCGCGTCTACCAGAGCGCGGACGGCCTGGGCTGGGACGAGGGCACCGAGGTGGAGGGCACCTCCTTCGTCACGACGCTGGCCCCGGGCACCCCGCGCTACTTCCGCGTGGCGGCGCTGAACGCGGGCGGGGAGGGCTTCCCGTCCTCCATCGTCGGCGTGCGCACGCCCCAGTCGGGCCAGCCGCCCGTGCTGCTCGTCAACGCCTTCGAGCGGCTGGACTCCTCCATGGCCTGTGCCGAGGCGCTGGACGCGTACGACCTGGCGGCGCCCGTGCGCCTGCTGGTGGAGGCGATGAACGACGGTACCTCCGTGCGGCGCCATGGCGACGTGCTGGCCCACGCGGCCCTGGCCTTCGACAGCGCCACGAGCGCGGCGCTGCCGGCGGGGCTGGTGTCGCTGGCGGCCCCCTACCGGATGGTGGACTGGTTCACCGGCCGGGGCGGCGAGGACGGGGCGAGGCCCACGCGCCAGGAGCAGGACGCGCTGCGCGCCTTCGTCACCGGTGGAGGAAATCTGATGCTTTCTGGAAGCCAGGTGACTTCCGCGCTCGCGGTGGGCAGCGCGGAGGACCGGGCCTTCCTCGCGGACATCCTCCGGGCGGCGCCGGGCAGCGGCACGCCGTCGCTCACGGTGGAGGGACTGTCCGGTGGCTGGCTCTCGGGCCTGAGCGGGGGGACGCTGCACGACGGCACGCTCGGGGCCTACCCGGTGGGCGTCACGGATGTGCTCACTCCCGGCTCGGGCGGCTCGGCGGTGCTGCGCTACGCGGGGACGGAACTGGCGGCGGGCGTGGCCTCCGCGCCGGGAGGGCAGGTGCTGCTGCTGGGCATGCCCTTCGAGGGCATCGTCAGCCGGGCGCGGCGCGGCCAGCTCCTCTCCGCATTCCTGGTGCAAGCGGGGCTTCTGGCCGAGGCGCCTCCTCCGCCCGCCGAGGACTCCGGCGACGCGGGCCCTGGCCTTCTCTCCGCCTGTGTCGCGGCGCGAGGGGTGGACCCGCACCCGCCTCCGCCTCCGCCGCCCCCTCCGCCTCCGGAGCCGGTGGTGATGGAGGAGGTGCCGCGCATCTATCCGCTGGATGACTCGGGCTGTGGCTGCGGGGCTGGAGGGGGAACGGCTTCGGGAATCTGGTTGTTGCTAGGAGTGATTGTTCAGCTTCGGCGTGCGCACCGGCGCGGGAGCGACGCGAAGCGTTGACTCGGCGTGTGGGCATGCCTACGGTCGGCGCCCTCGAATTTGACGTGACGACACGCGTGGGCGCTCGCGCTCACGCCCTTCAAGGAGACACTGGGACATGGCCACCCGCATCGCCATCAATGGCTTCGGTCGCATCGGACGCTGCATCCTGCGCGCTGTTCTCAGCCGCAAGGAGGACCTCGAGATCGTCGCCATCAACGACCTCGACAAGCCCGCGGCGCTGGCGCACCTGTTCAAGTACGACTCCGTGCACCGCACGTGGCCGGGCACGGTGAAGGCGACCGAGAAGGGCATCGTGGTGGACGGCAAGGAGATTGCCGTCACCGCGGAGAAGGACCCGACGGCGCTGCCCTGGAAGAGCATGAACGTGGACGTGGTGCTGGAGTGCACCGGCCGCTTCACGGCTCGCGAGGGCGCGGAGAAGCACCTGAAGGCGGGCGCGAAGAAGGTCATCGTCTCCGCTCCGGCCAAGGGCCCGGACATCACCATCGCCTACGGCATCAACCACAACGAGTACGACCCGGCGAAGCACCACGTCATCTCGAACGCCTCGTGCACCACCAACTGCCTGGCGCCCATCGCCAAGGTGCTGGTGGACAACTTCGGCATCGAGAAGGGCCTGATGACCACGGTCCACAGCTACACCAACGACCAGCGCATCCTGGACCTCACCCACGAGGACATGCGCCGCGCCCGCGCCGCCGCGCTGTCCATGATTCCCACCAGCACCGGCGCCGCGAAGGCCATCGGTGAGGTGATTCCGCAGCTCAAGGGCAAGATGCACGGCCTCGCGGTGCGCGTGCCCACCCCGAACGTGTCCCTGGTGGACCTGACGGTGAACACCAGCAAGTCCGTCACCGCCGAGGCCGTCATCGACGCCTACCGCAAGGCCGCGGAGGGCCCGCTCAAGGGCATCCTCCAGTTCAGCGACGAGGCGACGGTGTCCATCGACTACAACGGCAACCCGCACTCGGCCATCTTCGACTCCACGAACTGCTTCGTGATGGGCGACAACCTGCTGAAGGTCATGGCCTGGTACGACAACGAGTGGGGCTTCTCCAACCGCATGGTCGACACGGCGAAGTTCCTCGTCTCCAAGGGCGTCTAGTCCAGGCCGTCGGGCACCGAGAGGGAAGGACCGAGATGATCCGCTACATCGACGACCTGCAGCTCACCGGGAAGCGCGTCTTCATCCGCGTGGACTTCAACGTCCCGCTGGAGGGACGGCGCGTGACGGACGACACCCGCATCCGCGAGGCGCTGCCCACCATCCGGCGGGCGCTGGAGATGGGCGGGAAGGTCATCCTGGCCTCCCACCTCGGCCGGCCCAAGGGCCCGGACCCCAAGCTGTCGCTCGAGCCAGTTGCAGCGAAGCTGGCCGAGCTGCTCGGCGGCAAGCACGAGGTCATCCTCACGGATGACTGCGTGGGTGACGGCGTGAAGAAGCAGGTGAAGGAGCTCAAGGACGGGCAGGTCATCGTCCTGGAGAACCTGCGCTTCCATAAGGAGGAGGAGGCCAACGACGAGGGCTTCGCCCGCGAGCTGGCCTCCGTGGCCGACGTCTACGTCAACGACGCCTTCGGCACCGCGCACCGCGCCCACGCCTCCACCGCGGGCATGGTGCCCTTCGTGAAGGAGAAGGCCGCCGGCTTCCTGATGCGCAAGGAGATCGAGTACCTGGGCAAGGTGCTCAAGAACCCGGAGAAGCCCTTCGTGGCCATCCTGGGCGGCTCCAAGGTGAGCGATAAAATCAAGGTCATCGAGAGCCTGCTGCCCAAGGTGGACGCGCTGCTCATCGGTGGCGCCATGGCCTACACCTTTCTCAAGGCGCAGGGCGTGGAGGTGGGCAAGTCCCGCGTCGAGGGGGACAAGCTGTCGCTGGCCACGCGCATGCTGGAGGCGGCGCAGCGGCTGAAGACGCCGCTCGTCCTCCCGGTGGACCACATCGTCGGGACGGAGCCCACGGAGAACAGCCCGGCGAGGGAGACGCCGGACAACGCCATTCCCCCGGACATGATGGGCCTGGACATCGGCCCCAAGACGCGCGCCATCTACGCCCAGCACATCCGCGACGCGCGCACCGTGGTGTGGAACGGGCCCATGGGCCTGTTCGAGGTGGCGAAGTTCGCCGAGGGCACCCGCTCGGTGGCCGCGGCCATGTCCATCAACACCCAGGCCACCACCGTCATCGGTGGTGGTGACAGCGCGGCGGCCGTGGAGCAGATGGGCTTCGCGGACAAGATGAGCCACGTGTCCACCGGGGGTGGCGCGTCCCTGGAGTTCCTTGAGGGACGTGAATTGCCCGGTATCAAGGCGCTGGAAACGAAGTAGGCTGCGCGCCCGCAACGCAACCTGAACCCACACCCCTGGGGGGACACATGGCCGCCGCTGCTCGTCGTCGGAAGATCGTTGCCGGCAACTGGAAGATGAACAAGACGGTGCCCGAGGCACTGGCCCTGGTGCGCGAGCTGCGGGGCATGGTGGCCTCGCTGGGCGACACGGTGGAGGTGGTGCTGGCGCCTCCGTTCGTGGCGCTGCAGCCGCTCCACGTGGCACTGGAGGGCGCGCCGCTGCAGCTGGCGGCGCAGAACTGCCACTGGGAGGCGTCCGGGGCGTTCACGGGCGAGGTCTCCGCGCCGATGCTGGCGGAGCTGGGGTGCGCCTACGTCATCGTGGGGCACTCGGAGCGCCGGCAGTTCTTCGGTGAGACGGACGAGACGGTGAACAAGCGGACCCGGGCGGTGCGGGCCGCGGGCATGACGCCCATCATCTGCGTGGGCGAGACGCTGGCCGAGCGCGAGGGGAACCGGACGCTGGAGGTGGTGGAGCGCCAGGTGCGCGGGGCGCTCGCCGGCTTCGAGGCGAAGGACGTGGCCTCCTTCGTCCTGGCCTATGAGCCGGTGTGGGCCATTGGCACCGGTCGCAATGCCACCTCGGCGCAGGCGCAGGAGGTCCACGCGGCGATTCGTGGGCTGATCGGCCGCCTGTACGACGGGGAGACGGCCGGGCGGGTGCGCATCCAGTACGGCGGCAGCGTGAAGCCGGACAACGCGGCGGAATTGCTGGGACAGCCGGACGTGGACGGAGCGCTCGTGGGAGGGGCCAGCCTCAAGGCGGGCGACTTCGCGGCCATTGTCAAGGCGGCCACCTGAGCGAGGGTGGTCCGGAATCGATAGGCGGAAGAAGTTGTCTCCTGTTCGCCAGTTTGTGTAGGGTGCGCCTCCTTCTCACGGAACGTCTGGAAGACCTCCCATGCTGACCTTCGTCACGATCGTGCACGTCATCATCTGCGTGTTCATGATCTTCGTCATCCTGCTGCAGCCGGGTAAGGACGCCGGCATGGGCTCTGCCCTCGGCGGCGGCGCGGCCACGAGTGCCTTCGGTGGCCGTGGTGCCGTGACGTTCCTGAGCAAGCTCACGGGCGTCTTCGCGACGCTGTTCTTCCTCACGTCGCTCGGCCTGTCCTTCGTGGGCCTGCGCTCCTCGGTGGCGGCCGGCGGCTCGGTCGCCACGCCTCCGGCGCAGACGGCCCCGGCGGCGCCGGGGGCGGCTCCCGCGCCTTCGGACACCGTGGAGCAGCCGCGCGGCGAGACGCCTCCTCCCTCCGAGGGTGGTGGCAACCCGGCGCAGGGGCAGGGCGAGGCGGCTCCTCAGTCCGCGCCGCCGGCTCCGGCCCCGGCGCAGTAGGCGTCAGGAACAATCCGGTTCACGCGTCGGTTGAAATTGTCGTTGCGTGAGCCGGATAGGTCCGGTAGATGGTCCGCGCAGTTCGCGGGTCGCAGTCGCAGCAAACGCCCAGGTGGTGGAACTGGTAGACACACCATCTTGAGGGGGTGGCGCCGAAAGGTGTGCGGGTTCGAATCCCGCCCTGGGCACTCCGAATCAAGCCTCCGAGTCGAAAGACTCGGGGGCTTTTTTCGTTTCTGGGGCACGGCGCCGGTTTGCTGACCTCGTCCGTCTCCCGGAGACGAACATGGCCGCGCGTCGAGTCGTGTGGTGGAAGCCCATGCTGCTGATGGTGGTCGGTGTCCTGCTCACGGCCTGTGCGAGCAGCCCCCACCGAGCCCCGCGCGGAGAGCTGCGCTTCGTGGACACGGAGACGGCCGGCCGCCTGCGCCATGCCGCCGCCGTGGGCAGGGCGGCGGGGGCGGCAGCTCCCGTTGCTACTCGGGCCGTGGCGGCCTCCATCCTCGCCGAGTCCGTTCCCGCCCTGCTTACGCTGCTCAAGAGCGACAACGCGGTGGGGGATTTGGAGGAGCGCCTCGTGGAGTGCGCCATTCGGGCCGAGCGCCAGGTCAACGCCGCGTTCTTCGGCAACCGCGCTCCGACACGCCAGGAGTGTGGTGAGGAGGTGGATGTGGACGGGTGCGGCGAACGAATCACGCGGGCCATGCTGCTGGGGCAGCGCAAGCACGAGGTGGCGCTCCAGTGCGCTCGTGAGGTGCTGGCGGAGGTGTGGCCCGGGCCGTACAGCATCGAACAGCGCTATCGCTACTATCCCAACGCTGGGGTGCTGGAGACGGTCAGCCGGGAGGAAGAGGCGCGGCTCATCAGGGAGGGATGCACCAAGGAGCTGTGGCGCACCATCAAGCCGGACCTCGTGCTCCATTCCGACCACGACCTGCTGCGGTCCGTGGTCACCCTGGACTACAAGTTTCCGTGCCCTCATACAAACGAGCCGCGCTGGAAGCAGTACGGGGAGGACAGTGCCTATCCCGACTCCAATCAGGGCAAGGTCTACTCGGACGCACTGGGGGGAAGGTCCTTGCTCATCTCGCCAGGGAGGGGCATGACGCGATGAAGAAGAACATTCCCGTCATCCGCGTGCCGAACAGGAACGGCGATGTGGAGGTCCGCGACGGGGTCATCCTCTGCTTCTTCATGCGCCGCTCGCACGAGGAGGTGGCCGTCGCGGTGTGGGGCGCGTTGCAGGCCTATCGCCGTGCCATCTCCCCCCAGTCGCTGAACTGGTACGGCTCGGATGATGGAGACACCCTGCCGCTGGATGACCAGGGCTGGGAGCACATCCGCAAGAAGCTCCTTGATCGCCCATGGGCGGGGGCCGCGCGGCACGTCTCGCTGGCCGAGGCGACTGGCGAAGCGGGCGGGTATCACTTCAACTACGACGGCCGACAGCTCGAACATCCCATGTTCTCGCGGAGCAAGGGGGCCACGAGCGCGGTGTCCTTCTCGTTTCCCACCGAGTACCTCCTTGAGCATGGCCCCGCCCACCTGCGCGCGCTGGCCCTGGAGCTCGGTCGCGAACTGCCCTTCAGCTTCGGTTACGCCAGCCTCGCCTTCGTCTCTCATCCCGGCCTCTGGTACGGGGTTCGGAGGCAACTCCTCGACCTGCTCCAGCGCTACCTGGGACTGGACCTCTACCTCTTGAGTGAGACCGGCGACGTCATCGGCACCGGGGCACGGGGCGCCTACTGGCTGACGTTCCTGGGACAGCCGCTGCTCGGCCAGCTCGGGGGCACCGAGGCGCTACGGCAGCGGCTCTCCTTCCCGGAAGTCACCTTCGAGCCGATGGAGGACGCGCGGCTGCTGCTGACGCTGGACGAGTGGCCCGATGCCATCGACACGGCGAAGGGGGGAGTCCCTCCCCAGTACCGGGCGCTGGCGCGGCTGCTGGAGCCGTATCTCTGCGAGGAGGGCGGCGACTGGCCTCCCATGAACAGGGAGTTCATGCACCGGTGGTTCCGGCGGCTCTGCCAGTGAGGATGGGGCGCGGTGCCCCCGCGACTACCACTCTCCAGGACTGTCAGCGGATTCAGCCTCTCTGCCCAACCTCAAGCATGGGATTGCAGCACTTCAACGAGCTGCTCGGCGCCTTCTCGGATTCCGTCGCCGACGAGCAGGATGACAATTCGTCCCCGCCTGAGATTTCGGCTGACCGCATCGATGAACTCCGGCTCGGGTAGGTGCACGCCGTCCGGAATCAGCTCCCAGAGGCTACGTGGCTTCTCCCGCCTACCGAAGTCGCCACGTAGCGCGGAAGCCTCGAACTCGGCGTAGCTCATCTGGGTGTGCCGTCGCGTTGATTCTTTCGTGTCATGCGGCGAGCAGGATACTGCGGGAAGGGCTGAGGTGGACCCGGCGTTCTGGGCACCAGTGGACGGGGTCCTCGGGCGGCTGGCACACTGTGCCTACGCGGGAAAGACGGAAATCGGCTCCCAAAGGACTCCTGGACGCATGGCGACCCTCATCCCCTCGCTCAGCCAGTGTCTGCGGCGCATGCAGGCCGGGGAGAAGCGCTTTGCCCGGCAGCTCGAGGAGAAGCTCGAGGCGGACTACCTGCTCTGGTACGACGTCCCCATCGGAGCCACGGGGCACCATCCCGACTTCCTCGTGCTGCATCCCCGGCGCGGACTGCTGGTGCTCGAGGTGAAGGACTGGAAGGCGGACACGCTCGTCTCCATCGACAAGAGCCGGGCCGTCATCCACACGGCGAGCGGGCCGAAGGAGACGGTGAACCCGTTCGAGCAGGCCCGGGGCTATGCGCACGACATCGTCACACTGCTCGAACGGGACGCCGCGCTGGTCCGCATCGGAGGGGCGCATCGTGGCCGGCTCGCGTTCCCGTGGAGCTACGGCGTGGTGCTCACCCACATCACCCGTGCCCAGTTCAACGCGGCGGAGCTCGGCCACGCCATCCCTCCCAGCCGGGTGCTCTGCAAGGACGAGCTCGCGGAGAGCATGACGGCGGAGGCCTTCCAGGAGCTGCTGTGGGCCATGTTCCCCTGGGTACCGGACGCGCCGCTCTCCATGCCGCAGGTCGACCGCATCCGCTGGCACATCTTCCCCGAGGTGCGCATCGGCGGCTCGCAGTTGGATTTGTTCGCCAGGCAGGACACCGTGGAGGTGATGCCGGACCTCATCCGTGTGATGGACCTGCAGCAGGAGCAGCTGGCGCGCAGCCTCGGTGAGGGGCACCGGGTGATTCACGGCGTGGCGGGCTCGGGCAAGACGATGATTCTGGGGTACCGCTGCCAGTACCTGGCCCGGCTGCTCCAGAAGCCCATCCTCGTCCTCTGCTTCAATCGCACCCTGAGCGGATTCCTCCAGCAGTTGCTCGAGGCCCGGGGCCTGACCCACCAGGTGTCGGTGCGCACCTTCCACGGCTGGTGTCACGACCAGCTGCGCCTCTACCACGCGGGACTCCCCGCGTCCGGCCTCCCGCCGGGCGAGTATGCGGAGCAGCTCGCGCAGCGGGTGATTCTGGCGGTGGACCGCGGCCTCATCCCGCGCGGCCAGTACGGCGCGGTGCTCATCGACGAGGGGCACGACTTCCAGCCCGAGTGGCTCAAGCTCGTCACCCAGATGGTCTCTCCCGAGACGAGCTCGCTGCTGGTGCTCTACGACGACGCGCAATCCATCTACCGCCGCAGGCACTTCAGCTTCCGCAGCGTCGGCATCCAGGCCCAGGGACGCACCACCATCCTGCGCCTCAACTACCGCAACACGGCGGAGATTCTCGAGTTCGCCGCGGGCTTCGCCGAGGAGCTGCTGACGCCCGAAGAGGCCGAGGAGGACGGTGTTCCGCTCCTGCGCCCCCAGGCCGCGGGTCGCCGCGGGCCGCGCCCCCAGGTCGTCCAGTTGCCCTCGCTCGGAGCGGAGCTGGACTACGTCGCGGGCCACCTCCAGCAGCTCCATGACGAGGGCCATGCCTGGCGGGACATGGCACTCCTCTACCGAGGGGGCTCCCTGGGGGAGACGGCCGCTCGGCGGCTCCAGAAGGCCGCCATCCCATGTCAGCTCGTGGGCAAGCGAGCAGGGCATGTGCCCCTCGACACCCGCGCGGACAGCGTGAAGGTGCTGACCTTCCACTCGTGCAAGGGGCTCGAGTTCCCCGTCGTCGCGATTCCGCGCCTGAAGAGGCCCACGCCGGGCGCCGAGGAGGCCAGGGACGAGGCACGGCTGCTCTACGTGGCGATGACGCGGGCCATCGACCGGCTCGTGCTCACCACCAGCGGCTGAGGGGGCGCCGCTCCGGGGCAAGGCCGGCCATTGGGTTCCACGGAGCGCTGCATCCACCCGTCCGCGCCGCGCTCAGAGAAGCAAACCCCGACGCGGAGGGCCGACGCGGGACGAACCCGCTACCGGTGGTCAGGGGGCCCCATGGGACTCGACATGGGAGGGCGCGCGCGTGGGAGGGCGGGCGTATAGCAACCGCCCTGGTACACGTAGCCGTCTTCCTTGTCACAGTCCTTCAGGGCCACGTTCAGCTTGATCCAGCAGCCTCCATGGATGGGCACGTGCAGCTCCCCGGGGCAGCGGCCGCTGGCATCTGGCCGCCTTTGTCCTGGGAGGGGCTTGGGAGGGAGCTCCACGGCAGGGCTTGACCAGGCCGAGGGCGCCTGCGTGGGAGCCGCCGGAGCCGTCAGGGCCGAGTCTCCGACAGCCACCGCGCCGCCATCCTTTGCCTCCACGCGCAAAGCGAGCGGCTCCACCGGGGACTCCTCCCCGAGCCACACGCCCAATGCTCCTCCGGCCCCGAATGCGAGTGTCCCTCCCACGCTGACCGCCATGAGCCAGGGCCGCCAGCCTTGTCCTGTCGCCCGGGGCGCGACGCGCCGTGGGGGAGAGGCCCGCAGCCGCACGGCACGAGGTGCAGCCCAGGCGAAGAGAGGCACATCCGCCTCCGGGCCCGCGGCGCGCGCGGCCGCCTCCAGGGCTTCGGCCAGCTCGCGGGCGCTGCCGCGCGCCTCGGGCTTCACGGAGAGCATCCGGGAGATGAGGGCGCTGAGCTCGGGGCAACAGCGGTCGTTGAGGTCTCTCGCGGGCCGGGCGCCGGAGCCCTCGTGGTACCAGGGGCGCGATTCCTCCAGCTCCGGGTCCGTGGAGGGAGGGTACTGCTCGGTGAGGAGGCGGTAGGAGGTGACGCCCAGGGCGAAGACGTCGTCGGCAGGCCCGGCGGGGTAGGGCGGCGCGGAGTCGGGGTTGGCGCGGAGGACGTAGCGCCAGGCCTCGGGGGCGCGGTAGGCGGGAGTGCCGGGAGGGAACAGCTGCCAGGTGAGCGTGGAGGCGCCGAGGAAGTGGCCGGCACCGAAGTCGATGAGGAAGGGCTGGGCGTCGGAGGAGCGCACCAGCACATTGCCCCCCTTGAAGTCGCGGTGAACGCCTCCTGCGGCGTGGGTGGCCGCCAGCGCCCGTGCGAGGCTGGCGAGCAACTGGAGCACCTGCCGTGAGGAGGGCGGTTGCCGTCGAGCCCATTCGTAGAGGGGCACGCCTTCGATGAGCTCCATGGCGAGGTAGGGGTGGGGAGTGCCCGAAGGGGCCAGCCAGTCACCGGCGTCGAGAAGGCGAGGGACGGCTGGGTGGCGGACGCGGGAGAGCAGCTCCGCCTCACGGCCGAAGCGCTCGTCCCGAGGGAAGAGGGCGAGCTTGAGCGCGACGAGGCCCGAGGCGGGCGGCTCCACGCCGGTGGCGCGGTAGACGGCGCCATACGCCCCCCGGCCTTGCAGGCCCACGACGCGCCACGGCCCCACCCGTGTCCCTGGGGGGAGGACTGCCGGGTTCAGGTTGCCAGTCTCCATGTGCCGCCTCGCGAGGGGGGAATGCGCTCCGCTTCACCCGTGGGCAGCCTATCCGCGTCCCGAAAGGCGGAGGCGGTGACGGCAGAGTGGCTGGCCGTGCGGAAGCTGAGCGAAATGTGACCGGTCTGCGCTCGAGCCTCACTCGGGCGTACCCGGCTCCGGGGAGGCAGCGGGGAGTGGTGCCGGGGAAAGGAGGGCTGGAGGCGGAGTGGCGGACGCTGGCGGAGGAGAATGCGGTGGTGTTGGCCCAGGCGTTCCGGTCTCTGTTTCCGCACGCGGAGCGGCAGGGGGCGGTGGTGGCTCGGGCAAAGGCGGGCTTGGGAGTGGCGGTGAGGCCGCAGGCAGGTCCCCTCGCGGTGGCGGGGCCTTCTCCACCACCTCGCCTTGAGGGGTGACTGCATACACATAGTCCCAGTCGAGAACGCGCCCCACCGGACCGCCGCACCGATCAAAGCGTTCCTCAAGCACTACGTAATACAAGCCTGGTGTCGGGCCCGTGAAGACGGCGACATCCAGTCCCTGCTCAGGACTGGCGCATCCCCAGAAGAGCCTCGGGAAGGGGTTGGTTCTCACCAGTTCGCGAACGGCGGCCGCCGCGGCGAGTGCGGCCCCCGCTTCTGTGAGGGGGACGATGCTCTTGACCGCATGCTCATCCTGCTCGGTCTCCGGCCACTTCACTGTTCCCTTCCAGGAGGCGGCGGGCCTCACGCAACCAGACAGCATCGCCGCGAGCGCAGCAAGCGTGCACACCTTGCTCATCTCTCTCCTCCGTCTGCCCAGCCTTCCCATGCCGGGGGCCTACTCGCGCAACAGTTGCAGAGCGCCATCGCGACATTGGGGTAGGCGCTTGCGACGAGGGTTGGTTTCACTTGGGGCGCACATACCAAGAGTGACCCAACGGGCCCTGGCATTGCTCCATTGTTGGACCTCTCCCGTGGGAAAGTATCGCAGGAAGAGGCGGCTACCGTCCTGTCGCTCCGCCACCAGCGCCGAGGCCATCTCAATGGCCATGTTCTTGTAGAGGGCCGGAGCGGGATTGCCTGGATACAGGCGGACTTCCGCCATGGCTACAAGGGGTTTGAACGCGTCCGTGGGCCATGCTCTGAGATCACCAGAGGAAGGCGTCGCTGCGCAGGGATGATTGTGGACGTATCCTACAACCCATACCTGAGAGGGAGGGTAGTCATCACTTCGAAGCGTTCTTCTCCGGAACCTTCGCGTACGTGCCCTTGAGGGCCACGCCGATGACGAAGGAGCCGGCATGGCACTCGACCTCGGTGGCGCTCTTGACCTCGTTCTTCTTGTAGTAGCTGGCGATGTCCACCACGGCATTGGCGCCGCGCTTCTTCGCGCTCTGCTCCAGGGCAATCAGCGCCGAGAGGGTCGCCCACTTGCAGCCCACCTCGTCCGACTTGCCCATGCCGTTGGTCTTCTTGTTGGTGACGTCGCTGCCCAGGTCCTCGAGGACCTTCGGCGTCTTCTGGCCGGCCAGGTAGAACTTCACCGAGCCATCCAGCTTGGACTTCGCCTCGGGCATCTTGAGCACGTCAGCGAGTTTGATCCGGACCACGGTATCGCGGGCCATGGCCGGGCTGGAGAGGGTGAGCGCGAGCAGGGCCAGGGTCATTGCCTTCTTCATCGTGTTCCTCGGTCACTCCCACCGGCGGAAGACCAACGACGTGTTGATGCCGCCGAAGGCGAAGTTATTACTCATGACGATGTCGGTCTGAATCCTTCGACCTTCACCCGTGATGTAGTCCAGGGGCCCGCAGTGGGGATCCACCGTCTCGCGCTCCAGGTGGAGCGTCGGGGCGAACCAGCCGGAGCGCATCATCTCGATGCTCATCCACGCCTCCAGCGCCCCGCAGGCGCCCAGCGTGTGGCCCATGTAGCTCTTGAGCGAGGAGATGGGCATCCGCTCGCCGAAGACGAGATTCGTCGCCGTGGTCTCCGCGATGTCCCCGTGCTCCGTCGCCGTGCCGTGGGCATTCACGTACCCGACGGCCGAGGGCGCCACCCCCGCGTCCTCCAGGGCCAGCCGCATGGCCTGGGCCATGGTCTCCGCGTGGGGCTGGGTGATGTGGCGCCCGTCGCTGTTCGTCCCGTAGCCGATGAGCTCGGCGTGAATCCTCGCGCCGCGAGCCCGGGCGTGCTCCAGCTCCTCCAGCACCAGGGTGCAGGCGCCTTCCCCCAGCACCAGTCCGTCCCGCTGCGCGTGGAAGGGCTTCGGCGTCAGCTCCGGCGTCTCGTTGTGCTTCGTGCTGGTGGCGAACAGGGTGTCGAACACGGCGGCCCCGGTGGCGTCGAGCTCCTCGGCGCCTCCCGCGAGCATGGCCACCTGCCGCCCCAGCTTGATGGCCTCGTAGGCGTAGCCGATGCCCTGGCTCCCCGAGGTGCACGCGCTGGAGGTGGTGATGATGCGCCCCGTGACACCGAAGAAGACGCCGATGTTCACCGCGGCCGTGTGGGACATCATCCGCACGTAGGTCGTGGCGGTGATGCCCTCGGTGGTCTTCTCGGTAATCATCCGGCCGAAGTCGCCCATGTTGGCCGGCGTGCCCGCGGACGAGCCGTAGGAGATTCCCATCCTCCCGCTCTTCACCAGCGGGTCGCCCAGGAGCCCGGCGTCGCTGAGCGCGAGCTCGCTGGCGCGCGTCGCCAGCAGGGCCACCCGGCCCATGCCCCGCATCGTCTTGCGGGAGTACGTCTGGGGCGGCAGCTCGAAGGGCGCCGCGGGAGCACCCACCTGGGTATTCAGCCCGTCGTACTGCTTCCACTCCTCCATTACCTGCACGGCATTGCGGCGCGACTTCAGCCGCGCCTCCACCGTCGGCCAGTCATGGCCAAGCGGGCTGAGGGCTCCCATGCCGGTCACCACCACACGCCTCATCCGAACAACCCTCCATTCACCGAGATGACCTGCCGGGTGATGTAGCCGGCGTCCTCGCTCATCAGGAAGCTGACCGCGGCGGCCACCTCCTCGGGCTTGCCCATGCGCTTCGCCGGAATCAGCTTCAGCGCCTCCTCCGCGACTTCTGGCTCCACCATCTCCGTGTCGATGAGCCCGGGGGCCACGCAGTTGACGGTAATGCCCCGGCTGGCCAGCTCCACCGCCAGTGCCTTGGTCGCGCCGATGATGCCGGCCTTCGCCGCGCTGTAGTTCACCTGTCCCCGGTTCCCGGTGATGCCGGACACCGAGGAGAGCGTGACGATGCGCCCCGGCTTGCGCCGCCGGACCAGCGGCATGCAGAGCGGATTGAGCACGTTGTAGAAGGCGTCGAGGTTGGTGTGGATGACCGCGTCCCAATCCTCGGGCGGCATGGCGGGGAAGGCGTTGTCCCGGGCAATGCCCGCGTTGCACACCACGCCGTAATAGCAGCCGTGCGCCTCGACGTCGGCGAGCAGCGCCTGCTCCGTCGCGGCGCGGTCCGCCACGTCGAACCGCAGCACGCGGGCGCTCCGTCCCAGCTCGCGAATCCGTGCGGCCACGGCCTCCGCCTGCTCCACCTGGCCACGGCAGTGCACCACGACGTCGAAGCCGTCGCGCGCCAGGCGCAGCGCGATGGCGCGGCCGATGCCACGGCTCGAGCCCGTCACCAGTACCGTCTTCTCACTCATCCGTGCTCACCTTCATCTCTTCGCCTGGGACTGGCGGCTCGAACACCGTCAGCGCGGCCGTGGCCACCGTGTCGCCGCCAATCCCGATGGTGCAGTCGAACTGGCTCATCCCGGTGTCCGACCAGAACTGCCGATGGACCTCGACGCGCAGCAGTTCTCCGGCCTTGAACGTGGGCCGGCTGCACTCGTATCGGCGGGTGCCGAGCAGGTAGCCCACCTTCAGCGGCTGTCCACGAAGCCGCTGCTGCCAGCCGGCCCAGGCGCCGATGGCCTGCGCCATGAACTCGATTCCCACCCAGCCGCCGACGCCGTCCGTCTCGTGGAAGAGGCAGTCCTCGCGGATGGTTACTTCGGCCACCAGTCCCTCCATGTCGCCCTCCACCGCCCGGTCGAGCAGGCGCATGCGGTCGGTGTGCGGGAGGAGGTCGGCGATGTCGAAGGTGATGGGCGTGCGCATCAGGCGCTCCCCAGGATGAGGGCGGCATTGCTGCCGCCGAAGGCGAACGAATTGCTCAGGACATGGCGGAGGGGACGCCCCAGGGACTGGCCCGGCTTCACCAGCGACAGCGCCGGGAGGGAGGGGTCCGGCTCACCATCCCACCAGTGCGGAGGCAGTACGCCTCGCGGGTTGTCCGTCAGGGTGAGCCAGCAGAGCGCGGCCTCGAGGGCCCCCGCGGCGCCCAGCGTGTGGCCGGTGAGCGGCTTGGTCGAGCTGCACGGCACGCCTTCTCCCAGCAGCGCCTGCACGGCCCGGCTCTCCATGGCGTCATTGTGGGGCGTCGCGGTGCCGTGCAGGTTGACGTAGTCCACGTCGGAGGGGGCAAGGCCCGCGCGCTCCAGCGCGGCCTTCATGGCGGCCAGCGCTCCCCGGCCGCCGGGCTCGGGGGCGGAGAGGTGGTGGGCGTCCGAGGACTCGCCCCAGCCCTCCAGCCGCACCGGCCCCGGCTCCCGTGTCATCAGGAACAGGGCCGCGGCCTCGCCGATGTTGATGCCGCGGCGATTCACGCTCATCGGGTTGCAGCGTGCCTCGCTCACCGAGTCGAGCGAGGTGAAGCCGGCCACGGTGAAGCGGCACAGCGAGTCGGCGCCGCCGGTGATGACCGCGTCGGCCACGCCCGCCCGCAGCAGCCGCGCGGCGCTGGCCAGGGCCTTGGCGCTGGAGGAGCACGCGGTGGAGATGACGTGTGACGGGCCCGACACGCCCAGCACGTGATTCAGCGCCAGGGCCGGTGAGCCCAGCTCCTGCTGCCGGACGTCGAAGTGCGCGGGGAGCTGCCCCGTCGCCACGTGCGCGGCGATGGCGTCCTGGCTCTCACCGATGCCCGACGTGCTGGTGCCCAGGACGATGGCCACGCGCTCCGGGCCGTAGCGCTGGAGGGCGGCGTCGACGGCGGGGCGGAGCTCCTCCAGCGCGGTGAGCAGGAGCGCGTTGTTCCGGCTGCGCAGCGGCACGGGGAGCCCGGACGTGTCGGCGAGCGGCGCGGTGACGTGTCCCACGTGCAGCGTCCGCTCGGCGAAGTCCACGCTCGGGGCCACGCCCGTGGGCCTGTCGCCGAAGAGGGCCTGGGTCACCTCTCGCTTGCCGGTGCCCATGGCGCAGACGAGGCCGAGCTGGTTCAGGAAGACGGGCGGAGTCATGGATGCGCTCACTCCTCGGTGGGCTGCGACTCGATGGTCAGCCGGTAGTGCTCCGCGAGGTTGACCAGCTCCGCGCGCCCCACCCAGCGGGGCTCGCCACCATAACGCACCGACAGCCACTCCCGGCCCGCTTGAAGCAGGGCGCGGCGGCCGGGCTCCTCCTCCAGCGTCCAGCCCGGGGGAAGCGCGGCGCGGACCGCCCCGGCCGGCCAGTAGACGAGCTGGATGTCCCGGAGGACCTGCCGCGACTGGAACTGCGCGGGCAGCCGCGCGTCGCGCTGCTCGTCCAGCGTCGTCCCGTCCCACTGCATCGTGAAGACCCGTTGCCCCAGCGCGAAGCCCGCCAGGCGCAGCGCCGACGCGTCGACCTCCAGCAGGGCCTCCAGGGAGCGGGGCCCGCCCGGGTCGGCCTCGTGGGCGAAGCTCAGGCGCTGCGACAGGCCCACCGAGGCCCCCAGGGCCGCCGGTGGCAGTCCGAGCGGGGGCAGGGACACCTCCGGCGCCGCCGGGCGCGGACGCGCGGCGGCACAGGCGGTGAGCCAGAGCAGGGCGAGGGTGGGAATCAGGCGGCGCACAGTTTCTCGAGCACTCCGAGCCGGCGCTTGCTGTCGGCCACGTAGGGGTTGTTCGTGTCCCAGGCGTAGCCCGCGAGGATGGAGGAAATCATCCGGCGGACCTCCGGGGACGCGTTCGGGTGGAAGATGACGTCCTGGAAGCCGCCGGCATACCAGGACTCGACGAAGGTGCGGAACGTGTCCACGCCGGCCTTGAGCGGCACCGCGTATTCGCGCTCCCAGTCCACGGCCTGGCCGGCGAAGGCGCGGCCGATGCAGGACGCGGCGAGGCTCGCCGACTTGACGGCGATGGTGACGCCCGAGGAGAAGACCGGGTCCAGGAACTCGCCGGCATTGCCCAGCAGCGCGAAGCCCGGGCCCCACAGCGACTTCACGTTCGCGGAGTAGCCGAGGATGGAGCGCGCCGGCGTGTCCCAGACCGCGTCCTTCAGCAGGGTGGACAGCGTCGGGTCCTCCGCGACGATGGCCCGCAGGCGCTCGGTCTCCGTTCCCTGGTACTGCTCGAGGAACTCGGTCTTCGCCACCACGCCCAGCGAGCAGCGGCCGTTGGAGAACGGGATGGTCCAGTACCACACGTGCACGTGCTTGGGGTGCACGGTGACGCGAATCTTCTGGCGGTCGAAGCCGCTGCCTGGCGGAATCCGGTCCTCCACGTGGGTGAAGAGGGCGCCGCGCACCGGGAAGTCGGACGGCGTCTCGAGCTGGAGCAGCCGGGGCAGGACGCGGCCGAAGCCGCTGGCATCCAGCAGGAAGCGGGCGCGGACGCGGTACGTCTCGCCTTCGGGCGAGCGCACCGTCACCTCCGGCTGCGCGCCCGTGGTGTCGACCGCCTCCACCACGTGGCGGTAGCGCACGGTGGCGCCCATGCGCTCCGCGGCGCGGGCCAGCACGTGGTCGAAGTGGGCGCGCTGCACCTGGTAGGTGGTGCCCCAGCCCGGCGAGAACTTCTCCCGGAAGTCGAAGTCCGTGTACTGGTCGCCGCGCCCGAAGGCCGCGCCGTTCTTGAACTGGAAGCCGGCCTCGACGACGTCGCGGAGCATGCCGGCCTCCTCGATGTACTCCATGCTCTGCGGCAGCAGGCTCTCGCCGATGGAGAAGCGGGGGAACTGCTCGCGCTCGAGAATCAACACGTCCCGGCCCTGCTTGCGCAGGAGCCCCGCCGCCACGGAGCCCGAGGGGCCCGCGCCGATGATGAGGATTTCCGTCTGCTCGACTTTCACGACACCACGTCCTTGCCCGGAGGCAGTCTGAAGCAGGGGGTGAGGAGCCAGATGACCACCTCGCCCACCAGCATGGTGAGTCCGAAGGAGCGCAGGGCCGGCGTGGCCGAGAGCCCCAGGAGCCCGAAGGAGAGGAGGGTGCTCACGCCGGCCAGGGCCACCGCGAGCCATGCGGAGCCCTCTCCCGGGTGCTCCAACATGAAGATTCCGTAGTCCACGCCCATCCCCAGCAGGAGCACCAGGCCCAGCACGCTGAAGAGCTGCAGCGGCTCGCCCGTCCAGCCGAAGACGGCCAGGGTGATGAGCGTCCCCAGCACGGAGGGCACCCAGGCCCGCCAGGCCTCGCGCCGGAAACGGGCCACCAGCGTCAGCAGCACCGCGAGGTAGCCCAGGCCCAGCAGTCCACCCATCAGCCGCCGGTAGCGCTCCAGCAGCCGCGAGATTTCCTGTGTCTTGTCCACCCAGCGCACCCCCTCCAGCCCGCGCGCGGCGTCCGCGAGCCGTGGGAGCACCGACGGGTCATTCAGCCCCCGCAGCATGACGACGCTGTAGTGCTTCGTTCCGAGCTGCCCCAGCCACTGCTGCCGGATGGCCTGCGCCGCGGGGCTGGAGAGGAATCGCGCGGGGGTGAGCACGTCCGTGGCGAAGCGGGCCCGGGCGGGCGCCTCTCCGGTGGCGGCGGCGACGGCGGCCACGGCCCGGGCCTCCGCGCGGGCGCTCAGCTCCGCGTCCGCGAGCTGCTGTGCCGCCGTGGGCAGCCAGTCCGACATGGCGCGGTAGCCGGTGAAGACCTTGTCCGCGACGAGCGGCTCCAGCCGGGCCTTCAGCTCCACCTCCCGCGCGAGGACCTGCTCCTCGCTCTCGCCTCCGACGAGGAAGAACTGGGCCGGGCTGGGCAGGCCCAGCAGCCGTCCCAGCTCGCGCTGGTCCGCGATGAGGTTCGCGGGGGCCCCCTGGAGCTGGCGCACGTCATCGCGTGACTGAAGACGCCAGAGTCCTCCCGCGACGGCCACGGCGAGCACCGCCGCCGCCAGCCACCACCGCTTCGTGGAGGAGAAGCGGGGCCAGCGGAGGAGCGACGCGGAGACGCGCGTGGCGAACGCCGTCACCGGCAGGGCGCCGGTGTCCAGGCGGGGGAACCAGCAGACCACCGTGAGGAAGGCGCCCAGGAGCCCCGCGGCGGAGAACACCGCCATCTGCCGGAGCCCCGGGAAGGGCGCCATCCCCAGCGCGAGGTACGCCACCACGCTGGTGAGGAGCGCCAGCGCCATGCCCGGCAGCAGGCCCCGCATCAGCGGCCCTCGCTCCTCGGGAGGCTTCCCCTGGCGAGCGGCGAAGTAGTGGAAGCCATAGTCCTCGGCCACGCCGACGAGGCTCGAGCCGAACACCAGGGTGAGCAGGTGGACGCGCTCGAAGAGCAGGGCCGTGACGCTCAACGCCACGGCGCAGCCGAGCACCAGCGAGACGCCCACCAGCGCGATGGGCCTCAGTGAGCGGAAGGTGAGCCAGACGAGCAGCAGCACGGCCAGGAGGGAGCCGAGCCCGATGGTGGACATCTCCTGGCTGGCCTGCGCGGCGGCGGCCTCCGCGTACAGCGGTACGCCCGCGGCCACCATGCGGCCACCGGGCACCGCCGCCGTCACGGCGGCCCGGGCACGCTCCACGGCGGAGGTGATGCGCGCGTCGGCGCCCAGGGCGAAGGCGGAGACCTGGCTGTGCCAGGTCAACAGCACCCACTCGCGCCCCTCGCCGGACAGCCAGAGCCGCCCGTCATGAGGCCGCGCCTGGCTCTCGGCGGCCCGGGCCGCCCACCAGTCGGGCCACAGGCCCAGCGGGTCCGCGTCCCAGTCGGTCAGCCTGGGGCCGGCGGGCTGGTACAGCTTCATCAGGGCGGTGCCCCCCAGCTCGTCGGCGCTCGCCCGCGAGAGCCAGTCGCGCTGGGCCGGCGTCAGCAGCCTGTCCCGATAGGGGCGGTAGAATTCAACCGCCTTCTCCAGCGCGGAGGCATCCACGACGGAGGGGGCCAGGAGGGCGGTGTCCCTCGACAGCTCCGCCGTGACGACGTCCGCCGCGCGCTGGGCCGACGCCCAGTCCGGAGCGCCCACCAGCATCACCAGCTCCCGCCCCGCGCCATCCGTGAGCCTGCGCGTGGCGGCGTCCACCTCGGGGGCCTGCTCGTCCTCGGGCAGCAGCGCCAGGACGTCCGTGTCCAGGCGCGCCGAGCGCCAGAACAGGACCTGGTGCACGCCCACGGCGAGCACCACCAACGTCCAGAGGATGGCCAGCCTACTTCGCAAGGCGCTTCGCTTCCGTGTCGCTGAGCGGTGGGGCCTTCGCCAGCTTGTCGAACTGAATCACGCTCGAGTCCCCCCGGGTCTCCTCGAGCCGCACGCTGCGCACGAACCGGTCGCCTTCCAGCCGGATGCTCCGGAAGACGCGCGCGAGCCCCGCGTCCGTCGGTGTGAGCGCCAGCTTCCAGCCGTCCGCGCCCACCAGCTCGCCCTCGACGCGGAAGCGCGTGGAGAGCGTGGCCACGTCACCGGAGAGCAGCGCGAACAGCAGCGCGTTCATCGCGGCCAGGGCCGGCTCGCGGCTCGCATCCAGGTGGTAGGCCGCGCCGCCCGCCCCCTGCTCCGCGCTCAGCGACGTGCGGGTCAGCGTGAGCGTGGACGCGAAGGGCACCCGGGTGTCCCAGAGGACGCCCTTCTCCCGGGACAGGACGAAGCCGCCGCGGGAGACGAGCGGCTTCTTGAAGCCGGCCACGGTCTTCTTCTGCTCGAACTCGCCGCGGAGGAGCGGGGCATCCTCCAGCCGGGCGCGGACCCCCGCCACCAGGTCGCTGGCGCCGGCCGTCATTCCCAACAGCATGCCCACGAGGAGGACCAGGCGCTTCATTCGGGCCTCACTCCCAGCCGCTCCCAGAGCACCGGAGGGCAGACGAACTGCAGCTCCCGGGTGGCCAGCGACACGGCGACCTGGATGGTATGGGCCTGATTCAGCCGGTTGCCGGTGGCGGCGTCGCGGATGAGGTAGTCGATGCGCAGGCGGTTCTCCCACTCGGTGATTTCCGCGCGCACCTTCACCTTCTGGCCGAAGACCACCGGCTGCACGTACTTCAGCCGCATGTCCACCACGGGCCACGCGTAGCCGGACGCCCGCATCTGCGGGTAGTCGTAGTCGAACCGCGACAGCAGCGCGCAGCGGGCCAGCTCCAGGTACTTCACGTAGTGGCCATGCCAGACGACCTCCATCAGGTCGAGGTCATGGAAGGCCGGGGTCAGCTCGATTTCATGGCTGAGGTCAGGCTTCATAGAGCTTCCAGTCACGCCCGCGGATGGCCACGAGCAGGCCGTGCAGCTCGCGGTCCAGCGCGCGGTCCTCCTCCACCAGGGGGATTCGCTTCTCGAGGTCCGCCTGCATCGACGCGAGCGTGGGCGCCAGATTCAAGCCTTCGTTGACGCGGCGGCGCAGGGAGATTCCCTGGCGCGCCGCGATGAGCATGGCCGCCACCACCTGCTCGGACAGCTCCAGCACCCGCAGGCAGTCGCGCGCCGCGATGGTGCCCATGCTCACCTTGTCCTGGTTGTGGCACTCCGTGGAGCGGGAGAACACGGACGCCGGCATCGTCTGCTTGAGCGCCTCGGCGGTCCACGCGGAGACGCTGATTTGCAGCGCCTTGAGGCCGTGGTTGATGGCCGCGCGCGGGCCCGTCGCACCGGAGAGGTTGGCCGGCAGCCCATGGTTGAAGCGGGTGTCGACGAGCAACGCCAGCTGCCGGTCCAGCAGGTCCGCCACGTTGGCCACGGCGTTCTTCAGGCCATCCATCGCGAAGGCGATGTGCCCGCCGTAGAAGTGCCCGCCGTGCAGCACGCGCTCGCTGTCGGGGTCGATGAGCGGGTTGTCGTTGGCGCTGTTCAGCTCGTTTTCAATCAGCGTGCGGAAGAAGGGGAGCGCGTCCTCGAGCACGCCAATCACGTGGGGCGCGCAGCGCAGCGAGTAGCGGTCCTGCAGCCGCTGGTCGTTGCGGCTGGGCCGGTCCGCCGAGAGGTCCACCCGCAGGCGCGCCGCCACGCGCTGCTGGCCCACGTGGGGCTTCACCGCGAACAGCGCCTCGTCGAAGTGGTGCGCGTTGCCGGCGCTGGCCACCACGTTGAAGGCGGTGAGCCGCGTGGCCAGACGGCACAGGTACTCGGCGCGCTCCCACGCGAGGCAGGCCAGGGCGGTCATCACGGCCGTCCCGTTCATGATGGCCAGCCCCTCCTTGGGACGCAGGCGCAGGGGCTTGATTCCGAGCTGTGCCAGGACCTCCGCCGCGGCGCGCCGCTCGCCGCGGTACCAGACCTCGCGCTCGCCGCAGAGCACCGCCGCCACGTAGGACAGCGGAGTCAGGTCGCCGCTGGCCCCCACCGAGCCCTCGGCGGGGATGAGCGGAAGGACGTCGTGCCGGAGCAGGAGCTCCAGCTGCGTGAGCAGCCCCAGCCCCACGCCCGAAACGCCCTGGGCCAGCGAGGCCAGCCGCGTCGCCAGCACCGCGCGCGTCTCCTCGGGCGTGAGGAACCGGCCCGCTCCGCAGCCATGGTACGTGTAGAGGTGGTGCGGCAGCTCGGGGATGAGCTCGGGGGGAATCGTGACGGTGCACGAGTCTCCGTAGCCGGTGGTCACCCCATAGATGACGCCATCCTCGGCGAGCAGCCGGTCGAGGAACTCCGCGCCCCGGGTGATTCGCTGTCGGAAGTCCGCGGACGCACCCAGCTCGGCGCCGCGCTCGCGGCGCGCCAGGGCGCCTACGTCCTCGATGGTGAGCCGGCTTCCGTCGAAGCAGACCGCACGCTCACTCTTGATGCCCGGCGGAGACATTTGCCTGTGCCTGATCCCAGAAGGGGAAGAAGTTGAACCAGTCGAACGGCGAGCGCCTCAGCAGCGCGGTCAGCCGGTCGGCATACTGACGGGCGTACCCGGTCAGGGCCGCCACGCGCTTCCCCCGCGGAAGCTCGACGCGCTCGGCCAGACACTCGAAGTGGATGGTGTAGCCGGGGCCCTCGTGGATGCACCCCAGCAGGAACAGCGGACACTTGAACAGCCCCGCCAGCACGTACGGGCCCACGGGGAAGGGGGCGGCGTGGCCCAGGAAGTCCACGCTCACCGTCTGGCTGGAGTGCACGGGGACGCGGTCCCCGGCAATCACCACGAACTCTCCGGCGGAGACGCGCTCCTGCAACGCCACCGCCGTCGCCGGCCCCATGTCCGTGACTTCCAGCAGCCGGAAGTCGCTGTCCGGGTTGAGCCGCTTGAGCAGGCGGTTGAACTGCTCGGCGTGCCGGGTGTGCACGAGGATGGTGAGCTTCACCTCCCCGCGCCGCTCGGCCATGGCGCGGCACAGCTCCAGGCAGCCCAGGTGCGCGGTGACGATGATGCCGCCCCTGCCGGACTTCGCCGCCTCGTAGAACTGCTCCCGTCCCTCGGTGCGGACCTGCTCGAAGCGGTAGCGCCCGCTGACGGCCAGGAGCTTGTCGAGCATCGTCTCCGCGAACGTCATCATGTGGCGCAGGCTGTCGCGCCGTCCCGGGCGCCGGCCCAGCACCCCGGTGGTCTGCTCCACCCGTGCCAGGTACTGGAGCGAGGCGTCACGGACCAGCGGGCGGGCCAGCCAGTGCACGAAGACGACGGGGTACAGGCAGAGACGGAACGGCCAGCGGCCCAGCAGCCGGTGAATCCAGTAGAGCAGCCAGATGCCGAGGACGAAGGTGCTCTCGCCCACCTCCGCCCAGTGCCGCGCCTTCATGCCGCCACCTTGCGCCAGAGCAGCAGCGGCAGCCGCGCCAGCATCCCGAAGAAGAGGCGGGCGTGCATGCCGGAGATGCGCACGTTGTCCCAGAGCACGTCGAAGTGGGAGACGCCGTCGGTGGGGTAGCGCACCCGGGTGGGCTGGTTGACGATGCCCATCCCCCGCCAGAACAGGCGCACCACCACCTCCACGTCGAAGTCCATCCGCTTGCCAATCCGCACCGAGTCGATGAGCGCGAGGGTGGGCGCGAGCGGATAGACGCGGAAGCCGCACATCGAGTCGCGGATGGCGAAGGACAGCGTGTTGATCCACACCCAGATGTGCGTCGCGTAGCGGCCGTACAGCCGGCCCTTGGGCACCGACTCGTCGTAGATGGGGGTGCCGCAGATGAGCTTCTCGGGAGCCCCGGCCGCCAGCTCCAGGAACCGGGGGATGTCGCCGGTGTCGTGCTGTCCGTCGGCGTCAATCTGCAGCGCGTGGCTGAAGCCCGCCGCCCGCGCCGCGCGGAAGCCGGCCATCATCGCGCCGCCCTTGCCCTCGTTCTGGGGGAGGCGGACGAGCTGGATGCCGGCGCTGTCCTTCGCGGCCAGCGCGTCCAGCACCCCGGCGCAGCCCGGCTCGCTGCCGTCATCCACCAGCACGCAGGGCAGCCCGTGGGAGCGCACGGCGTTCACCACCGCGCCCACGGCCTCGCCGTGGTTGTAGACCGGAATCACCGCGCAGACCTTCATCCGTGGACCCCGCCGAACACGATGCGGCCGCTCGCGTGGGCGCCGGCCTCGGAGGTGAGCTTGAATTGGAGGCTCGCCTTCGCCTCCGTCCAGGTGAGCTCCAGCGTCAGGTGCGTGTCGGGCAGGATGAGCTGCTGGAACTTCACCGCCTCCATCCGGAGGAAGTCGGGCGGCAGGGGGAAGAGCTCGCGGCCGAGCCGGATGACCCACTCCAGCTGCGTCACCCCGGGCAGGATGGGCCTTCCAGGGAAGTGGCCCTTGAAGTAGGGCGAGCTCGCGGGGGCCTCCAGGGCCAGCAGGGCGCGCTCGGTGGTGCGCTCGAGCACGCGCAGCGGCGGCCTGCGGGAGTCGAAGAGGGTGGCCAGCGCTGCTTCGGTCGTCTTGCCTTGGCTGTTGACGGGCATCGCCTCCAGATACCGGAACCGGCGCGGGAGCACACCCGGTTCGAACCGCCGGGAGAGCTGCTCGCGGAGGGCCTGATTCAGGGCGCGCTTTCCCCCGCCGGCGAGCAGCGCCTGGCCGGCGTCCTCCGGCACGGCCACCACCGCCAGCGTCAGCCGTGGGCCGTCCGCGAGCGGCAGCACCCGGGCCTCGCGAAGCAGCCCGCCCTCGAGCAGCGTCCGCTCCATGGCGCTCAGGGACACGCGCTTCTCCTCGAGCTTCAGGAGGCGGTCCTTCCGCCCCAGCAGCTCGAAGCCCTCCGGCAGGAGCCGGACGCGGTCCTCGGTCTGGAACCAGCCGCCCTCGGGCAGCCCCACATGTGGTGAGCGGACGGCCAGCGCCTCGTCCTCGGTGCGCACCTCGACGCCGGGCATCACCCGCCAGGCCAGCGCGTCGTCCTGCGTGCGCTGGCGCCAGGCGACCCCGCCGGTCTCCGAGCTGCCGTACACTTCGACGGGCGCCTGGCCGAGCAGGGCGCGGCAGTCGTGCAGCGCCTCGGTGGACAACGGCCCTCCCGACGAGAACACCGCGCGCAGGTTGCCGCGGACGCCCGCCCAGTCCAGGGACTCCGGAAGACGCTTGAGGTGGGCGGGGCTGGCAATCAGCGCGGCGGGTCCCTCCTTCAGCGCGGCCTGGATGTCCTCCGGGTAGGGCAGGCTCCTCGCCAGGAACGGCCGGCCCGCCGTCAGCGGCCAGAGCACCCGGAACAGCAGCCCGTAGATGTGCTGGTGCGACACGGTGGCGATGACGCGGGCGTCGCCGAGCCGCGTGTCGAAGAGGCCGGCCAGCGTCGCGGCCTCGCGGGTCATCTGCGCCAGTTGCTTGGGAATGGCGGTGGGCTCGCCGCTGGAGCCCGAGGTGTAGACCACCAGCGCCCGCGCCTCCGATTCGAGCGGCCGCCATCCGCCCCTGGCGCCTTCCCCGGGCGACAGCGGCGCGTACTGCGCGGGGACCTTCCCGGCGAAACCATCCACCTCGCCGCGCAGCCGCTCCAGCGTCGCGGGCTGGGCGTCGGAGGACAGATAGACGCACCGGCCCGCGTGCCACGCGCCGAGCAGCGCGGCGGCGAACTCGAAGGTGTCCTCCAGGAAGAGGGCCTGGCGCAGGCCCGGCTGACGCTCGAAGGCCGCGCGCCAGCCGGCGGCCCGCGCCTCGAAGGCGGCGAAGTCCAGGGACTGGCCGTCCCGCACCGCCACCGGATGCGCGGCGGGCCTTCCCCGCGTCAGGAGCTGCTCGAGTCCGATGCGCTCAACCATGGGCGTGGCTCGCCCTCACACGTCGACGCACCACCCACTCCCCCGCGAAGAGCAGGCCCATCAACCCGTAGGAGAGGAGCCCGTTGTACAGCGCCCACGTGGCGTCGCTGGCCCACAGCGCCGTGGCCAGGGCCATGCCGCCGTTGAACACGAAGAACCCACACCACACCTGTGTCACCCGGCGCGTGTAGGCCACCCCCGACGGGGGCAGCTCCGGCTCGCGCAGCCGTGCCAGGCGCTCGATGACGCTGGGCGGCCAGGCGAGGCTGGTGGCGAAGACCGTGAGCAACATCGTGTTCACCAGGACGGGGTAGAGCTTCAGCGGCAGGGCGTGGTTGCCGAGCATGCTGGCCGCCGCGAGGACGAGCGCGCCGGCGGCGGCGGCCAGCCAGACCCGCTCGCGCGTGGCCACGGCCCGCACCACGGCCATGCCCGCCAGGGGCAGTGCCATCCAGCGGGGCTCGAACCGGCCCAGCCCGTAGTAGACCAGCAGCGGGTAGGCGAGGCTCAGCAGGCCGAGCAGCGCCGGACGCAGCCGCTTCACGCCGCCACGGAGTCGTCGAGGAGACCGTGCAGGGCGTCGACGACGTCCTGGATGGTGCGGACGGACTTGAAGACCTCGGGCGGCAGGCGCTTGCCCGTCACCGGCTTCAGCTTCACGAGCAGGTCGACGGCGTCGATGCTGTCGATGTCGAGGTCGTCACGGAGCCGGGCCTCGGGGGTGATTCGCGAGGGCTCGATGTCGAAGGTCTCCTGCAGGAGCTTGCTCAGGTTCTCGAATAGCTGGTTCTTGGTCATGTTCATTCCCCCTCGGGTGGATGGTGTTCAGGACTTGCGGTGGGCGCTCACGAAGCCCGCGAGGGCACGCACGCTGGCGAAATGGCGGCGGTTCTCCTTCGAATCGCTCGCGAGGACGACGCCGTAGGTCTTCTGCAGCGCCAGGCCCAGCTCCAGGGCGTCGATGGAGTCGAGCCCGAGCCCCTCGACGAACAGCGGGGCGGCCGGGTCGATGTCGTCCGGTTGGATGTCCTCGAGGTTCAGCGTCTCGATGACCAGCTTCTTGATTTCCTGCTCAAGCGCCTGCATGGCGTTGCGTCTCCGTGGAAAAGTAGTCGTGCAAATGCGTGGTGAGCTGACGGGCGGCGAGCGCCTCGGTGCCGGCTTCGCGCAGCAGCGGCGCCACGGGGATGTCGTCGCGGACCACGATGGTGAAGTTCATGGGCGCTGGCGGCACCCGCCACCAGGGCGTCCCCTTGGTGAGGCCGATCGGCTCGCAGCGGATGGTGACAGGGGTGATGTCGCACGGCCCGCGCACCGCGATGTTGGCGGCGCCGCGCTGCAGCTTCATCGGGCCGTTCACCGGCGTGCGGGTGCCCTCGGGGAAGATGATGAGGTTGTTGCCCGCCTTCACCGAGCGGATGCAGTCCTGGACGAGCCCTGGACCGGAGTCGTTGCAGAGGTAGCCGGTGGCCTCGATGGGGCCGCGGGTGAAGGGGTTGTTGGCCAGACTCGCCTTGACCACGCAGTCGGCGTTGGGCACCAGCGAGATGAGGAAGACGACGTCGATCAACGTCGGGTGGTTGGCGAGGATGAGCAGCCCGGGCCGGGCCAGCTTCTCCACGCCCTCGACGCGGTACGTCAGCACGCCGAGGATGCGCATCCACTCGACGAAGACGCGGAACGTGTGGTGCACCGCGAGGCGCGCCAGCCGCGTGCGCCGGGCCCTGTCCCTGACGAAGAGCTGCAGCAGGGGGAAGTAGAGCAGCCGGAGCCCGAGCCCGCCCAGCCCGAACGTAGAGAAGGCAATCCCGGTGGCCAGTATCCGCCACCCGCGCTCGAGCTTCCTAAGCATGGTGCTGCCACCGCCAGAGCCGGGGACCGACGTGGTGCTCGAAGCGCTCCGCGCCGCTGACGAGGAAGCGCAGCACGGCGAATTCCTCGGGCAGCGCGTCCTCCGCCGGGGTGTCCGGCGCGCCCGTCGAGGCATGACACGTGAGGCTGTAGCCGGAAGCGCCGTCGGAGGCCCTGAGGCGGCAGGCCCAGGCGTGAGGCACCGTTGCCGGCGCGGGGAAGTGCTGGAAGGGCGGGGGGAGGGGCTCGTCGTAGACGACCACCATCACCTCCGGTGCCCCCTCCGACAGCAGACCGCACGCCTCGACGAAGGCGGCCTCGACCGTCTCCGCGCCCGCCGCCACGGCGCTGTAGGCCGAGGTGTCGCCCCGGGCGATGGAGTACAGCGCGCCGATGGCGTTGTGCACGGACATGCTGAAGGACGTGGGGGACAGCGGCGTGGACCGGGCCAGCTGGTCCAACAGGTCCACCGAGCGGCCGACGTCCCCGTAGCGCGAGGCGAAAACGACAGGGCACGGCGGAGCACTCCCCTGGCACCGGTATGCCGCCTGCAGCGCGATCCGCCCCAGGCGGTCCACGCGGCGGCGCATCATCGCCGGCATCTCGGTCAGGGGCGGGGTGCCCTCGGCCGGAAGCGGATGGGGTCGCGAGAGCCAGGCCTTCCAGGCGTCTGGCCCGTCAAGCCCGGGAGCCCACGCGGCCCAGTGGTGGACAGAAAAAACCATCGTGATGTCGAGGGAATGCGGACGATGCCAGCGGTCCCTCTACCAAAGCATCCTATACGAGACAATTGGCTCCCCATGCGGAGTCGCAGGGTGTGCGCCTGGGCGGGCGCCCCTGGGGAGCGAGGCCGCGCTTTCGCCGGGCGCGGATGGCCGGTGGAGAGGTCTGTCGGGGAGATCCGGTAGCGCGGGTTCTGCGGGGAGGTGGACAGGGGTGAGTGCCGCCCCCTCCCCGGACGTGGGCCGTCCCGCGGCGGGGGCGGGGTCCGGCCGGGCGGACGTGGCGCTCCCAGGATGTCAGGGGGCTTGTTCTTCTCGCAATGCCCCGAGTCCCTTCGGCCCCGTGGGAGAGGGAGGCAGGCGGCCCTGGGGGAGAGGTGAGGGGCCGCGTGTTGCTCGGCTGAGGAGGGGGCGGGGGAGCGGGCGGAGGCGCACCCCCACCATCGCCATGGGGGGCACCCCTGTCTCCGGCCCCGCCTCGCGCGCGCCTTGCTCCAGGCCTCGGCACGTCTTCATGTCGAGCCCAGCAACTGCCCTTGGTAGAACCCGTGGTGCGCGTCGCGCGCGTAGCCGTCTCGAAGCACTTCGAAGGTCGCGCGCTCGGCCTCCAGCTCCTGGTGGCCCCAGTGCAGGACGCCATTTACCAGCAGGTATCCTTCGCCCAGGACCTCGAGCGCCCCATTCACACCCAGCGTGATGGGCGCGAAGCCGTACGAGAGCGACCAGACGTGGGTGGCATCGCGTGCCAGGTCTTGCCCGGAGAGAATCTCGAACGTCTCCACATCAGCACCGCCGAGGCGGTTCATGCCGTGGTAGACCGCTTCGCCGTCGGTGGCGCACCCTCCGCCCAGCGTTCGAAAGGCGGCGGGGGCGATGGCGGCAAGCGTCTGGCTGAAGAAGAAGACACGTTGCGCGTCGCGCGCGTACCCATCCGAGAGCACCTCGAAGGTGCGAACGTCGGCGTCTCGCAGCGGATGACGGCCGGAGTAGACGCGCTGCGCGTCCCTCGCGAACCCCTGGCCCAGGGGCTCGAAGCTGGGCGCGTCGGCCTCCAGCACATGACAGTCGCTGAAATAAAGCACCTGGCTGCCGTCCGTGCCGAAGTGCGCGCCGAGCGCCCGGAGCCGGGCCGGGGAGAGCGCGTTCAAGCGCTGCCGTTGTTCGTCGGAGACGTATCCCCGTGGCTGCTGGAAGGATGACGCGCCCAGGTAGAGGCGGAGACGGTCCTTGCCGTACCCGCCATGCGGTTGCTTGGAGGAGTGTTCGTAGCGATCGACGTAGTCACCCGGCAGGACCTCGAAGCTGACGACGTCAACGCCGGTGATGAGCTGGTTCCGGCAGAACAGCCGGGTGCCATCGGTTGCGTACACGTCGCTCAGGACGCGCACGTCCTCGGCGCTCAGGCCCTCGAGGTCCAGCCCCTGTCAGAAGACGCGCCGCCCATCGGTGGCGTGAAAGCGGCCGATGGCGCGAAAGCGCGCGGCGTCGGCTTCGGGCAGTGCGCCACCCCGGGGTTCATACGAAGGCATCTTGAGACTCTCGGTGGCCAGTTCGTAGAAGTATGCGCGTTTCGCATCGCGGGCGAAGCCGTGGCCGAGTGACTGAAATGACGCGGGGTCGGCGCCTGCGATGACCTTGCCGTGGAAGTACACCAACACTTCGTCGGCGGCGTACCCATGCCCCAAGCTGCGCAAGGCACCCAAGGGCCGCACTTCGGCCCTGGCATATCCGCCCCCGAGGAGTGCGAACGTCGACGGCACCACGCCGTGCAACTCACCGTGGAACCAGATGCGCCGGTCATCGGTGAACGCCCCGTCACCGAGAGATCTGAATCGTGCGCTATCCACTCCTGGCAGCGCAGCGCCGCCGAGGAACACGGTCCTCGCGTCGCGCGAGAATGCCGCGGAGAACGCCGTGAACGACGCGGGGTCGGCCCCCGGCAGCACTTCGTACCTCGACCAGTCGGATCGGCGCCTTCGACAGGCTGCGAGCAATAAAAGACGGTGTGCCCATCGTGGCCGTAGCGCCCATCGAGGGCCACGAAATCTCCAACCCTCCCGGTTTCGAGGACGTTGGGCTCGCCTTGAATGAACCAGAACACCCGGTCCCGGTCGCGCGCGAAGTAGGGCTCCAGGGCTCCGGGGGAGGGCGTGAGCACCCGGAAGGTCGCGGCGTCGATGTCGTCGAGGCGGGTGGTGCCAGCGTAGATGTACCGGCCGTCGGTGACCAACCCCGGCGCGAGCAGACGGGCCTGCTTGACGTCGAATCCCTCGACGCCCTCTCCCTCGAAGAGCAGTTCGTCGCCGCGCACCGCGTACTGCTTGTCGAGGAGTTGAAACCGCGAGACCTGGGTGCAGATGACCTGGAGCTCTGGGCGAGACACGTACACGAGGTCGCCGTCGGTGGAGTAGGGACCGGCGAGCACGCGGAAGCGCTCCACGTTCGCGGGCTGCACCGGGAGGGGCTCGGTCCGGTGATAGAGCCGCCTCGCATCGCGCGAGAGGCCCGTGGCCGGGTCGACGACGACGAAGGTCGTGGCATCGGCGCCTTCAATGCGGTTCTGGCCGAAGAACGACCCCCGGGCATCACGGCCGTAGGCGGCACCGAAAAGCCTGTCGCTCCCAGCCAGGAAGACAAATGACGAGGCATCGGCACCGACGATGGGGGCGGTCCTCAGATACACATGCCTGCCGTCGCTGGCATACGGGCCCCAAGTGCCTTGAAGTCCGCGGCATCGGCCAGAAGGGCGGTGCACCGATAGAAGATGCGCGTGGTGGAGTTCATGGTCGATTGCGGCCTCCGGAGCAGGCTGGCTCCTTTCACAGGGCCTGCGCCAGTACCCCTGTACATGGTCATCCGCTGGGGAGGCATCCGATGCTGCGGTCGGCCGACTTGTTTCAACACCCTCTCAGGCCCGCAGGCTGACGGACCTGCTCCATCGTTTCAAGACACCTTGGAAGGGAATGTCAGGCTGATTGCTCTAAAAAGGGGGCGGTGCCGCCCCAGTACCGTGCGCTGGCCCGGCTGCTGGAGCCGTACCTCCCTGAGGAGGGTGGCGACTGGCCGCCCATGACCCGCGCATACATGCACGGCTGGCTTCGCCGGCTCTGCGAGTGAGCATGGCCTGACTGGGGTTGTCCTCTGATTCCTCCCGCGTCGCTCGCGGGCCGCGGGGAAAGAGGCCATCGACGTGCCGGGCCGCCCCGTCCCGCTCATTCATGACGCAGCAGGGAGTCGCCCAAGGCAAGTCGCTGCCCGGCGGTGCCTGGGCCATGGCGGTCCATCGAAAAAGGCGCGGCCGGGGCGGCCCTCGATGAAGGCCATCGCGTTGCACGTACCCTGAGGGACGTCCCGCCGCGTTGAAAGCCGCCCGCGAGCCAGGGCGCTCGCCCCTCGCAGTCCTCCATCGAGGACCCGGGCACCTGCCTCTCTGAGGCCAGACGACGCGACGGCCCGGTGACACGGCCAGGCGCTCGCGCTGCCGCGACGCGCATGGAGGCGCGACGCGCGTTGAGAGGGCGCCCCTTTCTCGAGGTGCATGCCCCGGCACCATTCCATGGGAGACGAGTGTATCGGGCGATGCAGCACCGGTGACCAACGCGGGTCCGCCAGTCCTCTCGGCCTCGACGTGCGCCGCCGCGGGAGTGGACGTGCCGGTGCCTTCAGGCTCGGAGTCCTCCGTCCTCGCCGCCCCAGAAGGAGGCGTGTCGGAGCCTCGGGAGGGTGAGTCCTCCTCCGCCGCCAACGCCCTCCAGAGGGCCCGGCCCGCGGCGTTGACGTCCTCTTCGACCAGCGACGCCTCCTCGCCACGGGCCAGCGCGCGAACCAGCTCCGCCAGCGCTCCCCAGATGAGGCCCTCGCCCACCCGGACGCTGCCCGGCGCCAGCGCCCCCTCGCGCTCACCGAGGGCCAGCACCTCGCGCACCAGCGCCCGCGCCTCGCTCCCGAAGGACTGCGGCTCGAGCGAGTCCTCGTGCCAGTGCATGAAGGCGAAGTGGAAGCACTCCGGCCTCCTCGTCGCGAACCAGGCCAGCTGCTGCCAGAAGTCCTCGAAGTCCTCGCGGAAGCCCCTGCCCTCCCGCGAGCTCGGCTCCACCTCGAAGACGATGCGCGCGATGCGGCACAGCTCGCTATCGGCCCACTGGCGCACCCGGTGGGCGAAGGCGCCCTTGCTACCGTAGCGCCGGTAGAAGCTGCCCACCGACAGGTTCGCGGCCCTCGCCATCTCCTCGGCCCGCACGTTGCCGTAGCCCCGCCGCGCCATCACCGCCGCCGAGTCCCGCATGCTCATGAGGTACAACTGCTCCGCCGTCCACATACCCCTACCCCTCCCTCCCCTGGGGCGACGCTCCGCTGAAAGGAGCGCTCCTCCCGCAGCATGATGTCTACCCCAGGGGTCAGACATGGCAGGGAGGCTGGAGCCTGCCATCGGCGAGGGCCTGGCGGGTCACGCGGAACGGAGGCTCCATTCCACGCATGGCGGTCCAGGGCAGGGGACAAGGCGGTGAGGCCGGGCCCATGGGGAGTGAGTGTCTGGTGGGCCTCGTGGAACGGGCGCTCCATTCCGCGCATGGGCGGCCCGGGGCAGTTGACAAGGAGGAGAGGTAGGCAGAGGAGCGGTGCGGGTTTCGCGGGCCACGCGGAACGGAGGCTCCATTCCACACATGGCGGCCCAGGGCAGGTGACGAGGCGGAGAGGCCGGGCCCATGCGTGGTGCGCGCGTAGCGGGCCACGCGGAACGGAGGCTCCATTCCACACATGGCGGCCCAGGGCAGGTGACAAGGCGGAGAAGGCCGGGCCCATGCGTGGTGGGCGCCTGACGGGCCACGCGGAATGGAGAGGTTCCATTCCGGACCTGGGCGGCTCGGGCTGACGTGCCGGGCGGTGAGTCCGGGCCCATGAGCGGTGAGAGCATGACCGGCCACGCGGAATGGAAGTTCCATTTCGGGCCTGGGCGGCTCGGGGGCTGACAGTCCGGGCCGGGGGGGCAGGGCCCATGAGCGGTGAGAGCATGACCGGCCACGCGGAATGGAAGTTCCATTCCGGGCCTGGACGGCTCGGGGGCATGCCGGGGAGGCGGGGCCGATGAATGGAGAGCGCCCGGAAGGCCGTTCGGAACGGACGCTCCATTCCAGACCTGCGCGGCGGGGGGACATGGCGGGAAAGCGGAGGCTGGGTCCTCGCGCGCCCTCAGGCGCCGGGCACTCCGAGCATGTCGGAGATGCCGTTCCTGCGACTGCGCGGCCGAAGTGGCTTCGCGGCAGGACTCATCCGCGTCCTGAATCAGGCGGCCGAGAGCCCACGAGGCGCCGTGGACTCGAGCGCCGTGGCGAGCCGGAGCGCGGCGTCGCGGACCTCCCGCCGCCAGGCGATGCGCCAGGGCCGCCGGAGGGGGCCTGACGTGAGCCGCTTCGCGACGAGGTCCCCCTTGCCGAGGTGGGGGCTGGCAATCCACTCGGAGAGCACGGCGACCCCCATGCCCGCGCGCGCCACGTCGAGGATGGCTTCCGTGAGCGGAAGCTGCTCGAAGCGCAGCCGTGGCCGCTCGCGGCCGAACACGCGTGTCATGAACCACTGCGCCTCCGCGGGTGGGGTCTGCCCCGTCAGGAGCGTGTTGGCTCGGAGGTCCTCACGCGTCAGTGCCTCGCGTGACGCCAGCGGATGCGACGCCGACATGATGAAGGCGACCTCGTCGGAGAAGATCTGCCGCTCCTCCAGACGGGCACGTGGGACGGACGACGACGTGACGAGTGCGACGTCGATGTCTCCCGCCGCCAGCGCGGGGACCGGGGCCCGGGTGTGCTCCACCACCAGGGAGAGCTCCAGCCCGGGCAGGCTCCTGCGCAAGCTCACGAGCGCGGACGGGAGCCAGTGGTAGGCGGTGTAGCACTCGCACACGAGCCGGATGCGGATGGGCGGGACGGCCGGCGCGCGCACCCGGTGCTCCAGGTCACCCAGCTCAACGAGGAGGCGCGCCGCGCCGGAGACGAGCTGCTGTCCCGCCTCGGTGGGCACGAGCCCGCGAGGCGTGCGGTCGAAGAGTCGCGCGCCAAGCTTGTCCTCCGCCGCCAGCAACGCGCGGCTCACCGCCGGCTGCGTGAGGTGCAATACGGCCGCGGCCCGCGCGGTGGTGCCGGCGGAGGCCAGGGCGAGCACCACCCGCAGGTCGCGGACGTCCAGGCGGGGGTTCGGTGGGGAGGCGATGTCTTCCATGCATCGAGCCTATGCCAACAATGCGTTGGATGCATGGGCCCCGAATGCGCACTGTTGCGCCCGTTCCCATGGCGGGAACGAGAACGCACCCCTGGAGTCAATCCATGCAGCTCTATTTCTCGCCCCTGTCCTGCTCGATGGCGACCCGCATCTGCCTGTATGAGGCCGGCGTGGAGGCGACGTACATCGAGGTCGACCCGAAGACGAAGCGTACGCACGAAGGCCAGGACTTCCGGGAGGTCCATCCGCTCGGCCTCGTCCCGGCACTCCGCACCCAGGACGGCGACGTCCTCACGGAGAACGCCGCCATCCTGCAGTACGTGGCCGACTCCCACCCTCGGGCGAACCTCGCTCCGGCCGACAGCCGTGGCCGCTCGCGGCTGCATCAGTGGCTGTGCTTCATCGGCACGGAGCTGCACAAGGCGCTCTTCATGCCGCTGCTCGACGCGAAGGCTCCCGAGGGCGCGAGGGCCTACGCGCTGGAGAAGGGGACGTCGCGTCTCGACTACCTGGAGAAGCACCTGACCGGCCGCGAGTTCCTGCTCGACCGCTTCAGCGTCGCCGATGCGTACCTGGTCACGGTGCTGAACTGGTGCATGGTGACGCCCGTCGACTTGAAGAAGTGGCCGGCGATCAGCGCCTATCACGCGCGCCTGAGGACGCGGCCGAGCATCGCGAAGGCCTTCGCGGAGGAGCGGGTGCTCTACGAGGCGGAGGTGAAGCGGCACAAGCTCAGCGCATGAGCGCGGCGGTGGGGGAGGGCGCGGCGTCCGCTACCGGGGCTCCGGCACCTTCGTCGACGTGGGGAGGCGCTCGAGCACCTCGTCGATGACGCCGTACTGCCGGGCCTCCTCGGCGCTCAGGTAGTAGTCGCGCTCGGTGTCCCTGGCGATGCGCTCGACGGTGTGTCCGGTGTGCTTCTGGATGATGCCGTTGACGTGGCCCTTGAGGCGCAGGATTTCGCGCGCCTGGATTTCGATGTCCGTGGCCTGACCCCGCGCGCCGCCGTGGGGCTGGTGCATCATGATGCGCGCGTTCGGCAGGGCGTAGCGCCGTCCCTTCGCCCCCGACAACAGGAGCACCGCGCTCATGCTGGCCGCCTGCCCCACGCAGATGGTGGACACCGGCGCGCGCACGTACTGCATGGTGTCGTAGATGGCCAGCCCCGCCGTGACGACGCCGCCCGGCGAGTTGATGTAGAGGTTGATGGGCTTCTCCGGGTCCTCGCTCTCCAGGAAGAGCAGCTGGGCGACGATGATGTTCGCCACATCGTCGTTGACCTCCGTGCCCAGCATGATGATGCGGTCCTTGAGAAGCCGGCTGTACAGGTCGTACGTCCGCTCGCCGCGGTGCGTCTGCTCGATGACGTAGGGGATGTTCATCGCACTGCCTCGGTCAGGTGAGGGGAAGGACTCACTTCGTCATGCCGCGCGGCGGAGCACGTGCCAGCGGGCCGCCGTGTGTGGCCGCCGGCCAACCGTCACTCGCTGCCGGCTCCGTGCGGCCCTGCGCGAGCGCGTACGGCCGCCGGCCAGCGCCGCATCGAGGTACGACGCGAGGGCATCGAGGGCGCGGTGCGAGTCAGCCGTGCCGTGGGCCATCGCGCACACGGGTGCACTCCAGTGCGTGAGGACCAGCCGGACCTTCTCACCCCGGGGCACGAGCTCGAGGGTGACCTCCGAGTGGGGCGTCGTCGCGTCGCTCCAGGTGAAGGAGAGCACGCGAGGCGGCTCGCACCGGGTCACCACGCCCTGCACGATGCGCCCCGAGGGCCGCTGCTCGGTGCCCTCCGTGCGGAGGGGCTCCAACTCGACGCGGCCTCCCTCGCGCAGTTCGAGCCGAGAGACGCCGAGCCACTCGGCCAGCAACTCCGGTTCGGTCAGGTAGCGCCAGACGTACTCCTGTGAGCCAGGGAGCAGGCGCTCGAGGCGCACGCGGCGCGAGTCGGGAGGCGGAGCGGAGGGGCTCAAGTGGGTCTCCGTTTCTTCTTTTCGGGGTTGGCTACCAGTCGCTTTTCGAGCACATCGAGGCGCTCGCTCCAGAAGCCCCGGATGCGGTGGACCCAGTCTTCGAGTTCCTCGAGGCCGGTGGGGTCGAGCGCGTAGATGCGCCGCTGGGCCTCGGCGCGCACCTGGACCAGGTGCGCCTCCTTCAGGACCTTCAGGTGCTGGGAGATGGCGGGCGCGCTGATGTCGAAGCACTCGCCCAGTTCTCCGGCCGAGCGCTCGCCCTCGGCGAGCAACTCCACGATGCGCCGGCGCGTGGGGTCGGAGAGGGCAATGAAGGTGAGCACCCCTGCTATTTAAGTCCGGACCTAATTAAGCGCAATCTTAAATGACTCGGCGTTCCAGCCCAGGAGGCCAGCCACTGGATGAGGGGGAGGGATGGCGGGGTAGTAGCACCCGCCTCTGTACACGTAGCCGGTCTCGTCGCAGTCCTTCGCGTCCACTGCAAGCTTGAGCCAGCAGCCGCCATTGATGGGCGTGTGCGCCCTGCTGGGACACCGACCGTTCGCATCTGGTCGTTTCTGCCCGGGGAGGGGTTTCTGCGGCAGCTCGTTCGTAGCGGCCGAGCCCGACCCTGCCGCACCCAGTCCGACCACCACCATCCACGGCAACAGGGCGCGCTGGAGCGGGTAGGGCACCAAACGCGAAGTGGCCGATTGGACGCCAACGGACGGCGACCTTTTCCCACGGAGGTGAGGCCCATTCACTTGCGGGCCAGCATGCGGACGGACCTGCTCCATCGTTTCGGACACCTTGGAAGGGAATGCCAGGCTCATCGGGCTATGGGGTGTTGCCGTCAGATTGCTCCGCAGGACTTGAGGTGGGAGGGCGTGCCGGTGGGAAGGCAGCCGTGTAACACACTCCCTTGTAGACGATGTCACCATCGGGACATTCCTTCGCGTCCACAGCCAGTCTCTTCCAACATCCACCATTGATGGGAACCAGCGACCGGGGGCACCGGCCAATGGCATCCTGCCGGATTTGTCCGGGGACAAGCCTGGGGGGCTGGTCTTCGCTAATGGTCGACCAGACGGACGGGACCCGTGTGGAAGACACCGGGGCTGTCAGCGCCGTATCTCCGACGGCCACGGTGCCGCCATCCTTCGTGTCGTCGGTTGCTGAAGCGTGCTCCTTCTCGGCTTCCTCATTGGGATGCGCGCTCAACATCCATCCGATTCCAAGCGCCAACGCCCCCCCCAGGCCGGCTGCCGTGAGCCAGGAGCGCCTGGGGTGCGGAGTCTCTCGATGCACGGCGTGCGGTAGGGCCGCCTGGGTGGCCACGGGTCGAGGTGCCTCCCGGACGAAGAGGGGCACATCCGCCTCCGGCCCCACCTCTCGCGCGGCCTGCTCCAGCGCCTCGGCCAGTTCGCGGGCAGTGCCGCGTGCCTCGGGGCTCGCGGAGAGCATCCGGGACGTCAGCTCACTCAGCGCCTCGTGGCAGCGGGAGTTGAGCGCTCGAGGAGAGGGGGCTGCGGCTCCCTCCCCGTGCTTGAAACGGGCCGACGGGTCCATCGGGTCCAGGCCGTAAGGGTACTCGTCGGTCACCAGCCGGAAGGCGGTGACGCCAAGCGCGAAGACATCATCCGCGGGCCCGGGGGCGTACGGCACGGCGGAGTCCCGGAAGGGGAGCTTCACGGAGCGCCAGGCCTCGGGCGAGCGATAGGGCGGAGTGCCGGGAGGGAGGGGATGCCACGTCAGCGTGGCGGCACCGATGTAGTGCCCGGAGCCGAAGTCGGTCAGGAAAACCCGGCCATCCGCATCGCTGACGAGGACGTTGTCACCTTTGACGTCCCGGTGCACGCCGCCCGCGGCATGGGTCGCCGCCAAAGCCCCCGCGAGGCTGGCGAGGACGTGGAGCACCTGCCGCGAGGTGGGCCGTTGCTCCAGCGCCCAGTCATACAGCGACGCGCCTTCCACCAGTTCCATCGTGAGGTACGGGTAGCTGGGGCCCTCTGGCTGCTGCCAGACGCCATGGTCCACGAGGCGGGGGACGTTGGGGTGGCGGATGCGAGAGAGGAGCTCCACCTCCCGAGCGAAGCGGTCATCCCGGGGGTGCAGGGCCACCTTGAGTGCAACGGGGCGCGAGCCCGCCTCCGCCCCGACGGCCCGGTAGACGGCGCCGTAGGCGCCCAGGCCGCGGCGCTCCACCACGCACCATGAGCCCACCCTCGTACCCCGGGGAAGGCGCGCTGGATTCAGGTGGCGAGTCTGCATGAGGTGCCTCACGGGGAAATGCGCGGTCCGCTCCGCGCCCCGGGAGACTACTCGGAGAGTAGTCCGGTGTCAGCCCAATCCCCTGGGTGGACGTGTCGCCTTGGTGGGCGTTTTCACAGCCGCCCTCCCCAACCGTCTGAAGACAGACCGTGGAACGCGGGCTCCCGCACGGACGGGCCATGTCGAATCAGGAACTCCTCCTCTTCCTCGTGCTCATTCAAGTCATGCAACGACTTCGACAGCCGCCTCCGTCTTCCGGGCCTCGCGTGCCCCCCTCGGGCCCCAAGCCTCCCGTCCCCGCGCCACCTCCGGCGCGCCCGCGTCCCACCGGAGCGATGCTCCCCCCCATGACGGCCGCGCAGTCGCTGTGGCCCACTCCCAGGGGGGCCGCGTCCGCCTGGCCACTTCCGCGTCCACCTCCCGTGCCGCCGCCAACCGTCGTCGTGTGCGAAGCCGGGACTGACTCCGTGGGCCGCGTGCGCGTCAGTCCCAGCGGCCCGAGCTCCATCCACATCGAGGACCTCGTCGTCCAGCAGCCCCATCGTGGCCAGGGGCTCGGAGCGCGGTTGCTTGCCGCGGCGTTCGAGCTGGGCCGGCGCTGGGGGCGGGGGAGGGCGTGGCTCGAGGCGGATGACACGGGCTCGGGCCGTCTCATCGAGTGGTATCGGCGGCTCGGATTCCAGCCCGCCGGCAGGGGACCTCATGGCCGTCCCCTCCTGGAGGCCCGCGCCGCGCGTGCGCTGCCCGTCATCCGGCGGGAGCTCGAAACCCAGGCTGGGGGGAGGCCCAGCTACACCCTCCGCGCCGTCCCCGTGACACCGGCGACGCGGACCCACCCATGAGAGGCAACATGCAGCGCAATACCGACCGTTCGTCCACCCGCGAGGGCGCCGTGGTGCAGTACTCGGAGCGCGAGGGCACGTTTGGCTACGTCTATGCCATCGGCAAGCTCCGGGCCGTCTTCCCCAGCAAGGACCTCGAGAAGGAGTACCAGCAGCTCCTCACCCCGGATGACGCGCGCGCCGCCACCGAGGAGCAGCGGCTCTACAACGTGCTCAGCCGGCCCGAGAACGTGTTCCTCGCGCGGGAGATGGCCTGGATTTTCGAAATCCAGGACGTCGCCACCTACGTCCTCCAGCCGCGCTCGTCCGTCGAGCTCCAGTCCATGGTGGAGGCCATCAAGCCCGATGACCCGACGCAGCTCGAATACGACGTCATCATCGGCACCCAGGAGCCCATCTCCGGAGTGAACGTCGACCTGCCGGCGGTCATCGTCAACCGGCTGTATCACTTCACCGCGAAGGGCTTCTCCGAGAGCATCCCCCTCCCGACGGGCATCTCGCAGATGCCCACCGGCACGGCCAAGGACCAGGCCACGGCCTCGTTCCGCGCGCTGGTGCTCGCCATCTTCCAGGACATGCTGCAGCTCGCCGACAACACGGGCGATGCCGAGAAGCACCGGGCCCTCAACTACGTGAGCCTCAACTATCCGGACATCTATGCGCTCAAGTGGCAGCCGTCCGGTCCGGGCAGCTCGGGCCTCAACGACCTGCTGAACTTCACCGGTGTCGAGGTGCGGCACTCTCCGCTGAGCAACGCGCGGACCATCATGGACGTCATCTTCAACTACACGAGCACCACGGGCGTGGTCTCCCGCTACTACACCACCGTCGACGTCACCGGTCAGTTCCCCTTCCTGGTGACGCGGCTCCAGCCCTACTTCGAGCGCTGACGCCAGGCGCCGTCCCGGAGGGACCGATGTTTCCAGAGATGAATGCACGCCGGAGCCTGGGGCGGGCGGCGAGCCACGGGTTTGCTCCAGGTTCCGGGCGGGGCCGGCCGCTTCCGCCGCCCCTGCTGCGGCTGGCCTCGCGGTTCTTCGGCGAGGACCTCTCCGACGTGAGGCTCTTCGTGGGGCCGGAGCCCGGACGGCTGGGGGCCCTGGCCTTCACGCTGGGCTCCCGAATCCACATCGCTCCCGAGGAGGACCGGCCGTTCTCTCCCCGGTGGTTGCGCCTGCTCGGGCACGAGCTCACGCACGTGGTGCAGCAGCGGCGGGGCAGGGCCCGCAACCCGCATGGCCGTGGCGTGGTCGTGCTGAAGGACCCGGCGCTCGAGAGCGAAGCGGACCGGATGGGAGATGCATTCGCCGCCGAGGCCTCGCGCCTGGCCCGGCGGCCCTGAGTCAATCGAGCCGGTCTCCCGGCCGTTCCAGCGACGCGGTGAAACACAGCCGGTGCGAAGGGCCGACGAGGCGCCTTCGCACCGGCTGTCCTGTTCAGGGCGAGCGCGGCGCCAGGGGCAGCTTCACCGCCGGGTCCCCCAGGAGGACATAGCCACCCAGGTCGTGCCGCAGCATCCACAGGTGCGCGCGCTGAAGCGCATCCACCTGCGAGGGCCGTCCCGCGCCGCGGGCCTCCTCCTCCACGTCGTACAGCGTGGTCAGCTCCTGGTTCGCCTGCTGGTACCCGCGCAGCAGCCAGCCCAGGCCCACGCCGGCGCGGCGCCCCCGCGCGAGCTGCTGCAACGGCTCCACGAAGCGGGAGACCTTGCCGCGCCGGTTGTCGCGGTCCTGGAAGCCATACGTCCAGGCCAGGTCCACGTGGCCGAAGACGGCCAGCGGCCCGCTCGGGTTGGCCAGCACGGCCTGGGGGAGCGCCGCGACGAAGGGCCGCTCTCCCTCGCGGGGCAGCGACGCGGTGATGGCGTCGAGCCGCCCGCTGAACTGGCCTCCCGCCTGGAGCTGCCGCAGCCAGTGCTGGAAGGCGCTCCGCGACGGAGTGCCCGCGCCGAAGCAGGCGAAGAAGAACCAGATGCCGCCGGGCAGGAAGGGCCGGCTGGCCAGGTCCGTGGCCTGCAGGTGCTGCCCCTCGCCCAGGCACATCGCGCCCTGGAGCGCGAGCTGCTCGTCGGTGTTGCGCCAGCCCGCGCGCGGGCTGCCGAGCCCGTGGCTCATGGTGAAGAGGAGCGACGGGTGCGGCCGCGCGGCCTCCTCGAGCAGCGCGTCCACGCCTGGCTCCCCGGGGGCGCCCAGCTCCAGCAGGTCCTTCAAGGGGAACCGGCCCATTTCCTGCGCCTGCCGCGCCTGGGTGAAGCCCGGCTCCACCAGGGCCCGGTAGCCCGTGGAGGTGGCCGCGGTGCCGTCATGGACGGTGAAGAAGAGGCCGCGGGCCCGCTCCTCGACGGAGGGCTTGCGCTCCCAGAGGAGCACCTTGTCCACGTAGGCCTCGTAGTCCTGCTCGCGCCGGAAGGCCAGCCGCCCGACGTAGGCGCTGCTCGCCGCGCACTGCTGCAGCTCGAACGGCACCTGGTCGAAGTCTCCCAGGAAGAGCAGGTAGCGCGGCCGGTCCGCCACCGGCACGGACTCGTCGTCGAGCACGGTCCGCACCCAGCGGGAGCAGTGCTCCAGGCGCTGCGGGCTCGACGCCAGCTCCGGCTTCACCCGGTAGACGCGGACGGGGTTCTCCTCCTGCTGCTCCTGCCGGAGCAGGCGCAGGGGCGCGACGAGCGCGAGCAGCCGCTCTCCCTCGGGCCCCTCGGGGACGACGAGGCCCCAGCGCTGGGCGGGCAGTGAGTTGGGGTCCTCCCCGTCGTCCCAGAGGTGGGTCTCCTCCCGGGCTTCCGGCGACTCGGGGGGCGGGGCCCGCGCGGCGGCCTCCGCGGGCAGTCCCTGGGGCGCCACGGGCTGGTGGGAATCCGCGTGGGCGAGCAACAACTCGAGGTTCTCAGCTGTCATGAGGGCTCCTGGCCTTGTGGCCTCGGCCGGGGGGGCCGGGCTCATGGGAGGACGCCCTCGCGCGGGGCGTTGTGACGGGGGCCACCGCGGGCGCCTCCGTGCACACGGCCGCGTCAATGCGGCGTTTCGGACGGAGTCCGGTCGTGCGCCCGCTCGCAGGCGGCGGAGGCTTCTCGCGCCTGCTCAGGGGGGTCGTCCAGGAGGAACGCTCGCTCGTGCGCGGTGAGGCACGCCGAGCTGGCCTCGCGCAGCCGCTGCTGGAGGGCCTCAATGGAAACGGGCTCGCGCGGGCGCCAGAGGCGGGCCGTTCCATCCTCGGAGCCGGTGAGCAGGCGCAATTCGTCCTCGAACGGGGTGAACGCGGCCGACGTCACGCTGGCGTCGTGCGCGGAGAGGACGAGGTACGGCGCGGCCGTGTCGCTGGCCTTCCACAGGCGGGCGCGTGCATCCGCGCAGGTGGTGACGAAGTGGCTTCCATCCGGGCTCCACGCGCTCCACAACACCGGGGCCACATGCGTGGCGATGGCTTCGACCACGCCGCCGCCGCCCTCGACGCGCCAGATGCGCGCCGTGCCGTCCTGGGAGGAGGTGAGCACCCGCGCCGGGTCTCTCGGATGGAAGGCCGCCGAGAGGACCCAGTCGTCGTGTCCCTGGAGCGTGGCGAGCAGTCTCCCCTCGGCGCTCCAGATGCGCGCCGTGCCGTCCAACGATGCGGTGAGCACCTGGCGGCCATCCGCGCTGAAGGCCACGGAGCGGACCTCGTCGCCGTGGCCCGCGAGCTGGACGGCGCGCAGGGGCGGTTTCACACTCACGAGGCCCGTCAGCCCGGCGCCCGAGGCGAACGCCACCCACCGCCCATTCGGGCTGAACGCCGCGTCGGAGACGGGCTCCGGCTGGTGCACCAGGACGCGGCTGGCCCTGCTGCTTCCGTCCGAGGGCCACAGGCGCACCGTCCCGTCCTGGGAGGCCGTGAGCAGCCACCTCCCATCCGGACTGAAGGAGACCGAATAGACGGCATCCTCATGCCCCTCCAGCGTGCGCAGGAGTCTGCGGTCGCTCGACCAGACGCGGACCTTGTGGTCCTCGGAGGCGGTGGCCATCCGCCTCCCATCGGGGCTGAAGGCGACGGACCAGATGATGGCTCCAGGCTCCTGCAGCGGGAGCGAGTCCCGCGGCGTGTCCAGCCTCCACACCCGCGCCGTCTTGTCGACGGAGCCCGTGACGGCGCGTGTCCCATCCGGACTGAAGGCGCCCCACAGGATGCTGGAGCGGTGCCCCCGCAGGACTCGCGGGGGCGCGGCCTCGTGCGTCGTGGACCACACCCGCGCCGTGGTGTCCGCGGAGACGGTGAGAATCCACTCTCCGGGCGGGCCGCTGAAGGTGGCCAGCCGCACGGCCTCCGGGTGCCGGCCCAGCTCCCGGAAGTGCTCCGGGTCATCCACCCTCCAGAGCCGGGCGGTGCCGTCCACGGAGGCCGTCACCACCGACTGGCCGTCCGGACTGAACCGCGCGGTGGTGAGCTCGCCCCGGTGGCCGGCCAGCACCACGGGAGCCTCCCGTCCCTCCACCGGCCAGACGCGGGCGACGCCGCTCCGGCTGGCGGTCAGCACGTGGGTGCCGTCCGGGTCGAACATGGCGGAGGTGAGGGCGTCGGGATGTCTCAGCTCCCGGGGATGCTCCAGCTTGTTGAAGGACCACAGGCGTGCCGTGCCATCCTGCGACGCGGTGACCAGCTCCTCCCCATCCGGGCTGAAGGCCACGGTGTGGACGGGGCCCTTGTGCTCCAGGACGCGCGGCTCCGCCTCGCTTTCGAGCGACCACACCCGCGCCCTTCCGTCCTGCGAGGCCGTGGCCACCCACCGGCGGTCCGGGCTGAAGGCGCCCCACTGGACCGCGCCGTGGTGCCGGAACACCCGCAGCAGCTTCCCATCGGAGAGCTGCCACAGCCGCGCCGTGCCGTCCTCGGAGGAGGTGAGCAGGTTCGCCCCGTCCGGAGGGCTGAAGGTGGCATGGTGCACCGGCCCCCCGTGTCCCTTCAGCACGCGCGGTGCTCCCTTCCCGTCCAGGCTCCAGAGCCGCGCCGTGCCGTCGTACGAGGTCGTCGCCACGTACCGCCCGTCCGGGCTCACCTCGACGTGGACCACGGCCTCGTCATGGCCGCGCAGCACGGCCTGACTCAAGGGTTGCTGGAGCACCTCGGTTGCATCCAGGTTCCAGCCCCGCAGGGCCTCGGGCTCCTCGACCTCGCGCAGGATGAGCAGGGCCAGGGTGGGGTTCACGTGCAGCAGCATCCGGGCGACGCCCTGCCGGACGAGGTCCCTGGCGCGCAGGGCATGCCGCTGGGCCTCCCGCCGCTCGTGCTGCTCCCGCGCCCCCAGTCCCGCCATCATCACCGCGACCGAGCTGGCCGCCACGAGCAGCCCCACCATGCGCCGGCGGAAGGCGCGCTGCTGGGACCCGGCGCGGGCCACGCTGGCCTCCAGCAGCCGGAGGACGTCCTCGCCCGGCGGCTCGCTGTAGCGCTCCAGGATGCCCTGCGCGTAACCCAGCCTGCTGCCGGAGAGCAGGTAGGGCGCTCCTCCATCCGCGTCCTCGCGGTGCGCCAGCCACGCCTGGGCCCAGGTCTGGAGCTCCCGGAAGGCCTGCACGCGCTCGCGGTCCGCGCGGGCCCACTCCAGCAGGACGGGCCAGGTGCGGATGAGCGACTCATGCGAGATTCGCAGCCACGCCTCTCCCGCCTCGTCTTCCTGCCGGGTCAGCAGCCGGGCGGTGAGCAGCGCGGCGAGGACCCGCTCGAAGGAGTCGCGGGCCTCCCCCGGCGCGGGGTGGAGCTGCTGGAGCCGCACCCGCATCCGGGTCCCCATGGAAGGGCCGGGCTGGAGGTCCACCAGCTCGACCAGCAGCCTCCGCGCCTGCCGCTGCTCCCCGGTGGACAGCGCCGCGTAGAGCTGGTCCGCCGCCCGCGACAGCGCCCCGGCCACGCCGCCGATGTCCGCGTACGCGCGGTGGGTGAGCTGGTGGCCCTCGCGTTCCTCCCAGAGCTGGTCCAGCGCGTACTGCAGGAGGGGCAGCGCGCCGGGCTCCTGGCCCACGTCCTGGAGGAGCCGGTCCACCAGCCCGGGTTCGAACGTCAGCCCCACCTTGAGCGCCGGGCGCTCGATGGCCGCGCGGAGCCCCTCTCCCTGGAGCCCGGTGACGAACAGGCGGTGGGCGTCGGAGTACATCACCGTGTCCAGCCGCGTCCCCGCCGCGTCCACCACCAGCTCCCCGCAGCGCCCGAGGTAGTCCACGCGAATCGTGGCGAGGACGACGACCTGCCGCTCCGCGTCGCGTGAGAGCTCCCACAAGGCGGCGGCGAAGGCCCGGCGTGCCTCGGGCTCCGTCAGGTGGGTGAAGGCCTCCTCGAACGGGTCCACCAGCAGGAGCTGGCGGCGCGTCGCGGGAGCCTGGCGGAGCGGCTGGAGCGCCTCGGCGTACCCCGGATGCGGGGTGAGCACGTGGACGTCCCAGGTGTCCGCGGGGAGCGCGGGCAGCAGGCCCGCGAGGGCGAGCGAGGACTTGCCGGTGCCCGCGGCGCCGGCCAGCACCTGGAACCGGGGCCGCTTTCCCTCCACCGACTCGTGGACGCGCTGGAGGAGCTCCTCCCGGAGCGGCTCCCGGCCGAAGAAGAACCGGTGGTCCTCCTTCTGGAAGGGGAGCAGGCCGCGGTAGGGGCGCAGCGCCACCGGCCGCGTATCGCTGCCATGCGCCGCGCGGGCATAGAGCTGCAGCGAGGCCTGGTCCAGCGACGCGCTGTCGAGCGCCAGCCGCCGGCGTGCGTGGCCCACCGCCTCCTCCAGGGAGCAGGGCCCGGCCAGCAGGGACTCGTAGAGGCTGCCGGTGAGCACCACGGACCCGGGAATGGACAGGGGCAGGCGCGAGGCCACCACGGCCTGGATGCCGGCGCGGTGGAGCGCCTGGGCCACGCTGCCCAGGTGGTTGCCCGCCATGCCCGCGCCGCTCCGGCACGCGGCGAGCACCACCAGCCGCAGTGTCCCCGCGTGCGGCGCCAGGAGCTGGCGCAGGGCGGCGCCGTCGACCAGCTCCGGCTCGCCTCCGCCCCACGAGGTGTCCCAGAGGAGTCCCTGCGTCTGCCCTCGCTGCCCTCCGTGGCACAGCAGGTGGAGGATGGCGGCGGGCTCGCCGGGGCGCGCCAGCGCTTCCCCCAGCGCCCCGAGCGAGACGTTCGCGACGACGTCCCGCTCGGAGTCGAAGGGAAACGCGCCGTGCTCGCACGCCTGGCTCAGCGCGGACAGGTGGGCCTTGTGTGGGACCTGTCCTCCCGCGGCGGACCAGGCGTAGAGGATGCGTCCACCGCGCGCGGTTCCGGAGGGAGGCTCGCTCCGCGCGGAGGGCCACTCGTAGCGGATGAGGACTCCGGGGAGCTCGGCCAGCGTCCTGCCGGAGCTGCCCAGCGTCAGCAGCTCCCAGGGCAGCGCGTACAGCTCGGCCGCGGCGAAGCGGAAGGTGAGGTGGACCGGGCGCTCCTGCTCCACGGCGGCGAGGATGTCGCGCGCCTGCGCGTCCCACCCCACCTGCTCCAGGAAGCTCCGGAGCCTGTCCCCCAGGCGCTGCACCACACTCCGGTCCGGCTCGAGGCGCTCCAGCTCCGCCAGGTCCGCCAGCAGCTCCGGCTCCCACGAGAGCGCCGCGCTCGCATAGCTCCCATGGCCCCGGCGCAGCAGGTACTCCTGGGGCACCGGCTGGAAGTGGAAGGCGTCCTCCGACTCCTCGCCGCGCACCAGCTCGAGGAGCAGCTCGATGGGGGCGTTCATGGGACGTCAGTCGATGATGAAGTTGACGCTGAGGCTGGGACGGACGCGGGTGTACCCGCCCACCGGCAGGTGGATGCCGCCTCCGAGCGCGAGGTTCAGCACCCGCCCTCCCACGGACGGCGTGTAGGTCAGGAACGCCTCCGCGCCGGTGCCCTCCAGGGACTTGAAGTCGGAGGTGAGCCCCGCCGCGAAGCCGACCCGGCCCAGCCGCACCAGCCTGGCCGAGGGGCCGAAGCGCAGGGAGAAGTCCGTGTCGGGCGATGCGGCCAGGGTCACCATCCACGAGGGGCTGGAGCCTCCCGGAGGTGGCACCTCATGGGGCGCATTGGCATAGGAGAAGCTCGCGTCCTCCAGCGCCGCCCTCGCCAGCTCCCGGGGCTTTCCTTCCCCCTTCGGGGAGATTTCGATGAGCTCCACGCGGTCCGTCATCAGCGAGCCATCCACCTGCCGCAGCACCGTGCCGCGCACCCGGAAGCGCTGCGTCAGCGTGAGGCGCTCATCCCCCTGGAGCCAGATGTTCGGGTCGGTGAGGCGGACGCGGCCATCCGCATCGGCATACTCGTAGGCGATGGGCGTCTGGCCGAGGTCGGGTGCGCACTCCCCGGGCCGTGACGCGGGCTCCACCACCTGGGCCTTCGCTGTCCCGTTCCGGGCCTGCTGCTGGAGCTCGAAGAGGGCGTTGGACAGGCTCTGCACTCGCAGGCCGTGCGATTTCCGGAACGCCTCGAAGTCCTCGTCCTTCTTCGTGAGCTGCGCCCTGTATTGCTGCTCCAACTGGGCCCGCGTCTCCAGCCGCGCACGCGCCAGGTCCAGCTCGGGGTCGGGCGCTTCAATCTCCTTCTCCTTCGCACTCAGCTCACCCGATAGCTGGCGTTGATACACCTGCTCCTCGTGCGCCCCAGCGGAGCGCAGGAAGGCCTGGCCAAGAGCCACTCCGGCCGCGAGTGAGACGAGCGCGACGGCGATGAGGCGCGGCATTCCTGAATCCCTGGGAATTGAACTCATTCCTCCAGGACGTGGTGGCGGCGCGGATGTGAATCGCGTTTCAGCCTCCGATTCGTGACTCGGGGCTCCGCCGCCGCCCGCCTGCCGACGTGCGAGCCATTTTGGCTGTGATTGTTTTTGCTCGTTTGCAATCGCATTCACAACAGCGAGGGGAAAAGCGTCCCCATGCAGCCTCTCTCAGGCTCGGGACCCTTGAAACACGCCACCCAATCTCCTCCTTTCTGGCACCTGTGGCAGAGCCACCAGGACCATCTGCACCATCAAAGCCTCCGTCTCATGGCTGGTAATGCAGCCGACGCGGAGGATGCGTTGCATGCCGCGATGCTCCGCGCCTTCCAGGGCTATTCGGCGCAGGCCGGGACGCTCGTCAGCGAGAAGGCCTGGCTGAGCCGGGTGCTCCACAACGTGTGCATGGACTTCCACCGCGACCGCCGGCGCTACACCGACACGCCGGAAGAGCCGGCGCCCCCCGCCGCGTCGGCGGTGCCCTCCCAGGTGGAAGAGCCTCCGGACACGGTGTTGCTCGAGCGCGAGCGGGCCCGGGAGATTCGCGCCCGCATCCGCGAGCTGCCCGCCAACCTGCGCCTCCCCTTCGAGATGCGCTTCCTCCAGGACATGTCCTACGAGGACATCGCGAGACAGCTTCAGCTCACCAACTGCAACGCGCGCAAGCGGGTCCAGTTCGCCTCCAGCCTGCTTCGCGAGGCGCTCGCGGACATGCTCCACGCGCGCTGAGCCGCGCACGCTCACCCCCGCCCTGGCATTCACAGCCATGCCGGCTGGTGCGTCCTGCGAACATGATACGAACCCGAATCTTCAGGGTGCGCCGGGAGCGCGACGACGCCCTGCTCGAGGCGATGCTGCTGGCGGCCCAGGTGCGGGAGCCCATCGCCGACGACGCGCTGCGCGTGTTACTGGCCCCGCTGCTCGACGAGCCGGAGCTCCAGGGTGAGCGGCCCGAGGTGCTCCTGGAGCGGCTCCGGCACTGCGCCCGGCGGCTGTCCCAGGCGAGCGACGAGGACATCTTCTCCTCGCTGCGGGGGCGCCTGCCGGACCCGCGCAACCGGCTGCTCGCCTACGGCCTGGCGATGAAGGCCGCCTCGTCCGACGACAAACAGCTGGACCTCGCGGCGCGGTTCCTGGCCCGGCTCCAGGTCGAGCTGGGCGTGACGTCCTCACAGGTGAAGGAGATGGTGCTCCAGCTCGCGGGTGGGGCGTCTCCCTTCAAGGCGGCGGCGGAGCCGCCCGCGCACCTGCACCAGCGGGTGCTGGAGATGGTGCTGCTGGCGGTGGGGCTGGAGGCCACCCTCACGGAGGCGGAGGTGGCGGCGCTGGCTGGCTCCCAGGAGGACGAGGTCCGCTTCCGGGAGCTGGTGGACCAGCAGCTTCGCCGGCTGGCCTTCGGGAGCGAGGCGGAGCTGCCCGCGCTGTCGGTGCCCCGGCAGCTCGAGGCGCTCGCCCTGGCCCCCGCGTCCGCCACCCACCGGCGCGAGGCCTGGCTGCTGGCGGCCCGCTTCTCCCTGGCCATCGGCCGCGACCTGACGCTGGAGCTGTTGCTGGACCTCATGGGGGAGCTGCTCGGCGTGGACGACGAGTTCGCGGACCCGAGCCCCTCCGGGGCCTGAGCGTCACCGGCGGCCCGGATTCACGCGGGCCGCGCCGCGCCGTCCCTCCCGCGGAGGGGACTCGCCAACCATCCCCCTCCCAGGAGCGTCATCCATGAGCGGCAGTGGCTTCATCGAGGGCATCGACGTGTCGAAGTGGCAGGGCGCGGTGAACTGGCAGCGGGTCCGCGCCGCCGGCAAGCAGTTCGCCTTCGCGCGGGTGAGCGACGGGACGCGCGTCATCGACCCCTGCTTCGACACCCACTGGGCGGAGCTGGGCCGGCTGGGGTTCTACCGCGGCGTCTACCAGATGTTCCGCGCCAGCCAGGACCCCCAGGCGCAGGCGGACCTGCTGGTCCAGAAGGTGGGCACCCTGGGGCCCGGGGACCTGCCTCCGGTGCTGGACCTGGAGCTGTCCGACGGCCAGCCCAACGATGTCGTCATCGAGCGGGCCCTCCTCTGGCTGAAGACGGTGGAGGAGCACCTGGGCCACGCGCCCATCGTCTACACCGCCCACTACTTCTGGAAGCAGCTCGGCTTTCCCGAGGGCTTCGAGAGCCACCCGCTCTGGGTGGCGAACTACGACGTGTCCAGCCCGCGCCTGCCCCCGTCGTGGCAGCGGTGGGCGTTCTGGCAGTACTCGCAGTCCGGCCACGTGCCCGGCATCTCCGGGAACGTGGACATGGACCGCTTCAGCGGCACGCTGGAGGACCTGAGGCAGCTCGCCCGGGGCGCTCCGCCGGCCGCGAGGTGAGGGCAGGGGAGGGACTTCACGGCTTCACGTCCAGGGGGGATGCCGCGTCTCGCAAGGGACGTGGCATGGGGCCACGTCCTCCACCCACCGCCCTCATGAACGATGCCCCCGAGACACTCCCTCCCACGCCGTCCGGCTCCGAGTCCCCGCTCCCCGCGGAGCCGCCAGAGGCTCCTGCCCCCGTGGCACCCGCCGCCGAGCCGGGGCCGCCCACGCCCGAGCCCCCGAGTCCCGCCACCGCTCCGCCCCCCTCGCTGGAGGCACGGCTTCAGCAGCGGCTGAGCCAGCCGCTCGACGCGGGCCTGCAACAGGAGCTGGCCCGGCTGCTCCACCTGCGCGTGGCGGGGGCCTCCGTGCTGGAGCCCGCCGCGCTCGAAAACCTCCAGGTGGCCCTGCACGCGCTGCTGGCGGATGAGCCCAACCTCCACCTGGCGCGCGACCTGCGCAGGCGGCTCGAGTCCCGGCTGGCGGACCGGCTGCACCCGCTGCGCCTGGGGGCCATCCTGCGGACGGACTCCCCGTCCATCCAGGTCATGCTCGGCCTGATGGGCGCGCTGGTGCTCATCGTGGCGCTGGGCCTGGCGGGCGAGCTGCTGCGGTCGCGCATGGAGGGCTTCAAGCTCTTCGGGCACATCGACTTCCACCTCATGCTGGCGTCCCTGCTGACGGGCAAGCTCGGCGCGGTGACGAGCCTCCTCGTGCGCATCCGCGGCTTCGAGCAGCCGGACACCGCGGCGCCGGCCTCGCGGGTGATGCAGGGCTTCAGCCGGCCGCTGGTGGGCGCGGCCTTCGCGGTGTTCGGCCTGCTGGTGTTCAAGTCGCAGCTGCTGCCCATCAAGCTGCCCACGGGCACGCCGATGGAGGAGTACAGCTTCTTCCTGGCGATGAGCTTCATGCTGGGCTTCAGCGAGCGGCTCGGCCAGGACATGGCGGCCCAGCTCGAGGCGCGGCTGGACTCGGGTGGCAAAGACGTTCACACGTCGCCGCCTTCCCCCGTCTCCTCGGGGAGCGGTGAGCCCGCCAAGAGCTGACTGCTCCGAACCCTGGTGACTCCACCAGGCTCAACCACCATCCCCATCAGGAGAAGAAGAGATGACGACCCCTACCGCTGTGAACGGGCAGATCACCGACGCCGTCACGCAGGCCAACGTGAAGGTGCTGGGCGATGCGCCGGCGCTGGCGCTCGGCCACATCTACCAGACGATGGCGCACTCCACGGGCCTGTCGTTCCAGAACGCGGTGACGGCGCAGCAGCAGCTGAACATGGCCGCGCAGGCCGCCACGGTGCAGGGCGTGAACCTGCTGTACTCGCTGGTGACGGCGGCGGACGGCGTGGCCACGTCCAAGGTGAACATGAGCGACCTGCCCACCGCCCTCGTCTCGCTGATGTCCGCGGTGAAGGCCGGCAAGTAGTCCGCCCGCCGGAGGCAGGAGCCGCCGCGGCATGCAGGCGCCGCGGCGGTTCCTGTCACCGGCTGAAGGAGAGGAACCATGGCAGATACGACCGAGATGAACTCGCAGGTGACGGACGCGGTGAGCCAGGACGGACTGCTCGTGGCGGGCAGCGCGCCCGCCCACGCCGCGGGCCACGGCTACGAAGTCATGGCCCACTCCACTGGCCTGTCCTTCCAGAACACCATCAACGCCCAGCAGCAGGGCGTCGTGCAGGGCAACGTGGAGGCGGTGCTCCTCACCCAGCACCTGCTCGGCCTCGTCTCCGCGCAGGTCGGGGCCGCGGCCTCCATCGCCGGCCAGGACGCGTCGCCGCTGCTCCGGCGCCAGCCGCGGCGGCAGGCCAGGCGGCACGGCCGGCGTCACCCGGGCCGCCCGTGAGACCCGGCCCCGGGGCAGGCCATGCCTGACGAGCGTCCCGCTTCGACGCCTCCGGAGCCCGCGGCGGAGCCCTCGAATGAGGAAGCGCGCTCCCCCGAGGACGAGCGGATCCGCCTCGCGGCCTATGACGTCCTCCTCCAGTCCACGGCGAAGGTCGTGGAGGACACGAGCGAGCAACTGCGCCAGCTCGCGTCCCTCAGCACCGCCGCCAGCGGTGTGGCCCTGCGGATGATGCTGACCGGCGACAAGCCCGGGGATTCCGCTCGAGCCATGGCCGAGGCCCAGCGCTCGCTGCAGGAGGCCATGGACGTCTTCCAGCGCATCGGCCGCGTGTCCATCCAGCTCATGGAGCGCTTCCAGCCCGTACCCTCATCACCCCCGGCCCCGCCCTCGGAGCCCGCGCCTGACGACGAGCCAGGCCGGAAGCCGTAGGCGGGGCGGGGGTGCCCGCGCTTGCGGCGCACGGCGCTCCCAATTCCTGACATGCGGTGTTCACGAAGGCGCGGCTCGGCCGTCCTTTCAGGTAGCGAGGCTTCCGAGCCGCCCATGCCGGGCGGCGGGCCTCGCCTTCCAGGAGCAACGAATGGCAACCCCCACGGCTGTGAATGACCAGATTACCGACGCCGTCACGCAGGCCAACGTGAAGGTGCTGGCGGATGCGCCCGCGCTGTCGCTCGCTCACGTGTTCCAGACCATGGCCCAGTCCACGGGCCTGTCGTTCCAGAACGCCGTGACGGCGCAGCAGCAGCTGAACGTGGCCGCGCAGGCCGCCACCGTCCAGGGCGTCAGCCTGCTGTACACCGTCGACACGGCGGCGGACGCGGTGGCCACGTCCAAGGTCGGCATGAGCGACCTGCCCACCGCCATCGCCTCGCTGAACGCGGCCGTCGCGGCCGGCCGGTAGTCTCCGCGGTGTCGCACTCCCGCCCCGTCATGGCCTTTCGGGGCCGTGGCGGGGCGGTGTTGTTTCAGGCCTGGCGAGGCCGCATTCACAGCCAGTGCCTCTTGCGCGTCCTATTCACGGCCAGCGGGATTTCAAACAGCAGGCTGGCCAAAGACAGACGGGCTCCAATCGTGGCGCTCCGTCTTGAACCACCACCCAGGAGAGACAGATGACGACCCCCACGGCCGTGAATGACCAGATTACCGACGCCGTCACGCAGGCCAACGTGAAGGTGCTGGCGGATGCCCCGGCCATGTCGCTCGGCCACGTGTACCAGACCATGGCCCAGTCCACGGGCCTGGCGTTCCAGAACGCGGTGACGGCGCAGCAGCAGCTGAACATGGCCGCGCAGGCCGCCACCGTCCAGGGCGTCAGCCTCCTGTACACCGTCGACACGGCGGCGGACGCGGTGGCCACGTCCAAGATCGGCATGAGCGACCTGCCCACCGCCATCGCCTCGCTGACGGCGTCGCTCGCCGGCAGCAAGCCGACCTCGTTCTAGCAGTCAGGCCGTGGTGGCCCTCGGCCACCACGAATGGAGGGGCAGGTGTCCCTCCCAGGAGCCGGATCGCCGGAGGACCCCCCCGCCGGCGGTCCGGCCTCCTGCCTGAATGCGGCTCGCGAAACCAGGTGCTCGTCCCAGCCGGAGACCTCCCGTGGCAGACCCGAACTCAGTCAATCCCCAGATTACCGACGCCGTCACCCAGACCACCGTGAAGGTGCTGGCAGAGTCACCGTCCACGGCGCTGGGCATGGTGTATCAACTCCTCTCGCAGTCGGTGGGCCTGGCCATGCAGAACTCGACCAGCCACCAGCACTCGATGCAGCAGGTCACCACCGCCACGACGACTGCCGCCGTCCAGCAGATCCTCTACGCGGGCTCACGCTTCCAGGCGGCCCTTCCTCCGCCGCCGCCCGCGCCGCCGCCGCCCGCGCCTCCGCCGGCCAACCCGTCTCCGGGCCTGCCCCCCCTGTCGCCCGGCTCCATCCTGGGCGGCCTCCCGGCGGCGCCCGGGTCCAACCCCGGCACGGACCCCTCGGGCTCCGGATCCCGCCCGAGCGGCACGCAGGCGGCGCCCGGCTCCAGTCCGGGCACGGACCCCTCGGCGCCCGGCTCCAGTCCGGGCACGGACCCCTCGGGGACCGGCTCCCGCCCGAGCGGCACGAACCGGTCCGACCCGTCCTCCGACCCGCCGTCTGGCTCGACGCCGGCGGCGCCCCAGCCCCCCTCGTCGACGCCCCCGGCGAACCCGGCGCCGGGCGCGAAGCCGAGCACCCGGTAACCGCGGAATGACCTTCCAGGATGAGGAGCCAACCCAGCCATGCCTGCTCTGACCACTGTCAACCCGCAGATCGTGGACGCCGTCCAACGCAGCAATGAGTCCGTGCTCAAGGACGCGCGAACCACCGGTTCCAGCGTCGCCTACCAGCACGTGGCGCAGTCCACCGCCATCGCCATCCAGGACGCCGCCGAGTACCTGCGCAGCATCGCCGCCATCAGCACGGCCACCAACGGCGTGGCGCTGGGGATGATTCTCGCCGGCCAGAACGCGGAGAAGGCGGCCCAGGCCATCGACAAGGCCAAGACCGCGCTGGAAGGGGCCGTCGAGGCCTTCCAGAGCGTGGGCCAGACGGCGTCCACCATCCTCCAGGGCTTCCCCTCCAAGTAAGGAAGTGAGTGGCCACCATGGCGGACGAGTTCACGGTCAACAGTCAAATCACCGACGCCGTCACCCAGACCAACGTCAAGGTGCTCGCGGAGTCTCCGGCGGCGGCCGTCGGAGTCGTCTATCAGCTCCTGTCGCAGTCCGTTGGTCTGTCCATGCAGAACGCCTCCAGCCAGCAGCACGCCATGCAGCAGCTCAGCACGGCCACCGTCACCGTGGCCGTGAAGATGATTCTGGCGGCGGCGGGCGGTGGCGGCGGCGGGGCCCCATAGCGCGGGCGGTGGGCCTCGGGCCCACGGTTCGTGGAGACCTGGCGTGTGCGGGCCGCGAGTCGCGGTCCGCACACGCCTTTGTCGTTTGTCCCCTCGGAGGGGAGGGGACGGACTACTCGGGCATGGCGCGCACCCGGACATAGCGGCCCGGGGCGGGCTCGAGGTACGCGGAAGGGGGGCGCGGCGCGGTGGGCTCCCCCGCGTGGGGGGCCAGCCAGGCGTCCCAGTCCGTCCACCACGAGCCCGGGTGGGCCCTGGCGCCCTCGCACCAGGCGTCGAAGGACGCCGGGCCTCCGGGCTCCTCGTGGGACTGATAGCCGTAGCGCCCGGGCGGCGGATGGATGATGCCGGCGACGTGGCCGGAGCCGGCCAGCACGAAGCGCACCGGGCCGCTCACGTGACGCGTGACCTGGTACACGGAGCGCGCCGGGGCGATGTGGTCCTCCCGGGCCGCCAGCACGTAGAGGGGCACGTGGATGCGGCGCAGGTCCAGCGGGACGCCGCCGAAGGACAGGGCGCCCGGCAGCACCAGCTGGTTGCGCAGGTAGAGGCTCCGCAGGTACGTGGCATGGGCCCGGGCGGCCATCCGCGTGGGGTCGGAGTTCCAGTACAGGAAGTCCAGCGGTGGCGGCTCTCGGCCCAGCAGCCAGGAGTCCACCGCGAAGGACCAGAAGAGGTCCCCCGCGCGCAGGAGGTTGAAGGTGCTCATCAGCGCCGGGCCCTCCAGGTAGCCCCGCTGGCGCATTCGCGCCTCCAGGTGCTCGAGCTGCCGCGCGTCCACGAACAGCCCCAGGTCCCCGGGCTCGCTGAAGTCCACCTGGGTGGCCAGCAGGGTGGCGCGGTGGATGCGCTGCTCGCCGCGCGCGGCCTGGTACGCCAGCGCCGCGGCGAGCAGCGTGCCTCCGCTGCAGTAGCCCAGGGCCAACACCTCGCGCTCGCCGGTGGCCCGCTCCACCGCGTCCAGCGCCGGCACCAGTCCCTGGAGCAGGTAGTCCTCCAGGTCCACCTCCGCGCAGCGCTCGTCCGGGTTGACCCACGAGAGGAGGAAGACGGTGTAGCCGCGCTCCACCGCCCAGCGGACGAAGGAGTTCTCCGGGCGCAGGTCGAGCACGTAGTACTTGTTGATCCACGGCGGGATGATGACGAGGGGACGCCGGTACACGCTCGGGGTGGTGGGCGTGTATTGAATCAACTGGAAGAGCGGCGCCTCGTGGACGACGTGGCCGGGCGTGGCGGCCAGGTCCACGCCCAGCTGGAAGGCGCCGGGCGCCACCATGCGGGGCACGAGCTGCCCGCCTCCGCGCTCCACGTCCTCGCGCAGCCGCTCCATGCCGCGCACGAGGTTGGCGCCGCGCGTGAGCAGGGTGGTGCGCAGCACCTCGGGGTTGAGCAGGGGATGGTTGGCGGGGGCCAGGGCCTCGGTGAGCTGCCGGGCGAAGAAGCGGGCCTGCCGGGCGGTGTGGGGCTCCAGGCCGGGCGCGCGCTCCACCACCTGCTGCAGCCACTCGGCACCGGCGTGGTGCGTGTGGCGCAGCAGGTCGAGCCACGGATTGTCGTTCCAGGCGGGAGCCCGGTAGCGGCGGTCTCCCCGGGGCGGCTGGGCGGGAGGCTCCCGCCACAGGGCCAGGAGCCGAGCCTCGAGCTCGCGCCCCGCTTCCTCCAGGCGGCCGGGCTCGGCGGACAGCCGCCGCAGCGCTTCGATGAAGGACTCGCGCAGGCCGTCCATGGCCCCGGGGGACGCCTGGGCACCCAGCGCCCTCCAGCGCGCCAGCGCCTCGCTCCCGAGCCGCAGCGCGCGGCCCAGGTTCTCCGCCAGCTCCTCGTGTGGCTGCATGGGCGGCTCCCGAGGCTCAGGCCATGTGCTGCCCACCGTTGATGGTGAGCGTGGAGCCGGTGATGAAGCCGGCCTCGTCCGAGGCCAGGAAGAGCACGGCCCGAGCGACCTCCACGGGCTGCCCCAGCCGGCCCACGGGAATGCGGGCGATGATTTCCTTCAGGACCTCCGGCTTGACCTTCCGGACCATGTCCGTGTCGACGTAGCCGGGTGCGACGAGGTTGACGGTGATGCCCCGCGAGGCGCCCTCGCGCGCCAGGGCCATGGTGAAGCCGTGCAGGCCCGCCTTGGCCGCCGCATAGGCAGTCTGGCCCACCTGCCCGGTCTGCCCGTTGATGGAGCCGAGGTTGATGATGCGGCCGAAGCCCCGCTCGCGCATGCCCGGCACGACGAGGCGGCACAGGTTGAAGCAGGCGGTGAGGTGCGTCTGGGTGACCTCGTACCACTGCTCGGGAGCCATGCGGTGGAGCATGGCGTCGCGGGTGACGCCGGCGTTGTTGACGAGCACCTCGACGGGGCCGAGCTGCTCGGACACCTGCAGCACCCCGGCCGTGCAGGCGATGGAGCTCCTGCCGTCGAGCTGGACGGAGGGGATGCCGGTGAGCTCCGTGAAGTCGCGCGCGGCGGCCTCATCGGACAGGTAGGTGGCGGCGACGCGGTAGCCCGCCTGATGCAGCGCCAGGGAAATGGCGGCGCCAATGCCGCGGGTGCCGCCGGTGACGAGTGCGACGCGTCCACTCATGGTCATGACTCCAGGAAGGGGTGGGGTGAGCCCCTGAGGGACGCCGCAGCGGGGCGGCCGTGAAGGCGGACGCAGGCCTTTCACAGGCGGCGCGCCGGGAGCGTCCTGGAGTGGAACCTCGATTCACCTCACGGGAGCCCCTGCATGAATAGCGAGCAGCTGACGTCGAACGAACTCCGGGATGACCTGCAGGTCGTCCTCGTCCTCCAGGGAGGAGGCTCGCTGGGTGCCTACCACCTGGGCGTGTACGAGGCGCTGGCGGAGCGGAACCTGCACCCCGACTGGGTGTCCGGCATCTCCATCGGTGCCTTCACCGCGGCCGTGCTGGCTGGCAACGCGCCCGAGCGCCGGGTGGAGCGCCTCAAGGAGTTCTGGCGCGAGGTCTCCTGGCCGGGCGAGTGGGGCAACTGGCTGCCGCCGCAGTGGCGCCGGGTGGCCAACATGGCCAGCCACGCCACGTCCCTGCTGCTGGGGCAGCCCCACTTCTTCGCCCCCCGCTGGGTGTCCCCCCAGATGGCGCCTCCGGGCACCGAGGACGCGCTGAGCTTCTACACCACCACCCCGATGCGCTCGACGCTGAAGCGGCTGGTGGACTTCGAGTACCTCAACAAGCGCGCGACGCGGCTGAGCCTGGGCGCCGCCCGGCTGAAGGACGGGGAGCTCGTCTTCTTCGACAACACCCGGGAGCGCCTCGGCCCCGAGCACGTGCTCGCCAGCGGCTCCCTGCCGCCGGCCTTCCCGCCCACCCGCGTCAACGGCGAGCTGTACTGGGATGGCGGGTGCGTCTCCAACACGCCCCTCAACGCCATCTTCGAGCAGCGGCTGGAGAAGCGCACGCTCATCTTCATGATCGACCTGTTCGACAAGTCGGGGCCGGAGCCCCGCAACATGGACGACGTGTTCTGGCGGGCCAAGAGCATTCAGTACGCCAGCCGCACCTCGCACCACCTGAAGAACCTCGCCCGCACCCACAACCTGAGCCAGCGGCTGGAGCGGGAGCGGAGCGTCGCGCAGGCCTTCTCCGGCGGCCCCAAGCATGAGCCGCCTCCGCGCACGGACATCATCCACCTGGTGTACCGGCGCGACGCGGACCAGATTGCCGACAGTGACGCGGAGTTCTCGAGGTGGTCCATCGAGGAGCGCCGTCAGCACGGCTACCGGGACATGAAGCGCGTGCTGGAGCTGGCGCCCTGGAAGGCCACGCGCGGAGGCGACTCGGGGGCGGAGTTCTTCTCCAGCTCCGGCGCGCGTCCGCAGGACAGCGACATGCTGGTCCACACCGCGGAGAGCGGCGGCGCGGAGATTGCCACCGCGCTGCACCTGTGAGCCACCCCGCCGCACCCGACCCAAGGAGAAGCAGACATGCCGAATGACAACGAGAGCCCGCGCCCGAGCGCGCAGCCGTGGTCCCCGCCGGACCCGGGGAAGCTGATGAACCTGATGCTGGAGGTGCCGGAGACGGTGCTGCTGGTGTACCAGCAGCTCGTGGCCGGAGCGCCCACGGCGCCGCTGACGGGGGCCTCCAAGATGCCCTGGGAGATGTGGAGCCAGGAGGGGGCGCGTCCGGACGGGCCCGTCAGGGGAACGCCCGCCGAGTCCCCGGGCTCGGCGGACCGGAGCGAGCCGCCGCACCCGCTCACCCTCTGGCTGCACATCGACGTGGCCGACTTCTGGCGGCGGTCGCTGCGGCCCTTCCGCAACGGGAACTGAGGCGCCCATGGCTCCCAACGACAAGGCCGCGCCGCGGACGTTCCAGGGCTTCACCTCCCTGGTGGACCCGCAGGCCTGGTGCTCTCTCTTCAGGCCCGCGTTCGAGTTCCAGCTCGGGCTGGCCCACTCCGTCTGGGGGAGGCACGCCGAGGCCGAGAGCGACGCGGAGGTCCGCGAGCGGCTGGACGGGGTCCTCGAGGGGCTGCTCGACGTGGCGGAGGCGCGGGGAACGCCGGAGGAGCTGGTTGCCCGGCGGCGGCTGCTGAGCGCCTATGCCGACATCCTCACCACCTACTCGGGCCTCCTGCGGGAGATCGCCGAGCGGATGGGCGAAGCGCCGCGGCCTTCCGTGCAGCGGGATTTCTGAGCCGCGGTTGCGTCGCGCCGAAGCGAGCCTCCGGGTCGAGAGACTCGGAGGCTCTTCGTGTTCCCGGAGTGCCGCCGCTCGAAGGGCTCGTCGATGAGCCAGGGAGAGCGCGCCTGGTAGAGGTGGGGTTCGAGCTCCCGGGCCAACGCTCGGTCATGGGGCGGGGCTGCCAGCGCGAACCGCGGGACTCGAGGTCGCCGGGCGCGGTCGTGCCAGGACGGGTGTGTAGCATTTGCCGTTGTACACGAAGGAGTCTTCGTCACAGTCCTTCGGGTCCTCACCGGACTTGAGCCAGCATCCGCCATTGATGGGGACCTGTGCCTTGCTACGGCATCGGCCGTTGGCATCTGGCCGTCTCTGGCCAGGGAATGGCTTCGGTGGCACCTCCAGGGCGATGGTCGACCACGCGGAGGGTTCTCGGGGGGGAGACACAGGGGCCGTGAGCGCCGAGTCTCCGACGGCCACGATGCCGCCATCCTTCGCATTGTCGGACACCGAAGCGTGCGCCTTTCCAACTTCTTCTCCGGGATGCGCGCTCAACACCCATCCGAATCCAAGCGCCAGCGCCCAGCCCAGGCCGGCTGCCGTGAGCCAGGAGCGCCTGGTGCGCGGAGTCTCTCGAGGCACGACGTGCGGTAGGGCGGCCTGGGTGGCCACGGGCCGAGGTGCCTCCCGGACGAAGAGGGGTACATCCGCCTCCGGTCCCACCTCTCGCACGGCTCGCTCCAGCGCTTCGGCCAGCTCGCGGGCAGTGCCGCGTGCCTCGGGGCTCGCGGAGAGCATCCGGGACGTCAACTCACTCAGCGCCTCGTGGCAGCGGGAGTTGAGCGCTCGCGGAGACGGGGACGCGGCTCCCTCCCCGTGTTTGAAACGGGCCGACGGGTCCAAGGGGTCCAAGCCGAAAGGGTACTCGTCGGTGAGCAGCCGGAAGGCGGTGACGCCGAGGGCGAAGACATCATCCGCGGGCCCTGGAGCGTAGGGGACGGCGGAGTCCCGGAAGGGGAGCTTCACGGAGCGCCAGGCCTCGGGCGAGCGATAGGGCGGCGTGCCGGGAGGGAGGGGATGCCACGTCAGCGTTGCGGCACCGATGTAGTGACCGGAGCCGAAGTCGGTCAGGAAGACGTGGTCATCCGCTGCGCGCACGAGGGCGTTGTCACCCTTGACGTCCCTGTGCACGCCGCCCGCGGAATGGGTCGCCGCCAAAGCTCCCGCGAGGCTGGCGAGGACGTGGAGCACCTGCCGCGAGGTGGGCCGTTGCTCCAGCGCCCAGTCATACAGCGACGCGCCTTCCACCAGCTCCATGGCGAGGTACGGATAGGAGAGGCCCGCGGGCTGTCGCCATTCTCCATGGTCCACGAGGCGGGGAACGTTGGGGTGGCGGATGCGAGAGAGGAGCTCCACCTCCCGAGCGAAGCGGTCATCCCGGGGATGCAGGGCTACCTTGAGTGCAACGGGGCCCGATGCCGGCTCCGCCCCGACGGCCCGGTAGACGGCGCCGTAGGCGCCCAGACCGCGACGCTCCACCACGCACCATGAGCCGACCCTCGTACCCAGGGGAAGGCGCGCCGGATTCAGGTGGCCAGGCTGCACGGGGGGCTCGCGATGAGGAAGGTGCTCCGATTCACAGCCAGGAGACTACTCCTGGAGTTGGGGGCAAATGGCAAGACTCCCTGGTGGGGCATTATTCAGGTGCGAATGTCTGGAGCGTACGAGATCCGGTGGCGTGCGAAGTCCCTGGACTTCCGAGCTCGTCCCCATTTCAGGCCCCCCGGGCCGCCCATGCCCGGAATGGAGCGTCCATTCCACGTGGCCCGCCAGGTCCCCCCGCCGCTCCTGGTTCCTGCCTCCCCGCCACGTCGGCCCCCTCCCGGGCCGCCCATGCCCGGAATGGAGCGTCCATTCCGCGTGGCCCGCCAGGTCCCCCGCCGCTCCTGGTTCCTGCCTCCCCGCCATGTCGGCCCGCTCCCGGGCCTCGAATGCCCGGAATGGAGCGTCCATTCCGCGTGACCTGCCCGGTCCTCGCCGCTCGCAGGACTCTGCCTACCCGCCATGTCAGACCCCAGGGCTATACAGGCCGCATTGAAAGGAACGTTCCTTTCAGGCGAGCGCCGCCTGGGGGCGGGGAGGGGAAGGGGTATGTGGACGGCGGAGCAGCTGTACCTCATGAGCATGCGGGACTCGGCGGCGGTGATGGCGCGGCGGGGCTACGGCAACGTACGGGCCGAGGAGATGGCGAGGGCCGCGAACCTGTCGGTGGGCAGCTTCTACCGGCGCTACGGCAGCAAGGGCGCCTTCGCCCACCGGGTGCGCCAGTGGGCCGATAGCGAGCTGTGCCGCATCGCGCGCATCGTCTTCGAGGTGGAGCCGAGCTCGCGGGAGGGCAGGGGCTTCCGCGAGGACTTCGAGGACTTCTGGCAGCAGCTGGCCTGGTTCGCGACGAGGAGGCCGGAGTGCTTCCACTTCGCCTTCATGCACTGGCACGAGGACTCGCTCGAGCCGCAGTCCTTCGGGAGCGAGGCGCGGGCGCTGGTGCGCGAGGTGCTGGCCCTCGGTGAGCGCGAGGGGGCGCTGGCGCCGGGCAGCGTCCGGGTGGGTGAGGGGCTCATCTGGGGAGCGCTGGGGGAGCTGGTGCTCGCGCTGGCCCGAAGAGAAGAGGCGTCGCTGGTCGAGGAGGACGTCAACGCCGCGGGACGGGCCCTGTGGAAGGCGCTGGCAGCGGAGACGGAAACCCCGCGCCGAGGCGATGGCACGCCTTCTCGAGGGGCGACACCGGAAGGCGATGGACCCTCGGACCCTGGCACTCCCCCGCATGGTGTGGTGGCCAGGGACGATTCAGGTGCCCGGAGTGATGGCCCGTCTCCTTCGGGGATGGCGTCGACGGATGGGCCTGGACCCTTGGCCACTGGCGTGCCCCAGCCTGGGATGGCGGCCGGCCACGGAGGATGCAGGTGCCCGGGACGTTTGCGCGACCCTGTCTGGTGCGGTGGCCACGGAGGATTCAGGTGCCTGGGGCGTTGGCTCTTCTCCGGGGCCGGCACGGGCAGAAGATGCTGCCTCGGCCCAGACATCGCCGGGCTGTGCCTTGAACCGCGCTGTCCATTACCGCGTCGTGCATCAGGCTCCATCCTCCTTGGCCCGTGCGCGTACCTCCGTCGCGAACAACTCCGCCGCCGGCGTGCGTGGCGCCCCCTTGCGCCACAGCAGTGCCGCCAGCTCGGACCGGGGCGCGGGAGACAGCCGCTTCACCACCAGCCGCTCGGCGTCGGACAGCCGCGGCTCCGGCAGCACGGTGACGGCGAGTCCCGCGCGCACGATGGCGAGCACCGTGGCCACCGCGTTCGACTCGAGTGCGACACGGGGCGCGAGCCGCATCGCCGCGAACCATGCGTCCACGCGCGAGCGCACCCGTAGCCCACGTGACAGGAGGGCGAACGGCTCGTCCACGAGCTGCCGCGTGCCCACGGACTCCGCTCCCGCCAGCGGGTGTCCCCGCGCGACGACGAGCGCAAGCCGGCTGTCGAAGACCGGCTCCGCGTCCAGGTCCGCCAGCCGCGCGGGCGCGTATCCCAGGCCCACGTCCAGCTTGCCGTCCGCGAGCCGCCGCTCCAGCCGCCGCACCACCGCCTCCTCCGCGCTCAACGCGAGCCCCGGGTGTCTGCGCAGCACGGCGGCCAGCGCGGGCACCACGATGCCTCGCATGCTCGGAGGATAGCCCACGCGCAGCGCACCCGTGGTGAGCCCCCGCAGCGAGCCCACCGCCGCCAGGCCCGCGTTCACGTCCTCCAGCGCACGCGACGCGTACGTGCGGAACAGCTTCCCCGCCTGGGTCAGCCGCACGCCGCTCCGGGCACGCTCGAAGAGCGGCGCGCCCAGCTCCTCCTCGAGCTGGCGGATCTGCTGCGACAGCGTGGGCTGCGAGACGTGCACGCGCTTCGCGGCGCGCCCGAAGTGCAGCGTGTCGGCGACGGCGGAGAAGTAGCGGAGGTGGCGGAGCTCCATGTCAGCACCATAGATGATGCCTATCGGGTCCATGGAAACAAACGAATGTACGAATCGAGACCCGCGGGTACATCTTCCTCGCCACGGAGGAGAGGGACCCATGAAGGCATCAGACCTGTTCGTCAAAGCGCTCGAGGCCGAGGGGGTGCGTGTCGTCTACGGACTGCCGGGCGAGGAGAATCTGGACCTGCTGGAGTCCATGCGCGCCGCCGGCATGCGCCTGGTCGTCACCCGGCACGAGCAGGCCGCGGGCTTCATGGCCGCCACGCAGGGCCGGCTCACCGGGCGGGCGGGCGTGTGCCTCGCGACGCTGGGCCCCGGGGCGACCAACCTCGTCACTGCCGCCGCGTACGCCCAGCTCGGCGCCATGCCCATGGTGATGCTGACCGGCCAGAAGCCCATCAAGGTCAGCAAGCAGGGCCACTTCCAGATTGTCGACGTCGTCGGGATGATGCGGCCCCTCACCAAGGCCACGCGCACGCTCGTCTCGGCGGAGCACGTCCCCTCGGCGGTGCGCGAGGCGTTCCGCCGCGCGGAAGAGGAGCGCCCCGGCGCCACGCACCTGGAGCTGCCCGAGGACGTGGCCCGTGAGTCCACCGACGCCGTCCCCCTGCCGCCGGGCGTCCTCCGCCGGCCCGTGGCCGACGAGGCCTCCATCGCGCAGGCGGTGGAGACCATCGCCTCCGCCCGCCGCCCGCTGCTGATGATTGGCGCGGGGGCCAACCGCAAGCTCACCTCGGAGATGCTCCGCGTCTTCGTGGACCGGGTGGGCATGCCCTTCTTCAGCACTCAGATGGGCAAGGGCGTGGTGGACGAGACGCATCCGCTCTGGATGGGCACCGCCGCGCTCTCCGACGGGGACTTCGTCCACCGGGCCATCGAGGCCTCGGACTGCATCGTCAACGTGGGCCATGACGTCATCGAGAAGCCGCCATTCGTCATGCGCGACGGCCGCCGCACGGTGGTCCACCTGAACTTCTCCTCGGCGGAGGTGGACCCCGTCTACTTCCCGCAGGTGCAGGTGACGGGCGACATCGCGAACGCGGTGTGGCGCATCGCGGAGGGGGTGGGCCCTCGCTCCCACTGGGACTTCGCTCCCCTCGAGCGCGCCCGTGCGGGGCTCGACGTCCAGCTCGCGAGCGGCGCGGCCGATGACCGCTTCCCCATCTACCCCGCGCGGCTCGTGGCGGAGGTGCGCCGCGCGATGCCGGACGACGGCGTGGTCTGCCTGGACAACGGCATGTACAAGCTCTGGTTCGCCCGGTACTACCGCTGCCGCCGGCCCAACACGCTGCTGCTCGACAACGCGCTCGCCACCATGGGCGCGGGGCTGCCGTCCGCCATCGCCGCGAAGCTGGTGCACCCGCGCCGCAAGGTGCTCGCGGTCTGCGGTGACGGCGGGTTCATGATGAACTCGCAGGAGCTGGAGACGGCGGTGCGCCTGAAGCTCGACCTGACGGTGGTCGTGGTGCGCGACGACGGCTACGGGATGATTCGCTGGAAGCAGGGGGAGATGGGCCTGCCTGACTTCGGCATGACGCTGGGCAACCCCGACTTCGTCCGCTACGCCGAGGCGTATGGCGCGCGGGGCCACCGCCCGGGGAGCGCCACCGAGTTCGGCGCCACGCTCGCCCGCTGCCTGGAGTCGGGCGGCGTGCACGTCATCGACCTGCCCATCGACTACTCGGACAACGCGCGGGCGCTCGGCGCGGGCGCCGAGGCGGAGCAGTGAACACGACACGGAAAGTGGGGAACGCCATGCTGGCTGAACGCTACCCGTACTACCTGGCCAACCGGCCCCGGCAGCCCAACGCGGAGCTGCCGGTGACGGACAAATACTCAGGGGAGGCCGTCACGCGCGTGGCCGTCGCCGACGCCGCCGCCGTGGAGGAGGCCATCGCCGCCGCGGTGCGGGCGGCGGGGCCCATGCGGAAGCTGGCGCCGTACGCGCGGCAGGAGGTGCTGGAGCACTGCGTGCGCCGCTTCCGCGAGCGGGCCGAGGAGCTCGCGCTGGCCCTGTGCATCGAGGCCGGCAAGCCCATCCGCGATGCCCGGGGTGAGGTCACCCGGCTGATTGAGACGTTCAAGGCGGCGGCCGAGGAGGCCGTGCGCGGCGGGGGCGAGGTCCTCAACCTGGAGGTGTCGAAGCGCACGGCGGGCTACCGGGGCTTCACCCAGCGCGTGCCGGTGGGGCCGGTCTCGTTCATCACCCCGTTCAACTTCCCGCTCAACCTGGTGGCGCACAAGGTGGCGCCCGCCATCGCCGCGGGCTGCCCCTTCGTCCTCAAGCCGTCGGACCGCACGCCCGTGAGCGCGCTGCTGATGGCGGAGGTGCTCGCCGAGACGGACCTCCCCGAGGGCGCCTTCTCCGTCCTCCCCACGCGGCTGGAGGACGTGGCGCCGTTCATCGAGGACGACCGGCTGAAGCTGCTGTCCTTCACCGGCTCGGAGAAGGTGGGGTGGGACCTCAAGGCGCGCTCTGGCCGGAAGAAGGTGGTGCTGGAGCTGGGCGGCAACGCGGCGTGCGTGGTGGACCGGGAGCCGGGCGCGGAGCTCGACTTCGTGGCGGACCGCATCGCGCATGGGGCCTTCTTCCAGGCGGGGCAGAGCTGCATCTCGGTGCAGCGGGTGCTGGTGCACGAGGAGCTGTACGGCGCGCTGCGCGAGCGGCTCGCCGCTCGGGCCCGGGCGCTGCGGGCGGGGAACCCCCGGGATGAGAGCACCACGCTGGGGCCCATGATTGACGAGCCCGCCGCTCGCCGGCTGGAGGGGTGGATTCAGCAGGCCGTGAAGCGTGGGGCGCGGGTGCTGGCCGGGGGAGGGCGGCGCGGCGCGCTTCTGGAGGCCACCGTGCTGGAGGGCGTGCCCGCCGACGAGCCGCTGTGCGCGGAGGAGGCGTTCGGGCCGGTGGTGCTGCTCCAGTCCTTCCGCACGTTCGACGAGGCGCTCCGCGTGGTGAACGACGCGCGCTACGGCCTGCAGGCGGGCCTCTTCACGCGGGATTGGTCGCGGGCGATGCAGGCGTGGGACGAGCTGGAGGTGGGAGGCGTCGTCGTGGGGGACGTGCCGAGCTTCCGCGTGGACACCATGCCCTACGGCGGCGTGAAGGGCTCGGGCCTGGGCCGCGAGGGCGTGAAGTACGCCATGGAGGACATGACCGAGCTGCGCCTGCTCGTGATGCGTCAGGGCTGAACCTCACCCACGGAATCCTGTCATCCGGCAACCATCTCGGCGCTCAGTGCCCGCCTCTTCAAAGCGCGAAGGGGCGGTGTTCTCTTGCTCGGCTCCCCATGGACAAGGCCTGTCCGGCCATCAGGAGCACTCATGCGTGTTGCCTTGCAGTCCTTCTCGGTGGTCTCAGTCTTCCTCGTAGGGCTGCTGACGGGCGGCCCCGCCGCCGCCGGTGATTCACTGCGCGAGCGAATCGATAACTTCGTTCGCGCGGAGCAGAAGCGGCAGAATGTGCCCGGTCTCGCCGTGGCCGTCGTGAGTCACGGCAAGGTCGTGCTGGCGAAGGGGTACGGCTTCGCCAACCTGGAGCATCGGGTTCCCGTGACGACGGACACCCTCTTCCAGTCCGCCTCCCTGGGTAAGCAGTTCACCGCGATGGTGGTGATGCTCCAGGTGGAGGCGGGCCGGATTTCGCTGTCCGACAGCATCACGAAGTACTTCCCCGACGCGCCCGCGTCGTGGGCCCCCATCACGATTCGCCACCTGCTGACGCACACCTCCGGCATCCGGGACCTGCAAGGGCTCATCGACGAGCGCAAGGACTACACGGACGAGGAGTTCGCGCGGCTCATCTACGCGCTGCCCCTGGATTTCCCCGCCGGCCTGCGGTGGAGCTACAGCAACTCCGGCTATGTCCTCCTGGGCCTCCTGGTGAACCGCGTCGCGGGGACCTCCTACGTCGACGTCCTCGGCGAGCACGTCTTCAAGCCGGCCCACATGAAGACGGCGCGCGGCATCAGCGAGGCGGACATCATTCCGAACCGCGCGGCTGGCTACCGGCTGGTCCGCGGCGAGGTGAAGAACCAGCGGTGGGTGTCGCCCTCGCTCAACACCACGGCGGACGGCTCGCTCTACTTCTCCCTGAAGGACCTGCTGGCCTGGGATGCCGCCGTGGATGCGCGCGCCCTCCTGACGCAGGGGAGCTGGCGGGAAATCCTGACGCCCGTGAAGCTCGACAGCGGCGCTCCCCATCCCTATGGCTTCGGGTGGTTCCTCGAGGAGCGCAACGGCAAGCCCCTGCACCAGCACACCGGCTCGTGGCAGGGCTTCAAGACCGCCTACTTCCGCTTCCTCGGGGACTCGCTCTCCGTCATCGTGCTGGCCAACCTCAGTCAGACGGACCCCGAGGCCTTCGCGAACGGCATTGCCGCTGTTGTCGACCCGGCGCTCGCCGTGCCCCCGCTGGCGCCCATTCAAGACCTGGAGCCGGAGGCCACCGCCCGGTTCACGACGCTGCTCGAGCAGGCCCGGGCCGGGACGATGGACCCGGCCGACTTCGCGTACGTCCCCTGGTGGTTCTTTCCGCATGGCGCGCTGAACTACCAGCGCTTGCTGCAAGGCCTGGGGCCGGCGGGGCCGCTGGTCCTGGCGAAGCGGGAAGTGGTGGGCGATGACCGCGTCTACACGTACCTGGTGGAGTTCGAGTCCGGGACCTGGCGCTACGTCGTGTCGCTCATCCCGGATGGTCGCGTGTCCTCCTTCATCCTGGAAGAGAACTAGCCGCACCGCTTGAAGCCCGCGGCGCGGTCTCCAGTCTCGAAGACCGCGCCGCGTTTCCCTGGGAGAAGCAGGTCTCAAAGGCTCTTGAAAATGCGCAGCCCGGTTGGATTGCCCCCCCCGGAGTCAGGGCACGGGGTGTATCCACCCGCGGACAGAAGGGCCCGCCGCCGCGTTGCGCCGGTGCGCGGAGCCCCCGAGAGCCAGGCCCACCATGCTCACCCGCGTCCACCTGGGGAACAACGCGTTCCGGCGCCGCGTCACGGCTGCGCCGGGGGGACCCGGGGCAGCTCGATGACGAACCTCGCGCCCTGCCCGGGCTCGCTCTCCACCCGAATCCACCCGCCGTGCGCCTCGACAATCTGCCGGGTGATGAAGAGCCCCAGCCCGAGCCCGCCGTAGTTGCGGGAGGCGGCGCGCTCGAAGCGCTCGAATATCTTCCCCTGGGACTCGCGCGCGATGCCCACCCCCTGGTCCTCGACGCTCAGCCGGGCCCTGTCCCCCTGAAGCGCGACCTCCATCCGGATGGGCTTGCCGGCGCCGTACTTCATCGCGTTCGTCAGCAGGTTGAGCATCACCTGCTCCAGCCGGAGCCGGTCCCACTGTCCGACCACCGGCCTCTCGGCGACGAGCTGGAGCTCGCATCTGGCCCTGCCGAACTGCTCCTGGAGGTGGCCCACGACGTCGCGAGCCACCTGCGCCAGGTCGACATCCTCCCGGCGGAGCTGGAGCCGGCTGTCATCGATGCGGGAGACGTCGAGCAGGTGCTCCACGAGGTGCGCCAGCCGCTTCAGTTGTTCGTCGAAGACGTCCAGCATGGCGGAGACCTTCCTCGCCAGCGGCGAGTCCTCGGGCTGGCGCGCGAGGGCCAGCTCCAGCTGCTGGGCGCGCAGCCTCATGGACGTCAGGGGCGTCTTCAGCTCGTGCGAGGCGATGGACAGGAACTCATCCCGGGTGCGGATGGATTCCTGGGCCTTGCGGTAGAGCCAGGCGTTGTCGATGGCGAAGGCCGCGCGGCGTCCCAGCTCCTCGATGAGGGGCAGGTCCGCCGGGCAGTCCGCCTGGGCCGGCTGTTCGAAAATCAGCGACAGCGCGCCGAGGATGCGGCCTCGCGCCCGGAGCGGCACGCTGACGGAGCGCTTCCCGTGGAGCGCCCTCAGGGCCTCCCACCGGGGCTCCTCCAGGGCGTCGTCGTCGAGCAGGCCCCAGGACTCCGGAGCGACTTCAGAGCGGCCGGTGGACATCACCCACGACGGGCCCCGGGCGGAGTCTGGCGCGGGCGGGTGGCGCTCGAGGAACTCGCGGAGCTGGAGGGCCCGGCCTCGCGAGCGGTCCGCGACCGCGACGGGCTGGAGGGCCGCCCCGTTGCTGGGCATGAAGACGACACACGTGCTCGCGAGCGTGGGGACGGCCAGCTCGGCCACGCGCTGGAGCGTGGCCGAGACGTCCAGCGTCGTCCCCAGCTCCCGGCTGACCTCGGCGAGGAAGCGCTGTGACAGCTCCATCCGCTTGCGCTCGGTGATGTCGGTGGAGATGCCGCAGATGGCATAGAGGGTGCCGGTGGAGTCGATGAGCGGGAACTTCTGCATCAGGTGGGTGTGGATGCCGTCCGCGTGGGGAACCCGCTCCTCGCGGACCACGGGCGCGCCGGTCTGGAAGATGGACAGGTTGGCCTGATGGAAGCTGTCGGCGACCTCCCGTGGGAAGAAGTCGTACGCGGTCCTTCCGGCGACCTCCTGCCGGGAGTGGTGGAAGAAGCGCTCCCACTGCCGGTTCGTGAAGATGTAGCGCTCCTGGGGGTCGAGGAGGAAGAAGGCGGCGGTCGCGTTGTCCAGGATGGCGCGCAGGCGCTTGTCGCTCTCCCGCAGCGCCTCCTCCGAGCGCTTCCGCTCCGTGACGTCGATGAGGACGGCGAGGGAGCGGAAGATTTCCCCGTTGGCGTCCCGCTCCGTGATGGCCGACAGGAGCACGTCGATGGGCTCGCCGTCCTTCTTCACGAACTGGTAGGGGACGTCCTTGCAGGACCCCGTCTTGAAGAACTCGGGAAGGACGACCTCCCGCGCGTACCGCTGGGACTCGGGCGTGAGGAACTCCACGGAGGGGCGTCCGATGACCTCCTCGCGCTTGTAGCCGAGCGTGCTCAGCCAGCAGTCGCTCACGCTGACGAGCCGTCCCTCGCGGTCGATGGAGTGCATCATCACGGGGGTGCTGTTGTAGAGCGAGCGGTACTTCTCGCGGCTCTTGCGCAGCTCCTCCGTCGCCGCCCTGAAGGGGGTGATGTCGTTGAGGACGGCGACCGCGCCGCGAAGCGCGCCCGTCGCATCCCGGATGGGCTGGGCGCTCGTCAGTATCCAGGTGCCGGCGGGCCGGGCGGAGTTCCGCAGGAACAGCTCCGTCCAGCTCGCGGACTCGCCGTGAAGGGCCCTGGCCAGCGGCAGTTGGTCGAAGGGACAGAGGGTCACCCGGTCGGGAAGGTAGAGGCCGTAGACCTCCGGCCACTTCTCGGGTGGCGCGTCCACCGGCCCGAACCCCAGGAGCTGCTCCGCCATGGGGTTGAAGAGCTTGAAGTGCCCGCACTCGTCCACCGCCGTCACGCCCTCGCTGATGCTGGCGAAGACCGACTCGAGAATCCGCTCCTGACTTCGCGTGTCCCCTCCGGCGCAGTCCTCCTTCCCCGCCTCGGTGAACTCTGGGTCCGGGCGCGAGGCCGGGTGCCCTGGGCTGTCGTGCAGGCGGGCCATGGAGCGGTTGGTGTGGGAAGGTGCCTCCATCATCAACGATGCTGACGCCGCAACCCGGCGCCAACCCGGCCCTTCGTGCGGCCTGAACGCGGCCAGCCATCCACGCGCTGCCTTCCCCGTTCCGTCTTCGCATGAGATACACGGAGGCCATGACCTCCCGATCTTTCTTCCTTGCCATGTCCATGGGACTTCCCGTCCTGCTGAGCTGTGGGGCTCCTGCTTCCGGAGAGCCCGTGGGTGCCTCCGTCATGGTGTCCCAGTCGCAGGCGCTGGCCGACGGAACTCCCGCCTCCACGGGGGTGCTGGCCTTCCTCAATGACCGCTCCACCACGCTGGCGGTGCTGGACACGGAGGTGCCGCTGGAGGTGCGCGCCGCGCAGGGCCTGATTGCCTGGCGTGCGGGCCCCGACGGCGTGGAGAACACGGCGGACGACCGCCGCTTCGTCTCCATTGCCCAGGTGGACGCGGTGCCCTACGTGGGCCCGGCCGCGCTCGCGGACCTGGAGTGGTACGCCCGGGGCACCGGCCGCGTGGCGGAGCTGCCGCTGGACGCGCTGGTGGGCAACTTCGACGGGCACGCCTTCACCCTGGCCGAGGCGCGGCGCACGCTTCGCGCGGCCAACACGGAGACCGCCGCCACGCTGCAGAACGGCTACGGCATTGCCCCGCTCGCGGTGCAGGACATCCTGGCCGCGCGTCCCATCGCGCACATGGTGGAGCTGTCCCGGCTGGCCCACGTGGACTCCACCGTGCTCCAGCGCTTCAAGCTCAACACCGCGCTGGCGCCCGAGGGGGACCCCTGCACCGGCGCGGGCACGTGCCAGCCGGGGCTGGTCTGCGAGGGCGTGCCGCATGACGGCTCCAGCCCCTACGGCCGGTGCATCAACCCCGCGCCCATTCCCGGCGACGGCGCCACGTGCTCCGTCTTCGCGCCGTGCCAGCCCGGGCTCGTCTGCCGGGGCATCCCCTCCGGAGCGCCGGAGGGCTGGTGCCGGCCCGCGTGGATGGCCGGGGAGTTCATCCAGTACGCGGACGTGTCACTGCCGTCGTCCGCCACGCCGGTGGAGTCCACCGTCGCCGTGGTGGGGCTGGCCACGGTGCCGGATGACATCACCGTGGAGCTGGACCTGGTGCACGCCTCGCCCCACCGGCTGGTGCTGACGCTGGTGGACCCGGGCGGGGACTCGGCGCTGCTGTGGGACGGGCCGAACGAGGGCACGCCTCCCTCGCGCATCTCCGTGACGCGGGGCATCTCTCGCGACAGCACCGTCAACGGCCGCTGGCTGCTGCGCGTCACCAACCCGTCCGGTGTGGGCAGCGGCACGCTGCGCTCGTGGAAGCTGAAGCTCAACAGCCGCTACGACTGACGCCGTTTCCGGGGCCGGCTCGGGTGGGCGAGCCGGCCCGCCGGCTCAGTCCGCCCGCGTGACGTGCACCGGCGGCCGGCGTCCTGCCCACGGGCGGGCCTCTTCCAACTGCCCGGCCAGCCGGAACAGCGTGGACTCGTCCGCGTAGCGCCCGGCGAACTGGACGCCGATGGGCAGGCCCTGCGCGTTCCAGTGGAGCGGCACGGACATGGCCGGCTGGCCGGTGACGTTGAACAGCGCGGTGAAGGGGATGAAGCCGAAGACGTACGTGTACCACTCCTCGGGCTCTCTCGGCACCATCGCGTCAAGCACGCCGAGCTTGTAGGGCGGCACCGCCACGGTGGGCGTCAGCAGCACGTCGTGCTCCACGAAGAAGGCCCCCACCGCGCGGGACACCTGGTTGAAGACGGCGAGCGCCCCCTGGAGCTCGGAGACCTTGAGCGCGCGGCCGAGCTGGACCGCCGCCCACGTGGTGGCCTCCAGGTTCTCCGGCCCCGGCGTGCGTCCCAGCATCCCGCCGAACACATCCGCCATGCCCATCATGGCCGAGGCCCAGACCTTCGTCATCGCGGAGTTCAGCGCCCCGGCATCGTACGTGGGGGCGGCCTCCACCACCTCGTGCCCCAGCTCCATGCACAGCCGCGCCGCGTTCTCGGCGGCGGCGACGCAGTCAGGGCTCACCGGCACACCCGAGGCGGCCGTCCGGGACAGCGCGATGCGCAGCCGGCCCGGCTTGTGCTGGACCTCCTCCAGGAACGGGCGCTGTGGCGGGGGCGCGTGGTACGGGTCGCCCACCTCCGGCCCGTGCGTGGCGTCCATCATCGCCGCGCTGTCGCGCACCGTGCGGGACACCACGTGCTCGATGGCCATGCCGTTGAGGAGCTCGCCCACGTCCGGACCGAGGGAGATTCTGCCGCGGGTGGGCTTCAGGCCGAAGACACCGGAGAGGGACGCGGGGATGCGGAGCGAGCCTCCGCCGTCGTTGCCATGGGCCACCGGGACGATGCCCGCCGCGACCGCCGCCGCGGAGCCGCCGCTGGAGCCTCCCGGGCTGTGCTCCAGGTTCCATGGGTTGCGCGTGGGCCCGTGGAGGACGGGCTCGGTGGTGGCGTTGTTGCCGAACTCGGGCGTGTTGGTGCGGCCCAGCAGCACCAGGCCGGCCCGCCTGAAGCGCGCCATCAGCGCGCTGTCATGCGGGTGCACGAGCCCCTGCGTCAGCCGGCTGCCCAGGTCCGTGGGCACGCCCGCGGCGTGAATCGCCAGGTCCTTGATGAGGAAGGGCACGCCGTGAAAGGGCCCCTCCGGAAGGCCCCGCTTCACGGTGTCCAGCGCCTCCGCCTCGCGCACGTCGATGACGGCGTTGAGCCGCGGGTTGACTCGCGCGATGGCGGAGGCCGCCGTCCGCACCAGCTCCTCGGGAGTGACTTCCTTGCGGCGGACCAGTTCCGCCAGCCCCACCGCGTCGTAACGACTGTAGTCGTCCAGATGCATGAGTCCTCGCTTGCTCGCGCTCCGGGAAGGGAAGCATGTGCTCGGGGCGTGCGGCCGAGGATACTCCCGGCCACCTCGGGTCCGCTGACGCGGCCGCCCATGGACGAGGGAGGGGCGGGGCGAGCCGTTGTCCAGTGCACCCATGCTCGAGGGGGGCCGGCAAAAGCCGCGCTGTGTCACCCGGCGGACTGTTAGACGAGATGGCCTGGATGCCCATGAAGAACGACTCGGTCCACGACATCTTCGACAGGGGAGGCGAGATGGGGGCGCTGATGCGCTCCTTCGACTGGGCGCGGACTCCGCTGGGCCCCGTGGAGACGTGGCCCACCAGCCTGCACACCGCGCTGGGGCTGGTGCTCGGCGGCCGCTTCCCCATGCTCCTCTGGTGGGGGGAGCAGCTCATCCAGCTCTACAACGACGCGTACCGGCCCATCCTCGGGAGCAAGCATCCGCGCTCGCTCGGTGCCTCCGGGGCGGAGGTGTGGGCGGAGATATGGCACATCATCGGCCCGCAGGCGGAGGACGTCCGCGCGGGGGGGCCGGCCACCTGGAACGAGCACCTGCTGCTGCCCATGCAGCGCAGGGGGTTCCTCGAGGAGACGTACTTCACCTTCTCGTACAGCCCCGTGCCGGACGACTCGGGCGGGGTGGGCGGCGTCCTGGTGACGTGCCAGGAGACGACCGCGCAGGTGCAGGACGCGCGGCAGCTGCGGACGCTGCGCGACCTGGGGGCCTCGCTCGTGGAGACGCGCTCCGCGGAAGAAGCCTGTGAGGTGGCCGCGCGCATCCTCGGCGCCAACGCCGCGGACGTGCCCTCCTGCCGCGTGTTCCTCGCCGGGGAGGCGGGCGCGGTGGCCCGGAGGGTGGCCGTCTCGGGCACCCTTGGAGCCGGCGAGCCGGCGGGGCCCTTCCCCATCGCCCTGGAGGATGGGACGCCACAGGAGGGGCCGTGGCCGCTCGGCCAGGTGGCGCGCACCGGGCAGCCCGCCGTCGTCCGCGAGCTGGCGCCGCCCGTGGAGCCGGCCATCTGCGTGCCCCTGTCGCGTCCGGGCCAGCCCCACGTGGATGGCTTCCTCGTGTGCGGGACGAACCCGCGGCGTGTGCTGGACGAGAGCTATCTGGGCTTCTTCCGGCTCGCCGCCGACCAGGTGGTGACGGCCATCGCCAACGCGCACGCGTGGCAGGAGGAGCGCCGCCGGGCCGAGGCGCTCGCGGAGGCGGATTGGGCGAAGACGCTCTTCTTCAGCAACGTCTCCCACGAGTTCCGGACGCCGCTGACGCTGATGCTGGGGCCGCTCGAGGACAGCCTGACGGACACGCAGCACCCGCTGCCGGAGCCGCAGCGCGAGCGCATGGAGCTGGTGCGCCGCAACGGCCTGCGCCTGCAGAAGCTGGTCAACAGCCTGCTGGACTTCGCGCGCATCGAGGCGGGGCGGGCGAAGGCCCACCTCGTTCCCACGGACCTCGCCACCCTCACCGCGGACCTGGCCAGCGCGTTCCGCTCGACGATGGAGGTGGCGGGCCTGTCGCTCACCGTGGACTGCCCGCCGCTGCCGGAGCCCGTCCACGTGGACCCGTCCGCGTGGGAGAAGGTCGTCCTCAACCTGCTGTCCAATGCCTTCAAGCACACGCTGCGGGGCGGAGTCCGCGTGGCGCTGCGGTGGCTGGGCGACCGGGTGGAGCTGTCCGTGCAGGACACCGGCACCGGCATTCCGCCCGGGGAGCTGCCCCGCATCTTCGAGCGCTTCCACCGCGTACAGGGCGCGCCGGGCCGCAGCCACGAGGGCAGCGGCATCGGGCTCGCGCTGGTGAGCGAGCTGGTGAAGCTGCAGGGCGGCACCGTGGGCGTGCGCAGCACCCTGGGGCAGGGCACCACCTTCACCGTGACGCTGCCCACGGGCACCGCCCACCTGCCCGCCGGGGAGTCCCCCTCGGGGGGGCGCCCCTTCGCTTCCAGCGGGGCCGCCGCCTTCCTCGTGGAGGCGACCCAGTGGAGCAACCTGTCCGCGTCCGGGCCCTCGAAGGAGCGAAGCGCCGCGGGGCCGGTGCAGTCCACGCTCCAGACGGGGGCGCGCATCCTGGTGGTGGACGACAACGCGGACATGCGCGGCTACCTCGTGCGCCTCCTCTCCGCGCACTGGCACGTGGAGGCGGTGGGGGACGGTCCGCGGGCGCTGGCCGCGGCGCGCGCGCGGCCTCCCGACCTGGTCCTCTCCGACGTGATGATGCCGGGGCTGGACGGGCTGGGCCTGCTGCGGGAGCTGCGCGCGGACGAGCGCACCCGCACCACGCCCGTGGTGCTCCTGTCCGCCCGGGCCGGGGAGGAGGCCACGGTGGATGGGCTGACGGCGGGCGCGGACGACTACCTCGTCAAGCCCTTCTCGGCCAGCGAGCTGCTCGCCCGCGTCAACGCGCAGCTCACCCTGTCCCGCCTGCGCCAGGAGGCGCTCGCCGCGGAGCGCGCCCACACGGACGAGGCCACGCGCCTGCTCGAGGAAGCCGAGCGCGCCACGCGCTCGCGTGAGGAGATGCTCGCCGTCGTCAGCCACGACCTGCGCACGCCCCTCACGTCCGTCTTCACCTGCGTGGAGTTGATGGAGCGCTTGCTCACCGGCGAGGGCCGCGAGGCCACCTTGAGGAAACACGTCGCCACCATCCGCCGCGCGGCGGGGCGGATGAAGCGGCTCATCGGCGACCTGCTGGACCTGGCGAGCATCGACTCCGGGACGCTGTCGCTGGACCGGCAGCCGCACGCGCCGGAGGAGCTGGCGCGCGAGGCGCGCGAGGCGTTCGAGCCGCTGGCCCTGGAGAAGGGGGTGGCCTTCACCACCCACGTCGAGCCCGCGCTGCCGGTGCTCGTATGTGACAGGGAGCGCGTCTTCCAGGCCCTGTCCAACGTGCTGTCCAACGCCATCAAGTTCACTCCCCCGGGGGGCCGCGTGGACCTGCGGGTGTGCGCGGATGGGGAGGGCGGGGTGGGCTTCTCCGTGGAGGACACCGGCCCGGGGATTCCCGCCGAGGCGCTCTCGCGCGTCTTCGAGCGCCACTGGCACACCGCGCAGCGGGGGCGGGAGGGCCACGGCCTGGGGCTGCCCATCGCCCAGGGAATCATCGAGGCCCACGGTGGGCGCATCGGCGTGACGAGCACGCCGGGCCAGGGAAGCTGCTTCTCCCTCCGGCTCCCGGGGGGAGCGGCGCGGGAAGAGCGGCCCGAGAGGCGCGAGCCGGGAGGGCCGGCGCTGGCGCGGCTTCCGGCCGGCGGCGCACTCTTCGAGGGCGGGGGAGAGCTGGGCGAGCTGATGCGCTCCACCGACTGGGGGAAGACGGCGCTGGGGCCCATCGAGACCTGGCCGCAGAGCCTGCGGACCGCCATCAGCATGGTCCTCCCGTCGAGGTTCGCGATGGTGGTCGCCTGGGGACCGGAGTTCCGCTTCTTCTACAATGACCGGTACCGGCCCATCCTCGGCGACAAGCATCCCGCCGCGCTGGGCACTCCGGCCTGGTCCATCTTCCCGGAGGCGTGGTCCGTCGTGGGCCCCATGTTCGAGCGGGCGCGGGGCGGCGAGTCCATCGCGCTGGAGGACCTGCTCGTGCCGCTGTACCGGAGCGGCTACCTGGAGAACGCCTGGTTCACCATCGCCTACAGCCCCATCCGGGAGGAGTCCGGCGGAGTCGGCGGCATGCTCGCGGTGGTCGCGGAGACGACGGAGCGCGTGGAGGGGGAGCGGCGGCTCGCGACGCTGCGCGCGCTGGCGCGCCAGGTGTCCGACGCAAGGACTGTCGACGGAGCGCTCGAGGTCGCCGCGGCCATCTGCTCGAAGAACCCCACCGATGTTCCGTTCGCGCTGCTGTATGTCACCGAGGGAGACGGGAAGCGGGCCCGGCTCGCGGCGTGTGCCGGGCTGTCCCCGGGACAACCCGGTGCGCTCCTCGAGGCCGACCTCCGGGAGGAAGGTGAGGCGCCGGGCTGGCCGCTCGCCCGGGCGCTGCGCTCCCGCCAACCCGAGGTGGTGACGGATGTCCTCTCCCGGTTCGGCGCGCTCCCGGGAGGCACGTGCCCGGAGCCCGCGCACACCGCGGTCGTCCTTCCGCTGGCGAAGGCGGGAACGGGCAGGACGCACGGCTTCCTGGTGGCGGGTGTCAGTCCCCGCAGGGCGCTCGACGAGCGCTACCGCGCGTTCTTCGAGCTGATGGGCGAGCACGTGACGGCGGCCATCGCGAACGCCACCGCCTATGAAGACGAGCACCGCCGGGCCGAGTCCCTGGCGGAGCTGGACCGGGCGAAGACGGCCTTCTTCTCCAACATCAGCCACGAGTTCCGCACGCCGCTCACGCTCCTGCTGGGCCCGGTGGAGGACGCGCTGGCGGACCCGGCGAAGCCGCTCACGGGCGAGCGGCTCGCCATGGTGTGGCGCAACGTCCTGCGGCTGTCGCGGATGGTCAACGGCCTGCTCGACTTCTCCCGCGTGGAGGCGGGGAGCGCGCAGGCCGTGCTCGTCCCCACCGACCTGGGCGCCTTCACGTCGAGCCTGGCGAGCGCCTTCCAGTCCGCCGCGGAGCACGCGGGGCTGAAGCTGACGGTGGACTGTCCACCGCTGCCCGCGCCCGTCCTCGTGGACCCCGAGCTGTGGGAGAAGGTCGTGTTCAACCTCCTCTCCAACGCGGTGAAGTACACCCACCAGGGGGAGATTGGCGTCTCGCTGCGGAGGGAGGACGGGCAGGCCGTGCTCGCCGTGCGGGATACCGGCGTGGGCATTCCCGAGGACGCGCTCCCGCACCTCTTCGAGCGCTTCTACCGGGTGCGGACCACGCGGGGCCGCAGCCACGAGGGCACGGGCATCGGCCTGTCGCTGGTGGGGGAGCTGGTGAAGCTGCACGGCGGCACCGTGGAGGTGGCGAGCAGGCCGGGCGAGGGGAGCACCTTCACCGTCCGGCTGCCGACGCGGAATGCGCCCGCGGGGGAGCCCGTGGTGGGCGCGCGCCCGGTGGTGGCGGAGGCGGCCGCCTTCGTCGAGGAGGCCCGCCGCTGGGCGGAGGGCGTGGAGGACTGGGGGGAGGCCGGGGCGCCGGCCGGGAGGGACTCCGTGCTGTCGGGGGCGCGCATCCTGGTCGCGGACGACAACGCGGACCTGCGGGCCTACGTCACCGGGCTGCTGCGCCAGGACGCCTCGTGGGTGGAGGCGGTCGCGGACGGGAACTCGGCGCTGGAGCGGGCGCGCGAGTGGCAGCCGGACCTCGTGCTCTCCGACGTGATGATGCCGGGGCTGGACGGCTTCGCGCTGGTGCGCGAGCTGCGCGCGGATGCTCGCACGCGGACCGTTCCGGTCATCCTGCTGTCCGCGCGCGCGGGCGAGGAGGCGACGGTGGAGGGGCTGGGGGCCGGGGCGGATGACTACCTGGTGAAGCCGTTCAGCGCGCGGGAGCTGCGGGCCCGGGTGCGCGCCACGCTGGAGCTGGCGCGCGCGCGCCGGGAGGTGGGGGTGCACGAGGCACGGGAAGCGTCCCTGCGGGAGGCGGTGCGGGCCCGGGACGAGTTCCTGTCCGCCGCGAGCCACGAGCTGAAGACGCCGCTGGCCGCGTTCCGGTTGAACCTGGACCTCATCGAGCGGGGGCTCAGCGCGGACTCACGCGCGCGCGTCAGCGACAAGCTGGTGGCGGCGAGCCGCCAGGTGCAGCGCCTGCGCGTGCTGCTGGAGCGGCTGCTGGACGTCTCGTTGATGACGACGGGGCGGTTCCAGCTCTCGCGGAGCCGGATGGACCTGGGCGCCCTCGTGCAGGAGACGGTGGGCCAGCTCCGGGACGAGCTGGCGCGGGGCGGGACACACGTCGAGGTGTGGGCGGAGGACGGGGTGAGTGGCGACTTCGACGCGGCGCGGGTGCGGCAGGTGCTGACGAGCCTGCTCCAGAACGCGGCGGCCTACGGCCAGGGCCAGCCCGTGGAGGTGAGTCTCGCGAAGCGGGGCGCGCGGGCCCGCCTCGGCGTCGTGGACCACGGGATGGGCATCCGCCCGGAGGACCGGGCCCGCATCTTCGAGCGCTTCGAGCGGGCCGTCTCCACGCGCCACCACAGCGGGCTGGGCGTGGGGCTGTGGACCGCGCGGGTCATCGTGGAGGCCCACGGTGGCACCATCTCCGTCGAGGACACTCCGGGCGGTGGCGCCACGTTCGTCGTGGAGCTGCCGCTCGGAGAGGCCTGACGGAGGTGAGGCGCGGCGGCCCGGGTTGACGCAGTGCTTCCACGCGGCTGGGCATGATTTGCCCGTCTCGCATGTCTTTCCAGCGGCGCTTCCACTAAGAGAGTGGCTCCCATTCGTCTCTCGGAGTGAGAGAAGGGAGTCACGTCATGCCCGGGTATCACCGTCTGGCCCGCCCTGGAGTGCTGGCCGCGCTGTCCTTCACCCTTGGTCTGGGCTGCGGTCCCGTAGAAGAGGAACCGCCGCTTCCCGTTCCCGAGCCGTCCGCCGAAGCCTCGCAGGCGCTGGCGGTGCCGGGGTTCGCGGAGTTGCACCACCACATGTTCGCGGAGGAGGCCTTCGGCGGAGGCTGGTTCCACGGCAGTCACCTGGGCTCGTTGACGAGCTGTGACGGTGGCCTGCCGGAGAGCGACCACGCCCGCGTGCGCATGGACCTGAGCAACCTGCTCGACCTGTGTCCCAACTCCGGCGGGGTGGACCTGAGCGGCGTGCCCCTCCTGTCGCAGCTCTTCGGCATCGGCGGCGCGGTGGGCTCCGAGTTCATCGGCAAGATTGAGGGCACCGAGGGCGACACCGGCCTCCACCTGGGCCGCGCCACGGTGCACACGCAGTGGCCGCGCTGGGACACGATTGCGCACCAGCAGTCGTGGGAGGGCTGGCTGCGGCAGGCGCACCAGGGCGGCATGTCCCTGGTGATGGTGTCCCTGGTCAGCAACGAGTTCCTCTGCAAGGCGCTGCCGTACCAGAACCTCAAGCGCCCCTGTGACGAGATGGCGGACGTGGAGGTGCAGCTCCAGATGGCGCGCACCTTCGACGCGAACAACGACTGGGTGGAGATTGCCCTGTCGCCCTCGCACGCGCGCAACATCATCAACTCCGGCCGGCTGGCGATGGTGCTCTCCATCGAGGCGAGCAAGCTGTTCGGCACGAAGGACTGGCGCACGGAGCTGGACCGTCTCTACGCGCTGGGCGTGCGCTCGCTGCAGCCGGTGCACCAGCTCGACAACCGCTTCGGCGGCGCGGCGCTGCACAACCCCATCTTCCAGGCGGCGCAGTTCCTGGAGAACTGCTACGTCGACTACGACTGCGGCGTGACGACGGACTCCTTCACGCTGGGCTTCGACGTGTACCGGGACGCCGCCGGCAACTGCCGCAACACCAAGGGGCTCACCGCCGACGGCCGGGCGCTGCTGCAGGCGATGATGGCCCGGGGCATGCTCATCGACGTGGCCCACCTGTCCGAGAAGGGCCTGCACGAGGCCTACGCGCTGTCGCAGGCGAACGCGTACTACCCGCTGGTCATCTCCCACGGCCACTTCCGCGAGGTGATGAACCCGGAGCTGGCGGACGACGAGAAGACGACGCCGTCGTGGGCGGTGCGCTACCTGCGGCAGACGGGTGGCATCTTCGGCCTGCGCACCGCGCATGACGAGACGCGCGCCTATACGCGCTCCGGCGTCGCCAACAGCTGCCAGGGCTCCACCCGCTCGCTGGCGCAGGCGTACGAGTACGGGCGCCAGGGCCTCAAGGTGCCCATGGCCTTCGGCGCGGACCTCAACGGCTTCATCCAGCAGACGCGGCCGCGCTTCGGTGACCACGGCGCGTGCTCGGCGGGCTTCAAGGCCGAGGCGGACGCGCAGGCGCGGCAGCAGACGGTGGGAGGCCCCGCGCGCCTGGGCACGTCCTTCGACGAGTTCGGCCTCGCGCACGTGGGCCTGCTGCCGGACCTGCTGACGGACCTGGGCCGCGTGGGCGCGAACACCACCGCGCTGGCCGGCTCGTCGGAGACCTTCCTTCGCGTCTGGGAGCGCGCGGCGGGCCCGCGCTCGGGCATGGCGGACGCGGCGGCGGACATCGACACCAGCGGCGTTGCTCCGTACGTGTCCAAGGCCACCCGCGAGGCGCAGTACCCCGTGCTGTGTGGTGAGCACTACGCGCCGGACTCCAAGGTGGTGGGCCAGGAGTGCCGCTTCGACCAGGAGTGCATCAGCGACACGTGCACCGCGGACGGGTGCGACGCCGTGGGCGTCTGCGCCTGTGACTCGGATTCAGACTGCGCCACCGGCCAGTACTGCGGCTATGCCCTCAACGAGGGCAAGTGCCAGAACAAGAAGCCCAAGGGCGCGTCGTGCCTGTACGGGCGCGAGTGCCTGTCCGGCTCGTGCAGCTGGCTGTCCTGCCGCTGACGGTGAAGGACACACGGGTGGGCCCTGGCCCGTTTCCAGGGCCCACCCCCGCGCGCCCCGGCGTGTTCGCGGGGCGCCTGTCCGGCGGCGGAGCGCCCTCAACGGCATTGCGCGGCGCACCTCCGGGGCGTAGGGAAACAGCGCCCCATGTCAGCGACCGCGCAACTGCTCGAAGCCGTCCGGAAGGAAGCCAAGCCGGGAATCTGGTCCAACGGAGTCAATCTCGCCCGCTCTGGAGCCGTCGTCCTCCAGTCCCAGAAGGAGGGCGAGCTCGAGCTGCGGGTCCGGGCCAAGGGCCGCCCGGTTCCACTCACGGTCGTCCTCTACCCGAACGATGACGCCTGGGAGTGTGACTGCCCCAGCCAGGTGGACCCGTGCGAGCACGTGGTGGCGGCGGCCATCTCCCTCCAGCAGGCGGACAAGCAGGAGACGCCGCTGGAGATGGCGGCCACGCGCTGGTCGCGCGTCGTGTACCACTTCACCCGCGCGGATGGCGGGCTGGCGCTCCACCGGGCGCTCGCGCACGCGGACGGGAAGGAGGAGCCGCTGGAGGGCAGCCTCGCCTCGCTGGTGGCCCAGCCCGCGAAGGCCGCGACGTTGCAGGTGGAGCAGGCGGACCTCCTCGCGGACCGCATCCTGGAGCAGCGCCGCACGCGCGGCACGCTGGCCCCGGAGACGCTGGAGGCGGTGCTCAAGGTGCTGGAGAACGCGCGCAACGTCCTGCTCGACGGGCGCCCCGTGGCCGTGTCGGACGAGGTCGTCGTGCCCCGCGCGGTGGTGGAGGACCGGAGCGGGCAGCTCGTGGTGACGGTGACGAAGGACGCCCGCATCCAGGAGGTGGTGAGCCCGGGCGTCGCGCTGCTCGGTGACGCGCTGGCCCGCCTGGGCGAGACGGCGATGACGGGCGCGTGGCTTCAGAGCCTGCCCATCGTCCGCACCTACGCGCCCGAGCAGATGGGCGAGCTGTCCTCGAAGATTCTCCCCGAGCTGGCCCGCCGCATGCCGGTGGACATGCGCAGCAGGCGCCTGCCGCCGCTGGACCGCGAGCTGAAGCCGCGCATCCTGCTGGAGCTGAACCAGCTCGAGTCGGGCCTGTCCGTCCTGCCCACGCTCGTCTACGGCGCGCCGCCCACGGTGCGCATCGACAACGGCCGCATGACGTACCTGCGCGGCGCGGTGCCGCTGCGTGACGAGGCCGCCGAGCAGCGCCTCATCCACCAGCTCCGCGACGAGCTGAACCTCGTGCCCGGCCGCCGGCTGACGGTGCAGGGCCAGGAGATGGTGCGCTGGGCGGACAAGCTGCGGCGCTGGCGCGGCGACCTCGCCGGAGACGCGGCGGGCGTGGTGAGCCCGGACGTGAAGCTGCGGCCGTCGCTCCAGGTGCAGTCCGCCGTCACGGCGCAGGGCATCCCCGACGTGCGTTTCACGCTGGAGTTCCAGGTGGAGGGCGCCAAGGGCGAGGTGAAGTCCGTGGACGCGGCCGCCGTCATCCGCGCGTGGACGGAGGGGCTGGGGCTCGTGCCGCTGGATGGGGGCGGGTGGGCGCCGCTGCCCCGGGCGTGGCTGGACAAGCATGGCCAGCGCGTGGCGGACCTGCTGGCCGCACGGCAGGCGGATGGCAAGGTGTCCAACCACGCCCTGCCGGAGCTGTCGGCGCTGTGCGAGACGCTGGAGCAGCCGCCGCCTCCGGGGCTGGACCGGCTGGCGCCGCTCATCGCCGGCTTCGAGAAGCTGCCGCCCCCGGTGCTCCCGCCGGACCTCACCGCGACGCTGCGCCAGTACCAGCTCCAGGGCGTGAGCTGGCTGGGCTTCCTGCGCGGGGCGGGGCTGGGCGGAATCCTGGCCGACGACATGGGCCTCGGAAAGACGCTCCAGACGATTTGCGTGCTGGGGCCTCGCACGCTCGTGGTGTGTCCCACCAGCGTGCTGCCCAACTGGGCCGCGGAGCTGAAGCGCTTCCGCCCGTCGCTCAAGGTCTCCGTGTACCACGGGCCCGGCCGCGCGCTGGATTCGGCCGCCGACGTGACGCTCACCACGTACGCCATCCTCCGGCTGGACGCGGCCGTGCTCGGGGTGAACACCTGGGACGCCGTCGTCCTGGACGAGGCGCAGGCCATCAAGAACCCGGAGAGCCAGGTGGCGCGCGCGGCCTTCGGGCTCAAGGCCGGCTTCCGGCTGGCGCTGAGCGGCACCCCGCTGGAGAACCGGCTGGAGGAGCTCTGGAGCCTGATGCACTTCACCAACCCGGGCCTGCTCGGAGGGCGCAGGCACTTCGACGACAAGGTGGCCCGGCCCATCTCCGAGGGGCGGCCCGAGGCCGCGGAGGGGCTGCGCCGCCGCATCCGCCCGTTCGTCCTCCGGCGTCTCAAGCGCGACGTGGCGCCCGAGCTTCCGCCGCGCATCGAGAACGTCATGCACGTGCAGTTGGACGAGCGCGAGCGCAGCGTCTACGACGCGGTGATGGCGGCGACGCGGAAGGAAGTGGTCGCCCTGCTCAACGAGGGCGGCAGCGTGCTGAAGGCGCTGGAGGCGTTGCTCCGGCTGCGGCAGGCGGCGTGCCACCCGGCGCTCGTGCCGGGGCAGCGGGCCAACACGTCGTCGAAGGTGCAGACGCTGGTGGACGCGCTCGACACCGCGGTGTCGGAGGGCCACAAGGCGCTGGTGTTCTCGCAGTGGACGTCGCTGCTGGACCTCATCGAGCCGCACATGAAGCAGGCCGGCATCGCCTACGAGCGCCTGGACGGCACCACCGTCAACCGTGGCGAGGTCACCTCGCGCTTCCAGTCACCGGAGGGCGCGCCGGTGCTGTTGATGTCGCTCAAGGCCGGCGGCACGGGCCTCAACCTCACGGCGGCGGACCACGTGTTCCTGGTGGACCCGTGGTGGAACCCCGCCGCGGAGGCGCAGGCGGCGGACCGCGCCCACCGCATCGGGCAGGAGCGGACGGTGATGGTGTACCGGTTGGTGTCGCAGGGCACGGTGGAGGAGCGCATCCTGGGCCTCCAGGAGAAGAAGCGCGCCATCTTCGAGGCGGCCCTGAGCGAGGCGTCCGCCGCCACCGCCATCACCCGCGAGGACCTGCTCGAGCTGTTCTCCTGAGGAGCGTGAATGCTGACATTGACCCGGTCTCACGTCCGGTTGGGACAGGCCGCCGCGAGCAAGGCGGAGGCGATTCGAATCGTCGGACAGACGATGGTCGACGCCGGCTTCATCGAGCCCGGCTACGTCGACAGCATGCTCCGCCGTGAGAGCGTCTCCGCGACGTACCTCGGCAACGGCATCGCCATTCCCCATGGCACGCCCGACGCGCGCGACCAGGTGCGGGCGACCGGGGTGGTCGTCGTCCAGTTCCCGCGGGGCGTGGAGTGGAGCGGGGACGGCCACGCCCGCGTGGTGGTCGGCATCGCCGCCCGGTCGGATGAGCACCTCCAGGTGCTGGCCAACCTCACGGGCGTGCTCGGGGACGCGGTGAAGGCCGAGGCGCTGGCCCGGACGACGGACCCGGGTGACATCGTCGTCGCGCTCAACGGGGCCTCCGCCGCGCCGGAGCCCGCCGCGGCCGAGCCTCCTCCCGTCACGGGCCCCTTCATCCAGGTCACCTCTCCGGTGCCCCATGGCCTGCACGCGCGGCCGGCCACCGCGCTGGTCGAGGTCACCAAGCGCTTCCGCGCGGACATCACCGTCCTGCACGGGGGCCGGTCCGCGAACGGGAAGAGCCTGGTGACGCTCCTCTCGCTGGGCGCGGTGGGGGGCTCGACGCTGACCATCACCGCCACGGGCGAGGACGCGCGGGCGGCGCTGACCGCCATCCGCGCGGCCTTCGACGCGGGGCTGGACGAGGAGGTGGCGGCGCCCCCCGCTCCCGTGCCGGCTCCGAAGCCGGCCGTGCGGCTCGACTATGAGGGGCCGCTCGTGGCCGGCATCTCCGCCTCGCCCGGTATCGCCACGGGCCGCGTGTGGGCCTTCCAGCACGAGCGCCTGGTGGTGGCGGAGCGGGCGCTCGACCCGGCTCGCGAGCGCCACCGGCTGGACCAGGCGCTGGCCGGCGCCACCGCGGACCTCCACAACCTCCACCAGGAGTTCCTGAAGAAGGCCGGGGCCGCCCGGGCCGCCATCTTCAAGGCCCACCAGGAGTTGCTCGACGACCCGGACATGGTGGCCGAGGCGCACCGCCACGTGGAGACCGGGGCCAGCGCCGGCTGGGCGTGGCGCCGGGTCTACGAGGAGCGGGCCGAGGTGCTCGCGCGCCTTCCGGACCCGCTGCTCGCCGCGCGCGCGGGAGATTTGCGCGACGTGGGCCGGCGCGTGCTGCGCTTCCTGGCGGACGTGGTGGAGGGCGCGGCGACGCTGCCGGACCATCCCGTGGTGCTGCTGGCCGAGGACCTGGCGCCGTCCGACACCGCGAAGCTGGACCCGGCGATGGTGCTGGGGCTGTGCACCGCCGGAGGCGGGGCCACCTCACACACGGCCATCATCGCCCGCTCGCTGGACATCCCCGCCGTGGTCGCCGCGGGGCCGTCGGTGCTGGACGTGCCCAACGGGCAGGAGTGCATCCTCGACGGGGAGGCCGGCGTCCTCGTCGCCCGTCCCTCCGCGAGGGACCTGGAGCGGGCGGCCACCCGGCGCGAGCGCGTCCGCGGGCAGCGGGAGGCGGAGACGCTGGACCGCTACAAGCCGGCGATGACCCGCGACGGGCGCCGGGTGGAGGTGGCCGCGAACATCGGCTCCGCCAGCGACGCGGAGAAGGCGGTGAACGCGGGCGGCGAGGGCGTGGGGCTGATGCGCACGGAGTTCCTCTTCCTCCAGCGCGAGGACCCGCCGGGCGAGGAAGAGCAGTACGAGGCCTACCGGAAGATGGTCCGGGCCCTGAACGGACTGCCCATCATCCTCCGCACGCTGGACATCGGCGGCGACAAGCAGGTGCCCTACCTGTCGCTGCCGGCCGAGGCCAACCCGTTCCTCGGCGTGCGCGGCATCCGCCTGTGCTTCGAGCGGGAGGACCTGTTCCGCACGCAGCTCCGCGCCATCCTGCGCGCGTCGCTCGAAGGGCCGGTGCGCATCATGTACCCCATGGTGGCCACGGTCGCCGAGCTGCGCCGGGCGAGGGCCATCACCGAGGACGTGCGGCGCGAGGTGGGCGCGAAGCCGGTGGAGACGGGCATCATGATTGAGGTGCCCTCCGCGGTGATGCTGGCCGAGCAGCTCGCCCGGGAGGTGTCGTTCTTCTCCATCGGCACCAACGACCTCACGCAGTACACGCTGGCGATGGACCGCGAGCACCCCGTCCTGGCGCCGCAGGCGGACGGCGTGCACCCGGCCGTGCTTCGCATGGTGGAGCTCACGGTGCGGGGCGCGCGGAGCGCGGGCATCTGGGTGGGGGCCTGTGGCGGCGTCGCGGGAGACCCGGCGGGTGCCCTCACCCTCGCCGGGCTGGGCGTCACCGAGCTGAGCGTGGCCATCCCCACCATCCCCTCCATCAAGGCGCTGCTGCGGAGTGTCTCCATGGCGGACGCGGAGGCGCTCGCGCGCCGGGCGCTCGCCTGTGGCGACGCGGCGGAGGTGCGGGCCCTGGTGCGGGAGCTGCTGGCCAGGACAGGGGAGGGTGCATGACTCCGGCGAGGCCCGGCATCGTCACCGTCAGCCTGAACTCCGCCATCGACCACACGCTCGACTGTCCGGGCTTCACGGCGGGCGCCGTGAATCGCGCACGGCCGGCGGCAAGGCCATCAACGTCGCCGCGTTCCTCGCCGGAGTCATGCGCCCGCTGCCGGAGGAGCCGGTGCCGGGGAGCCCTTGAAGGCGCTCCCCACGCCAGGGCCCGTCAACGGGGCGCGCCGATGTTCTCCAGCATCTGGCGGTGCATCCGCTCGATGACGTCGTAGGCCGCGTTCTGCTGGCGCTGCAGGTCCGCGAGCCGCGCGTTGCGCTCCCGGTCGATGATGCTGCGCAGCTCCGGAGAGCCCGCGGCGCGCATGCGGGCGTCGTACTCCGCGTTGATGGCGCCCTGGCGCTGCCGGTACTGCGCCTCGGACCTCGCGTGCGCGTCCGAGGTGATGCGCGTGGCCTGCTGCGTGAGAGACGTGCGGTCGGTGCCCGTCAGGCGCTGGGCCTGGGCCATCATGTCCTCCAGCGGCACGTTGAGCTCGATGCCCGCGTTGGGGATGCTCGGGAGTCCCAGGATGTCGGTCGTGCTGAGCAGGTCCCTCTCGACGGTCAGCGTGCCGTCCGTGCCCCCCTTGATGGTGACCCCTCCCACGAAGGGGAGGTCGGCCGACATACGCCCGTTGATGGCGGTGCCCTGCCCCAGCAGGGGCGGGGCTCCCTCGAACCCGAACGCCACCGAGAGGGACGCCCCCGGGGTGGCCGGAGTGCTGACGCCCAGCGCGGCGCTCCAGGAAGGGCCTCCCGAGGGATAGGGGTAGACCTGGGCCGACAGGCTGCCGTTGACCACGGAGCCGTTGAGGTTGAAGCCAATCTCGATTTTGTTCAGCCGGCTCAACGGCAGCCCGAGAGCGGCCGCGGTGGAGGCCGCCTGGTCGACGACGGCCGTGCGGATGCGCTCGCGTGTCTCGGGGCTGATGGTCCCGGGGAACCGGTCGAGCGCCCGGTCCACCGCGGTCCCGATTTCCTGGCGGATACGTGCGTCGTCGGCGGCCGCGGGGCCCGAGACCGGCGTGGCGGCGGAGGCGGCGGGGGCGCCGGAGTACTGCGCGGCGAAGGCGCGCCCCCGCTCGGCCAGGGGCGTGTCGCCGAAGGCATCCGGTGCGCTGGCGGGCGCCTGCTCTGGCGCCGGAGCGGCCGGCGCGGGCGCGGAGGCCGGGGTGGGGGCGTCGATGCGAGGGAGCTGCGTCGGGCGGCTATCGATTCGAACACTCATGGCTGATGGGATTATCGCGCGGAATCCCGGAAAGTTGAGTCTTGACGCGCCGCATCCTCCCGATGACCGATGGCGCCGGTTCCATGTGTCCGGACGCTCTCGTGGGGAGGCCAGGTGTCCCGGACAGGACGCTCGGGCGGTGGATTCGTGCGGCGGACGATGCAAAGGAGGGCCATGCTCCGCGCCATCCTTCTGTTCGCCATGGGGTCCATCGCGATGCTGCCTGACACCGCCGAAGCCGGGAAGCCGGAGTCTCCCGCCGCCGCGCTGCACTCGCTCATCCAGCGCGAGTGGCAGTACCAGTTGGAGCACAGCCCGACGTACGCGTCCGTGGCGGGTGACCGCAGGTGGAACGGCCGCTGGGATGACCTGAGCCTCGAGGCCATCGAGGCGGACCATCAGCACAACCTCCAGGTCGTCGCGCGGTTGAAGAAGCTGGACCGGGCGAAGCTCTCCGTCGCGGACCAGCTCAACTACGACCTGTTCCTCCGCGACTACGCGCTGTGGGCCGAGGAGCACCGGTTCAAGGGGTACCTGCTCCCAGCGAACCACCTGGGCGGCATCCCCGAGGGAATCAAGCAGCCGCCGGGCGTCCAGACGGCGTACCAGCTCGCGGACACGCTGCGCTTCGAGAGTGTCCAGGACTACGAGGACTGGATAACCCGGCTGAAGGGGTTCGGCACGTACGTGGACCAGGTCATCGCGCTGATGCGCGAGGGCCTGCGTCAGGGCCGCGTCCACCCCCAGGCCATCCTGCGGCGGATGCCTTCCCAGGTGGAGAAGCAGCTCGTGGACGACCCCGCGAAGAGTGGCTTCCACGCCCCCTTCGGACGGTTCCCCGCCAGCATTCCCGCCGCCGAGCAGCAGCGGCTGGCCGCCGCGGGCCGCGCCGCCATCACCCAGGGCGTGCTGCCCGCGCTGAAGCGCTACCACCAGTTCCTCGTCGAGGAGTACGTCCCCCGGGGCCCGGAGCAGGTGGGCATCTGGCAGCTCCCGGAGGGCGCGGAGCTGTACGCCTTCCTCGCCCGCAAGTACACGACGACGCCGCTGACGCCGGACGAGATTCACGCGCTGGGGCTGTCCGAGGTGAAGCGCATCCGCGCGGAGATGGAGGCGGTGAAGTCGAAGACGGGCTTCCAGGGCTCGCTGGCGGAGTTCTTCCGCTTCCTGCGCGCGGACCCGCGCTTCTACTACCGCACCGGCGACGAGCTGCTGACGCGCTACCGCAGCCTCTCCAAGCGCATCGACCCGCTGCTGGTGCGGCTGTTCAAGACGCTGCCCCGGCAGCCGTACGGCGTGGAGCCGACCCCGGAGGCCATGGCCCCGGACGCGACGACGGGCTTCTACTACCCCGGCGCGCCGGACGGCTCGCGCCCCGGCACGTACCTGGTGAACCTCTACCGCCCGGAGACGCGGCCCCGGTGGGAGATGGTCCCCCTCACGCTGCACGAGGCGGTGCCCGGCCACCACCTCCAGACGTCGCTGGCCGCGGAGCAGACCGGCATCCCCGACTTCCGGCGCTTCGGCTACCACGTGGCCTACGGCGAGGGCTGGGCGCTGTACTGCGAGACGCTGGGCGATGAGCTGGGGCTGTACGAAGACCCGTACGACAAGTTCGGCCAGCTCGCGTACGACATGTGGCGCGCCGTCCGGCTGGTGGTGGACACGGGCATGCACGCGAAGCGGTGGACGCGCCAGCAGGCGCTCGACTTCTTCATGGAGAACTCGCCGCGCCAGGAGCTGGACACCACCAACGAGATTGACCGCTACATCGCGTGGCCGGGACAGGCGCTGGCCTACAAGATTGGCCAGCTCAAGATTCGCGAGCTGCGCACGCGCGCCGAGCAGGAGCTGGGCTCCCGCTTCGACGTCCGCGAGTTCCACGACGCGGTGCTGCTCGACGGCTCCCTGCCGCTGGACGTGCTGGAGACGAAGCTCCAGGCGTGGGTGGCCGCGAGGAAGGCCGCGCCCGGAGCGCGGGCCCCCTGAGCCGCCAGACTAGCCGCAGCGCACCACGAAGCTGGCGAGCTCCTGGTTGAAGCGCGTCGTGTCCTCGGAGAAGGGCGAGTGTCCCACGTCCGGGTAGAGGGACAGCTCCGCGCCCGGCACCCGTGAGGCGATGTGCCGGCTGGTGGCAGGCAGCACCACCGGGTCCGCCAGTCCGTGGGTGATGAGCACGGGGACCTTCAGGGCTGGCAGCACGTCGTCGCCGTCCTCCACCCGCTGGCCGATGCCCACGCGCACATGGAGGGGAACCCGGGTGTTGTAGGCGACCATCTCCTCCCGCCGGTCCTCCGTCATGGGCTGGTGGGAGAGGAGGCTCACGAAGGCCGCGAGCGCGCGGAGGCCCCCGTCGCCGTCCTGGCCGAGGAGCCGGGGGATGAGCTGGAGGAACCCGGGCCCGAAGTCCGCGAAGAACTCCGGCCGGCCCACGCGCGTGAGCGCGCCGACGAAGTGCACGCCGGCCACCCGCGCATCTCCGAAGTGGCGCAGGTAGTCCGTGACGACCACGCCCCCGTAGGACCAGCCCGCCAGCACCGGGCGGTGGAGGCGCAGGGTGGTCATCACGGAGTCCACGTCTCCGGCCCACTGGCGGCTGTCGGCATAGGCCCCCTCGGGCTTGTCCGAGTCACCATGGCCGCGCAGGTCCATCGCCACGAGGCGGAAGTCCCGCGCCAGCTCGCTCTGGAGCTGGTACCACCAGGCCTGGTGTGACTGGCAGAAGCCGTGGACGAAGAGCACGGCCGGGCCCTCGGGGTTGCCGGTCTCCACCACGTTCAGGTCCACCCCTCCGGCGCCCTTCACGGTGTGCCGTCGCACGGGGTGGGGCTCGGCGAGCTCACAGGAGGGCACGAGCGCGGTGGTGACGAGGGACGGCTTCGGGGCGGAGGAGGGCGTCATGGCGGCACCTGTCGGAGCGATGAAGAGGCGCGCGCATCGAGGGCCCGCCCTGCTTCCTCATACGCACCCACCGGACGTTCCTGGCTGCCGGCGCCGAGGTCATCCAGCCGGGAAGGCCAGAAGGCCCGCTGGGCCTCGAGCCAGGACGCGGCCTCGTCGAACGGCTCCGGGTTGAAGGACAGGATTGGACGCGATGTGAGGTAGCTTCGGGGCTCTCTCGACGTCTCCCCCGGAGCGCCTGCGTGAACCCCGGTATCCGAACCGCCGTCATGTCGCTGGGTCTCGTCCTCTCGCTGTCGGCCACCGCGGCCCGGGCCGAGGGCTTGTCCTTCATCCCCTACGGAGACAACTGCTGGGGCACCGGCACGGACGCGGACCAGGACGGCCTCAGCGACGACTGCGAGTACCAGGTCGCGCTGGCCTTCATGCCCATGCTCTGGTTCGACAGCGGCGAGAGCGGCTACGGGCGGCGGCCGTACTTCGCGGTGAAGAGCCACAGCTTCTCCACCCGCACGCTGCGCATCTTCTACCTGGACACCTTCTTCGAGGACACCGGCGTCACCACCGGCCACGACGGCGACCCCGAGTTCCAGCTCTTCGAGGTGCACTACTCGGCGGGCAGCTGGTACCTCGACTGGGCCTACCTGTCCGCGCACCGGAAGAGCGCGTGTGACTCGTCGGCCTGGTACTCGTACGAGCAGCTCGAGTACGACCTGAGCGACTCACGCAACGCGTACCGGGGTTGGCCCACGCTCTACGTCGCCGAGGACAAACACGCGACCTACAACAACCTGACCACCTGCGACCGGGGCTGCTTCCTCCAGGACTACTGCAGCCGTTATGCGGCCCAGTACCTGGACACGAGCAGCCGGCTGAGCTCTCGCAACGTCGGCTCCACGGCCGTGCCATTGATCAACCAGGTCCTCCTCAACGGGAAGACCGAGCGGTTGCTCGATGACGTCGACTTCAAGGGCTGGGATGATCAGTGGTATCGGCCCAACTCCCAGGGCTACCGGCGGCACCTCAACGACTTCGGTTTCTAAGCCTCATGCTTTCTGATGCTCCCCCGGGCCGCCGTCACAGGGTCCGCGTTCGTACACTCCTCGCGCTGTCCGCCGGCATGGTGCTGCTGGTTCTCGGCGGGGCCATGGTGGTCCCCGAGGAGGACGCGGCGCCGCCCCGGCCCACCAGCCTGGGCACCGTCGTGGCGACGAGCCAGCACGCGTCGGAGGCGGCTTCGGAGCTGGAATCGGTGGCGCTCATGGAGCGCTCGCCCATGGCCTCCGAGCCCGTTCCTCCGGAGGCCTCCGGTGAGGCGCTCTCCGCCGCCCTGAACGAGGAGCGGGTCCTGCTGGAGCCCCGTGCCGTCATCGAGGGCATCGACGCGAACCGCCCATGGGTGTGTACGGGCGAGCCGATGATTCTGTCCGCTCGCGTGGGAGGGGCTCTGGAGCCCGACGCGGTGCGGCGCTGGGTGTGGCCGGGCTTCGAGGGAGGAGCGGAGCTCCAGCCCGGCTCCCGGCTCCAGTGGCGTGCGCCCCCCACGCCGGGCCGGTACTTCGTGCGCTTCCAGGTGTGCAGGGACCTGGGGGGCCGGCGCGTGGGCGTGCTGGCGGAGCAGGTCGTCCTCATCGATGTGCGCTCGTGCGGCAGGGGCGAGGGGCAGGAGGCGGACTCGCTCCGTGTCGAGGTCTCCCAGCGGGGACAGGGGGAGTTCGTCTTCCGCGCGGTGTCGGCGGGAGCAGGGCCCCTCTCCGCGTACACGTGGGACTTCGGTGATGGGAGTTCGGCCGCGACCACCGGGCCCCTGGTCTCACATACCTACGACACGCGGGCGCTGGGCGCGGGGGACATCCGTGGCTTCACGGTGGGGCTGCTGGCGCTGAGCAGCAAGGGAGAGTCGCTGGCCGCCACGGCCTCCGTGCTGGTCCGGGGACAGCCGCCTCCGGACACACCGCCCCTGGCCTCGCTGGAGGTTGCCCGGGGGCAGGAGGCCGCTGGTGGCGAAGGCTGGCGGAGCGAGGTGAAGGTCCAGGTCCCGGAGGGAAGTGCCGTCACGTGGGAGCACGTCGAGCGCGTCACCCTGCGCTGGGATGACCAGGTGGAGGCCGCCACCCACGCGTGGCGCGAGGTCATCACGGTGGAGGAGGAACTGGAGCGCGGTGGCTTCCGGGGGCACGTCACCGTGCGCGCGTCCGAGGTGTCGCCGGAGGTCAAGCAGGTGGTGGACACGCTCCACGGGCGCGACGCGACGGGCCGGGAGGTGGTCCTGTCGTGGGCCTCCTTCAAGCGGAGGGCCATGCCGGTGGCGGCCGGTACTCCGGACCGGCCGCCGCCCAAGTACCCGTAGCGCTCGGGGCTCCGTGCCGTTCCCATTCCCTCGCGGGCGTGGAGGGGCGAGGATGGGGCCATGTCGTGTGATGGTGAACTCCACCCCGTGAGTGGCTGATGGTGGCCCCATCCTCGGACACCTACCGGGCGAGGCTGGAGGGACGCGCGGAGCTGCTGGAGGCCGCTCGGCTCCGTTACCGGGAGCTGCTGGACACCCTGCGCGCGCCGAACTGGGAAGAGCGGGTGCGCGCGAGGGCGGGGGGCTTGCGAGACGTGGGCGCGGAGCAGGAGCGCGTGGACGCGGCGCTCGCCATGGCCCTGCGACGCGCGCGGGCGGAGGGCTGGCCCGAGTCGTCGTCCACCGTGCGCATGCTCCACGAGACGCAGGCCCTGCGCGATGCGTGCTTTCTCACCGCTGCCCGGCGGCTTGGGGCCGGAGTGGAGGGCGCGAGCCCCACCGGGCTGCTCCGGGCGCTGGAGGACCACGCGCGGTGCGCGCCTCGCGAGGTGGTCCCGGCGCGGAGGTGGTCCGTGGCCGTCGAGGTGCTGCCCGATGACCTGCCCGCGCTGCGGGACGTCTCCACGTTCGGCACGCTGCTGCGAGACCTCTTCGCCGAGCCCCGAGACTTCGCCGGGCCGCCGCCGCTTCGGGATGATGACCTCGCGGTGCTGCGGCGGCAGTGGCCGGTGGGGGAGGCGGCGCTCTCCGTGTGCTGGGCGCGGCTCGCGGGTGTCGACCCGGCGGGAGGTGTCGAGGCGGAGGTGCGCAAGCGCGCGGGGCGTGAATCGCACCACGCGCCGCACGACGGACCCGAGCACCTCGCACGGGCCGAGTACTGGTTCCAGACGGCACGGGCATGGCTCGACTCGCTCGTCCGCGAGCGCCTGGAGAACTTCCAGCCCACGCCCGCCGAGTGGCCGGACGTGTCGTTCTGGCTCTGCGCGCGCGAGCGGTCGCCCGACGCGCGGCTGGGTGCCTCGAACGCCGTGCCGGAGGTCCGGGCCGGACTCTTCGAGCTGGCTTATGAGCTGTGGGAGGCGCTCCACCCCGAGCGTTTCGAAGCCGAGCGCTGGCCGGAGCATCGGTGGATGCGAATGGTGGAGAGCGCCCGCCGCGCGGCACCGGCGTCCCTGAGCCCGGAAGCGTCGAGGGTGCGCGGGGTCCTGCGCACGTTCATCGTGTCCCGCTCGGTGGGGACGTCGATGGCGCGGGGCTGGTGGGAGCCTGACTCACTGGAGGGACTGGTGCTGCGGGCCTGGGAGGCCGCTCGCGTGGACGCCTGAGGCCCCGGACGCGCGTGTTAAGCAGGCGCGATGCGAACCGCTCTCCTCATTCCCCTCGTACTCACGCTCGTCACCGGCTGTGCCACCGGCCGGAGCGCCGCCGGCCCCCAGCCCGAGCCGGAGAAGAAGTTCTCCATGCGCACCTATTACATGGCCTTCCTGCGGCGCGGGCCGGCGTGGACGAAGGAGCGCACGCCGGAGGCCGTCGAGGCCGGCAAGGGGCACATGGCCAACATCGAGCGGCTGGCGAAGTGCGGGAAGCTGGTCATCGCCGGCCCCTTCGACGTGCCGGCCGACGCACCGCCGGACGCCCTCGCCGGCATCTTCATCTTCGACGTCGCCACGCGTGAGGAGGCGCTCGCCCTCACGGCCCAGGACCCGGCCGTGAAGGCCGGCCGCTTCACCATCGAAGTGCTGCCCTGGTACGGCCCCACCGGCCTCACCTATGAAGGACACATTCCTCCCGAGCCCGGCCTGTCCTGCACGCCGTAGCAGCCGAGCGGAGCGCCGGCTCAGTGAATGCCGGGAGCCACCTCCTCGGTGACTCCGGGCCGCGTGCCCGCCTCCTCGCGGCGCGCGTACTGGGACATGCCCTCGAAGTCCACCAGGGTGCAGGGTTCATCACCCACGACCCAGGCATCATGGCCGGGCGGGATGATGGCCATGTCCCCCGGCCCCAGCTCGCCCCGGGTGCCGTCGTCCATGGCGATGGCCAGCCGGCCGGAGACGACGAAGCAGGTGTGGGCGACCTGGCAGCTGTCCGTGCCAGCGATGGGCCGGATATCTTCCGACCACTTCCAGCCCGGCTCGAAGACGCCCAGCCCCGTGGTGCGTCCGCCCTCGAAATTCAGGATGTCGGCATGTCCGTGCGCGACGAAAGGACGGCGCTCGTCCGGTGTCGAGAAGTGCTTGATGATGAGTTGGCTCATGGCGCGTTCCTCCGCGGTTGTCCCTGTCTTCCAGTGGAAGCTAGGGGCGCGCGCGAGCCCGGGCAGCGCTCAGGCGAGGAACTCCAGGTTCATGGACAGCCCGGCCTCGAACTCCGGCGCCTGCCGGAGCTGCTCCAGCACGCCCTGCGTGCAGTGCAGCGTCACCAGGGGCAGGGCGCCCGGCTCGCTGATCCACCGCACCGCGCTCATCAGGCGGCGTGCCTGCAGGAAGCCCAGCACCGCGTCGCGGAAGCGCCGGCCCTCTTCGCCCCCGGAGGCATGGAGCCGCGGGCGCTCGGGGGCAGGCGGGGAAACGGCCGCCCGGCTGCCCCGTGAACGCCGCGACAGCGACCGGGTCGGCCGGGGATTCTCTCGGGGCATGACGATGGCCTCAATCCACATCGCGTCATCCTCCGCGCACCACGTCGTGCAACGTTCCTTGAAGATTATCGGACAGGTCGCGTCCCGGTTTCTTGGAACCGTTGTCGCCCTGGAGGGTGGGGTCGCGTCACCTCAATGGCACGGGTGGGCCGAAAGGCCCCCGTTCGCCAACCCGGAAGGGGGGCGCCCGGACAGGTGCTCGCCCGTCTGCCTGCTCTTCCCCCAAGTCGCCTGAACGCCAGGGCTGACGGGCGCTTGCCGAAAACCGGCGCGGGCGCACCCGGGGAGCGCCTGCCACGCGGCCCGCCACTTCCTACCTTGAGGGACATGAAGGCCACGCGTCGGCAGCTCCCGGTCTATGTACCCCCGCGCACGGTGTGGGCCGTGGGGCTGCAGGTCCTGCTGCTCGGCCTGTGCTGGCTGGCCATCCGGCAGTTGTATCCCGTGCTCACGCTGCTGGCCGTGGTGGTGCTGGTATCCATCGCGCTGGACCCGCTGGTGCGCCGGCTGGAGCGCTGGGGGCTGAAGCGCGGGCTGGGCGTGGCCGTCGTGGCCTTGCTGCTGCTGGGGGTGATGGCCCTGCTGGTGGGCACGCTGGTGCCCATGCTGGTGCAGCAGCTCCAGTCCCTGGTGCAGTCCCTGCCCGGGCGGCTGCAGGCGCTCTCGGAGGCGGAGTGGGTGAGGGACTTGAGCAGGCGCTACGACGTCCAGCTCAGGACGGAGGACCTGCTGGCCCGCTTCGAGCCGGCGGACCTCGCGGGCCGCGCCATCGACGTCCTGTCCTCCACGCTGGGGTTGGTGGCGACGGGCATCACCGTCGTGGCCCTCACCGTCTTCACGCTCCTCTTCGGCGCGGACCTCTACGAGAGCATCCTCCAGTGGGTGTCCCCGCGCCGCAGGCCGCGCGTGCGCCTGCTGGTGTCGCGGATGCGCGAGGCGGTGGGCAACTACCTGGCGGGCACCCTGCTGGTGATGACCATCGGCGGCACGGTGGCCGCCACCGTGGCGCTCATCCAGGGCGTGCCGTACTTCCTGGCGCTCGGGCTGGTGGTGATGCTGCTGGGAATCATCCCCTACATCGGCAGCGTCATCAGCGCGGTGCTGGTGGCGTTCACCACGCTCGCCACCCTGGGCCTCAAGCCCGCGCTCATCGCGCTGGTGGTGTTCATGGTGTACCAGCAGATTGAGTCCAACGTGCTCGGGCCCATCATCCAGCGGCGCGCCATCCGGATGAACCCGCTGCTCATCTCCATCGTGGTGCTCTTCGGAGGCGCGCTGGCGGGACTGTCCGGCGTCGTGCTCGCCGTGCCGCTGGCGGCGGCGGCGCAGGTGCTCGTCCAGGAGGTGCTCCGCTACCGCCACGAGGGGTACAAGGAGGCGCACCGGCGCGAGCAGGCGCGGCGCGAGACGGGCCGGGGCGCGGTGGAGGAGGGGCTCCTGTTCGCCGGGCCCATGGAGGAGCCCCGGCCGTCCGTGCCGGAGCGGCCCGAGCACGCCGAGCCCCCGGAGCGGAACGAGCCCCACTGAGGTCCGCGGCCCGCGAAGAAGCGAAGGGCCCCCGGAGCGCTTCCCGGGAGCCCTTCGTCTATTCAGGTGTCACACCGGACAGGCCCACCCCGGCTCGGGGCCGGGGCGGGAGACCGGCGGGACGTCAGCGGTCCGCGGGAGCGGAGCGGCCCTGCGCGCTGCTCTTCTTGCCCGAGGGCGAGGCCGCCACCGTCGAACCGACGCCGAACACCAGGTCGTCGCGGTCGTTGTAGCTGCCGGAGGTGCAGGCGCTGGCCGTGCCGCCGTAGCGGAACTGCGCGCGGATGGCGTGCGTGCCCGCCGTGGCGCCCAGGGTGAAGGTGTGCGTGAACACCCGGGCCGCGCCACCGCCGGTGCAGGCCTGGTTCGTGGTCAGCGCCGTCCAGGTCGGCGTCGCCGCGTTGGTCGTGTAGTACAGGTCGAACTGGTCCGACGTGCCCCAGCACCAGGCCGTCACTTCCACCGTCACCTGCTTGCCCACCGCGAAGGGCCCGTTGTCCACCGTCTTGATGACCACCCGGTCGATGCTCTCGTCGGAGTGGTACGTGCCGGAGTTTCCGTCCGCGCACGAGTCGGCGATGGTGTTGGGCTGGTTGGGCTCGTTGCCGCCGGACAGCGTGCCGCGGCCGTTGACCAGCGTGGTGCCGGTGTCGCAGCCGCACACCGTGCCGCAGGCCGGGGCCTGGCGGGTGGTGTCGAACGCGGCGGCGACCGGCGTGCAGATGTTGGTGGTGGTGAAGCTGTTCGTCGCGCTGTAGGCGCTGGTGCCGCAGCTATCCGCGGCGCGGGCCCGCCAGTAGTACACGGTGGAGCTGGACAGGGCCGGCGACACCGTCCACGTGCTCGCGGCCAGCGTGGTGTTGGAGCGCACCACGTTGGTGAAGGCGGAGTCGGTGGCGACCTGCACCTCGTAGCGGGCGGCGCCCGTCACGTCGTTCCAGTCGAGCACCGCGGAGGTGCCGATGCCCGTGGCGCCGTTGGCCGGGGAGACCAGCGTGGGGGCGGCCAGGGTGATGCAGCCGCGCGTGGTGTAGCTGAACGTGGAGGACCACGCGCCCACGCCGCCGCACGAGTTCTTCGCGCGCACGCGCCAGTAGTAGGTGGCGTTGGTGTTGAGCGCCGGGGACACCGTCCAGTTGCTGCTCACGAGCGTGGTGGCGGTGGCCACGACGTTGGTGAAGGCGGAGTCGGAGGCCACCTGCACCTCGTACGTGGAGGCACCCGACACGTCGGCCCAGTCCAGCGCGGCGGCCGGCTCCACGCCGGTGGCGCCGTTGGCGGGCGTGGACAGCGAGGCGACGCCCGGCGCCGTGCAGCTCGGCGTGGCGCAGCTGCAGGTGCTGGCGCGGCCGTAGCAGGCGTTCGAGGAGGCCGGGACGATGGAGTAGCAGTACTGACGGCCGTTGGCGACCTCGGTGTCGGTGTAGCTGGTGCCGGTGACGGTGGCGACCTTGGCCTTGCCGAAGTCACAGCCGGCGAAGCCCTCGGTCTTCATCACCCAGTACTCGGAGGCGCCCGCGGAGGCCGTCCAGCTCAGGGCCACCTGGCCGTCACCCGGGGTGGCGGTGTGGGTGGGGGCGGCGGTGGGGCCACCGGAGCAGCCCGAGTTGACGGGAGCCGGCGTGCTGCACGCGATGTTGTGGCGGTTGTAGGCGGCGTAGATGGCCGTCATGTGCGGCGTGCCGTCGTTCAGGTTGCCGTTGTCGTCGTCCGCGGCCAGCCACTGCATGTAGCCGTTGGTGGCGCCACAGCCGTCGGAGGTGCCGGCGGTGCAGTTACAGCCGTGCCACGTGCCGATGTTGCCGCTACCCTGGTAGAAGACCTTGTTGCCGACGATGAAGGCGGTGTTGGAGTCGTAGTTGAACGGCGCCGCCCTCAGGTCACGCGTGACGAGGTCCCAGGCGGCCTGGCGCGCGGGAGACGCGGCGCAGTGCACCTGGCGGCCGCAGGGGCCGGTGCTGGAGCTGCACATGGGGCACACGAAGTTCTGCGGCGTGGCCGGGGTGTTGGGGACGCTGGCCGCCCAGTCCGCGTCGCGAACGCCGGAGCACTTCGTGTTGCACCACGACTGGCCGGTGACCTGGGACTCCTGCTGGTTGTAGCCGGAGCCGTCCGGCGTCTGGCCGCAGCCGCGGTTGCTGGTGTGGAAGAAGCCGTAGCCCACGCACGAGGTCTGCAGGCGGTAGATGGCGGCGATGTCCGCGTAGCCCTCGGAGGAGTTGGACAGCGTGCCGTTGGCGTCGAAGTCGTCGATGCCGTGGCCCCACTCGTGGTCGAACACGGCGCCAATCTCACCGGTGTTCCGGCAGCCACCGCCGCTGCGGTAGAAGTTGACGGAGGAGCCGTTCCAGAAGGCGTTGCAGGTGCTGTTGATGTTGACGTTGGAGACGAGCTGGCCCTGGAGCCAGGTGTTGGTGGGGAGCCAGCCGCGGGCCTGCTCGGCCAGCTTGTTCAGCTCGTAGAAGCTGGAGCGCGAGGCGGAGGTGTTGCCCGGGGAGGAGCCGGGGGGCACGGTGCAGTCATGCTGGCCGTTGGTGCCGCCCATGTCGATGTTGCCCGTGGTGGAGCTCTCGCTGATGGCGCCGCAGCTGTCCGACACGCGGACGTACTTGCCGGCCAGGGTGGTGGTGGCGGTGCCGGACGTGAAGTTGTAGATGCCGGCGCCGTCGGTGAAGTTGTTGGGGGACGCCACGCCCGTGTTGGCCCACGGCATGGGCGTGTTGGGCTGCATGGTGCCGCAGACGGTGTTGTCGGCGCAGGTCTCGATGTTGGTGGACGGGTAGACGCCGCCCTTGATCTGCGCGTCGAAGTAGTGGTTGTCGTCCTCGATGGCGAGCACCTCGCCGGAGTGGGCGTCCACCGTCACCTTCCAGCGCTGGTGGGCGTCCGGGTCCTGGAAGCCGTAGGCGTAGACGAGCTGGTGCTCGTAGCCGGTACCGACGGCGCCGCTGAAGGCCTCACCCTGGCGGGCGACGGGGGCGACCTCGAGCGTGGGCTGCTGCCAGAGCACCTGCGGGGAGGTGTTCAGGCCGACGAAGCCGTTGCCGGCCACGAGCGCGTCGGCGGGGGCGAGCGTGGGGCGGGTGTCGATGCCCACGTTGGCCCAGGCCTCGGTGCCCAGGAGGATGAGGTTGCCGTGGCTGATGGTGGCGGCCAGGCGGCCGTGGCGCACGGCGACGCCGTTGATCTGCTGCGGGATGTGGACCTGCCACAGGTGCTCGGCCACCTGGGTGACGCGGGGCGAGCCCAGCTGCATCAGGTCGATGTTGAACGCGGCCTGGTTGTCCGCGATGAACTTGAGGACGAGGTCCTCGACGACGGACGCGTCCACGTCCGCGACGGAGCGGCCGATGGACTCGCGCACCTGGTCGAGGGTGACCTTGTTGTTGAAGCCGTCACCGGGGATGAGGGGAATCGAGCCCTGCACGGCGGTGGGAGCGCCGGTGCGCGGGTCGATATAGACGTGGAAGTCCTTCCCGTTGCGGGCGAAGAAGTCATCCCACGCGTCGGCGCTGAGCGAGTTCATGCTCCGGCGCGCGGTGTCCAGCGGGACGTTCTGGATGGGGAGGTACAGCTCGGGCTTGAAGAAAGCCTTGTCTGCGACGGCGCTCTGCCCGGCCTCGGGTGGCTGGAACGCCCAGCTCACTCCTGCCACGAGCAGGGCAAGACATGCTGCTGACACCTTGGTGTGGCGCATGCGGTTCTCCTCGACGGGGGCCCGCGGGGTTACGGACCCGGGGTGGCTCCAAGACCGGAGCCCGCACACGCAATTAGCGACACTGACACAAATTGAGAATCCGGGTAATTCCCAGGGAGACCATTGAAAGCAGATCCTCAAGGAAAATCAGGGGTAGGAGTGTTGACTGGAGGACACTGCCGCGCACCGAGTGTGAAACCGGCAATGTCTCCGAGCATCACTCGGAGACATTGGTGGCGGATTTGTATTGACAGGCTGGTTCTTGCCGCTAGCGCGGCCAGATGCGCACCCAGTCGTCCTGGATGAGCTTCCCGCTGGTGCTGTCGGTGCTGCCGCTGGCCATGAAGCCGCGGGGCGCGCCGAGCGCGAGCGCGCCGGCCTCCACCCACAAGAGGAGCAGCAGGGCGGCGGCGTACGCGGGCAGCCGCGAGGCCAGCGAGGGACGGCGCGCGGCGAGGGCGACGAGGGGGAGCAGCAGCAGCGGGAGGAGCGCGGGGAAGATGGCGAGCAGCCCGCGGGAGTAGCCGAAGAAGGCGAGGGTGATGAGGGCGCGGTGCAGCAGCACCGCGGTGAAGAGGGCGAAGGTGCGCCAGGGGGGCAGCAGCGACAGCGCCGCGCCGGCGAGGAGCAGGAGGAGCAGCGGCCACTTGAGCCAGGCGCCCTCGGGCACGAAGAGGTCCACGGGCGCGCGGGCGCCGCTCAGGCCGGAGGGCAGGTTGGACGCGCCGAAGCCCAGGCTCAAGCCGTCCAGCCACCGGTCCAGCTTGGCCACGCACAGCCGGGCCGCGTCGGCGGGGTGCTCGCGCATCCACGCCAGTCCCTCCGTGTAGCCGTGCAGCAGCAGGCGGCGCTGGGCGGGGTTGGCCACGTCCAGGTTTCCGTCCTGGCCGAGCCGGTTGACGGCGTCCGGCGTGAAGCCGCCGGTGGCGCCGGCGTGGTTGGCCATGGCGAAGTTGATGGGGCCGTAGACGGTGATGGGGGCCAGGGTGGGCAGCGGCTCCAGCCCCGGGGTGCGCGCGTTGATTTCGCGCAGCACGCGCGCGTTGTGGATGGCCCACGGCGCCAGCACCAGCGCGGAGACGAGCACCGCCGCGCTCCAGCGCATGGCCAGCGCGGGCAGCGGCGTCTTCCCCCGGTACAGCCACGCCCAGGCGGTGAGGAAGGGCCAGAGGTAGAGGTGCTCGGCGCGCGTCAGCGAGCCCAGGCCCATGACGGTGCCCAGCAGCACGGCGCCCATCCACGTGGGCCCGGCGCGGTAGCGCAGCATCAGCGCGCAGGTGGCGGAGAGGAAGAGGGCGTACAGCACCTCATTGCTGTACGTGGTGGAGAGCACCAGCCAGCCGAAGCTGGAGGCGAAGAGGGCCGCGCCCAGGAGGCTCCAGCCGGTGCCGAGCACCTTGCGCCACCACACCCAGGTGAAGGCCACCGTGGCCGAGTTCAGCAGCGCGAGGACGAGCTTGTACGGGTACGCGCTGCCCTGGGGCTCGCCGAGCACGCGGTAGAGCAGCCCCAGGCTCCAGGGGAACAGGGGCGGGTGGTAGGGCAGGGTGGCCTGGGCCGGCGTGCCCCGCGCCCAGTCCAGGGCGTACGTGTGGAAGAAGCGCGAGTCACCATAGAAGAAGATGGAGAAGGGCCAGTTGCGGTCCGGCGTCCCCTGGAGGAACAGCCACCGCAAGAGCAGGCTCAGGCCGAACGCCGCCGTGGCACCCAGGGCCACCGGGTGCCGAGTCCACAGCTCCCTCGCGCTGATGACGAGCCGGCGCATGCCACCCCCCACTCCAGGTCCGGGGCCTACGTTACACAGGCCCGGCTCGCGGCGGCCAGGGTGGCCCGGCCAGGGCCCTGCCCGGATTGGAGCAGTTGATCGACTCCCATGCTCCACACTGGTGGGGCATGAACTCCCAGCCGGGCAAGGAGAATTTCGAGTTGCGTCGGGCGCTGGTAATGATGGTCGGCGCGGACAGAAAGCGGAAACACTGCCTCGTGCCGACGCTCGTTCTGGATGACCGCGGACGAACGGTGACCCTGGGCGATTACCACAGTCATCCCTGGTTTCCTTCTCCCATGTCCCAGGAGGACAGGTGGAACGAAAGTCAGCACTGGACCATCCGCATCCAGTTCGACTCCGAGTGCACGATCATGAAGCTGATTCCCTACAAGGGTGAACGCCGCCCGGGAGAGGTCTATCTGCGGCAGTCCAAGACCTGGAAGCTTGTCGGGTACATCCTCGAGGGGGACAAGGAAACCGGCTTCATTACGCCCGTGGATGGAGAGTAGCGGCGGTGATGTGGATGTTCGTTCGGATGTCTCCCTTGATGCCCAGGAACGCCTCATGAAACGGAGCCTGCTGATTCTGCTGGGGCTTGGCCTCCCTGCGTGTGCGCTGCTCTATCGCCCCTATCGTCCCGTGCATGCTCCTCCCGATGAAGCGGCCCGGTTCACGTTTCCGTTGGACCTGCCCGCCGAGGGGCGGATGAAGATTCACGCCAACGTCGCTGTAGCAACGCAGATCGCGATGGACGACTTCCGCCCATTGGACGTGAAGCCCCACAAAGGGGCGACGCCAGATGAAGTGTGTCTCTACAGGAGGGACTCCTTCGATGTGTGGACGGCACCCGGACCGGAAGGGGTGATGTTCGTACGATTCGTCCCCAAGCCGCAGACCTGCGACTCAGAAGGGCCCGTTACCGATGTCAGCGCGACCTATGCCATCGACATGCGTCAGTGGCGCATCCTCGCGGTGCAGCGTTAGGTCCGCAGTACCTCGGCTCGACTTCAAGCGCGGAGTATTACAGAACCACCGCACATCCCCGTGCTCGCCGGGGCTCCCGGTGGCCAGTCCTCCCGTCAGGCGCCACGCGATTTCCGAAATGGAACTTTCTTCGGCGTTTCGATGTCGGCATCTGTTACGCACTCCCTGGAGTTGGTGGAGTCTCTCGTCCGACGACTCCTGACCCGCAGCAGGGAGGGCCGCGTGTCCCACGCAGGTGAGCAGTGCATCCTGGCCATCGACCTTGGCACCTCGGCCGTCAAGCTGGCCGTGGTGTCCCTGCGGGGAAGAATTCTCGGCGGAGACGTGGAGCCGCTGGAAATCGACCTGCTCCCCGACGGAGGCGCCGAGCAGGACCCCGAGTCGTGGTGGCGCGCCATCGTCCATGGCACGCGGCGGCTGCTGGCGTCCGGCCGCGTCCGCGCCGAGGACATCATCGGCGTCAACTGCAGCTCGCAGTGGTCCGGCACCGTGGCCGTGGATACGGCGGGCAGGCCCCTGCGCCCCGCGCTCATCTGGATGGACTCGCGCGGCGCGGCCCATGTGAAGCGCGTGGCCGACGGCTTCATCCCCATCGAGGGCTACGGCATCCGCCGCCTGCTCACGTGGATACGCCTGTCCGGAGGGGTGCCGAGCCTGTCCGGGAAGGACCCGGTGGGCCACATCCTCTACCTTCAGAAGGAGCACCCCGGCGTCTACCGGAACACCTACAAGTTCCTGGAGCCCAAGGACTGGCTCAACCTGCGGCTGAGCGGCCGCTTCGCCGCCTCGTACGACTCCATCACCCTGCACTGGGTGACGGACAACCGCGACTTGAGCCACGTCACCTACGACGAGCGCCTCCTGGCGATAACGGGGCTCGAGCGCGAGAAGCTGCCGGACCTGGTGCCCGCCGCCACGGTGCTCGGCCCCCTGCGGCCGGAGGCCGCGCGGGAGCTGGGCCTGAGCGAGGACGTGCAGGTGGTGACGGGCGCTCCGGACATCCTCGCCGCCGCGGTGGGCTCCGGCGCGGTGCGCGACAACGAGCCGCACCTGTGCGTGGGCACCTCGTCGTGGCTGAGCTGCCACGTGCCCTACAAGAAGACGGACCTCTTCCACCAGATGGCCTCGGTGCCGTCCGCGCTGCCGGGACGCTACCTGCTGGCCAACGAGCAGGAGTCCGCCGGCATCTGCCTCACCTTCCTCAAGGACAACATCCTCTACAGCCGGGACACGCAGCCCGGGCACCCGGAGGCGGAGGACGACTCGGCGGAGGTCTACAAGCTGATGGAGCGTCAGGCCGGCAGCGTCCCCGCCGGGAGCGACCGCCTCATCTTCATGCCCTGGCTCAACGGCGAGCGCAGCCCCGTGGACGACAAGGCGCTGCGCGGCGGCTTCTTCAACCAGTCGCTGAAGACGACGCGCGCCCACATGGTGCGGGCGGTGATGGAGGGCGTGGCGTACAACTCGCGCTGGCTGTTCACCTACGTGGAGCAGTTCGTGGGCCGCCGGCTGGAGTCGATGCGCATCATCGGCGGCGGGGCCCGCTCCCCGCTGTGGTGCCAGATTCACGCGGACGTGCTGGGCCGCACCATTCAGCAGGTGGACGAGCCCGTGCTGGCCAATGCCCGGGGCGCCGCGTTCCAGGCGGCGGTGGCGCTGGGGAAGCTCACGGTGGAGGAGATTCCCTCGCTCGTCCCCATCGCCCGCACGTATGAGCCGGACCCGAAGAACCGGGCGCTCTACGACGAGTTGTTCCGCGAGTTCGTCAACCTCTACAAGGCCAACAAGGCCATCTTCGCGCGGCTCAACCGCGCCCGGAGCGCCTGAAGCCCGGCACACGGAAAGGAACCCCCATGGCACTGCCCGACCTGAAGTCGATGCGCCTGCTGAACCACGTGCCGCCGCGCCTGCTGTCCAAGGCCGAGCGCTACCTCAAGGCCGTGCCGATGGTGCGCGACCTGCTGTCGAAGGAGACGGACTCGCTGATGTCCGAGCTGGAGGGCAGCCTCAAGCCGTACCGGGGCAAGGTGCCCAGCTTCGACCACCTGCCGGTGACGGGGCGCTCGCGCGAGGAGGTGCTGAAGGAATTGCAGGCGCTGGAGCTGAAGGAGGAGTCGCGCTGGCGCGAGGGCAAGGTGTCCGGAGCCGTGTACAACGGCGACTCGGAGCACATCGACTTCCTCAATCGCGTCTACGCGCTCCACTCGCAGAGCAACCCGCTCCACGCGGACCTGTGGCCCAGCGCCACCAAGTTCGAGGCCGAGGTGGTGGCCATGACGGCGGGCATGCTGGGCGCCGATGCCGCCAACGCGGGCCGGCCCGCGAATGAGCACATCTGCGGCTCCATGTCGTCCGGTGGCACCGAGAGCATCATGCTCGCCATCAAGACGTACCGTGATTGGGCGCGCGAGAAGAAGGGCATCACGAAGCCGGAGATGGTGGCGCCGGCGAGCGCCCACCCCGCCTTCGACAAGGCGGCGCACTACTTCGGCGTGAAGATGGTGCGCGTGCCGGTGGGGCCGGACTACCGCGCGGACGTGGCCGCGACGAGGAAGGCCATCAACCGGAACACGATTGTGCTCATCGGCTCGGCGCCGGGCTTCCCCCACGGTGTCATCGACCCCATCGAGGAGCTGTCCGAGCTGGCGCGCAAGAAGCGCATCGGCTTCCACACCGACGCGTGCCTGGGCGGCTTCGTGCTGCCCTTCGCCAAGAAGCTGGGCTACGAGGTGCCGCCCTTCGACTTCCGGCTGCCCGGCGTGACGTCCATCTCCGTGGACACGCACAAGTTCGGCTACGCGGCGAAGGGCTCGTCCGTGGTGCTGTACCGGGGCACGGAGCTGCGCTCGTTCCAGTACTTCACGGCCACGGACTGGCCGGGTGGCATCTACTTCTCGCCCACCTTCTCCGGCAGCCGGCCCGGCGCGCTCATCGCGACGGCCTGGGCGTCCCTGGTGAGCATGGGCGAGCAGGGCTACCTGGAGGCCACGCGCCGCATCCTGGAGACGGCCTCCACCATCAAGCAGGGCATCCGCGCCATCCCCGAGCTGCACGTGCTGGGAGAGCCGCTGTTCGTCATCGCGTTCGGCTCGGAGACGGTGGACGTGTTCAAGGTGATGGAGCGGATGAGCGAGCGCGGGTGGAGCCTCAACGGCCTGCACAAGCCCTCCGCGGTCCACCTGTGTGTCACCCTGCGGCACACGCAGCCCGGCGTGGCGGAGCAGTTCCTGGAGGACCTCCGCGCCGCCGTGGAGCACGTGAAGGCACACCCCGGCGAGAAGGGGACGATGGCGCCCGTCTACGGCATGGCGGCCAGCGTGCCCTTCCGCGGGTTGGTGAGCGACCTGCTCAAGAAGTACATGGACCTGCTCTACAAGGTGTGAGGCCTCCTCGGCCCTGCCTCCTCGGCGGGGCCGGGCCGCTCAGGCCCACAGGTGCATGGGCCCGCGCTGCGAGGTGTGAGGCCGCGGGGGCCGTGGCCTCACGTCTCGTCAGTGGGGCCGGGCCGCCCACTCCCACGCGGTGCCCCGGTGCAGCGCCGCGTAGATGTCGTCCCGGAGCGTGTTGCACTCGTCGTGTGTCAGCGTGCGGTCCAGCGCGCGCAGCACCACGCGCAGCAGCACGTTCTTCTGTCCGGGCGTGACGCCCATCCGCTTCACCGCGCTCGCGGGCAGCGCGGCGTAGGGCGTCTCCGAGAGCACCTGCACCGTCTCCACCAGCTCCGCCCGCTCGCCCAGCGCCGCGCGCACGGCGTCTCCGAGCTCCTCGGGGGTCTGCTGCTCGTCGAGCACGATGGAGAGGTCCCTGCGCACCTCCGGCATGGAGGACACGGGGCGGTAGGGCTCCAGGTCCAGGAGCTGTGAGGCGATTCGTGGGTCCGAGGTGCGCAGGAGGCGGATGTCGTCCAGGCCCTTGCGCAGCATCAGGATGCGGTCCAGCCCGATGCCCATGGCGAGGCCCGTGGTGGTGCCGGTGTCCAGCCCGCTCTCCTCCAACAGCGCGGGGAGCGCCAGGCCGCACTCGCCAATCTCCACCCACTCCGTGCCGTGGCGCACGTCCACCTGGAGCCCGTCCGTGGTGTACGGGTGGACGGCCGGCGTCAGCTTCATCTCGCGGCCCGGGAGAAGCGCGCGCACGACAGTGGCAATCATGTCGCGCAGGTCGTCCGTGGTGAGGGGCGGCCCCCGGCGGATGCGCCAGAGGTCCATCTGGTGGGGCTCGCCGGTGTGCAGCCGGTCGATGCAGTCGCGGCGGTAGACGAGCCCGGGGCAGGCGAGCAGCACGTCCTCGGGCGGCGCCACGGACAGCCGGCGCAAGAGCCCCGGAATCATGGCCGAGGTCTGCGAGCGCAAGAGCGCGGTGTCACAGACGTAGCGCGTGTAGCGCGCGTCCCGCGCGGCGCCACCCGGTGGATAGTGCAGCCGGTCGTAGTTGTCGGCGATGGAGACGACGGGGTTCTGACGGTGGATGCGCACCTCGCAGCCCCAGGTGGAGCGCAGGGCGTCCAGCGCCGCGGACACGAGGAGTTGCATGGCGTGCGGGCCGGCGGCGGGGTCGGTGAGGTCGCGGACGGACAGGGCGCGCCGGAGCTCGTCGGCGCTGAGGATGGAGATGGACGTGGAGACAGGGAGGGAGACGGACGACATGGGAAACCTCTCGGTGGAGCGATGGAACGGAACGGTCTCCGGGACGCCGGGCGGGAAGGCCGCCTTGCGCCACCGGCCTCGGATGTCCCCCCGGCGAGTTCGGGAGGGCGTCGCGCCTGACGGCGTTCCACCAACGAGAGGGGCGTGCGCTCAGTCGAACAGCACGGCCTCCCGACTCCCAAACGGGGCCGGGGGGCGGCTAAATCGACGTGCGCTCACCACGAGGTGCATGGCGACAGGATTAACGATGCCGGTGCTTCCTGGCAAGTGGGCCCATGGAGACTCCATCACGCAAGCACGCATGCCCGGTGCCCCGGTGCGGAGTCGTGGCAGGATGCGTCCACGGGCCGGCGTTTCGAAGGAGCGCTTCCATGCGTGAGATTCATCTCCGGACCCGTGGAGTGGTGACGGGGCTCGGATTGTTCCTGGGGCTGTGCGCGAGCGTGGCGTGGGCGAATGACGACGAGCCATGTCCCTGTCAGGCGACGAACCGGAAGGTGGTCTCCGAGGTGTCGTGCCTCGATGTCAGCCTGGAGCAGGGCTGCAGCATCAGCACTGTCTGGAATGAATGCGACCAGCCCGTGACGCTGGTCGGCTGGTCCATCTTCCACTGTCGGACGGAGCCGTGTGTCGTCGAGCTGGCGCCGGGCGAGTGGAAGGGCTTCGATTACGCGGACCTGGAGCGCCCGGGCGGTGGGCGCGGGGACGGCTTCGTGGAGCAGACGTTCCACGTCGTGATGGATGGCCGCGAGTACCCCCTTACCCTCTCGGCGGACGTGGACTGCCGGCAGCGCGCTTCGTCCGCTGATGGAGCCTGTGCCGCGGCTCCCGGCGCGCTGGTGGCCGCGGGGCTGCTGTGGCTCGTCGGGCCCCTGCTGCGGGGACGCCGACGAGGCTGAGCGGCTCAGGTCCGCAGCGTCCGGTTGAACAGGTCGAGCAGCCGCTGCCAGTGCTGCTCGGCCGCCTCTTCGTCGTACGCCGCCGTGCCCGCCACCGCGTAGCCGTGGCGCTTGCCCGCGAACAGCTCGGAGCGGTGCTTGACGCCTGCTTCCTTCAGCGCGGCCTCCAGCTTCTGGATGGCCTCGGCGGGCATCGAGTTGTCATTGTCCGCGTGGCCGAAGTACAGCTCGCCCTTCACCCTGCCGACGAGCCGGTGGGGACTGTCGGGCGCGTCCGTCGCCAGGCGCCCGCCATGGGACGAGGCCGCCGCGGCGATGCGGTCCGGGGAGTCCGCGGCCATGCGCACCGCGATGCCGCCGCTCATGCAGTACCCGGCCACGCCCACCTTCGGCCCCTTCACCCTGGGATGACGGGCGAGGAAGTCGAGCTCCGCGGCGGCGTCCACCCTGAGCCGCTCGGGCGTCAGCCCTCCGATGAGCGCGTAGATGCGCTTTCGGAACGCCTCGTCCTCGAAGGAGCCGTTGAGGTCCAGCTTCGACGCGTGGCCCTCCCGGTAGAAGACGTTGGGCAGCAGGACGACGTAGCCCTCCTTCGCGAGCCGGTGCGCCATCTCCTCGAACACCGGCCGGATGCCGAACGCATCCACCAGCAGGATGACGGCGGGCCACGGCCCCTGGCCTTCCTCCGGGTGGAACAGCTTCGCATCCATCGTTCCGTTTGAAGTCTTGATGTCGATGTCCTGCATACGCCTCTCCGACCTCCAGTGGGTTACATCGAACGGGTGGCAATCTCCGTGAGCTCCGCGTCCGTGAGCACCAGGGGATTCGCCTTCATGCTGCTCGCGGCCTTCGCCCTGGCCACCAGCGCCGGGACTTCCGCCGCCGTCAATCCATAACGCCCCAGGCCCGGGACTTGGAGCGCGGCGCGCAATCCCTCCACCCAGACGAGCGCATCCTCCGCGCGTGCATCCGGCCGGCCCGTCAGCAGCGCCGCGACCTCCTGGAAGCGAGGCACCGCCGGGTGTTCCGGCGCGCGTGCGCGCAGGGCCCGCAGGTTGACGTCCAGCACCGCGGGCAGCAATGCCGCGCACACCGCGCCGTGGGGCGCCTCGAACATGCCGCCCACCGGCGCCGCGAAGCCATGCACCGCGCCCAGGCCGGAGTTGGCCAGACACAGCCCGCCGAAGAGACTGGCCAGCGCCAGGTCCTCGCGCGCGGACGCGTCCGGCCCCTCCTGCACCGCGCGCCGCAGCGAGCGCGCCGAGCGCCTCATGCCCTCGCGCGCCAGCGAGTCCGTGAGCGGGTTGGCGCGCGCGGAGAGGAAGGGCTCGATGAGCTGCGACAGCGCGTCCAGCCCGCTGGAGGCCAGCACGGCGGCGGGCGCCCCGGTGAGCAGGTCCGGGTCCACCAGCGCCAGCCGCGGCAGCATGTGCGGGCTGCGCAGGCTGGCCTTCACCTTCGCCTCCTTCGAGCCCAGCACCGCGTTGCGCGTCACCTCCGAGCCCGTGCCCGCCGTGGTGGGAATGGCCACGAAGGGCAGGGCGGGGCGTGTCAGCGGCTTGCCCCGTCCGATGACCTCCAGGTAGTCCAGCGGGTCGCCCCCATTGGCCGCCAGTGCGGCGATGGCCTTGCCCGCGTCCAGCGCGCTGCCGCCGCCGAAGGCCACCACCGCGTCGCAGCGGGACTCCACGGCCGCGGCCGTGCCCTCCCGCGCCAGCTCCACCGTGGGCTCTCCGTCCACGGGGAAGACGCGCACGGGCAGGCCTGGCCGCTCCAGCGCCTCATGCAGCGTCCGGGCGCGCGCCGGGTCCTTCCCGGTGACGAGCAGCACGCGGCTTCCACCCAGGCCGCGCACCGCCTCGGGGGCGTCGGAGACGCGGCCGGGGCCGAAGACGATGCGGGTGGCGGTGGCGAACTCGAAGGAGAGGCCGCTCACGTCACCACCCGGCGTCGTCGGGGAAGCGGTTGACGTACTTCCGGCTGGTACGCGGCTCCGCCATCATCGGCGCCACCGTGTCGCGCCAGGTGAGGTAGTGGGCCGTCTCCTTGTGCGCGGCCGGAGCCTGCGGCGTCCGGTACACCTCCACGAGCACGAAGCGCGTCGCGTCCTCCATGTCCTGGATGACGTCGAAGCGGGCGATGCCGGGCTCCTTCACGCTCTCGCGGGCATTGGCCAGGGTGGCCTCGCGGAACGCCTCCACGTGCTCCGGCTTCACGTGGACATGGACATGGACGACCAGCAGGGTCTGGGACATGCCCGGAAACTACTCCGGGCCGGGGCCGCGCGGGTGGACGGCCTTCGGCCCGGGAGTCACTCCGGTGTCCGCTGCCGGGCAGCCGCTACGGCGCGGTGACGACCGACGTCGGGCTGAGGACGTCCTGCAGCGAGCGGGCCATGGTCCACCCGTCGTGATAGACGATGCCCGTCTGGGTGATGGTGTCGTTCCGGTACAGGCCCACCTTCAGGTAGTTGAGCTGGCCCGGGAACTGGGTGGCGATGTAGCGCCTGGGCAGGACGAGCTGGCCATTGAGGTACAGCTCCACGAAGCCCACCGACGCGTCCGGCGACCACTTCGCGTGGAAGATGAAGTCCTGCCACTGCCCGCGCACCAGCGGCGTGCGCCAGACGATGACGCCCGGGTTGCCGCCGATGTTGAGGCGAATCTCCTCGCCGTAGACGTAGAACTCCACCGGCGGCGAGCCCGAGTCGCCCTCGTGGTGCCACTGGGTGAAGAGCTGCCACGTCCTCACGCTGGGGAAGGTGGAGTCGAACATCGTGCTCCAGCGGTAGTAGTACTCGGAGCCCACCGGCTCGCGCGTCATCTTCACCAGCTCATTGCGGTTGCCGCTGGAGTTGATGGGGTCGTCGCCCTGCCTCACCGTGGCCTTGATGGCGTAGCGGCCCTGGCGCAGCGGCGAGGCCACCACGGCCAGCCGGTCCGCGCTCACCATCTGCGTGTGGCTCCACTGCGAGCGGTCACCCGTCTCGAAGTCACCCACCCACACCACGCTGGAGCCGGTGGGCGGCGGGGGCGTCGTCACCGTGCCGGCGCAGGCGCGGGCCTCGGCGATGCTGGCCCAGTCATTCAACGTGTTGCCATTGACGGTGATGCGCAGGCGGCGGGCGGACACGGCCGGGAAGGTGTAGGTCTCCGCCGCCGTCGTCGTGCCGGAGCTCCTGCCGGAGAAGACCTGCGTGTACGTGTAGCCGTCCGGAGAGACGGACACCGTGAAGGTGTTGGACCGCGTGTTGCCGTTGTGCCACGCGACGGTGGCACCGGCGACCGTCCTGGTGGTGCCCAGGTCGTAGTCAATCCACGAGCCCTTGCCCAGGCTGCTCCACCGCGTGTCCAGACGGTCGTCCAGGGTGTTCGCGGGGACGTTGCCGTCATTGCCGCTGGCGATGACCGAGGTGGCCGTGAGCTGCGCGCAGTTGGACGCGGTGAGCCCGGAGGCGGAGGTGTCCGGGGCCTCGCCCGCTTCGGTGGAGGGGGCGTACGCGCCACAGCCAGCGCCGCCGACGCCGAGCAGCGTTCCAACCAGCAGGAGGGTCTTCTTCATGATGGCTCTCTGGGGGGGCAAAGGCAGACGGGGAGTGAAGCCGCGCCGCGGAGCGCGGGCGGGTGGGCGTCTGGCTTTGAGGGATGGGGGCTTCGCTGCGACGAGAACGAGTATCAGGGAGAACTATTTCGTACTCAACACTTCCCCCTGGAGCCTGCCTGCCCTCCAGGAAGGAAAGCGAGACATGCATCGCGGTATTTGGAGTAACCGGGTTGTAATTGTTCGTCGCGGCGCGATTGTCGTCCCGTTGTCAGCCCGAAGGTCCATGTGCACCGTGGGGTGACGACACTCGTACAGCCCTGAGGCGCGAGGCGCGCGAAATACCCGGGGCGTTAGAACTCCAGGGTCGCCCCACACATCATTTCAATGGAGGTGGCCATGGCCTCGTCCTCGGGCATTTGTGTTGCCTGTGGGGCTCGAATTCCGGCGGGCACCCTCGCATGCCCGCGGACCCCACCCGGGGGGCGACAGGGCGCACCGGTGCGCAGGTGGACGCCACCCACCTGCCAGCCCCCACTGGTCGGGAGAGCGGCGCAACTGGGCCGGCTGCGGGGCCTCGCCGCGGAGACACGGCGAGGGCAGGGGCGCGCGGTCTGGCTGGTGGGCGAGGCGGGCCTGGGCAAGTCCCGGTTGAAGGATGCACTCGTGGTGGAGCTGGCCCTCGGAGGTTTCGAGGTGTGGGAGGGCAGTGGCATGGCCCTGCCCGGCACGCCCGCCGGCCCCTTTCGCGAGCTGCTGGAGGCCACGCGCGCCCTGCAGCCGCCTCCCGGGGTGGGCCGTGTGTCCAGCTCGGATGCGGAGCTGCTCGCACGTTTCCTGGAGGGCCGTGAGCGGCAGGGGGTGCCCGCGAGCCTCGCCGCGGAGCGCACCGCGCTGTTCGACGCCGTCTGCCATGCGTTGATGCCCCACCGCCAGCCCCGGCTGCTCGTGCTGGAGGACTGGCAGCACGCGGACCCGCTGAGCCATGCGCTCCTCGAGGTCCTGGTGTCTCGCCTGAGCCACACGCCGCTGCTGCTGCTCGCGCTCCAGCGCCCCGGTGGCACGGCGCCGATGCCGCTGCCGGTCGAGGTTCTCACGGTGGGGCCGCTGTCCGACGAGGAGTCCGCGGCCCTGTTCTCACAGCGCGTGCACTCCAGCTGGGTGGCACCCGAGGCGCGTGAGGCGCTGCTCCGTGGCAGCGCCGGACATCCGCTGCACCTGCTGCATGCCATCACCCTCCACGAGGAGTGCCCCGGAGCCCCGGTGCCGCTCACGGGCACGGAGGCGCTCGCGGCGCGCCTGGAGGCGCTGTCCCCCGGGCAGCGCGAGGCGCTCCATGCGGCGTCCGTGCTCGGGCCTTCCTTCCCCCGGCCGGTGCTGGGCGCGCTGGTGGGCGGCTACGCGCCGCTCGCGTGGCTGGAGACGGGTGGGTGGCTGCGGGCCGCGGCGGGCGGACGGTACATCTGGGCCGCCAGCCTTTCCGAGGGCGGGGCGGACGAGGGCGGGGAGGACTCGTACGCGCTGCACCGCCGGGCCGCGGAGGCCTACGAGGCGCTGCCCGTGGAGCTGCGGCGCAGGGCCTGCGCGGAGCTGAGCCGGCACTGGCTCGCCGCCGGCCAGCCGGAGCGCGCACTGCCCCACCTGCTGGAGCTGGCGGGATGGCACCGCGCGGCGCTGGAGCCGGCCTCCGCGCTCGCGGTGTATCGCTTCGCGCTCGGGCTCGCGCTCGGACTGGAGCCGGCCGCATCCCGCGAGTGGCAGCGCGTGCTCTGGGAGCAGCAGGGCGATGCGCACCGGCTGTCCGGGGCGAAGGAGGAGGCCGAGTCCGCGTGGCGCAGCGCCCGTACGCTGGACCTGGAGGACCCACCGCCCACGGGCGTGGACCGGGCGAGACGCCTGCACAAGCTGGCCTCCGTGGTGTTCGCCCTGGGCCGTCATGAGGAGGTGGTGGCGCTGGCGGAGGAGGGCTACCGAGAGGGATTGGAGACGGTGCCCACGCTGGCGGCGGCGCTGGATGCGCTCGCCGCGCTCGCGCTCTGTGCGATGGGACGGTTCGAGCCGGCCCGCGCGCGGCTTCGCATCGCTCGCGAGCGGCTGCGGCTGGCGCCTCCGGAGTACGGGCCCGCGCGCGCCAGCGTGGAGGCGGCCCTGCACCGCGCCATGGGCAACGTGCTGATGGGCCTGGGCCGTCCCCGGCAGGCCACCGCGGAGTATGCCGCCGTGCTGCGCTGGAGCGAGCGCGCGGGGGACACGTGGGAGCACTCCATGGCCCTGCTCCACCTGGGAGATGCCCACGCGCGCGCGGGAGACAGGGAGCGCGCGGCGCACTTCTTCCAGCTCGCGCTGGACCTGGAGTCGCGCACCGGTGACCGCTGGGGCATGGCGTACACGCACCACGGGCTGGCGCTGCTTCACATCCAGGCGGACGCGCCGGAGCTGGCGAAGGAGGACGCCGTCCGTGGCTTGCAGCTCGCCGCGAGGATGGGAGACCGCAAGCTCCAGTCGCTGCTGCGCTGCACGCTGGGCCGCGCCCAGTTGCGGCTGGGGGAGCTGGAGGAGGCCGGGCGCCAGCTCCAGCTCGCCGCGCAGGACGCCGCCGCGGTGGGGGCCCGCTCGGAGCAGCTCCAGGCGGAGGCCGTGCTCCGGACGCTCGACTCCCTCCGTTGAGTGGGGAACCCCTACCGTCCCGGGCGACAGACGTGGAATCCTCCGGGGGTGATCGAGATCGAAACCATCGACGCGTTCGAACGGCACCTCCGCGCGGGAGCGCATTTCTCCAACGCCGTCATCCAGGGACTGGACCTGCGGCGGTACACCCGCGAGCTGGCCTCCGCCGAGCTCGCGGGCACCGTCTTCCTGGGCTGTGAGCTGGAGAAGGAAGCCCTGAGCGCCGCGCTCGCGCACGGGGCCATGGTGTTCCCTCCGTTCTCGGGGCTGCCCTACCAGCCCTACCGCGGCGGCCTCTACTCGCCGGAGGAGCTGTACGCCGGCTTCGACCCCGCGCGGCCGGAGACGTACGCCGACACGCCGGACGCCCGCATCTACGCGCACTGGGCCTCCCACGGCCGGGGCAACCCGCCCACCCTCCTGGAGACGCTGTCGCAGCGCCTCCATGACCATGCCGTCACCGATGCGATGGAGGACCTGCTCGGAGCCGAGGGCGGCGCGCGCAAGGTGGTGGCCATCATGGGCGGTCACTCCATGAAGCGCGGGCAGCCTGACTACCGCGCGGTGGCGGCACTGTCCCGGGAGCTGACCCGCCAGGGCTTCTTCATGGTCAGCGGCGGCGGCCCGGGCGCCATGGAGGCCACCCACGTGGGCGCCTGGTTCGCCCGCCGCACCGAGGCGGAGCTGGACGCAGGGCTCGCCATCCTCGCGAAGGCCCCCAGCTACACGGACCGCGAGTGGCTGTCGCGCGCCTTCGAGGCGCGCAACGCGTTCCCGCTGCGTGACGAGGACAGGCCCCACTGCGACAGCCTGGGCATCCCCACCTGGCACTACGGGCACGAGCCGCCCAACCCCTTCGCCACCCACATCGCCAAGTACTTCGCCAACAGCGTGCGCGAGGACGGCCTGCTCACGATTGCCCGCGGCGGCATCGTCTACGCGCCCGGCAGCGCGGGCACCATCCAGGAGGTCTTCCAGGACGCCTGCCAGAACCACTACAACTCCGTGGGCGTCATCAGCCCGATGATCTTCCTCGGCACCGAGTTCTGGACGCGCACCCGGCCCGTGTACCCGCTGCTGGTCCAGCTCGCCCAGGGACAGGAATACGCGCGCTACCTCCGGCTGACGGACTCTCAGGAGGAGGTCGTCCAGGCCCTGGTGGAGTACGACCGCGCGCGGCACGGCCCGAGGCAATGACCTCACGGCCAGCTCCGCCCGCCGCGAGACGGCGCGGCGAGCGGAGTGGCTGACGGGGTGGACGGCTCAGTCCCCCAGCCCCAGCCGGAAGTCCACGTGGTCCGCCCACTCGGGACGGTCGATGAAGGGGTTCCGGTTCCCCTGCACCTCGTGAATGGCCTGGTTGCGATGCCGCTCGTGGTCCGAGACCGGGTCCGCGCGATGCCAGCTCAGGAGGACCTGGAGCCGCTCGGCCTCGAGCTCCGCGCTCGAGTCATTGACGATGCCAGGGTAGCGGACGAGGAAGTAGAGCGTCGCGCGCGCGACCGCGCCCTTGCCGTGGACCGGCTCGAAGCCATTGTTCTCGGAGCGGCCGCACTCATCCCTCCAGGCCTCTTCGCCCCCCTTGAAGTCGAAGTACGGCGTGTTGCTCCGGAAGCTATTGCACCGCGACTCGCACGTGAAGAGGTGGTGGAGGTCGCCGCGCATCGGCTCCTTCTCCCGGAACCAGGACTGGGGAACGACGTGCTCGCAGTTGTACGGGAGGTCGGACTCCAGCCGGGCCGCCTCCTCGGTCAGGTCCTCGTAGACAATCATGCGCTCGGGGCGGAAGAGCTCCCGGAGGCGCTCGGCGCGCGCTCTCTCCACCTCGGCGTCGAGGCGGAGGATTTCTTCCGGCGAGAACGGCTTGCCCGAGTAGATGCTGCGCAGCCGCCAGTCCGGATGGAGGTCGACCCAGGTGTAGAGGTGCTCCGCACGCGCGCGCCGGTAGGAGACGGGGCGTGTATGGGACTGCTTCACGAGCCTGCTCAGGTCCTCGAAGGACGGGCGGCTGGGAAGCCCGCGGTAGTAGTCATTCCTCGCCTGGGTGTCCGCCGCCGCGTCGTAGTAGGTGCGGCGGCGGGATTCCTCCAGCCGCTCGAGCCCGGTCTCCAGCGAGGCCCGTGGAGGCACCATGCTCGTTGCCGGCCGCCTGGGAGGCTCGGGCGCGGTGGCCTCCGCCGTGAGCTGGTTCAGGACGGACATCAAACCGGCGTGGGGCGTGGAGCCTCCGCGCCTCGCGCGCGAGGCTTCAGGCCGGCTTTGATTGAGGCTCATCCGGATGAGCACGGGGCGGTGGTCGCTCAGGTCGGTGAGATAGGTTGGCAGGGTGCGATCGGCGGCGACCACGAAGAAGTCCTTCGCGCCGTAGGTCTTCGCCAGGTTGGGCGACAGGAAGACGTGGTCGATGAACGAGCGATGGGGCGCCTTCACGTAGGTGATGGCGCCAGCGCCTTCGTCCTCGGCACTGGCCGCGAGGTGGCCTGCCTGCGACAAGTGGGAGAAGTCCTCTGACGCGAGGGCCGCGTTGAGGTCACCCCCGATGACCCAGTCCTCGTCCTTGCCGTACTGGTTGATCATCCGGTCCACGGCGACGGAGAGGATTCGGGTGGCGAGCCTTCTGCGCTGGGAGCCCGAGGCGAAGGCCTTGAGGTGCAGGGGCAGGAGGAAGAAGTCCAGGGTGTGTCCGCCATCGCCGTTGGCGGCGGAGACCCGGTAGAGGGCGGGGTAGCGCGGAAAGATGCGCCCGCCTTCCGAGTCGCGCTGGGGCTCCAGGTCGAGCCCGTCGAAATCCTCGGTGTGTGCATGCAGCCAACGCTCGATGTCCTGAGGCCACGGCTCCTTCTGGAGCTTCACCGTCTTGGCGTTCCACAAGACAGTCACGGTCTGCTGGGTGTGAGGCGCGCCGGGTTCGGAGGCTTCCATCCGGAAGTCCAGCCCGTAGTCCTCGCGAAGGCGTCTGGCCAGCAGCTCGGCCGACCGGGCCGAGGACTCGCTGAGCGCCCAGACGTCCAGGTTCATGGAGGCGATCATTCGCGCGACCTCGTCCACCTTGCGCGCGTAGTCCCGCTCGAAGTGCTCGACGTTCCAGAAGCCCACGTCGACATCGCCGGCCTCGCCGCGATACGCGTTCACGACGTATTCGAAGTCCGCGTTTCCTCGCTGGGGACGTCCCAGCGTTCCGAAGAAGCCGCTCAGGGCGTCCGTGCCCCTGAAGAGGGAGAGGATTTCGAGCGCCACCTCCGTGTCGCGCCCCGTGTCGCGCCTTCTCTCCAGGTCCGCCGCGATGGCGGAGAAGAGAATGCCTTCGTTGAGGAAGCGTCCCGTCTCTCCCAGGGTGGGCAGGCCGTCCTTCGGCGCCTCCCGGCTCGCATGGTGAAGCGCGATGGGGGCCCATTCATTGTTGAAGATGGGCGCGCCGGAGCTGCCGGATTCGGTGTCGGTGGTGTAGTGGACCGTGACGACGCTCTGCCGGATGACCCTGTTCTCCTGGAGCGTCACGGCCTTCAGCCCGCCACGGGGATGGTGGATGGCATTGGCGAACTCGTCAGGGGTGACCTTGAAGGCGCTCCGGTCGAGAGGGATGAACTGATGGGTGCTTCCGGGCTCCCCCTCCACCCAGACGAAGGTGTAGTCGAGCCCGTTCCGGGCCGGGCTGGTGATGAAGAGGCGTGAGGGATTGAGCCGGTAGGTCTGAGTCACTCCGACCCCGCCGGTTTCGTCCGCCTGGTACTTGAAGAGACACGTGGCTCGCGTGGCGACGTCGGGGCTGTTGAGGACGTGGTGGTTGGTGAGCAGGATGTTGGGAGACACCAGGAAGCCCGTACCCGACCACTGCCCGGCCCTGCCCTCGTAGTCCGTGCCCGACGTGGAGATCTTGCAGACCGCGCTGGCGCGGTGTGCTCCCACCTCCAGGAAGCAGGCGGGGAGCTGGTTGGAACGCTCCAGGACCAGCTCCAGGAGGGCCTTCTCATCCATCCGGTGGGTTTCCCCACTCACCGGCAGTCCGGCTCCGGCCTGTGAATCCAGACGCAGCTTCAACCAGAGGCGCTCGGTCCTGAGCGGCGCCAGCCCGCGCTCCAATCGAGAGTCCAGGGCAATGATGCGATTGTCGTCCCGCGGAGCGGGGTCCTCGAGGAACTTGACTTCACGGCTCAATTCACGATCGGACGGCTGAAAGACTCTCATGTTGTGCCCCCCGGCAACGAGACCGTGGGATGAGGTCACGGTTCTTGCGGGATTTGCCATTGTTGGAATCCCGCATCTGTTGACTGGCAAATGATGGCCCCTGGGGGCTCCGGCCGGTCCGCGAGCGGCCCATGGCCCTGTTGCATGGGGGCAAGGCGGCGTATCCTCACCGCCCTTCGCGAGGAGTGCTCGGATGCGGCCCCGGGCCGTCTTCTTCGACCTGGATGACACGCTGATCGACCGCGCCGGCGCCTTCGCTCGCTACGTGGAGGACCTCATCCTCCGCCACCCGTCCGCGTTCCCGGAGGCCCGCAGGGCCGGGGACGTGGCCGCGCTGCACGCGATGGACGGGCGCGGCTCCTCGGACCGCACCGTCTTCTGCCGCCGCGTCATCGACACCTTTCCGGGCCTGGGGCTGTCGCCCGAGGCCCTCTGGCAGGACATGTCCTCCCGGCTCCCCACGTTCGTCCGGCCCTCCGCCGGGCCCGGTGCACTCGTGGAGGACTTGAGGAGGCGTGTGCCCGTGGCCGTGGTGTCCAATGGCTCGGGCCGCGTGCAGCGCGCGAAGCTGGAGCGAGCGCACCTCACGACGCTCCTTCCGGAAGTCTTCCTCTCCGGTGAGGTCGGCGCCGAGAAGCCCGACCCCCGTATCTTCCGCGCGGCGCTTGCGTGCGTGGACCGCGAGGCCGCGGAGGTGCTCCACGTCGGAGACGACCCGGAGCGGGACATCGCCGGCGCCGCCCGCCTGGGCATGGCCACCTGCTGGGTCTCCCACGGGCGCGCGTGGCCGAGCGGGCTGCCGCCTCCCACTTTCACCGTGGAGCGCATCGTGGGCAACACCGCGGAAATCTCCAGGGTGCTGGCGCAATGGACATGAACGCCGTGGTGGGCACGCACGACCTGCTGTTCCTCACCCTGGACACCCTCCGCTACGACGTGGCCGAGGAGCTGGCCTCCCAGGGCCGCACGCCGAACCTCTCCGCGCTGTTGCCCGGGGGGCGCTGGGAGAAGCGGCACTCGCCCGCCAGCTTCACCTATGCCGCGCACCACGCCTTCTTCGCGGGCTTCCTGCCCACCCCCGCCGCGCCCGGCCTCTACCCGCGCCTGTTCGCCATGCGCTTCGAGGGCAGTGAGACCACCTCCCCGGACACCTGCGTCCTCGACGCTCCGGACCTCGTCACCGGCCTGGCCGCGCGCGGCTACCACACCGTCTGCATTGGCGGCGTCGGCTTCTTCAACAAGCGCAACCCGCTGGGCAACGTGCTCCCCGGCCTCTTCGCGGAGAGCCACTGGAGCCGCGAGCTGGGCGTGACGGACCCGCGCTCCACCGAGCACCAGGTCGCCCTCGCCGTGAGCCGCCTGGACGCGCTGCCTCGCGAGAAACGCGTCTTCCTCTTCATCAACGTGTCCGCGCTGCACCAGCCCAACCGCCACTACCTGCCCGGCGCCACCCAGGACTCGCGCGCCTCACACGCCGCGGCGCTGGAGTACGTGGACGGCCAGCTCCCCCCTCTCTTCGACGCCCTGCGGCGCCGGGGGCCGGCCTTCTGCATCGTCTGCTCGGACCATGGGACGGCTTACGGCGAGGACGGCTACACCGGCCACCGCCTGGGCCACCCCGTCGTCTGGACGGTGCCCTACGCGGAGTTCGCGCTGCCCGCCAGCCCTCGCCCGCGGTAGGGGGGGCGGCCGCGTCACGGCGGGATGCTGTTCCGGAGGCGCGAGGCGGCATATCCTCCCGCCTTTCGGAGCCAGATACCGCACCATGACGCGCCTGGAGCAGATGCTCGGAGAGACGCCCTATGTGGCGTACCTCTACGGCTACCCCCACAAGACGGCCTACCGTCCCTTCACCCCCGCGCTGCCGCTGGAGTCCGTCTGGGCGGAGGAGCGGCGCGACGCGCTGTTCCTCTACGTCCACGTGCCCTTCTGCGAGATGCGCTGCGGTTTCTGCAACCTCTTCACCGCGGCCGGCCCGAAGCAGGACGTGGTGGACGGGTACCTCGGCGCGCTCGTCCGCGAGACGCGCCGGGTGAAGCAGGCGCTGGGGCAGGCCACCTTCGCCCGCGCCGCGATTGGCGGCGGCACGCCCACGCTGCTGGACGTGGCCGGCCTGCACACCGTGTTCGACCTCATGGAGGGCACCCTGGGGGCAGCGATGAAGGACATCCCCGTCTCCGTGGAGGTGTCGCCGGAGACGGTGGACGCGGAGAAGCTCCGCGTGCTGCGCTCGCGCGGCACGGACCGGGTGAGCATCGGCGTGCAGAGCTTCATCGAGGCGGAGGTGGCCGCGGTGAAGCGGCCCCAGAAGACCGCGCAGGTGCAAGCCGCGCTGGACCTCATCCGCTCCACGGGCTTCCCCACGCTCAACCTCGACCTCATCTACGGGATGGAGGGGCAGACGGTGGAGAGCTTCCTCTTCTCCCTGCGCGAGGCGCTCCGCTTCACGCCGGAGGAGCTCTACCTCTACCCGCTCTACGTCCGGCCGCTCACCTTCCTGGGCAAGAAGGCGCGCGCGTGGGACGACCTGCGCCTGTCTCTCTACCGCGCCGGGCGCGACTTCCTCCTGTCGCAGGGCTACACCCAGGTCTCCATGCGCATGTTCCGCGCGCCGCACGCGCCGTCCGCCGGAGGCCCCGTGTACCGCTGCCAGGAGGACGGCATGGTGGGCCTGGGCTGCGGGGCGCGCTCGTACACCGGCGGCGTGCACTACTCGTCCGAGTACGCGGTGGGCTCGCGCGAGGTGCGCTCCATCATCGCCTCCTACAGCGAGCGCACCGAGGCGTCCTTCGGCGAGGTGGGCTACGGCTTCAGGCTGAGCCCCGAGGAGCAGCGGCGGCGGTACATGCTCCTGTCGCTGCTGGCGGAGGGCGTGGACCTGGCCGCGTACCGCCAGCGCTTCGGCGCCGAGGTGCTGGAGGACTTCCCGGAGCTGGCCGAGCTGGAGACGCACGGGCTGGGGCGCCAGGAGGCGGGCGTGCTCCGGCTCACCGCGGCGGGCGTGGAGCGCTCGGACCTGATTGGCCCGTGGCTGCACTCCGAGCCGGTGCGGGAGCAGATGAAGGAGTACGCCTGGCGATGACGCTCACCGTGCTCTACCGGGGCCCGCTGTCCGGCTGCAACTTCGGGTGCGAGTACTGCCCCTTCGGCAAGTGGAAGCAGAGCGAGGAGGAGCTCGCGAAGGACCGCGCGGACCTGGAGCGCTTCATGGCCTGGGTGGAGGCGCGCTCGCACCAGCGCATCTCCGTGTTCTTCACGCCCTGGGGCGAGGCCCTCATCTGGCCCTGGTACCAGGAGGCGCTCGCGCGGCTGACGCACCTGGAGCACGTGGAGCGCGCCGCCGTGCAGACCAACCTCTCCTGCACGCTGGACTGGGTGTCGCGCTGCCGCGTGGAGAAGCTGGGCATCTGGGCGACGTACCACCCCGAGTGGATGAAGCGCCGCCGCTTCGTGGCCCAGTGCGAGAAGCTGTCCGAGCTGGGCGTGCGGCACAGCGCCGGCATGGTGGGCTTCCTTCGCTTCGCCGAGGAGGCCGAGGCCCTGCGCCGCGAGCTGCCCGAGGACACCTACCTGTGGATCAACGCGGTGAAGGACGGGCAGGAGGAGCCGTACACGCCCGAGGACCTCGCGCGCTTCACCCGCGTGGACCCGCTCTTCCCCGTGAACAACACGCGCCACCCCAGCCTGGGCCGCGCGTGCAGGGGAGGGGAGTCCGTCATCTCCGTGGACGGCGAGGGCACCGCGCGCCGGTGCCACTTCATCGACGAGCCCATTGGCAACATCTACGCGCCGGACTTCGATGAGGCGCTGAAGCCGCGTCCGTGCTCGAAGGCGGTGTGCGGGTGCCACATCGGCTACGTGCACCTGGAGTACCTGGAGCTGGACCGCGTCTTCGGCTCCGGCATCCTGGATCGCGTGCCGGCGTCGCCGCTGTGGCGGCAGCCGGGGCTCCCGCTCGCGCCGGGGTAGGGCTCGGGCCCCGGACGTCCGGTCGCCGCGTCCCGGGATGACGCCGCCGCGTGTCCGCGGAACGCGACCGGGGGGCGGAGCGTGGCTTTCGCGCACTTCTCGTGGGACGATGCCGGGGACGCGGCTCTGGCTCGGGGGTTGCTACCTGGGGGCCGCGAACCGAGGTCATCCCCATATGCCACTCAGGTACGAGGTGCGGGTGGGAGACTGCCTGTCGAGCATTGCCTTCGAGCATGGCTTCCACCCCGACACGCTCTGGAACCATCCCGACAACGCGGCCCTGCGCCAGCAGCGCGACAACCCGAACGTGCTCGTCGCCGGGGACGTCGTCTGGATTCCCGACCTCCGGCCGAAGCAGGTCCCCGTCACCACCGGCCGTGTCCACCGCTTCGTCCGGCGCGGCGTGCCGGAGACGTTCCGGCTGACGCTGCGGGAGATGGGCAAGCCCCAGGCGGGGCTCTCCTACACGCTGGAGGTCGACGGGCGGGAAGTGGCGCGCGGCACGCTGGGCGAGGACGGCGTGCTGGAGTGCCGCATCCCTCCCAACGCCCGGAAGGGCATCCTCACGCTGGGAGGCAAGGTGCGCCATGAGCTCCAACTGGGGGCCATTGCTCCGGCGGGAACGGCCGACGGCGCCCGCGCGCGCCTGTGCGCCCTGGGGCTGCTGGAGCGCGAGGACGCGTCCGACGAGGCGCTGGCCGAGGCCCTGGAGGCGTTCCAGTTCGAACAGGGACTGGAGGCCCATGGCCGGCTGGACGCTCCCACCCAGTCCCGCCTGCAGGAGGTGTTCGGATGCTGATGAACGAGAAGCGGGACCGGGACACGCCGGACGCTCCGCCGGCAAAGGCGAAGCGGCGGAAGGTCCGTACCGCCCGCAGGGCACCCAACTCCCTCGACCTGAGTCCCACCACCCACTACGCCTTCGTGGCCGGGGTGGAAGGGGACGACACGACGGGCTACCACCTCGAGCTGCAGTGCGTGGAGTCCACGTGGATGGAGCGCCTGTGGCGCTTCTTCTTGTCGACCTCCGAGGGGCAGCGCTTCCTGCAGCTTTGGGACGCTCGGGACTTCGACGCCGCGTACCCGAAGCTGAGCCGGGACGACCTGCTCTTCTCCTATGAGACGTGGTGCTGGTTCGTGCTCCAGGTCCGGGACGACGGTGGGGACCTGAAGGGCGCGCCCGTCTCCGTGCTCCGCTGCTTCGCCGAGGCGGACAGCCCATTCTGGCGGGAGCATGGCGGCAAGCTGCGCGAGTCGGACTGGTTCTTCGTCTCCCTCCAGCCGGACGAGCCCGCCTCGGATACCTGTTGTCCGGGCGAGCTGTGCACGCTGGGCTGGACGGCCGGCCAGGACGTGCTGGACGACGTGTTCCTCGTGGCCCTGGAGCGCATTCCCGACTCGACGCGCGGGAAGCAGATTCCCCAGGCGGGACTCAAGGCGCTCCACTTCCCGCAGGTCCACCCGGACCTGCTGGCGAAGCCGGACCGCGCCCCGGAGATTGGCGCGGGGCCCGGGGTGGCCCGCCTCGACGTCACCTACGAGGAGGCGTCGCCGGTGGATACGCCGGACGGGTCCGTCCAGAAGTCGCTCTCCGCGTGGCTGGAGCGCGAGGTGCTCTCGCCCGTGGGCCGCGCCGTCGCCGGGCTCGTGGGGAAGGCGCGGGACTGGCTGGATTCGCTCGTGCCCGGCCTGCCGGGGCCGCTGGCCGTGGCGGGGGCCTGTCCGGGCCATGGTGGCGCGGCATGGGGGGAGCGGGACTGGCTGCGCGGTCCGTTCGCCTACATCGGCAGTGGCGTGCCCGGAGGAGCGCAGGCGCCCAATCCCATGGCCGAGCCCGCTCCGGCCGCGGCCATGCCGCCCCTTCTGCAGCCCTTCGTCGGCGTGCTCGACATCGGCCAGGGCAACTGCAGTGCCCTCTATGACTCGCAGGGCGTGCCCTTCGCGTACTTCGACTTCGGCCTCGCCAGCGGAGGGACGGCGTGGACGATGCCTCCCGCGCCGCCGGCGCCCTGCCTGTGCAACCACCCGCTCATCATCCTGTCGCACTGGGACCTGGACCACTACGACCTGGCGCGCAACAACCACGTGGCGTACCAGCTCCGGTGGCTCGCGCCGCAGCAGCACATGGGCACGCCCGATGTGCGTGAGTCCATCGCGCGCCTGGTGACGTACGGGGGGCAGCTCTCCCTCTACGTCTCGGCGGCCCCGTCCCACATCCGCTTCGACTGGGGGTGGGTGGAGAAGTGCACCGGCCCGTGGGCCGTCCGGAACAACTCGGGCCTGGCGGCCTTCGTCTGCGTCAAGGACAACGGCGCGGTGCCGGCCGCCGCCGCGGGAGTCGCCCACCCGGCGCCGCTCGTGCCGGTGCTGCCGGGCGCGGCCGCGGCCGCCATCGCGGCGGTGATGCCCGTGGGCCCGGGCGCCTTCATCGCGCCGGCGCTGGTGACGGCCGCGCTCGCCTGGGCCGGGCTGCAGTGGGGCGCCATCACCGTCGCCCGCACCGCGGTCAACCAGGTGCGGGCCAATGCCGCGGCCCTGGGGGTCGCCTCCAATCCCGTCACCGAGGCGGTGGTGGCCACGGTGGCGCTCGGGGGCACGGGGGTGCCCGTCCCCGCGCTCGCGGTGCTGGGGCAGGCCGTCGTCGTGGCGGTGACGGCGCTCGGTGTGGCGGCGCTGCCCGGTGCCGTGCTGCTCAACGTGATTGGCCAGATTCCCGGCTTCGGTGTGCCGCTGGGCGGAGGCCCGGCCTTCGGACCGCTGCTGGCGGCCGCCCTGGCCGGGCTTGCTCCCGGCCTGCCGCCGGCGAACCTGAACAACGCGGTCGGCGCCACCGGCGGCGTCCATGCGTACGTCCTCCAGGCCGCGCGGGCCCACCAGCCGCCGGGCCCCGCGCCGGTGATTCCGGCGGTGATGACGGGGCACGCCCCCTTTGACCCGGCCGAGCGGTACGTGCTGCTCACGGGAGACGCGAACTTCAACGTCGTGCCGTCGCTCGGGCACAACGGCGTGGGGGGGCTGCCCGCCGCGCCGCCCTGCGTGGTGGGGCTCATGGCCACCCACCACGGCTCCAACATGGTCAACGGCGCGGCCATCCACGCGGACACCATTCCCTGGGCTCCTGGAACGCAGGCCACGCGGGCCGCTTCGAAGGCCTCGGCCGCGGCGACGGGCGCGCTGGGGCTGGGCGCGGCCATGAACGTGGTGGCCGTCTGCGCCGCGGCCGCCGCGGCGGACGAATTGGCCGCGATGCCCGCGCTTCCCGCCGCGCCTCCGGGGGCCGTTCCCGCCGCCTACCTGGGAGGGGGCCTGGCCGGACAGGCCGCGGCGGCGCTGGCCGCGGCGCCGGCGGCGGCCAACGTGGGGGCCATGCCGGGCGCCAACGTGGACGTGGACTGGGCCGCGCTGGCGGTCTCCGCGGCCCAGAACATCCCGGGCAATGACCTGGCAAACGCGTGGCTCGGCGTGACGGCGGTCATCTTCCCTCCCGCCGGGCTCGGGGTTCCCCCCGCCTTCTTCGGCGCCAACCTGCCCAACATCGAGCGCGTCGTGCCCGTGGTGCTCGCCGAGGCGCTCGCGGCGGGCTTCAGCCGCACCCAGGCGGTGCGCACCGCCGCGGCCGCCATGGCGGTCATCTCGGCGCTGCCCGGGCAGGACGCGGTGAACGTCGCGCGGGTGGCGCGGTTCGCGGCGGCGTCGATGATAGGAGGGGCCGGGGGCGCGGGCGCCATCCACGTCGCGGTGCTGGCGGGTCCGGCGGCGGCGGCGGCGGCCATCCCCGTCGCCATGGGAACCATGCTCGGGCAGGTCGTGGCGCAGGCGGTCTGGTGGGTGTGGAACGGAGCGGGAATCGGAGGCCTGGCCGTGGGCGGCGGGGGCCCGGTGTTCGCTCCCGGCAACAACCTGCTCGCGCGGACGGCGGCCATGGCGGTGGGGCGCAATCTCGGGCATGCGGTTCCCGCCCTGGTGAACCTCCCGCCGGCGTTCGCCAACCTGCCACCGCAGCTCGCCATCCTCCTCCGCGCGACGGAGGCGGCCGTGGCGCAGCAGGGGCAGCCCCGCCACTTCGCGGGAGCGGCCAATGCCTCGGACCGGATTGCCTACTCCTATGGTATCGGCCCCGGCCCCGGGTTCGCCCACCCGCACGTGAATGTCGCGGGCGTCGGGCACCCGGACCCCAAGGCGGCGGACAAGTACGCCGGTCACGGCTGGGGGGGCCGGATGAATACCTCGGTGAATGCGTGGCAGAGCGCGCAGCCGTACCCGGCACCGGCGCTGCTCGCCGCCCCCGCCGCGCCACTGGCCGGTGGCCACCTGGCCCTGGGCTGGGAGGACTTCTCGGGCATGGGTGGCTACGAGGGGCCGCTGCGGGGCACCGCGGCTGCTGGCGGAGGCGTGGCCGCCGCCAACGCGCTCCCCCGGCCGTGCCCGACGTGCGCGGGGCTGAACTTCGTGTGCTGAAGCTCACGCCCCGCGCAGGGCCTCGCGAATCTCCCACTCGTACACGGTGAGCCCGTCGCGGCGCAGGTTGGGCAGCAGGTCGCCGAAGGCGTTGGCCTCCAGTACGCGGTGTCCCGTGAAGTACTCCTCGAACATCAGGTCGATGCCCACGTGCAGGCAGTCGTGCGCGCGGGCCACGGCGCGGCAGCTCTCCAGGGCCTCCTCCCACTCGTTCGCGGGCGCCGCCGCGCGCAGTTCCTCCAGGTCCCCGCGCCAGCCGCCCAGGTGCAGGTTGGTGACGGGGTGCCGGCTCTGCCGCACCACCGTGAAGGCCGGCTCGCCGCGGACCATCAGCATCCGGCAGTCGAAGTAGTCGCCGCCCAGCCGCGCCTTGGGGATGGAGCGCTCCACCTGCGAGCCCTCGGCCAGGAGGAACTCCAGCACCTCGTCCACCCGCGAGGGCTCGTCGATGCGGCGGACCTTCAGCGAGTTGTACCAGCCCGTCTCCGCCTGCTCGATGGTGGTGACCAGGGTGTCCCGGGCGCGCCCCCGCCGGTAGATGGCCAGGCACGACGCCGACGAGCCGCAGGACAGCTTCACGAACACCTCGCGGCAGTCGTGCGCCCGCATCCGCTCGCGCAGCGACTCCGCGTCCGTCACCCCGTCCAGCGGCTCGGGCACGGGCACGCCCAGGGCCGCGTACTTCCGGGAGGTGAGGCGCTTGTCGAAGAGCTCCGCGATGCTCGCGGGCGACTGGAGCACCCGCCAGCGCGGGTGCGCCGTGAAGATGGACTCCAGCTCCGCCAGCGCGCGCAGGAAGCCCAGGTGGTGCTGCCGGGGGAAGAGGATGCGCCCGTGGTCGTACTCCAGGGCGTCCACCTCCTCCGGTGACAGGCGCCCGCATTCCAGGGCCCGGGCCTCCGGGAACCCGCGCTTGAGCAGCGCCTTCTCCACCTCCCAGCTCTCACCCGCCGAGTCGATGCGGACCAGCGCCTCCGTGTCCGGCAGGTCCGCGAGGAGCCCCGGGTGGGCGAGGAAGTCCACCCAGGGCACCACCCGGGCGGGTGGCAGCCCCTGGTGGGCCAAGGCCTCCTGGAAGAGGGTGACGCGGCGGTTCTCCGCGTTGCCGATGAGGATGAAGGGAGGGGCCGCCGCCATCCGGCGTTACTCGCCCACCGCCACGTAGCGGTGGTCGTCGTCCTCGTCGAAGTCGTGGCGGCGCTGGTGGCCGCGGGCCACGTCCGGGCACAGCTTCGCCAGCGACTTCGCGGCCTTGTCGCTGAGCAGGTTCTGGGTGACGTCCAGGTGCTTGAGGTGCTTGAAGGCCGCGGCGTTGGCGACCAGCACCTCCGCGCCCTTGTCCGTCAGGGTTCCCCGGGACAGGTCCAGCGTCTCGAGCTGCTTGAGCACCTTGGACTTCGGCAGCGCGTCGCACAGCGCGTCGGTGAACTCCGCGTTGCACAGCCCCAGGTGCTTCAGCTCCGGCAGACCCGTGGCGTCCAGGATGGGCTGGATGTGGCTCACCTCGCCCCCGGCGCCGTACTCCTCGGCGCCGAACCAGACCTCCAGCCGCTCCAGCTTCGGCCAGTGCGCGGCGGCAATGGACTTCACCGCCGGGCGGGGCAGGCCGCCCGTCTCCACGGTGAACTCACGCAGCTCCGGCAGGTCGACCTTCCCCAGGCTCACGTCGCCGCCGCGCAGGTGCAGCGAGCGGAGCTGGGGCAGGGCCTTGTACAGCGGCGCCACGTTGCCCACGTGGGTCCAGGAGATCTCCGTGTCGTCGGGGAACACGAAGTCTCCGATGAACAGTTTCCGGAGCGCCTTGGGGGCCGCCTTCGCGATGAGGCGGATGAGGTCGCCGTACTCGTTCTCCCCCTCGTTGTCCGCCAGGCCGAGGCTCAGCTCCTGGAGGAAGCGCGCGGACGGGTGGGCGAGGAGCATCGACAGCGTCTCGTCGATGGCGAACTCCACGTCCTGGCCATACTCCGCGGCCGCCACGCGGGCCTTCCGGATGAAGCCCAGGTGCCACTCCACCGACAGCGTCGGGTCGCCGAGCATCGTCGAGAGGCGCGTGCCCAGCAGCAGGCCCTGGTGCTTCTTGAGGTGGGCGGCCACCTTCCGCTTGAGCGCGGTGGCCTCCGCGCCCTTCGCCTGGAGCAGCGCGTGCTGGAGGGCAATCAGCTCGCCGCGGGGGTCTCCCTGGGACTGGAGCCAGTCGCCATAGACGAGATAGCCGTCCGGCGCTTCCGGAGCGCGGAGGATGGCGGCCTCCAGCTCCTTGTTGGACTTCGGCGCGGGCCCGGTCTCCGTCGGCTTGACGCGGGCGTAGCCCTTCTTCTCCTTCTCCAGGACCTGCTTCTGGTACGCGTTGCGCGCTTCCCAGCTGCCGTCGAACTTCTGGGTCTTCTCCTGACCGTCGGTGCCGATGCGCCCCCAGCGCGTGGTGAGGACGTTCTCCTGCCGGGTGATTTCCCAGAACTTGTTCGACGTGCCTTCCTTGAACTCGTAGCGCGGCATGGTGTGCCCCCCTCGGGCGTGGTGCGGGTGGTGCTACTCGCCCACGGCGGCGTAGCGGTAGTCCTCTTCGTAGTCGCGCTGGTTGCCCGCGCTCACGCTGGGGCACAGCTTCGCCACCAGCCGCTCGCCCTCGCCGGTGAGCGTGTTCTCGGTGAGGTCGATGTGCTTGAGGTGGGCGAAGGCCGCCGCGTTCTCCGCGAGGATGCGAGCGCCCTCGTCGGACAGGATACCTCGGGACAGGTCCAGCCGCTCGAGCTGGGGGAGCACCTTCGCCTTCGGGAGCAGCTTGCAGAGCTCGTCGGTGAACTCCGAGTTGCACAGGCCCAGCGACTTGAGGTTGGGCAGGCCCTTGCCGTCGAGGATGGGCTGGATGTCCTCCACGCCGCCCTCGGCGCCGTAGTTGTCGTTGCCGAACCAGACCTCCAGCCGCTCCAGCTTCGGCCACTTCGCGGCGGCGATGGACTTCACGGCGGACAGGGGCAGGCCGCCGGTCTCCACGGTGAACTCGCGCAGCTCCGGCAGGTCGATGTTGCCCAGCTCCACGGAGCCGCCGCGCAGGCGCAGGGAGCGCAGGTGGGGGAGCAGCTTGTACAGCTCCGAGATGTCATGGATGTGGGACCAGGAGATCTCCGTGTCGTCCGGATACTCGAAGTCACCGATGAACAGGCTCTGGAGCGTCTTGGAGCCGCCCAGCTCCTGGAGCGCCTCCGTGAGGCCCGAGACGACGTCGCTGTAGTCGTTCTCGTCGTCGAAGTGCGCCATGCCGATGGTGAGCCCGCGGAGGAACTTCGCGGACGGGTGGGCGAGCAGCTCCTTCACCAGCTCCGCCACGTCGCGGCCGGAGTCGTAGTCCTTCTGGCCCACGCGCGCGGAGCGGATGAAGCCCAGGTGCCACTCCACCTTCAGCTCCTCCTCGTCCGCGGCGTCCGCGAGGTCTCCGAGCAGCGCGGCCTTGTGGCTCTTGAGGAACTTGTTGATCTGCTTCTTGAGGTTCGCGGCCTCGTCGCCGCTGGCCTGCATCGCGGCGTGCTGGAGGGCGATGAGCTCGCCGCGCGGGTCACCCTGGCGCTGCAGCCAGTCGCCGTAGACGAGGTACGCGTCCACGTTGTCCGGGTTCGTGAGGATGGCGGCCTCCAGCTCCGGGTTGGACGCGGACTCGCCGGCCTCGCCTTCAGCCTCCTCGCCGGCCTCGCCGTCGCCCACCAGCTCGTAGCCCTTCTTCTCCTTCTCGCGGACGAGCTTCTCGTACTCCTTCTTCGCCTTGTCCGGGGAGTCGAAGGTCTGGGTCTTCTCCTGCCCGTCGGTGCCGATGCGGCCCCAGCGCGTGGTGAAGGTGGTGCCGGAGAGGGTGATCTCCCAGAACTTGCTGGAGCTGCCTTCCTTGAACTCGTACCGCGGCATGGACGTCCTCCGCGCGCCGTCGTGGCGCGTCCGGGACCGGACGCTAGAGAAGCCCCCGGGCAAGCTCAAGCGTCGCGCCAGTCCACGCCTCCCAGGGGCCGTCGGCGGCGGGCTCGGTGGCGGGGGCCGCCCTGTTTCCGAGCACGCGGACCCGGGGGCCCGGCCCGCTCAGGTCGAGGAGGTGCAGGCCTACCCGGGTATCCGGCTCCAGTGCGTCGTGCCCGCCATGACGGGCCGCGTCCAGGAGGAGCACGTCCACCCGGGCCCGCTTCGTGCCCGCGGCGGCCTCGGAGAGCACGGAGTCCAGGTCGGGGGCGGTGAGAACCTCCGCCGTGCCCCGGGCGCGCCACTCGCGCAGGAGCAGCTCGCACAGGCCGCGCTCCGCCTCCAGGGGGGAGAGGCCCTTTGCGTCCTGCACGAAGACCACCCGGAAGCGGAGGTCCTCGGCGGTCAGCCATGCGGACAGCCGGCGCACGAGGCACAGCACCAACCCCAGCGCGACGACGGCCCGCTGCCAGCGCACGCCCGCGTCCTTCACCCGCGCGTCCGCCAGGTCCGGCAGCAGGGCGAAGGTGATGACCCGCCGCCTGCGCACCGCGAGGCTCTCATCGCGCGTGTAGTAGAGGAGCTCGCCCTCCACGTAGCGCACGTCGAACAAGTCCAGGGTGGGCTCGTCCTCCATGTAGACCAGCTCGGAGGTGACGAGGTTCTCCAGGCTGCCCACGTTGGACACGGAGGCGAAGCCTCCCTGCGGGAAGGCGGCGTCGTCTTCCATCGCGGTGGGCGTGGGGCCGGAGGAGACGGGACGCGCGCGGAGCTTCGGAGGCAGTGTGCGGGACAGCGCCTCGGCGGCCTCCACCGCCTGTTCCAGGGCCAGCCGCTGGGCCTTGCCCTGGAGGTGCTCCAGGTTCTCCAGCGTGAAGGCCTCCGCGTCACCCATCAGCGCCTGGGCGCGGCGGGCCGCGCCGGCCAACGCCTCGTAGCCCTCCGCCAGCCGCTCCAGCACGGCGTGGGCTCCTGGCTCTCGCAGGGCGCTGTAGCCGGCGTGCAGCAATTCGGTGGGAGGACGGTCCAGCACCCGCCGCGCCAGGGCCGGGCTCAGCGCCGTGCCGGCCGTGAAGCCGAGCCGTGTCAGGACTCGCGCTACGAGGAAGGCCACGCCCCTGGCGCGGAGCGGCTCGGGCAGGCGGGCCAGGGCGGAGGAGACGGCCTCCAGGTGCGGCTCCGCGGCCAGCCGTGCCAGCACGTGGTCGTCATACGCGCGCACGGCGGCGCGGAGCCGGGGCAGCGTGTCCGGGACGGGCAGGGTGGGGGAGAGCGGGACGCCGGAGACGAGCCGGCCGAGGTCGGAGACGAAGGCCGGTGGAGGCAGGTCCGGCGACTCCGCGAGCGTGGCCAGCAGCCAGGGCACGGCCGCCGTCAGCGCCTCGGACGTGGGGCCGTCCTGACGGGCAAGGCAGAGTCCGGCGCACAGCCAGCGCTCCGCATCCTGGGGTCCTCGCAGCTCCGCGCTCATGGGTGCTCGTCACGAAGGCGGGGTGGGACGCGGGTCCGCACCCCGGAGTGAGCCAGAGCCTATCAGCCGCCCGTGGACCCGCGCGCGCCCTACCGGGTGCTGGCGTGCAGGTAGACGGTGCGGCCGTTGAGCGGCTGCGGCGGCCGGTTGTTGGGGTTGAGGTGCGGCAGCCGCTGGAAGGAGGCGATTTCGGCGTCCGACATCTCGATGGGGTCCTTCATCACGTACCACTCGACACCCTCGGTGCACGGGGGCGTCGTCAGCGAGCCGTGGTACTGGAAGAAGGCCTTGTTCTTCGGCAGCAGCGCGGAGGCGTTGATGCTCGCGCCCTTGGGCTCGCTGTGGTCACCCTTGTTCCACGGCAGGTGGTGGAAGGCGTCGTCCAGGGCGCGGTTGACCGAGCCCGCCTTGATGAAGACTCCCACGACGAGGACGCCGCCGCTGGTGTTCTTGTGCACCAGGTGCAGCTCGAGCGGGAAGTGGACTCCGTCCTCGGTGTGCTCGCTGGGCGTGTGGAAGTGGAACTGCGCGAGCTGGTACTCCTTCTCGCCCACGCGCACGGTGCTCCCCGCGTCGTACTCGAACTCCACGGTGTGGCCGTTGTTGACCATGCGCACGCGGCTGGGGCGGTAGTTGAAGGAGGGCGCCGGGTGGGTGTCGGGCGTGGTGTTGGCCGTCACCAGCTCGACGGGCGACTCCTCCTTTCCGGTCGCGCAGGTGGTGGCGCCGGGCAGGTCTCCCCAGTGCGCCGGTCCGACGGCTTCGCCATAGCCCCAGTGCCCTCCGGTGTGGCTGGTGGCCTCGGGCGGGGGAGCGTGCGCCGGCTCGGAGGCCCAGGCAGCGGTGGAGCAGAGGAGGGAGAGCAGCAGCGCCCGGCGTACGCCGGGCAGGGACGGACGAGGGGGGAGGTGCATGTCGAGAGGCTCCTGGCCCGGCGCCATCCTGCCGGGCACCTGAGATTGCAGCGCGCCGCCGAGGGCGTGTCCAGCCGCCCTCCGGACAGATGGAACAGGCGGACTGCTGCCTTCATTTACGACTCGCGGGCGGGCTCGCCCTCGTGTCGCGCGGGGCCGAGCAACGAACCTTTCCGAAGCCAACAGCTTTCCTTCGGACGAGGTGCGGACTCCTGCGACACGGCGGTGCTGGAGCTCTTGGCGGTGGACGTGAAGGGCTCGATGGAGAAGATGCACGCGGAGGGTGTCGCGCGAGGAGAGCGCATGGAGATGGCCGAGCAGTCCCCCACACATGCGCTCCGGCCCTTTGTCGACCGCTTCTGGAGCATGCGCACCGCGCCCGGTGAGGCGGTGACCTTCGCCGAGCTTCTTCCCGGCACCGGCGCGGAGCTGATGGTGCACCTCGGTATTCCGCTCCAGCGCGCCGACGGCGCTTCGCTGCCCGCGAGCCACCTGCTGTGTCTGCGCGAGAGCACATTGCGGACGGCGGCGGGGGCGGGTGGGCTCGACATGTTCTGCGTGCGTTTCCGCGCGGGGGCGCTCCGCCACTTCATCGACGCGGAGGTCGGTGACGTCGTGGACGCCAACGCCTCCTTCGACGACCTCGCGGGGCCGCTGTCTCGCGTGCTGCGCGAGGGGCTCGCACAGCGGTACGCCTTCGTGGACCGGGTGGCGTTCGCCGAGCGCGTCCTCCAGGAACTGCGCGCGCGCTTCGTGCGTCCCGACGTGCTCGTCGACCGAGCGCTTCACCGCATCTATGCCTCGGGTGGCGAGCTGCGCATCGGGGCGGTGGCACGCGAGCTGGGCGTGGTGCCGCGCCATCTCGCGCGCCGATTCCAGGCGACGGCCGGCGTCTCACCGAAGCGGTTCGCGCGGCTCGTGCGCTTCTCCAAGACGGTGCGTGCGCTCATTCTCGAGCGGGGGCACGACATCGGGCGCGCCGCGGTGGAGCACGGCTACTTCGACCAGGCGCATTTCACGCACGAGTTCGTCGCGCTCGCGCGTCAGCCGCCGGGGGCGTTCCTGCGCGCCGTGACGAACAGGTCTCATTTCTACAAGCCGTCGCTCGCGCGCTGACGCAGGTTCTCGTCAACGGCCGCGGCCCACGGACAGGACGCGTGCCACAAGGAGAGCCAGATGCGAGTTGCCATTGCCGTCCTCGAAGCCAGACCGGAGGCAGTCGAGACCGTCGAACACGCGCTTCGTGCGCTCGTGGAGCCCACGAGCCGGGAGGCCGGGGCGGTCACCTACGTCGTGCACCGGGACTCCAAGCGCAGCACCCGCTTCGTCGTCTACGAGCGCTACGTGGACCGCGACGCGCTCGAACGTCACATGAGCGCCCCCTGGCTCACCGGGGCGGTCGGCGCGCTCCAGGCCCACCTCGCGTCGCCGCCCGCGGTCGAGTTCCTTGATGAGCTCGCCGCTTTCGACCGGCCAGCGAGGTAGGGGATCACGGCCCGCGGACCGGAGCGCCGCGGCCACCCGCCTGGAGGTACGAAGGCCCGCACCGGCTGAAGCCCGTTATGTGAGGCCCAGCAGCCGGGGCACCTTCTCCTCCAGCAAATCAATCTCCTCGCGGCTCTCGCCCAGGTAGGAGAGGAGCTGGAGGTCCTGCCGCTCCACCGCGCCGCCATGGAAGATCCACGCACGCGTGCGCAGCAGCCGGTAGAGCTTCACCAGCTTGCGGTCGCTGATGAAGACGCCGTCCTCGCGCGTCAGCGTCTGCACCACCCGGCGGAACTCCCGCAGCAGCTCGTCCCGGAAGAAGAGGTCCCTGTCGCGCAGCTCGCGTCCGTCCGGGCCCGTCTCCCTCCGGCCCATCATCAGCGTCAGGTAGCGGTGCGCCTTCAGCACGTCATCCAGCGTGGCGTGCCCCTCCGCCCACGGCTTCTGGTTCAGCTCGCGGTACGTCTGCGACTCCAGGCCGGAGTCCAGCAGCTCCAGGAAGTAGCGGTCCTGCACCGGGCGGCATGCCGCCTTGAGGCAGAAGCGGTCCTTCAGCGCGCCCAGCTCCGCGTGCTCGGGCAGCTCGTTGGTGGCCGCGAAGAGCACCTTCAGCCGCACCGGCTGCGGCGCACCGTCCTGGTAGAACTTGCGCTCGTTGATGACCGTCAGGAGTGCGTTGAGGATGGCCGAGCTGGCCTTGAACACCTCATCCAGGAAGACGAGCCGCGCGGTGGGCAGCTTGCCGCCCTCGCGCCGGATGTAGCGGCCCTGGCGCAGCAGGTTGATGTCGATGGGGCCCAGCACCTCTGACGGCTCCGTGAAGCGCGTCAGCAGGTACTCGAAGTAGTCCTCATTCGGGATGCGCAGCGCGTCCCGGAACTTGAGCACCAGGTCCGACTTCGCCGTGCCCGGGGGGCCCACCAGCAGCAGCGGCTCCTGCGCCACCGCCGCCACCGTCATCAGGTCCACCAGCGACTGCTTGCCCACGAAGTGCCGGCCCAGCGACAGCCGGAAGCGATTGAGCCGCTCGCGCAGGGCATGGGCCTCGCGGGAGAGCGCGTCCAACGACAGCTCGCTGATGGGGTCGGCGGCGGATGCCTCGCGCCGGGGAAGACTGCTCATGTTGTGCGCTCCTCCAGCTCCCGATGGATGCGCCGTCGCACCAGGAATTCGTCCTCGTCCAGCCAGCTCCGCGCGCGCTCACCGGTGCCCTGGCCCACTTCCACGTGGCCCAGCACGAGCGCATCCGCAAGCTCCACCACGGAGAGGCAGAAGTGGCTGTTCGTGTTGTAGCTGTCCGTCACCGCCGGCAGGCCTTCCGACAGCCGCGCCAGCCCCGGCAGGGCCACCTCCACCGGCGCGTACGCCAGCGCTCCCGCGAGACTCCGCGTCAGCGCCAGCCGCTCCGGCAGGGCGCCCTTCGCCGCCGCCAGTGAGTCGAAGGCCCGGTCGAACACGGCGACCGCCTCGGGCGTCTGGCCCAGCATCGCCAGTCCCGCGGCCACACCAAGCTGCGCCGGCAGCGGCGTCTTGGGGCGGGTGAGGAGCCCCTGGGCCGCCTCCACCAACTCGGCGGCCTGGCGGGACAGGCCCACCCGGCGCAGGCCGCGCAGGCTCATCCCGAGCAGGCCCTGGGCCCACGCGGGGGACTCCGGCGGCAGCGCCACCAGCACCTTGCGCAGCCGCGCCGCCAGCGCCGTCGCGCGGTCCGCCCGGCCGAAGAGGGCCGCCAGCGTGAGCGCGTCGCCGAGCATCTGTCCCTGCGCCTCGCCGGGAAGCCCCTCCAGGGCCCCCACCAGGCTGTCCAGCAGGGGCAGCGCGCGAGCCGGGGAGAGACGGGGGAGCGTGTCCAGCAGCCCTCCCACGAGCCGCTGGCGCTCCGGCGCGGGCAGCTTCGGGGCCAGGGCCCGGGCGGTGAGCGCCTCCACCTCGGCGGCCACCTTGCCCGCATCCTTTATGTCCCGCAGCGCCGCGAACTCCTCGCCGCGCAAGTCCCGCGCGCCGCGCCCGAAGGCCCGCGCCGGGTCCAGCCGCTCGCTGGGCTCCAGCAGCGCGGAGGCTTGCCGCAGCCGGTCCACCTTGTACCGCTGGAAGGTGCTCAGCGCGTTCAGCTCCGCGGCGATGTCCGCCGGCAGCGGCGTCTCCGGCGGCAGGCCCTCCAGCGCCTGCGCCACGCGCGCCCCGTAGGCCCGCGAGAGAAAGCCGTGGATGGGCTCCTGCGCGTCGAGCGCTCCGGCCGCGGTGGCCACCAGCGCGCGCGCCCGGTCCGCCTGTCCCAGCCGCGCCAGCCCGCAGGCGAAGACGAAGTGGACATACGCCTGGGTGAGCGCGGGCGGAGCCTCGACGGAGGAGCGGCGGCGCGCCGTGCGCTCGAAGCGCTCCAGCAGCGCCTCCAGCTGCCCCACCAACCGGGGCGCGTGCGCCGCGTTCGTTCCCGCGCGGAGGAAGCGGGGCACGTCCCTCGCCAGCGACAGGCCGCGCTGGAGCATCCCCAGCAGCCGGTCTCCGGCCCGGGCCAGTCCGAGCGGGTCTCCTCCCGCCAGCCGGTCCAGCGAGGCCCGCGCCAGCCACAGGGAGCGCACGTCGAGCGCCGCGTCGTGCTTGTCCAACCAGCGCTGCACGGAGGGCACGTCCCCGGGCGCCGCCTCGCCGGGCACCAGCACCGCGCGCGCCAGGGCACTGGCCAGCGCCCGCACGTCGTCGCCCGACGGCTCGGCGCGGGAGAGCAGCTCGGCGGCGGAGGCGGCGCCGTCCGCCTCGGCCCAGCGCGAGGCCAGCTCGGCGGCCTCGCTGCCCGTGGCTTCCCACAGCGCGCGTGTCCAGCACAGGCCCGCTTCGCGCCGGTGCCCGAGCTGCCCGTTCAGCTCCGCCATGCGCACCCAGAGCTGCCGCCGCTCGTCCGAGTCCGCGGGCGCGTCGAGGGCGAGGAAGGACTTCTCCAGCTTCGTCAGCTCCTCCTCGGCGGCGCTGACCTGTGAGGGCGTGAGCGGCGCCAGCCGCGCCCTGGAGGACGGGGCCTGGGCGGCGCGAGTCGTGGTGACCTGGACCGGCCTGGACGGAGCGGCAGGCTCCGAGGGAGCGCTCCGGCGTGAGCGGCGGGACGTCCGCGAGTCCTTCTCGTCCTCCTCGTCGGACTTCGTGGGCCTGGACGAGAGGGTCATCCACTCGCCCGACGTGGCCTCGAAGGCGTCGAAGTCGAAGGTCGTCCCGCGCACCCACGGCGCCAGCGCGGAGGCGCCCGTGTCCACCACGTAGTCCACCCAGGTGTCGAGCGGGTGGAAGGCCGACTCGGGCAGGCGCTCGGCGCGGAAGGCTCCGCTGCCCGTGGGGTGCAGCCAGGTGACGGTGTCTCGCTCGGGGGCGAGCAGCGCGCGCAGCCTGTCCCTCCGCACGGGCGGCTCCAGCAGGCCGTCACAGGGCAGGAAGAGGTCCGCCAGTTGCGGCAGCGGTGCGTACGCCATGCCGGACAGGCCCAGCTCCGGCGGGCGCTCGCGGCCCGGTCTCGCGCGGAGGACGATGCACGGCGATTCCGGCGGCCCGGCCACCGCGAAGCGGAGCTGCGCCAGCAGTGCCTCCGGCAGCGTGTGGACGAGCGACTCCACCTGGGCCACGGCATTCTCGCGCAGCACCCAGAGGCTGGCCGGCTCCGTGCGCGCCGCGCGGGTGAGGCGCAGCGGCACCGAGAGGCGCCCCGGTGCGGGCACGGGTTCCCAGTCCTCCGCCGGCTCGGGGAGCCGCAGGTCGGTGAGCTGGTACAGGTCCGTCCACGGCCCGTCGGACGCGGTCAGCCAGGGCCCCTCGCCGGTGATGAGCAGCAGCGTCCGGGGCGCGGGCTGGAGCGTGCGCGCGAGCGGGTGCGTGTGCCCCAGCTCCACCCAGACGGAGTGTTGCCCGGGCACCGCGGGCACGAAGGCGCGCAGTCCACCCGTGTGGTCCAGCGCGCCCGTGAGGGTGAAGTAGGGCGGCGCCATCGCGCGCAGCAGGGCCCGCTGTCTGGAGTCACCGCTGCCGTGGCTCGCGAAGCAGACCTCCTGCCGGTCGCAGCCCAGGCGCAGCATCTCGCCGGCCAGCGGGAGCAGCGCCTCCGGGGCCGCCGGAAGGAAGAGCACAGGTCCCGAGGGCGCGGCATCGACGGAGACTCGGCGCGTGGAGATGAGCTCCGCCCAGCACAGCACCGGAGCCGACTCGCCGGAGTCCGGCTTCGCCACCCTGACGCCGAAGGACGTCAGTTGCTGGAGCGCGGCCTTGCCCGGAGACACCTCCGGGGTGACGTGGAGCGCACCCTCCGCGGTCCGGCGGTAGCGCGCCGGCGCGGCCTGCACTTCGGAAGGGACGAGGCCGGAGGTGAGCGCGAGCTGGAGCGCTTCCTCGCTGGGGAAGACGAGCGTGGGCATCACCAGACGCCCTCGCGGGGCGTCCGACTCCCTGTCCTGGGCAGACCCATGGCCGGAGCATAGGGCAGGAGCACGGCGAGGAGCAGAGGGACCTCGCCGCCAGACATGCCGCCCGCTCGTGCTCCGCCCGGGCCGGGGGCGGCGGTGTGCCGCCTCGCGGCGGGCGCTACATCGTCGGCATGAAGATCTTCAGCCCGGAGCGGCCTCCCGCGCCGAGCGTGTTGCGCTCGATGAAGTCGCTCACGGACGAGCGGCCGTCGCCGGTGGTGATGGCGGTGTGGCCGTAGATGCTGCCCAGCCGCGTCGAGGTCTTCTCCCAGGTGAGGACGAGGCCCGGAATCTTCAGCGCCTCCTCGAGCGACATGTTGACCTGCTTGAACTTGTCGCGCGGCAGGTTGTTGTCGATCTGGTTCCCGTTGCCCCAGACCTTGAAGCCGAAGGCGTTCTGGATGGCCCTGCTGACGCCGGTGGCGCACAGGCCCTGGCTGGTGTACCCGCCCATGCCCAGCGCGGCCGCCCGGCCCGCGTTCGCGAGCTTGAGCATCGCGGGCGTTGCCTTGCCCGGCTTGCCGGCGCCCTGGCTGCCCTCGGTCTTCCCGCCGCCCTGGGGAGGAGCCTGGGTGCCGCCTCGCCCCGGGATGCGCAGGGTGGTGCCCGCGTGGATGAGGTTCGGGTTGGAGATGTTGTTGGCGCGCGCCAGCTCCGAGACGGTGGTCTTGAAGCGCGCGGCGATGCCCGAGAGGGTGTCGCCGGGGCGGATGCGGTAGGTGGACGCGGCGCCGCCGCTCTTCGCGGGCTCGAAGCTGTCGCCCCGTCCCGGGACGCGCAGGGTGGCGCCCGCGCGGATGAGGTTCGGGTTGGAGATGTTGTTGGCGCGCGCCAGCTCCGAGACGGTGGTCTTGAAGCGCGTGGCGAGGGCGGAGAGGGTGTCGCCGGGGCGGATGCGGTAGGTGGACATGGGCGGTTCCTGACACCATTGTCGGGGCAGCCCTTGCCGAGTTGCGTAGAGCGCTCTCGATTTCTCGGATTTCACTCCGCATCAGGCTTTCTGGCCCACCTTTCCGGAAGTCTCCTCGGCCGAGGACGTGGGCTCCGCGACCTGCCCGGCCGGGGTGTCGCGCTGGACGATGACGCGGCCCACCTCGGACGCCTTCAGCGTGCCGCCGGCGATGAGCTTGTCCACGAGGCGGCGGTGCTCCTCCTCGTGCTCCATGGGGAGCGCGTCCGAGTCGCTCTCGTACTGGATGATGACGTCCTTGCGGCCCGTCGCGGGGTCCACCTGGAGGCGGAGGATGAGGCTAGCCAAGGGCGGACTCCTTCTTCGGCGCCTGCGCGGGCGCCAGGTGGGTGAAGGCCTCGCGGTCCAACACCTTGCGTTCGATGAGCAAATCCCTCAGGGCCACGAGGCGGGCCTTCTCGCGCTGGAGGATGTCGCGGGCCCGGGTGCGCTGCTCCGCCAGCACCTGCTCCACCGCGGCCTCCAGCGTGCTGCGCGTGGCATCGGAGAGGGCATGCCGGTCCGCCTGCCGCCCCGGGGCGTCGAAGCGGCGCACCGGCACCCGGTCGCCGCCCATGCCCAGCTCCTCCACCAACTCGCGGGCCATCTCCGTGGCGCGCTGCAGGTCGTGCGCGCTGCCCAGGGACAGGTCGTCCAGCAGCAGCGCCTCCGCCTCGCGGCCACCGAAGAGCATGCAGATGCTGTCGAGCATCTGCCCGCGCGTGACGACGTAGCGGTGCGCCGGGTCCGCGTACTGCACGAAGCCGAGCGAGCCCGCCAGGTCCCCGCGGATGCTGATGCGGTCGATGGCGGGCGCATGCGGGCAGAAGAGGGCGCACACCGCGTGGCCGGCCTCGTGCGTGGCCACCACCTTCTCTTCCGCGGGCGTGAGCTCCGGCCGGTCCAGGAACTCGGTGAGGGCGCGCTCCACGTCCACCGCCTCGGTGGGGCCTTGCGAGGCGTCGCGCAGCCGGCGCCGCGCCAGGGCCCGGCACAGGGCCTGGATGTGGTCGCCGGAGAAGCGCGTGCCGGTGCCCTCCACGAGGTCCCCCGTGCGCTTCACCGCGTAGTCCAGCGCCCGCTCCGTCATCGCGAGGCCCAGCTTCTTGTCGTAGATGGACAGGATGGCGCGGCGGTCCGTGCTGTTCGGGTAGGGGATGCAGAGCTGGAACTCGAAGCGGCCGGGGCGCAGCAGCGCCGGGTCCAGCGACTCCACGAAGTTGGTGGTGCCCACCACGAAGACCAGCTCCTCCTTGCGGAAGCCGTCCATCTCCGTGAGGAGCTGGTTCACCATGGAGTGCTCCACGCCGGAGCCGGTGAAGGTGCCGCGCGCGGCGGCGAAGGAGTCCAGCTCGTCGAAGACGATGATGCTGGGCGCGGCCTGCCGGGCGCGGACGAAGATCTGCCGCAGGTTCTCCTCGCTCTCGCCCACCCAGCGGCTCTTGAGCTCCGGGCCGCTCACCACCTGCACCGCAGCGCCGAGCGAGGACGCCATCGCCTTGGCGAAGAGCGTCTTGCCCGTGCCCGGAGGGCCCCAGAAAATCATCCCGCGCGGCAGCAGCGCCTCCACGCGCTTCACCGCCTCCGGGTCGCTCAGCATGTCCTTGTGCGCGAGCACGTCCAGGATTTCCTGCTGGAGCCGCTGCTTCACCTTGGCGTACCCGCCGATGTCCCCGTGCAGGTCCAGCTCCGGCACGCTGAGGTTGCCGGTGAGCGTGGCGGTGCGGAGCTGCGCGTACGCGGGCCGAGGGTCCGCGGGGTAGTCCTCGCCCGTAATCGCGCCCAGCAGCCGGCGCAGGCGCACGGCGTTGACACCGGACACGTGCTTGTAGAGCGCGTACGGCTGGAGGCCCCGGCCGAACTTGCGGCTCTCTCGCTGGGTGATGAGGTAGCGCAGCCTGTCCCGGCTCACGCCGAGGATGCTCTCCTTGTGGGGGAAGAGGTTCTCGATGACGCGCGGCACCGGGAAGGACGGGTCCTTGAAGCCGACCCAGACCATCTCCGGGTTCTCGTACAGCAGGGGGATGACCTCGCGCGCTTCGGAGGTGAGGCCGCCGCTGCTGGTGGTGAGCAGGTCCAGGTGGGGCAGCACGACGATGCGCTCGCGCACCGCGCCTCGCACCGCGTCCCGGAGCTGGCCGATGAGCGTGGCCATCATGCTCGGCGCGGGCATGCCCGGGGGCGGCTCCTGCGCGGCGCGGCCGTCCAGGTAGAGGAACTGCTTGCCGTCCTTCTTCAGCCTGTCCCGCAGGCACTTGTAGAAGAAGGGCGTCAGCTCCTTGTCCGCCTCAATCATCACCGGCAGGCCGCGCAGCAGCGCCTCACAGATGCGGCCCAGCTCCGCGGGATAGGCGGCCTCCACGGCGGCGAAGGGCGACAGCTCGGTGGGGAGGGACTCCTCGGGGATGCGCTGGCTCATACGCGAACCTTGATGGTGAGCGAGCCGGTGGCCGCGTCCTCGTGAATCTCCTCCACGGTGCCGAGCTGACGGGCGCGCAGCTTGAGGGCCTCGGCCGTCACCTTGTTGGACACGGAGTCCAGCTCCGACTTGAGGTCGCGCAGCCGGCCTTCGAGGCGGCGGGTGACCTGCTCGCGCAGGCGCTCCGAGGCGTCCCTGGCTTCGTCCTCCAGCTTGGAGAGGGCCTTCTGCCGCGCTTGGACTTCCGCCTCCTTCGTCTCGGACTCCCGGGCGACACGCACCTCGCCCGTCGCGGTCAGCTTCACCTGCGCCTCGTCCGCGAGCGTGACGCTCACGTCTCCGGTGGTGACGTCCACGGCGATACGGACGCCGTCCGACTCGGTGCGCACGGCGACGTCGCGGTCGCGGGTGAAGCCCCGGCTCGTGAGCTCCTCCGCGAGCAGGCCGGCCAGCTCCTCACGGGACAGCAGGGGGAGCAGCTCCAGCTTGGAGCAGATGCCGTCCTCGGCCTGCACCACGCGGTTGAGGGACTCGGAGACGGAGACTCGGTAGGCGCGGCTCATGGGGCGCTCCCGGTGGAAGGTGGGGGAAGGGTACCTGGAATCGCACTGGCGGTCGTGAGCGGCGTGGACAGCTCGCGCTCCAGGTCCGCGGCGCGGCGGAAGCCGGCCTCGCCGAAGGCGCTCCACTCGGACAGGAGGAGCTGGGCGGCGTCGTAGTTGTCGTCGAAGAAGCGCACGGTGCGGTGCTCCGCGTCCCAGCGCGCGAGCCGGCCCAGCGTGCGGAGGAAGGCTCCCGCGGCCTTCGCGGCACTGGCCCTCAGGCTCAGGGACTCGGACAGGGAGAGGCCCTCCACCCAGCGTGCCGCGGGCTGCTCCATGAGGGGGCGCGCAGACTCAAGCAGGAAGCCCGCGAGGTCTCGGCGGCCGGCGGAGTCCACGGCGTCGAGGAACACGGACAGCACCGCCTCCTGCGCGGTGCCGAGCGCCACCAGGTCCTCGGGCTCGAGGATGAGGCGCTTTGACTCCTCCAGCCGGCGCCAGCGGTGCGCGAGGTCCTCTCGCAGGGCTTCGAGCAGCCAGCCATTGCCCGCGAGCAGCGGGGCGAAGGAAGCGGCGGTGAGACTTGGAGGCGGCGTGCCGAGCAGCTCCGGGAAGCCGAGCCAGCAGAGGGCGGAGTTCCGGAAGTGGGGCTGTGCGCCCACGGACTTCGCGCAGGGTGTGCCCGCGACGAGGCGGCAGCAGAGGTAGAGGAACAGCTCGTCCGCGACCGTGGGGACGCCGTCACTGTGCAGCGTTGCGCAGCCGTGCTTCACGAGCGGCTGTTCCAGGAGCCAGCGCAGGGTGTGGAAGGTCTGGGGGGAGAAGTGGAGCTCGGGGGGCGGGTGACGCTCCCAGAGCCGGGCGGAGCGCTCCTGCCCATTGTCGAGGTAGCGCTGCTTCCGCCAGCCACCGCAGCGGGCGAGGGCGAGGACGCTGCCCTTGGAGAGGGTGTCTCGCAGGACGTGCATCGCGCCGGGGCTCAGGCGCTCGGGGACGGTGTGGCGGTCGCGGAGCAGGTCCTCCACGGGGGCGTACTGCCCCAGGCCCACGATGGCGCGGGCGAGCGTGAGCAGCTCGTGCTCGGTGGGGGAGACCTGGATCATGGACGCAGCCGGTTGGCGAGCTCGGGCCAGCCGTTGATGACGAGCTTCCCCTCGACGAGGTGGACCTCGGCGGTGTTGGGAGCGGTGAACCGGGGCTCATCCGGCGAGTAGCGCGGGGTGAGGAAGTGCATGACCTGGTTGCGCGAGCCAATCCAGCGGCGTTGAGTCTCCGGCTGGTCCTTCTCGAAGCGGCCATCTACCAGAAGGTCGGCGGTTGCAAGCAGCCGCTCCACGTCTGGGTGCGCCTGGGCCTTCAGCTCCGCCAGCGTGAAGCCGGTGAAGACCATGATGCTGAGGCCAGCCGCGCGGACGCGTTCGCACAGGTCGGCGGCGGGGCCGGGCTGGGAGAAAGGTTCTCCACCCAGGAGGCTGAGGCCCTCGATGCCGGGGGTGGCCAGGACTCGCGCGGCGATGGACTCCACCGTCATGAGGGGGCCGCGCTCGAAGGCGAACATCTCCGGGTTGCAGCAGCCCGGGCAGCGCAGGGCACAGCCCTGGACCCACAGCGCGAAGCGGTTGCCCGGTCCTTCCGCCTCGGTGCGGGGGACGACCTGGGCCACCCGGAGCACCGGAGCGCTGCTGGGGGAGTTTCCTTCGACGGGGGACATGGAACCCCCGCAGCATGCCAGGAGCGATGCGGTCCGGGGAGTGGGCCCTTGCTCCCCTGGCCACCAGGCTAGCTCCTGGCGTCCCGGCTCCGCCGCCGCGAACCCGCACGGACGGGTTCGCTCGTCCTCGGGGCCCTGGGATGGGACGCGGCACGTTAGGCGTTCGCACATAGAGCCATGTGTTCCTCCGCCATCGCCACATCTCTGAGTCGTCATGGGCTCTCGAGGTCCGGGCGACAGGTGTGCATCGAGGCCGCGGCCTTTCTTGGAGACCGCGCCCACCGCTGAGTCGCGGGCGCGTCCGCCATCCACTCATGGCCCGTGAAGGCGCGGGCACGAGCATTTCCACAACCCCATCACCCGGAAAGGAGCAGGTCCATGTGGGCGCTGTCCGCCATTGCTTCGTTCGCGGCCCAGGTTCCCGGGCTGGCACTTGCCCCTGTAGGACTTCACGCGGTGGCGCTCTTCACCGCGCTGGCTGGACTCGTGTGTTGGTTCTACATGCGCATGGCCTCCTTCGTGGTCCGGCACCATGGCGCGCGCCGGCTCCACTTCGAGGAGGCTCCCCGGCTGCATGAGCTGGTGGCCCACCTCAGCATCGTCGCGAGGATTCCCTGTCCCCCCATCTACGTGGTGTGGCGCCCACAGCCGAATGCCTTCTCCCTCGGCTCGGGCCCCCGTGCTTCCTGCATCATCCTGACGAGCGCCGCCCTCGACGAGCTCGATGAGGTCGAGCTGTGCGCCATGGTCGCTCATGAGCTGGCGCATATCAGTCTCGGCCATACGCGCCGGGCCACGCTCGTGGCTGCGCTATCCACGGGGATGATGATGGCCGGGGCGCTGTGCGGACGACGCGGAGGCCGGCACGCGCGGGGCACCGCGGTGGCGAGACGGCAAGTGGCCACTTCCCGCGAGATGCTCGCGCGGCTGCATCGGCTGGGGGCTCCGCCAGGGCGGGACCTGGCCGCTGACAGAACCGCTGCCAGGCTGCTGGAGGACGCCCGGGGCCTCGCGGCCCTGCTGGCACGGCTCAAGGCGAGTGCCATCGGGAGCGGGCCGGCCTCGCTCTCCGAGGCGGGGACCCCCTACATGGCGCCCGCCGGGGAGGGGATTCCGGGGGCCTTCCTCGATGAGCGCATCCATCGGCTCCGGAGGATGGCCGCCGAGGAGCAGGCGCGGCGCGCGAAGGCCATCCTTCGCCGCTCGCGCCGTCACGGCTCCCGGCTCTCGCCACGTTCAGGCGCACTTCGGCGGCGAATGCTCGTTCGCCCACTGCCAGGAGGCCGCGTCGCGCGCCTGGAGGGGGAGGGCCAGCCGCCTCCCCAGGTTCGACGTTCGACCCACTGCTCCCACCCCGCATTCCCCCTACTCGACAGCCATGATGACGACAGTTGCCCTGGGCGTGGTGGTCATCGCCATCGTCCTCCTCTCCATCGAGCGCATTCCCATCGAGGTGAGCTCGCTTGCCATCGTCGTGTTGCTGGTGCTGAGCGGGCTCGTGACGCCGCCGGAGGCCCTCTCCGGGTTCTCGAGCGAGCCGGCCATCTTCATCTTCACGCTCCTGGCGCTGACGCAGGGGCTCGGTGCGACTGGTGTGATGCAGCTCGTGGGGCGGAGGCTGCTCTCCCTCTCGCGGTTCAACCCCCGGGCCTTCAGGGTCATGCTGCTGGTCGCCGTCGGCGTGTTCTCCTCCGTGGCCTCGAATACGGCGGTGACGGCGGCGTTCCTCCCCGTCGCGACCGCGGCGTCCTCCCAGGCGAGAGTGTCCTCGCGCGGGTTGTTGATGCCCATGGCGTTCAGCTCCATGTTGGGTGGCACCATCTTCCTGTTTGGCACGTCCACCAACCTCGTCGTCAGCGCGGCGATGGAGCAACGGGGGCTCGAGCGCATTGGCTTCGCCGAGCTCGCGCCGGTGGGACTCCTCCTCGCGGTTGCGGGAATCACCGCGACGTTGGTCCTCGTGCGGCGGCTCCTCCCCGAGCGCGGCGTGGAGACAGCCTCGAGGGCTTCGCCGCGCCGTGAATACGTGACGGAGGCGGTGCTCACTCCGGGCTCCCGCCTCGTGGGGCGAGAGCTTCGCTACCTCACCGAGGGGCTTGGCATCCCGGTGCGGGGAGTCGTGCGCGATGGCTCGCTGCGGCTCCCCGAGCCCCGGGATGTGCTCGGGCCACGGGAGCACCTCCTCATCGCTGGCGGCCTGGACGACATCCTGCGGGTGAAGGACCTGCGCAGCATCGGTCTGCGAGCCGATCTCCGGATTCCCGAGAGGCACCGCCAGGCGTATACCCTCATCGAGGTATCGGTGCCGCCGACGTCGGCCCTGGCCGGCAGGTCCTTGCGCGACATCCGCTTCGCGGAGCGCTACGGCCTCGTGGTGCTGGCCATCCACCGCCATCCCTCGCTCCTGGGCGGCCATCACCTGGGCTTGATGGGGAAGCTCTCCGGCGGTGAGGTCCTGAAGAACATCCCCCTTTCGGTGGGCGACATGCTGCTGCTGGGTGGGCCCGAGCGGCGTGCTCGCGAGCTCGCGCGGGACGAAGAGCTGACCGTGCTCGGCGGCATCGAGTATCAACGGCCGCGCTACCGGCGTGCCGTGCTCGCCGTGTGCATCTTTGCCTGCACGGTCGTTGTCGCGGGGCTGCGAATCACCTCACCGGCCATCGCGGGGCTGGCGGGGATGCTGGCGATGGTGGCGACGGGTTGTGTCGACGCACGCACGGCGTTCCGCGTGGATTGGCGGGTCGTCATCATGATTGGCGCGTTGCTGGCCCTGGGGGCGGCGGTGGAGAAGAGCGGCGTGGGAGAGCTTCTTGCCCGAGGCGTCATTCCCTTGATGGGAGCCGTGGGGCCACGAGGGGTGCTCTGCGTGCTCATGAGTGCCACCGTCCTGCTCTCCGTACCCATGAGCAACCAGGCCGCCGCGCTCATCATGCTTCCCGTCGGAATCCATGCCGCGGTGGACCTGGGGCTCGACCCGCGGACGTTCGCCATGGGGATATGCCTCGCCGCGTCGTGCTCGTTCCTCACCCCACTGGAGCCGTCCGCGGCCCTGGTGTACGGCCCCGGGCGCTATCGCTTCCGCGACTTCCTCCGCGTGGGGACACCCCTCACGGTGCTGATGCTCGCGCTGCTGACGCTCGCCGTGCCGCTCGCATGGCCGTTCACGGGGTGAGGCGGGGGGCCATGAGGCCGTGGTCCTGGTTCCCGCCAGGCCCACGAGCTACTCCGTGTCTGGAGGGTATTTCTTCATCAGCTCTTCCGGCAGGGGCGTCCGCAGGAGTGTCAACCCAGTTCCTTGTCGCATAGGTATGACCTGGAAGCCCTGGCCGGCGACCCTCACCAGTTCACCTTCCTGAGCCTTCCCGCTGGCAAGCCACGCGTCTGCTTCTTCTCTCGACGAGAACGTCTGGGAGACGGTGATGGAGTCAATGGCCGGGGTGTAGAACGAGCGGAAGAAATCACGGTAGTCGTCAAGCTTTCGGTTCTCGCGGATGTAGAGCAGCGCAACCGCGGCGATTCGGAGTGCCTCGTCCTCCTGTGAGCCTTCTTTGTATTTTTCGTTAATGATGCGCAAGGCGTCGAGAACCGAGTCAACGTCGAAGTCGGGGTTGTATTTCATTTGTGCATCCAGGTCAGAGGGCGAGGGGAGCCAATAAGGCCTACCCCATGTGCTACGGAGGCGATGCTCAGTGGAAGACCGTTGGACCTGGCTTGCCATACTCGGAACTAGCCATTCGCCATGTTGATGGAACAACTGTTGGTTGAAATCTCGCGCGCTCACTTCCCGAATGCGCCAGCACCCCCCGCCCAGGTTGCGGCGTTCGAGGAGCGGGTGGGGTGGACGCTCGACCCCGACTTGCGAGCGTTCTATCTGAACTGCGACGGAGCCACGCTGTTCCGGCCCCGACCGTACGCGAAATACCGCATCCTGCCGCTCGCGGAAGTCCAGCGTGCACGGGTCGTCATGCGAGGGGAGGATGATGATTCAATGGGTGCCGCGTCCTGGTACACCCTCCTGTACCTCCAGGACTCGGACTACGTACTGCTGGATGTGTCTCGGCAGCAGGATGGCCGCTACCCGTTGCTGGACGCTTTTCACGAGACATACCCGCTCGAGGTCCGGCAGATAGCCGCCTCGTTCAGGGAGTTCCTGGAGCGGGCGTTGAGTGGCGGCAATCGGTTGTTCTGGCTGGGCGAGTAGGCGAACCACCCACGCAGAAGGCTTCCTGGGTGCCAGCCGCGGGTATCAGCCCGCGCGGCGCGAAGTCTCTCCCGCGATTCCCTCCCGAACCTGCGCGTCCAGGCGGCGCCCTTCACCCGCCACCGAACCCAGCGCCCCGCGAACCGCATCCTGTGCCTTGCCCGCGAGCCGCAGGTCCAGCCTCACCGCCACGGGCACATCCGCCCGGCACTTCGGGCAGCGCGAGGCCTCCTGCCGGATGCGCGCACCGCACCCCGCCGGGCAGGCCCTCCGCGAGCGCGCCTCCATCCGGCGCGCCACCATGCTCGCCACCGCGCACCCCACGGTGAACACAATCACGAGTGTCAGCGCCAGCGGCGCCCACAGGATGGCCGCAGCCGCCACGCCCAGGCCGAAGAGGTCCTCCGTGCGCAGCAGCCACCGGTGCGGGTGGAGCAACTCATTCTCCAGTTGCGCCACATTCCCCTGCAGCCATTGCCGGAGCTGCAGCGTCCCCACCGCGATGCACGCGCCCACGACACCCACGGCCCAGGGAGGCATCTCGCCCGTCTGTACCCCCGCCGACGCCAGCGCCACCGTCGCGCCGCTCCCCGCGCTCAAGCCGAGCTGCGCCAGCCCCAGCAGCACGCGCAGGTCATTGTCCCGCTGCGTGAACATCTCGAAGGCCAGCAGGGCCACGAAGATGCCCATGGCCTCCGGAGTGGCCATCCACGCCATCTCCGGCGGCAGCGCCACGTAGTGAAACTGAGCGGCCAGCGCCACGAGCAGCAGACTTCCCCCTGCGCGAGTGCCGGACGCGCTGCTCAGCCCGATGAGCTGTGAAACGAGTGCGAAGGAAATCACGGCTCAGCCTCCCACCACCGGTCCGGCGAGGAACGTCTGGAGAACGCCAATCTTCTGGAACACCCACCACAGCAACATGGCCGCCGCGGTGGTGAAGGCCAGCAGCATCAGCAGGAACCCCACGAGCAGCGCCACCTCCCACTTCGCCAGCGGAATCCCCAGACCCTCGCGCTCCGTCTGCCACGACAGGTAGCGGCGCGCGAAGATGCCGGCGGCGGCGACCTGGCCCGCGCTCAGGGCCACCTTCGCCAGCGCGCCGAAGGCGGGGACGAACGTGAGCAGCTCGTGCGCGAGGATGGCCGCCGCCACGAAGCAGCCCGCCGCCAGCCGCAGCGTCAGGCGCGACACCATCCTCCGCTGCGGCGTGAGGAACTGGAGCGCCGGCCGGACAATCTTCACGCGAATCCACACCAGCGCGAGGATGAGCAGTACCGACGTGAGCAGCGGGAACCAACTCGCCGCCAGGGCCGCCGCTCCCACGGCAAGCACCGCCACCCAGAGGTGCGCCGAGGCGCGCTCGGAGGCCAGTTGGTGCAGCACCTCGCGATCGACGGGGCTCGGCAGGGTCCGCTCGCCGCACCGGGGGCACGGCTGTCCTCGCAGCGCGATGCCTCCCGGGATTCTCTCGGCGCAGCTTCGGCAACGGCCGCCCAGCAGCAACGCGAGCTCATGCTCCTCGCTGCCGGCGACCGCGGTGACACTCATCGTCAAGGCGATTTCCCCCTCATCGGCCCACCTCAGGGCCCCCGGAAGGCAAGGCTACTGGCGCGTGAAGGTGATGCCAATGGGCCGGACCAGCTCTCCCGTGGGCGGGACGAAGATGGCGCCGGTGTTACCGGAGGAGGGCAGGGGAGCGTTCGTGCGCCCATCGAACCGGAGGACGGCGCCGCGGAGGTCCCCGTCCTGGGCATTGTCGAAGCCCACCGTGTAGAGCCGGCCCTCGTCGTCGAACGTGAGGCCACCCAGGTTGTTTCCCGAGGGCACCGTGCCGGAGTAGTTCGTGGACAGGGTGGCCTCCAGCGCGCGGGTCTCCAGGTCATAGCGCCGGATGTCATTGGCGAAGTCGCTGACGAACAGGTCGCACGCGCCGCCCGTCTTTCCACAGTCCGGACCGAACGCGAGCCCGAGCAGGCTGACGTAGCCGAGCCCCGCGGGGGACAGCGCGGGCTGGTCGATGAAGACCTCGGACTCGCCCGTGGTGATGTCGAAGCGCAGCACCTGGCTGGGCAGTCCGGGGAACGTGGGCTGGCCATCCACCGCGACGGTGCCCTCGGTGGTGACATAGAGCTTGCCATCCGGCCCGAAGGCCAGCCCGTTGGGGCCGTTGAGCCCGCCCGGCTGTCCGTTCCCCGTGGCGAACACGTCGACGAAGCTCCCCGTCTCCGCTTCGAAGCGCAGGATGCGGTCCGTCAGGAAGCTGCTCACGTAGAGCCGGCCATCCGGCCCGAAGGCGAGGCCATAAGGACGCACCATTCCCCGCGCCACGGCGAACACGGTCTCGAACTCGCCCGTCTCTCCGTTGTAGCGGACCACCGCCGAGTTCTCCGCCGTGTCCCCGCTGGACACGAGCAGGTCCCCATCGGGGCCGAAGACCAGAGCATCCGGAGCGACGAGGCCGGCGGGGCCGTCGTCCGCGATGAAGTCACCGAGGAACTCGCCCGTCTCCGCGTCGAACCGCACCACGTTGTCAGCGCGTGTGTTTCCGACGAGCAGGACGCCGCGCCTGACGGGCGTCTTTGGCTCGTCGTCGTCGCAGCCCGGTGTGAAGGCCAGAATGCAGGCGGTCAGTACGGCGAGGGGGAAGCGGTAAACGGGGAGGCGGGGGGCTCGGTAATTCATGCGCCGCAAGATATGAGAGCGCGTGGCGGGCCAGGGAGTCGTATCCACCGCCAGATGCGCGGGCCCACACCCATGTACTTCCACCCCCTCCAGGTTCCACTCCGCGACGGCCGCTCCGCCGTCATCCGCGAGGCCACGCGCGAGGACTCCGCAGCCCTCTTCGAACTGGAGCGCGCCATTGTCCGGGCCCGTCAGGGCATCGTGAAGCACGAGGACGAGCTCCCCCCGGACGCGGCCACCTTCGCCGCGCAGCGCGAGCGCGCCGGGCTCATGAAGACGGACGGCTCGGCGTTCCCGCTGCTCGTGGAAGGGGAAGGGGGCGTCCTCCTGGGCGAGGCCTCCGTCCTGCGAATCGGCTACCGGATGCTGCGCCATGTGGGCGTGCTCGGCATCGGCGTGCACCCCTCGGCGCAGGGGCTGGGCGTGGGCCGCCTGCTGATGCGGCACCTGCTCCAGTGGGTGCGCTCACATCGGGACGGGGACGGGGGCCGGGTGCTGCGCGTGGAACTGTACGTGCGGGCCGACAACTCGCGCGCCATCGCCCTCTACCGCTCCATGGGCTTCACCCATGAGGGCTCGCGCCGGGCCTTCCTCCGCGCCGATGACGGCACACTCGTGGACGACCTGCTCATGGGACTGCTGCTGGCGGAGGCTGATGCGTCGTAGGTGCCGGAACGGACGTTCCGTTCCACGCCATCCTCCCGAGGGGCCATGCCCACTGTGAAACCGAAGCGCCACCCCCGGCGTACCTGCCGGCACGGGCGAGGGTGGAAAGCCACCCACGAAGCGCCGTTCCGGTGAGGCTGTAAGCAACCTGCCCCCGTCATCTTCCGAAAATCTGGGAGACCCGGCGTTCTGTGCCCGGAGTCCCAGGAATCAGGAGCGCATCATGTCCCGGCCCGTCGATAACAGTTCCGCTGAAGCCGCCCGCCGCGCCGCCGAGGCCGCCGCTCGTGCCGCCGCCGAGGCCGCCCGCCGCGCCGCCGAGGCCGCCGCCCGCCAGCAGCAGCAGGCCGCGAAGAGCGCGTCCCAGAATCAGGCCCGCCCGCAGGCCTTCACCAACGACCAGTTCTCCGCCCAGGCGGCCCGCCCGCAGGTGAACCTGAATGGTGCACCCGCGCCCACGAACGCCGCGCAGACTCGCGCCGCGGACGGCACCCCGGGCACGGAGGGGACTTCCCAGGCGCAGGGCAACAGTCCGCTGCCTCCGACGCCCGAGGAACTTCCCAAGCTCTTCCCCGAGCTGAAGGACAAGTCCAAGGAGGACCTCCAGAAGGCGTACGACGCGCTCACCAAGCTGGCCACCGGCTCCTTCTCGGAGAAGGCCACCGCACTGGGCGAGCTCTCCAAGCAGTTCCCGGAGACGGTGCCCAACGCCCTCGAGCGGCTGGGCCTGAAGGACAGCAAGCTGGCGAAGCTGGCCACCAACTCCGACGCACTGGGCGCGCTCGGCACGCTGAGCGACCCCGCCGCCTCCACGGTGGACAAGGCCAAGGCCGCCCTCACGCTGGCGAAGAGCGCCGGTGACATCTTCAAGCCCGAGGACCTCAAGGGCGTCCTCAACACCGCCCTCAACGGCCTGCCTGCGGCGGAGAAGCTCATCAACGCCGTGGCCACCTGGAGCGACCCGTCCAAGACGGGCCTGGACAAGGCCAAGGCCACGCTGGAGCTGGCCGGCGCGCTCAAGGAGTTCGCCGGGGCGGACTCCGCGAAGCTCGCCAACGACTTGCGCAAGCTGGACGGCACGCTGCGCGCCGCGGGCGCCGCCCTGACGCTGCTGGACCCGAGCGCCTCCATGCAGGACAAGGCGCTGGCCGCCGCGCAGCTCGCCGCGGAGATTCCGGACCTCCAGAAGGACATCAAGGCCTTCGCGGACCTGCTCAAGAGCGGGGGCCTCTCCCAGAAGCAGGCCACGGAGCTGGCGCAGCAGGGCGCCAACCTCGCCAACGTCGCGGTGAAGGGCCTGGACCCGGCGCTCGCCGCGAAGCTCACCCCCGCGCAGCTCCAGAAGCTGAACGACGTGGCCACGAAGCTGGGCGGCCCGGACAAGCTGGAGTCGGTGCTCAAGGGCATCACCGACCCGAAGGTGCTCGACGGTCTCGTGGGTCAGCTCGACACGCTGGACCCCGCCGCGGGCAAGCGCCTCGTCAGCGCGCTGGGCGGGCTGGAGCACGGCGTGCTGGCCAAGGCGCTGAGCGACCCGAAGATGGCGGAGCAGCTCGGCACGCTCGCCACCAAGCTGGATGACGAGGCCGCCGCCGTGGTGGCCAAGGCCATCAAGGAGTTCGACAGCGAGGCGCTCGGCTTCCTCCTCAAGCTGTCCGACGGCGCCGGGGCCGATGCCCTCAACACCAGCCTCAAGGGCCTGGGGCCCCTGCTGGAGAAGGGTGGCAGCAAGCTGCTGGCCCAGGGCCTCAAGGCGCTGGACGGAATGCTGGGCAAGCTCGGCGTGGAGATGGGCAAGGAGGTCGCCGAGAAGGTCTTCAAGAACCTCTCCAAGGCCATTCCCTTCCTCGGCGCCGTGCCCGGCGTCATCGACGCGGCGAAGTACGCCAACGAGTCCGTGCAGCTCCAGTCCAAGAACAAGGACCTGGGCTACTTCGCGCTCGTGGGCGCGCAGCTCAACGGCGCCGATGCCGTCGTGGGCACCCTCCTCGACTTCACCGGCGTGGGCGCCGCGGTGAATGCGGGCGTGGGCCTGGGCTTCGGCGTGGCGGAGCTGGCGTTCGACATCGCCTTCGAGGCCGAGAAGAAGAAGTTCGAGGCCGACCCGCAGGGCTACCAGGCCCCGGACTGGATGAAGGCCATCAACGTGGCCACCGCCGCCGCGCAGGGCCCGCAGGGCCTGGCCACGCTCGCCGCCTACTACGGGCCGGAGGAGGCCGCGAAGCTGGTGGAGTGGGGCGTGGAGAAGGGCGCCAAGGGCGCGGTGCAGCTCGCCGAGTGGGCGGGGGTCTCCGCCGCCGAGGCCACCGGTGACGGCCTCAAGACGGCCGCCGGCATCGTCCGCCAGCTCGCCGACGTCATCCGCAACCCCAGCAAGTACGGTGACGCCGTCGCGAAGAAGGCCCTCGAGACGTACAACGCCGTCATCGAGAAGGGCGGCCAGCTCGCGGACGAGGCGAAGAAGGTCCTCGCCGACGTCGTCGACAAGGCGAAGCAGGCCGGCCTCAAGGGGCTGGAGACGCTCAAGTGGATTGCCCAGAACCCCGGCCCCGCCGCGAAGCAGGCGCTGGACGGCATCAAGAGCCTCATCGACTCCGGCGTGGACTTCGCCAAGGAGACCGGCAAGGAGCTCTTCAAGAAGGCCGTGTCCACGCTGAACGAGCTGCAGGCCGGCTACGAGAAGCTCACCGGCGCGGCGAAGGAGAAGGCGAAGGAGCTCCTCGACAGCGCGAGGGCCGGGCTGTCCTCCGCCATCGACAGCGCGAAGCGGGCCGGTGAGAAGGGGCTGGAGCTGCTGACGTGGGCCGCCAAGAATCCCGGCCAGGTCGCGGACCTGGCGAAGAAGGCCCTCACCGACATCCTCGCGCAGGGCGGGGAGCTGGCGAAGAAGGCGTGGGACGGCATCCGCGGCCTGGGCGAACAGGGCAAGGCCATCGCCGAGAGCGTCATCAAGGGCCTGAAGGACGCCGGTGCCAAGGGCGTGGAGACGCTGCGCTACATCGCGGAGAACCCGGGCGCCGCCGCGCGCGAGGTGCGCGAGTGGGTGGGCCAGACGCTGTCCGACCTCGCGCGCAAGACGGGCGACGCCGCGAAGGCCGCCGCCACCGCCATCAAGGACTTCGTCGACCGCCGCGCGGACTGGGCGAAGAAGTTCGCGGTGGACCTGCTCAAGGACGGCGTGGCGTCCTTCAAGGAAGTGGCCCAGGCGTGGAAGGACAACCTCACCGAGGGCGGCAAGGAGCTGCTCTCCGCGCTCAAGGACCTGGGGGACGCCGGCGTGGACGCGCTGAAGGACCTGGCCAGCTACGGCGGGCAGCTCGCGGGCGAGGCCGTCAGCCACCTCAACAACCTCGCGCAGCAGGGCATCAGCGCCGCGAAGAGCGCGCTGGAGGGACTGCAGGCGCTGGGCGGAGAGGTGGGCCGCATCGCCGGCAACGCGCTCGACGCCATCGCGGACACCGCCACGGACATCGCCAGCGGCGAGGTCTCCGTCGGCGGCGTCACCATCGACTTCAACCCCTTCTACGACAAGTAGCGGTTGACGCGCGGGGGGCAGTCTTCCGGAAGCCTCGGCCCGTGAAGGCGCCCCTCACGCCGCGCACGAGTGATGGGTCCTGAATCCTCTTTCGCGGCAACTTCCCGCCCGAGCTTCAATCCTGAAGTAGAGTGCGTCACCCATGACGCGGCCTGTGTCCGCCTACGCCCCTCGAAGCGAGCGCAAGCCGTTGTACGTGAAGGTGGTGACGCAGCCCGCGCTCCATGGGTGCTGGGCCGTCAACATCAGCGCGACGGGCATTGGCCTCATCGCCACGCCGCGCGGTGCCTCGGAGGGGCCTCGCGAGGGCGAGGAGGTGGAGCTGTCCTTCTCGCTGCCCGACTCCGGGGAGCACGTCCGTGTGCGTGGGGACGTGCGGTGGCGGCATGAGGCGTCCGGGGCGGTGACGGCGCTGGGGGTGAGCTTCCGCGCCTTCGAGGGCTCCGACGGGGTGAAGCTGGCGCGCTACCTGGCGGCCTCGCACACCCAGGTGGTGGTGGCGTTCGCCAGCGAGTGGGAGGCGCACGCGGTGCGCGCCGCGCTGGAAGGGCAGGCCACACCGCACTTCGCCTCCAGCCCCAACGAGGTCCACGCGCTGCTGGCGCGAGGCGACGCCGCGGCGCTGCTGGTGTGCGGCCAGGACGAGGAGGAGGCCCTGGCGCTGGTGGAGTCGCTGGCCCGGCGCCGCGCGGAGGTGGACCTGTCCGGCGCGGGGCCGCCGAGCGACCTGGCCTCGCGCATCATCTACTGCGCGCCCGCCGCCCCCGAGCGGCTGGTGGCGCTCTTCAACACGGGCCGCATCTTCCGCGCGCTCGGGCCCGCGCCCTCGCCGGAGGCGGTGAGGCAGGCCGTCCTGCAGGCCGGCCGCGAGCATGGCGTGCGCACCGAGCAGTGGCGCATGGCGCTGGAGCTGGAGCGCAACCTGCTGCGCGAGCGGGCGCTGTCCCAGGCGCTGCCGGCGGCCCCGGGCGTCCGTGGCGAGGACGAGGTGGGCTTTCGCAGCGCGGCCATGCAGCGGGTGATGGAGCTGGTGCGCCTGGTGGCGCCCCACCGGGTGGCGGTGCTGCTGCAAGGGGAGACGGGCACCGGCAAGGAGGTGCTGGCGCGCATCCTCCACCGGCTCAGCGGGCGCGGGGACGTGTCGCTGGTGGTGCAGGACTGCGGCGCCCTGTCGGAGACGCTGCTGGAGAGCGAGCTGTTCGGCCACGTGAAGGGCGCCTTCACCGGCGCGGTGGCGGACCACCCGGGCCTCTTCGTCCTCGCCAACGGCGGCACCATCTTCCTGGACGAAATCGAGAACACCACCCCCAACCTCCAGGCGAAGCTGCTGCGCGTGCTGGAGACGGGGGACGTGCGGCCGGTGGGCGGCACCCAGGTGCGCCACGTGGACGTGCGCGTGGTGGCCGCCAGCAACAAGGACCTGGGCGAGGAGGTGCGCGCCGGGCGCTTCCGCGCGGACCTCTTCTACCGGCTCAACAGCTTCACCATCGACATCCCGCCCCTTCGCGAGCGGCCCGAGGACGTGCCGGAGCTGGCGCGCTTCTTCCTGGACCTGTTCAACCGCTCCCTCAAGCGCTCCGCCAGCGGCATCGCCCCGGACACGGAGGACGCGCTGCGCGCCTATGCGTGGCCGGGCAACGTGCGCGAATTGCGCAACGTCATGGAGCGCGCCGTGCTCCTGTCCCGCCCCGGTGAGGTGGTGACGCGGCGGCTGTTGCCCCCGGTGCTGAGCGCCACCGTGCCGACGCGCAACGAGCTCGCCAGTGACGGCTCGCTGCGCGCGAGGCTGGAGCGCGTGGAGCGCGACCTCATCCGCGAGGCGCTGGAGCGCCATGGCGGCGTGCTGCGGCGCGCGGCCGTGGCGCTGGGCATGGACCCGGTGACGCTGGGCCGCCGGGCCCGGCGCCACGGCCTGTGGAAGGCGGATTAGTTCCGCGGACTCAGTGGGCGCGCACCCACTGGAGCAGCGGCGTCCAGACGCGCTCCCTCGCGTCGTCCGCGAGGAACAGGTCCGCGTGGCCGTAGTCCAGCGCGCGGTACTCCTCCGGCAGCGTGCGGGCGGTGAGCACGGTGACGTCCTGGCTGCCCAGCAGTGACACGCTGTGCTCGCCGTAGCGGCCCATGCCGCCCGCGGCGCCCACGTACAGCACCGGCACCTTCACCTCGGAGAGGTGGTCGTCATAGGGGACTTCCAGGCCGCACAGCCACGCCTCCGTCTCCACCACCTCGTTGAGGCTCTGGTACGGCGCGCTGCGCTGCGCGTACTCGTACAGGTAGCCCTCGTGCGAGATGAAGGCCAGGCCTGCCGGCAGCCCCGTGGCGTCCAGCGTTCCGCCCATCAGGTGATAGCCCGGGGTGATGGCCTTGAGCGGCGCCAGCAGCGCGCCCGTGGCCGCGGCGGAGACGATGGCCACCCGCCGGTTGGTGGGCCGGCCGGTGCCGGGGCCGAACACGTCATCCGGCACGAGCTCGGACGGCGCGTCCGGCGCCAGCGTGGCAGCCTGGCCGATGGCCTGGAGCATGATTCCCGGAGCGGGCCCCAGCAGGCCTCCCTCCACGCGGCCCTCGGCCCTGTCCGCGTTCAGCACGGCGTGGCGCTCGCAGGCCTCGGCCCGCCGCTCCACCTCGTCCGGCGCGTACTGCACCACCATGTCCACGGGGATGAAGCCGTCCACCTGGCGCAGCCCGCGCGGCAGGCGCGTCTCCTGGTTCAGGTACGCGTAGCCAATCGCCGCGCCCCGGCTCCAGCCCAGCAGGTGCATGGAGCCGCGCGCGCTGCCCGTCATCGCGCGCACCACCCGCGCCAGCCGCAGGCCCGTGCCCACGTCCGCCGCGTGCGTGCCCAGCGTCCAGTCCTTCATGAACGAGAAGTCCTGCGTCCCCGCCGGCACGCCCACCCACCGCAGGTCGATGCCCCACACGTCCACGCCCTCCTGGGCCAGGAACACGCCCAGCGAGCGGTCCGCCGGCACATGCGCCGAGCCCACGCTGGAGAGGAAGGCCGCCTCGAAGCCCCAGCCGTCGCCGTGCACCATGAACACCGCCCGGCTCGTGCGAGACGGCCGCCCCGGCGCGCGCTCACGCACCACGCGGTGGAGGGTGACGACGTCGTGCTCGCCCGCGCCCACCCGCACCGGGATTCGATAGTGCGCCAGGTCACCCATGAGCGGCTCTCGCTCGGCGAAGCGCAGCGCGGCGCGGCCCGCGGTGTCGCCGCCACCCGTGTCGCCGCCCACCCACGTGACGCCGTTCAGCGTGGCCTCGGGCGAGACGGTCTGCCGCGGCTCCTCCACGGAGACCGCACCACCCTCGCAACCGAGCAGGCCGACCAGCGAGACGCACAGAATCAACCAGGAACGCATACAGAGACCTCGAACCAGCGGAAGGGGTTGGGGGGAGCCGCGTACCGCCGGCCCAGGACTCCCCCTGCCGTGTCGCCCCTTGAGCAGAATCCAAGCCACCCCCCAAACGCTTGGATTCCCTGGAGTACCGCCCAGACAGGAGCTTCACGTGTGAAGCGCACTGTGGATCGAACCTCTGACATGCCCTGCCAGGTGCGGGACTTCCGTGCCTGCTTCAGCACTGAAGCGGGTACGTCACCGGTGCGGCATCTCCGCGCGTGGGCGGAGCGGCCAACAGGGCATGAGAGGTGGGGTCGACGGGCGTTATCCACTAAACACAGGAGGCAGGATCCAGCAAGAGCCGTTCAGTCCCGAAGGGCTGGATACCTGCCTGGGTCCTGACAGCACCGGGGAACGGGAAGGGGTGCTGAACACACGGGTCACCGCCGCCCTCGCCACGCTCGGGGGCGAGGGCGCACATGGAGACGCACCCCTCTATCCGGGAGGCCCCATGGTGGAACCACGCTTCCAGCGAAACCTCGGAGTCATCGGTCCCCAAACGATGGAGCGTCTGTCACGCACGCACGTGCTCGTCGCGGGCGTGGGCGGCGCGGGCGGCCAGTGCGCGGTGGATCTGGCGCGGCTGGGTTTCGGGTGCCTCACGCTGGCGGACTTCGACACGTACGAGCGGCACAACATGAACCGGCAGGCGGGCTGCTTCGAGAGCACGCTGGGTCAGCCGAAGGTGGAGGTGGTGGGGCGGATGTGCCTGGACATCCACCCGGACCTGCGGCTGCGGAAGGTGCCGGAGGGAATCACGGCCGCCAACGTGGGGGCGGTGCTCGCGGGCGGCGGGGGCCTGCCTCCGGTGGACTTCGTGGTGGAGGTCATCGACATCGCGGGGGCGCGGGCCAAGCAGGCGCTCCACCGCGCGTGCCGCGAGCGCGGCGTGCCGGTGATGACGGGGCTGATGCTGGGCTTCGGCGCGGCGCTCCACGTCTTCCAGCCGGACGCGCCGCTGTACGAGCAGCTCTACATCCTTCCGGACGGCCGCATCGACCTGCCCGCCATCATCCCCCACCTGGGCAGCTACATGCTCCAGGAGTACATGGACGCGTGCTACCAGGGCCTCGGGCACGCGCCCACCTGCGTCGTGGGCGCCACCACCGCGGCGGGGATGATGGTGAGCGAGCTGATGCGCGGGGTGATGCTCGGCCCCCGCGCCATGGTGTCCTGGCCGGAGTACCTCTACGTGGACCTCTTCGACCACCGCTACGTCCGGGCGTCGCTTCCACCCGCGCGTGCCCGGCTCACACCACGCCGCGTGAGCGCGCCTCCTGGATGACCTTCACCCCGTCCACGCCCAGGCGCTTGCTGAGGTACGGCGCCACCAGGTCCGCGTGCTTGTGCACGTGGTGGTAGGTCTCGTCATACGTGCGCGTCACCAGGTTGATGCCGGAGATGATGACGCGCTGGAGGTTGTACTGCAGGTCATTGCCCTCGACGATGGCGTGAATCTCCGAGAAGAGGGGCCGCGCGTCGGACTGGAGGTTGGACAGGTTGCGCCGCTGCTCCGTGTTGGGCACGGAGGACCTGGGAGACAGGCTCGCCACCAGCACCATCGGAGGCTTGAGCTGCTCGTACGCGCCCTTCATCTGGCCGAGCACGGCCTGGGTCTCCTCCAGCGTGGGAGGCGCCTCCCAACGGAGGAAGAAGACCCTGTCGATGAGGGCTGTCTTGAAGACCGGAGTTGCCATGGTGTCGCACTGCTCCTTCGCTAGACCGGGAGTTCCCGGTACCCCTCTCGCCGGGGAACGGACGAAGGGCCCCCGGCGGTCTGGGCGCGAATCGTGCGCGCCATTCCAGTGAACGGAATCGGACCTGGAGGCCGGCATCTCCGGCAGGACACAGTACGCGTCCACTGGAGGACGGAGGGCCGCGAGCGCGAAGGGGCTCGAGCGGGCTCCGGTGCGGACCCCGGGTCCGAGGCGGGTGTGTGCCTCGGGCCCCGGGCCATTGCTTCAGGTGGAGGCCCCTCTCACGAAGGAGAGGGGCCCCGGGGCGGCGTCAGTCGCCGGAGAGGGTCTGCTCCTCGGCGGGCGCGGCGGCGACCTCCGCCTCCGAGAAGAGGATGGGGCGCCACTGCTTCTGGGAGAACAGCCGCGTCTGGTCCGCGAAGTACGGGGAGGCCGGGTCGCTGGACTGGCTGTAGGTGAGCACCGCGCGGCCCTTCGGCCCGTTCTCGGTGAACTCCATGGCCATGATGAAGCTGCTGCCGTTGTTGATGACGTAGCCCTTGTCGGTCAGGCCCGTGCGGGTGTTGACGTACCGGCCCTGCGGGGCGGTGAAGTCGGCCACGGCGGTGGTGGACTTGAAGGTGCCGTAGCTGACGACGTTCGCCGTGCCGTCCGTGAGCATGCCGCCGTGGATGGGAATCTTCTCGCCGGCGACGCGCGGGGTGTACTGCACGTCACCCAGCCGGCTGTTCACCGGGATGCCCGCCTCGTTCAGCAGGCCCGTGGCCATCGCGAGGCGCGTCAGCACCAGGTCGTCGCCGGAGGCCGGCGGCGGGGCCAGCGTGTTGGGCGTGGCAATGGGGTCGTTCGGGTCGAAGTGATTCGCGTAGAGCGTCCCACCGTTGGTGTGCGTGCCGGCCGGAGCGGTGCCGGCGAACTCACGCCACACCACGGCGCCCACGCTGTTGATGTCGTAGCGCTGGTCCCACCCTGCGAGCGCCTCACACGCCGGCTGGATGTTCACCGTGACAGTCTCGGGGACTCCGTTGACCGTCCGCTGGTAGCTCGCCGTCGTCTTGCCCTGGCAGCGCTGGACCACCGCCGTGTGCAGCAGCTCCGCCGTCATGCCGCGGTTGCTGAGGATGGCGTTCTCCAGCTCGGCCTGGGTGAACTTGCCGTCCGCGCCGGACGCGCCGTCCTCGCGGACCTCCATGAGCAGCGTCGCGTTCATGCGCGTGCGCGGGCTCTGCCCCGTCCTCTCGAAGCCGTGCATGGGCGAGAAGCCCGTCAGCGGCTGGAGGGGGTTGGCCAGCCAGTAGCTGTCGTTGGCGTTGAAGACGAAGTCGGTGCGGTCCAGCTGGGGCACCTTGCTGAACGGAACGATGCCCGGCCTGGGGGCGCCGGCCTCATCCTGCCACTCGTTCACCTTCTTGCTGCCGTCCAGCAGCACCACGCCCTGGGTATTCCAGAAGGCGGCGATCTGCGGGTCCGTCCCGGTGATGGCGTCGCGCCAGGCGGCGATGGCCTCGGGCAGCAGGTTGGGGGTGGGCGTGGCGTCCGTGTACCAGGTGTTGCCCTCCTTGTCGGCCGCCATGGTGTTCACCCAGGGGATGCCCTGGACGTTCGCGTAGACGTCCTTGAACTCCTTGAAGCTGCGCGACTTGTCCATGCCCACGAACTGGGCCACCAGCGCGGTGTTGTCGATGTTCGCGTCACGGAGGCTGTACGCGAACTGCGTGGTCCAGTCCGCGCTGCCCGGGATGGCGATGATGGGGCCGTAGTGGCTGGTGTACATCTTCCGGGTGACGTTGGTCACCGAGCCCTCGGGCAGCTTCACGAGGATGGTGATGTTGTGCTCCGTCATCTGTCGCTCCTGGTTCTCGTACCAGTACGACGTCGGCTTGCCGTCCACGAGCGGCAGCCGGTACAGCGTCATGCGCTGGCCGAAGGAGAAGGTGTGCGTCCACGCCACGTTCTCGTTGAAGCCGATGAGCACCGCGGGCACGCCCAGCAGGCCCACGCCGTACACGTTCAGCTCGCCCGGCACGGTGAGCTGGCTCTCCCAGAGCTTCAGCTCTCCCTCCCAGGGGAAGTGCGGGTTTGCCACCACCATGCCGCGGCCGCCGGCGGACTTGTCCTTGCCCAGGGCCCAGCCGTTGCTGCCCACCTGGTGCGCTTCGGGGCGCTCGAACTTGAAGCTGCCCGGCGCGGGGCGGCCCACGGTGCCGCCGCTCACCGTGGGCGGCTGGGCCGCGGCGATGGCCAGGATGAGCTGGTAGCTGCTGGCCGCCAGGCCCACGCTGATGTGGTACGCCAGCAGGTCCGTCTCGGTGATGGGCTTCACCCAGTCCGCGCCCTTGCACGGCTGGGGCAGGTTGGCCGCCGGCGTCTCCGACAGGTAGCGGTTGAAGCCCGCGACGTAGCCCTTGATCAGCGCCTGCACGTCCGCCGGCTGCTTGCCGAAGCTGGCCTGGGCGCGCCCGGGCAGGTCCAGCAGGCGGTACGCGAAGTCACTGGCCGCGATGAGGCTGCCGTTGCCCTGGCCCAGGTAGCGCGCGCGCTCGCCGCGCACCTTGAGGATCTGCTCCGACAGGATGCAGACGTGGTCCTGGGCGAAGGCATAACCCTGGCCGTACCCCAGGCTGCCCATGTCCTTGGCCTTGATGTGCGGAATGCCGTGCGCCGTGCGGCGGATGGTCGCCTCGTAGGTGGGCGTCGGGGTCGGCTGCGGCGGGGGCGGATCCTCATCGTCGCCACACGCCGTGGCCACTGCCAGGCTGAGCCCGGCCATAAGGGAAAGTTGCCAACGGGTGCGCCGAGGGTCCGGGCGCACTCTCTGCGGAGAAGAAGCAGGGTGGGTCGAGTGCATAAGTTGGGCAGCGTACGGACGGGTTGATTCCAACGTCAAAAGTTTTCCGGGAATGAACTTTTTCCCACCCCAGCGTACCAGACGTGACTGACCGGAACGAGGCTACGGGCAGTGAAGACACGGTGTGCTAGGAGAGCGTGGATATGACGACCGAGCAGCCTCGTGCCCGCCGTCCGCGCCGCCACTTCTCGATGATTCGCACGTTCGTGCTCGCCGACTTCGTCACGCTCGGCAACGGCTTCGCGGGGGCGGGGGCCATCCTCTCCGCGATGCAGTACCTGGCCTCGGGGGAGCGGCAATGGCTGTGGGTGGCCTTCGGGCTGATGCCGCTGGCGCTGCTCCTGGACTTCATGGACGGGCGCATCGCCCGGTGGCGCTTCAAGAAGTCGCCCCTGGGGGCGGACCTGGACTCGCTGGCGGACGTCATCTCCTTCGGCATGGCGCCGGCGGCGCTGGCCTTCGCGGTGGGGATGCGGGGGGCGCTGGACGTGGCGGTGCTCCTCTACTTCGTCGCGTGCGGCATCAGCCGGCTGGCGCGCTTCAACGTCACCTCCGCGGAGATGGCGGACGAGACGGGGAAGGTGAAGTACTTCGAGGGCACCCCCATTCCCACCAGCCTCGCGCTCGTCATGGTGCTGGCGGTGGCCACCTGGAATGATCGCATCGGCGAGAACCTGCTCGGCGGGGCGTGGGAATTGGGGCCGGTGACGCTGCATCCGCTCGTGCTGCTGTACGCCGCGAGCGGCAGCGCGATGATCAGCAAGACACTGCGCATCCCGAAAATCTGAAAGCGGACAGGGCCCGCCCCCGGGTCCCCGGTTTTCCCATCCGTGGGTGGTTGCCCGCCCCGGAGTGGGTGCCTAGCTTCGCCACCGAACCGTCCGGTCTCCTCCCCGTGGGGTGAGTGGCGGACACGGGCGATGGGTGTGGGGAAGGGGTGGGAGCCATGACGGGGCGCTGGGGCTTGCTGGCCCTCGCGGTGGTGGGGCTGCTGGCCGGGTGTGCGGACCGGGAGCGTTCGGCGCTCGCGGACGGGCGGCTGACGGCCACTCCTGGCGGGGTGGACTTCCAGAAGGTCGCCATCTTCGACGCGCGCGAGGCGGAGGTGACGCTGCGCAACGTGGGCCGCGCGCGCATCAACGTGAATGAAGTGTGGGTGGAGGGGCCGGAGGGCGCCTACCTCGCGGACTTCACGCAGGCGGGGCCGCACGGCCTTGCGCCGGGGAACGCGTCCACGCTGCGCGTGCGCTTCGCTCCGCCCAAGCCGGGGGCGCTGCCCGCCATGCTGGTGGTGCGCTCGGACACGCGCCTCGAGCCCGTGCTGAAGATTCCGCTGAGCGGCACGGGCGTGGCGGCGTGGGCGGAGGTGTCGCCGCGGCGGCTGGACTTCGGCCGCATCGAGGCGGAGTCCTCCAAGACGCTGTCGCTCACCCTGGAGAACACCTCGGAGATGCCGGTGGTGGTGACGCCGCGGTGGGTGGGCGCGGACCGTGACGAGTTCAGCGCGGAGCCGGTGACGCTGGCGGCGGGGGAGCGCAGGGACGTCTCCGTGACGTTCAGCCCGGTGCGCGTGGGCCGCAAGCAGGTGGCGCTGGCGGTGGCGCCCTGCCGCGGCTGCGCGGACGTGCCGGTGCTGGTGGCCGCCGAGGCATTGGACAGGGCGGTGGTGGCCGAGCCGGAGGTGGTGGACTTCGGCGCGGTGCCGGTGGACCGCGAGTCCTACCGCGAGTCGCGCATCCGCAACATCAGCACCGAGCCGGTGACGGTGACTCGGCTGACGCTGGAGGGCAAGGACGCGTCCTTCAGCCAGAACAACCCGGGCTTCCCGCTGGTGCTCCAGCCCGGCGAGGTGCGCGGCTTCCAGCTGCGCTACAGCCCGGACCACCAGGGCCCCGCGCGGGACACCGCGCTGTACCACGTGGAGAGCCGGCGCCACCCCACGCTGCCCGTGGGCCTGCGGGGCTACGGCGGCGCGGCGGAGCTGTGCGTGTCGCCGCTTTCATATGACTTCGGAAAGCAGCCGCTGGGCTCGAAGACGCGCGTCATCGTCAACGTGAAGAACTGCGGCTCGTCCAACGCGGGCGCGCTCACGCTCCAGACGCTGCAGTGGCAGCCGTCGCCCGGCGGCCCCTTGCAGTTCAACCACGCGCCGCTGGCCATGCCGCACGTGCTCCAGCCGGGGGCGGAGGTCAACATCGAGGTGTTCTACGAGCCCACGCGCGTGGGCCCGGCGTCGGGCTCGCTGGTGATGACCACCAACGCCTTCTCCGCGTCCTCGGTGCAGATGGACTTCCTCGGCCAGGCCGAGCAGCACGCCCCGTGCAACCTCGTCGTCACGCCGCTGGCGCTGGACTTCGGCACGGTGCCGCCGGCGCAGGGCGCGGTGCTGGGCGTGAAGCTGGAGAACCGGGGCACGGACCTGTGCCCGGTGAAGAACATCCAGCTGCGTGACGACGGAGGCGGCGTGTTCGGCATGCCGGGTGGCGCGCTGTACGGCGGCATCATGTACCCGGGGGACTGGTTCAGCTTCCAGGTGTCCTTCATCGCGCCCCCGAGGGGCGGCAGCTTCACCGGCCTGCTGCAGGTGGAGCAGATGGAGCCGGCCAACCCGTTCATCCTGGTGCCGCTGCGGGCGAACTCGCAGGCGGCGTGCCTGGTGGCCTCGCGCCGCTACCTGGACTGGGGCGTGGCGCGCCGCGACTGCCCGCCCGAGCCGATGGAGGTGAACTTCCTCAACGCGTGCACCGCGCCGGTGACGGTGGACAACATCTGGATTGGCCCCGGCACCACGGACTCCGAGTTCGCGCTCCAGAGCGTGCCGGCCCCCATTCCCTTCACCGTGCAGCCCAACCAGGGCTTCACGGTGGGCGTGGAGTACTTCGCGCAGGTCTACGGCATGAACCTGTCGCCGCTGTTCGTGGGCTCGAGCGACTTGCCGGCGCCGCTGCTGGTGCCGCTCATCGGCGAGTCCTCCAAGCGGGTGGAGAAGACGGACACCTTCGTCCAGCAGGACGTGAGCAAGGTGGACGTCCTCTTCGTGGTGGACAACACGGACTCCATGGCGGTGGAGCAGACGCGGCTGGTGGAGGCCGTCCCCACCTTCGTGGACACGGCGCTGGAGAAGAACGTCAACCTGCACGTGGCCGTCACCACCACCGGCATCCAGCCCGCGCCGCAGCCCAACCCGGCGGATGACTGTCCCGGCGGGGCGCTGGGCGGGGAGGCGGGCCGCTTCTTCCCGGCGGACAACACCTTCAACCGCATCCTGACCAGCGGCATGCCGGACCTGGTGGCGCAGCTCCAGCGCAACGTGCAGGTGGGCAAGTGCGCGGAGGTGGAGGAGGGCTTCGAGGCCATGCGCCGCGCGCTGTCGCGGCCGCTGGTGAACAACGCGGACGACGCGCGCACCCGCCTGCCGCGCGACGGCAACCTCGGCTTCCTGCGCGACGAGGCCGCGCTGGTGGTGCTCTTCGTGAGCGACGAGGACGACCACTCGCCGGACGCGGTGGAGACGTACGTGCAGTGGGCCCAGCAGCTCAAGGGCGTCAACCAGCCGCAGCGCGCCACGTTCTACGCCATCGCTCCCCCGGAGGACGGCTGCGACACGGCGGGCGGCGCGGGCACGCGCTACGCGGAGGCCACGGCCCGCACCGGCGGCGAGGTGGTCAGCGTGTGCGCCCCGGACTACCGGCCCCTGCTGCGCGCGGTGGCGGACAAGGCCTTCTCCGCGCAGACGCGCTTCCCGCTCAGCGAGCTGCCCGAGCCGGGCTCCCTCGTGGTGTCGGTGAATGGCGCTCCGGTGACGTCGGGCTGGAGCTACGACGGCCCGAGCAACAGCGTCGTCTTCTCCAACGTGCCGGGCCCGGGCTCGCGCATCTCCATCACCTACCGGCGCTCGTGCGCCGCGCTGTAGGGCGGGCGGACAGGCAGCGGGTGTGATCCAGCCGAAGGACCCGCCATCCGGCCCTCGACGTTCGTGTCAGCCCCCGGTGCTACAGGTCTGCACCTGGCTGTGCGAATGACCAGAAAGTTGGAGGGCACCTCGCGGTGTGTACCCTGAGGTCGTACCCGCTGCTGCCGAGGAGGCACCCGGTGATCTCCCGAGACCAGGATGGAACGATGACGACCGAGGCGCGGGCGCCGGTGCGCGCACCCGGGCTGCGTGTCATCCGGGGTGAGGGACAGCGGAAGCAGGAGCCGCTGGCTTCCCGGGATGCCGTGGCGCGTGTGCTGATGGAGGCGGGCGCGGACCTGCTGCTCCGCCGCATCAGTCCGGTGCGGGCGCGGGAAATCGAGCGCATGGTGGACCGGGTGCTGGACCTGTTCGACCGGGTGGACGCGGCGCCGGTGCTGATGCCGGTGCTGAAGCGGCACCTGGACGAGCTGGAGGCGCTGATGCGGGAAACCCGCGAGGTCCGGGCCGCCCGGCGGTAGCCAGCGGGTCGGGCCGTCAGGGGCACCTGGACGTTTGACCCCCCTGGCGCGTGGGCTTACGCTCGGGGCCTTCCCGCGCCCGGACCCTTGGGGCCACCCGTGGTGTGGCAGCCCAGGGGGAACGGTCAGGTCGCCGTGTCCATCGAAACCTATGGCAGCTACCAGCTCCTGAAGCGTCTCGCCACGGGCGGGATGGCGCAGATCTATCTGGCGCGGCGCCAGGGGCCGGACGCGTCCGACGCGCTGCTGGTGGTCAAGCGCATCCTCCCGCACCTCACGGACAACGACGACTTCATCAAGATGTTCCTGGACGAGGCGCGCATCGCCGCCCGCCTCAACCACCCCAACGTGGTGCAGATCTTCGACCTGGGGGCGCAGGGCGACTCGTTCTTCATCGCCATGGAGTACATCCACGGCGAGGACCTGCGGAAGCTGTGGAAGGAGGCGGAGACGCGGGGGCAGCCGGTGCCGGTGCCGCTGGTGTGCCGCATCCTCATCGAGACGTGCGCGGGCCTGGACTACGCGCACAAGCGGACGGACCCCGCCACGGGCCGGCCGCTGGGCATCGTCCACCGCGACGTGTCCCCGCAGAACATCCTGGTGACGTTCGAGGGCGGGGTGAAGGTGGTGGACTTCGGCATCGCCAAGGCGGCGGACCAGGCCACCGTCACCCGCTCCGGGGTGCTGAAGGGGAAGTACGCGTACATGTCCCCGGAGCAGGCGGCGGGGCAGCGCGTGGACTGCCGCGCGGACATCTTCGCGCTGGGCGTGGTGCTGTACGAGCTGCTCACCGGCACGCGCCTGTTCAAGCGCGCCACCGACATGCAGACGCTGACCGCGGTGTCGGAGTGCCGCGTGGTGCCGCCGTCGCAACTGTCGGAGCGCGTGCCGCGGGACCTGGACGCCATCGTCCTCAAGGCGCTCGCGAAGGAGCCGGCGGAGCGCTACCAGGAGGCGGCGCAGCTCCAGCAGGCGCTGGAGGCGTGGCTGGCCGCGCACCGGCTGCCCGGTTCGTCCGCGCACCTGGCCGCGTACATGAGGGAGCTGTACGCGGAGCGGCTGGCGGCGGAGGCCCGCTCGGGTGAGGTGCAGGTGGAGGAGTCCGAGCCGTCGCCGCAGCCTCCGCGTCCCGAGGCACCCTCGCGCCGCACGGGCCTGCGGCCGGCGCTGCCCCGGACGCGGACGCCCCCCGCCCTCGTGGAGGAGACGGCCGCGCAGCGCCCGCGCGCCGCGTCGCGGCCGGCGCGCCTCGAGCCGGAGCCGGAGCCCGAGCGTCCGGCGCCGCGGTCGATGACGGGCACGCGGCGCGCGCTGGAGGCGCCGAACGAGCGTCCCTCCCGCCCCGGCCCCGGTGGGGTACCCGCGCCGCCCCCGGTGGACGAGGAGGAGGACGGGCCCACGATGGACATCCGCATCGACGCGCGGGGGACGCGGTCGGACGTGACGGCGCCGCCGGTGCCGGAGGCTCGCACCGTGCCCCGGGTCATGCCCCAGGCGGGACGGCCCGACGCGGTTCCTCCGCACGAGATGCAGGTCGAGGACGACGGACCCACGCTGGCCATGCCGGAGGTGGTGCGGGCCGCGCGCGTGGTGGTGCCGGTGGCCCCGGAGAACGAGGCGGAGGAGGACGCGCCCACGCTGTCCCTGGCCCTGTCGCGCCCCGCGCGGCCCGCTCCGTCCGTGGTGCGCCCGGCGGCCGCGCCCGCAGCGGGGCTCCGGCGGTGGCACCTGGCCGCGGGGGGAGGGCTGCTGGTGGCCGTGGTGGTGGCCGCGCTGGTGTGGGCCTGGCCCGGGCCTCCGCCGGCCACGGTGCGGCTGGAGACGCTGCCTCCCGGGGCCACGGTGGTCTTCGAGGGCCAGCCGCTCATGGAGCGGACGCCGCTGGTCCTGCCTCCGATGGAGGCCGGCCGCTATTCCGTCGTGCTGAGCCGGGAGGGCTACGAGGAGCTGCGGACCACGGTGGAGGTTCCGGCCGCCGGCTCGGTGTCACCCGGGCTGCTGCGGCTGGTGCCGCTGGCCTCGAAGGGGGAGCCTCGCGTGGCGGTTTTTCCTCCGGAGGCGGCCGCTTCGGCCCGGGTGCGGCTCCGGGTGGAGACGGTGCCCGCGGAGGCCATCGTCTTCGTGAATGGCCAGCGGCAGGGCCCCGCGCCGGTGGAGGTGCGGGCGGTGGCGGGAACGGAGCTGGCGGTGCGCGCGGAGGCGGCGAAGCACCACCCGCTGGTTCGCGCGGTGAAGGTGGGGCAGGGCCCCACGCAGGTGGAGCACCTGGAGCTGCAGCCGGAAACCCCGGCGGAGGGGCGCATGGGCCGCGTCCGCTTCGTGGTACAGCGCGGGGCGGAGGTGACGTGCGACGGCCGGTGGCTGGGTGAGGCGCCCTTCGAGGCCGTGGAGCTCCGCGTGGGCACCCATGAGTGCAAGTTCTTCCAGCCCGACCTCAAGAAGACGCTCTCTCGGCGTATCGAGGTCAGTCCCGTCGACATCAACGTGGTGAGCGTGAAGTTCGACTAGCGCTCGTCCTGGAACCTCTCGTGACTCTCGAAGCCGGAACCCACATCGGCAAGTACGTCGTCCGCCGCAAGCTCGCCGAGGGCGGGATGGCGGAGATCTACCTGTGCACGGCCCGCGGCCCGGAGGGCTTCGAGAAGGAGGTCGTCATCAAGCGGGTGCGCGCCTTCCTGGCGAGCGACCCGGAGTTCGTCGGGATGTTCATCGCCGAGGCGCGGCTGGCCTCGCGGCTGAACCACGCCAACGTGGTGCAGATCTTCGACTTCGACAAGCACGAGGACACGTACTACCTGGCCATGGAGTACGTGCGCGGCTGCTCGCTGTGGGAGCTGCGCAAGAAGTGCAAGGAGCTGATGGAGCCGGTGCCGCCGGTGCTGGTGGCGCACATCGGCGCGGAGGTGGCGCGGGGTCTGCACTACGCGCACCGGCTCAAGGTGAACGGGCAGCCGCTGGACCTGGTGCACCGGGACGTCACGCCGCACAACGTGCTGCTGTCCTTCGACGGGGCGGTGAAGCTGACGGACTTCGGCATCGCGAAGGCGGGCAACAAGCTCACCCAGCCCGGCGTGCTGAAGGGGAAGTTCGCGTACATGTCCCCGGAGCAGGCCCGTGGCGAGGCCGTGGACGCGCGCACGGACATCTTCGCCCTGGGCGTGGTGCTGTGGGAGATGCTCACGGGCGGGCGGCTGTTCGACGGGGACTCGGAGGTGGCGGTGCTGCGCGCGGTGCAGCAGAGCGCCATTCCGCCCCCGGCCCGGCTCAACCCGGACGTGCCGGCGGACCTGGACGCCGCCGTGGTGCGGGCGCTGGACCGCGACCCGGGGGCCCGCTTCCAGACGGCGGGGGAGCTGGAGCGCGCCCTGGCCCAGTGCGTGCTGAAGCACGCCCGGTCGGTGGACGACACGGACCTGAGCGCCTTCATGCGGCGCCTGTTTCCCACCAGCCTCACCCAGGCCCTGCCCACGGTGCAGGAGCGGACCCACGTCGAGCAGGTGCCGACGCCCCCGGGTGACGAGGCTCCTGTCCCGGCCCCGCGCGAGCCCACGGCGGTGATGCCGGGGGTCTCCAGCGGCCGAGGCATCGCGGTGGCGCCGTCGCCCGACGAGGACGTCAACGCGAGCACCTTCGTGCTGCCTCGCAGGGACGAGGAGCCCGTCGCCGCGCCCGTGCCGCTGCCGCCCATGGCCACGCCGATGATGCCGCTGCCGGCCGTGGCCTCGTCGCCGGTGCCGCGCCCCCTGCCACCCCTGGCCGCGCCCATTGCCGCGGTTCGGCCGAGCCGTCCGGAGGGCACCCCGGCGGTGCCCCCGCCCGAAGCAGGGGAGGGTGACGTCGCGGTGTCGTCCGGCACGGCTTCCGGAGCGAGGCTGCCGGGCCAGGGGGAGGGCGTGCCGTCGCCGGGGATGGGGGCCGCGACCGACGGAAAGCGACCGAGCCAGGGCGGGGGAGTTTCGTCCGTGTCGTCGGGGACGGCTTCCGGCACGAAGCGGCCGAGCGGGGCGAGAGACCTGCCGTCCGTGTCGTCGGGGACGGCTTCCGGCACGAAGCGGCCGAGCGGGGCGAAGGGGCTGCCCGCGGTGCCATCCTCCGGGACGGACTCCGGGAGGCGGCCGAGCCGTCCGGATGGGATGCAGGCCGTGGAGGAGGAGAGAACCGAGTCGTCGACCGAGCCCGCCGCCCTGGCTGATGCCGAGCTCCCCGAGAACGAGCTCCCCGGCGCGCGGGAGGAGGGCTCCGGAGGGGTGAGGCCCGTTTCGCGCCGCCGCCCGCTGGCGCTGGGGCTGAGCGCCGCGCTGGGCCTGGCCGTCGTCGGAGGCGGAGTGGCCCTGATGCGCTTCCGCGCCGAGCCCGCGCCGGCGACCGCACCCTCGGAGGCCGGAACGGCCGCGTCCGCCGGGATGCCGGCTACCACGGGCGGGCCGCCCGCCGTCTCCCCCCCGGCTTCCGCCGCTCCGGTGGACGCCGGGAGCGAAGCGGCGCTCGCCGTCGCTCCGCCCGCGAATGGTGGCGAGGACGCCGACTCCGAGGTGGACGGGCTGAAGCGGGAGGAAGCGCTCGCCGGCACCGAGCCCCGGCCCGCTTCGGGGGACTCGCGGCCCGAGGCCTCCGAGACACGGGAGGCCCGTCCGGCCGTGTCCACGGGCACACTCCAGGTGCGCGCCGCGCCGTACGCCACCGTGTTCATCGACGGGAAGAAGATGGGTGAGGTCTCGGGGCGTGCCTCGTACCGGCTGCCCCCGGGCACCTATAAGCTGGTCTTCCAGCACCCCACCGGCGACAAGCGCTTCGACGTCACCGTCACCGCCGGCGGCTCCGTGACTCGCGAGTTCCGGGCGCCCCGAGCCCGCTGAAGCGTCAACCAGTGAACGCCGCCGGGCGCCGGAAGGCCCCGGTGTCCAGGCTCCCTCCGCGCCGCGCTCATCGGCCGCTTCCGGCCACCTTCCGTCTCCACCCCCCGTGTGTCCTGAAGCCGCTTGCGGCCGGGTGAGGGGCCCCGAGTCATTTCCGCCCACCTCCCGCTTCAGCGCCCACCGCGCGGCCTGAAGCCGCTTCCGGCCTCCTCACGCCGCTACGCCTCCGCGCGTCCTCTATCGGTCTCCGCCGAACAGGCCTGTAGCGGACTGCCTTGACTCCTGCGATCGGCTCTGGCACTCAGTGCAGCCCATTCAGTAGAATATATTCAATGGATTCGATGCACCTGCTGGCTCCCGACGAGATTGCTCGGATCGAGCGCGAGAACGCGGGAGGTCTGCCCGCGAGCGCCATCCTGGAGATCTTCCGGCCGCGGGGTGTGCGCCTGTCGGAAGCAACGTTCCGCAAGTACGTCCAGGCGGGGCTGCTACCGCGCAGCCGCCGCGTGGGGCGCAAGGGCAAGCACCAGGGAAGCCGGGGGCTCTATCCGGTGGAGGCGGTGCGTCGCATCAATGTCATCAAGAAGATGATGGCGGAGGGGCACACCCTGGAGGACATCAAGCGCTCCTACGTCTTCCACCGCAACCACATCGACCAGTTGGAGCGGGACCTGGCGGGTCTATTGGATGGGTTCCAGGAAGAGCTGGGGGATCGCGCCTTTGGGGGGGAGCACCGGCGTACGCTCGAGGCGGAGTTGGCAACATTGCGGCAAAGAGCGCAGGATCTGGTCCGGGATGTGGCCCGGCTGGGCAGCGCCGTAACCGCACGCGCAGACGAAACCATCCGTTCGCAATAAGATGCCGGCCCGGAAGCGGGTAGACTGGCTCCACGTGGAGGGGACATGTCGGAAGTGAAGCAGCTACAGGAGGAGGGCGGGGCCCAGGAGACGGAGCAGGCGCAGGAGCGCCGCCGTTCCAAGACCATGTCGCGCAAGGAGATGGCGCGCGACCTGCGGCGGCGCCGTCTCACCGGCCAGGTGGACCCGGAAGAGGCGGACCTGCTGAAGCAGATGGACGACACGCGGCCGCGCACCCGCGCCGACTGCGTCAACGGCCCGCGCCCGTGCATGTTCGTCTCCTGCAAGCACAACCTCTACCTGGACGTGAATCCGGAGACGGGGTCCATCAAGCTCAACTTCCCGGACAAGGAAATCTGGGAGCTGGAGCACACCTGCGCCCTGGACGTGGCGGAGAAGGGCGGCATCACCCTCGAGGAGGTCGGGGAAATCATGAACCTCACCCGCGAGCGCATCCGCCAGGTGGAGACTCGCGGCCTGATGAAGCTGCGCGAGGCCACCGAGGCCGAGCCTCCGGTCTCCGCTCGCAAGCCCTGAGGGGCGGGGCGGTTTTCGCCCGTCGACGGAGGGCCGACGTGATGCGTTGACACCCCAGGGGGTGGTTGCTAGGACCGCCGCTCCCCGCACACCGAGGCGCACACGTGCTGGCTCTCCTCAGCGTTTCCGACAAGCGAGGCCTGGTTCCCTTCGCCCAGGGCCTCGTTCGACTGGGTTTCCGTCTGCTCTCCACGGGCGGCACGCTGGAGGCGCTCAAGAGCGCCGGCGTCCCCGCCACCAAGGTCTCCGACCATACGCAGAGCCCCGAGATTCTCGGCGGACGCGTGAAGACGCTCCACCCCCGCATCCATGGCGGCATCCTCGGCCGCTTGGATTTGGAGGGGGACCGGGCGGAGATGAAGGCCCACGGCATCGAGCCCATCTCCCTGGTCGCGGTGAACCTGTACCCCTTCCGCCAGACGGTGGCGTCGGGCGCCGCGGAAGCGGACGTCATCGAGCAGATTGATATCGGCGGGCCGGCCATGGTGCGCGCGTCCGCGAAGAACTTCCGGCACGTGGCGGTGGTGGTGGACCCGGACGACTACACCGGGGTGCTCGCCGAGCTGGAGCAGCACAAGGCGGTGGGCGAGGAGACGCGGCGCCGGCTGATGCGCAAGGCCTTCGCCCACACGGCGGCCTACGACGCGTCCATCTCCGCGTGGCTGTCCGGTGGCGCCGGCGAGCCGTTCCCCGGCGAGCTGTCGCTGGCCTTCCAGAAGGTGCAGGACCTGCGCTACGGGGAGAACCCGCACCAGCGCGGCGCCTTCTACCGCGAGCACTCCGCGCCCGCGGAGCCCACGCTGGCCTTCTCCAAGGTGCTGCAGGGCAAGGAGCTGTCCTACAACAACATCCTGGACCTGGACGCGGCGCTCGGGCTGCTGCTGGAGTTCCCGGAGAAGCCCTGCGCGGTCATCATCAAGCACAACACCCCGTGCGGCGTGTCGGTGGATGACTCGCTGGTGAAGGCGTACCGCACGGCGCGCGCGGTGGACGAGGTGTCCGCCTTCGGCGGCATCGTCGCGCTCAACCGCGAGGTGGACGAGCCCACCGCCCAGGCCATGGCGGAGACGTTCCTGGAGGCGGTCATCGCGCCGTCCTACTCGCCCGCGGCGCTCCAGGTGCTGGCGGCGAAGAAGAACCTGCGGCTCCTGGAGGCGGGCGCGGCGCTGGCCTCGCCGAGCGCCCGGCCGAGGGCCCAGCTCGACGCCCGGAGCGTGTCCGGCGGACTGCTCCTGATGGACCGGGACGCGGTGGAGCCGGCGCTGAGCTGGAAGGTGGTCTCCAAGCGCGCCCCCACACCGGACGAGGAGCGGGCCCTGCGCTTCGCCTGGAAGGTGTGCAAGCACGTGAAGAGCAACGCCATCGTGTTCTCCTCGGGAGACAGGCTGCTGGCGCAGGGCGGTGGCCAGACGAACCGGGTGGACTCGGTGCGCATCGCGATGCAGCGCGGCGGAGAGGCCCTCAAGGGGAGCGCCGTGGCCTCGGACGCCTTCTTCCCCTTCCGGGACGGCCTGGACGAGGCGGCCAGGGCCGGGGCGACCTGCGTCATCCACCCGGGCGGCTCCATCCGGGACGCGGAGGTCATCGCCGCGGCGGATGAACATGGAATGGCCATGGTACTGACGGGAGTGAGACACTTCCGTCACTGAGTCATGCGCATCGTCTGTCAGAAATGCGCGGCCGCCTATGCGATCGATGATCGACTGATCACCGCCAAGGGCGTTCGCGCGCAGTGTCCCCGCTGCCGGCACCTGCAGTTGGTCCGGCGCGATCCCTCGGCCGCGCCCGCTGCTGGCGCGCCGGCTCCCTCGTCGCAGCCCGCGGCGCCCGCCACCCAGCCTCCGCAGCCGCAGGCCGCGCCCGCCGCTCCGGCGCTTCCGGCGGAGGGAGACCTCTTCGGCGACTTCGGCTCGCCGCCTCCCACCGCGGCTCCGCCGGTCCCTCCACCCGCGGCGAACCGGCCTTCCCAGGGGGCCGCCCGGCCCGCGCAGGCCGCGGCTGCTCCGGCCTCGGACCTCTTCGGAGACTTCGGGGCCATGCCGTCTCCCGGTCCCGCTTCCGCGCCCCCGGTGGACCCGTTCGCGAGCCTGGATGCCCCTGCGCCGGCCGCTCCGGGCGCGGACCCGCTGCTCGACTTCCTGGGGCCGGCTCCCGCCGCGCCGCCCGCCCCGGTGGCCCGCGTCTCCTCGGGGCCCGGGGCTGCTCCCGTTCCGGTGACTCCGCCCACGGCGGCGTCCACGCCCCGCGCCGCGCCTCCGGCCACGGCGGCGACGGCCCCCTTGGCGTCGTCCAGGCCGGCCACCTCCGGCTGCCGCTCCTGTGGCAAGCCGCTGACGGACTCCTTCGACCAGGCGCTCGGGATGTGCGACGACTGCCGGCAGCGGGAGCCCGCCCGGGCGCCGGCCGCTGCCGCCGCGTCGGCTCCGGTGGCCGCCGCCTCGGGAGGCGCGGACTTCCTTCCGCCGCTCACCTCGCTGGAGGAGGGGGCCTCGCCGTCTCTCTCGCCCGAGCCTCGCGGCGGCCCTCGAGCCTCCGCGGCCCCGGGCCTGGGCGCGGAGCCCCGGAGCAGCCCGCGCATTCCCATCAGCACCGACATCATCCCGGACATGGGGCCCGAGCCCCGCAGTGGCGCTCGCACCGCGCCGTCGCTGGGGGCCGAGCCCCGCAGCGGCTCCTCGCGCATCTCCGGCGTCCCCGGGCCGCGGACGGGCTCCGCGCAGATTCAGGCCGCGGGCCGCGCGTCCAGCGGGCGCGGGCGGGGGCTGCTCCTGGGGGGACTGGTGCTGCTGCTCATCGGCGGTGGCGCTGGCGGGTTCATCCTCTTCCAGCGGCATCAGGAGCAGGCGCGCCGGAATGCACAGCCTCCGGCCCCGCCCCCTGTCCCGGGAGAAATCCAGGCGGTGCTGTCGCGCTGGAAGCTGAAGTACCTGGAGCTCAGCGGCAGCAGCGCGGAGCGGCTCGCGGAGGGGCAGAAGCAGCTCGCCAGCGACGACCGCTTCGCCTACGCCGAGGCGGAGGAGTCCTTCCAGCAGGCGCTGCTGCTGGACCCCCGGAGCGACGCGGCCATCGCCGGCTATGTGCAGGCGCTGGCGCTGGGGCGTGGCGCCGGCCTGGATGACGCCACCTTCCAGGAGGCGCGCACGCTGATGGAGGCGGCGGAGGCCCGCTCGGGCCGCACCGCGCCGCTGCTGCTGGCGCACGCGAACCTGCTGCTGACGCGCTCCCGGCAGTCCGACCCGCTCGAGCAGGCGCGCAAGCTGGCCGAGGAGCTGCTGGGCCTCTCCGAGGTCCCCGACGTGCAGAAGGCCGAGGCGCACCTCATCCTGGGGCGCGCGTACCTGTCCACGTCCAGCGAGCTGGCGCGCAACCACTTCGACACCGCGCAGCAGCTCGCACCGGACCTCAAGCGCGTCCCGTACTACCGCGCGCTCGCGCACGAGTCGGCCGGCGAGTACTCGGCCGCGCTGGACACGCTGCGCAAGCGCCTGGCGGCGAATCCCCAGGACTGGGACAGCCTCGCGGCCACCTCCCGCATCTACCAGGAGGTGGGCGAGCCCTCCGAGGCGCGGCGGCTGTACGAGGCCCGGGTGAAGGCGGACGCCGGCGAGCTGCGCGCGCTGCTGCCGCTGGCCATGCTGCGCTACCAGACGGAGGGCAACGCCGCCGCCGCGGTGCGCGAGCTGCGCGCGCTGCTGAAGAACCGCTCCGAGTACGAGAACCCCGAGGTGGCCGAGGCGCTGGTGCACCTGGCGGCCGCGGAGCGCGCGGTGGGCAATGCGGACGCGGGGGCGAAGGCGGCCGAGGAGGCCCTGCGGCTCGTGAAGGGCCTGCCCGAGGCGCACCTCCAGGTCTTCCTGGTGGCGCTGGGCCGCCGCGACGCGACGAAGGCGCGGGAGCACTTCTCGGGCCTCCGGGGACGGCTGGAGGACGCGGCGCTGGAGAAGGTGCTCGAGGGCCGGCTGCTGCTGCTGGAGAAGAAGCCCGCGGAGGCGCTGGAGCGCTTCCAGGAGGCGGTGCGGCTGGACGGGCGGAGGCTGGACGCGCAGTTGCTGGCCGGCGTTGCCGCGGCGAGCGCGAAGCGGCGCGAAGATGCGTTCCGCGCGCTCAACCCGGCGCTCCAGTCGGACCCGCTGCGGCTGGAGCCCCGGCCGGCGGTGACGCGCTTCTGGCTGCGCCCGGCCGAGACGGTGGAGGGCATGGAGGGCATCATCCTCGCGCTGGCCGAGGGCCCCGAGGACCCGTCGCCCCTGCTGTACGAGGGCCTGCTGCGCTTCCACCAGGGAGCCCTGGACGCGGCGGAGCGCCACTTCCGCGACGTGCTGGAGGTGGACTCCAACAACGGCGCGGCGCAGGCGTACCGGTCGCTCATCGCGCTGAAGCGCGGCAACACCTCCGAGGCGAGGAGCCTGGGCCAGCAGGCGGTGGAGGGCGGGCGGCAGATGCCCGTGGCGCACCTGTCGCTGGGACTGGCCCTGGCGGAGGCCCGGCAGGTGGAGCCGGCCAAGCGCGCCCTTCGCGACGCGCTGACGCTGGCGCCCGGGCTGCTGTCGGCGCAGGTGCGGCTGGCGGAGCTGGAGCCGCCGCAGCGGCGCGCGGCGGCACGAGACACCCTGGTGAAGGTGGTGGGGTTGGATCCGGCGTACCTCCCCGCCAAGCGGATGCTCTATCAGTTGGAACGGTGAGGTGGATGTGAAGGTCCTGCTGCTCGGTTCCGGAGGCCGTGAGCACGCGCTCGCGTGGAAGCTGTCCCAGAGCCCCCGGCTCACCCGGCTGCTGTGTGGCCCGGGCAACCCGGGCACCGCGAAGCTGGCCACCAATGTCCCCGTGCGGCCGGACGTGCCGGAGGAGGTGGTGGCGCTGGCGCGGCGCGAGGCCGTGGACCTGGTGGTGGTGGGGCCGGAGGCGCCCCTGGTGGCCGGCGTGGCGGACGCGCTGGCCGCGGCGGGCATCCCCTGCTTCGGCCCCGTCCGGGGCGCCGCCCTCATCGAGGGCTCCAAGGCCTTCGCCAAGGAAATCATGGCCGAGGCGGGCGTGCCCACCGCGGCCTTCCGCACCTTCACGGACGTGAATCAGGCGGAGGCCTACGCGGTGGAGCAGGGCCGCATCGTCGTGAAGGCGGACGGGCTGGCCGCGGGCAAGGGCGTCATCGTGGCGCATGACGTGGAGGCCGCGCGCGAGGCGGTGCGCGCGGTGGGCGCCATGGGCTCGGCGGGCCAGACGATGGTCCTGGAGGAGCTGCTGGAGGGCGAGGAGGTCTCCGCCATGGCCCTGTGTGACGGCGAGCGCTACGTGATGCTGCCGCTGTCCCAGGACCACAAGCGCGTGGGTGACGGGGACACGGGCCCCAACACCGGTGGCATGGGCGCGTACTGCCCGGCCCCGTTCCTGACGGAGGCGCAGCTCGCCGAGGTGGGGGAGCGCATCGTCGCGCCGACGCTGGCCGTGCTGCGCCGGCGCGGAATTCCGTTCCGGGGCGTGCTGTATGCGGGATTGATGCTCACGCGCACCGGGCCGAAGGTGCTGGAGTTCAACGCGCGCTTCGGCGACCCCGAGACGCAGGTGTTGATGATGCAGCTCGGCGAGGACCTGCTGCCGCTGGTGGACGCGTGCGCGCGCGGGCGGCTGGAGCCCCGGACGCTGAAGACGCACCCGGGCGCGTCGGTGGGCGTGGTGATGGCGGCGCAGGGCTACCCGGACGCGCCTCGCAAGGGCCAGCCCATTGAAGGGCTGGACGCGGTGCCGGCGGACGCCACGGTGTTCCTGGCCGGTGTGGACGCGAAGGATGGCGCGCTGGTGACGAGCGGCGGCCGGGTGCTGACGGTGTGCGCGCGGGGCGAGGACCTGGCGCGGGCACGTGAGCGGGCCTACGCGGCGGCGGCGGCCGTGCGCTTCGAGGGCATGCACTTCCGCCGGGACATCGGCGCGCGAGGGATGAAGGCGGCGCCGTGAACCGGATTTCCCGCTACCTGCTCAGGGAGCTGCTGGTGCCGCTCGGGGTGTGGGTGGCGTTCATGTTCCTGCTCCTGTTCGTGATGCAGTTCCTGCGGGGCACGGAGGTGCTGCTGGGCTCCTCGGTGACGCTGGTGGACCTGGGGCGGCTGATTGCCTACCTGTCGCCGCACTTCCTGATGATGGCGCTGCCCATCGCCTTCCTGCTGGCCATCCTCCTGGGGCTGGGGCGGCTGGGCGAGGACCGGGAGCTCACCGCGCTGCAGGCGCTGGGCGTGGGGCCGATGCGCCTGCTGGCCGCGCCGCTCGGCGTGGCGGTGGCCATCAGCGCGCTGATGCTGCTGATTACCTCCACCGCGCAGCCCTGGGGGCTCACCGGCGTGAAGGAGCTGGTGAGCGAGGTCATCCGGAAGAACGTGGTGGGCGACGTGAAGTCCGGCGTCTTCTACGAGGACATCAGTGACTTGACGCTGTACGCGGAGCGGGTGTCCCCGGACGGGCGGTGGACGAACGTGCTGCTGCACGACGACCGGGAGGCGAGCGCGCCGCTGCTGGTGCTGGCGCACCGCGGGCAGGTGGGCGTCAGCGGGCGCGGAGAGGTGCTGCGCTTCGCCCTGGAGGACGGTGAGGTGCACCGCTCCGGGCGGGCGGACGAGGACTACAGCGTCATCCACTTCGACAAGTCGGAGATCAGCGTGGGCGTGGGCGTGTCCGCGAGCAAGCGCAGCCGCTTCACCTCCGCGAAGGAGGAGCTGACGCCCGTGGAGCTGATGCAGGCGGCGAAGGAGGCGGAGGAGCGTGGAGGGGATCCGCGCTCGTTCCGCATGGCGCTGCACAGCCGGCTGGGCAACGCGCTGGCGCCCATCGCCTTCGCGCTGCTGGGCACGCCGCTGGCCATCGGCCGGCGCCAGTCGGGGCGGGCGTGGGGATACCTGCTGACGCTGGGTGGCTACGTCCTCTACTACCTGCTGAGCCGCGCCTTCGAGCAGATGGGCCAGAAGGGGCGGCTGCCGGTGGAGCTGGCGGGACAGCTCGCCAACGTCATCTTCATGCTGGTGGGCGCGGTGGCGCTGTACCGCGTGAGCCGCTCGGGGACGGTCCGGTGAGGGGCACGCTCTTCGGCTATGTGCTGCGCACGTACCTGCGCTTCGCGCTCGGTATCCTCCTGGGGCTGGTGGTCATCTTCGTGGTGGTGGACTTCGTGGACCGCGCGAAGTCGTACACGGGGCCCGGCTGGGTGGAGGCCGCCGCGAAGCTGTACGGCTACAAGGCGCTGATGTCGGTGCAGCAGCTCGGGCCGGCGGCCCTGCTGCTGGCGGCGGGCACGGCGGTGTCCGCGCTGCGAAAGCAGGGCGAGGTGACGGCCATCCGGGCACTGACGTTCGGCCCGTCCGCGCTGTACGTGCCCATCCTCGTGTGCGCGCTGGCGGCGTGCGTGGGGCTGGTGGCCTTCGACGAGCTGGTGGCGACGCACGCCGGGCGCCGGGTGGATGAAATCACCACGCAGCGCTTCAACCGCGGAGGCGACTGGCGCATCTACTACACGCCCAAGCAGTGGTTCCGGCGGGGGGACCACATCTTCTTCCTCCGCTCGGGCAGCGCGCAGGACGGCTTCCGGGACGTGTCCATCTTCACGGTGTCGAAGCAGTTCGAGCTCTCGCGGCGCCTGGACGCGGCGGAGATGCACTCGGTGGAGGGCACGCGCTGGCGGCTGACGGGCGTGGTGGAGCGCGGCTTCTCCGGCGAGGGGCGCACGTCGGTGCGGCAGATGGAGTCGGCCGAGTACGACCTGGGCGTGGCGGCCAACGTCTTCCGCATCCGGCCGGGACGGCCGGAGCAGCTGCGCGTGGAGGAGCTCCGGGAGCAGATTTCGGCGCGCAAGGAGGTGGGGCTCGCGACGCGCCAGTTCGAGCTCGCGCTGCACAACCGCTTCGCGTACCCCATGGCGGCGCTGCCCGCGGCGCTGCTGGGCGTGGGCCTGGCGCTGCGCTCGAACCGGCGGGGGCACCTCACCGCGGCCATCATCGAGGGGCTGCTCACGGCGGTGGCCATGTGGGGGTTGATGGTGGTGTGCCGCACGCTGGTGCTCACGGAGCGGCTGTCCCCGTTCATCGCCGCGTGGATGCCCACCTTCCTGCTGGTGCTGGTGGCGGGGGCGGTGTGGCTGAGGCGGGAGGGAATGTTGCCGTCGCCACGCCGTTGGCTGGCGGCGAGGTAGTGGGGTATAGGCCACCGTGAGGATTCAAGGACGCACAGGGCCGACGCACTCCACGGGTCCTCCCGTCAAGACCATGTCGACCTCTTCCTGGCGTGAGCCCCCTGGGGCCTCGGCGCCACCTGATTCCCTCCCGGCGGCCCCTGCCTCCGAGTCCAGCGCCACACCCCTGACGCACCCTGTGGGGCGGACCACCCGGTGGTCCTGGCCCCTGGCCGCGCTGGTGACGTGGGTGGTGGGGGTGCAGGTGTCGGAAGCCGTGGCCACGGTGGGGCTCGCTGGCTGCATGTTGTCGGCGCTATGGGCCGCCCGGCGGGCGGGCGGGCCGGCGCTCAAGGCCGGGCTGAGGAGCTGGTGGCCCCTGGGACTGCTGCTGGGCTGGGCGCTGCTGGCGCCGACGCTCGCGGGACGCCCGCCTTCCGGCAGCGGCGTGGCCCGGCTGGTGGACTGGGTGGCCATCCCCGCCGCGGTCTGGGCGCTGGGCTCGGTGGGCACGCGAGGGGCACGCGTGCTGCTGTGGGTCGCGGGTGGGGTGCTGCTGGTGTCGTCGGTGATTGCCGGCCTGCAGCACTTCGGCATCTGGCCGCAGCCGGAGGCGCTCACCGCGCTGATGCCCCTCAAGGTGTCCCTCCTGCGCGTCTACGAGCCCATCCCCGGCGCGGAGTCGCGCTTCATGGGCGGCGGGCTGCTCTTCCACCGGCTGAAGTTCGCCCACGTCAGCGCGCTGGTCATCCTGGTGCTGCTGGCCTTCGGGCTGCGCGCCCAGGGCCGGAACCGGGTGCTGGCGCTGGGTGCCGCGGCGGCCGGCCTGGGGGCCGTCATCGCGTTCCCGTATGCGCGCGCCGCGAGCGCCGCGCTCGTGGCCTCGTGTGTGGCCGTCCTCGTGCTGGGCTCGCCGCACCGGCGGCTGGCACTGCTGCTGGGAGGGCTGCTGGCGGTGGGGGCGTTGGGCGTCGTGTGGATGAAGCCCACGCTCCGCAACCGCTTCGCCTCCAGCCTCACGCACGAGGGTAGCGGGGACCGGATGATGCTGCTGAAGGCGGGCGTGGACGCCGTGAAGCTGTATCCGGTGGCGGGCACGGGGGCGGGGCGCTTCCGCGCGGGCGAGTGGGTGGATGCCTCCGCGCCCATTGCCGTGCGCGAGCAGCGAGGCAAGGCGCACAACCAGCTCCTGAGCGTCGCCGCGGAGCTGGGGCTTCCGGGGCTGGTGTTCTTCCTGGTGCTGCTGGTCTCCGTGGCCCGGCGCATGACGCTGGCGCACCCCGCGGGCGTCGCCGGGGTGGGGGCGCTGTGCTTCTTCCTCCTGCTGTCCGCGGTGCACGACCCGCTCTTCCAGGCGCCGTTCTCCATGGCGCTCGTGCTGGCATTCGCCGTGGGCGTGCGGGGCGGCCTCGACGCTTCGGCCTCCCGGAGCGCCTGACATGGACTCCGCGTGGCCGCGGAGGGGGCCCGTCGTCGCGGTGCTCGTGCTCGCGGCCTCGCTGGTAGCGGCGCCCTGGGCCGCGCACCTGGATGACGGGGATGCGAACCTCTACACGGTGGTGGCCCGCAACATGGTGGAGCAGGGGACGTGGCTGAACCCGAGCTACCTCCCCGACGTCTACCCCGAGTTCCGCGAGCACCTGCCCTTCGGCCTGTGGCCCCAGGTGGCGGCCATCCGCTGGGTGGGGGAGGGCGCGCTGGGGCCGCTGAACGCGTTATGGACGCTGGCCACCGTGGCGCTGGTGGGGTGGCTTGGAACGCGGCTGTGCGGCGCGCGGGCCGGGCTGCTGGCGATGCTGGTGCTGGCCACGTCGGAGACGTTCTTCGTCTACGGGGGGCGTCCGCGGTTGGACCCGCTCCTGGTGCTGCTGGGCACGCTGGCGGCGGCGCCGGTGCTGCTCGACGGGCGGAGCCTCCGGGCGTTGTTGCTGGCCTCGGTGGCGGGCTCGGCGGCGGCGCTCATCAAGGGGCCCTTCGGGCTGTTGCCCATCGTCGCAGCGGGCGCGGCGCGGGGGCTGGCGACGCGCTCGGTGCGGCCGTTCCTCGTGGGAGGCACGGCGGCGGTGCTGGCGGCGCTGCCGGTGACGGGCTTCCTGGTGTGGGACCGCTTTGCGGGGGATGGCACCTGGTGGTCGGGGTATGCGGAGCGGCAGTTGCTCGCGTCGGCGATGGGTACGCGGACGGATGGGAAGCTCGTGTTCTGGTTCCCGTTCCGGAGCGTCGCCAGCCGCTTCTGGCCGGGCCTTCCGCTGGTGTTGCTGGGGGCGTGGACCGCGGTGCGGCAGCCTCGCGCCGGGCAGGAAGCGCGAGCCCAGGAGCAGGTGGGGCTTCGCATCCTCGCCCTGTTCAGCCTGTTCGTGTTGCTGGGGCTGTGCCTGCCGGCGCGCAAGCTGTGGAACCACACGCTGGTGGCCTACCCCGGGCTGGCCCTGCTGGCCGGAGCCGCCGCCGCGCCCTGGGTGGAGCGCCTGCTCCAGGCGCCGCGCCGGAAGCGGGTGGCGGCGAGGGCGCTGATGGGGCTGGCGCTCGTCGTCGCGGTGGCCTCCATGGCGGGGCTGGGCCGCTACCTGGCGCCACCTCCGTGCGTCGCCTCGCGCGAGTTCGCGGCGGAGTTCGACAGGCTCGCGCCCGGAACGCGCGTGCCCGTGGTGGCGGCGACGCCCGCGTGGATCCTCATCGCGGCCATCGCGGCGGAGCGGCGGCTCGCGCCACAGCCGGTGGACCAGCTCTCCGTGCTGGAGGGACACGAGGCACGGCTCGCGCTCGTGGAGGAACGCGTGCTCCAGACGTCCATGCCCGCGGGGTGGCACGAGGTCCGGCGGGCGCGCGACTGGGTCCTCCTGGTTCGAGACCGCTGAGCGGCGCGAGCCCGGGCCGTGGCGTCAGCGGGAGCGCTCGGGGGGCGCTTCCAGCACCCTCCGGTACACCGCGAGCGTGCGCCGCGCGCAGTCGTCCCAGGTGAAGCGCGCGGCCCGCTCACGGCCCAATTCAATCAGCTCGCCGCGCAGCACCTCGTCGCGCAGCAGGCGCAGCGTGGTCTCCCGCCAGAGCGCCGCATCGTCCGGAGGCAGCCGCAGCGCCGCGCCGCCCACCACCTCCGGCAGCGCCGTCGTGTCCGCCACAATCACGGGGCAGCCCGAGGCCATGGCCTCCAGCGCCGGCAGCCCGAAGCCCTCGTACTTCGACGGCAGCAGCAGCGCCGCCGCCGCTCCGTAGAACAGCGGCATCTCCGCCTCGGGCAGCTCCTCCAGGTCCACCACGTTCTCATGGAGGCCCAACTCGTGCGCCACCGCGCCCCTGCCGGCGAGCAGCACGATGGGCACCGGCAGCTCCGCCGCGAAGTGCTTCAGCATCGCCAGGTTCTTGAACGGCTTCGCGTTGCCCACCGCCGCCACGTACCGCGCGGGCAGCCCGTGCCGCTCGCGGAACGCCTTCGCCTCGGCGGGCGTCGGCGGCTGGAAGCTCGCGTCCACCCCGTTGTGAATCACCTGCAGGCGGTACGGCGACAGCTTGAGGTACTTCGCCAGCTCCTCGCGCGAGAACTCCGACACCGTCACCAGCGCCGCCGCCTGCCTCGCCCGGGGGCCCACCACCAGCCGGTAGTACAGCGCCTGCGCCGGCGTGTACTGCTCCGCCAGTGCCAGGTGGTTGGCGTCATGCAGCGTGGCCACCAGCCGCCCGTCCCAGAACCGAGGCAGGGAGAATGACGTGGCGTGGAAGACGTCCGGCCTCACCCGGCTCAGGTCCGCCGGCAGGGTGGGTTGCTCCAACGGCGAGAGGAATCCCGCGAGCGCGCGGTGCTGGGGCATGGGCGGAGTGAGGTCGCCCAGCCCGGCCGGCAGCCCCTCGGGCGGCACCAGGGCGGTGAAGCGCAGGTCGGGCGCGAGCGCCGGCATCCGCCGCGCCAGCTCCAGGGCGTACCGGGCAATCCCGTGCAGCCGGCCGCGCACCATGCGCAGGTCGAGGAGGACGTGAGCCACGGTCCACGGCCTACCACACGCGCGGCCCTCATGGGGGACAGGCAGGCGGGCGGGCCTTCTGACTTTCGGCACGGCCCGCTCCGGGTGCTAGAAGCCGCTTCCGTGAAGGTCGCCCTGGTCCACGATTGGCTCGTCACCCACCGCGGGGGGGAGCGTGTCCTCGACGCGCTCTGCGAGGTCCTCCCGGACGCGGACATCTACACGCTCGTCCACAAGCCCGGCAGCCAGTCCCCGGCCATCGAGTCCCGCCGCATCTTCACCTCCTTCCTCCAGCGCATCCCCGGCATCCACTCGCGCTACCGGCACTTCCTGCCGCTGATGCCGCGCGCCATCGAGGCCCTGCGCCTCCAGGGCCACTACGACCTGGTCCTCTCCTCCAGCCACTGCGTCGCCAAGGGGCTGCGCGCCCCGCCGGGCACCCCGCACCTCAGCTACGTGCACGCGCCCATGCGGTACATGTGGGATTTGTTCGATGACTACTTCGGCCCGGGCCGCGCGCACCTGCCCGTGCGCGCCGCCGCCCACGCCGTGCGGCCGTGGCTCCAGCGGTGGGACCGGGAGTCGGCCTCGCGCGTGGACCGCTTCGTCGCCAACAGCCACCACATCGCCGCGAAGATTGGCCGCTTCTGGGGCCGTGAGGCCTCCGTCGTCCACCCGCCCGTGGCCCTGGAGCGCTTCGCCAGCGTTCCGCTCGAGGGAGGAGGGCGGGGCGGCTACTTCCTGTGGCTCGGCGCCTTTGCCCCCTACAAGCGGCTGGACGTGGCGCTGGAGGCCTTCCGCGAGCTGGGCGCGCCGCTGTGGGTGGTGGGCACGGGCCAGGAGGCCTCGCGCCTCATGTCCGGTCCGGTGCCGCCCCACATCCGCTTCCTCGGCAACGTCCCGGACGATGCGCTGCCGGGCCTCTACCGCGAGGCCCGCGCGCTCATCTTCACGCCCGAGGAGGACTTCGGCATCACCCCGCTGGAGGCCCAGGCCACCGGCCGCCCCGTCATCGCCTACGGCAAGGGGGGCGCGCTGGAGACTGTCACCTCGCGCACCGGCCTCTTCTTCTCCGAGCAGACTCCCGCCGCGCTCGCCGCCGCCGTGCGCCAGTTCGAGGCCTGGGAGCCCGGCTTCCGCCCCGAGGACGCCCGCTCGCAGGCCGAGCGCTTCAGCCGCGCCGCCTTCCAGCGAGCCATGCTGGCCGAGGTGGACGCCCTGCTTCGCGTGGGGAAACAATCCACACCCCGGACCGCGGGGGTGTGACTTCGCTGTCACTCCCCTCTCTGTCTTCCGTGGCCCACTTCTGTCCACATGAGGACGCTGTGGAGGAGGGGTCAAGGCAACCCGTTGGTTTCACAAGTTTTTCCGTGTTAGGAGACGCGGCCGTCACACGGTGTTGGGCAGGCCACGTGCCCGTCAGTATGGGGTGCGAGTCTTGCATGGGGGTGGCCGCCCGTTGACCAGGCTACAGGGGTGCCTCGGTGTTCAGTCGTCTCCAGCGTTTCTACACATCCATCAAGGTCGTCGCGGACATGGGGATGCTCACGGTGGCGTTCGCGCTCGCGTACGTCACGCGCTTCTCCGGAATCGTTCCCGTCACCGAGGGGATTCCTCCCTGGGAAGACACGCTGATTTCGCTGTTGATGGTGCTCGTCATCTTCCCGGTGACGTTCAAGCAGTCGCGCCTGTACGCCACCAACCGCTCGCGCACGAACACGGGCGAGGTGTTCGAGGTCTTCAAGTCCACCATCACCGCCACGCTCATCCTCGTCGCGGCGACGTACTTCGCGCGTGAGCGCTACTCGCGCCTCACGCTGGTCATCTTCGTCGCCTACGCCTTCGTGCTGGTGACGTGCAGCCGGCTGGCGTTCCGCTACGTGCTGAGTGAGATCCGCCGTCGCGGCCACAACCTCAAGTCCATCCTCGTCATCGGCGCGGGGGAGCTGGGGCAGCGGGTCATCGAGACGGTGGAGGGCCACCGCGAGCTGGGCTTCCGGGTGACGGGCGTGCTCACGCTGCGGCCGGAGAAGGTGGGCCAGTACGTGGGCGGCGTGCGTGTCATCGGCCACGTGGACTCGGTGAACGAGGTTCTGGATGCGCAGCCGGTGGACCAGGTCATCCTCGCGCTGCCCCTGGAGGACCAGGCGCACGTGAAGCGGCTGATGGAGCAGCTCGCGCTGCGCACGGTGGACGTGCGCGTCGTTCCGGACCTGTACCAGTACATCACCCTCTACGGCGGCCTGGAGGAGTTCGGCGGGTTGCCCATCATCCGCCTCCAGGGCGACCCCATGGAGGGCTGGAGCCGGGTGGCCAAGCGGGCCTTCGACATCCTCTTCTCGCTGCTGGCCATCCTCGTCACCTCGCCGCTGATGCTGGCCACCGCGCTGGCGGTGCGGCTCACCAGCCGCGGGCCCGTGCTCTACCGCCAGGAGCGCATGGGTATGGACGGGCGCACCTTCCCCATCCTCAAGTTCCGCACCATGCGCGTGGACGCGGAGCACTGCGGCGCGATGATGGCGTCCCCCGAGGACCCGCGCCGCACGCCCATCGGCACGTTCCTGCGCAAGTACTCGCTGGACGAGCTGCCGCAGTTCTTCAACGTGCTCCTGGGCGACATGAGCCTAGTGGGCCCGCGCCCCGAGCGCCCCGTCTTCATCGAGGAATTCAAGCGGCAGATTCCCCGCTACCACCTGCGCCACAAGGTGAAGGCGGGCATCACCGGCTGGGCGCAGATCAACGGCCTGCGCGGTCAGACGTCCATCCAGAAGCGCATCGAGTACGACCTGTACTACATCGAGAACTGGTCGCTGCTGATGGACCTGAAGATTCTCGTGCGCACGGCGCTGGGCGGCTTCCTCTCGAAGAACGCGTACTGAAGGCGGAGGCGGGCGGTGGACTTTCACGAGTGGACGCGGGGCGACTTCATCATCAGCACGGACCGGGCCCGCGTGGACGTGGAGGTGGTGCACCGCTTCCTCCAGTCCTCGTACTGGGCGGCGGGCATTCCCCTGGAGCTGGTGCGCCGCGCGGTGGAGAACTCGCTGCCGTTCGGCCTCTACCGGCTCGGCACGGGGGAGCAGGTGGGCTTCGCCCGGGTGGTGACGGACTTCGCCACCTTCGCGTACCTGGCGGACGTGTTCATCGCGGAGGCGGTGCGCGGCCAGGGCCTGGGCAGGTGGCTGGTGGAGACGCTCGTCGGCCACCCGGAGCTGCAAGGGCTGCGGCGGTGGCTGCTCGCCACGCGTGACGCGCACTCGCTCTATGCCCAGCAGGGCTTCACGCCGCTGAAGGCGCCCGAGCGCTTCATGGAGAAGTGGGACCCGGAGGTCTACCGGCGCGGCTCGCGCTGAGGCGCGCGCGCTTCCGGTGCCGCGAGCCCGGGCCGCGGCGAGGTGCCACGGCCCGGACCCGGCGGCTCACCGCTCCGGTGGGGCTACTGGATGCTCCACACCACGGTGCCGCTGCAAGAGTTGCTGCTGTAGCAGCCGGCGCGGATCTGCAGCGTGCCGGTGGCCGTCGCCGTGTACGTCAGGCTGGAGCCCACGCCGCTGCACGCGTCGTCGTTGGCGGCCGCCTGCGTGGCGCCGTTGAAGAGGCGCAGGTACGTGTCACCGGTGAACGAGGCGCCCGTCAGGCCGCAGGTGGCCACGGTGATGCTCTGCCCCGCGGTGATGCTGACGTCCCGGTTGGTGGTGTTCTGCTGCGCGCTGTTGGTGTTGCTGGCGCTGAAGGTGAACGAGCCACCGGTGGGCGGCGGAGGCGGGGTGCCGTTGGTGATTTCCCACACCACGGTGCCGCCGCAGCTCCCGCTGGAGTAGCAGCCGGCGCGGACCTCGAAGTCGCCGCTGGTGGTGGCCGTGTAGGTGATGCTGGAGCCGCGGCCGCCGCAGGCGTCGTCGTTGGAGGCCACCTCGACGGCGGAGGGGCTGAACAGGCGCAGCCAGGTGTCACCGGTGAGGGTGGTGCCCGTCAGGCCGCAGGTGGCCACGGTGAGCTTCTGGCCGGCGGTGAGGGCAATCTTCTTGTTGGTGGTGTTCTGCTGCGCGCTGTTGGTGTTGCTGGCCGTGTAGGTGAAGGAGTTGGCCGGAGGCGGGGGCGGCGGCGGAGGCGGCTCGCCGGTGCCATTGGGGTTCGGGCAGCCGGCGGCGGGCAGGGCACACGTGGGCAGGCTGGTGCCCAGGTGGCTGATGACGGCCTGGATGGGCACGCCGCGGTTGGGGCAGTTGGCACAGTGGTGCAGCGCCACCACCAGGTTGTCGCCGTGGCCGATGACGGGCGAGCCCGACGAGCCGCCCTGCGTGTCCGCGAAGTAGCCCACGTCGTTGGGGCCACCCGTCTGGCAGGAGGCCTCCGTCAGGCTGTAGACCTCGGCGAAGCCGGACTGGTCCCGGCTGTCCGTGGACGTGACGGCGATCTTCTTGCCGTAGCCGGCCGGGTGCTGCGGGATGAAGATGCGCTCGTCCACCACGGCGCCGGTGGAGCGCAGCTGCAGGTAGCCGTAGGTGGCGGTCGGGTTCTGCGACAGCTGCACCAGCGCGTAGTCACGCGGGGCGTCCACCGCCACCAGCGTGCCGCCGGCGATGACGTTGCCCGGGCAGCCGAACCAGCTCGCGCAGCTCGTGGTGCAGGTCGCGCCCTCGGCCATGAACTCGAAGTTGGTGTTCGCCGCGTCGCTGGCGGTGCCGATGCAGTGCTGGTTCGTCATCAGGTGGCCCTGGCTGCCCACGAGCCAGCCGGTGCACGCGCCGGAGCCGTTGATGAGCAGGCGCGCCACCGGACGGGCGCGGCCGTAGATGGCGGGGTCGCTGGAGGCGTAGCAGGGCGCCCAGCCGGAGTCGTCCGCGCCGCACAGGGCCTCGTTGAAGCTGGCGAAGCCCATCTCCTGGTTGGAGAAGCCGCGGGCGTACCGGTCGATGGAGTAGCCGTGCTTGTTGAGGATGCCGCGCCGGCCGGAGTTGTCCCGGCTGTGCAGCTCGATGATGGCCGTGTCGCCGGGGATGTGGATGGCCCAGAAGCCGTCGCGGGCGGCGGGGTGCGAGTTGTCGTAGCTCCACGAGCGCGAGCCGTCCGGCGAGCGCACCACGACGAAGTCTCCGTCCTCCAGGTCCAGCCGCTCGAAGTGCGGGGCGATGTAGGCAGCGCCGGGGTGGTTGATGACGTCGGAGTGCACGGGGCCGCTCTCCGAGCGCAGCTCCGTGGTGGCGTACGGGTGCGCCGTCTCGAAGCGCCGGAAGACGTCCTCGCCGACCTTGGTGGGCCCCTGCGAGGCGGCGGAGGGCTCCGCCTTGCATACGGGCGCCGAGGCCAGCGCGGCCGGCGCCGCCAGGGACAGCGCTGCGGCGAGACATGCGAGCTGGATGCGTTTCATCGGGTCTCCTGCGGGATGAGGACTTCACAGCCTTGGGCTGCACTCCCAGTTATACTTGGCATCCCCGACATCCCGTTATTGGTTTGTTGTTTATTGTGTTGCAATAAGTGCATGGCTCCGGTGGCTCTTTCGTCTCACTGCCCCCGGGGGCAGGTAGGTGGGGAGGCGGGGTTCGGGCCTGCGTGATGCGTCACGCGCGGTGCGGCAGGGCAGGCAGGCATGCACGCTGTTTCACGCGGAGCGGTTGTTTCCGCCGGGTGGGGGGCCGCCCAGGGTGCGGGCGTGCGGAAAGAAGCGCCGGGTGCGGGGCGACACGGGGTGCTCGGGCGCGAAGCCGTCTACAATCCGAGGGGCATGGCCGAAAAGCTTGGAGCGATCCTGGTCCGCAAGGGCCTCATCACGCAGGCGCAGCTCGACGAGGCCCTCAAGGCCCAGCTCATCTACGGTGGGCGGTTGGGCACCAACCTCGTCGAACTGGACATCCTCGACATCGACACACTGGCCATGGTGCTGGGGGAGCAGTCTCGCTACCCGGTGGCCCAGGAAGCGGACTTCGAGGCGGTTCCGGATGCGACGCTGGCGTTGTTGCCGGCCGCGCTGGCGGAGAAGCACCTCGCCTTCCCGCTGGGGCAGGAGGGACGGCGGCTCAAGGTGGCGATGGTGAACCCGCAGGAGCTGCGGGACACGGATGCGCTCAGCTTCGCGACCGGGTTGCGCATCGTCCCGTATGTCGCGCCCGAGCTGCGCGTGTATCACTTCCTGGCGAAGCGCTACGACATCAAGCGGGAGGCGCGGTACATCCGGCTGGAGCCCGGAAGGCGTCCGGCTCCGGTCCAGGCCATGGCGGTTCCCGCGGGCGCCGCGCGAGCACCGGCGGCGGCGCCCGCCGTGCCTCCCGCGCCCGTGCGTCCCGCCCCGGACGCCGGGGGAATGTTCGGCGGGCTCGCGCCGGGCCAGTTCCTCAGTGACGATTCGGACGACGAAGGCACCGATACGGGCACGGCACCGCCCGCGAATGTGCTGCCTCCGCCCGCGCCGCCGCAGCTCGCCGCCATGGACGCGTCGCGAGGCGCGCAGGTGCCCGGGGCCACGAGGCCCGCGGCTCCACCCCGGCTCGCGCCCGCCGTGGCGGAGCCGCCCCGGCTTGCCCCTCCCGTCCAGGCGGAGGAAATCGACGTGCTGGAGGCGGACGTGCTGGAGGAGGTCCCGGTGGTCACGGGCGTCGGCTCCGAGCCTCCGGTGTTGGGGGCCGTCGGGGAGCGCGTGCCCGTGGGAGGGCGTCCCGGCTCACCGCCTCGCCTCACGCCGACGGAGATGCCGCGTGTGGCGGTGCCTCCGCAGCTGGCTTCCACCGAGGGGGCTCGGGCCATGCCGCCGCAGCTCGGGCAGGCGCAGGCCGCGCCGCCACGGCTGGCCGCTTCGGTTCCGGCGGAGGCGCCGGTGCCCACGGGCGGCGCGCAGCCGCCGGGCATGGTGGCGCGTCAGGCTGGAGGTCCGGGCGCGATGCCGCCGCAGCCTCCGGTGATGAATCGGGCCCCGCAGGCTCCGGGCATGGCCACCGCGCCGACGCCGCCGCCCGTGATGGGGCAGTCCCGTCCCATGCCGCCGCAGGGTGGGCCCGCCGGGGCGGAAGGGCCGCAGGGACCTGCCGCGTCCATGCCGCCGGGGATGATGGCGAGACCTGCCCCGGCGCAGGCGATGGCGGGGGCCGCCGCGGTGCCGCCCGGAATGATGGGCGCCTCGGGGGCACGGCCTCCTTCGGCGACGGGAATCCCCACTGTGCCGGGGCCTCAGGGGGCTGTTCCGCCGGGCATGGCGCGTCCGCCGACGCCGCCGCCGGGTGCCGCGCAGCCGCAACCCATGCCGCCGCAGGGCGCTGCGCCGCGGCCTCCTGCTGGAGCGCCGCAGCCTCCGGCGATGGCGCGGCCCATGCCTCCGCAGGCAGCGGCGCCACAACCTCCCGGCATGGCTCCCAGGGGCATGTCGCCCACGATGGCGCAGGGTGGGGCGATGGCTGCTCACGCCGGGGGCGCGGTGCCTGCGCAGGCGCCCGCGAACGCGCCCATGGCGACTCCGTCCGGGGCAATGCCTGCTCATGCGGCCGGAGCTGTCTCCTCGCATGCGCCCGCGAACGCGCCCATGGCGACTCCGTCCGGGGCGATGCCTGCACATGCGGCTGGGGCTGTCCCGCCGCAGGCTCCCGCGCACCCGGCCACGCCCCCTCCGTCCGGAGGGATGCCTGCTCAGGCGTCCGGGCCTGTACCTCCGCAGCCATTGGCGAATCCGGCCGCGGTGTCGCCTCAGGGAGCGAGGCCCCCGCAGCAGCCGGGAGCGCCGTCGGGGCCCATGCCCGCGAACGCGCCCATGACGCCTCCGCCGGGAGCGATGTCTCAGGGGGCCCGTCCCCCCGCGATGCCGGGGGCTCCCATGCCTCCGGGCGCCGCGAGGCCGCAGATGCCGCCGGGACAGATGATGCCTGCGGGCGCGGGTGGTCCGCCCATGCCAGGCCAGGCGAGGCCCATGGCGCCGGGCATGATGCCGGGCGCTCCGGTGCCTCCGGGCGCCCCGATGGGCGCGCAGCCGGGAATGCCTCCCCGCCAGGGGCCGCCTCCGGGCGGGCCGATTCCCCCTGCCGGTGCTCGCGGGCCCGGCATGCCTCCGGGGATGCATGGCCCGGGAATGCCGCAGGGCGGTCCGCCCATGCCCGCGCGTCCGTCGCAGTCCGTTCCCGCGGTGGGCATGGCACCTGCCGCGCAGCCTCGGCCCGGAGAGGCCCCGCAGGCCCGTGTGTCCGGTCCTCCGATGGCGGCGCCTCCGGGGATGTCCCAGGTTCCGCCGGGGATGTCGCCCGCGGCTTTGAGGCCTCACGGCCATGCGCCGTCGACCCCGTCCCAGGCCGTTCCGGTTCCAGCGCAGCCACCTGCTCCCGCTTCGGAGGCGCAGGCACCGTCGTCCAGCGTGGACCTCGCCGCCCCCGTACTGTCCCTTGCGACCGGGGACGTGGCGGAGCCAACGCATGTCACGGGCGACCAGCGCCCGGGCCAGTCGCATCCCGCGGAGGCGGGTACTGCGCCGGTGCTCGAGGCCGGGAAGGACGCTGTCGTCGAGCAGGCAGCGCCCCACCGTGACGAGTCCAGCCCGGTTGCGGGGACTGCGCCGGTGCTCGAGGCCGGGAAGGACGCTGTCGTCGAGCAGGCAGAGCCCCACCGTGACGAGTCCAGCCCGGTTGGGAGTACTGCGCCGGTGCTCGAGGCCGGGAAGGACGCTGTCGTCGAGCAGGCAGAGCCCCACCGTGACGAGGCCAGCCCGGTTGGGCCGTCGGACGCCGGAACCCCCGGCACCGCGCGCACGGAACCGGAGGCAGCGGCTCCCACCGGCGAACAGCCGCACGCGTTGAACGCCGAGTCCGCCTCCGCGCCCCTCACACCAGCGGTAGAGGTTCTCGAGGCCAGCGCCGAGCCCGTGATGACGAACCCGGCGGGGCAGGGGGCTGAATCCTCTGCCACCGAGACCGCGCCCGTCGCGATGGACGCGGAATCGTCTGCCCGGACGGACTCGGGGGCCGACACCGATGCTGCCTCCGTGACGACTCGGATGGCAGTCCTCGACATAGCGGTCGAGCCCGCCAGCGTGACCGAGGATGCGGCGCCGGTGTTGCCGGATGCCATGAATCCAGCGGCCGTCACTCAGGGCGAGCCACGTGAAGAGCTCGCGACTGTCGACCTGTCCGCGGAGCCGAGCGAGCAACTCGACGTCGCCGCGGACAGCGAGCCACGGATGGAGACAGAGCGGACCACGGTCTACGGCTTCGCTCTGCCCGCGGATGAGCCTGGCGAGGACGACCCCAGTCTCTCCACGGAGTCGGGCACTTCGGTCGAGGCAGGTGCTCCAGCATCCGTGCTGGTTCTGGACGCGGAGGTTCTCGGCGAAGCGCAGGCCGAAGCCGCACCGTCGCTCCAGGCGGGGGCTGATGCGGACAGCTTGGCGTCCACCTCCGACGCAGGTACGCCGCCAGCCGATGCGCAGCCGGTGATGCAGCAGGGCGAAGGACTCTCGGACTCCCGTGCCACCGCGGAGGCCGAGCCCTCCTCTTCCGAGCACCCCGCTGCGACGGGTGCCGAGGGAGCGCCCCAGCCGGACACGACGCCCCCTCCATCGGTCGTTGCCGCCTCCGAGGACGCAGTCACGGCCCGCGCTGCCGCGGAGCCCGGGTCCACCTCCGAGAGCACCGCTCAGGACTCCGCGCCCGCCGCCACGCTCGGCGCGGACGCGGCGTCCGTGTCTGTCGCCGCGAGTCCCGTGCAGGCCTCGGCCCAGGAGTCCGAGCCCACCTCCGACACCGCCACTCCAGAGGCGCCGGAGCCGGAGCAGGCCGCTCCGCGAGCCCCCATCGAGCTCGACGACCTTCCCGCCTCCTCCGGCGACACGATGGAGCTCGCGTCGACGTGGGAGTTCGTGGGCTGGCAGGGCCACGAGGGCAATGGGACCATCGGCCACACCGCGGAGACGACCTGGGCGGATCGGGCCGTGGACCTCGACGGGCCGGCCGTCGCCGCCGTGCCAGCGGAGCCTCCGGCGTCCGAGGTGCCACTGGCCTCGGCGTGGGACTTCATCCAGCAGCCCTGGCAGCCTCCGGCGGGGCCCTCCGAGCTCGTCACCTCGCTCCTGGCCGCGGCCAGCGCTTCCACGGAGACGCCGTCCGGCGGGCCGTCGGTGACGGCGGAGCAGGTGCTCTCGGCGCTGGACGCCGTGGGGACGCAGGGCACGCTCGGCAAGGTGCTGCTCGCGTACTGCGCGGGACGCTTCCGGCGCGCGTTCCTGCTCGGCGAGAGCCTCGGCCTCGCGCGGGTGGGGCACGCCTGGGGCCCGGGCAGTGACAGCCCGGCGGTGTCCGCGCTCAAGGTCGATCTCGAGGCCCCGTCGCTCCTCACCACGGCGATGGCGGGCACCGGCCCGAGCGTCTTCAACGCTCCGAGCTGCGCACAGGACGAGGCCATCTTCTCCGCGCTCGGCGAGACCTCCTCGCGGTTGCTGGTCGTCGCCCTCCGGAGCCGGGGCCGTCCCGTCGCCTTCGTCGTGGCGGACTCCGGCTCGGAGCCCGTCGACAGCGCGCTCCTCGAGGACCTCGCCCGCGTCGTCGACAAGGCGTCCGAAGCCTACGACCGCCTCCCCGCGTACCGGGGCGAATGACCCGGACCTCTCCTCGCCAGCGAACCCGCGACTCGAGGGGAGGGCAGAAACGCGGAAGGGCCCCGGAGCCAGTCTCTCCGGAGCCCTCCTCACTTCACGCGCGTCGCGCGAGGCTCAGCTGCAGCCGCTGGTGGCGCCGCAGTTGCCGCACTTGTAGCAGGCCCCGCTGCGCACCATGATCGCGCCGCAGGTGTGGCACGGCGGGGCGTCCGCCTGGTTGAGCCACGTGCTGCGCAGCCCCGAGACGGGGAGGGCGGGCGCCACCACCTCGGCGGGCAGGGCCTGCGGGGTGGGCGCCGCCTCCACCGGAGACGCCAGCACCGCGTCCTCGCTCTCGTCCTGCTTCGGCAGGAACTTCAGCTCCAGCCACCGGAAGATGTAGTCGGTGATGGACTTGGCGATGGGGATGGCCGGGTTGCCCGTGAAGCCGCTGGGCTCGAAGCGGGTGTGGCTGAGCTTGTCGACCAGCACCTTCAGCGGCACGCCGTACTGGAGCGCCAGGGACACGCTGGTGGCGAAGCTGTCCATCAGCCCGCTCACCACCGAGCCCTCCTTCGCCATGACGACGAACAGCTCGCCCGGCGTCCCGTCCTCGTACATGCCCACCGTCAGGTAGCCCTCGTGGCCCCCGATGGAGAACTTGTGGGTGATGGACCGGCGCTCGTCCGGCAACCGGCGGCGCACCGCGCGCGGCTCGGGCTTCACCGCCGGCTGCACCTCCGGCGCGGGCGCCCTGGCCTGCGGGGTGTCCTTCACCGCGTCCTTGGACGTGTTGAGCGGCTGCGTCCGCTTGCAGCCGTCGCGGTACACGGCAATGGCCTTCAGGCCGCGCTTCCACGCCTCCAGGTACGCCTTCTCGATGTCCTCCACCGTCGCGTCGGACGGCATGTTCACCGTCTTGGAGATGGCGCCGGAGAGGAACGGCTGGCAGGCCTCCATCATCTGGATGTGGCCCATCCACCCGATGCTGCGCTGGCCGCGCGCCGGCTTGAAGGCGCAGTCGAACACCGGCAGGTGCTCGGGCTTCAGGTGCGGGGCGCCTTCAATCGTCTCCTGCTTGTCCAGGTAGCTGATGATGTCCTGCGCCTGGGTCTGCGGGTAGCCCAGCTTCTCCAGCGCCAGCGGCACCGTCTGGTTGACGATCTTCAGCATGCCGCCGCCCACCAGCTTCTTGTACTTGATGAGCGCGATGTCCGGCTCGATGCCGGTGGTGTCGCAGTCCATCATGAAGCCGATGGTCCCCGTGGGGGCCAGCACCGTCACCTGGCTGTTGCGGTAGCCGTGCGCCTCGCCGAGCGCCAGCGCCTCGTCCCAGGCCGCCTTCTGCGCCGCGTACAGGTCCTCGCCCACGCCCTCCGGAGCGATGTGGTACGCCGCCTTGCGGTGCTTGCGGATGACGCCCAGCATGGGCTCCGCGTTCTTCGCGTAGCCGGCGAACGCGCCCATCTTCTCCGCCAGCCGCGCGCTCATCGCGTACGCCTCGCCGCACATCAGCGACGTAATCGCCCCCGCGTAGTTGCGGCCGGCGGGCGAGTCATACGGCAGGCCCGTGGCCATCAGCAGCGCGCCCAGGTTGGCGTACCCCAGGCCCAGCGGCCGGTAGTCGTGGCTGTTCTTCTCGATGCGCTCGGTGGGGTAGCGCGAGGAGCCGACGATGATTTCCTGCGCCGTCAGCATGATGTCGACGGCGTGCTTGAAGGCCGTGACGTCGAAGCCGCCGTCGATGGTGCGGAAGTGCATCAGGTTCAGGGACGCCAGGTTGCAGGCCGAGTCGTCCAGGAACATGTACTCCGAGCACGGGTTGGACGCGTTGATGCGCGCCGTGCCCGAGCACGTGTGCCAGTTGTTCACCGTGGTGTCGAACTGGAGTCCCGGGTCGCCGCACAGGTGCGCCGCCTCGGCGATCTCCCGGAACAGCTCCCGGGCCCGGTACGTGCCCATGGGCCGGCCGTCGCGCACGGCCTTCGTCGTCCACGTGCCGTCGCTCACCACCGCCTTCATGAACTCGTCGGTGGCGCGCACCGAGTTGTTCGAGTTCTGGAAGAACACCGACGAGTACGCCTCGCCGTTGAAGGACGGGTCATACCCGGCCTCGATGAGCGCCCAGGCCTTCTTCTCCTCGGCGGACTTGCAGCGGATGAACTCGAGGACGTCCGGGTGGTCCGCGTTGAGGATGACCATCTTCGCCGCGCGGCGCGTCTTGCCGCCGCTCTTGATGACGCCGGCGAAGGCGTCGAAGCCCTTCATGAAGGACACCGGGCCGGACGCGGTGCCGCCGCCCGCCAGGAGCTCCTTGCTGCCGCGGATGGAGGACAGGTTGCTGCCCGTGCCGCTGCCGTACTTGAAGAGCATGCCCTCCGTGCGCGCCAGCGACAGGATGGAGTCCATGTTGTCCTCCACGCTGTTGATGAAGCACGCGGAGCACTGCGGCTGCGACTCCACGCCCACGTTGAACCAGACGGGCGAGTTGAACGACGCCTTCTGCCGCAGCAGCAGGTGCGTCAGCTCCGCGTGGAAGGTCTCCCGGTCCGTCTCCGTCGCGAAGTAGCCGCCCTTCATTCCCCAGTCGGTGAGCGTGTCCACCACCCGGGCCACGAGCTTGCGGACGCTCGACTCGCGCTCCGGCGTGCCGGGCGTGCCGCGGAAGTACTTCGACGCCACGACGTTCGTCGCCAGCATCGACCAGGACTTCGGCACCTCGATGTTCTTCTGCTCGAAGACGGCCTTGCCGTCCTCTCCGGTGATGCTGGCGCTGCGGTATTCCCACGCCAGCTCATCCGCGGGGTCCACTCCCGGCGTCGTGAAGAAGCGCTCCACGGACAATCCCGTGGCCGCTGCCCGCCCCTTTCGCCCGTTGCGTCGCTCCTTCCCGTTCACCGACGGTTTCGAGCTCAGCTCCTTGTCCATGTCACCTGCCTCCGCGGGGTTCACTGAGAGTCCTGATGCAAAACTTTGCAAAACGCCAAAGCCGCGAGATCGCTCAAGATCCGGGAGGCGGGTCGCGAGCAGTCGCGAGGGGCCTCCGAGCGGGCTCGGGAAGCGGTTCGAGGGGCGCGGCGCGCCGGAATCTGTCCTGGGAAGGTGCCCGCCTGCCCGGCGGGCGAGGCGATCAATACGACGCTCGTGGCAACCCCGTCAAAGAATCGGCCCATACAATGAATAGTGCTGGGCATCATCACACCCACCATGAATTGTGGCTCACGCACGAAGAGGGCGGGTTGCTACGGCTGGCTGCCTGCCTGTAGCGACGGCGGGCGGGGACGGCCGATCTAAAGCCATGCGCGCGCGCTAGCAAGAGGTGCTTTGCAATGGCAGAGGCCATATGGCGAGCCATGTAGCGTCACTCCTTCGCAAGCGAGCGTGATCACTGGGAGACGTTTGCTGGAAGTGTGTGCACGGATCTTTCCCCCGCCTAGTGGCCTGGCCAGAAAGCGGTGCCCGGGGCCGGTGGCGGGCGGTCCGGTGGTGAACGAGGGCGTCGATTTCACGCCTCTGTCGCGTTAGGAGGCGGACATGCCTCCTCCGTTCAAGCGCCACGTCTTCGTCTGCACCAACCGCCGCCCGGAAGGGAACCCCAAGGGGTGTTGCGCCAGCAAGGGCGCGGAGGAGGTGCGCGCCGCCTTCAAGGAGGAGCTCGACAAGCGCGGGCTCAAGGGCGGCATGCGCGCCAACGCGGCGGGGTGCCTGGACACGTGCGCCTTCGGCGTCTCCGTCGTCGTCTACCCCGAGGGTACCTGGTACGGCGGCGTGAAGGTGGAGGACGTGCCGGAAATCGTGGACCAGCACCTGGTCAACGGCCGCCCCGTGGAGCGGCTGATGATGCCGTTCTCCCGCAAGGAGAAGGCGGGCGGCTGACGCCCGTTACGTTCGCTCGCCCCGATTCAGCTGACCGGGTGGCGTCAGGCCTCGCGGGGGCGCCCGAGCCGCCAGCAGAGCGGCATCAACGCGGCGGCGATGGCGGCCTTGAGCAGCGCGCCCGGGACGAAGGGCAGGAAGCCCTTCGCCAGGGCCGTGTCGACATCGAGCCGGGCTACGACGGCAAGCCAGGGCACGCCGACGGCGAAGATCACCAACTGGCCGGCGACGAAGAGGGGCAGGGCCTTCCACGGAGACCGGTCCAGACCGCGCTGCGCGGCCAGCCCCACCAGGAAGGCCGCCGGGATGAAGCCCACCAGGAAGCCGCCGGTCGCCCCGAGGACGGTTTCGATGCCACTGGCGGCGCGTGAGTAGAACGGCAGTCCCACCGCTCCCATCACGACATAGGCCAGCTGCCCCAGCATGCCGCGCAGCGGCCCGAGCGCCGCGGCGGTGAGCATGACCGCGAGCGTCTGGCCCGTGATGGGCACCGGGGAGCCAGGCACCGGAACAGCGAGCTGCGAGAGGCCCGCGGTGAACAGGGCCGCGCCGAGCACGAGCATCACGTCATGCGCCCGGGTGTGAGCGACCCGGTCGGCCAGGACCACGGGCTGGGGTTGGGCGATGGGGGCAGCGGGCAAGAGGGACCTCCGGAGCCGGTCATACAGAAGCGGCGGCGCGGCCTCGGGAGAGGTCCACACCGCCGCTTCGGGAAACGGCTTCGCTGTTCGCGGTGACTACCGGCGGCGGCCGAGCAGCCGCAGGATGGCGAGGAACAGGTTGATGAAGTCCAGGTAGAGCGTCAGCGCGCCGACGATGCTCACCGTCGCGGCGCTGCTGTAGCCCGTGCTGGCGTGCATCTGTCGCAGCTTCTGGGTGTCGTACGCCGTCAGGCCCGCGAAGACGATGACGGACGCGCACGCGACGACGAAGGACACGGCGTCACTGCGCATGAACATGTTGACCAGGCTGGCCAGCACCACGCCGATGAGGCCCATGAAGAGGAAGGTGCCCCAGGCGCTCAGGTTCTTCTTGGTGACGGTGCCGTAGATGGCCATGGCGCCGTAGACGCCCGCCGTCAGGAAGAACGCCTGCGCGATGCTGCCCGCCGTGTAGACGAGGAAGAGGATGGACAGCGTCATCCCCGTGAGCGCCGAGTAGCCGAGGAACATCGCCGCGGCCACCGCGCCCGACAGGCGGGGCGCGAGGAACGACAGCGCGAACACCACGCCGAGCTGCACGAGCAGCAGGGGCATGCTCCAGTTCATCACCGTCCGCAGCAGCGCATCATTGCTGACCGTCACCAGCGCCGTCACGCCGGTGAGCATCAGCCCGGCGAACATCCAACCGTGGACGCGCGTCATGAACGCGCGCTGCGACTCCTGCACGAGGACGGAGTCCACCGAGGCGCTCTCGGCCGCCTGCCATCCCGAAGTTTCCCAGGCCATGAACCTTGGTCCTTTCATGCCGGGGAAGGGCCCCGGCGACGCGCCCTTATAACGCGTCCGGCCGGGGCGTGCGCACGCCCCGGCCGTCTGTAGCTCCGCTTAAATGGCCTTCCACGCCATCAAAAGCTTGGAGGCCACTTCCGTGGTGATGAGCGGCAGCACGCCACCGCCGCCGACGATGTTGACGATCTCCGACATGGAGCCCCGGCAGACACCTCCCCAGGCGGGCTGGCGGGCGAGCCCCACCGAGGCGTACGCGGAGTAGTCCACGAAGAAGGACGCGGGAAGCACGGTGCCGTTGGGCTCGCAGAGCAGGTGGTCCTCCGGAGGGCTGTCCACCACCTCCTGCACCACGAAGCCACCGCCCTTCGGGTCCGCGGCGGCGCGGGCGCACAGCTCCGGCCATCCGAGGGGCTCGCCGTAGGCGGCCTTCACCCGCTCCGTGTAGGGCACCGTGCCCGTCGAGCGGCCCAGGAACACGGCCTTGCCGCCGTAGTCCCACGAGCGCTTGAGGACGAAGCGCGCCGGCTCCGCGGCCACCAGGGCCACCAGGTCCTCCACGCGCCCGCCGTCCGGACCGATGGCGGGGCCAGGACGGAACACTCGCGTCCACGGCACCGAGGCGCGCACCGCCTCCAGCTCGTCGGCGGTGAGGCCCGCGGCCTCGGCGAGCCGGGGCTCGGACAGGGCCTGCGACAGGCGGGCGAACGTCGACTTCACCTCCATCTGCGAGGCGGGCGGGTTGAGGAACACCGCCTTCTTTCCCGGCACCACGCCCAGGAAGTCCTCCACCCACGGCGAGGGCGTCTCCTCCAGCCGCCGCACGAAGAGGTGCCGGTACACCAGGTCGTACTTCTTGCCATTCACGACGAAGGCGTCGTCACCGGAGACCTCGTCCGGGTGCACCACGTCCGCGTCCGCGCCGAACTCGCGGAAGCGCTCGCACAGCCAGCGCAGCTCCGAAATCTGCGCGTCATTGCGCCGGCACAGCAGGGCCACCGTGTCCGGCAGCTTCCCGTCGCGCTCGGCCGCGTACCCGTCCAGCAGCGCCCGGTACAGCGCCAGCGTGTTGCTGCCATTGAGGGCGAGCAGCGCGTGCAGCGCCTTCTCCGGGTAGCGGAAGTAGCGGCCCACCACCTCGATGAAGGTGCGCGCGGCGATGTCGCTGTAGCCCTGCATCGCGGGGATGGTGGCGTTGACCTCCAGCGCCCAGGGCTTGCCGCCGGCGACGAAGTAGTCCACGCGGGTGGTGGCCAGCCGGGAGGACTGGCGCCAGGTGCGCTCCGCGAGCGAGCGCTCGAGCGGGGAGAGGGCGCCCAGCAGGTCCTCCGCGTCGGGGCCGCCGAGGATGGCCCGCGACAGCTTCGCCGTGGCGGACGCGAGGTGCGCGGACAGCTCCGCGCGGCGGCGGATTTCCGCGGCGTCCAGCACCACGGGGGTGGCGGTGATGGGGATGGGCCGGGTGGTGCCGTCCTTCTGCGTCACCGCCAGGCCCCGCTTGTACGCGAGTTGGGCCAGCTCGGGCGCGATGTGGCGCGCCTGGCTCCGCAGCACGTCGATGAACTCTTGCACTGAAGTCCTGACCTCGAAGAAGCGCCCGGTCCGCCCGGGCGCGAGCAACCTACGCCCGGAGGGGTTCTCGGGTCCACGGTGTGATGTGGCTCCGCCCCTCCTGCAAGCCTGTTCCCGGTAGTCAGCGGAGACCCGGACACGCCACGATTGCTCCCTCGCCCGGAGGGCGGGCGCCAGCGGGTGGCTCCCGGTCCTTCGTTTGTTTCCCGCACAGGAGGCTCGGTCATGAGCAGCATGGTCAGCGGTGGGCAGCTCGTCGCGCGGATGCTGAAGAAGGAAGGCGTGCGGCACATCTTCACGCTCTCCGGGCTGCACGTGGCCCCCATCTACGCCGCATGCGTGGAGGAGGGCATCGCCATCATCGACACCCGGCACGAGCAGGCCGCCGCGCATGCCGCGGACGCCTATGCGCGGCTGACACGCGGCGTGGGCGTGGCGGTGGTGACGGCGGGCCCCGGCGTGACGGACGCGCTCACCGGCGTGGCCAACGCGTACGCGGCCAGCTCGCCCATGCTGCTGCTGGGCGGCGCGGCGCCGACGTTCAACCAGGGGCGCGGCGCGCTGCAGGAGATGGAGCAGGTGGACCTGTTCCACCGCATCTCCAAGTGGTCGGACCGCGTGCCCACGCCGGAGGCGGTGCCGCACTTCCTGGCGAAGGCCTTCCGCGTGGCGCTCTCCGGCCGCCCCGGGCCGGTGTTCCTGGAGCTGGCGTGGGACGTGCTCTGCAACGGCGTGGAGGAGGAGTCGCTGCGCATGCCGGAGCGCTACCGCACGGACGCGCGCGTGGCACCGGACCCGCGCAAGGTGGACGAGGCCCTGGCGCTGCTGCGCGCCGCCGAGCGTCCGGCCCTGCTCGCGGGCTCCTCCGTGTACTGGGATGGCGCCTGGGACGCGCTGCGCGCCTTCGCGGAGCGGGCCCAGGTGCCCGTGTTCCTCAACGGCGCGGGCCGTGGCTGCCTGCCGGCGGGGCACCCGCTCTTCTTCCAGCACTCGCGCAAGGAGGCGCTGAGCGGCGCGGACGTGGTGTTCGTCATCGGCACGCCCTTCGACTTCCGCCTCAACTACGGCGCGGAGCCCACCTTCAGCGCCGAGACGAAAATCGTGCAGGTGGACATCGACCCGACGGAGCTGGGCCGCAACCGCCCCGTGGAGGTCGGCCTCGTGGCGGACAGCTTCAGCGCGCTCACCGCGCTGGAGGCGGGCGCCGACCGGGCGCGGCGCGACACGCTGCTCGCCACGCTGCGCGAAGGAGAAGCGCGCCGCCAGGCCGCCATCGACGAGTGGGCGCGCAGCGACAGCACGCCCATCCACCACTACCGGCTGGCGAGGGAGCTGTCCGACGTGGCCAATGCCGCGGGACAGGACCCGGTGTTCATCGCGGACGGAGGAAACTGGGTTGCAATGGCGGCCAAGGTACTGGAGCTGAAGCGGCCGGGACGGTGGTTGGATCCGGGCCCGCTGGGCTGCCTGGGTGTCGGGGCTCCGTTCGCGCTCGCGGCCAAGGTGCTGCACCCCGAGCGCACGTGCTGGGTGGTGCAGGGCGACGGCTCGTTCGGCCTCAACGGCTTCGACTTCGAGACGGCGGTGCGCTTCAAGCTGCCCATGGTGTGCGTGGTGGGGAACGACGCGGCGTGGGGGCAGATCCGCCTGCCGCAGGTGCAGATGTTCGGCGAGGACAAGTCGCCCGCCACGCTCCTGTCGCCCACCCGCTACGACAAGGTGGTGGAGGCGTTCGGCGGCCATGGTGAGTACGTCACGGAGCCGAAGCAGATCCGCCCCGCGCTGGAGCGGGCACTGGCCAGCGGCACGGTGGCGTGTGTCAACGTGCTGCTGGACCCGGACGGCCCCGTGAAGGCGGGTGCGATGGGGTACGCCGTGTGAGGGGTTGAAACAGTCCGGCTTGCAGCCGCGGTCTGTCTGGCTTAAAACCGCAACCGGATATCACCTGGGAACCCGTTGACGTGAGCCGCTCCACCCGCCGCCTGCCCGTGAGTCTCGTCCGGTCGCGCCTCCTGGCGCTGCCGCTCGTGCTCGTGTGTGCGCTGGCGTACGGGAGCAGCGTCCTCCACCACGCCCTGGTCCAGCACACCACGTGTCTGGAGCACGGCGAGGTGGTCCACGTCGACACCTCCGGTGAGCACGCGGTGGCGCAGGTCGAGGACTCCTTCGACGACGCCCGCGTCGCCTCCCGGAGCGAGGCCGCCGAGTCGCACGGCGCCGAAGCCCACTGTGTCCATGCCTTCAACCGCCGGGAGACACCTCCTCCGGCGGAGGGCACCACCCTCCTGGCGGTGATGCCCACCCGCTCCGCGCCGGCGCTGGCCGTGTTCCGCTTCCATTCGGAACCCGTCGCCCGGCTGCACCTCGCGCCCAAGGCCTCTCCGCCTCGCGCCTGAGGCCCGGGGAGTGCGTTTCTCCGTGAGGCATTGTCATGCCTCGTGGAGTGTGTCGCTCACGGACGTCCCATGCCCGTCGCCCGCCTCGTGCGGGTCGCGTAGGCACGGGCTCCCTGGCGCCGCCGCGCTCTGAAGCCATCTCCCGAGCCTCCTGGCCACGCCGCCGGCCTCACCCAAGCATTCCAGGTTCGCCGCGTCCGCGCTGGCGCCGCCCTCACCGGCGGTGTCCGGAACGGCGTGTCGGGCCTGGCCCACCCGCAGTCCATCCACGTGGAGTAACACCATGAACAAGAAGCTCCTTGCTGCCCTCCTGATGTCCACCGCGCTGCTCGCCGCCGCCTGCGGCGATGACGAGGAAGAGGGGGAGAACGTCGACGTCGAGGGGTGCGAGCACCTCCAGGAGGGGCCGGCCACCGCCGTCACCGCCACCCTCACCGGCACGCCCCCGGCGGTGAGCAATGACCACCGCCGCTACGACATCACCCTGGTGGACGGCACCGGCGGCAAGACGGGCTCCGTGTCCTTCGCCGCGGCCGAGGCCACCGACTACATCATCTTCACCAGCGCGGACGTGGCCCTCACCGTCACCAACTCCAGCGGCGCGGCGGTGGAGATCGAGGAGAGCACGAAGAGCTCCTCCCAGTGCACGGACATCAAGGGCCGCCACGTGGTGCCCATGACGGTGGGCACGCACACCCTGGCCTTCGGTCCCACCACCGCGTCGTCCGTCTCCATCGTCATCGAGGAGGCGGCGCACGAGGACCACGAGTAGGCCGGGCTTCAACGCCTCGGGTCTCGTACCCCCAACACCCGGGGCCGGCGGATGCGCCGGCCCCCTTTCCAGGAGAGACGACGATGGGTGCCTTCCAGCAGTTCCTGACCGAGAAGCAGATTTCCCAAGACACGCTGCTGCGCCTGTCCCGGCAGCTCGAGGCCCATGGCGACGCGGACCGCGTCCTCGTCCGCAAGCGGGCCGGCAAGCGCCGCGACAAGGAGACGCAGGGCAAGAGCTACCAGGAGCTGGAGCTCGGCAAGCCGAAGAGCGGCCGTGGCGTGAGCTCGCAGCAGCTCCAGGCCGCGCTGGGTGACCAGCCGCTGCCGCCCCGCGTGCGCGGCAAGCTGGTGCGCGCCGTCAACGCCGTGCTGACGAAGAACGGCGGCGGCGCGGTGGATGCCGTCGCGCTGTTCGGCGCGGTGCCGGTGCGCCGCGGCGGCACGGCGAAGAAGGCCGCGAGCTGAGCGTGAGGCGCCCCATGCCCGGCCAGGACGCTTCCACCGTGTTGCCCTGCGAGCTCCTCCGCGACGGAGAGCGTCTGTTCGACGCCTCCATGTGGTGCCTCGGCAGGGATGTGCTGTGTCCCGAGGGGAACCTCCTCGCGCGGCGGGGACTCGTCCGCCACGCGCGTCCCGAAGGCGTGGAGGGGCAGAGCGCGTACACGGTGGACCTGCCGGGCGGTGGGCGCCTCGTGCTGTGGGGCTTCGGCGTGCTGTGTGAGTGCGGAGAGGCCGTCTTCGTTCCGAGGGACGGCTTCTCTCCGCGCATCCTGGAGGCGGCGCCCGCGCGGCCTCCCTTCCGTGCCTGCGACCTGGGCCCGTGGCGAGAGCCCGCCACGGCGGAGGAGCGGCGCTCGGCGCGCGCGGGATTGGTGTCACTGGCCGGGTGGCTCGCCGGCCATGAGGAGTGGGTGGCGCGGGAGCTGGGGCCGGACTGGAGGCGCACGTGCCTGGCGGCGCGTCGCAAGGCTGCTCCGGTCGCGGCGGAGGCGCTGGCGACCGCCTGGCGGCGGCTCGGCTCGCGCATCCGCTCTCTGGATTCTGGATTCAACGCCTGTAACGCCCCGGTCTCCGGGGCCTGAGGAGGACACCATGCTGGCGCGACTGCTCCGAGCCGACGAACCGTCCATCTACGTCCATGTCCCCTGGGAGGACGTCGCGGACGAGGCGCTGCCGCCTCCGCCCCTGCGCGAGGGCCTGGGCACCGCGCACCTGGAGGTGAGCACCCGCGAGCCGCTGGCGCAGGCGTACTTCGACCAGGGCCTGCGGCTGCTGCACCTGGGCTGGGGCGAGGAGGCCCGCCGCGCCTTCGCCGAGGCGGCGCGCAGGGACTCCGGACTGGCCATGGCGTGGTGGGGGCTCGCCCTGGCGCGTGGCGCGGGTGCCCGGTTCGCCGGCGCGCGCGCGGAGGCCACCCGCCGCGCGCTGGCCTTGAGCGAGGGCGCCACGGACGTGGAGCAGCGCTACGTCGTCGCCGCCAGCCTGCTGGCGGACAAGGGGCCCGCCAACGGCCGCCATGCCTTCGTGCGGGACATGGAGTGCCTCATCGACCGCTACCCCGAGGACGCCGAGGCGCGGCTGCTGCTGGCCGGCTTCCTCCTCGACGGCTACGAGCCGGACGGCCGCCCCGGGCAGGGACAGCCCTACGCGCAGGCCCTGCTACGTGAGCTGCTGCGCACGCACCCGGACCACGCGGGTGTGCACTGCGCGTGGGTGCACGCCATGCTGCACAGCGCCCGGCCCGAGGCCGCGCTGGAGAGCGCGAGGAAGCTGGTGCGGCTCGCGCCCGCGGCCAGTCCGGCGCTGCTCGCCGCCGGCCGGCTCCTGCATCGGGTGGGGAAGGTGGACGAGGCGCGCCGCGCGCTGGAGGCCGCGGTGGCGGCGGACGACGCGTGGCTCGCGGGGGAGCACCTGCCGCACACGGCGGCTCCGAGCGCCGAGACCGCCATGCGGCTGCTCAGCCAGGGCTGCGCGGAAGCGGGGCAGTACACCGAGGCCCAGGCGTGGGCCCGCCGCCTGCGGCACCGTGTGGAGGAAGCGGGGCGCGAATCCCAGGCGCTGCTCGTCCACCGCCGCGCCGAGGCGGTCCGGGACACCGAGGCCCTGTCCGGATTCCTCCCTCAGCACCGCGTGGATGGCGCGGGGAGCGAGCCCCAGGCCCTGCTCGGTCAGGGCCGCGCAGAGCCGGGCCAGCACACGGACATCCCATCCTCGGCTCACCGCTCACGTGACCTCGTGGAGGGCGCTGGGAACCAGTCCCAGGTGCTGCTCGGCCAGCACGCCGGCCTCCGTCCGCCGCACCGCGTGGATGGCGCGGGGAGCGAGCCCCAGGCCCTGCTCGGTCAGGGCCGCGCAGAGCCGGGCCAGCACACCGACCTTCGTCCGTCGCACCGCGGGGAGAGCGCGGGGAGCGAGCCCCAGGCGCTGCTCTTCGCGGCCATCACCATGGTGTCCACGCACCTGCGCTTCGGCTTCTGGCGCGCGGCGGCGGACGTGCCCATGGAGCTGCCGGAGTCCGCCCCGCTGGCCGTCCGGGCGCTGCGCGACGGAGTCCGCCTGTACACGCGCGGGGTGAGCGCGCTCGAGGCGGGGAAGCTGATGGAGGTGGAGCGCGCGTGTGACGCGCTCGATGCGCTGCACCCGCCGCTGTCGGAGGAGCGCCGCTCGGAGGGACGCCTGCTGTGCCCCCGTGATGTGGCGCGGGTGGTGGAGGTGGCCGCACAGGAGCTGCGCGGCTCGCTGGAGGCCCGCCGGGGCGACGCCGGCCGTGCCGAGGCCACGCTGACGCGGGCCGTGCGCCTGGAGCGCCGTCTGCGCGCCGCCGGCCCCGCGCCCTTCTCCCGCTCGCCGCGCGAGGCGCTGGCCCGCCTGCGGCTGCGCTCGGAGCGCGAGGACCGGGCGCTGTCCCTGGCCCGGACGCTGGTGTCGGAGCGGCCCGGCTGCGGCCACTTCCGGCTGCTCGCCGCCGAGGCCCAGGTGGCCCTGGGCGCCTGGGACGACGCGGTGGCGGACTTCACCGCCTTCCTCGACTGCTGGCGTGACGCGGACCCGCACCTGCCGGAGCTGCGTCGCGCACGGACCTTCATCGCCGGCCGGGGCCGCGTCCTGCGTCTCGTCCACTCCTCCGACGTCCCGACGCCCCTGGAGGCGGGGGCCCCGGCCTTCCGGGTCCTGGAGACGGTGTCTTGCTGACCGCCGCTTCGAACACGACGGAGACCTCCCGCTGGGACGGCGTGGGACAGCTCGTCTCCGCGCTGTGCATCGCCCACTGCGTGCTGCTGCCCGTGGTGCTGGCCCTCCTGCCGGTGGCCCTCGCGGAGGTGCTGGAAGCCGAGGCCGTCCACCACGGCCTCCTGGCACTGGTGGCGGTGAGTGCGCTCGCCGCCTTCGTCCCGGGTTGGCGCCTCCACCGCCGGGCGTCCGCGCCACTGCTCGCAGTGCTCGGCATGGCGCTGCTTGCGGGCGGGGCCTTCGGCGTGCCGGAGGATGCCGCCGGGCCCTGGGAGACGGTCCTCACATTCGCTGGCGGCCTGGTGATGGCGCTGGCCCATGGCCGCAACCGGACGCTGTGCCGCGACTGTTGCCCTCCCGAACCGGCGTGAGCGGGAGCGTCGTCCCCGAGTGGTGCCGTACGCCCGCCGCTTGACGGACCGGAGCCGTTCGCGCGAGGAGGAGGGCATGCCCACCTTCCGCCTCAAGTTGGACGAGACCGCGCTGCTCATCGTGGACATCCAGGAGCGGCTGACCGCCGCCATGGACCGTGATGCGCTGGACCGGATGCTCATGCGCACCAACGCCGCCATCGAGGGGGCGCGGGCGCTCGGCGTCCCCATCATCCTCACGGAGCAGTACCCCAAGGGCCTGGGCCCCACGCACTCGCTGGTGCGCATGCGCCTGGGCGACGTGAAGCCCCTGGAGAAGCTGGAGTTCAGCGCGGCCGTGCCGGAGGTGCTGGCCGCGCTCGGCTCGCGGCGGCAGGTGCTGGTGGCCGGCATGGAGACGCACATCTGCGTCTTCCAGACGGTGCGCGACCTGGCCGAGCGCGGGCTGTCCCCCTTCCTGCTGGCGGACGCGGTGCTGTCGCGCTCGGCGGAGGACCGGCGGGTGGGGCTCGACTTGTGCCGCGACGCGGGCGCCCACGTCGTCACCGTGGAGGCCGCGCTGTTCGACCTGCTCGGGCGCGCCGGCACGCCCGAGTTCAAGAAGGTCTCCGCCGCGGTCCGCTGATTGACCGCCGCCTAGAAAATGGGCGGATGCTCGACCATTGGCGGGGCCGGGCGGATGCCCGACGGCGGAGGCGGCGTCAGGTCCTTGGACACGGCGGGCAGCGACGGCGTCAGCGCGCCCACATAGAGCAGGCCATGGTAGCCCTCGGGCGTGGGCGTCTCGAAGGGCCGGACGAACGGCGTCTGTCCGGCCTCGGCTGCTACCCGTTCGGAGGGCGAGGCGCCGATGTAGCCGCACTGGAGCTTCCCGGCCCGGTTCAAGTCACAACCCCAGCGCGTGCCCTGGGCGTAGCTCATCTCCAGCACCACGAGCCGCCCCTGGTTCAGGTGGGACGCCATGGGCTTGAAGTTCTGGTCCCACGGCGTGCCGGCGACGGTTCGCGTGTGTGTGTTGCCCGCCAGCACGACGTGGACCTCGTCGGGATGGGCCGCGCGGCGGTCGGCCCACACCTTCGCCAGCGCGGCGTCGCGCTCGCTGCCGCTCGCCACGTCCGTGTCATAGGCCACCAGCGTCACGCGCAGGCCCGCGGCGCGCATGGCGCGCACCCGGTCGATGAGGTCGAAGATGGCGCGGCTGCTGCGGCCATCCTGATAGGGCCGCTGCCAGAAGCGGCCTTCCAGCAGCGCGTCCTGGTCCACCGGGGCGCCGGGGCTGGCCAGGTAGCGCTCCAACCGCTCCTGCTCGGTGCGCGGAATGGACAGGCCGAGCACCACGGCGTGTCCCGCCTCGGCCGTCTGGCACACCACGTTGCCCACCACCGCGGGCGCCTCGCGCGAGCCGAGCTGCTCGCCGATGAGCAGCGTCAGGCCCGGGTGGAACAGCTCCGACAAGCCCCGCACCGTGTCCCCGCAGCGGTGCGTCTTCGGGTCCACGTCCTTCCACCGCGCCAGGTAGAACGCCTCGTCCCGCACGGGCGTGGGCAGCGGGTCCTGCTGGATGTTGCCGCTCACCACCTCGATGGACGGGTTCGACTCCAGGCGCAGCGTCAGGGCCTTCTCCAGCTCCAGGTCGCGTTGGCCCTTCGTCGCCATGCGCATCTCCGGCAGGTCCGCGCCCCCCCTGGCGAGCTGGGTCCGTCTGAAGCGCGGGTCGGCCGTCATGTAGTTGATCTCCTTGACCATCCTCCACCAGGGGGAGCTTCCGTTCTCGGCGACGTTGTCCACCGCGTGGAAGGACATGCGGAAGATGCGGACCACGGACTGTCTCGGCCCCACGGCGATGCCCGTCACCAGGTAGCGCGAGTACGCATCCGTGCCGGTGCTTGGGCGGTCCGGCACCTCCCACGTGGTGAGGAGCTGGTTCGGGTCCTGGGTCTCCTCGAAGGTGTACCCCTTCGAGGCCAGCAGCTCGCGCGCGGTGTCCATCGCCTCGGACAGCGGCTTCTGGAAGACGTGTTCGTACTTCGGCGTCTGGGACTGTGCGGTACGCGGTGCGTGCGCACAGCCGACTCCCACCACCACGAGCAACAGCGTCAGCCAACGGACGTTCATCGAAGTTCCCCCGGCAGCACCGGAAAACGAAGTCTTCCGAAGGAACGCTACGACGGGCGTCGTATATCGCGGGCGGGCGCCGAGTCCTGGCGCCCGCCCGTGCCGCGGGCTCAGCGTGCCCGCTGGAACAGGCCCATGAGGGAGCGCAGGCCCATGGCCACGGCGACCAGGACGCCGGCGAGCACCGTCTGCGAGCCGCCCACGGGGAAGTCGAAGAAGTAGGCGAAGAGGTAGCCGCCCACGCCGGAGATGGCGCCCGCGAGGGTGGCGACGAAGAAGGTCCAGGGCAGCCGCAGCTCCAGCATCAGCGCGGCGATGGCGGACAGTGTCGAGAAGGCGAACACCGGCAGCGCGCCCAGGGCGCGGGCACACACGCCCACCATGACGCCGATGGACACCATCAGCGCACCGTCCAGCAGGCGCACCGGCAGGCCCTGCACCAGCGCGCCAATCCGGTCGAAGCTGGCGAAGGTGATGCCCCGGTACCACCACAGGTGCAGGACCATCACCACCGCGCCGGCGATGGCCACGGTGTGGAGCTGCTCGGGCGTCACCAGCACCGCGGTGCCGAAGAGGATGCCCTGGATGTCATGGGCCTCCTGGGCGATGCGGTCGCCCACCAGCACCGCCGCGCCTCCCGCCAGCGCATATGCGAGGCCGAGCAGGCTCTCGCGCGTCAGCCGCAGCTTCGTGGGCTCCGTCATGAGGAGCAGGGTGGCCGCCAGCGCCATCAGGGTGGCGCCGACGACGGGCTCCACGTGCATGCCCAGGTGGATGCTCGCGTAGAAGGCCAGGGCCACGCCAAGGCCCGCGGACTGGGCCACGGCGGCGCTGACGAACACCATGCGCCGCAGCACGACGTAGACGCTCAGGAAGCCCAGCACGCCCCCGGCGATGAGGGCGCACAGCAAGGGGTCCCTGAACAGCTCGAAGCCGGCCAGGAACTCGTCCCACTTCGAGGGTTCAGCGAGCATCGGGTCCACGGTGGGGTCCCTCGGGTGCCTTGTGGCAGTACTCGTCGCCGTACTGGCGGCGGAAGGCGGGGTGGCAGAATACTGTCTTCGCGTCGCCCACCACGAAGGCGGACGTCTCGCGGTCCACGAAGAACAGGATGTCGGCGTGCTCGGCGGCCACCTCCAGGTCGTGGACCACCACCACCACGCCCAGGCCCCGCTTGCGCGCCAGCGCGCACAGCCGCTGCATCGTCTCGCGCTCGGCGACGGCGTCCATGGCGGCGGTGGGCTCGTCCAGCAGCACCAGGTCCGCCTCCGTGGCGATGAGCCTCGCCAGCAGCGTGCGCTGCTTCTGGCCCTCCGACAGCTCGCGGTACGGCCGCGGGGCAATGGCCCTGGCCCCCGAGGTCTCCAGCGCCTTCTCCACCGCGTCGCGGTCCACCTTCCGGGAGAACGGCCACAGGAAGCTCCACCCGCGCAGCCGGCCCCAGGACGCCAGCTCCCGCGCCCGGATGGGCAGCAGCGAGTCGATGGCCGACGTCTGCGGCACGTACGCGCTGCGCATGTCCGGCGAGGCGCGGGTGATGCTGCCGGACACGGGCTGGATCATCCCCAGCAGCGTCTTGAACCACGTGCTCTTGCCGGAGCCGTTGCGGCCCACCACCGCCACGAACTGGCCGCGCCGGATGACCATGTCGATGGGCGGCAGCATGGGCTTGTCGTTGTAGCCGATGACCAGCTTCTCGCAGGTGAGCAGCGGCTCGCCCGGCGTGAAGGTGGGCGGCACCTCGTGCTCGAAGGCCTGCGGCTCCTGTACGTCACCGGTCTTCACGCTGTACCTCCGCTTCGGGCTCCAGCGCCGCCAGGGCCTCCAGCACCTCGCGCCGGAGGGCCTCGTTCTCCGGCGCGCCCAGGTCCACCACGCCGTCGTCGCCGGGCTTGGCGGCGGCCCAGTCCAGCCCGTCGAAGAGGGTGGGGGTCATCACCAGCGCCAGCGCCAGCTTCACGCGCGGCTCGTTCTCGCGGTCCGAGGGGACGTCCAGCACCCCGTTCAGCGTCACCAGGGGCTCGGCCTCCTCCTCGCCTTCGCCTCCCTCCACCGCGAGGTCCAGGCGGAAGGGGCGCTCACCCTGGAAGCGAGGGGTGGCGCGGTTGTCGCGCACGACGCCCTGGAGCCGCAGCGCCGTCACGTCCCACCGGGCGCGAGTCACGGTGGTGCGCGGCAGCTCGCAGTCCGGCTCGCACTCCGGCTCGCGCATCTCGGACGCCAGCAGGTCCAGCTCGTCGTCCACGTGCAGCGCGGCCACCGTGGTGGGCGCGGTGGCGCCCCCGCCGTTCATCTCCGCCTGGATGTCCTCGTAGTCCACCAGCGCGCCGTCGTCGCGGTGGCAGTGCCCGCCGTGACACAGGCTGTAGCCGGGCGGAGGGTTGGCCGGGTCGAACGTGCCGCCGGTGCCACCGCCACCGCCGCCACTGCTGCCGGAGGTGAGCAGCGCGACGTGGTCCACGCCCAGGGCCGCGGCGTCCAGGCGCACCTGGAAGTCGGAGGCGAGCTGCTGGAAGCCGTTGCCCGCGTCACGCGAGGGCAGGGGCGTGTACCCGGCGCTCACGGTGGGCTCCAGCACGGCGAAGCCCTCGCCCGCGTCCAGCGCGCAGCCGGACAGCACCAACAGGGGAAGAAGCAGTCGTGCCTTCATGGCTCAGCTCCCCTTTCCGGCGAGCGCCTTCTCCAGGCGCTCCACCAGCTCGTTGACGTGCTGGATGTACGTCTCGCCCGCGCGGAAGTCCGTGCCACCGTGGACGGTGACGAGCGGGGCGGGAATCTTGGAGGCCACCAGCTTCGCGGTGGTGTCCGGGTAGTAGCTCTCGATGAGCACCAGGCGCGCCTTGCGCTGCCGGCCCTGGGCGAGCACGCCCGCCACGTGGGACGGGTTGGGGGGAATGCCCGGCTTGGGCTCCAGGAAGGCGATGGGTTCGAAGCCCAGCCAGTCCGCCAGGTACGCCGTCGTCCGGTGGTAGGCGATGACGGGCGCGCCCTTCAGCCCGGCCAGCCGCTTCTCCCAGCCCGCGCGCGCCTGCTCCAGCTCGGCGGTGAACTTCGCCAGGTTGGCGCGGTAGGCCGCCGCGTTCTTCGGGTCGAGCTGCACGAGGCGGTCGGTGATGCCGATGGCCACCGCCAGCGCCTGCCGCGGGTCATAGAGGTAGTGGGGGTTGCCGCCCGGGTGCACGTCACCCTGGCTGCGGTCCACCTTGCCCGGAGGAATCTCCAGGATGCGGGGGAACTGCGAGGCGTTGAGGAAGCCGGAGCCGCCCACCTGGATGCGCGGGTTGCGCGCGCCAATCTGCAGCGTGGGCAGCCAGCCAATCTCCAGGTCCAGGCCGATGGAGATGAGCAGGTCCGCGCGGTTGAGGGCCAGCGCGAGGTTGGGCTTGGCGTCCACGAAGTGCGGGTCCTGGCTGGACAGCGCCAGCGACTGCACCTGGACGTGCTCTCCACCCACTGCCTTGGTGAGCGCGGCCAGGTCCGGCACGGTGGTGACGACGTTGAGGGCCGCGCGGGCGGGCGCGGCGGCGAGGAACGAGATGGCGGCGCACAGGGCCGCGAGGAGACGGAAGTGTCGCATGGGGCAGAGCTCCTGTGAGGCGGGTTAGAACGCGTGGGCGCCGTGGGCGCCGGTGACCAGCTCGAGGGCGAGGAAGACGGAGTAGTCCGGCGACTCGCGCCAGCCCACCCGGTCGGTGGCGCCCTGGAGGCGCAGGCGGGAGAACTCGGTGGGCCAGAAGGTGACGTTGGCGGAGATGCGCTGCCGGTCCTCCGTCCAGTCCGGGTCCAGCGGGTCGGTGACGACGTCGCCGCTCTCGCCGCGCGCGGGCGTGCCCAGCTCGTAGCGCAGCGCGGTGGCCCACCGCTGGGAGAAGCGCCACGCCCCCTGGGCGTAGGCGCTGAAGTCGGTCAGCACGTCGTCCGGCACCTGGCGGCGGCGGTAGAAGCCCTCCGCCTGGAAGGTGATGAGCGTGGTGTTGCCGCCGTCGGTGATGGGCCGGTAGCGCAGGTACACGTCCGTGCCGTACACGTCCGTGCGGTTACGGTAGCCGGTGGCGTTGGGGCCGGTGGCCGCGGACAGGCCCCACATCAGCGACAGGTCGTCCGACAGCGGGAAGAATTGCTTCAGGATGCCGGTGAGCTGCAGGTCCAGCGGCGACTGCACGCGCTCGGCCGAGGCGCCGAAGAAGCTGCGCGCGGTGGACTCACCCGTGGCGTCCGTGGCGCTGCCGATGAGCTCCACGTACCAGGGCAGCGGCGTGAGCCAGGACAGCTCCGTGCCCAGGCCGCGGTTGCCCTCGCCGCCGAAGACGCGGCCCAGGGCGAACGGCTGGTCCACGAAGTCCCACGCATGCGGGTGGGTGGGGTTGAGGCGGCCGAAGCGCGTGAGGAACTGGCCCGCGCGCACCTGGAGGTTGGCGGGCAGCGCCAGCGTGGTGCCGTACGCCTCTTCAATCTCCACCCCGAACTGGCTGAAGACGAGGTTGCCGTCGAAGCGGAAGTACGGGTCCACCACCGAGCCGATGGACAGCTCCAGCTGCTGGAGGTTGAAGCCGTTCTTCGCCGGGTCATGCCCGCCGGTCTGCAAGGGCTCCTTGGAGCTGAAGCCCGCGGCCGCCACGTCCAGGATGAAGCTCAGGTCCAGGAAGTTGGCGCCGCTGGTGCTTCCCACGCCCGGCAGGGAGAGAGCGCTGCCCCCTGGCGACGACTGGGGCGCGCTGGCGGTGCCGGTGGGCGCGTTCTGCTGCGCCTCCCGTGCATCGCTCCCCAGCGCTTTCTGAATCTCCTCCAATTCCTCCGGGCTGAGCTCGGCGGGGGCCTCTCCGGCCTCGCCCGCGCCGGGCGTGCCCGAGTCGGGCGCCGTGGCGGACTCCTGGGCAACGGCGCTGGCGGAGGACAGGAGGGTGATGACGGTAACGATGATGAAGGCGTCGCTGGGACGCCGTGACACGGTGAACACCTGGGATGCTCCTCATACGGACGCCCGCGTGACGCGGACGTCCACCAAGACCTGAAACAGACCCGACGGGACGCGACTCAGCCGCGCGCGGGAGGAGAGGCCTTGGGCGCCGTGGCGAGGACGGAGAGGGGAGGGGCGACGCTTGGCGGCGCGGTGGCCGGAGCGCTCACCGCGAGGTGCGCCAGGACGGGCAGCTCCGCGCGCGAGGCGGGTGCCTCGTCGCGCGAGCCGGAGTTGAGCAGCGGGCAGGTCTCGTGCGTGAGGCCCGCCGCGTCCGCCCCCGCCGCCGGCAACGCCGTCAGCAGGGGACTGCGCGCGGACGCGAGCCGTGCCACCGCCTGGCCCTTGCCGCCGGCCGACTCCTCGAAGGCCTGATGCTGCGGGCAGTAGCGGTGCGCGTGCGCGTCCCTCACGTGCAGCAGCGTGCCCATCGGCTGGAACGCCCACAGCGCGACCAGCAGCGTCGCGGCGAGTCGGGCGAAGGTGTGGGCGTGCTGGAGCATCGGAGGAGGACTGAGCCGGGTGCTGTAATGACGACGCGCGGGAAGTGTCAAGACACGGTATCACGCCGTGTTCCACGGTGTGGACGTGATTGCCAGCCCTCCATTCATGGATGGAGGGATGTGTCATGACTTCCGGGGTGTTGGAGACCCGGCGCGATGCGGGGACACGCTGAGGGAATCTTCATTCCGGTGGCGACGCTGGGAGACCTGGACGACCGGGGCCGCGCGGTGGTGGACGTGGGCGGCACCCGGGTGGCGCTCGTGCGCGTCGACGGGCGCCTCCATGCCCTGGAGGACACCTGCCCCCACCGGGGGGGTCCGCTGTCGGAGGGCGACCTGGCAGGGACGCTGTTGCACTGTCCGCTGCATGCCTGGCCGTTCGACGTGCGGACGGGGCAGTGCCCGGAGCGCCCCGGCGCGAGGGTCCGCATCTACGAGGTGCGCGTCGATGGCGAGCGCATCCTCGTGTCCGCATCGGGTAGCTTCCCGCCCCGCTGAATGCCGGCCCCCTCCAGGAGCGACCGACACCGTGACTTCGTCCCGAGCCCGCCGCGGAACCCCGTCCGCCCCGACTCCCCCCGCCGTCGTGGCCCCTGACCGCGCGGCCATGGCCCGCGCGGTGGAGGACTTCCTCCGCGCGGCGGGCCTGCCCCTCCAGGACGCCAACCTCCAGGGCACCCCCGAGCGCGTCGCCGAGGCCTGGGCGGGCGAGTTCCTCGACGGTTATGGCCGCACGCCCGAGGAGGCGCTGGGGGAGACGTTCCCCGCGCCGCCGGACTCGTCCGGGGAGCTGGTGGTGGTGACGGACCTGCGCTTCCACTCCATGTGTCCGCACCACCTGCTGCCCCTGTCGGGCCGGGCCCATGTGGCGTACGTGCCGGGCAAGCGCGTGGTGGGCTTCGGCCGGCTGTCCTCGCTGGTGGACTGCTTCGCGCACCGGCTCATCCTCCAGGAGGACCTGGCCCGGTGCGTGGCAGGCGCCCTGGCCCGAGTGCTCGGCAGCCCCGCCACCGCCTGCATCATCGAGGCGGAGCAGGCCTGCCTGCGCCTGAGGGGCGACAAGCAGCGCGACGCCGTCACCCACGCGGAGGCCTACGAGGGCACGCTGCGCAAGGACGGAGCCCTGCGCCGCGAATTGTGGGCCCGGCTGGGGGCCCGGCGATGAGCACGCCCGCGCGCGTCTTCTCCCGCGTGGAGCCCGAGCGCGTGGAGCGCGCCTGCGCGGAGCTCCTGAGGGTGCTCTCCCCGGGCCAGGTGCGCCGCGATGCGGACACGCTCGCCGCCTACGCGCGCGACGAGTCCGACAGCGGCGTGTACCCGCCGGACGCCGTCGTCTTCCCGGAGAGCACGAGCCAGGTGTCCGCCGTCTTCAAGGTGTGCGCGGCGCACGGCGTGCCCTTCACACCCTGCGGGGCGCGCAGTGGAAAGAGCGGGGGCTCGCTGCCCTTGAAGGGCGGGGTGGCGGTGAGCCTGGAGCGGATGAACCGCATCCGCTCCATCTCCGCGGAGGACCTCACCGCGGTGGTGGAGCCCGGCGTGGTGACGGGCGACCTGATGAAGGCGGTGGAGGCGGTGGGCCTCTTCTACCCGCCGGACCCGAACTCGTGGGAGTGGTGCACGCTGGGTGGCAACGTGGCGGAGAACGCCGGCGGTCCGCGCGCCCTCAAGTACGGCGTCACGCGTGACTACGTCATCGGCCTGGAGTGGGTGCTGCCGGACGGCGAGGTGCTGCGCGTGGGCCGCCGCACCATCAAGGGCGTGGCCGGTTATGACCTCGTGGGCCTCTTCGTCGGCTCGGAGGGCACGCTGGGCGTCGCCACCGAAATCACCCTCCAGCTCATCCCCCTGCCGCGCAAGGTGATGACCGCCCTGGTGGTCTTCCCCTCCGTGCAACACGCCGCGCGCGGTGTCTCCGCCGTGCTCGCCGCCGGCATCCTCCCGCGCTGCCTGGAGCTCATCGACGACGTCGCCCTGCGCGCGGTGGACGGCCGCGGCTTCCACTTCCCGCCGGGCGCGGGCTCCGCCGTCATCATCGAGGTGGACGGCAACCATGAGGACGGCCTGCTCGCCGAGCTGGCTCAGCTCGGTGACATCTGCGCACAGCAGGGCGCCACCCAGACGCTGGTGGCCCAGGACGACTCCCAGCGCGAGAAGCTCTGGGCCGCGCGCCGCTCCATTTCCCCGGCGCTCCGGGCCGTCAAGCCTCACAAGATTTCCGAGGACATCGTCGTGCCCCGCTCCCGGATTCCGGAAATCATCGAGCGGCTGAAGGCCATGGGGGCGGAGCTGGGCCTGACGGTGGCGACGTACGGCCACGCGGGCGACGGAAACCTCCACGCCAACATCCTGTACGAGGGGCCGCATCAGCGGGCGCTGGTGGAGGAGGCCCTGCGCCGCATGCTGGTGATGACGGTGGAGCTGGGCGGCACGATCACAGGCGAGCATGGTGTAGGCCACGCCAAGCGGGAATATCTGCCGCTGGAGCAGCAGCCGGCGCTCATCTCCCTGCAGCGCAGGCTCAAGACCTTCTTCGACCCATCAGGCCTCCTCAATCCGGAGAAAATCTTCCCCGCGCCCGAGCGTTCTTAATTCGTAGCCGGAATGGGCTCATTTTCGTCGGGCCGTCACGCCCCTTACCTTCCAAGTCCCGAGAAGGGCTGGGCATTGACGGCCTTGTGACAGGGGTAAGGGAGCGAAATGCCCCTCTGGGACGGAATGAGAAACCCTTTCGCTCGTTGCGCGTCTTAGTTGCAGGTGGACGCGGAGCGGCGGGGGAGCGCGTCCGGCATCGAACGGAGGACGGGAAATCATGGCCAATTCGACGAAGTACGGGACGGAGGGCCTGTCTCACTACCTGCGCAACCTGGGCGGCCACCAGCAGCTGACCCGCGAGCAGGAGTACGAGCTGGCTCGGCGCGCTCGCAAGGGGGACGAGTCCGCGCGGCAGACGCTCGCCAGCTCCAATCTGGCCTTTGTCGTCGCCGTGGCGAAGAAGTTCGCCAACCGCGGCGCGCGCCTGGATGACCTCATCCAGGAAGGCAACGTGGGGCTCATGAAGGCAATCGAGCACTTCGACCCCAAGAAGAACGTGCGCTTTGCCACCTATGCGGTGTGGTGGATTCGCGCCTACATCACCCGCTACCTGAAGGACAACCGCAGCCAGGTGCGCGGCGGCGAGGCCGAGCGCGGCAGCATGGTGGACTTCTCCCTGGATGCCACCATCGACGAGGAGGGGGAGACCACCTTCCTCGACCGCATCGAGGACACCGGCCCCTCTCCGCAGCAGATCTATCTGTCTCGCGAGCAGGACACGGAAATCCAGGAGGCGCTCGCCAAGGTCCGCAAGCGCATTGGCGACCTGGGCTGGGACATCCTCACGGAGCGGCTCACCCAGGACAAGCCGCTCACCCTGGAGGAGCTGGGCCAGCGCTGGGGCGTGTCGCGCGAGCGCGTGCGCCAGGTGGAGCTGAAGACGAAGAACTTCCTCGAGCGCTACCTCTCCGCGTTCAACGAGAACGAGGAGCTGGCCGACGAGCTGACCTCCTCCGCCGACGCCGCCTGAGTCATCACGGCCTCCCCACCCGGGGAGACGCCCCCCCAGGGCGGGACTGGACGGGTCTTCCCCCCGACCGGCCCCGCCCTTGTTTTTTCCAGTGAACACCCGGTGGGTTGGATTGCCTGCTGGCGAGCGTGCGTGCTAAACCCACCCGCCATGCGCTTGATTTTGCTCGCCTTGTTCCTGCTCGTGACCTCCGCGGCACGGGCGGCGGACCCCGGGCTTGTGTCCACGCTGGACTCCCTCCATCAGAAGCGCGGGGACTCCGCCTCCGTGAAGGAGTTGGAGGTCCAACTGAAGCAGGCGCTGGACGCGGCCCCGGAGGACTTCGAGCTCGTCTGGCGCAAGGCCCGCCTCCTCCAGTGGCAGGCGGATGGGGCCCGGGACGAGAAGCTGAAGAAGGTGCTCGGCCGGCAGACCTGGGACTGGGGGGACAAGGCCGCGAAGCTCTCCCCCGAGCGCGTGGAGGGCCACTACTACGCGGCCGCCGGCATCGGCGCCTATTCCCAGGCGGTGGGCGTCATGAAGGCGCTGGGCGAGGGGTTGGAGGGCAAGTTCAATGAGCGGCTGGACAGGGCCATCCAGCTCAATCCCGATTTCGATGGGGGCGCCCCTTTGTTGGCCAAGGGGCGGTACTACTACGAGCTGCCGTGGCCCAAGCGAGACCTGGGCAAGTCCGCGGCGTTGTACGAGAAGGCCATCGCGAAGCATCCGTGGATGCTGCGCGCGCATCTGTTCCTCGCCGAGACGCTCCTGAAGGACGGCAAGGCCCAGAAGGCGCGTGACGCCATCCAGAAGGTGAAGCAGGGCAGTATCGCGTACGACCCACCCGAGGGCCGTCGCGTGCAGGAGTTGGCCAGGCAGGTCGAAGCCGACATCGAGGAGGAGCTCAAGTGAGAGCAGAGAATCAGATGGTAGCTCCGGCTCCCGCGGCCGGGGGGGCGCAAGAAGGAAACCTCGTCCAGCTGCTCGTCCAGAACGCGCGCAACGCCTCGAAGGTAGGCGCGACGCACAAGAAGGACGGGCGGTGGCAGGACGTCACGTGGGCGCAGATTCTGGAGGACGTGAAGGCGGTATCCGCGGGCCTGGTGGCCCTGGGTGTGAAGCCTGGAGACAGGGTGGCGCTCTTCGCCAACACCAGCCTCCAGTGGATCATCTGTGACCTGGCCATCAGCGCGACGCAGGCCATCACCGTGCCCATCTACTCGTCCAACACCCCGGACGAGTGCCGCTACATCATCAACCACTCCGAGGCGTCGGTCCTCTTCGTCGACAGCGACGAGAAGGACGCCAAGCAGGTGGGCCGGCTGACGCGCATCCGCCAGAAGCTGGCGGAGATGCCGTCCCTCCAGAAGATCATCGCCTTCAACGGGCCCGTCTCCGGCGGCAACGAGATGACGCTCGACGACCTGATCGCCCAGGGCCGCGCGGAGCACCAGGCCCGCCCCGGCGCCTTCGACGAGCGGGTGGCGGCGGTGAAGATGGAGGACACCAACTCGCTCATCTACACCTCGGGCACCACGGGCGAGCCGAAGGGCGTCATCCTCACCCACAGCAACTGGTACTACGAGGCCAAGGCGGCCCAGTCCGTGGGCATGATGCAGCCCGACGACGCCGTCATGCTCTTCCTGCCGCTGGCGCACGTGTTCGCGCAGGTGGTGAAGGCGGCCTGGCTGAGCATGGGCTACCGGCTCATCCTCGCCGAGTCGGTGGACAAGCTCCTCGCCAACCTGGTGGAGACGAAGCCCTCCGTGCTGCCCTCGGTGCCGCGCGTCTTCGAGAAGGTCTACAACGGCGTGGTGGCCAACGGCTCCGCGGCCCCGGGCCTCAAGGGCCGGCTGTTCCGCTGGGCCTTCAAGCACTTCGACGCGTACGTCGAGGCCCGCGTCCAGGGCCGCGAGTACAACAGCATGGGCTTCGCGCTGGCGAAGAAGCTGGTGTTCAGCAAGGTGCAGGCCACCATCAGCGAGAAGCTGGGTGGCAACATGCGCATCTTCATCTCCGGTGGCGCGCCGCTGTCCGCGAAGATTGGCTACTTCTTCGACCTGCTGGGCTTCAAGGTCCTGGAGGGCTACGGCCTGACGGAGACGTCCGCCGGCACCACCGTCAACCGCGAGAACAAGATCAAGATCGGCAGCGTGGGCGCCCCCATGCCGGGCACGGAGGTCAAGATCGCCCCCGACGGCGAGATTCTCCTCCGCGGCCCCGGCATCATGAAGGGGTACTACAAGAACGAGGCCGCCACGAAGGAGGCCCTCGAGCCGGACGGCTGGTTCCACACGGGCGACATCGGCGAGCTGGACTCGGACAACTACATTCGCATCACCGACCGCAAGAAGGACATCATCGTCACCGCGGGCGGCAAGAACGTGGCGCCGCAGAACATCGAGAACCAGCTCAAGACGCACCCCATCATCAGCCAGGCCATGGTGTACGGCGACAAGCGCCCGTACCTCGTGGTGCTCATCACCGTGTCCGAAGAGGCCGCCCGCAAGCTCCTCCAGGACAAGGGCGCCCCGGTGGGCACCTACGCGGAGAACGCGAAGCGGCCGGAGATCCACGCCGCGGTGAAGGCGGCCGTGGACGCGGTGAACTCGGAAATGCCTCCGTACTCCACCGTCAAGCGCTTCGTGGTGCTGGATGCGGACTTCTCCCAGGAGACGGGGGAGCTGACGCCCAAGCTGAGCGTGAAGCGCAAGGTGTGCAACGCCAAGTACAAGGCGCAGATCGACACCATGTACGAGGGCGCCGCCGTCGTCGACTGAGTCCCGCGGCCCGCGGCCCGGCCCCTCACGCGGGGGCCGGGAGCAGGGTGGCAGGTCCGTCAAAAGACAACGCCCGACTCACCCCGTGCGAGCAGGGTGGGCCGGGCGTTGGTGTCTCGGCACCCGGGGGACGGGCGCTTCGAGAAGGGCTCAGCCGTGGTGGCTGGGCGTCTGCGACTTGGAGACGTCCTTCTCCACGCCGGTGCTGCTGGCGAGCGTGCCGCCCGCCTTCTTGTCCCCGGCGCCCGGGCCGCCCGCGTCGCTCTCCTCGCTGTTGAAGCTGCGCTTGAAGTTGCGGATCGCGCTGCCCATGGACGCGCCCAGCTGCGGCAGCCGGGTGGCCCCGAACAGGAGCAGCAGCACGAAAAGGATCAACATCAATTCCATTGGCTTCAGCCCCAGCATCGCACGGCTCCTTCGCGTAAACGCGCGGAGCATAGCGGTGGGCGCCTCCGGCCGCCAGCAACTCCGGACGGACACCTACATCTGCATGCTCGCTGGAGGACCAAGCTCGGCCGGGGGGGCCATGGCGAGTGTGAGGAAGAGGGTGCTGCCGGCGCGGTCCGTCTCCACGCCCACGCCGCCGCCATGGACCTCCACCTCCTGCCGGGCGAGGGAGACGCGGAGCGGGTCCTCCAGCTTCTTCTCCCGGAAGGCGCGCTCCTCGCGCTGGAAGACGGCCGTGGCGTCCTCGTCCGACAGGGGCGTCCCCTCGCGCCGCACCTCCACCCGCACCTGGGGCGGGGTGGTCCGCACGCGCAGGCGGATGACCTCTCCGGCCTGGGCGCGCGCCAGATGGTACTGGATGAAGGACTCCACGGCGTGCTGGATGCGGGCCCCGTCCACGCTCACTTCCGGCACCACCGCCCGCGGGTCCACGTCCAGCAGCAGCGCGACGTTGGCCGCGGTGGCGGCGGCGCGCTGGCGCTCCACCGCCGCGTCCAGCAGGGGGAGCAGCGGCTGCCGCTCCGGCTCACAGGCGAGCGCGCCCAGGTCCGCCCGGCTGGCGTCGAAGAAGTCCTGGGCGAAGGCCAGGGAGCGGTCCGCGTTGCGGAGGATGGTCTCCAGGCCTCGCTTCACCTTCGGCTCCAGGGGCGAGCGCCCGTTGAGCAGCAGGGCCGCGTACGAGCGGACGTTGGCCAGCGAGCCCCTCAGGTCATGCGACGCCATGCCCAGGTAGCGCACGTGCCGGCGGACGGAGGCCTCGTCCCAGTCCAGCGGGAAGGTCCACAAGAGCCTCGCCCCGTCCTCCAGGGCCTGTTCGCCGGCCAGCACCGCGCGGCCGTCGCGCTCCCAGACGCTCCCGTGGATGGCCCGCCGCCGGAAGCCGGCCCCGGCCAGCAGCGCCTCCACCGAGGACACCGTGGGCGGCAGCTCCCCCAGGCCCAGGTGCTCGAGCAGCGTGCGGCCGAGCAGCCGGGGGCCGCCCTGGCGGGGGATGAGGACCAGCCCGGGCGCCGCCGGGGTGCTGCCTGCTCCCATCTCCCTCGGGCTCCCCACTTTTTCCGCCTCCTGTCCAGCAGGTCACGGAAAGGGTGGGCAGCCAATGTCGGTTTTGCAACGTGCACTCCGGTCTCGAAGGGCCGGTGCACTTTCCTGCGCCGCTGGTTGGAGGGATGGTGGAAAATCCAGGTGTCGCACCCAGGGAGACTGCTCTGACCCCGCACAACACACAGCATGCTGGCGCTCCAGTCGTCCTGGTCGTCGATGACGATCCGGACATCCTGGAGGCGCTCTCGGAGATTCTGGAGGCCGAGGGGTTCGAGATCCGTCGCGCCCGCAACGGCAAGGAGGCGCTGGAGCGGCTCGAGCCCGACCCGCCGAACCTCATCCTGCTGGACCTGATGATGCCGGTGATGGACGGCTGGGAGTTCGCCCAGCGCATGCGGCAGAAGCCGGCGGTGGCGGGCATCCCCCTCATCGTCCTCAGCGCGGACCGGAACGTGGGCAGCAAGGCCGCGGACATCGGCGCGGTGGGGCACCTGGCCAAGCCCTTCGAGCTCAATGATTTGCTGGACATGGTACGCCGCTCGCTCAACCCCGCCGCCGCGTCCACCAGCGCCTGACGGAGGGTGCACGGCTTGTCTTGACCTGCCAGGGGGCCGCCATTACGGTCCCCCTCAGTCTTGATTCACCAATCAACGACCAGGCCAAGGAGCAAGCCGTGACCGCGCAGGACATTATCGAGACCGAAATCCCCAACGTCCTCAAGCAGAAGCCGGAGCTGGCCAAGGAGATCAACGCGATCATCCACTTCGACATCACCGGCGACAACGGTGGCAAGTGGACGCTGGACCTCACCAAGCCGGACAACTGGGTCACCAAGGGCGCCGAGGGCACGTCCAAGATGACGGTGACGGTGAGCAACGACGACTTCGTGAAGATTCGCGAGAAGAAGCTGAACCCGCAGATGGCCGCCATGCAGGGCAAGCTGAAGTTCAAGCCCATGGACATGGGCCTCGCGATGAAGCTGGCCAAGCTGCTGTCGTAGTGGCGGTTCCTGACCTGGAGCGGAGTGGCCGGCGGGTGGATGCCGGCCACGGCTCCTGGTGCGCGGCGCGTCCTCCTCACGGGGGCCGCGCCGCTCGTGTTTCCACCCCTCGTGTTGCCCCGTCCCTGGAGGAGTCCCATGTCGTCGCTTCCGCTCACCGGCCTGCGCGTGCTGGACCTGTCGCGCCTGCTGCCCGGGCCCTACGCCACGCTGGTGCTGGCGGACCTGGGGGCCTCCGTGGACAAGCTGGAGGAGCCGGATGGGGGCGACTACGTCCGGCAGATGCCGCCCCTGCGCGACGACGTGAGCGCGCTCTTCTACGGCCTCAACCGCAACAAGCGCTCGGTGACGCTCAACCTCAAGACGCCCGAGGGGCGTGAGGCGCTGAAGCGGCTGGTGCGCCACTACGACGTGCTGGTGGAGAGCTTCCGGCCGGGCGTCATGGACAAGCTGGGCGTGGGTGAGGCGGTGCTGCGGGCGGAGAACCCGCGGCTCATCTACTGCGCCATCTCCGGCTACGGGCAGACGGGGCCGGACCGGCTGAAGGCGGGGCATGACTTGAACTACGTGGCCCGCGCGGGGCTGCTGGGCTACGGCGGCGAGGCGGGCGGGGCGCCGGCCTTCCCGGGCGTGCAGATGGGGGACATCGGCGGGGGGAGCCTCTTCGCGCTGGTGGGCATCCTCGCGGCGCTGCACGAGCGCGAGCGCACGGGGAAGGGGCGCTTCGTCGACGTGTCCATGACGGACGGGGCCGTGGCCTTCCTGCACATGCACCTGGCGGCGCGGCTCTTCATGGGGGCGGAGGGCTCGCCGCTCCAGCGCGGGCGCGAGGCGCTCAACGGGGGCTACGCGTGTTACGGCCTCTACCGCACGGCGGATGACCGCTGGCTGGCGGTGGGGGCGCTGGAGCCCAAGTTCTTCGCGGGCGTGTGCGAGCGGCTGGGGCGGATGGACCTGATGGAGGACGCGTACGCGCCGGGCGAGGCGGGGGCGCGCGTGAAGGCGGAGCTTCAGCGCCTGTTCGCGGAGCACCCGCTGGCGTACTGGAAGGAGCGCTTCGCGGGCTCGGACGTGTGCGTGGAGCCGGTGGCGGAAGGGGACGAGGTGCTCCAGGACGCGCAGCTCCGGGCGCGGGGCCTCTTCGTGGAGGCGGAGGATTCGCGCCTGGGCCGCGAGGTGACGCACCTGCTGACGCCGCTGCGCATGGGGGAGACGCCGCTGCGCGAGCCGCCCGCGCTGGGCCAGCACTCGCGAGAGGTGCTCGCCGAGGCCGGCTTCACGGAGGAGGAACTGGCGCGGCTGGGGCACTGACGGGCGCGAATCACCGCGCTCCGAGAGCGCCGCTCCCAGGTGCCTCACGGCGCGCGGCGTGGCAGGGGTCGCCGGCGATGGGGCACTGACGGACGCGCATCACCGCGCTTCGCGGGCATCGCTCCACAACGCCTCGCCCCGGGCGGCGTGGCAGGTGTCGCCGACGAGGTCCAGCGCGAGCTGGCGCTCCCTCGCGGCGAGCGACTCCACGTCGTTGAAGGCGCCGGCCTCGTTCAGCCGGCGCACGGTGCCCTCCAGGTACATGCGCGCCCGCTCCACCGTCTGGCGCTGGGCCTCCGTGGGCCGCCACCCCGTGTCGTCGCGGTAGCGCCCGAGCGTCTCCAGCAGGTGCCCGTGGAACTTCAGCATCTGCACGAGGATGGGGAGCCGGTACGCGGGCGCGGAGGCGAGGGCCGTCTCGTACTGCCGTGCCTCCGAGTCCAGCCGGTACAGCAGCACGTCCACCTGCGCATCCAGCCGCTTGCGCCACTTCTTGCGCACGGACGGGTGGCGCGCCCAGCCGGCCACGGCCTGGAAGAAGTGCAGCCCGCCGCAGGGATGCGCGTAGATGCCCTGCCTGCGCTTGGGCACCTCGGGGCGGCCGGCCTTCATGCCCGCGGACAGCTCCGCGTGGGCCGCCTCCAGCGTGGTGAGCGCGGTCTCCATCACCGCGTCGAAGCGCACGATGGTGCCGGCGCCGTCGCGGAACGTGGCTCCCGGCTTCAGTGACAGGGCCAGCGCATCCAGGGCCCAGGCCCCCTCGGGGGAGGAGGCCAGCACGGGACGGAAGTCGCGCTTCAGGTCCTCCACCAGCTCGCGCGGCGTCACCGTTCCCCACGACGTGCGGAAGCGGTGGCCCGCCGCGTAGCCCGCGAGCAGCAACGTCTTCAGGTGCAGGGCGGGGTGGGGCTCCACCGGCGTGCCGTCCGGGGCGTACGCGTCGAAGGAGAGGTCCTCGGCCTGCGGGGCGGCGCCCGCCGTGCCAACGCCGTGGGTATCACGGACCCTCCCCAAGGCCTCGGAAGGCGGCGGCCCGGGCTTCTTCGGAGCCCTCGCTCCTGTCTCATGCGTGCGGGCTGGCACTTTCCGACGGAGGAAGTCCGCGATGATGACCTCGGCCGCGGGCCGCCCGTCCCGCGCGCGGAAGTCCCGTCCATCCAGGACCATGCCGTGCGCCAGTGCCCAGGGACTGTGAGGCTCCGCGGCCCAGGCGCGGCACTGGAGGGCCAGCAGCGAGGGCGCGCTCGTAGGAGGAGCGCTGACGGGCGTCCGAGGCGGAGCCACCGCCCGGCGCATGCGTGGGCCGGAGCGTGCCGCGACGGGGGAGGGAGGCGCCACGGAGGCGGAGGGCAGGGGCCTCGCGGCAGCCGGAGCTACCCCGGACGCGCCTCCGAGTGCGCCATGAGCGGCGGCATTCGGCGCGACCGAGGCAACGAATCCAACGAGGAGAGAGGCGGCAAGGCGCATGAGCGGCGGGAAGGAGCACACGCGCCGGCGGAACACCCGGCCGGCGCGTGGCCTCATCCTCTCACACCGTCTGCTGCGCGCGGCTGGCGAGCCGCTTCAGCAACCGCTCCATCAGGCCGAACAGGGCCTCCCGGTCCTCGGGCTCCATCAACGCCAGCATCTGCCCCATGGCGTGGTTCACGCTGCGGTTGAGGCGGTCGTACAGCGCCGCGCCCTGGTTGGTGAGGCGGGCGATGACGGCGCGCCGGTCCTCGGCGTCCCTCGTGCGCTCCACCAGCTTCATGTGCTCCAGCCGGTCCACCACGCCGGTGATGGTCTTCTTCGTGATGCCGATGCGCTGGGCCAGCGCTCCCACGTGGGAGGGGCCATCGTTCCCCAGCCACATCAGCGCGTGGACCTGGGTGGGGGTGAGCTGGTGGTCCTCGCAGATGCTGTGGAGCGGGTCCCTCAGCGAGCGGTACCGCCCGAGCTGGATGATCAGCTCGTGCAGCCGCCGGGACTCGGGAGTGGACGCGTCTCCCTCCAGTTCCTCGCCGAGGTCCTGCTCCTGCTCGCCGTCGGTGTCGACGGCGAGCAGCCGCGCGCCCGGAGCCGGTCTGTCGTCCGGCCGCCGCATCAGGCCGTCTCCACCCGGGCGGCCGCGGCCACCGGCTGGGGCTCACCGTGCGGGCCCACCGCGTGCGGCGTACCCATGCCCGGCGCCACGCCCGGACCCTTGCGGCGCTTGAACTTCTCGGAGAGCTGGTCCATCAGCGAGTACACCACCGGCACCACCGCCAGCGTGAGGAACGTGGAGGTGATGAGGCCGCCGATGATGGTGATGGCCATGGGCGCGCGCGTCTCCGCGCCGTCGCCGCGGGCAATCGCCACCGGCACCATGCCGGCGATCATCGCGATGGTGGTCATCAGGATGGGCCGCAGACGGATGGGAGCCGCCTCCAGCAGCGCCTCCGTGGCCGTCTTCCCCTGCTCGCGCAGCTGCAGGGTGAAGTCCACCAGGAGGATGCCGTTCTTCACCACCAGACCCATGAGCATGATGATGCCGATGAGGGCGAACATCGACATGGCCTGGCCGGTGATGAGCAGCGCGCCGATGGCGCCGATGAGCGCGAAGGGCAGCGACATCATGATGGTGAACGGGTGGATGAGGCTCTCGAACTGCGCCGCGAGAATCATGTAGATGAGGATGATGCCCAAGAGCAGCGCGGAACCGAACGCCGCCACCGACTTGCCCATCTCCTTCGCGTTACCCTCGAAGTCGTAGATGACCGTCTTGGGCAGCTCCTTCGCCGCGTAGCCGTTGAGGAAGTTGACCGCCTCGCTCAGCGCGTAGCCGCTGTTGAGGTTGGCCAGCAGGGTGATCTGCCGCTTCTGGGACTCGCGGTCGATCTGCACCGGGCCGTCCGCCGGGGTGATCTTCGCCAGGTTGCGCAGCTCCACCAGCTGTCCGCTCGGCGCGCGCACGGTGAGCTTGCCCAGCGCGTCCGCGGACGCCAGCGTGGCCTCCGGCAGCCGCAGCTTCACCTCGTACGTCTCGCCGCCCTCGCGGTAGTCCGCGAACTTGTCGCGGCCCAGGAAGGCGCGCAGCGTGGTGCCCAGCGACGCCGCCGGCACGCCCAGCTGGGCCGCGCGCTCGCGGTCCACCTGCACGTCGTACTGCGGCTTGCCGGAGCGGTACGTGAGGTCCACGTCCACCAGGCCCGGGTTCTGCAGCATCGCCTGGCGCACCTTCTCCGCGGACGTAATCAGCTCCTGCCAGTTGTCGCCGCGCAGGTTGAACTGCACCGCCTGCGTGCGCGAGCCGCCACCCGACACCGGAGAGATGTCCTGCACCGTGACGTTGACGCCCGGCCGCGGGTGGATGGTGTTGCGCAGGTAGGTCTTCAGCTGGCCCTGGCCGAAGCCGCGCTCCTTCAGCGGCACCAGGTTGACGATGATCTCACCCTTGTGGACCTCCTCCTGCACGCCGCCACCGGTCGTGGAGAAGGTGGAGGCGATGCCGGGCAGCGCGCCGACCTGCGCGGACAGCGCGTCCAGCTCCGCCTGCGTCTCCAGCAGCGTCGAGCCGATGGGCAGCTCCACCGCCAGCTTGATGTTGCCGTTGTCCTGCTCGGGGATGAAGGTGAACTTCAGGAAGCGCGCCAGGCCGAACGTGGCGAACAGCACGCCCACCGCCACCACCAGCGTCAGCGCGCGGCGCTTGAGGATGCCCGCGAGAATCTTGCGGTAGCCGCTCTCCGTGGCCACCAGCACCTTCTCCACCTTCGCGGACACGCCCGTGGGCGCGCCGTGGTGGCGCAGCATGCGCGAGGACAGCATCGGCGTGAGCGTCATGGACACGGCGTAGGAGATCATCACCGCCACGGCCACCGTGACGCCGAACTGGTAGAAGAACTTGCCCATCATGCCGTCCATGAAGGCCACGGGGATGAACACCGCCACGATGGCCAGCGTCACCGCGAGCACCGCCAGGGCAATCTGGCCGGCGCCCTCCATCGCCGCCTGCATGGGCGTCTGTCCCTCTTCCAGGTGACGGACGATGTTCTCGATGACCACGATGGCGTCGTCGATGAGCAGGCCGATGGACAGCGTCAGCGCCAGCATCGTGATCATGTTGAAGGTGAAGCCCAGCGCCGCCATCACCGCGAACGTGCCAATCACCGACACCGGCAGGGCGATGGCCGCCACCAGCGTGGAGTTCAGGTTGCGCAGGAACACCAGCACGATGAGCACCGCGAGCACGCCGCCGAGCACCAGGTCGAACTTCACCGCGTTGATGGACGAGCGGATGAACCGCGAGTTGTCCGTGACCTGCTCCACCTTGGCGCCCTCGGGCAGCTGGCTGTTCAGCTCGCCCAGCGACTCCTTCACGAGCTCCGCCACCTGCACGGTGTTGGCGCCGGACTGCTTCTTCACCACGAGCGCCACCGCGTTGCGGGCGCCGAACTTCGCGGCCGAGCGCGCCTCCTCCGGGCCGTCCACCACGTCCGCCACGTCGCGCACGCGCACCGGGGCGCCGTTGGGGCTGGTGATGATGAGGTTGCGCAGCTCCTCCACGCTCTTCACCTCGGAGGTGAGGCGCACCACGCGCTCGCGGCCGCTGTCCATCGTGCGGCCACCCGGCACGTCCAGGTTCTGGGCCCTCACCGCCTGGCTCACGTCGCTGATGGCCAGCCCGAAGCCACGCAGCCGCTCCGGGTCCACCACGAGCTGGATCTCCCGCTCGCGGCCACCCACCACGTCGACGCTGCCCACGCCCGCCTGGCGCTGCAGCGCGGGCTTCACGAGGTCCTCGGCCGTGCGCGTCAGCTCCTCGATGGGCAGCGAGCCGGACAGGGACAGCGTCATGATGGGCGCCGCGCCGATGTCGAACTTCTCCACCACCGGCGTCTCAATCTCCGCCGGCAGCTTGCTCAGGGTGGCCTGCACGCGGTCTCTCACGTCCTGCGCGGCCACGTCCACCTTGGTGTCCAGGGTGAAGCGGACGATGACCTGCGACACGTTCTCCACGTTGACGGAGCGCAGCTGCTCCACGCCGTTGAGCGTGTTGAGCGCCTCCTCCAGCGGGTCGGAGACGTTCTTCTCGATGGACTCCGGGTCGGCGCCCGGGAGCACCGTCGTCACCGTGACGACGGGGAAGTCCACGTCGGGGAACTGGTCCACGCCGATGCGCGGATAGGCGTTGAGGCCGAACACCACCACCGCCAGCATCAGCATGGCGGTGAAGATGGGCCGGGAAATGAAGGTCTTCAGCGGGCTCATTCAGGAGCTCCCAATTTCAAGAGGGGAGGGCAGGCGTCACTGGACCACGCGGACGGCCGTGCCCTCCTTGACGTTCAGGGACGCGTCGGCGAGCACCTTCTCCTCGGCGGCGAGTCCCTGGAGGACACGGACGTAACCGGGCAGCACGCGCTCGACGCGCACGTCGCGCTTGCGCACCGTGCCGTCCTGCACCACCCACACGAAGCCCTGCTGGCCGTTGGCGCTGACCGCCTGCGCCGGGAGGAAGAGGCCCTTGTCGTCCGCCTCACTCGCCGCGGCGGAGAAGTCCAGCTCCACCAGGGAGCCGGGGCGCAGCGGCGAGGCCGTCTCGCCCACCACGTCCGCCAGCACCTCCACGGTGCGGTTGGTGGTGTCCACCACCGCGCCCACCGTGGCCACCTTCACCTCGAAGCGCATGCCGCTGGGGCTCACCGTGCCGTGCGTGCGGGTGCCCGGCTTCACCCGGTCCACCACGGACTCCGGCACCAGCGCCCGGACCTCCAGGCCCGTCGTGTCCACGAGGGAGAAGACGGGCGTGGGCGGCATCATCGCCACCGTGTCGCCGATGCTCTTCATGCGCGCGGTGATGACGCCGTCGAACGGGGCGAGGATGGCCATGTCTCGCAGGTTCTCCTCCGCCATGCGCAGCGCGGCGCCGGCCTGGGCCGCCTGGGCGGCCGCCTGCTTCTGGGCGATTTCCGCCTGCTCCAGGCCGGCCGCGGCCACGCCGCCCGCGTCCGCCACCTTGCGGACGCGCTCCAGGTTGGACGTGGCGAGCTGCAGCGCCGCGTCCGCCGCGTCCTTCACCGCCCGCGCCTGCGCCACGCCGATGGAGACGTTGGAGGTGTCCAGCACCGCCAGCGCCTGGCCCTTCTTCACCTTGTCGCCCACCTTCACGTTCATCTTCGCGATGGTGCCGGTGGCCTGGGCGCTCAGCGTCGCCTCCTGCTTGGAGCGGACCGAGCCCGTCACGCGGGTGATGTTGGCGTTCAGCTCCGTCGCGGGGGCAATGGCCTTCACTCCCATCGCCGAGGAGCCCTGCTCCGCCACCGCCGGGAGGGCCGGCTTGTCACTGCCCTTGCCGCACCCCGTCACCACCACCGTCGCCACCACCGCGGCCATCCACATGCGTCGAATCACGGTCGTCCTGCTCCTGCCAGCTCGCGATCCCCGGCCCTGGGGGTGGGTCGCGCCGGCTTCTGCTTGGAAAGTCTGCGCCACGGAAACTACAGGCTCTCTACTGTCTGTCAAGAAGATACTCCGTAACACGGACTATCTTGCACCGGGGGGTGTTTAACGCCCGGCGGCACGGCTGGCAGGGGAGAGTGCACGGCTCGCGAGAGGGGGATTTCCAGAGGGGGCCGTCCCGCCGGGGGCGACATCCCCGGCGCTTGTGGCCTCCGGGAGCGCCTGTTATTGATTCGAAAATCAATTCTTTCCCCAGTCGAGGAGCGCGCATGCCCAATCCGTTCACCGAGGAACACGAGGCCTTCCGCAAGACGGTGCGAGCTTTCGTCGAGAAGGAGATGGCGCCTTACGGCCTGGAGTGGGACCGGGCGGGCATCTTTCCCCGCGAGCTGTTCAAGAAGTGCGGTGAGCTGGGCTTCCTGGGCATCAACCACGACCCGAAGTACGGCGGCAGCGGGCTGGACTACTGGTACGTGACGGCCTTCGCGGAGGAGCTGAGCCGCAGCTACAACGCGGGCGTCAACATGGCGCTGCTGGTGCAGAGCCAGATGGCCACGCCCATCATCAACGAGATTGGAACGGACGAGCAGAAGCGCGAGTTCCTCGAGCCGGCGCTCAAGGGCGAGAAGATCGCCGCGCTGGGCGTGAGCGAGCCGGGCTGCGGCTCGGACGTGGCCAGCATCAAGACGACGGCGCGCCGGGACGGGGATGACTACGTCATCAACGGCTCGAAGATGTGGATTACCAACGGCACCCGGGCGGACTTCATCACCCTGGCGGTGCGCACGGGCGGGGAGGGCTACGGCGGCATCTCCCTGGTGACGTTCCCCACGGACGTGAAGGGCTTCAGCGTCTCCAAGAAGCTGGACAAGGTGGGCAACCTGTCCTCGGACACGGCCGTCCTCTACTTCGAGGACTGCCGCATCCCCGCCCGCTACGTGCTGGGCGAGGAGAACGAGGGCTTCTACTCCATCATGACCAACTTCCAGGGCGAGCGCCTGGTGGGGGCCATCACCACCGTGGCCGGCATGGAGCGCATGGTGGAGGACTCCATCCGCTACGGCAACGAGCGCGAGGCGTTCGGCCGGCCGCTGCTGAAGTTCCAGGTGTGGCGCCACAAGTTCGTGGAGCACCTGACGGGGATTGAAGCAGCCAAGCGGCTCACCTACCACGCGGTGGACGTGTTCGACCGGAAGGAGGTCCCCGCGGTGAAGGAGATCTCCATGGCGAAGCTGTTCGCCGGAGACCTGGCCCAGCGCGTGGCCTACGACTGCCAGCAGTTCTTCGGCGGCATGGGCTACGTCGAGGAGACGCCCATCGCCCGCATGTGGCGGGACGTGCGCCTCATCACCATCGGCGGCGGCACCTCCGAGGTGATGAAGGAGATCCTCTCCAAGCTCTACGGCTTCTGAGCCGCCGGGAGCCCGGTGGGTTGCATTCGTGGGGCGGGGACCTGCCCTGTTTCAGGTCACCCGCGCCTCGCGGCAAACGCCCAATGCGGCTGGGGATTCGCCGCGCCGCTCGTGAAATTGCAAGATTCCTTTGCGGTCGGCCTGGAGCACGGATGCTCCAGTGTGGGGGGCCGGCCTCGCCAACCCCGCGTTCCCTCACAGGTCTGAAGTTGGCGCGAGCCTTGCTGTAGGAGGCCAGCCCCGGGCGCGACCCCGACGCGACCGGGCCTCCTCCTCACACAAGGAAGCCCCCATATGAGCAAGCATCCCCGTGGTTCCTCCCGTTGGCTGGCCGGGTGGCTGGTCGGCGCATCCCTGCTGGGCGCCTGCGCGGCGCCCGAGGACTCCGCGCAGCCGGGAGGGGAGCCGCAGGTGGACGTGGCGGCCGAGGCGGCCGACATCTCCGTGAGCCTGTCGGTGCCGAAGGCGGCGCTCAGCGCCCGCGAGGACGTGATGGTCACCGTCACCCTGCGCAACAACGGGAGCCGCGCGGCGCGCCTGCTCAAGTGGCACACGCCGGCGGAGGACGTGGAGGAGGCGCTGTTCGACGTCACGGTGGACGGCCAGGCGGTGGAGTTCCTGGGGCCGCACTACAAGCGCCCGGCGCCCACGGCGGGCGACTACCTCACCCTGGCCCCCGGCGAGAGCCTCACCCGCACGGTGGCGCTGTCGGACTTCTATGACCTGTCCCGCACGGGCAGCTACCGCGTGAGCTACGCGGCGGAGCTGCACGGCGGCGCGGTGGCGGCGTTCCGCTCCGACGCCGTGGAGCTGTGGGTGGAGGGCCGCGAGAGCGTCCTCCGCGAGGCCGCCGCGGCGCCGGGGAGCACCGTCTCGCTGGGCGCGGTGACGTACAGCAAGTGCGACAGCACGCAGCAGGCCACCGCGCTGCAGGCGCTGAACGCCGCCAGCACCATGGCGAACGACTCGGTGACCTACCTGAACGGCACGGCGTCGGGCACGCCGCGCTACACCACGTGGTTCGGCGCCTTCTCGTCGAGCGGGTGGAACACGGCGAAGACGCACTTCGTGGCCATCAAGGACGCGCTCGACACCAAGCCCATCACCATCGACTGCGGCTGCAAGAAGACCTACTACGCCTACGTGTACCCGGCGCAGCCGTACAAGATCTACGTGTGCAAGGCGTTCTGGTCCGCGCCGCTGACGGGCACCGACTCCAAGGGCGGCACGCTCATCCACGAGCTGAGCCACTTCAACGCGGTGGCGGGCACGGACGACTACGTCTACGGCCAGAGCGGCGCGAAGTCGCTGGCCATCTCCAACCCCACCCAGGCGCTGGGGAACGCGGACAACCACGAGTACTTCGCGGAGAACACGCCGTTCCTGCAGTGAGCTGACGGCTTGAGGTGAAACGCGGGGACGGGAGCGCGGTGCTCCCGTCCCCTTTTTCGTCGCCGGCGTCAGGGCGCTCGGAAGTGGTCGAAGTACGGGTCCAGTGTCCGGGTGCCGTCAGCCTGGTTGATGCCCGTGGTCAGCCACGGGGGGACGACTCCGCCCATCACCGCCGGCACGTTCATGGGCTGGCGCCTCGGGTCCTGGTAGCGAGGCCCGCTGCCCGCGGTGAGCGCGCCCAGCTTCAGGCCCGGCAGGGGCGCCGTGCCCGTGTGGCAGGAGAGGCAGAACGCGTTGCCGCTCGTGTCCGGGCGCGGCGGGTTCGCCTGGAGCACCGGGAGCTGCAGCTTCGACGCGCGCAGGCACCGGGAGGCGAGCGTCGGCTCCAGGTGCGGATTCTTGTGCACCCGGTCGATGCACAGGTGCTCCCCGTACTGCGCCGGGTAGTCCGCCGGGTCCGAGTAGGTGCCCAGCCGCATCTGCTCGCAGACCTGGGTCCTGTAGACGGGGCTCCGGTTCGCGGCGGCGCGCAGGGCGGTGAGCGCCGGGTGGGAGACCTCGTTGGCCTTCGGGCCGATATCCACCAGCGTCCCGAGCGCCTGGTTGCACACGAGCTCGTCCGTCCACGGGTGGTGCGCGTCCCCCGGGGCCAGCGCGTAGATTCGCAGCTCGTCCACCCAGCCGTAGAACGGCCGGCGCGTCTGCGAGGGGACGAAGGTGGACGGCCCCGGGTCGCTCACCGTCATCCACGTCCAACCGTTCATCGAGTTCCACATCGGGTCGAACCCGGCGTCGGACGAGGCCACGGTGCTCGTGGACACATGCGTGCCGTTGATGAAGACGGACACCTTGCGCTGGTTGTTCTCCACGAAGATCTTCAGGCTCAGGTGGAAGTAGCGGCCCGGCTCCACCAGCGCGCCCAGGTTCACGCTCTGACTGGCGCCCGTGGCGCCGTTGTAGAGGACCAGCTCGTGCCACGCCGCGCCCGAGGAGTCCTTCCCCCGGACGAGCCCCACCCACGAGTTGTCCGAGAAGAAGAAGATGGTGCGCGGCAGGCTCCGGGCCACCGTCGCCCCCGGCTTCAGCATGGCGTCCTGCCTCGAGTCCAGCCAGATGCCCAGCAGCCAGTCGCGCTGCGAGGCCGCCACCGGATAGCCCAGGTCCATGAAGTCGTTGAGGCCGTCCAGCCACACGCCCTTGCCGCTCACGCCGCCCAGCGCCACGGGCTCGATGCGCGCGCCGCCGCGCAGCCGCAGCGAGCCGGGGGCCTCGGGCCCATCCGTGCCGAACAGCGAGCAGCCGGTGGCCGCGTTCTGCACCCGCGGGTTGCGCGTGAAGCGGAAGTCCGCCACGCCGCCGCCCCGCACGTAGGCCCAGACGTCGCGCGTGGGCGTGAAGCCGTCCTGCGGGAAGGTCTCCGCGCGCTGCGCGCCGTGGGGCGACACGTCCATGCGGATGGGCGCGTTCATGTGCGAGACGACGAAGGCCCGCTTGTTCAGGTAGTCGTCGAAGGCCACCTGCGAGTTGCGCTGCGTGTTGGACTGGACGTTCCACACCACGTCGAAGGGCAGGGTGGGCCGCATCGCGTCGAAGTGGTTGAGCTGGTTCTCGAAGGAGAAGATCTGCGAGCTGCCCGTGGGCGCCACCGGCAGGTCCGCGCCCGCGTAGAGGCGCAGGTCATACGTCCGCTTGTAGGAGTCCCCGCTGAGGCCGCCCAGGTCGGTGATGCTCAGGCCGTTGTCGAGGATGACCGCCTTGCCGTGGGTCCACGCGCCCAGCACGCTGACGGCCTGCGCGGGCGCCCGGTCCGGGTTGAAGCGCGCGCGGTCCGTGTCATTGGCCGGCGCACCGGCCGCGGTGTCCGTGTACGAGGTGCCGTCGTAGAGGTTCTCGCCCACCACCTTGCGCGCGTAGTAGCCGTCATGCGGGTTGTTCTTCGCGGCGAAGAAGAGGTTCTTCCCCTCGCGGTCCAGCCATGGGTACGCCCACGGGTTGCGCACGCCGAACGGGATGGAGTTCCCCATGGAGTCCCGGAACGGATACGGCGTCCCGTTGATGACCTGCGACTTCGCGAGCTCGTAGCGGGTGTTCACCGCCGGGTCCATGGGCATCATGCTGATGGGGCGGAAGTGCGACCAGCCGGCGGCGCGGCAGGCCTCGGACGAGTACGCGTAGTAGAGCCCGTCCATGTTGATGACGAGCAGGCGCCCGTCGCCGCTGGTCGCGGGCTCGAAGAGGGCATAGGGCCGCTCCTGCCCGCCCGGCGCCGGCCAGGCGCTCACGCCGTTCCAGGTGCCTCCGTCGTCCGGGTTGGCGTCCTCGTCATCCTCCACCTTGAAGGACGCGGTGTAGGTCTGCCGGTCGAAGAACTGGCACCACTTCGGCGCCGCCGGCGAGGTGTCCCGCACGTAGCTCGTCTTCCCGAGGACGGTCGTCGCCGTGTAGCACTTGAAGCTGGCGTGGTTGGTGAAGAGGTTCCGCCAGTTGATGTTCTGCGTGCCGGGGTACGTCCACGTCGAGCCGCCGCTCATGTCGTTCCACGGCGTTTCGTGCACGTTGAAGGGCTTGAAGGGCGGCAGCTCCCACGTCGGCAGGGACTTCACCTCGCCCTCGGGGTTGCGCGGGTAGACCCAGAGCCCCCAGTTGCTCACGCCGCCCGGCGCCACGATGTCCCCCGCGGTCACGGACTTGGGCGCGCGGACGAAGACGGTCAGGTGTACCGAGCGCAGCTCCCAGCGGTTCGTCGAGGCCGCCTTCAGGCCGTAGACGAGGGAGACGTCGTAGCAGTCACCCGATACCAGCGGGTAGCCCACGTCGTAGCGCGCCGTGCAGGCCACCGGGTTCCGTCCATGGCCCAGGGCGTTGTACGAGGCCACCGAGTCCTCGCACATCGTCGAGTGGAGCGCGTCCGGGAAGTCGCCGTTGTTGCTCGCCGGCAGCAGGGTGGCCATGGGGTTGAAATAGATGAGCGGGTGCAGGCCCATCGCGGAAGGCGGCTGCACCCACCGGGTGCCCTTCGTCGCGAAGTCGTAGCGGAAGTCCTGCCCCAGCAGCTCCGGGCGGAAGGTGAACAGGGTGGAGCCCTCGGCGCAGCCGCGGCAGCCACCGCGCACGAAGAGGCGCCCGTCATTGGAGCCGCGGTTGGCGGGCAGCACCTGCTGGGCCGTGGCCGCGTCCGCGTACTGCGGCTGCGAACTCCAGCTGCCGCCGTACTCGAAGGGCGGGAAGGGCTGCATCACCCCGGTGAGCGTCGCGGGCTTCAGCGACATGGGCTGGCCGGACGCGCGATAGGGGCGGTACGCCGGGGACAGCTCACGGAAGATGCTGGGGCGCTCCGGGTTCAGCTCGTTGTAGCAATTGTCGACGGTGGAGTAGTCGTAGGAGCACGGCACCGTGCCCACCATCGCGACCTCGTCGAAGCGCGTCGGTGTATCGAGTGCGGCTTGCGACGTTCCAGGGGACTCCGGTCCGGGAGCGGGCTCCGGCTCGGACGGCTGAGGGCGGCATGCGGCGGCCACGGACAGCAGCAGCACGAGTGACGACAGGCGACAGCGGAAGGCGGGATGTATCAAGCGATGTTTCAAGGGCATCGCGCAGGTGTAGTCATGCTGACATACGGAGAGTCAACCCCTTGCTGATTGCCAATGAATTGCGATGAATCGGATTTTGAGAGTGTTCACGGGGCCGTTTTGACTCACGGCTCGCGGACGGCCGCCGGCTGTACGCAGGGTGCCTTCGTTCAATATGCTGACGCCCATGGCCCTCAACGAAATCCAGGTCGCGTACAGCCACTCGAACGCGGAGCCCGCGAAGAGCTACCGCGAGCAGCTCGCCAGCTTTCCCAGCCTGTTCGGCAAGATGTCCATGGGAGGCAGGTGCGTGGCCTACTTCAAGTTCACCGACGGGACCTGGATGGCGCAGATGAGCGAGTCCTCCATGGTGGGCGGTGTCGGGCTGGGGTACGCCAAACATGCGGAGCAGGTGCTGATGGACTGCTTTGCCCTGGAGGCGCCGAACAAGACGGTGGAGTTTGTCTATACGGAGCTGCAGTGCTGTGGCACGGGGAGCGGCATGCGCAATTGCCGGCAGGCCATGGAGGACTTCCTGACCACCCACGGTGAGCACGGCGCCCAGACGCCCGTCTATTACTCGTTCCCATACCCGGCGGGCGGAGACACGACGAGCAAGAGCACCCGCGCCGACTCCATCGAGCAGCTCAAGAAGGAAGCGAAGAACTTCTGACGCCCGGCGGTCGGGCGGTGCGCTGAGCGCGCGGAGCGGGGCGGCGATTCCCCCGTCCCTGACGTGTCCCTGGAGGGCCCGCCCTCAGTGGAACGGGAGGACGAACAGGTAGCGCAGTCCCAGCAGGCTTCCCAGCACTCCGAGGGTGAGCAGCACCGTGATGAGCCGCTGGTCGCGCAGCTTGGTGGCGAGTCCCCCGAAGAAGAGGCCCAGGGCGAAGAAGACGGCGGTGAGGATGTAGTCGTCCGCGTGCTGATTCGCGCGCCGGGCCTCGTCAAGCTGCTGTGCGGCGAGCCGCTCCAGCCGGAGGCCCTCCTGGAACTGTGCGTTGGTATAGGACTTCATCTCGAAGGGGTTGGGGGGCGCGCCGGGGTTCTCCAGCGGCTTCATCGCCGCCCACTCCAGTGCGACGGGCCGGAACTCCTCGCGCAGGAAGCGCTCGCCCACCAGCCGGGCGGTACGCTGCTCTCCCTGGAGGCCGGCGAGCACGAGCTGGACGAAGGTGCTGGCGTCATACGACATCTGGACGTTGGCGTTGCTGAAGGCGCGAACCGCCTCGACGCGCGAGGCGGACGCGCTGGCGTAGTGATACGCCTGCACACCCCCCCAGCGTGAGGACTGCCAGGCGCTGTAGGCCGAGCCGACGGCCGCCAGCGAGAGCAGGAAGGTGGCCAGCAGGTCCTGCCAGTAGGCCGGCTCCCGGGATTTCGTCTCGTCCGCCATGGCGCCCAAGGTGGGCCAGGGGGGGACGCGCCGGAACCCGTCCCCAGGGGCCGCGGTGCTCACTTCTTCCGGAACAGCGCCTCCGCGGCGTTCAGCAGCGCGTCGCGGCTCTCCTTCGCGTGGAGGCCACCCTCGCCAATCTGGAACAGCTCGCAGAAGTTGGCGCTGTCCTTGTCCTTCGGCACCTCCGCGAAGGGCTCCTTGCACTCCTTGGCCACGCCCGGGTCGAAGTGCCGGCAGTTGCGGCACGAGCGCACGTCCTCGCCACAGCCGGGACAGGCGTCGCGCCGTCCCACCTGGTTGGCGATGATGTCGAGCGGGCGTCCACAATGCGCACAGCCGGGCATGGCCACCTCCGGAAAAGGGCAGGGACCTCCATTCTGCCAGCGCGCCCTCGAGTACGGCGAGCCTTCAGCGCTGCGCGCTGGAGACGAGCGCCGGAGTGCGCTCCGAGGAGACAGGCTCCGGCGGCGGGGCCGACGGGCGCAGGTCGCCCATGGCGTCCACCAGCTGGTCATCCAGGCGCTTGAGCAGGAACAACATGTACGCGGACACCGCGGCCAGCACCGCCGCCAGCACACCGAGCATCATGCCGCGCTGCCACCGGTGGGCCCGCTCCAGCACCGCCCGGCGCTCCGCGAAGGACTTGAGCTGCGCGTCCGCGGCCGTGCCGTCCAGCTTGTTGGCGTACTCCTCGGCCTGGGCGGTGCCCCGCTCCATCAGCCACTGGCCCTGCACCTGAAGGGCGTCCGCGCGCGTGTAGCAATAGCCCGCCGTCCCCGCGGAAATCAGGGAGATGCACAACGCCACCGTCACGCTCCGGGTGCCCATTCCCACTTCCTCCGGCTCGCCCACTGCGCGGGCCTGGACACCCGCGACCGCTCCGGCTTCCCGAAGACAGTAGCGGATGGTAGGGACCCCCTCCGACATGGGCAAGCCCTACCGTCCTAAAGACCACTATTTCCAGAAAGCCAAGCAAGAGGGGCTGCGCGCCCGCTCAGCGTTCAAGGTCGACGAGCTCATCAAGCGCTTCCCCATGGTGAAGAAGGGCCATGTGGTGCTCGACCTGGGGGCGGCCCCCGGGGGCTTCCTCCAGATACTCGCGGACGCGGTGGGCACGGGCGGCCGGGTGATTGGTGTGGACATCGTCCCCATCCGTCCCTTCACGCAGCGACACGTGCAGACAGTGGTGCTGGACGTGCTCGCGGACGACTTCGACAGGAAGCTGGCGGAGCTGTACGACGGCCCCTTCGACGCCGTCATCTCCGACATGGCGCCGAAGACGAGCGGCATCAAGGCGACGGACGAGGCCCGCAGCCTGCGGCTCGCCGGCAAGGCGCTGGAAATCGCCGCCACGCGGGGGCGGTCCGGCTCGTCCTTCGTGGCCAAGGTGTTCATGGGCGGAGACTTCGAGGACTTCCGCAACCAGGTGCGCGCCCTCTTCGAGGAGGTGAAGGTGGTCCGCCCGGAGGCCACGCGCGGCGCGAGCATGGAGGTCTACCTGGTGGGGCTTCGCCGCAAGGCGCCCCCTCCCGAGGCCCCCTGACGTCCATTGTGGAACGCTTCGGCGGCCGGCTGTGTCTAGAGTGCCGACCCTATGCACCGGACCTCGTGGATTCGCCCACCCTCCGCCGCCCTGTTGCTGCTGTCCCTGCTGCTGACCGCCTCGCCCGCGCTGGGACAGGGCAAGGCCCCGCCGTCGTGGAAGGCCATCGACGCGCTGGTGGAGGAACAGAAGGTGGAGGCCGCCGCGCAGGCCGCCGAGGCCCGCCTGGAGCGGGCGAAGGGCCGCGGTGACGAGGCGGAGTGGACGCGGGCCCTGGTGCGCACGGTGCAACTGCGCACCGCGCTGCACGGCTATGAGACGGCGGTGCGCTTCCTGCGCGAGCAGCCCTGGCCCAAGGGCGCGCTGCACCGCGCGACGCTGAACCTCTTCTACGCGCACTCGCTCGTCACCTACGCGCAGGCGTACGGCTGGGAGGTGCGCAAGCGCGAGGCGGTGGCCTCCACCGGCCCGGTGGACCTCAAGTCGTGGACGTACGAGCAGATCCTCACCGAGGCGCAGCGCGCCTACGAGGACGTGTGGAAGCAGCGGGAGGCGCTCGGCGCCGAGCCGGTGAAGGCGCTCGCCGAGTACCTCGAGCCCAACACGTACCCGCAGGGCATCCGGTCCACGCTGCGCGACGCCGTCTCGTACCTGTTCGTCAACCTGCTGGCGGACAGCTCCCACTGGCGGCCGGAGCACGCCAACGAGGTGTACCGCCTGGACCTCCGCTCGCTGATGGAGGGGACGCCCACGGTGGCGCTGACGGACCCCAACGTCCATCCGCTGGTGAAGGTGGCCGCGGTGCTGGGGGATTTGGAGGCATGGCACCGCGCCGCGGGCCGGCGCGAGGCGGCGCTGGAGGCGCGGCTGAAGCGCTACGAGGTGCTGCACTCGCACTTCTCCGAGAAGGACGACCGGGCCCGCCTCCGCGAGCACCTCTCCGCGCACCTCAAGGCCTTCCGTGACGTGCCCTGGTGGGGCATGGGGCAGGCGCAGCTCGCGGAGATGGAAATCACCGCGGACCACGCGGTTCGCGCGCTCGAGCTGGCGAAGGCGTGCGCGGAGGCGTACCCGAAGTCGGAGGGCTCGCGGCGGTGCATCTCCCTGGTGAGCTCGCTGCAGCGGCAGGACTTCCGGATCGCGTCCATGCAGTCGGATGGGCCGAAGCGGCGCTCCGTCGAGGTGACCCACCTCAACATGACGGCCCTCCACTTCCGCGCCTACGCCTTCGACCTGGAGAAGCGGCTGTCGCGGGTGGACGACTACAACCTGCTGCCCTACGGCGACGCGGTGCTGCGCATCATCCAGGGCCAGAAGCCGGTGGCCTCGTGGAGCGTCCAGCTCCCGCCGGCGCAGGACCTCCGCGAGCACCGCACCTTCGTCACGCCGCCGCTGGAGCAGCCCGGCACGTACATCATCGCCGCCTCCGCTCGCGAGGACTTCGGCGGCGCGGACAACCGCGTGCAGGCGGTGTTCATGACGGTGTCGCCGTGGGTGGTCGTCACGCGCAACGCGGCCGGCAGCGCGGTGGAGGCGCGGGTGGTGCGGGGCGACTCCGGCCAGCCCGTGTCAGAGGTGCCGGTGCGGCTCATCCTCGCGGACTACAACAGCGGCTTCCGCGAGGTGGCCCGCGCCACCACCGACCCCCAGGGTGAAGTGACGTTCACCGCGCCTCGGGGGGAGAGCTACCGCAGCTACCTGCTGGTGGCCGGGAAGGGGAAGGAGACGCTGCTGCACCCCAGCGGCTTCTCGTTCTACCCGCGCCCGGAGCCCACCGAGCACACCGCGTCGCTCGTCTTCACCGACCGCTCCGTGTACCGGCCGCTTCAGAAGGTGCTCTGGAAGGTGGTGGCCTTCCGCGGGCGCGGCGACCAGGCGCGCTACCGGACGCTGCCGGAAGAGCGGCTCGTGGTGTCGCTGATGGACCCCAACCGGCAGGTGGTGGAGAAGCGCGAGGTGCGCACCAACGGGTTCGGCTCGGCGGCGGGGGAATTCACCATCCCCACCGGCCGCGTGCTGGGCGGGTGGTCCGTGCAGGTGGAGTCGGGCGGCGCCGCGAGCATCCGCGTGGAGGAGTACAAGCGGCCCACCTTCGAGGTGACGCTGAAGGACCCGGAGGCGCCGCTGCGCCTCAACCGGCCGGCCACCTTCAAGGGCGAGGCGCGCTACTACTTCGGGCTGCCGGTCGCGGCCGGCACGGTGCGCTGGCGGGCCTTCCGCGAGCCGGTGCTGCCCTGGTGGTGGTGGTGGGACGAGTCCTCCATGCCCGTGAAGCGGCAGGTGGTGGCGTCCGGCTCGTCCTCGCTGGCCGAGGACGGTACCTTCGCAATCTCCTTCACTCCGGAGGTGGATGAGCGCTCCGCGCGCACGCCGGGGCTCACCTGGCGCTACCGCGTCGAGGCGGACGCGACGGACGAGGGCGGCGAGACGCGCTCGGCGGAACGCAGCTTCCGGCTGGGCTTCGTCGCGGTGGAGGGGCGCGTGGACGCGGACGAGGGCTTCTTCCGCGAGGGCGTGGCGGCCGAGGTGCGGCTGGTGCGCTCCACCCTGGACGGCGTGCCGCAGCCCGGCCCGGGGCGCTGGAGGCTGGTGGCGCTGAAGCAGCCCACTCAGCCGCTGCTGCCCGCGGAAGAGCCCGTCGTCGTGCCTCCGGCGGTGGAGGTGGACCCGGAGGCGGTGCGCACGCCCACGCCGGGCGACGCGCTCCAGCCGCGCTGGGTGACGGAGTACACGCCCCAGGTCGCCCTGGCCCGCTGGCAGGACGGCGCCGAGCAGGCGAAGGGCGAGGTGCGGCACGACGCGGAGGGCCTCGCCCGGGTGAAGCTGCCCGCGCTGAAGGCCGGCGCGTACCGGCTGCACTACGAGACGAAGGACGCCTTCGGCCAGACGTTCACCGTGACGCGGGAGATTCTGGTGGCCGGTGCGTCCGCGCCCATCGAGCTGCCGGCCTCGCTGGTGCTGGAGCGGGAGACGGTGCGCGTGGGCGAGGTGGCGCGGCTGCTGGCCTTCTCCGGCTTCGAGGGCCAGCCGCTGGTGCTGGACGTGTACCAGGGCGAGCGGCGCGTGCTGCGGCGGGCGCTGGTGGGCGGGAAGGCCCCGGCGGTGGTGGAGGTGCCGGTGACGGAGGACCTGCGCGGCGGCTTCACGGCGGTGCTGGTGGGGGTGCGTGACTGGCAGTTCCTGCGCTTCTCCGCGCCCGTGTTCGTCCCCTGGGACGACAAGGAGCTGAGCCTGGAGTTCGCCACCTTCCGCGACAAGCTGCGCCCCGGCGCGAAGGAGACGTGGCGCGTGACGGTGCGCGGGCCGAAGGGGGCGAAGGTGGAGGCGGGCGCCGCGGAGTTGCTCGCGTACATGTATGACCAGTCGTTGGATTTGTTCGCGAAGCACACGCCGCCGAGCGTGGCCACCCTCTACCCGCGGCGCATGACGGCCGTGGACCAGCGCGCCTCGGTGGGCGCGGCGATGGCCCAGTGGCTCGTCAACGAGGGCTTCGGCGAGGTGCGGAGCTGGGAGCCGCCCGTGCCGGACAGCCTGCGCTTCGAGGAGGGCTACGGCCTGGGCGGTCCCGGCCGCCGGCGCATGCGCGGCTACGCGGGCGGGGCGGTGTCTCGCGCTTCGAGGGCCGCGCCGATGGCTCCCGCGCCCATGGAGTCGGCCGAGGCCGATGCCGCGCCGCCTCCTCCTCCCGCGCCCCCGGGCGAGGCGACGAAGGAGGTGAAGCAGCAGGCGATGGCGGATGCCACCGTCGCTAACGCGCAGGCGGGGCAGGCCGCGCCGGCGCAGGCGCTGCGCTCCAACTTCGCGGAGACGGCGTTCTGGATTCCGCAGCTCCTCACCGGGGCGGATGGCTCCGCGACGCTGGAGTTCACGGTGCCGGATTCCGTCACGGCCTGGAGCGTGTGGGTGCACGCGCTCACTCGCGACCTGAAGGGCGGCTCGGTGCAGCGCACCACCCGCAGCGTGAAGGAGCTGATGGTGCGGCCGTACGTGCCGCGCTTCCTGCGCGAGGGGGACCAGGCGGTGCTGGAGGTGGTGGTGAACAACGCGGCGGAGCGCCCGCTGCAAGGGGCGCTCACGCTGGACATCGTGGACGCGCAGTCCCAGAAGAGCCTGCTGGCGGACTTCGGCGTGAAGGGCGCGTCCCAGTCCTTCAACGTGGCGCCGGGCAAGGGCACGCACCTGCGCTTCCCGCTCACCACGCCCACGAAGGTGGGGGCGGTGGCCTTCCGCGTGGAGGCGCGCGCGGGCAACCTCAGTGACGGCGAGCTGCGCCCGTTGCCGGTGCTGCCCGGCCGCATGCACCTGGCGCAGTCGCGCTTCGTCACGCTGAAGGGCAAGGCGTCGAAGACGATGACCTTCGAGGACCTGCGCGCCGGGGGAGACCCGACGCGGGTGAACGAGCAGCTCGTCGTCACGGTGGATGCGCAGCTCTTCTACGCGGCGCTCCAGGCGCTGCCGTACCTGATGGACTACCCCTACGAGTGCACGGAGCAGACGCTCAACCGCTTCGTCTCCGCCGGCATCCTCGCCAGCCTCTACGGCCAGTACCCCGAGGTGGCGAAGATGGCGAAGAAGCTGAGCGAGCGCCCCACGCGCTTCGAGACGTGGGACGCGGTGGACCCGAACCGGAAGATGGCGCTGGAGGAGACGCCATGGCTGGAGATGGCCAAGGGTGGGCCCGCGGGGGAGGAGTCCCTGGTCCGGGTGCTGGACCCGAAGGTGGCCAGCGCCGAGCGCACGGCGTCCATGGCGAAGCTGCGCAAGGCGCAGACCTCCAGCGGCGGCTTCCCCTGGTGGCCGGGCGGCCCGCCGTCGCCGTACATGACGCTCTACATCCTCCACGGGCTGTCGCGCGCCATGGAGTACGGCGTGGAGGTGCCCCCGGAGATGACGCGCAACGCGTGGAGTTACGTGGCCCGGCACGTGCGCGACGAGTACCTGGCGAAGGCGATGAAGAAGAACGAGGGGTGGGAGTTCATCACCTTCCTCAACTACGTGGCCTCCACGTACCCGAGTGAGCGCTACACCGGGGAGGCGCTCACCGCCGCCGAGCGCGAGCGCATGCTGGCCTTCAGCTACAAGCACTGGAAGAAGCACTCGCCGTACCTGAAGGGCTACCTGGCGCTGACGCTCAAGCGCGCGGGCCGGGGCGCGGACGCGGAGCGCGTCTGGGAGAGCGTCATGGACTCCGCGAAGACGAGCGAGGAGCTGGGCACGTACTGGGCGCCCGAGGACCGGAGCTGGCTCTGGTACAACGACACCACGGAGACACACGCCTTCGCGCTGCGCACGCTGACGGAGCTGAAGCCGAAGGACCCCCGGCGCGAGGGGCTGGTGCAGTGGCTGCTGTTGGACAAGAAGCTCAACCACTGGAAGTCCACGCGGGCCACGGCGGAGGCGCTGTACGCGCTGGTGAAGTACCTCCAGTCGGAGGGGGCGCTGGGCGTGCGCGAGGACGCGAAGGTGACGGTGGGCCCGCGCGTGGTCCAGATGGAGTTCTCTCCGGACGAGTACACGGGGAAGAAGAACCAGGTGGTGGTGCCCGGGCCGGAGCTGAACCCGGCGACCATGAGCTCGGTGGTGGTGGAGAAGACGACGCCGGGCTTCGCCTTCGCCTCGGCGACGTGGCACTTCTCCACGGAGAAGCTGCCGGAGGAGGAGCGCGGGGACTTCTTCCAGGTGTCGCGGCGCTACTTCCGGCGCGAGCGCGAGGGCCGCGAGGCGGTGCTGCAGCCGCTGGCGGAGGGCGCGGTGCTGCGGCCGGGTGACGAGGTGGAGGTGCAGCTTTCGCTGCGCACGAAGCACGCGGCGGAGTACGTCCACCTGAGGGACCCGCGTGCGGCGGGCCTGGAGCCGGAGAACGTGCAGTCCCGCCACAAGTGGGACCTGGGCATCGTCTGGTACGAGGAGACGCGCGACTCGGGCACCAACTTCTTCTTCGAGTGGCTGCCGGCGGGTGAGTACACCTTCAAGTACCGGCTGCGCGCCAACATGGCGGGCACCTTCCGCGTGGGCCCCGCCACCGTGCAGTCCATGTACGCCCCCGAGTTCACCGCGTACTCCACCGGCGCGGTGCTCACGGTGGGACCGGCGAAGTAGCGGGGTAGGGCGCGGAGGCCGGGGCTCGCGAGCGCGCGCGGGTCCGGGCCTATGGATGGTAGGGGAAGCGGGCCAGGACTTTCCCCTCTGCCGTAACGGCGTATAGCTCGAGCCAGTCGAGCGTGGCATTGACGCCCGGAGCGATGCGTCCGCACCTGTCCGGGCGGCGGTGGATACGGACGAAATACAATCCCGAGTCCTGGCCGACGACGACCTCCATGGCCTTTGCCGAATAGGAGCAGGTTCCCGCGTACTCCTTCGGCAGTCCCGCCAGGACTCGTTGCAACGCGGCATGTGCCGCGATGATGGCGGGGCCATCCAGCGTGGCCATCGGTGTCAGTTCCGTGGGCCAGCGAATGCCCTCCGCGAGCACGTATCGGGGTTCGGTCGTTCCTGCGTCGGGAGTTGAGAGGGGAGCAGGAGAGACGGGCTGCCCCGCATCGCTGGCAGGAGGGGGAAGGGAAGGAACGGTCGCAGTCCCTCCGTCCGTGGCGAGCGAAATGAGCAGGATGATGTGGTGCAGCTTGAGCATGGAGCTACTCCAGGAGTCTCTGATCGTTCCTCAGTTCAAGGCAGGAACACACTGCGCTGGCAGGACTCCGGTATCGAGCATGGATGTCCGAGGGCGACAGGTCGCCTGGAAGTCCCAACGTCTCCTGTCCTCGTTCCACTTGAAGAGCGCCCCTTCGTGGTTCCATTTGTAGAAGCGAGGCTCGTCGCGGTGACCCGTCGCCAGCCAATGCTCCGCCGGAATCAACTCTCCCCGCGAGTCGCGAACCAGTTTGCCACCAGGTGTTGCCGCATAGGCCACCATCATCCAGAGACCGTCACCCGATTTCACCATTGGAAAAACCGAGAGGTCCGGGCTGCTCACGTTGGTTCCACAGGGATGATTGTGAGCGAAGCCAAAGACGGCCAGCTCCCGCCCGAAGTCCTCATCGTCAACACCGCCGAATGGGGGTTGGCATGAGTTGCGTGCGCCCGTCAGGCTCCGGACCGGCTACGAGACGCGCCAGTCGTCGGGTGTCCGGTAGCGCGCGACGCAATACTCGGCCGCATCTGGACGCGGGCGGCCTGTGTTCGGGTCGCAGGCATCCGCCGCGCCGGGCAATGCCATCAAGGCCCTGAGTGTGGGCAGCACCAGGTCATCTGGAACACCCGATGTATCCGCAAGCACGGCGGATATTCCCTCTACCTTCCACGGCCCCGGCGCCACTGCGAGGTCGGGGTCATTCTCCTCCTTGGGCAATTCACCATGGAGATAGAAGAGTCGAGGGCTCGTACATGCCACAATGATGCCGAGCAGGGGCAGGCAGATGCGCCGCATGTGTCGTCAGTCCCCGCAGGTGGCCTTCTCGTCGGTGGGGTGCAGGGTGGCGATGCCGTAGGTGCCGTTGCGCGTGCCGCACCAGATGCGCCAGTTCGTCCCGCCGAGGTCCGGCGCGGAGTACACGCCGCCTTCCTTCTTCGCCCCACCTCGCGCACAGCAGCGGGCGAAGGCGCGCGTGCCGATGGCCACCAGCCCCACCGCGTCCGGTGAGCGGGAGAAGCCGCCAATCTTCTTCTCCCCGCAGGACCACGGCGCCACGCCGCGGAACTTGATGAGGTACTGGTCGCCCTTCATCGCGTTGCCCCCGCGCGCCGGGCCCCCGTAGCAGAGCTTCCCCTCCGCCTCGAGCTGCGCGTAACGCGGCAGGAAGTGCAGCCCGCCAATGGGGCCGCGCTGCCAGTCGTCCCCGCAGAACACGTGCGTGAAGGCGTTGCGCGGACCGGTGCTCACCCACAGACCCGTGAGCCACTCCAGGTTGCCCTGCCGTGAGCCCGGCCGCCCCGCCACGGACAGCGCCGTCTGGATGCGCGGGTCGTTGTAGTGCCGGGAGAAGAAGCGCTGCACGTCCCCCGCACTCACACTCACGTCCGGACGCGCCGGGCACATGTCCAGCACCTCCCGGTCCTGCGCCGTCAGCGCCGGCAGCTTGCCGAACAGCGGCTTCGAGTCACACGTCGTCGCGCAGCCCGTGGCCGGCTTCCAGTCCGCGCGCGCGGTGGCCCCACTGGATGAGGCGAACTGGACGTCGCCCCCGGCGCGCTCCTCGTCGGCCTCCTCGTCGGACGCACGGGCCAGGAGGGCCTGCTGCTTCGCCCGGCCCCGGGCCTGCTGCTCGGTGTTGGCGCGGTCCGCCGCCGCCAGGGCCGCCGCGTCCGGGGCCCTGGGCGCCGCGGACTCCGGCGCGCCCTCGCACAGCACCCAGCCCTCGCCGGACGGTCCCTTGAGCTTGCACCAGGCCCGGTTCGGCCCGCCCTTCTTCAGCAGCGGATACGAGGTGTCCGGCTCCACCGTGAAGACCACCCGCTTCGACTCGGGCTGCTCCACCGCGTCCACGCGGACCTCGGACACGAAGGCCCCCGGGCCCGCCAGGGCGGGCAGGGCGGCGGTGAGAATCAGGGCAAGGAAGGGCAGGGGAAGACGCATGGCGCGCGGAGTCTACAGCAGTCCCCGCGTGCCCTCGGGAGGAGGGCGGGGGGACGTCCGTCGGCGCATGGGACGGAGCTCTCCCGTCCGGCATTCAACCGGGGACAGGCGGGAGCAGGCAGGCGGGCGCGCCTGGGGGACCGCATGCGGCGGGATGCGGAATGGAGATTCCGTTCCGCGGTGGGCGCCCACCCGCCGGGCTCGACGAAGCCTCAACGGGCCTGTGGGCGGCGGGGGCGGAATGGACGTTCCATTCCGCGGAGCCTCCGCCGGACCGCATGCCGCCCGTGCGGTCCGGCCTGGCCGGGCCTCAGCTGAGCTTCAGCCGGACCGCGTTCGGCTTGTCCGTCTTCGCCTTGCCCACCTGGACGGTGTACTCGCCCGCGCCCAGCTCGGCCTTCAGGTCCATCACCTTCTCGCCGTTGACGCGCACGCTGCCCTGGGCCATCGCCTCGCGGGCCTTGGTCGCCGAGGCCACCAGCTTCGTCTCCGGCAGCAGCTTGAAGAGCGGCAGCTTCTCCGCCCCGGCGAGGGAGACCTCCACCAGCTCCAGGTTCTGCTGGGGCGCTTCCTTCTTCCCCATGGTGGTGTCCCACACCGCCAGCGCCTTCTGGCCGCCCTCCTCGCCGTGGAAGCGCGTGGCGATCTCCTGCGCGAAGCCCTTCTTCACCGCCATGGGGTGCAGCTCGCCGGCCTGCACCTTCGCCTTCATCTCCGCCACTTCCCGCAGCGACTTCGACGACAGCAGTTCGATGTACCGCCACATCAGGTCGTCGGTGATGCTCATCAGCTTGCCGAACATCGTCTCCGGCGGCTCGCTGACGCCCACGTAGTTGTCCAGGCTCTTGGACATCTTGTCGCCGACGATCTTCCCGTCCACCAGCTTCGCGTTCAGCCCCTCGAGGATGGGGCCGGTCATGATGACCTGCGGCTCCAGCCCCTCCTCCTTCATGAGCTGCCGCCCCACCAGCAGGTTGAAGAGCTGGTCCGTCGCACCCAGCTCCACGTCCGACTTCAGCGCCACCGAGTCGTAGCCCTGCAGGAGCGGGTAGAGGAACTCGTGGATGGCGATGGAGACGTTGTCACGGAAGCGCTTCTTGAAGTCGTCGCGCTCCAGCATGCGCTGCACCGAGTAGCGCGCCGCCAGGCGGATCATCCCCTCCGTGCCCAGCGCGTCCAGCCAGGTGGAGTTGAAGCGCACCTGCGTCTTGCTCTCGTCCAGCACCTTGAAGACCTGCTGCTTGTAGGTCTCCGCGTTGGCCTTCACCTCGTCGCGCGTCAGCGCCGGCCGCGTGGCGTTGCGCCCCGTCGGGTCGCCAATGAGCGCCGTGAAGTCGCCGATGAGGAACACCACCGTGTGGCCGAAGTCCTGGAAGCGCCGCATGCGCGTGAGCAGCAGCGAGTGGCCCAGGTGCAGGTCCGGCCGGCTCGGGTCGAACCCCGCCTTGATGACCAGCGGCTTGCCCGTGTCATACGAGCGCTGGAGCTTCTTCTTCAGCTCCTCGGCCACCTGGATGTCCACGGTGCCGCGGGTGACTTCTTCGAACTGCTCCTCGGGGGTTGCCTTGCGCAGCGCGTCCTGATTCATGGCCCGGGCAACCTAGCCGATTTGCCGCGCCAGGGGCGGCATATCCTCGGGCGGCTTTCAGGTACCCGGCAGGCGCTGGCGCACCCGCTCGATGCTCCGCGCCCGGCCCGTGGCGTCGTCCAGGTCGATGACCACGCCTTGCAGGTACACCAGCCGCTCCGCCAGCTCGTAGGGCGCCTTCTCCCCGAGGAAGCGCGCCACCGAGGACTCCTTCTTCATGCCGATGACGGAGTCCAGTGGGCCACACATGCCCACGTCGGTGATGAAGGCCGTGCCTCCGGGAAGCAGCCGCTCGTCCGCCGTCTGCACGTGCGTGTGCGTGCCCACCACGGCGGACACCTTCCCGTCGAGGTACACGCCCATGGCGTTCTTCTCACTGCTGGCCTCGCAGTGCATGTCCACCAGGATGCAGGGCGTCTGCTGGCGCAGCTCCTCCACCAGGGGCAGCACAGCCTCGAAGGGGCTGTCCTGGAGCCGCATGAAGACGCGCCCCTCCAGGTTGATGACGCCCAGCGCCCGGCCGTCCTTCGTCCGCACGAGGCCATGCCCGCGCCCGGGAGTCCCCTTGGGGTAGTTGGCCGGCCGCAGGAGCTGGTCCGGATGCTCCTTCACCCAGGGGAGGATGGCCTTCTTCGAGTAGAAATGATTGCCGCTCGTCAGCAGCGAGACGCCGCTGTCGAGCAGGTACTGCGCGGACTCCGGGCTGAGGCCCGCGCCGCCTTCACTGTTCTCGGCGTTGGCCACGCACAGGTCCACCCCGTGCTCGGAGACCAGGCGCGGCAACAGGGCGCGGACCGCCTGGAGTCCCGGGCGGCCCACGACATCTCCCATGAAGAGGACTCTCACGTATCCAGGAAATCCGCGTCGCGGTACAGGCCCCGCAGCGACTCGGACTCCGTCACGATGAGGTCCATGTCCACGTCGTCACCCGTGGTGGGCAGCACCTCGACGACCTGGTCATTGAAGGCCAGTCCGACGCGGCGGCTGCGCTGGCTGGCCGCGCGAAGGGTGGCGTCGTAGTAGCCACCTCCGCGTCCCAGCCGCTTGCCGTCCCGGGTGAAGCCCAGGCCCGGCACCACGAAGAGGTCAATCTGGTCCACCGGGATGAGGTCCGAGGAGTTGCTCGGCTCCCGGACACCCAGGCGGCCGGGCTCCAGCTCGCTCTCCGACTTGATGGCCCGGAACGACAGGATGCGCCCGTGGACATGGGAGAGCGGGTAGCAGACGATTTTGTCGTCCTGCAGCGCCGCGATCAGGATGTCCCGGGTGGGCACCTCGCCCCGGATGGGGGCGTACAGGGCCACCGTCCTTGCCTTCTGATAGTACGGCGTTGCCAGGAATCGAGACTGAACCTTGAGACCCCGCGTGTCGATGATGTCCGGCGTCATCGCCTTTCGGCGCGCCGTCAACTCCTCACGCAGCGTCTGCTTCCTCGCCGCCGCCTCTTCCACCACCGTCTCGCTCACCGCCGCCGCTCCGAAGAAAAAGTCCCCCGCCGCATGGCCGTGTGCCCAGCGTCCATTGAACCCTCAAAAGCCAGGTGGGAACCGAAATCATGCCGCCGCAGGCTTCCCTCATCCCCCGTGAGAGGGGAGGGCTTGCACATGGCGACCGAAACGGACCCCGGAATGGACGTATCGGTTCGAATTTCTGCTGGGCATCACGCGCCCCGCAGGGGACAGCCCTTGTAACAAAGCTACAGTGCTACCAAGTCCTCGAATCTATTGGGAAAACCCGTAAGAGTCTTTGGAAATGATAAGGACGGGGGACGGCGGGGTCAAGGCTTCCTCGTGCGTTTACAAGGCAGGCTCGCGACCCCTATGATGAGGACCACCCAGCACATGCCGCCCGCGCTTTCAAACAAGGGTCTCGCGACGATTCTTTCCGTCGCCTCCGGCCTCGCGTGGGCGGGGCCGACCGTGTCCGGTCCCTACCTGGGAGATACCTACGGACAGGTCCGGTTCCGCACGGAAGGCGAGCGGGTGATTGGCACCGCCACCGGCGGCCCCTGCCGCTTCGAGCCCGACACGGAGGTCATCTCCGGGGAGCTCCAGGGCAACGTGCTGGTGGCCCATGTGCTGCTCTGCCAGCAGGGCGGCTCCGCGTGCGAGGAGCGCAAGCTGCATCCGGCCCTGGTCGTCTTCAACCCGAAGGACCGGGTGCTGAGCGCGATGATTCGCCTCCGGGAGGGCTGCTCCTCTCCGGCGCTGAAGGGGAACGCGCTGGTCCTCACGTCCACCGCCCCGCAGGACGACGGCGACGTGGAGCCCGAGCCCGAGTCCGAGGCGGCGAAGCCCCCGGCGGGCGGTGCCATGGCCCCTCCCGCGGAGGGGGTGGGCTCGGCGGCGCTGGTGGCGCAGGCGCGCCGGCGCGAGCCGGAGATTCCGCCCCTGGAAGAGGGGCAGCGGCAGCTGCTGGCCGGCAACCACGCGGCGGCGCAGACCCTGTTCACGCACGTGCTGGAGTCGGACGCGCGCAACCCCGAGGCGCTGATGGGGCTGGGCGCCTCCCAGCTCGGCCGCGGAGACACGGACGGCGCGCTGAAGACGCTGGAGCGCGCCCGCGCGTCCACGCGTCCCGACGTGCACCTGTGGCTGGCCTACGCGCACTTTCGAGACGGCAACCGTGGCAGGGCCCGGGAGTCGCTGCGCAAGGCCCTGGACCTGGGCTGGGCGCCCGGGAACCGGCCCCTGGAGGCGGTGCCGGAGTCGGCGCTGCGCGGCGAAATCGAGATACTGATGCAGCAGCGGGCCCGGAAGCGGGCCTCGGGCCGCGATTCGACAGGATCCGGAAGCACGAGCCCGTGAGCCAGCCGCCTTCGCCACCCAAGCCGCTCCGGGTCTTCGGCAACTACGAGATCCTCTCCGTGCTCGGAAAGGGCGGCATGGCGGAGGTGTACCGCGCGCGAGTGCTGTCCGGCCCGCGCGCGGGGTGGACGGTGGCGCTCAAGCGGCTGCAGCCGGCGCTGACGCGGGATCCGCAGTCGGTGGCGCTCTTCGCCCGCGAGGCTCAGCTCTCCAAGCAGCTCCACCACCCCAACATCGTCACGGTGCTGGATGCCGGGGAGCTGGAGGGCATCTACTTCATCGTCATGGAGCTGGTGGACGGCCGCGACCTGGGGCAGATCCTCCGGCGCTGCAAGGTGCGCGGCATCCCCCTGCCGCTGGACTTCGCGGTGTACCTGGGGAAGGTGCTGCTGGAGGCGCTCGCGTACGCGCACTCCGCCACCAACCCCCAGGGCGAGCCGCTGGGCATCGTCCACTGCGACGTGTCCCCGTCCAACCTGTTCATCTCCCGCGTGGGGGAAATCAAGCTGGGCGACTTCGGCGTGTCGCGCGTGCTGGTGGACGGCAAGCTCCAGGGCGGCGAGGTGCTGGGCAAGCCCTACTACCTGTCCCCTGAGTCGCTGCTCGGCGAGGTGAACCCCGCGGCCGACCTGTGGGCCGCCACGGTGGTGCTCTACGAGTTGCTGACGCTGGAGCGGCCCTTCGCCGGGGGCTCGCCGGACGAGGTCTTCGCCGCCATCTGGTCCCGGCAGTACCGGCCGCTGCGCGAGCTGCGCCCGGACGTGCCGGAGGCCCTGGAGGCGGTGGTGGACCGGGCCTTCTCCGCGCGTCCCGAGGACCGCTTCCCCACGGCCGAGGAGTTCGCCCACGCCCTCACGCCGCACTACGACGAGCGCGTGGGCACGCCCCTGGCCATCGCCGCCGTGGTGCGCGGGCTGTTCGGCGCCAGTGACGACGTGCCCTCGTCCTCGGGGGGCGCGTCGTCGGGTGGCTCGTCGCCGTCCCCGGGCTCGCGCGCGGGGTAGGGGACGGGGCCTCGCGCGCCCGCCCGCCTTCCTTGAGAGGAGCCCCTGCCGCCGCGCGTGGAGATGACGACCTTTCCTCCCGCGCGCGATGTCGCGCAGGGGAGGAGTGCGATGGCGACCGAGCCCAAGCAGCCGAAGCCCAAGCAGGAAGCGCCCGAGCGCAAGACGGAGGAGGCGGAGCCCCGGCGGCCCTCCAGGTCCAGCGAGGCCAGGGAGGACGGAATGCCCGGCTACGGCCAGCCCGACGAGGAGGTCCGCGAGAAGTTCATCCCCGAGCAGAAGTGGTAATCGCGGGGGCGCCCCTGGCGTGCCTCGCCCCGCTCCTGGCTCGCAGGGGGCCGAGGTACCGAGGCCGCTACCCGGCCAGCTCGCGCACCCTCGGCACGTGCCGGCGGAGCGCCTGGAGCACCTGCTCCACCTCCGCCTCGGTGGTAGTGGGCCCCAGGCTGAAGCGGAGGCTGCCGCGCGCCCGCGGCACCGTCAGGCCCATGGCCCTCAGCACGTGCGAGGGCGTCAGCGTCCCCGACGCGCATGCCGCGCCGGAGGACACGCAGATGCCGTCCAAATCCAACGCGATGAGCAGGGCCTCGCCCTCCACTCCGTCGAAGCGCAGGTTGCTGGTGTTGGGCACGCGCGGCGCCCCGGCGCCATTCACCTCCACGCCGGAGAGGCTCGCGCGCACCTCGCGCTCGAACGCGTCGCGCAGCGCGCCCACCCGCGCGGCCACCTCGGGCTGCTCCTCCGAGGCCAGCTCCAGGGCCAGCGCGAGGGCCTCCGCATAGGGCACGTTCTGCGTCCCCCCGCGGCGTCCTCCCTCCTGGTGGCCCGGCGTCAGCGCCCGCACGTCCACGCCCTTGCGCACCACCAGCACGCCCACGCCCGCCGGGCCGCCGAACTTGTGCGCCGACAGGGAGAGCAGGTCCGCGTCCACCTCGCGCAGGGACAGCGGCACCTTGCCCGCCGCCTGCACCGCGTCGGTGTGGAAGAGCACACCCCGCTGCCGGCACGCGCGGGCCACCTCCGCCGCGGGCTGCACCACGCCCGTCTCGTTGTTGGCCCACATCAGCGAGCACAGCGCCGTCTCCGGCGTGAGCGCGTGCAGCACGTCCTCCTCGCGCACGCGCCCGTCCTGCCCCGGGGCCACCCGCACCACCTCGGCGCCCTCGCGCTCCAGTTGCGCCACCGCGCCGAGCAGGGCGGGGTGCTCCACGGCGGACGTCACCACCCGCCGGCGCTCCGGCACCGGCCGCGCATGCCAGGCGCCCAGCAGCGCCAGCGCGTCCGACTCGCTGCCGGAGCCGGTGAACGTCACCTCCTTCGGCTCGCAGCCCAGCACGCGCGCCACCTTCGCGCGCGCCGCGTCCAGCCGGGCCCGCGCGTCGCGGCCGCTCTGGTGGATGCTGGAGGCATTGCCGAAGCCGCCCTGGGAGAAGGCGCGGGAGAGCAGCGCCGCCACCTCCGGGCGCACCGGGGCGGCGGCATTGTAGTCCCAATAAATCACGTGTCCTGCGCGCTCAGCAGCGACACGGGGCGCTCGTCCGCGACGCCGAAGGCTTCCTTGAAGCGGTTCACCAGCTCGCGCTTGAGCGCCTTGCGCTGCGCCGCCTTGCCGGACAGCGGCAGCCGCGCGCCCGCCATGCTGCCATGCCCGCCCGAGGAGCCGCCGTAGTCCTCGAAGATTTCGCGGATGAGGCGGCCCGCGTTCATCCGCCGGTCCTTCACCCGCAGGCTGAAGTAGAGCTGGTTGCGGTAGGTGCCGAAGGCGAGCGACCACTTCGTGCCCTCGAGGAACATCAGCCGCTCGGCCACCTCGGCCACCATGTCCGGGGAGTAGACCTCCTCCAGGTCGGTGATGATGGCGTGGCCGTACACCTTCGCCCGCTCGAAGGCCGTGTGGTAGAGCTGGAAGTACCGCGCCGGCAGCTCCGGGTGCTCGATCTGCGCGAGCATCGACTTGTCCATCCGCGGGAACAGCCACAGGTAGCTGTCGACGTCCGTCTGGGTCGTCTCGCGGCCCAGGTCCCGCGTGTCCGCCTTCAGGCCGTAGAAGAGCGCGGTGGCCACCTCCGGAGAGGGCTCCAGTCGCGCGGCGCGCAGGTACTCCGTCAGCATGGTGGAGGTGGCGCCGAAGTCGCCGCCCACGTCCGCGAAGGGGGCCTCCAGGCTCTCCTGTCGCAGCGGGTGGTGGTCCACCACGATGTGCGCCTCCAGCTTCGCGGGCAGCGAGTGGTTGCCCACCCTGGGCTGCGTGTCCACGAGGCCGAAGAGGTCGTACTCGTCGAAGTCGATCTGCGACACGTGCGAGATGGGCAGCCTCAGCACCTTCACGAAGGCGATGTTCTCCGCCCGGCCGATGATGCCGCCGTATCCGACGTGCGCCTTCACGTCCGCCCGGCGCTCCAGCAACTGGGCGAGCGCCACGGCCGCGGCCATGGAGTCCGGGTCCGGGTTGTCGTGGGTGAGGATGAGGGCCCTCTTGTGCCCCTTGGCCACGCGGAGCAGCCGCTCCAGCTTGTCTCGGGCCGGCAGATGGGCCAGCCGTGGTGGCGGAGGCTCCGTCAGCTCGCCTCCCGGGTTCCCGGTGTTGCGGCGGCTGTGGAGGGTGTGTGTGACGGGCATGGGTGCTCTTCTTTACTTCCTCCGGCCGTGGGATTCGAGAAGCCGGATGTTCTCCCCATAACGTTCCAGGAACGGTGTCTTCATCACCCCAATAATGGTGTGGGCGAAGGGGAGAGGCTTCACGAGATGGCGTGGGAGGTGTGGCCCGAGCGCCCCCTTGCCGGGCGTCACCGCCCGGCGAAGGCCCGGCTCACGCCTCCGGCGATGGAGTCGTGAGCCCCGGTGACAGGCGGCCTGACGTCAGCCGTTGATGGCCTTGTACTTCCGCGCCAGGTCCTTGAAGAACTTCATCCCGTTGTCGAGCGAGTTCTCCATGGCGTCCATCAGCACCGTGCGGAACGCGGACACGGGCCCCCGGAAGGACTCGTAGTACCGCTGCCGGTCGATGGAGTGGATGATGGCCGGCATGTAGCCGTTGCGCACCAGGATGAGGTTGCTGCACATGCGCCCCACCTTCCCGCTGTGCTCCGTGAAGGGGAAGATCTGCAGGAAGCGGTGCTGCACCGTCGCCGCCTGCTTGATGGGGTGGAACTCGCGGAACTCGGCGCTGGCCGTGTAGTCCACGAGCTTCTCCAGCTCGCCCTGAATCTTGGCGGGCTGGGCGATGTCGTGGAAGTACGTGCGGTGCAGCGGCATGTCCTTGCGAAGCCCCGAGCGCTCCCGCTCCTTGGCGAGCTCCTTCTCGGTGCGCTCACGCCGCTCCATCCGCGCGCGCTCGGACTGCGCCTCGGGCGTGTTGCCCAGGAACAGGTCGTGCATCCGCTTGATGGTGGTGAGCGTGATCTGCGCCTGCTTCTTCGCGCCCGCGGCCTCTTCGCGGATGTAGTCGCAGACGGCCTTGTGGTTCCGGATCTCGAGGACGACCGGAATCATGGACGCTTCCGCGTTGGTGCGGCCGGGGAACAGCGCGGCCATCAGCTCCTGGTGGGTATAGACGACTCCCTCCAGGGCAGCGTCGTGGTAGATCCACGACATCTCGAGCTTGTCGAGGAACTCGCGCGCTGGCAGCTTGTCCTTGTAGATGTCGAGGTACTCGCGCAGCGCCTCGTTCTTCTCGTCGATGTCCTGATAGCGTTCCTTCACGGACTGCGGCTCCTTCTCGCTGCGGGCCCGCGCGGGGCGGGGAGTCCGAAGCATGCGGCCGAGCATTTCAACGGCGCGCGGATTCTAGAAATTCCGCGCGGTTGGAACAACGAATTCATCACAAATTGACGAGGAAGACCTCGCACGCCTGGTCGAGGAGGTCCTTGGAGAGCGCCGGAGGAATCTGCCGGTAGCGGGCGGCGTCCCGGATGAGGGACACCAGGTCTCGTGGATGGCAGGCGCGCAGCTGCATGCTGCGGGGCTTGTAGTAGTGCTCGAAGAGGTAGGTGACGGCCTGGTCCACGTAGGGGATGCCGGCCGCCTCGCACACCCGGCGGAAGATCTCCCGGTAGGACTCCTCGTCCGGGTTGCCGACTTCAATCTTGTACTTGATGCGGCGCAGGAAGGCCTCGTCCACCAGCTCCTTGGGGTCCAGGTTGGTGGAGAAGACGAGGAGCTGGTCGAAGGGAATCTCGAACTTCTTGCCCGTATGGAGGGTGAGGAAGTCCACCCGCTTCTCCAGGGGGACAATCCAGCGGTTGAGCAGGTCCGTGGGGTGGACCTTCTGGCGGCCGAAGTCGTCGATGAGCAGCATGCCGCCGTTGGCCTTCACCTGGAACGGCGCCTCGTAGAGGCGGGTGCTCTCCGAGTAGATGAGGTCCAGCGTCTCGAGCGTCAGCTCGCCGCCCACCACCACGGAGGGCCGGCGGCAGAGGAGCCACCGGTTGTCCATCTCGAAGGTCTGCCGGCGGCCGGAGGAGTCCCGGCCCATCTCCAGGGACACCGGGGTGTGGATGAGCCGGTCGTACACCTGGATGATCTGGTTGCCGATTTCGAGGCAGTGGGGGACGTACACCTCGCCGCCGAACATGTGGGAGACGGCCTCGGCCAGGCTCGTCTTGCCGTTGCCGGGCGGGCCGTAGAGGAAGAGGGAGCGGCCGGAGTTCACCGCCGGGCCCAGCTTGTCCATCAGCTCGGCGGGGACGGTGAGGTGGCTGAGCGCCATCACCAGCTCCTCCTGGCTGACGACGGGTGTCTCCTCCGTCTGGCTGGTGATGAGGGCGTTGTACTGCTCAATCGGCACCGGCGCGGGGCCGACGTAGGTGGTGCGGGTGAGGGCGTCGCGCGCGTACTCGCGGCCCTTCTCCGTGAGGACGAACTCCACCGACGCGCGGCCGAAGCCCTTGCCGCCGCGCAGGTCCACCAGCTTCTCGGTGGTGAGGAAGTCCACCACGCGCTCGATGACGCCGGGCCACGGCAGGCACATCTCCTCCGCGATGGCCATGCCCGTCCCCGTGCCCGCGTAGTACAGGTACTTCAGCGCGATGTCGGAGAGCAGGCCCATCTTGAGACCCGTCTCCTCCACCGACTTCGGCTCGGGGGGAGCGATGTCGAGGATGGACGGATTCTCGAGCTTGAACGGATTGTCGTCGTACGCGTACCCGGGGGGAGCCATCGGCCCCTGTTCTAGCCCATCCGGAGCATGGCGGGCATGGGGCAGGCGGCCCCGTGAGGCCGCGAGGAGGCCGGGCAGGGAGGCACGGACGCACCCGGGGCACCCTCCGGAAGGGGAGGGCGCCCGGGGCGGGACGGCGCTCAGACGTAGGTGAGCCACTCCGCGTAGCGGGGCTCCTGGCCCCGCACGGTGCGGAAGTAGGTCTCCTGCACGAACTGGGTGATGGGGCCGGGCTTGCCGGCGCCCACGGTGCGGTTGTCCACCTCGCGCACGGGGGTGATTTCCGCCGCGGTGCCGGTGAAGAAGATCTCGTTGCTGATGTAGAGCGCGTCGCGGGTGAAGGTGACCTCCTCCACCTCGCGTCCGCTGTCGCGCAGCAGCTTCAGCACCGTGTCGCGGGTGATGCCGTCCAGGATGGGTGAGGACAGCGGGGGCGTCTTGATGATGCCCTTCTTGTTCACCATGAAGATGTTCTCTCCGGACGCCTCGGCGACGAAGCCGCTGATGTCCAGGAGGATGGCCTCGTCGTAGCCCGCCAGCACCGCCTCGCGCTTGGCGAGGATGGAGTTGACGTACTGGCCGGTAATCTTCCCGCGCACCATGTTGACGTTGACGTGCATGCGCGTGAAGGAGCTGACCTTGGCGCGGATGCCCTCGCGGATGCCCTTGTCACCGAGGTACGCACCCCAGTCCCAGGCGGTGACGGCCACGCGGGTGGGGTTCACCGCGCCCAGGCCCATGGCGCCGTCGCCCATGAAGGCCACCGGGCGCAGGTAGGCGCCGTTGGCGAAGCGGTCCTTCTGCTTGCGCAGCAGCTCCAGACACGCGTCGAAGAGCTCGTTCTCCGTGTACGGCATCTTCAGCATCAGGATGTGCGCGGAGTCGAAGAGGCGCTGGATGTGCTCGCGCAACCGGAAGACGGCCAGCCGGCCATCATGCGTCTTGTACGCACGGATGCCCTCGAAGACGCCGAACCCGTAGTGCAGCGCGTGCGTCATCACGTGCACCTGGCCCTCGTCCCACTGGATCATCTTCCCGTCGAGCCAGATCTGGTCCGCACGCACCGTGTTACTCGAGGTCGAGCTCATTCAAAGGTTCCTTCACCTGGGGGGATTTAAGGTGGGGCTGCCCGGGCCTTGTAGCCAGCAGGCCCTATGAGGTCAAAGCATGAAAGTGGTGGCGCGCGGCGTCACAGCACCCGCGGCAGGGGGGTGAGCATCCGTCGCAGGAAGGGGATGTCCTCGGCCAGGGCCTTGCGGCCCAGGTGGAGGGCCTTCGACGCCAGCTCCACCGAGGGCACCACGTCCAGCGGGGACAGCGTCCGCGGGAAGCGCTTGATGTGGTGCGCGTAGGGCAGGTTGGGGGCCACCGTCATCGCGGCCAGCCGCTGCAGGGGCAGCCAGAAGGGCGTGGCCAGCCGGGGCGCGAAGCCGTCCAGCCCGAGGATGAACGCGTTGCGCGTGCCGATGCGTCCCCGGGCCACCGCCTTCCACGCGGCCTTCGCGGGCAGGTTGTCCACCAGCCCACCGTCGATGAGGCGCGCCACGCCGTGCTGCGACAGGAGCCCGTCCAGCAGCGAGTGCATGCGCGGGTCCTCCCGCAGCACGTCATAGTGGATGACGCCGGGCAGGGCGGAGGAGAAGCCGGCCGCGTCCAGCGCGTCGAAGTCGGCGGTGGCGTCGTCCGCGCCCAGGTGGAGGCGGACGGTGATTTCGGGGCGGGTGAACAGCTCCGCCATGGCGCCCATGGCGGCCTGGATGCGCCGGGCCACGCCCGCGGGGTTGAGCAGGCCCAGCGGGCTGGTGCCCAGCAGGCGCTCGTAATACTCCAGCGGGCGGGGAAGCATGCCGCGGCGGATGCCGCCCACGGAGATGAGCGTGGGCAGCGGGAGGTCCCTCAGCCGCAGGCCGCTGCCCTCCGGCCCGGCGCCGAAGAAGCGCCCCAGGCCCGCGCGCAGGAACAGCCGCAGCGCCGCCGGCAGGCCGTAGCGGCTCTCCGTGGAGATGAAGCGGAACAGCTTCCGGAAGGACAGCCCCCGGACGATGTTGATCATCTCCGTGGGGTCGAAGCGGGCCATGCGCGCACGCATGATGGCGAGGATGGCGCCCATGGACGCGCCGGCCAGCAGCCGGGGCTCCAGGCCATGCTCGTCCAGCAGGCTCATCACCCCCAGGTAGACGAACGCGGTGCCTCCACCCCCGCCGGCCACCAGCACCAGCTCCTTGTGGCGGATTTCCCGGTCCAGCGCCTCCGGGGGAACCCGCTCGCGCAGCCGCTCCGCCACCGCGTCCCGGGCCCGCGCGGCGTGCTCTCGCAGGTCCTTCACGTGGGGCACGAGCCGGTCCCGGGTCGGAGGCCGGGGGCCCCGGAGGACGGGGGCGAGGCGCCGCTCCACCTCCTCGCGGAAGGGGGTGAGCAGCGCGCCCACGCCCACGTCCAGGCCTCCGTGCTGGACCTTGTAGAGGCGCGCCAGCGACAGCGCGGTGCGGAGGATGGCCTCCTCGCGCGCGTCCAGCAGGCCCGGCGAGGCCATGGAGGCGCGGACGAGGGAGGTCTCCATCTCCTCCAGCGGCCGGGTAATCTGGAAGCGTTCCTTCAGCAGCACGGGCGGGGAGTCTCGGGGCGCACCGCGCGCCTCAGGCCTGGGCAATCTGCGGGAGGTTGGCCCGGGCCTTCTCGATGTCGCCCTCGTACTTGAGGACGAGGTTGAGCGTGGAGGCCACCATGTCCGAGGTGAGCTGCTCCGCGTTGAGCAGCGCCAGGCTCTGCGCCCAGTCCAGCGTCTCGCTGATGGAGGGCGCCTTCTTCAAGTCCAGCGCGCGGATGGCGGCCACGGCCTCCACCACCTGCTCGGCCAGCACCTGGGGCACGCCCGGCAGGCGCGCCTTGACGATGCGCAGCTCGCGCTCGCGGTCCGGGAAGTCGATGTGCAGGTGCAGGCAGCGGCGCTTGAGGGCGTCCGACAGCTCGCGCGCGTTGTTGGAGGTGAGCAGCACGCGGGGGATGTGCTTCGCGCGGAAGGTGCCCAGCTCGGGGACGGTGACGGCGTTGTCCGACAGCACCTCCAGGAGGAAGGCCTCGAACTCCGGGTCCGCCTTGTCGATTTCGTCCACCAGCAGCAGGGCGGGGCGCTCGGAGACCAGGGCGCGGAGGATGGGGCGCGGCAGCAGGAAGCGCTCGGAGAAGAACACCGCGTCGCCGGTGGCCAGCCGGTCCGCCGCCTCGGCCAGCGAGGTGGTGCCCTGCACCATGTCCCCAATCTTGTCCTTGAGCAGCTGGGTGTAGAGGAGCTGCTTGGCGTACTCCCACTCGTACAACGCCTTGGCCTCGTCCAGGCCCTCGTAGCACTGGAGCCGGATGAACTCGCGGCCCAGGGCCTGGGCCAGCGCCTTGGCCAGCTCCGTCTTGCCCACGCCCGCGGGGCCCTCCACCAGGATGGGCTTGTCCATCCGGTCGGCCAGGAAGGCCGCCGTCGCGATTTCGGGGGAGGACAGGTATCCCACCTGCTCCAGGCGCTGCTCCGCGTCCTCCACGTTGGTGAAGGGGCGCGTCTCTGCCGTCGAAGGGGTGCTCACCCGGCAAACTTAACCGACGGCCCCCCACCCACTGCGGCAAAAATGCCAGGGTTCCGGCCCCCATCCCGCGGGCAAACCGCCTCTCTGCCCTGCAACCCGGCGTAACCACGTAGGGAAATTTTTCGCGCATCGTGGGCACACGTCGTGCATCTCTCCGCCGCAATTCCCGAAGCAGCGAGGTCAGCGGTCATGGTGTGGGCGTGGTTGAGGATGGTGATGGCGGTGGCGGTGATTCTGATGCCGGGGGGCTTCCCGCTCCTGCTGGTCTACATCGCCGTGCGGACGCTCCGCTCTCGCTGGCACAACGCCCGGCTCGAGGCCCACAGCAACGGCCGCGAGGCGTCGCTGCGTGACGTCGTCGCCACGCTTCAACTCAAGGAACTGGTCCGGGAGGCCCGCGCCGCCCTCTGATGCACGTGCCCGGGTAGGACACGGATGTCAGGGTGGGGCCGTCCGGCCCCGGGAATCCGAAGCCTCGACGCAGCCCCTCCGAGCTGAGCCGCCACCCCGGACCGCTCCCCCACGCAGGGGAGGGGCTCCGGGGTGAAGCCGTTTCAGGGGCCGGGTGCCGGTCCTCCGGCGGGGTGCCGGCTTCCCGGCGGCCGGGAAGGCACCGGGAGGCCCCGGTGCCCCCGGGGGCTACTTGTCCAGCTCGTCCACCATCGACAGCCAGTCGGCGTCTTCCTTCGCGACCTCGGTGGGGATCTGCACCATGACGGTGCGGTCGGTGGGCTCGGACTCCTCGCCGAAGGCGGTGGGCGCGGGCGGGGGAGGCGCGGCCTTCTTCGCCGGGGCCGGCTTTGCCGCGGCCTTGGGAGCGGCCTTGGCCGGGGCGGCCGCCTGCGCGGGCGGGATGACCTGGTTGACCTGGGTCCTCAGGGAGAGGTCCTCGTCCTCGGCGGGGGCGGCCTTCGCGGGGGCGGCCTTCGCGGCGGCCGGCGCGGCGGCCGCGCCGGGCTTGCTCTTGAAGCGGGCCAGCTCCAGCTCGGCGACCTTGAGCGCCTTGCTCTTCTCCTGCACGGACTGCTGCAGGCGCGCCACCTCCTGCGCCTTGATGGCCTCGCGGCGCTCGAGCTCCGCCTTCTGCTTCGTGGCCAGGTCCTCCAGCTCCTTGAGCTGCCGCGCCTCCAGGTCCTTGCGCTCCTTCTGCGCGGTGGCGAGCCGGGCGGCGGCCTCGTTGGCCCTGGCCTCGGCGGCGGCCACCTTGGCGTTCAGCTCCTTCTCCACGCGGCCCTTGGCGCCCTGGGCGCTCTCCAGCGCCAGCTCCAGGTCCTGGATCTTCTTCGCCCGGGTGTTGAGCTGCGTCTGGAAGTCCTTGGCCTTCGCCTCCGCGTCGGCGGCGCGAGCCTGGGCCTCCTGGGTGAGCTGGGCGACGCGCTGCTCGGCCTTGGCCAGCTTCGCGGCCAGCTCGTCCGCCGCGCGCTTCGCCTCGGCGCGCTCGTGCGCCGCCTGCTGTGCCTGCTGCTGGAGCTTCGCCTCGCTCTGCTGGAGGTGGCCGGCCAGCTCGTTGCGCTCGGCGGTGAGCTTCTGCTGCGCGGCCCCGGCGGCGCGGAGCTGCTCCTCGCGGTCGGCGAGCGCCTTCTTGCCCAGCTCGAGCTGGTTGTTGAGGCCGGCCATCTGCTGGCCCAGCGCGTCCGCCTGGCGCCTGGCGTCGGTGGCCTGCTGCTGGAGCTTCGCCTCCATCGCCTTGAGCTGCTCGGTGCGGGTGGCCACCTCGCGGTTGAGCACCTCGGCCTGACGCATCTTCTCCTGCGTCACCTGCGTGAGCTTGCGGAGCGTGTCCGACAGCTCCTTGCCCTTGCCGGCCAGGTCGTTCTGGAGGAGCTCCTCGCGGCGCTGCGACTCCTCGGTGAGCGTGTGCAGCCGCTCCTCGAGGCTCGCCCGCGCGTTCTCCACCTGCGCGAGCTGGGCGGTCAGCTGCGTCACCTCGGCGACGCGGGTGCCCAGCTCGTGCTTGGTGAGGGTGAGCTGCTCGCCCAGCTCCTCGCCCTGGTTGCGCGCCTCGTCGAGCTGCGCCTCCAGCGAGGCCTGGGTGTTGGCCGCCGCCTGCTTCGTGGCGATGTGGGCCTGCTGCTCGCGGCCCAGCGTGTCGCGCGTGGCGGCGAGCTGCGCCTGCGTCTGCTCCAGCGTCTGGGTGGTGGCCTCCAGCTCGGCGCGCAGCCCGTCGCGCTCGCCGGTGAGCGCTTCAATCTGCGCGCTCGTCTCGGCGGCCAGCTTCTCGTGCGCGGCCCGCTCGGCCTCGTAGTTGCCCAGCGTCTCGGACAGGTCGCCGCGCAGCTGGCCAATCTGGCCGGTGAGGTCCTGCTCCAGCGCGTCCTTCGCCGCGCCCAGGGCCTGCAGCTCCGCCGTGCGCTGGTCGCGCTCGTGCGTGGTGCGGGCCAGGGCGTTGTTCGTGTCCTGGAGCGCGTCGCGCGTCTCCCCCAGCTCGGCCTGGAGCGCGTCGCGCTGGGCGGTGGTGCTGCCCAGCTGCTCGCGCGTCTCCTCCAGCGCGGCCTGCGTCTGCGTCAGCGTCTGGCTGGTGGCCTCCAGCTCGCCGCGCGTCTCCGCCAGCGTGCCTTCCGTCTGGGACAGCCGGGACTGCGTGTCCGCCAGCGCCGCTTCCGTGCGGGCCAGCGTGTCCTGCGTCTGCGCCAGCGTCTGGCTGGTGGCCTCCAGCTCGCCACGGGTGTCGGCCAGCGCCTCCTCCGTCTGGGAGAGGCGGGCCTGCGTGTCCGTCAGCGTCTGGCTGGTGGCCTCCAGCTCGCCGCGCGTCTCGGAGAGCGTCTGCTCGGTGCGGGCGAGGGTGCCCTGGGTGTCCGCGAGCGTCTGCTCGGTCTGGGCCAGGGTGTCCTGCGTCTGCGCCAGTGTCTGGCTGGTGGCCTCGAGGTTGCCGCTCAGCTCGGCGATGCGCTCGTCGCGCGCCGCCACGTCGCCTTGCAGGGCCTCGATGGTGGCCTCGCGCTGGGCGACGGTCTCCTCCAGCGCGGCCACGCGCGCCTGGAGCTGCTCGCCCGTGCGCTGCGACTCCTCGAGCTGCTGGGTGAGCGCCTGGATCTGGCCGGTGAGGTCCGCCTCCAGCTCGGCCTTGGCGGAGCGCAGCTCCTCGAGCTGCCGGGAGAGGTCCGCCTCCAGCGCGTCCTTGGCCTCGCCCAGGGCCTGCAGCTCGGCGGTGAGCTCGGCCTCGCGGTCCGCCAGGTGCGTCTTGACGGCCTCGACTTCGCCCTCCAGCTCGCCGATGCGCTCCAGGTGCTGCTGGATGTTGGCGTTGAGCTCCGCCTCGCTCTGCTCGCTGCGGGCGATGGTCTCCGACAGCTCGCGCTCCAGGGCGCCAATCTTCGCGTCGCGGTCCTCGACGCGCTGGGTGAGCTCGGTCTCCTGGGCGTCCTTGTCCAGCCGGAGCTGGTCGCGCTCGCTGGTGGTGCGCGCGAGGTCCGACTCCAGGTCCGCCACCTGCTGCGAGAGGCGGGCCTCCAGGGCGTCCTTCTCGGCGTTCAGCCGGACGATTTCCGCGTCCGCCTGGGCGCCGTGCTCCTCGGCCTTGGTGGAGCGGGCCTCCAGGGCGCGCACGGTGGAGTCGCGCTCCTGCTCCGTCTCCTGGAGCCGGTCCTGGAGGGCCTGAATCTCTCCGCCCAGCTCGGCGTAGCGCTGGTCGCGCTCGCTGACGGTGCGGGCCAGCTCCGCCTCGAAGTCGTCACCGCGCTTGCCCAGCCGGGCGATCTCCGCCTCGTGGGCGCGCAGCGCGTCCTGGAGCTTCTGCTCCTTGACCTCGAACTCCAGCGTGACGACGCCGAGGTGCTTCTCCAGCTTGTCGTACTCGCCGCGGAGGTTCTCCAGCTCCGAGGCGCGGCGCGCCAGCTCGTCCTCGCGGTTGTGGACCTCCTTGCGAAGGACGTTGATGTCCTTCTCCTTGGAGGCGACGACCTCGATGAGGTCCTTCTCCGCGGAGAACTTCTGGAGGAGCAGGTCGTCCACGGCGGCGCCGTGCTCGCGCTCCTTCTGGAGCATGGCCTGCTGGGCCTCGTTGAAGCGGCGGAGCAGGTCGTCCACCTGCATCTTGAGCCCTTGCAGCTCCACGTCCTTCTCGTGGAGCCGGTCCTCGCCGGACAGGAGCTCGCGCTCGCGCACGCCCCAGATTTCGGAGATGCGGGCGAGCTGGGCCTCGCGCGTCTTCAGCTCGTCGCGGAGGATTTGAATCTTGCCCTCGGGGGTGCCCATCAGCTCGCGGCGCGGAGGCGGGCGCTTGAGCTGGCGGGACTCGGCGAGCAGCTCCGCCTTGCGGTCCGCGATGGACTGGAAGGCGCGGTCGAGGAAGGCGCGGTCCTCGTCCGTCATCGCGCTGCGGCGCTCGCGCTTGGGCAGCTTGGGAGGGCCGCCGGCGCTGGTGCGGATGGGGGGCGGCATGGGCGGCGGCGCCTCGCGGGGCGTGTTGCCGGCGAGCGCCGCGTCCAGGGACGCGTCCGACTCGTCGGTGCCCGGCGGGACGATGCCGTGGCTCATGGACGCGAGCTCGCCCATTTCGAAGGGGATGACGAGGTAGCCGTCCGCGGCGCCCGGCGTCTGGCGGTGCTGCGCCAGGCCGTCCACCCCGGTGTCGGAGGAGAGCAGGAGGACCTTGAGATTCTGTCCCCACTTGCCCTTCTTGATCTGACCGCAGAGAACGAAGCCGGATTGATCCGGCAGCTCGGCGCGCAGGACGACCAGATCCGGCCGACGCTTCTCCAGCTCGCGCTGTGCGTCTGACGCCGTCGCCGCCATGGCCGTTTGGTACCCCGCGCTCTTGAGCACGGTGGCCATGCTGAGGGCGAATTCATTCTGGCTTTCGACGATGAGGACCCGACGCTCCATGAAGCCCTTTGACCCGGAAAAAGTGCTGTGAAAACCGCAGCATCCTATCGGGCGCGTGTAACGCTTGGAAAGTTTATGGGTGGTGCTCGGTTGGCTGCTTCACGAGCTCTTGCCGCGAACGACGCCTGGTGCACGCGTCGGAGGCTGGCGGGAGGGTTGGGTGTCCTCGTCCCGACCGGGGAAGGTCGTGGGGGGCGTAGGCCTGTCGAAACGGATGCCGTCGGGTGGACAGTAGCCGTGGGCGAGCTGGGCGAACCAGGGATTCAGTGACGAGGGCACGGGCTCGGGCGCGGGGCCCTCGTCCACGGGGGCCTGCTCGGATTCCACCTCGTGCAGCTCTGCTTCATCGAGCAGGCGAGCGGCGCCAGTGGCGGAGACCTCGGCGTCCTCCACCTCGTCGCTGCTGATCTCGTCCGGCTCGTCCAGACGTGGGCGCGAGTGCGCGGGAGTCGCAGTGCCATCGGTGCCATCGTCGATGGGCTGTGCCTCGTCCTCGGAAATTTCCTCGGGCTCGTCCTCCGTGCCGGCCGCCGCGGGGACGGAGGCCTTCAGGGAGGGTGGGACGACCGGGCGAGAGACGGGCGTGAGGCGGGGCGGCTCCGTCGGCGTGAGCTGCGGCGGGCGCTGGCGGGGAACGGGAGGCGGCGCGGCCGCGCGGGGCGGCAGCGCGGGCGGGCGCTCCAGCTCGGAGGTGACGAGGCCTCCGCGAATCTGCGGGAGCTTCTCCCCGTCCGTGGACGCGGCGCTGGGGCGGAGCACCGGGGGCGGGCGCTCCGGCTCGGAGGCGGAGGCCCCGCCGCGAATCACCGGCGGGAGCACCGTCTCCTGGGTGGGCGTTCGTGGGCGCTCCATGTCGGAGGTGGGCCCGGCGGCGCGGAGCACCGGGGGGATGACCGTCTCCTGAGAGGGAGGGCCGCCGCGGATGACAGGAGGGAGCGCCGTCTCCTGAGTGGAGGAGCGAGAGCGCTCGGGTTCGGAGGCGGATGCGCCACCGCGGATTGCCGGGGGAAGCGCCGGCTCGGAGGAGGCCGCCCCGCCACGGATGGGCGGAAGGGGGGCCGGCTCCTGGCTGGAGGCGCGCGGGCGCTCCGGCTCGATGGCCGAGGTCCCACGGGACGGGGTGGCCAGGGGGGCGATGCGCCTCGAGGGCGTCTCCACCCGGGCCGAGGTGCTGCGACTGCTGAGTGCGGGGATGGAGGTGCGCGAAGGCGAGGACGCGCGGCTGGTGGAGGACTGCGTGAGCGACTCCTCCCGCATGAGCAGCGCCTCGGGCACCTTGACGATGGGCGTGGGGGCCGGAGGCTCATCATCGCGGTACGGCGTGACAGCCGAGCGGCCCGTGGAAGCCGGAGCGTCCTCGCGAGTCGCAACAACGGTCGCGCGGAACGCCACGGGCGTTGGAGCCTCCTCGCGAGTCGAACCCCGGACGGCGGGCGCCGGTGGCTCCTCGCGAGTCGCGCCGAGCGGCGCGCGCGCCCCGAACGCGGCGAAGGGGGCCTCCTCTCGGGGATACGGGCCGGGCGCGCGAGTGATGGGCGTCGGCGCCGGAGGCTCCTCGGAGTCCGGAGGCGCCGGGGCGCGGACCACGGGCGTGGGGGCCGGAGGCTCCTCGGAGTCGATGGAGGCCGGCGCGCGGACGACCGGCGTCGGCGCCGGAGGCTCCTCGGGGGCGGCGGGGGCACGGACGACCGGCGTGGGGGCCGGAGGCTCCTCATCACCCGAAGTGCCGGAGCTCCGGATGGCGGGCGTGGGCGGTTCCTCCGCGAGAGACGGCGGCTCACCGGCTCCCGTGTCCGCCCGCCCCGAGGTGGGCGATGCCGTCTCCCCCATCATCGAAGACAGGGACTCGCTCACCTCGACGGTGGACGGCGACGGCGCGCTCTCGCGCAGGGGCAGGCCCATCACCACGGGAGGCCCGGAGGGCTGCTCCTCCAGCTCCGTCTTGACGAGGCGCGTATCGACTCCCTCGTCCAGCACCTGGCCCATCACCAGCGGCAGCTCCTCGCGCGAGGGCTCGTTGCTGGCGGGCGGGGCCGAGGCCCGGGTACCAGGGGGCTCGGGCTTCCGGGTCACCGGAGTGCCTTCCGGCGGCAGCAGGGCCGCCAGCCGGTTGGTGGGCGTGCCCGTCACCGTGGTGGGGGAGGGAAGGTCATCCTCGCCGCGAGGCGCCACCGGCACCGAGCGCTTGTCCAGCAGCGAGTCATAGAGGTCCAGGAGCTTCCCGCGGATGAGCCCCGCGTCGAGCACCTCCTCCGCGTGCGCGCGCGCCTTGCGCCCCAGCTCCACCCGGCGGGGGACGTCGCGCGCCAGCTCGACGATGTGCTGGGCCAGGGCCTGCGTGTCTCCCGGCGGGAAGAAGAGGGCCGTCCCCGGGGGAATCAGCTCGCGCGTGACGGGCAGGTCCGCCGCGATGACGGGCCGGCCGGCGGCGAAGTACTCGGACACCTTCGCGAGGGGGCCCCCTTGCTGCCGGTTGCGCTCCACGTCGTCCATCGGCAGCACGCCCACATCCGCCAGCGCGAGCACCTTGGCCAGGTCGTCGTGGGCGACGGGCGGCTGGAACTCCACCCGCTCCTGAAGCCCCAGCTCCTTCACCAGGTCATCCAGGTGCGGCTGCCAGTCCGCGTGCCGTGCGCCCACCAGCGTGAGGCGCACGTCCGCCTGCCGGACCGCCAGCGCCATGGCCCGCAGCAGCGTGGGCAGGCCCTGCCATCCCACCTGGCTGCCCAGGTACATCAGCCGCAGCGGCTGGCCGTCCGGGATGCCCAGCACGTCCGGGGCATACGGCTGGAGGTCCACGGGCGCGCGGAGCACGTGGATGAGCTCCTCGCTCGCTCCGAGCGACTGGATATGGGCTCGCGTGGTCCGCGAGCCGGTGATGATGAGGTCCGCGTTCATCAGGCAGAACAGCTCCTGCCTGCGGACCTTCGACAGGAAGCGGCGGTCCCCCTCCGTCTGCGGGTGCGTGTAGCGCAGCTCCTGCGACGGGAAGGTCTGCGCCTCATAGATGAGGCGGTAGCCGTAGTCCGCCTTCATCTCGCACAGGGCGTAGCCGCCGAAGGGGTCGGTGAAGTGGGCGAGCGCGTACTCCTCGCTCTCCAGCTGGCGGCGCACGGCGCGCTCGAAGGCCTGGATGCGGGACGCCAGGTCCCCCGAGCCTACCGGCACCCGTAGCAGGCGGGCTCCCTGGTACTTCTCGATGTGGGAGTGGTCAGGCGTCTTCGCCGATAGCACCACCACGGAGAAGCGGTCCGGCAGCGCCTTGAGGTACTCCGTGACACGACGCGACGAGCCCGATGGGCCGGGGATGACGTCGAAACTGCACAGGAGCAGTCTGGGCAGGTCGCTCAAGCATGGGCAGGATACCGGGCCGCATCCTGGGTGTCATCGGGCGATGCAGGGGGAGGGGGGGTCGGGCGAAGAACACATGAAATGCTGGCACGTTGACCCTCCACTGCCAGCGACCTAAAGGCGGCCTTGCCTATGGACGACCTCAAGAGCGTGACCGTCAGCCACCTGCGCGAGCTGGCCCAGAAGCACCTGGGGGGCGGTTACAGCAAGATGAAGAAGGAGGAATTGATCGCCGCGCTCGCCGCGTATGTCCCCGCCCTGGCGAAGCTCGCCAGGCTGGCAGGCATCACCGTGACGCGGAAAAGTTCCACCGCGAAGAGGGCCGCCCCGGCGAAGAAGGCCGCTACGGCCACGGAAGCGGAGCCGGCCCGGGCCGCCAGGACGGAGCGTCCCAGGAGCGCGGCCGCGAAGAAGTCCACCGCCGCTGCAAAGGAGAAGTCGTCTGGCGGCCGGGCCGCCGCGTCGAAGCCGGCTTCCAAGGTGAAGGAGGTCCGGCAGAAGGTGGCGGCGAAGGTGAAGGAGGCCCTGGAGCCCAGGACGGCTTCCACGGTGAAGGCGGCTCCCAAGGTGAAGGCGGCTCCGGAGCCGCGACCGCCCCGAGACACCACCGCGAAGGCGAAGCCCGTCGAGCAGCTCGGCGAGGGGCGGGTGTCCGCGCCCAAGCGGGTGGCGGCCAAGCGGGCATCGGAGAAGCCGGGCGCCACCCCGCCTGCTCGCCCTGCCCAGGTGGTGACGTTCCTTCCCAAGGCCCGTGCGTCCAGGGAGCCGGCGGCTTCCAACACGCCCGTTCCCGAGCCGACGGCGGGCGCCATCACGGGAGTGGCGGATGCGTTCGCTTCGACGCCGGCTCCGGAAGCACCGGCCGCTCCGCCAGTCGAACAGCACGCCGCGGAGCCGCTGGTGGAGGGCTTCTTCGTGGCGCGAGTCGCGGGGGAGGACGAGGCGCGCCGCCATCACATGGTGGGGGAGTCGCAGCGGCCGCCCTCCTCGAATCACCTCGCGGAGTACGACGAGGGACTGGGAGAGCTTCCGGCCGGGTACCAGGACGACGGCGCGCTGCTGCTGCCGAAGGATCCGCACACGCTGTTCGTCTCGTGGGACTTCAGTTCCGCCGCGAAGAGCCGGGCGATGCGGGGCCTGGAGTCACCGCGCGCCGTGCTGCGGGTGTTCGACGGGGAGAAGCTGGCGCGCGAGCAGGACTGCATGCTCGAGATGCACGGCTTCTACATCCACGGCCTGCAGCCGGGCCGGCCCTACCGGGTGGAGGTGCACTTCGTCGGACGGGATGGCCGCTCTCGCCGTATCGGTCAATCCAGCAACCGGGTGGCGCTTCCGCCCATCGGTACGTCCACGGACCATACGGTGCGCTTCCTCCGCGTCCCCACGCCGCGCGCGCCCGAGCCGCAGTTCCTGCCGGAGAGGGTGCCGCCGGTGCGCGCAAACGCTCCGGAGGCCGAGGAGCGCGAGTACATCACCTGGCGCCGCGTGAGCCTGCCGGGCAGCGCGGGCGCGCAGGACATCCCCGAGTCCCGTCGCGAGCGGAGCGGGCCGGGGCCGGGAGCGCCGGCCGCTTCCCATATGGAAGCCGTGCCGCGCCCGGCGGGAGCGTCGGACCAGCGGTACGTGGAGTCGCGGGAGCGTGCGCCGGGGGCCTCGGACATGCGCTACCTGGAGTCCACGGAGCGCGCGCCGGGGGCCTCGGAGCAGCGCTACCTGGAGGCGCCGCGGGAGCGTCCGTACCTCGACGTGGGCCGCGCGCCCGGTGCGTCGGACCTGCGCTACCTGGAATCCCCGGGCCGGGCTCCGGGGGCCTCGGACATGCGCTACCAGGAGGCGTGGCCGGGTAGGGCGTCGGCGCCGTACCAGTACCTGGACATCGGGCGGGCTCCCGGCGGCGCGTCGGACCTGCGCTACGGGGCCTCGCCAGGGCGTGCGCCGGGTGCTTCGGACTCCGCGTCGCGTCCCCAGGGCTCCTCGGAGGAGCCGCTCCCCCGGAAGCCGCCTTCGGGCGGAGGCCACTCGTGAACCCGCACGGACATCTCGAACGCTTATGAGCCTGGGCTCTCTCGCGCTGGTCCTCCACGCGCACCTTCCATTCGTCCGCCACCCCGAGCACGAGAACTTCCTCGAGGAGGATTGGCTCTACGAGGCCATCTCCGAGACGTACATTCCGCTGCTGCTCGTCTTCGACAAGCTGGCGGAGGACGAGGTCCCGTTCCGGGTGTCGATGACGCTGTCTCCCACGCTCGTCTCGATGCTGCGGGACGAGTTGTTGATGACGCGCTACGCGCGGCGGCTGGACTCCCTCTGCGAGCTGGGCGACCGCGAGGTCCACCGCACCCGGAACGACCCGACGTTCGGGCGGCTGGCCCGCTTCCACCGCGACCACTTCGAGTCCCTGCGCCGGGCCTTCCACGAGCGCTACCGGCGCGACCTGGTGCCCGCCTTCCGCCGCCTCCAGGACGCGGGGCACCTGGACATCCTCACCTGCAACGCCACGCACGGCTTCCTGCCGCTCATGCAGCAGGTGCCGGAGGCCGTGCGCGCGCAGGTGACGGTGGCCGCCAACCACTACCGCCAGAACTTCGGCAGGGACCCGGCCGGCATCTGGCTGGCCGAGTGTGGCTACTACCCCGGGCTGGAGCGGCTGCTCGCCGCCGAGCGCATCCGCTACTTCTTCGTGGACACCCACGGCCTCACGGACGCCACGCCCCGTCCGCTCCACGGCCCCTACGCCCCCATCTTCACCGAGGTGGGCGTGGCCGCCTACGCGAGAGACCCGGAGAGCAGCCAGCAGGTCTGGAGCACCGAGTTCGGCTACCCCGGCGACCCGGCCTACCGCGAGTTCTATCGGGACATCGGCTGGGACCTGGACCTGGACTACGTCCGCCCGTACATCCAGCCCACCGGCGACCGGAAGAACACCGGCTTCAAGTACTTCCGCATCACCGGCAAGACGAACGACAAGCAGCCCTATGACCCGGACGCCGCCCGTGAGCGCGCCGCGGTCCACGCCGGCAACTTCCTGTTCAACCGCGAGCGGCAGATCGAGCACCTCGCCTCTCGCCTGGGAGGCCGCAAGCCGGTGGTGGTCGCCCCCTACGACGCGGAGCTGTTCGGCCACTGGTGGTTCGAGGGGCCCATGTTCCTCGACTTCCTCATCCGCAAGGCCGCGTATGACCAGAAGACCTTCACGCTGGTGACGCCCTCGGACGACCTGCGGGAGAATCCGGAGAACCAGGTGGCCACGCCGCCGCTGTCCTCGTGGGGCGCGGGCGGCTACGCCAACATGTGGCTGGACAGCTCCAACGACTGGATCTACCGCCACCTGCACCACTGCGCGAAGCAGATGGTGGAACTGGCCCGGGACTTCCCAGACTCCGCCAGTCCCCTGCATCGCCGGGCGCTCAACCAGGCCGCGCGCGAGCTGCTGCTCGCCCAGTCCTCCGACTGGGCCTTCATCATGAAGACGGGCACCATGGTGGAGTACGCGCGGCGCCGCACCCGCGAGCACGTCCTGCGCTTCCAGCGGCTGCACGACGAGTTGCGCGCCGGCACCATCGACGAGGGCTGGCTGGCCCACGTCGAGGGCCGTGACAACCTCTTCCCCGAGCTGGACTACCGCGTGTACCGGCCCGGCTGAGCCCCCAGGGAACAGTCGGGTGGGCGGACTGTTTCCCTTCCGTCGCCAGGGGGTGGGTTTCGCTTGCGGGACGTCATTTCCGCCTTAGCTAGGAATGCATATGAACCGTTCTCCCGTCGCTCCCCGGAGGGCCCTGGTCGCGGCGCTCCTGCTGGCACTGCCAGGCGCCTCCTTCGCCCAGGCCCCGGCCGCCCCGAAGCCGGCCCAGCCCGCTTCGCAGGGGGCGCAGCCGGCTCCGGCTCCGGATGGCAACGTCCTCCAGCCCGCCACGCGCGAGGCCCAGGCGCTTCCGTCGCTGGCGCCGCTGGTGGAGTCCGTGAAGACCGCGGTGGTCAACGTGGACGTGCAGGCCCGGGGTGGGGGCGGCATGGAGGGCATGGAGGGGAACCCGTTCTTCGACCGCTTCTTCGGCGGTGGCCGTGGCGGGCCGCGCGAGCCCATCCGTCAGGGCGCGGGCTCCGGCTTCATCATCGACCCCAAGGGCATCATCCTCACCAACAACCACGTGGTGGAGGACGCGGTCTCCATCACCATCCGCCTGGATGACGGGCGCACCTTCGCGGGCGACGTGGTGGGGCGAGATCCGCTCACCGACGTGGCGCTGGTGAAGGTGAAGGAGAAGGTCGAGAACCTGCCCACGGTGAAGCTGGGAGACTCGGACGCGCTGCGCGTGGGCGACTGGGTGGTGGCCATCGGCAACCCGTTCGGCCTCGCCTCCAGCGTGAGCCTGGGCATCGTCTCCGCGCGCGCCCGCGAGATTGGCGCCAGCGCGTATGACGAGTTCCTCCAGACGGACGCCGCCATCAACCCCGGCAACTCCGGCGGCCCGCTCTTCAACATGAAGGGCGAGGTGGTGGGCATCAACACCGCCATCGTCGGTGGGGGCACGGGCATCGGCTTCGCGGTGCCCAGCAACCTGGTGAAGGCGCTGCTGCCACAGCTCGAGAAGGAAGGCGCCGTCACCCGCGCGTGGCTGGGCGTGGGCATCCAGGACCTGACGAGGGACCTGGCCGGCGCGCTCAAGTTGCCGGTGACGGAGGGCGCCATCATCACCCAGGTCAACCCGGGCTCGCCCGCGGCCAAGGGGGGGCTGAAGGCGGACGACGTCGTCACCGCCATCGACGGCCGGCCGGTGACCTCCAGCAGCGAGCTGACCCGCACCGTGGCGCTCAAGCGTCCGGGCAGCACCTCCACGCTGACCGTCTTCCGCGAGGGCAAGAAGCAGGACGTGAAGGTGACGCTGGGCACGCGGCCGGACCTGGAGGGCGTGGCCTCCAAGCGGCCGAGCGCCACCGACGAGCAGGAGAGCTCGCGCCGCGTGGGCGTCAGCCTCCAGAACCTGGACGCGCGCACCGCGCAGCAGGCGGGCTTCACCGAGCGCCAGGGCGCGCTCATCACCGACGTGGTGCCCGGCTCTCCGGCGGACCGCGCACAGCTCGAGCCCGGCATGCTGGTGGTGGAGGCCAACCGCAAGCCCGTGAACAGCGCGGACGAACTGGCGCGCGTCATCCGGTCCGCGAAGTCGGGTACCACGCTGCTCCTGCGCGTGGCGGGGCCGGGGGGCAACCGCAACCTGCGCGCCCTCCGGGTGCCGTGAGGCGGAGCGTGCGTGCCTACGCCTTGGCCACGCCGCCCGGGGCCGAGGTGGTGGCCACGGCGGGGGCTTCCGTCGCGGGAGTGTGCGGGCCGCGCTCGCGGCCGGGGTGCATCTCCATGCCGGGCTCGTAGGGCGTGGTCCGGTTGCGGCCGGTGCGCTTGCTGCAATAGAGCGCCGCGTCCGCGCAGTCCACCAGGCCCTCCTGGGTGGAGGCGTCGGTGGGGTAGTGGGCCACGCCGATGGACACCGTGACGTGGTTGCCGGGCAGGCCGGGCTGGCTCAGCATCAGGGTCTCCGCCACCGCGCGGCGCAGCTTCTCCGCCACTTCCACCGCGTCCGCCTTGCTGGCCTGGGGCAGCAGCAGGACGAACTCCTCGCCGCCGTAGCGCGCCAGCGTGTCCACCTTGCGCACGCGCACGCGGAGCACGTCGCACACGCGGCGCAGCGTCTCGTCGCCCACGCGGTGGCCCGCCACGTCGTTGAGGCGCTTGAAGTGGTCCACGTCAATCATGAGGAGCGCCAGCGGCGTGCCGAAGCGGTGCGCCCGCGCCACCTCCAGCTCCATGCGCTGGAAGAGGTGGCGCCGGTTGGGCACGCCGGTCAGCGGGTCCGTCATGGTGAGCTTCACCGTCTCCGCGTGCAGCCGCGCGTTCTTCACCGCCGTGGCCGCCAGGTCCGCCACCGCCGTCAGCAGCTCGATTTCCCCCGCGGAGAAGCTGGCCACCTCCGGGCGCTGGCAGTTCATCACCCCCAGCAGCGTGCCCATGTGCACCATGGGCACCGCCAGCAGCGCGCCCCGGTCCATGGCCCCCTCCACCAGGCCCCGCCGCGCGAAGACGCTGGTGCGGTCCTCCAGGTCCGGCAGGTACACCGCCTTGAGCGTCTCCGCCGCGCGCCCGCACGCGCCCTCGCCCACGGAGAAGGTGAGCCCCTCCGTGCCGCGCCCCTCCGGCCACGCGTGCCTCACCTCCAGCAGGCCCTCCACGTTGAGGACCATGATGGAGAAGTCCGGAATCTGGAGCCGCTCCACCACCATCCGGGTGACGGCCTCCAGCAGCTCGTCCAGCTCCAGCGTGGCGTTGACCGAGCGCGCCACGTCGAACAGCAGCGACAGCTCCCGCAGGCGCTCCTCCAGCTCGTCCTTGAGCGCCAGCTTCTCCTTCACCACCTCCAGGTCGCGGTGGGTGTCGATTTCCTCCGCCTTCATCGCGGTGAGCCGCGCCAGCATCTGGTTGAAGGCCGCGCCCAGCCGCGCCAGCTCGTCCGTGCCCCGCGAGTCCGCGCGCACCAGGAAGTCGCCGGCCTCGGCGCGCCGCATGGCCGCGCTCAGCTTGCGCAGCGGGCGGGTGAGGTTGAAGTGCAGCCCCAGCGCGGTGAGCACCGCCAGCAGGGCGATGAACAACACCATGGCGCCCAGCGCGCCGCGGAACATCTCCGTGAGCTGCTGGTGCAGCGCCGGCTCCGTCATCCGCATCTGCAGGACGCTGGCGCCCGGCACCTCCCCCTCGGTGTGGCAGCTGCCGCACTCGGGGCCGCCCAGCGGCCGCACCACCTCCGTCACCCCGGCCGTGGAGCGCGCCGTCTCCGGCCCGGGCGCCGTCAGCCGCTTCGCCTCCGCGTGCACCGTGCCCACCTCGTCCGGCTGGCGCGACCAGCGGATGCGCCCGTCCGGCGTCAGCACCCGCACGTCCTCCACCGAGCGGAACAGCCGCGTGTCCGAGCGGAGCACCTCCGCCACCGCCTCGTGGGCCCTCGCCCCCGGCGCCGACGGCAGCGCGAACGTGGAGGCCACGAACTCCGCCAGCGCCAGCGACTCCACCTGCGTGGCGTCCTGGACGGCCACCCGCGCGTCACGCCAGAAGTGGCCCACGCCCAGCAACGCCACCACCAGCCCCGGCAGGGCGATGCTCCACAGGAGCTTCCTGCCAACAGTGTCCGGACCCAGGGGCATGCGCTTGTCGCGGCTCTCCGCAGCGGTGGCTTAAACTTGTTTCACGAACTTCATACGGAATTGTCAATTGGCTGACGCGGACTGTCAAACGTACTTGTACGAGAATATTCCCGTTTCAGCGGGGTTTCCCGAGACACATGGCCACTGAGTTCCTGTCTTCCCCTCTGCTTCCCGTCCCCCATGGCTTCGCCACCCGTGCGGGGGGCGTCTCGGACGGGCCTTATGCTTCGCTCAACCTGGGCTTTTCGGTGGGGGACGCGCGGGAGCGGGTGCTGGAGAACCACCGCCGGCTGGCCGCCGCCGCGGGCGCGTCGCTGGGCGCGCTGTGCCGGGTGTCCCAGGTGCATGGGGACCGGGTGCTGGAGGCGAGGGGAGGGGAGGGCACGGACGGGCTGAGGCCCGTGGAGGGCGAGGCGGACGCGCTGTGGACGGAGGCGCCGGGGACGTGGGTGGCGGTGGGCACGGCGGACTGCGTGCCGGTGCTGCTGGTGGACCCGGACGGCCGGCGCGTGGCGGCGGTGCACTCGGGGTGGCGGGGGACGGACGCGGACATCAGCGCGCGGGCGGTGGAGGCCCTGGTGGCGAAGGGGGCCCGGCCGGAGCGGCTGCTGGCGGCGGTGGGGCCCTCCATCCAGCGCTGCTGCTACGAGGTGTCCGACGAGCTGGCACAACGCTTCAGCGGGCGCTTCGGGGCGGAGGTGGTGGAGTCCGTGGGCGCGAGCGTGCGGCTGGACCTGACACGGGCGGTGCGGATGACGCTGCTGCGCGCGGGGCTGAAGCCGGCGCACGTGGACGTGCTACCGGCCTGTACCGCCTGCGAGCCTGTCCGCTTCTTCTCCCACCGCCGCGACGCGGGGCGCACCGGACGGCACCTCAACTACGTGGTACACCGGTTCTAGCCCCACGGGGCGCGTCCCGGCCGTTTTCTTGACGCTCTCCGACGGGCCTTCCTATCCTCGGGAAGACTCCCGTCCGAAGAGGCCCGTGCCCGCGCGCTCCGTCATCTTCCGCCTGCTCGCCGCCGCGCCGCTGTGCGTGCTGAGCGCCTGCGCCACCACCGCCCCCACCCAGGCGGACGTGACGGCGCTGAGGGCGGAGCTGCGCGCGCTGCGCGAGTCGCAGTCCCGGATGATGGAGCGGCTGGAGCGGCTGGAGGCGCACGACGCGGTGGCGCGCGCGGCCACCGGAGGGGGCTCGAAGGCGCCTGCCCCGGAGCCCGGCGACGCCGGCGATGCGCTGGGCGCCACCCCGGAGCTGGCGGTGGTGAAGCTCAAGCCCCGCTCCGAGCCCGCGCCGAGGCTGCCCACGCAGGTGCCCGTGGTGGAGCCGGACTCGGACCAGATGGAGATGTTCATCAGCAACGTGCCGGACGGTGCCCCGTCCTCCGGCGCGGCCACCGTGGTGGCCACGCGCGAAGAGGAGGCCGAGCAGCAGGACCCGGACGTGCTGGAGGCGGAGTACGAGAAGGCCGTGTCGCTCCTGCGCACCGGCAACGTCGAGGGCGGCGTGGAGCGCCTGCGCCGCTTCGCCGAGGACAACCCCCGCCACCCGCGCGCGGACAACGCGCTGTACTTCAGCGGGCTCGGGCAGGTGGGCCTCAACGAGTACAAGGAAGCCGCGAAGACGTTCGAGCGGCTCATCAAGACCTATCCCGCCGGGGATGCCATGCTGGACAGCATGCTCCGGCTCGCCGAGTGTCGGGTGCGGCTCAATCAGGCCGCGGATGCCCGGGCGCTCTACACCCGCGTCGTCACCCAGTTTCCGGGGACGGCCGCCGCCACGCAGGCGGAGCAGCGGCTCGCCGCGCTCCCGCAGTGATGCCTCTTTCGAAAGGACGTCGTCCGATGCGCTCCAGGATCCTCACCTCGCTGATGCTGAGCCTCGCCGTCGCGCCGGCCTGGAGCGCGCGCGCCCAGGATGCCGAGGACCAGGACACCGAAGCCGGAAGCGAGATGGAGGGCGCCGAGGTGGTGGACGAGGCGCCGGAGCCCGCCCCCGGTGCCGTGACGGTGCCGCCGGGCGCCCCCCGGGGCCGTGACAGCGCCCCGGGCCAGGTCCACTCGGTGCAGGAGGGCGACACGCTGTGGGATTTGTCCCAGCGCTACCTGGGCAGCCCCTGGTACTGGCCGAAGGTCTGGTCCTACAACCCGGAGATCGCCAACCCGCACTGGATCTACCCGGGCAACCAGGTGCGCTTCTTCGCCGGCGGCGAGGAGGTGCCCGCCCGCGTGGAGCCCGGCACGGAGATGGTGGTGGACGAGGGCGACGTGACGGCCCCCGTGGAGATGCCCGGCGCGGCGGTGACGGTGACCGGGAAGATTGGCTACGACGTGTCCACGTCGCGCCCCGTGACGACCCAGGGCTTCGTCACCCAGCGCGAGCTGGACGAGGCCGGCCGCATCGAGGGCTCGTCCTCCGGCGCGCTGATGCTGTCCTTCCCGGACCACGCCTACGTGCGCTTCAAGAAGAAGGGCAGCGCCAAGGTGGGCGACCGGTACGTCGTCTTCCACACCACCCAGGAAATCAACCACCCGGTGACGGGGAAGAAGCTGGGCTTCCTCACCGACTTCCTCGGCACCCTGCGCGTGGTGCGCATCAATGAGAACGTCGTCACCGCGCAGGTGGTGGACACCTGGGACGGCATGGAGCGCGGCGACCTGGTGGGCCCCGTCGGCGAGCGCCTCACCGAGCGCATCGCCCCGCGGCCCAACACCAAGGAGGTGCAGGCCACCGTCATCACCGCCCTGGTGCCGTACCTCACGCAGCTGGGTGAGCACCACACGGTGGTGATGGACCGGGGCAGCGCGGACGGCGTCCAGCTCGGCAACACCTTCACCATCCTCCGCCGGTGGGACCCGGCGCTCCATGTGCTCGGCCAGGGCCGCGTGGTGCTCAGCGACAAGGAGAAGCGCCTCCCCTGGGAGGACATCGGCACCTGCATGGTGACCGAGGTGAAGGAGCGCACCTCCAACTGCCTCATGCTGCGCTCCCTGGAGGAGCTGGTCCCCGGCGACCGCGCCGTCATGCGCGTCTCCCAGCCCACCGCCAGCCGCTGAGCGGCGGCAGGAAATATGCATTCCCCCGGCCACTGGAGGGGTTGAGAGCTTGACCGGTGGCGGTCGGGTGTCTATGTGTCGCGCCCCTCCTGGGGACCCATCTTCTATATAGGTGGGAAACGGGCAGGGGACAGGAATGGCGGACGCTGAGACCGACAGCCTCACGGCGGAGCAGCAGGCGTGCCTGGCGCTCTGGGCGGTTCCCGGCCTGGGGCCGAGGACACTGGCCTCCCTGCGCGCGTTCGCGGATGGAGGTCTCGCACCGCTGGCCTCCGTCCCTGTACGGGACTGGGTGTCCGACGCGCCGGTCTCCCCACAGGTGCGCCGCCGGCTGGCCCAGGTGGACGCGCTCCCGGCGCTGGCCTCGCGGGTGCTGGACGCCTGCCACAGGGGCGGCATGAGGGTGGCATTCGCCGGGGAGCGCGCCTATCCAGAGCGGTTGAAGGAGGTGCTGGATGCGCCGCCGCTGCTCTTCTACCGGGGCCGCCCGGGGCTGCCCCGGCGCCGGGTGGCCATGGTGGGCAGCCGCCATCCGGACCACGGCTTCCTGCCCTATGCGCGCGGCTTCGCGCGGAAGGTGGCGGAGGGCGGGGTGGGGGTGGTGTCGGGCGCGGCCATCGGGGTGGACCAGGCGTGCCACTGGGGCGCCCTGGACGTGGCGGGGGAGACGTGGGCGTTCCTCGGGTCGGCCCTGGATGCGCTGGACGCGGCGCAGGCCCGCCTGCTCCCCCACTTCCTGGAGGGAGGCGGCGTGTTCTTCAGCGAGCTGCCTCCTGGCGTCCGGGCGAGCGTCACCACCTTCCCGCGCCGCAACCGGCTCATCTCCGGCGCATCCGACGTGGTCCTGGTGTTGAGGGCAGGGGTGGGCTCGGGTGCGCTGTATACGGCGGAGGCGGGGCGGGTGCAGGGGCGGCCGGTCTTCGCGCTGCCCGGAGATGTCACGCAGCGGGCGGCCGCTGGCTGCAATGCGCTGCTCCGGGACGGGCATGCCAGGGCGTGCACGGGCCCGGAAGAACTCTGGAGGGCGGTGGGCGTTCAGCCGGGACTGACGCTTCCCCCGGAGCCTCCCGAGGCATGGGACTCGCTCTCCGCGGAAGCGAAGGGCGCTTATGAGGTGTTGGACCGGGTTCCCCGGACATTCGACGAGGTGCTGGCCGACAGCACCCTCTCCCCCGCGGCGCTCACCGGCGCGCTGGTGGAGCTGGAGTTGACGGGGCTGATCATCCAGCACCCGGGACGGTTGTACGAAAAGGTCTAGGTAGGAGAGTCATGGCCACGCGGACGAAGAAGAAGGTGGAAGAGACTGAGGCGGCCGAGGAGAAGGCCCCCCGCAAGGCGACCCGCCCGGCCGCCAAGAAGAAGACGGCGGCCAAGGCGAAGAAGACGGCGGCCCGCCGCCGCACCAAGAAGGGCGACGACGACACGCTGCCCACCGTGGAGGCGGACGCGGACGACGAGGCCACGCCTCGCGGCAAGGGCCCCCACTACCTCGTGGTGGTGGAGTCACCCGCCAAGGCGAAGACCATCAAGAAGTACCTGGGCTCCGGCTACACGGTGAAGGCCTCCGTGGGGCACGTGAAGGACCTGCCCAAGAGCAAGATGGGCGTCGACGTGGAGCACGACTTCCAGCCCGAGTACGAGGTCATCAAGGGCAAGGAGAAGGTGCTCAACGAGCTGAAGAAGATGGCGAAGTCCGCCGACAAGGTCTTCCTCGCGACGGACCCCGACCGCGAGGGCGAGGCCATCGCCTGGCACATCAAGGAGGAGCTCGCGCACCCGGACGCCATGCGGGTGACCTTCAACGAAATCACCAAGAAGGCGGTCCAGGAGGCCATCTCCCAGCCGCGCGAGCTGAACCAGGACAACTACGACTCGCAGCAGACGCGCCGCATCCTCGACCGGCTGGTGGGGTATCAAATCTCCCCGCTGCTCTGGCAGAAGATCCGCCGGGGCCTGTCCGCCGGCCGGGTGCAGTCCGTGGCGGTGCGGCTCGTCGTGGAGCGCGAGGAGGCCATCAAGGCCTTCGTCCCCGAGGAGTACTGGACGCTGGACGCGCTGCTGGAGGGCCCGTCCGGCCCGCCGCCCTTCAAGGCCAAGCTGTCCAAGGTGGACGGCAAGAAGGTGGAGCTGAAGGACCGCGCCACCACCGAGGGGCTCGTCTCCGAGCTGCAGACGGCCGACTTCGTGGTGGCCAAGGTGGACCGCCGCGAGCGCCGCCGCAACGCGCCCGCGCCCTTCATCACCTCCAAGCTGCAGCAGGAGGCCGCCAACCGGCTGTCCTTCACCGCCAAGAAGACGATGACGCTGGCCCAGAAGCTCTACGAGGGCGTCCCCCTCGGCGAGGAGGGCCAGACAGCGCTGATTACCTATATGCGTACGGACTCCACCCGTCTGTCCGACGACGCGGTGAAGCAGGTGCGCGAGTTCATCGACGGCAGGTACGGCAGGGACTTCCTGCCGGACGAGCCGGTGGTGTACCGCACCCGCAAGAGCGCGCAGGACGCGCACGAGGCCATCCGTCCCACGTCCCTGGAGTACCCGCCGGAGCGGGTGCGGCCCTTCTTCGAGGCCATGGACGAGCTGGACATGTTCCGCCTGTACGAGCTCATCTGGAACCGCTTCGTGGCGTGCCAGATGAAGCCGGCCGTCTATGACCAGACGAGCGCGGACATCTCCGCGGGCCGCGCCACCTTCCGCGCGTCCGGCAGCACGCTGAAGTTCGCCGGCTACCTCGCGGTGTACGGCGCCGGCCTCACCCCGGAGGAGGAGGCGGAGAAGGAGAAGGCGAAGGCCGCCGGTGACGACAGCGCGGACGGCGCGGACGCCGTGGGCGAGCTGCCCGTCATCAACGAGGGCGACACGCTGGCCCTCCAGAAGCTGCTGCACGAGCAGCACTTCACCCAGCCGCCCCCGCGCTTCAGCGAGGCCACGCTGGTGAAGGAGCTGGAGGAGCGCGGCATCGGCCGCCCGTCCACCTACGCCGCCATTCTCTCCACCATCCAGGACAAGAAGTACGTGGAGAAGATTGAAGGCCGCTTCCGGCCCACCGACCTGGGGCAGATGACCAACGAGATGCTGGTCAAGCACTTCCCCCACGAGCTGGACGTCACCTTCACCGCCACCATGGAGGAGAAGCTGGACCAGATCTCCGAGGGCGGCGCGAGCTGGAAGGCCGTGCTGCACGACTTCTACGGGCCCTTCAAGGAGACGCTCGAGAAGGCGAAGGCGGAGATGCGCGACGTCAAGCGCGAGGAGATCAAGACCGACATCGCCTGCGAGAAGTGCGGCAACCCCTTCGTCATCAAGTTCGGGAAGATGGGGCACTTCCTCGCCTGCTCGAACTACCCCGACTGCAAGAACACCAAGGACTTCAAGCGGGACGCCGAGGGGAAGATCGTCATCGTGGAGGAGGAGACCACGGACGAGAAGTGCGAGAAGTGCGGCAAGCCCATGGTCATCAAGCGCGGCCGCTTCGGCCGCTTCATGGCCTGCTCCGGCTACCCGGACTGCAAGACGTCCAAGCCCATCTCCATCGGTGTGGGATGCCCGGAGTGCAAGCAGGGCTACCTGACGGAGCGCCGCAGCGGCCGCGGGAAGATCTTCTTCGGCTGCAACCGCTACCCGGACTGCAAGTTCGCCGCGTGGGACAGGCCCCTGGCCGAGCAGTGCCCGCAGTGCCAGTCCCCGTACCTCCTCCAGAAATTCTCCAAGCGGGACGGCGCCTACATCGCCTGCCCGAACAAGGAGTGCGGGTACCGGCGGGAGGTGGTGGAGCAGGGGGGCGTACCCGGTACTCCGGAAGCCTCCTCGGCTGCTTGAAAGCCCAGTAGTTCCGAAGGGCTGGCCCGTCCCTTGGCTTGACAGCCTCGGCGGGCCCGCCCTAGAAGTCCGGGTTGCCCCCTCCTCGGGGAGTGACTCATGGGTGCCCGTGTCCGGACGGGCCCGCCTGGGGGGACGGGCGTCGAAAGGACACCAGGCGCGATGATTCTCTCGGTGAGCGAGCTGCTGCTGGACGTGACCCTTGCGGCCGCGGAAGGCGGCAAGATGGGCGTCGCGGACTCCGTCATCAAGTTCTTCAAGGATGGCGGTCCGTTCATGTTCGTGAACCTGTTCTGGCTGGCGTGCTCGCTGGCGGTGGCGCTGGAGCGCATCGTCACCGTGGTGTTCCGCTACAACCTGCCGGCGCCGCCGTTCATGGAGCAGATCGCCAAGCTGGTGCGCAGCGGCAACCTGGACCGGGCGGTCAAGGTGTGCGGCATGGCGCCCAACGCGCCGCTGGCGAAGGTCATCCGCGCGGGCCTGGTGAACGCCAACCGCGGCGAGATTGAAGTGGCCAAGGCGGTGGAAGAGGCCATCGTCGAGCAGAGCCCGCACGTGACGAAGCGCATCCCCTGGCTGTGGTCCCTGGCGAACATCGCCACGCTGGTGGGGCTCGTCGGCACCATCTTCGGCCTCATCGGCACCTTCCAGGCGCTGGGCAACGTGCCGGCGGAGCAGAAGCAGGTGCTGCTGTCGGACGGTATCTCCAAGGCGATGAACAACACCGCCTTCGCGCTCTCCATCGCGGTGCTCTGCATCATCTTCCACCTGTTCCTCACGTCCCACGCGAAGGGGCTGGTGGAGTCCATCGAGCTCAACGCGCTGAAGCTGGAGAACCTCCTGTCCCGCCGCGGCGGGACGGATCCGGGCACCACGGAGCTGGAGTCCCGCGCGTCGTAAGGCGGGCGGTGCGTCCATGGCGTTCCACTACTCCCGGCGCAAGCTGAAGGTCCGTGAGGAGGAGGAGACGGGCGAGCTGAACATCGTCCCGTACCTCGACATCCTCATGAACCTCATCATCTTCATGCTGCTGTCGATCACGGGCCTGGCCACGTTCGGCATCCTGAACGTGAACGCGCCCGCCTATGGCGCTCCGTCCGCGGGCGTGACGCAGGAGGGCTCGGACGAGCAGAAGCTGACGCTGTCCGTGCTCATCTCCAAGAAGGGGCACTTCGTCAGCAGTGAGAATGCCATCCTCGGGGCGGAGGGCGCCGCGGCGGACGCTCCCACCGTGCCGGTGCGCGCGGACGGCAGCTACGACTTCGCGGCGCTCAACGCGAAGATGGTGGAAATCAAGGCGGCGTTCCCCAAGGAGACGAAGGTCATCGTGGGCGCGGATCCGGACATCCCCTACGAGAGCCTCACCCAGACGCTGGACGCCATCCGCGAGACGCAGGGCAAAGAGCGCCGGCTGCTGTTCCCGGACGTCACGCTGGCGGGGACCTGAGCCATGGCCGAGCCGACGACACCCGTGCTGACCGAGGCCGACGAAGAGACGCTGGCCCGCATGCGCTACCGCAAGGCGCTGGCGCGCAAGAAGCGCAAGGAGCGCGAGGCGGCGGGGGAAATCAAGGAGCTGAACATCACCGCGATGATGGACATGATGACCATCCTCCTGGTGTTCCTGCTCAAGTCCTTCGCGTCGTCCTCCGCGGCAATCACGGCGTCCGAGGACGTGCGGCCGCCCGTGTCCACCACGCGCGCCACCCCGAAGGACACCGTGGCCGTCACCATCACCCCCAAGAACATCCTGGTGGGTGAGCGCGAGGTGCTGCGCCTGCAGAACGGCCAGCTCCCGGCCGACAAGCTCCAGGGCCGGCTGGTGCTGCCGCTGGACGCGGCGCTGAAGAAGGAAGTGGAGAAGCTGAAGTACATCGCCGAGCGCAACCCCTCGGCGCCGTTCAGCAGGGAGCTGTCCGTCATCGCGGACCGGAAGGTTCCCTACGACATGCTCCTCACCGTGCTCTACACGGCGGGGCAGAACGAGCTGGAGAACTACCGGTTCGTCGTGCTCCAGAAGGATGGCGAGTAGGGCGCTCCCCGGGCGGCGGTGGGAGCGCCTGTTTCGCCGTGGGCTAGAGCGAGGGCGTGGCCATGGGCCCGCCGCGCGTCTCCAGCTCGTGGAGTGTGGCGTCCTCCTCGCAGCGGATGGCGAAGGGCAGCGCCTCCAGCCGCTCAATGGGGATTTCGAAGCCGCAGTCCACGCAGTCTCCGAAGACGCCCATGTCCATGCGACGCAGGGCGGCGTCGATGAGCATGATTTCGCGGCGCTGCGACTCCATCAGGCTGGACAGGGTGTAGTCCGCCAGCTCCGACTGGGCATTCTCCTCGTACTCGGGGTCCCGCTCCTGGTCCTTGAGGGCCGTCAGCTCTCGGTGCGCGCCCGCGTTCGCCGCGAGAATCTCCCGGCGGCGGCGCTGGAGGATCTCACGAATCCTGTTCAGGTCATTGGCTCGGCTCATGGCCTTGGTCTCCGGTGCTCCGGTCCTCTGGGTTCACTTCCGCTCGCCCGGATGCAGGCCGCCCCCGAGCGTCGAACGCGAAAAACGTAGGGGTTCAACCCAGGTAGGGAAACCGCGCCTTCCGACGATGCGCGACGGCGGCCCGGGGGGCAGCCGGGCGGGCGGGAGGCCCGAGGAGCGAGCGTGGGTTGACGCGGCTCGTTTCGCTGCTGGGAAAGGGCGCCTCGGTCCTGCTAACAGTTCGCCGGACGGGCCGAGCGCGGCCGGCCCCATCAGGCTCAGGAGCTCAGGATGGCGGACGTGAAGCAGCGGGTGACGGTGATTGGCGGCGGCCTGGCGGGAAGCGAGTGTGCATACCAGCTCGCCCGCCGTGGGGTGCCGGTGGTGCTGCGCGAGATGAAGCCGCACAAGCGCTCGCCGGCCCACAAGTCGGACCAGTTCGCGGAGCTGGTGTGCAGCAACTCGCTGCGCTCGGACAACCCGGAGAGCGCCATCGGCCTGCTGCACGCGGAGCTGCGCGCGCTGGGCTCGCTGGTGCTGGGCTCCGCGGACGCGCACCGCGTGCCCGCGGGTGACGCGCTGGCGGTGGAGCGAGAGCGTTTCTCCGGGGCGATTACCGAGTCCCTCCAGCGCCAGCCCGGCGTGGAGGTGGTGGCGGGCGAGGTGGAGCGGCTGCCGGACGAGGGCCCGGTGGTGGTGGCCACGGGGCCGCTCACGTCGGACGCGCTGACCCGCGAGCTGGAGCGGTACGTGGGGGAGCGGCTCTACTTCTACGACTCCATTGCCCCCATCATCTCCGGGGACTCCATCGACCTGTCGGTGGCCTTCCGCCAGAGCCGGTACGGCAAGGGCGGCGGGGACGACTACCTCAACCTGCCGATGAACCGCGAGGAGTACTACCGCTTCATCGCCGAGGTGAAGGCGGGCCAGAAGGTGGTGCCGCACAGCTTCGAGGAACCGAAATACTTCGAAGGGTGTCTGCCGATTGAAGTGATGGCGGAGCGCGGCGACGACACGCTGGCCTACGGGCCCATGAAGCCGGTGGGGTTGAAGGACCCGCGCACGGGGCAGGAGCCCTACGCGGTGGTGCAGTTGCGGATGGAGGACGCGGCGGGGACGTCGTGGAACATGGTGGGCTTCCAGACGCGGCTGACGTGGGGTGAACAGAAGCGCATCTTCAGCACGTGCATCCCCGGCCTCCAGCAGGCGGAGTTCCTGCGGATGGGGCAGATCCACCGCAACACGTTCATCGACTCGCCCCGGCTGCTGTCGCGGGACTTGTCGCTGAAGACGGAGCCGAGGCTGTTCTTCGCGGGGCAGATTTCCGGTGTGGAGGGCTACGTGGAGAGCGCGGCGTGCGGGTACCTGGTGGCGCTGGCGCTGCACGCACGGCTGACGGGGAAGGAGTGGGTGCCTCCGCCGGCCACCACGGCGCTGGGCTCGCTGTTGCGGCACGTGACGGGAGAAGCGCACCCGCCGGACCATCCACACCAGCCGTCGAATGTCATCTTCGGCATCTTCCCGCCGCTGGCGGGGCGGGTGAAGAAGGCGGACAAGCGGGCGGCGTATTCGGCGCGGGCGAAGCAGGACCTGGCGGCGTGGCTGCCGCATGCGGGCGTCCCGGGGCCGGGCGCGCCCGAGCACACGGAACAGAGGAGCGCATGATGCGGATGCGGCAGGGGCGACTTCTGGGGGCGGGCCTGGTGGCCGCCCTCGTCATGGCGGGTGCGGGCTGCAAGAAGAGTGACGGCGGTGGTGGCGGCGCGGCGTCCCCCGGTGCGGGCGGTGGCGCGGCGCAGGGGAGCGCCGCGGCGAGTGCCCCCGCGCCCAGCCGTGGCGCGCCCGGCGCGGGCCAGGGCCTGCTGCTGGCGGCGGGCCGCGCGGCGGACCTGCGGGTGACGCCGGACGGGCAGTACGCCACGTTCCTGCTGAACGGACAGAAGCCCCGGCTGGACGGGGTGCCTCCGCAGATGCTGCTGGGCGAGCTGCACGGGGTGCCCGTGGCCGGCGGCGAGCCCCGCAAGCTGGGCGAGGGCGTGACGAACGTGCCGGGCGGGCTGCTCTACACGCCGGACTCGAAGTACGCGCTCTTCCTCACCGGCTACAACCCGGCCTCGCAGTCCGGCGCGCTGACGGTGGCCTCGCTGGTGGACGCGAAGGCGGAGCCCACGGTGCTGGGCACGGCGGTGAGCTACATGCTGCCCAGCCCGGATGGCTCGCGGCTGGCGTTCGTGGACGCGGGCCGGTTGAAGCTGGGGGCGTTGCCCTCGGGCCCCTTCACCGAGGTGGCGGGCGAGGTGAGCACCGCGCAGTTCACCCCGGACGGGAAGACGCTGCTCATCAAGCGCCGGCTGTCCGCCGCGGGAGGACTGGCGGCGGTGTCGGTGGAGAAGCCGGAGGAGGCGCCGCGCAAGCTGGCGGACCAGGTGGGGGACTACGCGGTGTCCCCGGATGGCAAGCGCGTGGCCTTCCAGGTGCGGAGCGAGTCCGTGCGCGGGCTGTATGACCTGTTCCTGACGGAGCTGCCGGCGCTGAAGCCGCAGCGGCTGGCGGTGGCGTCCAGCGCGTTCGCCTTCTCTCCGGACGGCAAGTGGCTGGGGCGCACGGAGAACGGCAAGCCGGATGTGCCGGGCGACTTGTACGTGGGGCCGGCCGCGGGCGGCGCGGGCCGCAAGCTGGGGGAGCGGGTGGAGAAGTTCTCCTTCTCTCCGGACTCGCAGGCGGTGGGCTTCCTGGAGAAGTACGACTCGACGGCGGGCGCGGGGCTGATGGCGGTGGCGTCGCTGCCGGATGGGGTGACGAAGCAGGTGGGCGGCCGGGTGCCCAACTTCATCTGGGGCTCGGACGGGCGTTATGTGGCGTTCCTCTCGCGCTTCCTCAAGCCCGAGTACTCCGTGGACCTGATGCTGTACCCGCTGGGCGCGGAGAAGGCGGAGAAGGTGCACCGGGGCGTGTTCGGCTACGGCTTCATGCCGGGCAACACGCGAGTGGTGTTCCGCTCCAACTGCATCCGCAATGGGCGCGCGTGTGACTTCAAGGCGCTGGACCTGCCGCGCACGGGCGAGCCGCAGACGTGGATGCAGGGCATCTTCAGCTACAAGCTGTCCTCGGACGGCCAGCGGGTGCTCGTCACGTATGCGCGCATGGACTCGGACACGTACGACGTGGCGGTGTACGACGTGAAGACGCAGGCGCGGAAGACGCTCGACCAGGGCGTGCAGGTGCCGGTGTCCTTCGCGGGCAAGGATGACTCTCGCGCCGTGTACATCATCGGCCAGGGTCCCAAGGCCGGCGTCTACAGCGTGGCCGCGGTGCCGTAGCTTCCGCGAGGTAGCGCGTGCGGTCGGCGAGGCGGTGTGCTTACTTGCGCCGCCCGTATGGGCTCTCTCGTCTATCGTCGCTATGGTGGTTCGCTCCAGGTCGACCTTCCCTCCTTCGACGTGCTCGAGGAGGCCGTCCGCATCCCCGAGACGCAGTGGATCGCCACGGCGTGTCCGCTCGCGGGGCTGAGCTGTGATCCGCGCTTCCTGTCGCTCATGGACATGGACGGCAACGGCCGCATCCGGGTGGCGGAGGTGCGCACCGCGGTGGAGTGGGCGGCGAAGCGGCTGAAGGACCGGCGGGGCGCGGACGCGGGCAGCCCCGTGCTGGAACTGGATGCGCTCACCGAGGAGGCCCGGCCGCTGCGGGGCGCGGCGGAGACCATCCTCCGGACGCTGAAGGCGCCGGACGGGGCGCGCATCTCGCTGGAGCAGGTGCGGGCCAGCGACAAGGCGCTGCGCGAGGCGGGGCAGAACGGGGACGGCATCGTCGCGCCCGCGCACCTGCCCGAGCGGCTGCGCCCGCTGGCGCGGGACATCATGGCCTGCTTCCCGGAGGCGAAGAACCGGGCGGGCGAGGCGGGCATCGACCCGGCGATGCTGAAGGCCTTCCGAGAGGAGCGCGCGGCGCTGCGCGCGCACCTGGACGCGAGGGGCAAGGCGTTCGTACTGGGCGAGGCGAGCCTGGACACGGCGAAGCGCATCCGCGCGGTGGCGCCGCTGCTGGACACGTACTTCGTGCAGTGCCGGCTGGTGGCCGCGCAGCCGGAGGCCGCGGCGAGCCTGCGCCTGCGCGCGGAGCGGGTGGAGGGGGCGCTGGGGGACGTGGTGGCGCTGGGCAAGGCGGCGGGCGACCTGCCCATCGCACCTCCCGAGCCGTCGGGCGTGCTGGAGTGGTCGCGGCTGCACCGGGGCCCCGCGTACGAGCAGCTGGAGGCGTTCCACAAGGACGTGGCGACTCCGATGACGGGAGACGCGAGGCGGCTGACGGACCCGGCCTGGCGCGAGCTGCTCGCGAAGGCGGACGCGGTGCTGGCGTGGCAGGTGAAGTTCGACGCGAGCCCGGTGCGGAAGATGGTGGACGCGCTGCCGGCGGTGGCGGACGCGGACCTGGATGCGATTGAAGCGGAGTGCGCGGCGGACCTGGCCCTGAAGCCGACGCTGGACGCCATCGTGGAGCTGGAGCGGCTGGTGCTCTACCAGCAGTGGCTGCTGGTGTTCGCGAACAACTTCATCAGCATGCCCAACATCTACCTGCCGAAGCGGCTGGCGCTGGTGGAGCGGGGGACGCTCATCCTGGGCGGGCGCAAGTACACGCTGTCGGTGCTGGCGGTGGACCGGGCCGCGCACGCGGCGCTCACGGCGCAGGGGACCACGTGCATCCTCTACGTCCAGGTGGCGCCGAAGGACGGGGCGCCGAGCTACGAGGTGGCGGTGCCCGTCACGCGGGGGCGGAGCACGGACCTGGTCGTGGGCAAGCGCGGCATCTTCTACGACGTGGACGGCAAGGAGCACGACGCCACGGTGACGCACGTCATCCGCCAGCCCGTGTCGCTGTGGGAGGCGATGACCATGCCCTTCACGCGCATGGGCACGTTCATCACCAGCAAGGTGGAGGGGCTGGCGACGGCGGGGGAGAAGACGTTCGATACGACGCTGGAGAAGGGCTACACGCAGGCGCTGGCGGCCCCGCCCACTCCGCCGGCCGCGGCACCCGCGGCGGCGGCTCCGGCGACGGGAGGCCTCGGAGGGCTGGTGGCGGCGGGCAGCATCGCGGCGGCGGCGCTGGGCTCGTCGTTCGCGTTCATCGTCACGCAGGTGAAGTCGCTGACGGTGGTGGACCTCATCTCCGCGGCGACGCTGATTGCCATCGTGGTGATGGCGCCGGCGGGACTGCTGGGGTGGCTGAAGCTGCGGCGGCGCAACCTGGCGCTGCTGCTGGAGGGCTCGGGCTGGGCGCTGAATGACCGGCTGATGCTGACGCCCGCGCTGTCCTCGCTGGTGACCCGGCGGCCGAGGCTGCCCAAGGGCGCGCGGGTGGACCGGATGGACATGGTGCGTCCGGCGCTGCTGCGCCAGCAGGAGGAGGACGGCGAGACGGAGGGACTGTCCATCTGGGCTCGGCTGGCCATTGCCCTGGCGGTGCTGTTCATCCTGCTCTGGCAGGTGCGTGTGCCCATCCTCACCGCGGTGTGCGAGGCCGGCTGGTTGTCCGAGGAGACCTGCACGGTGCTGCTGCCGAACGTGGTGTCTCCTTCCACGGCGCCGGCTCCGGGGGCGACGCCCGCGGCTCCCCCGGCGGGCGCGAAGTAGGCGCCCGCCTCCGCGAACGTCAGGGCGCGCCGAGGAAGGCCAGCGACGCGGAGACCATGGCCTCGACCCCTCGGTGAAGGGTTCTCTCCCGGTCGGGGGCGAAGTTCGGCTGGTGCGGGCTCGGCACGTGGCTGAGCTTGCCCATGAGTTCCGGGCCGGGGGCCGCCTCCCAGGCGTCCCGCGGCGTGGAGGACAGAAGCCAGAACCCCATCGGGATTCGCGCGCCGTCCCCCCGCTGCCCCAGCGCCCCGAAGTCCTCGCTGCCCGTGACGGGGAACGGCAGCTCCTGCACGTCGTCGGCGAACAGCTCCCGGTGTACCTCCTCGAGCCGGGCGACCACAGGCCGGGTGTTGACCAGCACCTCGGCCGCCGCCCGGACCTCGATTTCGGGAGGCCTCGGGGTGTGAGCGGCTTCGCACTCGGCCCGGACGATGCGCTCGATGGAGGCGAGGATGTGCCGCATCACCTCATCGCTCATGGCGCGCACGGTGATCTCCAGCACGGCCTCGAGCGGAATGATGTTGGCCTTGGTGCCCGCATGGAATGAGCCCACGGTGACGACCGCCGAGTCGTAGGGGCTGAGCTCCCGGGACACGATGCCCTGCAGTCGCACCACCACGCAGGCGCCGATGTAGACCGGGTCCACGGCGAGGTGCGGCTGCGAACCATGCCCTCCCTTGCCGAAGATGCGGATGCGCAGGCCGCGGCTCCCCGCCATCATCGCGCCGCCGCGATGGACAACCCACCCGCTAGGCCCCGGGCCGACGTGCTGGCCGAGGATGACCTCCGGGACGGGAAAGCGCGACCAGAGCCCATCCGCGAGCATGGCCTTCGCGCCGCTGATCGTCTCCTCCGCGGGCTGGGCGAGGACGATGACCCGCCCCCGCCACAGCTCGCGGTGCAGCGCCAGTGCCTCGGCGCTGCCCACCAGACAGGCCGTGTGGACGTCGTGGCCACAGGCATGCATGACGGGAACCTCGACTCCATCCGCTCCGTGGGTGCGCACGTGGCTCGCGTAGGGGAGGCCGGTCTGCTCCTCGACGGGCAGCGCATCCATGTCACCGCGGAGCGCGACGGTCGGTCCCTCTCCGTTCTCCAGCACGCCGACGACGCCATGCCCGCCCACCGCGCGCGTCACCTGATAGCCCGCCGCCTCGAGCCGGACCGCCACCTTCTCGCTCGTGCGCTCCTCGTGCCCCGAAAGCTCCGGGTGCTGGTGCAGGTCCATGTACAGCGCCTCGGTGCGGTCCAGGACGCCATCCAGGCTCGCGAGCAGCCGCCGTGCCCGCTCGGCGACCTCCCGCGTGTCGCTCTTGTCAGGTGCCTTCATGCTGTCCTCCTCCTCGTGCGCGCATGAGGGAATGAGGGCCCGATTCCCCTCGGCGCGCGAACGATGGGGCTGTCCATCAGGCGGATGCACCACGCTTGCGACGTGCCGGTTCTCTGTCTGGTTGAGGGAGGGACCTGGGCCTGCGTCCCTTGCGCGGCTCGGCCGTCCCTCCCCCGCGTCGGAGGCGGCGGGGAGCGAGGGAGGAGGCTGTCACCCGCCACCCGCGTGGTCCGCGGCGCGCGGAAGGCACACCCTCCGGGGAGACCCGGGCCAAGGAGGAGCCCTTGCGCGAGCCGCTCCTGCGGGCAGTGACGTTCCTGGCTTCGAACCTGCTCGTCCTCATGGCCCTGGCCCTGGGGCTCTCGATGGACTGGCGCCGGAGCCTGGTGGAATTCCGGCGGCCCGTTTTCTGGCGCGGTGTCGTGCTGGCGCTCCTCGTCGTGCCTGCGTGGACCATCGCCATCGTCAAGGTGCTGCCGCTCCACCCCGTCGTCGCCGGCGCGCTCCTGCTCATGGCCTTCAGCCCCGGCGTGCTCCTGCTCGTCAGGGTCGTGCGGGGTCAGCGGGGGAATGTGCCGCTGGCCATGGCGCTGTCACTGACGTTGACCCTGGCGGCCCTCCTCCTGCTGCCCCTGGCGCTCCGGGGGCTCAACGCGCTCTTCCCGTTGACGTTCCGGGTTCCTTCCGCGGCGCTCTTCACCGCCATCCTCCCCGGCGTGCTGCTGCCACTCGCCCTGGGGAGCGCGCTCCGGTGGTGGCGGCCGGGCCTCGCCAGGTGGCTGCGGCCCGGAGCGGACCTCCTCGCCAAGGTGGCGCTGATCGCCAGCGCGCTCGTGTTGCTGGGCCTCGGCGTGCCGCGGCTTCGTGCCGTGGATGGATGGGCGCTGCTCGCGGTGTTCCTGATGGTCTGCGGTGGGGCCTTCATCGGGCACATGGCCGGGGGGCCCGCGCTCGAGGACCGGAGGACGCTCGCCATCGCCGGAGCCGTTGGCAACCCGGCCATCGCCATGTTCGTCGCGAGCGTCAGCTACCCCGAGATGAACCTGCTCCCCATCATGGCGGCCTTCGTTCTGCTGCGCACCCTGGCGCTCCTGCCGTACAAGCGGTGGAGCAGGCACCTCGAGATCCGGACGACCCCACGGCCTCCGGGGCCGCTGCTACGGTCGGGACCGCGACTCCCGGTGTAGCGCGCGCGGACCGGTGCCGCCTGGAGCGGGACGCCGGTTCCACGTCACCGTGAATCTTGCGAGGATGCGGGGGCCTCGTAGGCTCATCGCGCCATGACGAACCTGTCGCCGCTGCTGGAGAAGTTCCGCGTCCACCTGGAGGACGAGAAGGGCGCGTCGCCGCACACGGTGCGCAACTACCTCATCGACCTGGTGGACTTCGAGCGCTACCTCGTCGAGCGGATGAAGCTGTCGCTCCTGTCCGGCACGCACGCGGCGATTCGTGGCTACCTGGGCACGCTGAGCACGGACCACGCGCCCGCGAGCCGGGCGCGGCGGCTGGCGAGCATCAAGTCGTTCTACAAGTACCTCGTGCGGCAGAAGCTGCTGCCGGCGAGCCCCGCGAAGCTGGTGAAGAGCCCGAAGCTGCCCAAGGCGCTGCCCAAGGTGCTGCCGGTGGAGGAGGTGTTCGCCCTCATCGACGTGCACGACCTGAAGACGGTGCTCGGGCTGCGGGACAAGGCCATCCTGGAGCTGCTCTACGGGGGCGGGCTGCGTATCAGCGAGCTGTGCGGCCTGGACCTGCTGGACGTGGACCGGAAGGGGCGCATCGTCCGGGTGATGGGCAAGGGGAGCAAGGAGCGGCTGGTGCCGGTGAACGCGCAGGCCATCCGCGCGCTGGAGGCATACCTCGCGCGGCGGGGCGAGCTGCTGGCGACGCCGAAGCCGGGGCAGGACCCGGAGGCGATGTTCCTCAACTTCCGCGGGGGCCGGCTGACGCCGAGGAGCATCGCGCGGCACCTGGACGCGCACGTGCTGAAGTGCGCGCTGACGCGCAAGGTGAGCCCGCATGCGCTGCGCCACTCGTTCGCCACGCACCTGCTGGGTGGTGGTGCGGACATCCGCAGCATCCAGGAGCTGCTCGGTCATTCGAGCCTGTCCACGACGCAGCGGTATACCCAGGTGACCTGGGAGCAGCTCCAGCAGGTCTACGACGCCGCGCATCCGCGGGCGTGAGGGGGTAGGGGAGCCCGGGGCCCCAGGGGGGCCTCCGCTTCCACCCCGTCCCGGAACGGTACGAGAGCGGACAAGCAGGCAGTGTTCCTTGGAAAACCGCTGCCCGGCTTGTTAGACCCGTGGGCCTATGTTCCACGGCACCACCATTCTCTGCGTGCGACGCGACGGGAAGGTCGCCATCGCCAGCGACGGCCAGGTCTCCTTCGACAAGACCGTGATGAAGAACACGGCGAAGAAGGTCCGCAAGCTGGGCGAGGGCCAGGTCCTCGCCGGCTTCGCCGGCAGCACCGCCGACGCCTTCACCCTCTTCGAGCGCTTCGAGGGCAAGCTCAAGGAGCACCAGAAGAACATGGCCCGCGCCTGCGTCGAGCTGGGCAAGGACTGGCGCACCGACCGCTTCCTCCGCCGCCTGGAAGCCCTCCTCGTCGTCGCCGACAAGGAGAAGACCTTCATCCTCTCCGGCGCGGGCGACGTGATTGAACCCGATTACGGCATCGCCGCCGTCGGCTCCGGCGGACCCTACGCGCTCGCAGCCGCGCGCGCCCTCATGGCCCACACCCAGATGCCCGCCCGAGAGGTCGCCCAGCAGTCCCTCGCCATCGCCGGCGAAATCGACATCTACACCAACTCCAACATCTCCATCGAAGAGCTCTAGGAGTCACCGCCCGTGGCCGAGTCTCGAAAGATGTCCGCCTTCACGCCCCGCGAGGTCGTCAGCGAGCTGGACCGCTACATCGTCGGGCAGAACGACGCCAAGCGCGCCGTCGCCATCGCCCTGCGCAACCGCTGGCGCCGCCAGCAGGTCTCCGACGACCTGCGCGACGAAATCCACCCGAAGAACATCATCATGATTGGCCCCACCGGCGTGGGGAAGACGGAGATCGCCCGGCGCCTCGCGAAGCTCGCCCAGGCCCCCTTCGTCAAGGTGGAGGCCTCCAAGTTCACCGAGGTCGGCTACGTCGGCCGCGACGTCGAGTCCATGATTCGCGACCTCGTCGAGGCCGCCATCTCCCTCGTCCGCGAGGAGGAGACCGAGAAGGTCCGCCCCCGCGCCGAGGAGCTCGCCGAGGACCGGCTGATGGAATTGCTCCACGGTGGCGGCGCCGCGCGCCCGTCCACGCCGCCGCCCTTCGGCTTCGCCCCGCCGCCCCCGCCTCCGCCCCAGCGCCTGGGCGACGCCGAGCGCGAGAAGCTCCGCGCCCAGCTCCGCGCCGGCACCCTGGATGACCAGTTCGTGGAGGTGGAGACCGCCGACTCCGCGCCCACCTTCATGCGCGGCTTCTCCGGCCAGGGCATGGAGGAGATTGGCGTCAACCTCCAGGACCTCTTCAAGAACATGCCGGGCATGAACAAGACGCGGCGCCGCCGCGTGAAGGTGCCCGAGGCGCTCCAGCTCCTGCGCCAGGAAGAGGCCCAGAAGCTGGTGGACCCGGACCGCGTCCAGCGCGAGGCCGTGGCCCGCGCCGAGTCCAGCGGCATTGTCTTCATCGACGAAATCGACAAGATCGCCAGCCGCGAGGGCGGCAAGGGCGGAGCCGGTCCGGACGTCTCCCGCGAGGGCGTCCAGCGCGACATCCTCCCCATCGTCGAGGGCTCCACCGTCACCACCAAGTACGGCATGGTGAAGACGGACCACATGCTCTTCATCGCCGCGGGCGCCTTCCACGTCTCCAAGCCCAGCGACCTCATCCCCGAGCTCCAGGGCCGCTTCCCCATCCGCGTGGAGCTGGAGCCCCTGTCCGGCGAGGACCTGGTCCGCATCCTCCGCGAGCCGAAGAACTCGCTCCTGCGCCAGTACACCGCGCTCCTGTCCACCGAAGGTGTGCGCCTGTCCTTCACCGACGACGCCGTGGTGGAGCTGGCGCGCATCGCCCAGCAGGCGAACGAGCGCACGCAGAACATCGGCGCCCGGCGGCTGCACACGGTGCTGGAGCGCCTGCTGGACGAGGTGTCCTTCTCCGCCACGGAGATGGGGCCCCGGGACTTCCAGGTGGACGCGGCTTATGTGCGCGAACGCCTGACCTCCATCGTCCAGGACGAGGACCTGTCGCGCTACATCCTCTAGCGCGCTATACCCCGCGCGCCACTTCCAGCAGAAGGAAGACTCCCTTGTCGCAACCCCAGCCGTCCTCCGCTTCCTCCACGCCCGCCAACGACGCCATCATCCAGAAGGCGAAACGGCACCTGCTGCAGAACTACAAGCAGCAGCCCGTCGTCCTGGTGCGCGGCCAGGGTACGCGCGTGTGGGACGCGGACGGGCGCGAGTACCTGGACCTGCTGGGCGGCATCGCCACGTGCGCGCTCGGCCACTGCCACCCGGAGGTGGTGGCCGCGGCCAAGGCGCAGCTCGACTCGCTCTGGCACGTCTCCAACGTCTTCTACTCGCAGCCGCAGATCGACCTGGCCGCCCAGCTCACCGAGTGGTCCGGGCTGCCGCGCGCCTTCTTCTGCAACTCGGGCGGTGAGGCGAACGAGGCGCTCCTCAAGCTGGCCCGCAAGGTGATGAAGGACCGCGGCACGCCCGAGCGCTACGAGGTCATCAGCTTCGACAAGAGCTTCCACGGCCGCACCCTGGCCACCGTCACCGCCACCGGCCAGCCGAAGTACCACGCCGGCTTCGAGCCGCTGCCCGCGGGCTTCACCCACGTGCCCTACGGCGACATCGACGCCGTCCGCCGCGCCGTGGGCCCGGCCACCGCGGCCATCCTCGTGGAGCCCATCCAGGGCGAGGGTGGGGTGCGCGCCGCGCCCCCGGGCTTCCTCACCGCCCTGCGCGCCCTCTGCGACGAGCGCGGGCTGCTGCTCCTCGTGGACGAGGTGCAGACGGGCATGGGCCGCACCGGCAAGCCCTTCGGCTTCATGCACGAGGGCATCCGCCCGGACGCCATCAGCGTCGCCAAGGCGCTGGGCAACGGCCTGCCCATCGGCGCCATGCTCTGCCGCGAGGAGCTGGCCGTCAGCCTCACCCCGGGCACCCACGGCTCCACCTTCGGCGGCAACCTGGTGGCCGCCGCCGCCGCCAACGCCGTGCTGCGCATCCTCCGCCGTCCGGAGGTCCTCCAGGACGTGCAGGCCAAGGGCGAGCACTTCCTCGCCCGCGCCCGCGCGCTGCAAGGCCGCCTGCCCCCCGGCCGCATCCAGGACGTGCGCGGCCAGGGCCTGCTGCTGGGCCTGGAGCTGGACCGGGACGTGGCCCCGGTGATTGGCCTCCTCCGCGAGGCCGGCATCCTGGTGAATGCCGCCGGCGAGCGCACCGTGCGCTTCGCGCCCCCCTTCATCGTCACCCGGGAGGAGCTGGACGAGGGCCTGGCCGTCGTCGAGCGCGTGCTGGCCGCCCTGTGAGGTGCTGTCGGCGGCATCCCACTCACGAAAACCCGGAAACCGTGTCCTGGACGTTTGACGCCCCGCGTCCGGGGACTCTAGTCTGGCCCTTCCCACAGCCCTTTCGCGGACCGTCCTTGTGAGCGCGCCAAACACGATCACCGGGCTGGGGGCCCGGACGGACCACATCGCCACGGTGCCCCACCTCGACCCCGCCCGCCTCCAGCTCACCGCTGAAGAGGGTGCGGTGCTGTCGCTCGTGGGGCGGGTGGAGCGCATCGACCAGGTGCTGGCCCGCTCCTCGCTGGGCGAGGCCCGCACCATCGCCGTGCTGCTGGCACTGCGGGCCAAGGGCGCCATCGTCCCCGCCCGCGTGGTGTCTCGCGGGCAGCCGGCACCGGTGGTGGATGCCGCCATGGCCGAGGAGGTGGACCTCGAGCCGGAGCGGAAGAAGGAAATCATCGACCTGGAGCGGGCCCTGGACGCGATGGACCACTTCGCGGTGCTGGGCGTGAAGCCGGGCGCCTCCGCGGCGGAGGTGAAGCAGGCGTACTACAACGCCTCGCGCCGCTACCACCCGGACCGCTACTTCGGGAAGAACCTGGGCAGCTTCCGCGCCCGCATGGAGCGCATCTTCCGGCGCCTCACCGACGCCCACAACGTCCTCACCCAGCCGGACAAGCGCGAGGCGTACCTCCGGGCCCACCCCGCGCTGGCGTCCGCCGCCGCGGCCGCCACGCCGCCTCCCGCGGCTCCGCCTCCGCCCGAGCCGCTCCAGCCGCTGACGCTGACGCCCGAGCCGCCCCCGGTCCACGTCGTCTCGCCGGCACCTCCGCCCCGGCCCGTGGCCCCACCGCCGCGCGCCCCGAGCCCACCTCCACGGCCCCCGAGCCCGCCGCCGCCCGCGCCGCCCGCGCCGCCCGCGAACGACGCGGAGTCCGAGGCCCGCCGCGCCGAGCGGCAGGCCCGCCTGGCGCGGCATCCGTACATGGCGCGCACCGGGAAGCTCACCGAGCTGATTGCCCGGGGCAAGGCGGCCCTCGCCCGGGGCGACTGGGAGCGGGCCTACCAGGACTTCCACCAGGTGCAGCTCCTCGACTCGAAGAACCGCGAGGTGGTGACGCTGCTGACGGAGGCCCGCCGCAAGCACGACGAGCAGCGGGCCCTCTCGGAGCTGGCGCGGGGGCGCGAGCTGGAGCTGCACGGGGACATCAACGGAGCCCTCGCCGCGTACCGGCTCGCCAGCTCACTGGACGAGCGGAGCGCCGACGCCGCCTTCCGCGCCGCGCGTCTGGGCTACCAGCTCGGGTACGATGCGAACGAGGTTCGCACCCTGGCGTACCGCGCCGTGGACCTGCAGCCGGGGCGTGTCGAGCACCAGCTACTGCTCGGGAAGGTGTTGACGGACGCCGGAGCGAAGCAACGCGCGAAGCGGGCCTTCGAGGATGCGGCGAAGCTGGACCCGGACAACGCCGAAGCGAAGGCGGCGCTCAAGAAGCTGCGCTGGCCGTTCTAGACGCTAGGATGATGAGCACGGTTCCCCATGGCTGAGTCCGAACCCCTCATTGGAATCGACCTGGGGACGACGAACAGCATCGTCGCCACCGTCCAGGACGGTCAGCCCGTCGTCATCAAGAACCGCACGGGCCAGGCGCTCACGCCGTCCGTGGTGGCGGTGTCCAAGAACGGCAAGCGGCTGGTGGGCGGCATCGCCAAGCGGCAGGCGATTACGAACCCGCAGGAGACGGTGTACGCCGCCAAGCGGCTCATCGGCCGGAAGTTCTCCTCGCACGAGGTGCAGGACGCGCTGCGCTCGCTGCCGTACGCGGTGGTGGCCGGGCAGCACGACGACCTGCGCATCCGCATGGGCGGGAAGGACCTGTCCGTGCCCGAAATCAGCGCCATGATTCTCCAGGAGCTGAAGGCGGACGCGGAGGCGCACTTCGGCAGGCCCGTCTCCAAGGCCGTCATCACCGTGCCGGCGTACTTCAACGACGCCCAGCGGCAGGCCACCAAGGACGCGGGCCGCATCGCCGGGCTGGACGTGCTGCGCATCATCAACGAGCCCACGGCGGCGGCGCTGGCCTACGGCTTCGGGCGCACGGTGAACGGGCGCGTGGCGGTGCTGGACCTGGGCGGCGGCACCTTCGACGTGTCGGTGCTGGAGATCAACCAGGGCGTCTTCGACGTGGTGGGCACCGGCGGCGACACGTACCTGGGCGGTGAGGACTGGGACAACCGCATCATCGAGTGGCTGGTGTTCGGCTTCGCCAAGGAGCACGGCATCGACCTGCGCAAGGACCGCATGGCGTTGCAGCGGCTCAAGGACGCGGCGGAGAAGGCCAAGGTGGAGCTGTCCAGCGTGCGCGAGTCGCAGATCAACCTGCCCTTCATCAGCACTCCGCCCGGGGGCGGGGCGGCGCTGCACCTGAATGCCACGCTCACCCGGGACAAGCTGGATGACTTGACGTCGGACCTGGCGGAGCGCGTGGTGGGCATCACCACGGAGGTGCTGGGCGAGGCGGGCGTGCGTCCCTCGGAGCTGAAGGAGGTCATCCTCGTCGGGGGCATGTCTCGCATGCCCAGGATTGTGGAGGCCGTGCGCGGCTACTTCCGGCGGGAGCCCTGCAAGGGCGTGCACCCGGAGGAGGTGGTGGCGCTGGGGGCCGCCATCCAGGCCCACGCGCTGGCGGGGCAGGAGAGCGAGTTGCTTCTGCTGGACGTCACGCCGCAGAGCCTGGGCGTGGCCATCGCCGGCGGCTTCGTGCGCCGCATCATCCCGAAGAACACCACGGTGCCCACGTCCGCCACGGAGGTCTTCGCCACGTCGAAGGACTTCCAGCGCGTGGTGAAGATCATGGTGCTCCAGGGCGAGCACGAGATGGCGCAGCAGAACGAGCTGCTGGGCGAGTTCGTGCTCACCGGCCTGCGCGAGGCCTTGCGCGGGCAGGTGGAGATTGAAGTGACGTTTGACATCAACGCGGAGGGCATCGTCTCCGTGTCCGCGAAGGACCGGGAGACGGCGCTGCGGCAGTCCATCACCGTCACCGCGTCCAGCGGCCTCACGGAGGAGGAGCTCAAGCGCATCATGGAAGAGCAGCGCGAGTACCTCATGGCCGCGCGGCTGTCCGATGAGCTGAAGGCGAAGCGCGTGGAGCTGGACACGCTGGCGCGCGACGTGGTGGACGCGCTCACGCGGGCGCGGCTGCTGCCGGGAGGCGGCGGGCTCGCGGTGGACGTGATGCCCCGGGCGGAGCAGGCCCTGGACCACGCGCGGCGGGTGCGCGACGCGGAGGACGTGGGGGCGCTCGGCAGGGCGTGCGAGCTATTGTCGGGCTGTCTCACCCAACTTCGAGCGCCGGCCCAGGGCGGCGCGAGGCGCTAGATGAGCCCCCAGCGCGCCAACCAGCTCATCGAGGCGGGACTGTGGCTGCGGCTGAGCGGCGACCATCAAGGCGCGCAGAAGCTGTTCGAGCGCGCGTTGCAGCTGGACCCCGGCAACACGCGGGCCCGTGAGTACCTGGAGGGAGCGGGCGTGGCACAGGGGGCCTCACCGTTCCCGGCTCCCCCGACGGAGCCCGTGCGCGCGCAGGTGCTCGGGCGGATGACGCCGGTGGCGGCGCCGTCGCTGGAGGGAGACTGGGGCGCCTGGGCGGAAGGGCAGGGCGGACCGGAGGAGGCGAATCCCTGGAAGACGCCCGCGCCGGTGTACCTCCCGGAGGATGGGGGAGACGGCGGACGGGTGGATGCGCTGGAGCTGCTCTCACGGGAGGACGAGTCCGAGCCGGAGGTGTTCAGCCTCCCCGAGAGCGACACGCAGGAGTACGGCGTCCCGCCGGAGGGTGACACGCAGGAGTACGGCGTGCCCGCGGGGGACAGCGAGCTGGATTTGCTGCTGCGTGGGGCGGAGGACCTGCTGGAGCTGGATGACCACTCGGGCGCGGTGGACCTGCTGTTCAAGGCGCAGGAGCTGGCCCCGGGAGATCCGCGCGTGGAGGCGCTGAGGCAGCGCAGCGAGCGGATGCTGATGGCGATGCTGGAGTCCAAGCTGGGCGACCTGGGGCGGGTGCCCCGGGTGCGGCTGCAAGCCGACGACATCATCTGGCTGAACCTGGATCACCGTGCCGGCTTCGTGCTGGCGCAGATCGACGGCTCGGTGACCTACGAGGACCTGTTCGCCCTGTCCGGGATGACGCGGCTGGATACCGCGCGCATCCTGGCTCAGCTGCTGGACGAGGGCGTCATCTCGGCGGGCTGACGCTTCAGCCCCCGCGGATGACCGCCGTCCAGGTCCCCTTCACCACCGTCTTGCCGGTCTGGTTGCGGGACTCGCTGGACACGACGAGGAAGGACATGCGCGCCTTGTCGAAGATGTTCTCGATGCGCCCGGTGGTGGTCATCACGTCGCCGGGCCGCATGACGTCCAGGAACTCCAGCTCCTGCTCGCCGTGCACCAGCATCAGCATGTTCACCGCCAATTCCGGGTCGGCGATGGCCGCGCTGAACGGGCGCACCGCGAAGACGACGGCGAAGCTGGGGAAGGCGATGAGGTCGAAGTATGGGCCAGCCTTCGCCGCCCGCGCGTCGTAGAGCAGGGGGCTGACGTGGGCGGGAGGCTCGCCCGGAGTGCCGGCGCCAGGGCGCGCGCCGCCCACCGCGAGCGCGAACTCGCGGAGCTTCTCCGCGCCAATGGTGTACGTGAAGGGGCCGTACTCGCGGCCGATGAAGCGCTTGTCGAGGGCCATGGGGGTCTATCCGATGAAGGCTTCGACGACGGCGCCCTTGAGGACGTCCTCGCCGCGCTGGTTGGTGGCCGAGATTTCCGCGGTGAGCAGGCCGTCCTGCACCGAGCGGACCTTGCCCTGGAAGGTGATGACGTCCTCGGCCCGCACGGGCTTCGAGAAGCGCACCCTCACGCGCCGGATGCGGCCGGGGTCACCCACGAAGACGGCGACGGCCTCCACGGCCCAGCCCAGGGTGCACAGCCCCTGGAGGATGGCACCTCCAAGGCCGGCCTCCTTGCCGACCTCCGGGTCGATGTGGATGGGGTTGTAGTCCCCGGAAGCACCCGCGTAGTAGATCGGCCGGTACCGGTCGCACTCGCGTACATGCGTGAACGTGTCGCCTGGCTGGAAGGTGCGTGGCATCCCAGCGATCTACCACGTCACGGCGTCGTGGAACGGGGCTCTCGCTCGGGCGAAGGCCCGTGGTCCAGCGGGTCCTCCACCTCGGAGCCCTCGCGGCGCTTGCGGTACTGCTCGCGCACGTAGGACACGAGCTGGTCCAGGTAGGCGGCGAGGGGAGGGCACCGCACGCCCGTGCCGTCCAGCAGGTCCAGCGTGTTGTGGCAGTTGTAGATGGCCAGGTGATTCACGTAGCTGATGGCCGCGCGCTGGGGCCGGGCCAGCTTCTCCAGCACCGGCAGCCGCAGCATGACGTCCGCCGCGCGGGCGGAGAGGTTGAAGCGCGGCAGCTTCTTGTTGGCCTTCTCAGCGATGAGCTCGTACACGCGGCGGGCGCTCATCGGGTTCGGGTCCACCAGGTGGAAGGTGCGCCCCACGGCGCGCGCGTCCCTGGACAGCCGCCACACCGCCTCCACCACGTAGTCCACCGGCACCACGTTGAGCGGCGCCACGCCGTTGCCCGGCAGCGGCAGCGGCACCACCAGCGGCGACGTCACCAGCAGGATGCCCAGGTAGTAGGGCCCCTCGAACTTGTCGATTTCGCCCGTGCGCGAGTCTCCCACCACGCTGGAGGGCCGGAACACGGTGATGGGCAGGGTGGCTCCGGCGCGCTGCACCAGCCGCTCCGCCTGGAACTTCGTCTCCTCGTAGGAGTTGCGGAAGGCCTGGCCCCGGTCCAGCTCGTCCTCGGCGATGACGCCCACCCGGTCGCCGGACACGTAGCAGGTGGAGAAGTGGTTGAAGCGCGACAGGTGCGCGCAGTCTCGCGCCAGCTCCAGCATGTTGCGGGTGCCGTCCACGTTCACCCGCCACGCCGTCTCCTTGGGCACGCCCAGCTGCGCCACCGCGGCCAGGTGGAACATGTCCGTCACCCGCTCACACAGGCGCTGGTACTCCTCGCCGGACAGGCCCAGGTGCATGTCCACCACGTCGCCGGTGAGCAGCTCCACCGGGGCGCCCTTCACCCTGGCCGCGTGCTTCTGCGCTTCCTTGAGGTGCTTGGGCTGCACCAGCGCGTAGATGTGCCCCTTCGGGTCCTCCCGCGCGATGTGCTCCACCAGCCGCTTGCCGATGAACCCGGGGTAGCCGGTGATGAAATACGTCCCGGCCCCGCCGCCCTTCTTGCGCGTCTCGCTCATGCGGCGCGCAGCATACCCCTCCGTCAGCCCCGCGCGAGCATGGCCCTCCAGACCGACTCCACCTGGGCTCGGGTGGACGCCAGGTCCCCGCTGTTGTCGATGACCCAGGTGGCATGGGCCTTCTTCTCGTCCAGGGGAAGCTGGGCGGCCAGCCGGGCCTCCGCCGCCGCCGCGTCCAGCCCGTCCCGGGCCATCAGCCGGGCCTTCTGCTCGTCCCGGGGCACCCACACCAGCGCCACCCCCTCCATCCAGCCGTGCATGCCGCTCTCGATGAGCAGGGGGACATCGTAGATGACGCGCTCCACCCCCCGGGCCTCCAGCGCCTGGACCTTCTCCATGAAGGCCTCGCGCACCAGCGGGTGGGTGATGGCGTTGAGGGCGGCGCGCTCGTTCGCGTCCGAGAAGACCCGCGCCCCCAGCTTCGCCCGGTCCAGGCGGCCGTCGGGGCCCACCACGCCGGGGAAGCGCTCGGCCACGGCGGCCAGGCCCGGGGTGCCGGGCTCCACCACCTCGCGAGCAATCACGTCCGCGTCCAGCACATGGGCGCCCAGCTCGCGGAACATCCGCGTCACCGTGCTCTTGCCCGAGGCGATGCCGCCCGTCAGCCCGAAGACGTGCACGGGGTTACTTCGCGGCCTTCTGCGTGGTGAAGGTGAACGACTGCACCGTCTTGCCGTCCTCGTTGAAGAAGATGGCCAGCCCCAGCTTGGGGTAGAGGAAGTAGGTGCGGAAGTCGTCCGTCAGCTTGCGCAGGTAGCAGGGGCTGGCGGGCACCGGGCCGGACGGGCAGGCCGGGCCGTAGCTGTTTTCAATCGTCTCCTTGTCGATGACCGGCCCGGGGAACACGTCGATGCGCTCCACCGTCTGCGAGGCGGGGTCCACCTTGAACTGGGCCTGGGTGGTGCCCTTGATGGCCTCCTTGCCCAGGTAGGCGATGATTTCCTTCCCGTCGAGGGTGACGGTGCGAGAGGGCTCTCCGAACTTCTTGACGATTTCCTCCCGCTTGGAGACGCCCGGTTCGATTCCCTGCCACGGCTTGGCGGCGGCGGGGACGGCGAAGGCGAGCACGGCGAGCATGGTCAGGGTCCGCATCACGACTCCTCCCTAACGGATCGGGCAGGCAGGGCTCAAGAAAACCACGGTGTTTCAACGGATGAAGCTCCACGGCATTCAATCACGAGACGCCTTGCCCCGTCCGGGGGGGTCTGCTAGTCCGACGCACCATGCGTGCTCCTGGCTCCAGGGTCCTCCCCCTGCTCCTGCTGGCCTTCGGTGGCGCGGCGGGCGCCGCCGACTTCGTCGGTCCGGATAGCTGCAAGGGCTGCCACCCCGAGGCGTACGAGGCGTGGATGCAGTCCAAGCACGCCCGGGCCGAGAACTCCCTCTCCGAGCAGCAGAAGAAGGACGGGCGCTGCCTGTCCTGCCACTCGCCGGACCAGGCCGCGCAGGCCACGGCCAGCGTCACCTGCGAGACGTGCCACGGCGGCGGCCAGTACTACTCGCCCGAGTACGTGATGAAGGACCCGGAGCTGTCCCGGCTGGTGGGGCTGGTGGACCCGTCGGAGAAGCAGTGCCGCACCTGCCACGACGCCTCCTCGCCCTCCCTGCGGCCGTTCGACTTCAAGGAGTCGCTCAAGGCCATCGACCACTGGTCCGCCGAGCGCGCCCGCCGCGCGGCCCGCGCCGACGCCTCCTCCTCCACCCAGGCGCCGCCGCCCGCCAGCACCAAGAAATAGCCGCGTGATCAAGATCCTCGACGCCCGTTTCGTCGTCACCGCCGTGGAGCCCAAGGGCTACCCGGCGGGCCACACCGCGGAGGTGGCCTTCGTCGGCCGCTCCAACGTGGGCAAGTCCTCCATGATCAACGCGCTCACCCAGCGCAAGAAGCTGGTGCGCGTGTCCAACACCCCCGGACGGACCCGGACGCTCAACTTCTTCGACGTGGACCTGGAGCGCGACGGCCAGCGCCACCAGGTGCGCCTGTGCGACTTGCCCGGCTACGGCTTCGCCAAGGCCAGCAAGGCGGACAAGGCCCAGTGGGAGGAGATGATCACCACCTACCTGGAGAAGCGGCACCGCCTGGAGGCCGTCGTCAGCATCATCGACGCCGAGGTGGGACCCACCCCGGACGACCTGGCCACGCTGGACTACCTCCAGGCCCACAACCGCCGCATCCTCGTCGTGGCCACCAAGATGGACCGCCTCAACAAGGCCCGCCGCAAGCCCCGCCTCGTGGAGCTGTCCAAGGCCATGGACCTGCCCCTGGAGGTGATTCTCCCGTTCTCCGCGACGGAAAAGCTCGGTGTGGATGAAGTCTGGGGGGCCCTCCTGGGTACATTCGGGAAGGCCACCCGGGTTTGAGTTGACCGGGCGAGGCCATCCACGGTTTCCTGGTCTCCTTCGGGGGGGCAGGTCGCGCCGGTTCCGGCGCCGGAGGTCTCATCATGCGCCAGCATCTTCTTCTGGCCACCGTGTTCGCCACGGTGGTCCTCACGGCCTGCAGCTCGGGCGGTGGAGCATCCAAACCCGACGCCGGCGGCGATGACCCCCTGGGCACGACGGACGGCGGCCGCGACGGTGGCGGCGGTGACACTCGCGACGGCGGCGGCGACGAGCCGGACGGCGGAAGCACGTCCGTGGGCATTCCGCCCGGGGGCTTCAACCTGGACGCGGGCGTGGCCAACGGCACCGTCACCGTGGACGGCGTGCAGGTGGACCCCGAGGGCAACATCATCCTGGGCGGCGGCAGCACGTCGCTGGCGTTCGCGTGGATCGCCAACAACAGCGCGGGCACGGTGTCCAAGTACGACACGCGCACCGGCAAGGAAGTGGGCCGCTACCACGCCGTCATCCCCGTGGACGGCAGGAATCAGCCCAACGGCCTGCGCGGCAACGAGGGCCACAACCCCAGCCGCACCGCGGTGGACCTGTTCGGTGACGTGTGGGTGGCCAACCGCGCGCTGGGCGTGCAGGGCTCGGTGACGAAGATCGCCAACAGCAAGGCCTACTGCAAGGAGCGCAACGGCATCGAGGGCATCCAGACCAGCGAGGACAAGAACGATGACGGGCGCATCGACCCCGTCACGGAGATGATCATCCCGCAGGACTGGTCGAACCCGGCGCAGTACGACGAGTGCCTCCTGTTCAGCACGCCGGTGGGCCCCTCGTCCACGGACGCCGTCAAGGCGCGCGCCATGGCCATCGGCCAGGGCATCGAGAACAGCGCTGGCGACATCTGGGTGGGCGTCTGGGCCAACTCGCGCCTCATCAAGCTGGACCCGGACACCGGCCAGCAGGTCCCGGTCAACAGCGCGGGCGCCATGGACATCCCCGTGTTCGCGTCCGGCCAGGGCCCGTACGGCGCGGCCATCGACCGGCAGCAGCGGCTGTGGATGGTGTCCTCCAGCCTGAGCCCGCTGAAGCTGGCGCTCGTGGACACGGGCAATGGCGAGGTGGTGAACATCGACGGCAAGGCGTTCATCTCGCCGCCGTCCAGCCTGGGCAGCTCCGGCGCGTACGGCATCGCGGTGGATGGCCAGGACCGCGTGTGGGTCGCCGGCTGGACGTCCGGCCCCAAGGCGTTCCGTTACACCCACCAGGGCCTGTCCACCACCCTGGGCCAGTGGGCGGTGTTCGACTTCTCCAGCGCCATCAGCCAGCTCAACACCCGGATGCGGCGCGGGCGCGGCATCGCCGCGGATGACCGGGGCTTCATCTGGATGAGCTCGGACCAGGGCTCACAGCCCGGCAACCCGGACGCGACGCGGAATGCCTCGCAGGTCATCGCCTTCAACGGCGACACGGGGGCCCTCAAGAAGTTCCAGTGGACGGACTCGCAGCAGGTGGACTTCATCGACGCCACGGACGGCAGCTCGTACACCGCCATCGGCGTGGGCCTGGACGCGGACAACAACGCCTGGGTGAACAACAGCTCCGGCAACGTCATCCGCGTGGACCGCGAGTCGGGCGCCATCCTGCGCACGCAGCGGCAGGGCAGCGGCCTGTACACGTACTCGGACTTCACGGGCTACCAGCTCCGCAACTTCACCGCGCCGTCCGGCTGGTACCGGCAGGTCTTCACCGGCTGCGGCGCCAACACCACGTGGAGCACCGCCACCTGGGACGTGGAGAAGCCCGCGGGCACGGACATGAACGTCTACATCACCGTGTCCAACCGGCGTGACGGGCTGGAGGACCCCGCCAACCGCAAGGGGCCGTTCATCGCCCCGCCGGTGGACCTGGTGTCGGCGGGCTTCCCCAAGGGCAACTACCTGCGCATCGAGTTCGAGCTGAAGTCCACGGACCGCATCCTCAACGCCACGCCGAAGCTGAAGTCGTTCGACGTGGGCTTCCAGTGCGAGGTCATCATCCGGTAGTCGCCGCTCGCGGCGGCGTTCTGCTCCCCCCTGGAAGGGGGGTGTGGTAGGCACGCCGCCGTGTCCGAGAACGGCAAGGGAAATGGCAGGGATGCGCAGCTCGCCCCGCGCGAGCTGCGCCAGCGGTTGATGCGGCTGTCCCCGCGGCAGCGGGTGGACGCCCTGTTGGAAGTCCCGGAGGCGCGGGCGCTGGTGCGCTCGCTCCCTCCGGAGGACCTCTACGTCACCATCCAGGAAGTCGGGCTGGCGGACGCGACGGAGCTGGTACAGCTCGCGTCGCCCGGACAGTTCCGCGCCTTCGTGGACCTGGGCGGCTGGCAGCGCGACAAGGTGGACCCGCATGCGGTGCTCACCTGGCTGCGCGCCGCGCGCGGTGGCATCGACGACACGGAGGAGTTCCTCCGCAAGCTGCACGCGGTGGACCTGGAGGTGCTGGAGTACCTCCTGCGCGAGTTCACCGTGGTGCACGACCTGGAGGAGAACCCGGACGTCAACCCGCCGGGCGTGACGATGGAGACGCCCGAGGGGCGCTACCTCGTCGAAATCAAGGCCGAGGGCGTGGAGATGGCCGCGGTGCGCTCGCTCCTCAATGACCTCATCGCGGAGAACCCCTTCGAGGCGGTGCGGCTCCTGGAGGCCGTGCGCTGGGAGATTCCCAGCGAGATGGAGGAGACCGCCTACCAGTTCCGCCGCGCGCGGCTGGCGGACCTGGGCTTCCCCTCGCTGGAGGAGGCGGTGTCCCTCTTCAGCCGCGTGGATGTGGGGCCCTCGCCCCGGCCCGCGGGGACGGGGCCCGGCGTGGCGCTCGCGGCCACGGGCGGGCACGTGGACTACCTGGAGGCGGCGCTCCGCGGGCTGACGATGCTGGAGCGGGAGAACGCGGAGGACGAGCTGCGGGGCGTGGCCAACGCCGCGCTGGTGGCGGAGCTGGCCGACCCGGGAGACCTGGACGCCGCGCGCCAGGCGGCGGAGATGGTGCGCGACTACCTGTCGCTGGGGCTGGAGCACCTGACGGGAGCGGACCCGGGCCGCGCCACGGACGTGCTGCACGAGACGCCGCCGCGCCGCATCTTCCAGGTGGGCTTCACGCTGACGCTCCAGCTCAAGTTCCGCGCGGACCGGCTGATGCGGGCGCCGGGGGCGATGTTGGAGGGCGTGTTGATGGTGCTGCCGGAGGAGGCCGCCGCCATCCACGCGCTCCGGCGCAAGCGCCCGCGGCGCGCCCTGCGGGTGGAGGGCGCGGAGCCGGTGCCGTTCCGCTCGCTGCGCGAGGTGGCCGCCACCGAGGCGCTGCTGGCCCGCGCGGAGGCGCAGGTGCAGGTGTTCCGCGGCGTGCTGGGTGGCACCGCGGAGGCGGCGCGCGAGGCGGTGGCCCGCTTCGGCGTGCCGCTGGAGACGCTGGGCCTGGAGCGCCTGCTGGCCGCGGTGGTGGCCATGGCGGTGCTGGAGGGCAGGGCGGACGCGCGGCCGGTGCCGCTGGGACGCGTGGTGGAGCTGGGACAGCGCCTCTTCGAGGGCACCCCGGACGCGCCGCGTCTGCGGGCCACCGCCGCCGAGCGGGCCCTGTCCGGCCTGGAGGGCGCGGTGCCCCCGGAGTCCCGGGGCGAGCTGCGGCGCATGGTGGGGTTGACGCTCGAGCGCCTGCTGTCCGAGCTGGGCTCGCCGTGGCTCCAGGAGGGGCGGCTGGACGCCATCGCCGCCGCCGTCCTTCCCATGGAGAGCCAGCCGGTGCCGTAGGTTTTTCAGTCCGGGGCGCCCCCCCGGCGCGCGGTGGGGCGCCCAACCGTAGGAAGTCCAGGGCTTTGCCCGTCAGGGCGGCTGGCATGTCCTCTGCTTCAGTCAGTGCACGCGTGATTGTGCGCGAGGCAACTGCCGGGAGGTGGAGGGAATGGTGCCGGGCGAGCAGGGGCAGCGCCGTGATTCGTGGGCCTTCCATGCGCTGACCGCGTTCGCGGTGGTGATGTACGCGGCGCCGGGTGAGTGGATTCCCGCGCTGGCGCCGGCGCGGCTCGCGCTGGTGACGTCGGGGCTGGCGGCGGGGTTGATGGTGATACGCAGGCTGGGCCGCGCGGAGCCGCTCTACGTGGACGGCGCGCGAGGCCTGGCGCTCATCGGCTTCTCCACGCTGGCGGTGGCCTCCATCTCCTGGTCGCTGAACCCGGAGGTGACGCGGGCGACGGGCATCGAGCTGCTGAAGCTGACGGCCATCTACCTCACCCTCGTCAACGTCATCACCACCGGGCGGAGGCTGGCGGTGGTGTGCGGGGCCATGGTGCTGGCCTCGGTGGTGACGTCCATTGGCGTCATCGACTGGTACAACACGGGGGTGGACCTGGTGGAGGGCTTCCGCGCGCGCTGGGTGGGCGTGTACGCGGACCCGAACCACATGGCCATGAACCTGGGGCTGGTGGTGCCGCTGGCGGTGGCCTTCCTGGCGCGCAAGGGCAGCGCGTGGGTGTGGCGGCTGGCGTGCCTGGGGGCGGCGGGGCTGGCGGTGGCGGCCATCGTCCTCTCGCACTCGCGCGGTGGCTTCATCGGCCTGTCGGTGGCGATGGGGCTGTGGGCCATCCGCGAGAAGCGGCGCATCCAGGCCGTGGTGGTGGGCTCGCTCTTCGTGCTGGGCCTGCTGGTCTTCGCCCCCCAGAGTTTCTGGGAGCGCAACGAGACGGTGGCGGACTTCCAGGAGGACGCGTCCGCCATGGGCCGCGTGTACGCGTGGCAGGTGGCCAGCCGCATCAGCCTGGACAGGCCGCTGTTGGGCGTGGGGGCGGGGAGCTTCCGCTACGCGTGGCCCCTGTACGCGCCGCCGGAGGCGCGCCGCGCGTACGTGGCGCACAACATCTTCCTGGACGTGATTGGCGAGCTGGGCTGGGTGGGGCTCGCGTTCTTCCTGGTGTTCGCGGGAGGGGCCGCGGGCGCCGCCTTCGAGGCGTCGAGGGACAGGGAGATGGGCTGGCTGGCGCGGGCGCTATCGGCGTCGGTGGCCGGCTACCTCGTGTGTGATTTGTTCTCCGGCTACATCCTGTCCGCGCACTGCTACGTGCTCTTCGGACTGGCGGCGGCGGCGCAGCGGATTGCCCACGCGTCGGCGGCGGGGTCCCCGGTGGGAATCCAGAAGGTGACGGCTCCGGGTGGGCCGGCGGTGGCGACGTGGGAGGGGTCCGGACATGCGGCGTGAGGAGGCGCGGATGGGGCGGGAGCCCCTCCGCCTGGTGCAGTTCACCCGCTCGTTCCACATTGGCGGGACGGAGGTGCAGGTGCTGGAGCTGCTGAGGGGCCTGCCCCCCAGCTACCGGCTCCAGGTCTGCGTGCTGGAGGACGCGGGGCCCCTGATGGGGGCGCTCTGGAAGCTGGGCCACGCGCCGCGGGCGTTTCCCCTCGAGGGCTCGGTGGCGCAGCCCAACACCGTGTACCAGGTGTACCGGATGGCGCGCTGGCTGAAGGCGCACCGCGTGGAGCTGGTGCACGTGCACGACTTCTACTCCACCCTCATCGCCGTGCCCGCGGCGAAGCTGGCCGGGGTGAAAGTCATCGTCGGGCGGCTGGACTTGTCCCACTGGCAGGGCCGGGCGCGCCGCGCGGTGCACGCCCGGCTCACGCGGATGGCGGACCACGTCATCGCCAACGCGGAGGCCATCCGCCGCAGGCTGGTGGAGGAGGAGGGGCTGCCCGCCTCGCGCGTGTCCGTCATCCACAACGGCCTGGACCTCCAGCGCTTCGATGCCCGCGTGCGCGAGGGCCTCAAGGGGCCGCTGCCGGACACGGGCGGCGCGCCGGTGGTGGTGCACGTGGCCAACATGAACCACCCCGTGAAGCGGCAGGAGGACCTGCTGCTCGCGCTGGCCATGCTGCGCCACGGCGGCACCCGGCTGCAGGCCTTCCTCGTGGGGGACGGCCCGCGCCGGCCGGAGCTGGAGAAGCTGGCCGGGGAGCTGGGCGTATCCGACACCGTGCACTTCCTCCGACACCGCACGGACGTGCCCGCCATCTACGGGCGCGCCACCTTCGGCGTCCTGTGCTCCAACGCCGAGGGCATGTCCAACGCGGTGATGGAGGGCATGGCCGCGGGGCTGCCCATGGTGGTGACGCGGGTGGGTGGCAACACCGACCTCGTCCGGGACGGCGAGCGCGGCCTCGTCGTGCGGGCCGAGCAACCCGCCCAGCTCGCCCAGGCCTTCATCCAGATGCTCTCGAATCCCGAGAAGGCAAGAGCCATGGGCCGGGCCGCGCGGGACTTCGTGGCCCGGGAGTTGTCGCTGGAGAGGCTGATCCGGCTGCACGACGCGCTCTACCAGCGGGTGGCCCGGGGCACCGGCGCCTGAGGGCATGTCAGACCGCCCTGGATACTGCCGTCGAGTGAGCGGCAATCGGGCAGGCGGGTCCTACGTATGAAGGGTGCCGCCCTTCCATCGTCAATGGTGATGGCGCGAGGCGGGTGGATGCGGTAGACGGGAATAGCGTGGTATTCGCGGTGGTTCGGGAAGGCCCGAACAGGTCGGGGAACAAAACCGGGGTTGGAGCCGTCCAACTCCCGGTGGAATTCGGACCAACCGGGTGGCGTTGCAACGAATAGCTTTCGAGGCCCGTCAAGCACTGGGCCCGGGGCGCTCGCCGGTGAAACTCCAAGGCGCCGGCGAGCGCTCATTTTTTGTCGTACGGAGTGGTGCCCCTGGAGCTGGAGGGCCCCCCGGCCCCCACGAGAGCGGCCGGGGCCCTACATGTGCTCCCGGGGGCCTACCGTGTCAGCCTGCGGAGGCGCGGGTGTACCGGCGCTCCGGTGCTCCGCGCCGATGACGTCCTGGACGCGCTTGTACCCGTCCCGGGCGAGGAGGGTGGCGAGCGCGGGGAGGATGCGGCCCACCATGCCGGGCCCCTCGTAGATGAAGCCCGTGTAGACCTGCACCACGGACGCGCCGGCGCGCAGCTTCTCGTAGACGTGCTCGGCGGTGAAGACGCCGCCCACGCCGATGATGGGCAGGGCGCCGCCGCTGCGCAGGTACGCGCGGCGGATGACGGCGTTGGCCGGCTCGCGCACGGGCGCTCCGGACAGGCCGCCGGCCTCCTTCGCCAGCGGGTGCTCGAAGGGGCGGGCAATGGTGGTGTTGGTGGCGATGAGGCCCGCGAGGCCGCACGCGCTCGCCACGTCCACCACCTCGTCCACGGCCTCCGGGGTGAGGTCCGGGGCAATCTTCAGGAAGAGCGGCTTGCCGGGAGCCACCGAGGCCAGCCGCTCCTGCACGGCGCGCAGGAGGAGGGTGAGCTGCTCCGGCTCCTGCAAGCTGCGCAGGCCGGGCGTGTTGGGCGAGGACGCGTTGACCACCACGTAGTCGCCCAGCGGCGCCAGCGCGTCCACGCAGGCCACGTAGTCGTCCACCGCCTTCTCCAGCGGCGTGTCCTTGTTCTTGCCGATATTCACCCCCAGCGGGCCGGGGCGCCAGGTGCGCGCGCGCAGGCGCGTGGCTGCGTCCGCGGCGCCGTGGTTGTTGAAGCCCATCCGGTTGATGACGGCGCGGTGCTCCGGGAGGCGGAACAGGCGCGGCAGGGGGTTGCCGGGCTGGGGCCGGGGCGTGAGGGTGCCAATCTCCACCGCGGAGAAGCCGCAGGCGAAGAGGCCGTCCACGGCCTCGGCGTCCTTGTCCAGGCCGGCGGCCAGCGCCACCGGGTGGGCGAAGCGCAGGCCGGCCAGCTCCACGGCCATTCCCGGGGTGGCGCCTTCGAGGGCGCGTTCGCGCAGGGACTCGCACAAATCACGCGAGTGCCCCAGTTGGCGCAGCCCGGCGATGCCGAGCCGGTGCGCGCGCTCCGCGTCGAGCCGGAAGAGGAGCGAGCGGGTGAGTCCGTACATGGGCGTGGGGCCTAGGTGGCGGGGATGAAGGAGGCCTGCCGGGCCCAGGCGAGCGTCTGGTCCACCTGCTCCGGCGTGAGGATTCCGTTCTGCTCGATGATTTCGATTTCGCGGCGCATGTCCGTCTCGAGCAGGTAGGGGCCGTCGGTGTTGATGGTGAACTTCACCTTGCGGTCCCAGAAGGTGCGGATGATGTGGCGCAGCTCCTCCACGCCCTCCACCGCCTTGGTGTGGAGGTTGGAGGTGGGGCACAGCTCCAGGACGATGTCGTTCTCCCGGAGCACCTTCATGGCGTGCTCGTCGTAGGCGGCGCGGATGCCATGGCCGATGCGGTGCGGCTTGAGCTTCTCCACCACGGCCATGACGCCCTCGGCGCCGGTGCCGCGCGTCTCACCGGTGTGCACGGTGCACTTGAGGCCGGCGCGGCGGGCGCGCGCGAAGAGGTCCTCGTACTGGGCCACGCGCTCCGGGCTCAGCTCCATGGCGTTGGTCTCCGTGCCGGCCAGGTCGATGCCGTACACGCCGCGGGAGCGGTACTTGATGGCCTTGTCCACGAGGATGCTGTTGAGCTGGTGGTCGAACTCGCGGGCGAGGCAGAAGATGAGGCCCATCTTCACGCCGTACTCCAGCACCGCGCGGTCCATGCCGCGCAGCGCGGCGTGGATGATGTGGTCCAGGTCCAGCTCGGAGTTGAGGTTGCGCTTCATGGGGTTGAAGCGCAGCTCCATCTGCGTCACGCGGCTGCCGCGGTACTCCTTGCCGATGACCTCGTAGACGGAGCGTTCAATCGCGCTGGGCGAGGACTGAATCTTCTCCGTCCAGGTGTGGAGAATCTTGAGGTAGTCGTCGAGGCTCCCGACCTTGCCGGGGCGGGAGGTGATGAGCTCCACGAAGTCGAAGTAGTTCTTGACCGGGAGCTTGAAGCCCTGCTGGTGGGCGATGGACCAGAGGATGTGGGGCGCCACGGCGCCACCCACGTGGATGTGCAGGTCGATCAGATCGCGTGCCATGGCGGCATGTATGCACAGTGCCGGGCGCGCGTAAAGGTTAGCGCCGGAGCAGCACGTACACGGCTCCCGCGCCTCCGTCCTGCGGACGTGCGGTGGCGAACGCCAGCACCATGTTCCCGATGCGCTTCTGCGACAGCCACGCCTTGAGTCCCTCCTTGAGCACGGGAATCTGGTCCTTCGAGTTCAGTCCGCGGCCGTGGACGATGAGGACGCACCGCTTCTTGGCGCGGCGGCTGTCCGACAGGAAACGTTCCACGGCCTCACGGGCCTGTACCTGCGTCATGCCGTGCAAATCCAGGCGCCCCTGGACGGAGAAGTCGCCGCGGCGCAGCGCGCGCAGGAGGTTCCGGTCGATGCCCGGCCCCGCGCCCTCGATGTATTCGTCGGAGCCGGAGAAGTCGAAGTCACCCTGGCCGGCGACGAGCTCGGAGAGCTGCGCCAGGGCCTCGGCGTTCTCGTCGATGATTTCCGGCAGGCGCGGGTTGGGTTTGGGCGCCTCGCCACGGTTGGTGAGCTGCTGCACCCCGTCCATGGCGGAGTAGAAGAGGGCGGCCTCGTCCGACTCGCTCACCTTCGCGGCCTTCGGCGCCTTGGGCGGCGGAGGGGGCGCCTTGCGCTTCGCGGCCTCGGCGGCCGCCTTCTCCTGGGCCTCCTTCTTCTCCTGCTCCTTGATCGACTGGATGGCCGACTTGAAGGGGTTGTTGTGGAACGCCTCTTCCTTCTTCTTCGGGGGACCGCTGCGCTGCTTGCTCATGGCGGAGGTGTGTCCTCGTCGTGGGCGATTCCTGGATGTAACCCGGCGCTACAGTCCTCGCAGGCGCCGTATCTCCTCGTAGGCATCCCGGATTTCCTGGAAGCGGCGGGCGGCCTGCTCGGCGGCCTCTCTTCCGGCGTGGGCGGCCTTGTCGGGATGGTACTCGGCCACGAGCTGGCGGTAGGCCTTCTTCACCTCGGCATCGGTGGCGTCCGGGGTGAGGCCGAGCACGGCGTAGTGGTCATCGGCGTCGCCCAGGTGGTCGGCGGCGATGGCCTGCTCGTCCACCACGGAGACGCCCAGGCCCCGGGCCGCGCGGCGGAGGGCCTCCCGTTCGGAGCGCTGGAGGGGGCCGTCCACCAGCGCCAGCTCGAAGAGGGCGTCGAGCAGCCGGCGGCGCTCCATGGAGGGAAGCTGCGCCGCGCAGGCCCGCGCGGCGGCATCCAGGTCGGGCGGGCGGGCGAGGAAGGTCTTGAGGTGTCCCCTGACGAGTTGGAGGGACTCGGGGCCGTAGCCGAGGACGGTCTCGAAGTAGCGGCGCACCTCGCGCACCTCCTCGCGGCGGACGTCGCCGTCGGCGTGGGCCACCTCGACGAAGAGGGCGCAGAGGTCCCGGGCGAGCTCCTCGTACGGCTCTTCCTGGCGGGAGGACTCCGTCGCTTCCACGCCGGGCCGGTCCTCGTCCCAGGGCTGGGGGAGGGGTATGGCGAAGTCGGCGAGCACGTCCGGGTCCGTGAACGCGGCGTGCTGCTCGTCGAAGAAGTGATGGCCCACGAACGCTCCGGCCACCACGAGGAGGATGATGGCGAGCGGGTGGCCGATGAGCAGTCCCACCCCCAGCCCGATAATCGCCCCGAGAACTTTTCCCGCGCCCATGGCCGAGGTTTCACTCCCTTCCTGGCGGGGAGTTTCGCATAGAGTGCGCCGCGTTATGGCCCAGTTGATCGATGGCAAGGCAGTGGCGGCACGGGTGCGGGCGGAGGTGAAGGCGGAGGTCGAGCGGCTCAAGAAGGAGCGCGGCCTCGTCCCGGGGCTCGCCGTGGTTCGCGTGGGAGAGGACCCCGCGTCGAAGGTCTATGTCACCGGGAAGAAGAAGGCCGCCGAGGAGGTGGGCTTCAACTCCTGGGAGTACCACCAGGACGCGAGCATCACCCAGGACGCGCTGCTGGAGCTGGTGCGCAAGCTCAACGACGACCCGGCGGTGCACGGCATCCTGGTGCAGCTCCCGCTGCCCAAGCACATCGACCCGGACGTCATCATCTCCGCGGTGAAGCCGGAGAAGGACGCGGACGGCTTCCATCCGCTGAACGCGGGCAACCTGCTGCTGGGCCGGCCGGCGACGCGGGCCTGCACACCCTACGGCATCATGCGGCTGCTGGAGGAGATTGGCTGCGACCCGGCCGGCAAGCGCGCGGTGGTGGTGGGGCGCAGCAACATCGTCGGCAAGCCGATGGCGCTGATGCTGCTCCAGAAGAACGCCACGGTGACCATCGCCCACAGCAAGAGCGACGTGCGCCGCGAGGTGGAGAACGCGGACATCGTGGTGGTCGCGGTGGGCGTGGCGGAGCTGGTGAAGGGCGAGTGGATCAAGCCCGGCGCGGTCGTCATCGACGTGGGCATGAACCGCAAGCCGGACGGCAAGCTGGTGGGCGACGTGGAGTTCGCCAAGGCCGCCGAGCGCGCCTCGTACATCACCCCCGTGCCGGGCGGCGTGGGGCCGATGACGATTGCCATGCTCATCCGCAACACGCTGGAGGCGGCGGAGCGGACCGGGAAGTAACGCGCTCCGGCCCGGGGAGGTGAGCCCCGGGCCCGTGGGAGCTACCCGCGCAGCCAGCGCTCCAACTGGTCGCGCTTCTTCCCGCGCAGGCTCGTCGTCAGGCTCATCCCGTCGAAGTTCCACCGCGTGGGGAGCCGCTCGGCCGCGGCCGCGAGCCAGGATGGAAGTCCGGCGGGCTCGCACGTGCCCAGCCCCAGCTCGTCGCGGTGCACCTCGTCGCTGTTGAAGGACGTGCCTCGCGAGTGAAGGATGTCGGCGGGGTTCGAATCGGAAACGGAGATGGCGAACCACGTCGCCGAGCGGCTGTCGACGGTGACGTGCCCCTGGTGCCGATAGGCTGGCACGCCATTGAACGCGGCCGACGAGAGGTGGACCCGGAACCAGAAGACCTCGGGCTCACCGAAGCCGAGCCGCCGCGCGAAGTCGAGTGCGGGTGAGCGGGCCCGCCGCGCGGCGAGCAACGCCTGCATGCGCGAGAACAGGTCATCCATCACCGGCGTGGAGCGCGCGTGCGTGCGCAGGGCCTGGAGCCGGTCCAGCTCCCAGTCCTGCTGCCGCACCGCCCGCTCGACATGGGGGATGAGCGCATCGAGCGACGCCTCCGACGCGTCGGCGGCCAGCACGGCGAGCAGGTCCAGCGACACCTGCTCGCAGGCCACGGCCGCCGTCTGAAGGGCCTGGACGACGCGCGGTCTGGCCGCCAGCGCCTGGAACTTCGCCCGCTTCTGCTTCGAGCCCCAGGCGTACGTCGTCTCCAGGTCGAGCAGCACCTGCATCGCCTCGTCCCATTCGGCGGCGAGCGCGTCCGCGTTCAGGTCGCGCCGGACGTATTCGCGAAGGATGAAGGAATGGGGCCTGCGGTCGGACTCGAGCTGCTCCAGGACGGCGAGGATGACGGGCACTGGGAGCCGCCGGCACGTCCGCGCGAAGAGCCAGGCGGGGTGGTAGCTGTTACCGATGAGGCCTACCGCGGCCCGGGCCGCGAGGGCAGGGTCCACGTCGTCCGGGAGTGCCTTGAGGACCTCGAGGACGCGCGGCGACCGGTCGTGGTACGGCGTCCGGAGAACGGTCTCCAGCTCTTGTGGGGTGGGGCGGCCGGGCATGCCACGGAGTTGTACCCACGGCGCCCAGCGGGTGGAAACGTCATTGCGCGGGCGAGCGGCCTGGCTCGGCTCCATCGGTGTCACCGCTCATGTGGCTGCCGCCGCCCGTGAACGAACTGCCACCCGTGAGAGAGCTGCCACCCATGCGGCTGCCGCCGAGGCTGGAGCCATTGCCAGCCGCCCGGGGAGTCCGCTGACTGTCCGTCGCCGAACCGCTCGTGCCCGCGCCACTCCTGCCCGGGCCGCCCGTGCTGGCGCCATGTCCCGTGCTGACTCGTGAGCTCGTGCCGCCGCTCCCGTGCGCGCTGCTCGTTTCCGCGGCCTGCCCTCGCGAGCAGCCGCCGGCCATGAGTGTGACGGACACCAGGAGCCCCACCCGCAGCGCCCCCTTGACGCTCTTCATCGCCATGACGCTCCCCCCTGAACCCTTCTCGGCCCCGTGCAACGGTGGAGAGGACTCCCCGGGGCCGGTATCGCTCCCGGGGGTGGGCAGGGCGACCTGCGTTGACAGCCTCGGGCCGGGGCGGGGGCGGAATCCTACATCCTCGCCAGGAGCAACTCGGACCCGGGTTCCCGCGATAATGGGATACGTCACTTTTCTCAGGGGGAATCCATGTCCATCAACGTCCGCGGTGGCGACTCGCTCTCCAGCATCCTTCAGCGCGTGGGGAACGCCGTGAAGGAGATCGCGAAGCCGGCTCCGGCGCCCCAGGGTGCGAGCGTCGGTCAGTCCGTGCAGCAGCAGGCCCGTGTGCCGGGGTGGGATGGCACCAGCTCCTTCGAGACGGCCTCCGCGAAGGGCACCTCCGCCGCGGCGCCGGCTCCCGCGGCGTCCCGTCCCGACCTCGGCCGCGTCCTGCGCGACTACCAGGTTCAGGACGACCAGACGACGAAGTGGAGCCCGAAGGCCGGGGGCCTCATCCCCATTCCCTTCACCGGCGAGTACACCATCACCCAGACCGAGGCGAAGATGCTGGACGGGCTCTCGGTGTCCCGGGGCCTGGTGGGCCTGAATACGTTCAACAACATCAAGGACCAGGCCTTCGAAGTCTCCGACCGGCTCTATCCGAACCCCTCCAGCACCCCGGGCCATGTGCCGGCGGACCGGGAGCGGGAGTGGATGGGCAATGACGGCCACCGCGACGCCTTCCGCCACGCGTACTGGAACGCGCTGATGACGCGCGAGTTCGGCGCCGAGTGGACGCAGCAGTTCGCCACCGCGCACGAGGGCCTGCCCGGCAACCCCGCAACCCGCGAGGCGATGGACCTCTACAACAACGAGGTCGGCCGTCAGATTGCCATCGCGAACCCCAACGCCTCCCCCGAGGAGCTGGCCACGCTGGTGCAGCAGGCCGTGACGGACGGGAAGATGGTGGTGCTGGACCAGAGCGGCCAGCTCCAGTGGAGCGACCGGGTTCCGTACGGGCAGCACGGCCTGACGGACGGCGTGCCGGCGGCGGGCGGCCAGCCGGTGCCCAACGGCGACGCGAGCGCCCGGCAGTACTGATAGATGAGCCAGGGCGGGAGTAGGATGGGGGGCACGCGGCGCGGGCTGTGGCTCGGCGTCGCGTTGGCCCTACTCGCAGGTCTGGGGGTGTATCTGGTGTCCACGTCACAGAAGGGCGCCTTCGACGCGGAGCAGTGGAAGGCGCAGCGGGGCAGCACCGCGCGCCAGAATCCGCGCGTGGGCATGGTGGTGGAGCTGCAGGAGAAGCACCTCCGCAAGGGCATGAGCCGAGAGGAGGTTCAGAAGCTGCTCGGCGAGCCCGACCAGCGGCGGAACACCAGCGAGGTGTACGAGCTGGGCGCGTCTCCCTTCGGCCCCTCCTACGAGTACTTCGTCATCGACTACGACGGCGCCGGCAAGGTGACGCAGTTCCGTGTCACCCGGAGCTGAGGCGGCGTAGACTCGCTCCCCGCTCTCCTCGGGAGGGCAGGGGAGGAGTCGACGCATGCCGACGCGCGAGGAACGCATCTCGGGTGGGGTGTACGGACTGCTGGTGGGGGATGCGCTCGGTGTGCCGTACGAGTTCCACTCCCCCGCGGAGATTCCCGCGCCCGAGGCCATCGACTTCGAGCCTCCCGCCGGCTTCGACCGCGCGCATGGCGGAGTCCCGCCGGGCACCTGGTCCGACGACGGGGCCCATGCGCTGTGCCTGCTGGACTCGCTGCTCTACAACGGCCGGCTGGACGTGGAGGACCTCGGGCGCCGGCTGGTGAACTGGTACGAGTGGGGCTACCTCGCCGTGGACGGCAAGGTGTTCGACGTGGGCATCCAGACGCGCACGGCCCTGGCGAACGTCCGCGCCGGTGCGCCCGCGCTCATGGCGGGGCCCAGGGGCGAGCGCGACAACGGCAACGGCTCGCTGATGCGCGTGCTGCCGCTGGCCCTCTGGCACCACGGCGACGACGCGAAGCTGGCCTCGGATGCGATGGCGCAGTCGCGGGTGACGCACGGGCACATGCGCTCGCAGGTGTGCTGCGCGGTGTACTGCCTGTGGGCCCGGCGCATCCTGGAAGGCGCCTCGGACCCGTGGGCGGACGCGCTGGCCACGTTCAGGGATTTGTACGTGGAGGGCTTCGAGGCCCGCACCGAGCTGGACACGCACATCGCGCGGCCGGACGCGGAGGACACGCCGGGGACGGGCTCGGGCTACGTGGTGGACTGCCTGCGCTCGGCGCGGCATTGCGTGGAGGCGGGCCGCGACTTCGAGGGCGTGGTGAAGGCCGCCGTGAGGCTGGGACGTGACACGGACACCACGGCGGCGGTGGCCGGTGGCATCGCCGGGCTCATGTACGGCGTGCAGGGCATTCCCGCGCGGTGGCGCTCCGCGCTGCGCGGGCAGGAGCTGCTGAAGCCGCTGCTCGACAAGCTGCTGTCGCGCTGAGCGTTCCCTCGGCGGCCCACATTGCCCACGCCCGTTCAGCGGGAAGCGAAGCGGGCGGGGCGCGGGGGCGGCTCAGGCCTGGAACGCTTCCCGTACGCCCTCGCGGCGCAGGGTGAACAGCATCCAGATGGCCACCGGCACGCCGATGACGCAGCCAGGGGACAGGATGTACAGCGCGGTGATTCCGCCCACCGTGGCCAGGCCGTAGCCCTTGAGGTTCAGCGCGTTCAGCGCGCCCCACGCGGACAGCACGCCGCAGATGACGCCCACCACGAGCATCAGCGTCAGCGTCAGGCTCAGCTCCAGCGGAGCGGGCGTGGCGCCGGCGGGGACGAAGGGGGACGTCACCTTCATCGCGGCCAGCACGAAGCCGGCCACGTTGTAGATGATGTTCAGCACGCCCACGCACAGCAGGAAGAACGCTGGCGGCCGGATGATGTTCAGGACCTTGTTGCGCGGGTCGTTCGGGGGAAGCTGGATTCCAGGACCACTCATGAACGGGCTCTCAGGGCGCTCACGATCATCCGCGTCGCCGGGGACTTGTTGAGCGTGTAGAAGTGGATGCCGGGCACGCCGCGCGACAGCAGCTCCATGCACTGCACCGTCGCGTGCGCCACGCCGAGCTGCACCAGCGCTTCCGGCTGGTCCTTCACCCGCTCGAGCTGCAGCGCCAGCCGCATGGGCACGGTGGCTCCGCACATCCGCGTGAAGCGCTGGAGCTGCTCGTAGTTGGTGATGGGCATGATGCCGGGGACGATGGGGACGTTGATGCCCGCGCGACGGGCCCGCTCCACGAAGTCGAAGAAGAAGGCGTTGTCGAAGAAGAGCTGCGACACCACGAAGTCCAGCCCCGCGTCCACCTTCTCCTTCAGATGACGCAGGTCGTCGTCGCGGGACGCGGTCTCCACGTGGCCCTCCGGATAACACGCGCCCCCGATGCTGAAGTTGAAATCCTCTTCTCGGATGAATCGCACCAGCTCTGACGCGTAGCGAAATCCGCCCGGCGCCGGGACGAACTCCTTCTGGCCCTGGGGCGGGTCACCGCGCAGCGCCAGCACGTTCTCCAGCTTCGCGTCCGCCAGCCGCTGGAGCAGCTCGCGCAGCTCCTCCCGGGTGTGGCCCACGCACGTCAGGTGCGCCATGGCCTCGATGCCCGTCTCCTTCTTGATGCGGGTGACCAGCTCCACCGTCCTGTCGCGCGTGCTGCCGCCGGCCCCGTACGTCACCGACACGAAGCCCGGCTGCAAGGGGGCCAGCTCCTCCAGCGTCTTGAGGAGGTTGGCCACGCCCTCGTCCGTCTTCGGCGGGAAGAACTCGAAGGAGAAGCACGGGTTGGATGGATTCAACCGATTACGAATCTTCATGTCGCACCCAGTGTAGACGGTCCCCGCCGGTCTTGATCGGCGAAGTCTCGCGGCTATAGTCCGCGCCGTTTTCCACACCCCCCTCCAGGAGAGAGTGATGGTCCGGCGTACGCCCCTCAACGAGGCCCACCGCAAGTTGGGCGCTCGGATGGTTGACTTCGCGGGTTGGGACATGCCGGTTCAGTACTCGTCCGTCATCGGCGAGCACGAGACGGTGCGCACGGCGGTCGGCCTGTTCGACGTGTCCCACATGGGCGAAGTGGAGTTCAACGGCCCCGGCGCCCTGGAGACGGTCAACGCCCTCATCTCCAACGACCTCACCCGCATCTCGGACGGGCAGGCGGTCTACGCGGGCCTGCTCAACGAGCAGGGCACCTTCGTGGACGACATCGTCGCCTACCGCTTCAGCCCCGAGCGCATCTTCATCTGCGTCAACGCCAGCAACCGCGAGAAGGACTTCGCGTGGATGAAGGAGCACGCGAAGGGCGTGAAGCCCGTGGACCGCGGTGACGAGTTCGCGCAGATCGCCGTGCAGGGCCCCAAGGCGGCCGGGCTCGTCCAGCGCCTGACGAAGGCGGACCTCTCCAAGGTGGGCACCTACCGCTTCACCGAGGGCGAGGTGGCGGGCGTCAAGAGCATCATCTCCCGCACCGGCTACACCGGCGAGGACGGCTTCGAGCTGTACTGCCCGCCCGGCGGCGCGGTGAAGCTCTGGGACGCGCTGCTCACCGAGGGGCAGCAGGACGGCGTGAAGCCGTGCGGCCTGGGCGCGCGTGACAGCCTCCGGACGGAGATGAAGTACGCGCTCTACGGCAACGACATCGACGACAAGCATACGGCCCTTGAGGCCGGGCTCGGCTGGATTGTGAAGCTCGACAAGCCGGCGTTCATCGGCAAGGACGCCCTGGTGGCGCAGAAGGCGGCGGGCGTGAAGCGCAAGCTGGTGGGCTTCGAGCTGACCGGCAGCGGCATCCCCCGCCACGGCTACGCCATCCTCAAGGACGGCAAGCCGGTGGGCGAGGTGACGAGCGGCACCATGGGCCCGTCCGTGAAGAAGCCCATCGGCATCGGCTATGTGCCCACCGAGCTTTCCGCCGAAGGCTCCACCTTCGACGTGGACATCCGCGGCCGCGCCGTGCCCGCCGTGGTGGTGAAGACGCCGTTCTACAAGAAGCCCTGAAGCACCCAGCCCCCTTCGCAGCCCTTCCGAGGAGCAACGACATGGCCGAGACGATTCCTGGCGACCTGAAGTACACCAAGGAGCACGAGTGGGCCCGCGCCCAGGGCAAGGTGGTGGTGGTGGGCGTCACGCACCACGCCCAGGAGGCGCTCGGCGACGTGGTGTACGTGGAGCTGCCGAAGGTGGGGAGCACCGTCACCGAGGGCAAGCAGTTCGGCGTCATCGAGTCCACCAAGGCGGTGTCCGAGCTGTACTCGCCGCTGTCGGGCACGGTGGTGAAGGTGAACGAGGCCCTGGCGGACAACCCCTCCACCGTCAACACGGACCCCTACGGGGCGGGGTGGATCATCGAGGTCGAGCCGTCGGACCCCAAGCAGGTGGACGCGCTCATGGACGCCACCGCGTACGCCAACCTGCTGAAGAACGCGTAGCACTGAACAGCCACTCGCCGGCTGTTAGTGACGGTCCTTCGATTTCAAGCCTCGTACGCGAGCCCGACTGCCATGCCCTTGAATTGGAACTACCAGGAGTCGTTCGCCGGCCGTCACATCGGTCCGGACGAGCACGAGCTGAAGCAGATGCTGTCCGCGCTGGGCGTCACCTCGCTCGATGCGTTCATCGAGCAGGCCGTCCCGCCGGCCATCCGCTCCAAGGAGCCGCTGAAGCTCGGCCCTCCGCGCGGTGAGCACGAGCTGCTCGCGCAGCTCGAGGCCATCGCCGCGAAGAACCAGGTGTTCCGGTCCTTCATCGGGATGGGCTACCACGACACCCACGTCCCGAACGTCATCCTCCGCAACATCTTCCAGAACCCGGGCTGGTACACCCAGTACACGCCCTACCAGGCGGAGATTTCGCAGGGGCGTCTGGAGGCGCTGCTCAACTTCCAGACCCTCATCATGGACCTGACGGGGCTGGAGGTGGCCAACGCCTCGCTGCTGGACGAGGGCACCGCGGCCGCCGAGGCCATGGCCATGGCCCTGCACCAGAAGGGCGACGGCGCCGGTGGCGCCTTCTTCGTCTCCGATACCTGCCACCCGCAGACGGTGGACGTGGTGCGCACCCGCGCCGCGCCGCTGGGCGTGGAGGTGGTCGTCGGTGACCACCGCACGGTGGACCTGGGCTCGAAGAAGTTCGTGGGCGCGCTGGTGCAGTACCCGGCCACGGACGGAGTGGTGCATGACTACCGCGCCTTCGCGGACAAGGTGCACGCGGCGGGCGGCCTGTTCGTCGTCGCGGCGGACCTGCTGAGCCTCACGCTGCTCACCCCGCCGGGCGAGTTCGGCGCGGACGTGGCGGTGGGCAGCGCCCAGCGCTTCGGCGTCCCCATGGGCTACGGCGGTCCGCACGCCGCCTACTTCGCCACGAAGAACGCGTACACCCGCGTCATGCCGGGCCGCATCATCGGCGTGTCCGAGGACGCGCAGGGCCGCCGCGCGCTGCGCATGGCCCTGCAGACGCGCGAGCAGCACATCCGCCGCGAGAAGGCGACGAGCAACATCTGCACCGCGCAGGTGCTGCTGGCCATCATGGCCGGCATGTACGCCGTCTATCACGGGCCCAAGGGGCTGAAGTCCATCGCCGAGCGCGTGCACGGCCTCACCGTGGTGCTGGCGCGCGGCCTGGCGAAGCTGGGCCTCAAGCCGAAGCACGAGCAGTACTTCGACACGCTGCGCGTGGAGCTGACGCCGCCGCAGGTGCGCGCGGTGCTCGCGGCCGCCGAGGCGGCGCGGATGAACTTCCGCCGCATCGACGAGAAGACGGTGGGCGTGTCCCTGGACGAGACGACGCGGCCCGCGGACGTGGAGGCCATCCTCGCGGCCTTCGCCACCGGCGCCGGCAAGTCCGCCGCCCCCTCGCTGGAGGAGGCGGGCGCCAGCGTGGAGACGCCGGTGGCGCCGGAGCTGCGCCGCACCAGCGCGTACCTCACGCACTCCGTCTTCAACAGCTACCACTCCGAGGCGGAGATGCTGCGCTACATCAAGCGGCTCGAGGCGAAGGACCTGTCCCTCACGCACTCGATGATTCCGCTGGGCAGCTGCACCATGAAGCTCAACGCCACCGCGGAGATGATTCCGGTGACGTGGCCCCAGTTCGGCAAGCTGCACCCCTTTGCCCCCACCTCGCAGGCGGCCGGCTACAAGGTCATCTTCGAGCAGCTCGAGCAGATGCTCACGCAGGTGACGGGCTTCGCCGGGTGCTCGCTGCAGCCCAACGCGGGCAGCCAGGGTGAGTACGCGGGCCTGCTCGTGATTCGCGCGTACCACCAGAGCCGGGGCCAGGGGCACCGCGACGTGTGCCTGATTCCGTCCTCCGCGCACGGCACCAACCCCGCGTCCGCGGTGATGGCCGGCTACAAGGTCGTCGTCACCAGGTGCGACGAGGACGGCAACATCGACCTCGGGGACCTGCGCGCCAAGGCGGACGAGCACAAGGACAGGCTCGCGGCGCTGATGGTGACCTACCCGTCCACGCACGGCGTGTTCGAGGAGGAGATCAAGGAGATCTGCTCCATCATCCACGAGCGCGGCGGCCAGGTGTACATGGACGGCGCCAACCTGAATGCCCAGGTGGGGCTCACCTCGCCGGGCTCCATCGGCGCGGACGTCTGCCACATCAACCTGCACAAGACGTTCTGCATCCCGCACGGCGGCGGCGGCCCGGGCATGGGCCCCATCTGCGTGGCCAGCCACCTGGTGAAGTTCCTGCCGGGTCACCCCGTCATCAAGACGGGCGGCTCGGAGGCCATCAGCGCCATCTCCGCCGCGCCGTGGGGCAGCGCCAGCATCCTGCTCATCTCGTGGATGTACATGACGATGATGGGCGGCGAGGGCCTCACCCAGGCCACGAAGCTGGCCATCCTCAACGCCAACTACATCGCCGAGCGGCTCCAGCCGCACTACCCGGTGCTGTACCGCGGCAAGCGCGGCAAGGTGGCGCACGAGTGCATCGTCGACCTGCGCCCGCTGAAGAAGACGTCGGGCGTGGAGGTGGAGGACGTGGCCAAGCGGCTGATGGACTTCGGCTTCCACGCGCCCACCGTGTCCTTCCCCGTGTCGGGCACGCTGATGATCGAGCCGACGGAGAGCGAGTCCAAGGCGGAGCTGGACCGCTTCTGCGACGCGTTGATCGCCATCCGCCAGGAGATTCGCGACATCGAGGAGGGGCGCATGCCGAAGGACAACAACGTCCTGAAGAACGCCCCCCACACCTCGCGCGTCATCACCGCCCCGGAGTGGAACCGGCCCTACTCGCGCGAGCAGGCCGTCTTCCCCGCCGCCTGGGTGCGCGAGAACAAGTTCTGGCCGGCCGTGGGGCGCCTGAACAACGTGCTCGGTGACCGCAAGCTGGTGTGCTCCTGCCCGCCCGTCGAGGACTACATGACGCCGGACCCGAAGGCCGCGGTGGCCTGACGCCTCCCGCGTCCTGAAGGGCCGTGAAGCACCCGGGGCCGTCTCCCTTCATCGGGAGGCGGCCCTCTGCTTTTCAGGGCGTCCGCCCCGTCTCTGTCTTGGGGGAGGGGAGGGGCTCAGGCGCGCCCGGTGCGGGAGGGCGCGCTGAGCTCCGGCTCCACGTGGACCACCACGTCCACCACCTGCGGGTAGGCGGCCTGGAGCGTGCGCTCCACCCGGTCCGCCAGCTCGTGGGCCTGCGCGGTGGTGAGGTTCGGGTCCACCTCGATCTTGAGGTCCACGTAGACGCTCTCCTCCATGCCGCGGCTGCGCACGTCGCGGCAGCTGCGCACGCCCGCGACTTCCATCGTCTGGCGGGCCACCTCCACCGGGTCCAACCGCGCCGTGTCCGAGAGGATGCCCACCGCCTGCCGGACGATGCCGTAGGCCACCCACGCCACGAACACCATCACCCCCAGCGCGATGAACCCGTCCGCGCGCGGGTAGCCCATCCACACCAGCAGCAGCGAGGCCAGCACGGCGAGCGTGACGTAGACGTCGGACATCGTGTGGCTGGCGTCCGCCAGCAGCAGGGCGCTCTTGTACTTGTTCCCGAAGTGCCGCTCCACGCGCGTCACCGCCACGTTCACCACGAGGGTGAAGGCCATCACCCCCGCCATCGTCAGCGTCACCTGCGGGTGCTTGTCGTGCAGCACGGAGTCCATCGCCATGCGCCCCAGCTCCAGCATGCCGATGCCAATCATCGCGCCGATGCCGAGCGACGCGAGCGCCTCGAACTTGCCGTGGCCGTAGGGGTGGTCCGCATCCGCGGGGCGCGACGCCACGCCCATGGCCACCAGCCCCAGCACGTTGGAGCCGCCGTCGATGAAGGAGTGCAGCCCGTCCGCTGTCACCGCCGCGGACTGGCTGACGAGCCCGAAGGCGAGCTTGGCGATGGCCACCACCCAGTTGGCCACCAGGATGGCGAAGAGGACGAGGCGGACCTTCCGGTTCCGGTGCTGGAGGTAGAGGCTGCGGTCGGCGGCGGACGTTTCCACGGCGCGCAGGGTAGTGGGAAGCTCGCCCGGCGGCGAGTGACTCGTATTGCGCTCTGCCCGGAACCGCGCGTTCAGTTCGGCTGGCGGAACAGCCGCATCCTCGGGCCGCCGCCCATCTCCATGAAGAAGCCGAACTGGAACTTCACCTCCGCGTCCTGGGTCAGCAGGCCCGGCGGAGGGTTGGGGAAGGGCTGCGCGCGCTTGAAGGACGACACCGCCTCCAGGTCCAGGAAGTCCAGGCCGCTGCTCTTCTCCACCTGGATGTCCTTCACCTGGCCCTTCTCGTCGAGCGTCACCGCCAGCAGCGTGTACCGGTCCTTCCCCGAGTAGGTGGCGCCGGTGGGGTCCCTGCGGCGGAGCTGCTCGTTGGGGTTCCAGTGCATGCCCACGCTCTGCTTCACGCGGTTGAAGAAGCTGGCGTACTTCCACTCGCGCGTGTTGAGGAGGGTGGCGTCTCCCTCCTCCGCGTCCTGGAGGTGGTCATTGGGCGCCGCGCCCAGCACCTTGTCCATGACGGCGCGCGACGGCATCAGCGCGGCCATGCCCGGGGCCCCCGCGCGCCCGGTCGAGCCCGCCTCCTCGCCGCCCGTGCCCGGCTGGATGCGCAGGCGCTTCGAGTTGCCCGCCAGCTCGTCGCTCTCGTTCTGGTTGTTCACCGCCACGCCCGGGCCCCGCGTGTTGGGGTCCGTCTTCACGGCCACCTCGCTCTTGCGGCGGGCGTCGGGAATCTCGAAGGCGGGCTTCTGGCCGCCTTCCGACATGGGCTTCTCGTCGTTGCCCAGGCCGTTGTTGCCGGCGATGCGCGGGGCCTGCTGCGGCTGCGAGTCCGTGCCCGGCTGCTCCCGCGGGGCCGTCCGCTGCGGCATGGCGTTCTTGTAGAAGGGCGTCTGCTCCCGGGCGCGCGTCTCCTTCCGCACCCGGTTGTTGCTCTCCGCGAGGTACTTCGCGTTCGGGTCCACCTCGTCATTGCCGGGGGCGACATCCACCACCTGGCCCTGGGGCTTGTCCTCGGGCTTCTTCTCTTCCTTCTTCTCCTGGACGCGGGAGCGCTCCGCCACCCGTGACTTGGAGTTGACGTCCGCCTTGCCCCGGTTCTTCGCCCATTGGTCCGCGGTGAGCGGCCGGACGGCCACGGCGGTGGGCCGGGTGGCGGGCTTGTGCTCCTTCCCCGGGCCCTGGAGGGAGCCGCTCAGGAGCAGCGCACCCACATAGACGACGTGGACCAGCAGGGCGAGCGCCACCGCGGCGACGACGCGCCAGGGCGAGCCCTGCCGCCTGCGGCGGCGCCAGTCTGTTGGAGAAGAACCCGTGCTCACGGCGCGATGATAAACCTCCAGGCCGGCTGACTAGTCCCGTCCCGTTCGCGGCAGAACAGGCGGGCAGGGGAGGAGATTCGCGAGACGTGCACTGGTTCGCACGAGTAGCCCCCCTCCAGGCTCAATAGATGGGAGCCACCTCGGCGCCGTTGAAGTAGTGACGGAGGATGTCCTGGTAGCGCTGCCCGGCCTCCGCCCGGCCGATAGCGCCTGTCTGGCACATCCCTACTCCGTGGCCCCAACCCCCGCCACGGAAAAGCCAGCCGGTGAGCTGGCCCTCGGCGTTCCGTTCGGCCTCCACCACCGCCATGCTGCTGTTGAGCATCCCGAACAACCGGCGGATGTTCAACTCGCCCCGGATCTGCGTGGCCCCCCGCTCGCCGGACAGCGTCAGCACCCGCGCCCGCCCGGACACGCCCCTTTCGGACAGGGCCATGGCCAGCACCCGGCCCACGCCGAGGTGCCGTGTCAGCGCGTCCACCTGGGCCGCCGTGAAGCGCTTCTCCCAGCGGAACTTGCCCGCCGGCGCGAAGCTGGACAGCCGGCAGGCGGCCGGGAGGTCGGTTGCCGCCAGCCATTCCTCCAGGTGCGCCGGCAGGGGATGCCGACCCGACGGGGTCAGGAGGTCCGGGCGTCCGCGCAGCGACGGGTCCGGCGGGCCGCCCCACACCACGTCATTGTCCTCCGTGTGGCCGCCGCACATCGCGCTGTAGACGGAGTCCACCAGCCGGCCGTCCTCGCTGAAGAGGCCCTGGCCCCGGGTGGCCTCCACCGCGGCGGTGGTGCTGGCCACCTCGCCCGTGCGGCCCCGGTACACCGCGCAGTGCTGCTCCGAGCAGAGGAGGTACGGGTCCGCCAGGTGCTTGATGCCCACCTTGGCCAGCACCTCGCCGCGCGCGGTGACGGCCTGGGCCTTGAGCGCCTCCGGGTGCGCGCGGGCGTAGATTTCGGACGGCACCAGCCCCTTCAGCAGGTCCTCCAGGGGGACGACGTTCACCACCGCCAGCAGGCCCGCGCGGTCCACCACGAGCTGCAGCGCGCCCCGGAAGGTGCGGTCCTCGAAGCCGTGGAAGTCGTAGCCGACGCCGTACTCCACCTGGCGCACGTCGAAGCCCGCGCCGTCCGGCGTCTCCGCGTCCAGCCGGTCCTGCGCCAGCCCCACCACCACGCCGGACTCGTCCCGCACCTCGAGGATGGCGCTCGCGGGCGTGCGCACCTCCTCGAACAGCGTGGTCCTCACGCCGTATTGGCGCAGGAGGTCCGCCTGCCTGCGGGCCGCCTCCTCGGGGGAGAGCGCCTCGTCCATCAGCAGCAGGTGGCGCCGGTTGTCGATGACCTTGCCGGCGATGCCGTACACCGTGCCCAGCACGTGCGTGCGCACCGCCAGCCCGCGCGCCCGCCACTCCTCCTGGGCCGCGCTCATGCCCTCGCGGTCCGCGATGCGGAACTCGCCGAGCTGCACGCGCGCGGAGAGGACGGCCCGCTCGCCCTGCGTCACGCGCACCGTCCACCGCGTCCCCGCCGCCGCGTCCAGCACCTTGTCGTCGGGCCCGCCGAAGCGCAGCCGCATCCGGCCCCGGGGGGAGAACGTCACCTCGCGCCGGCCCTCCATCAGCCGGATGGGCACCCGGGGCTCACCGCCCCGGAAGTCCAGCCGCTTGAGGTCTCCCGGCCCCGGCAGGCCCTGTCCCATCAGGTCCTCTCCGCCCGGCAGCGCTGGCGGGGCGCCCGCGTCCGGGCTGGGGGGCGTTCCACCGTCGGCCAGGGGAGGGGCGCCAGCCGCGGGGGCGGCTTCCGGGGCCGCCGTGCCCCCATCCGGGGACGCGTCCGCCTGACCGGTGGCGGGGGAGGGGGCCGCTTCCGGCGCGGGCCTGGGGGCCGCGCAGGCGGAGAGCAGGAGGAGGGTGAGGAGCAGCGGGACGGCGGGTCGCACAGGGGGCGCCACCGTAGCCGCCACGCGCGCGGGCTGTCACGGGTCGTACGCCTGCCGGGCCGCCAGGGCCGCTGGGACACGCGGTGAATAGAGCGCCCGGGCTCCCGCGTTGCCCCTGCTCATGAAAATCCGACGAGGCAACCGCGTGAAGCTGAAGACCCCGGCGGCCGCTCTGGCCGCGAGCCTGCTCATGCTCGGCGTGACGGCCCACGCCGAAGGGCTTCCCCTTCCGGACCTGCAGGCGGGCGCTCCGGCGGCCCCCGCTCCCGGCGCCCCGGCCTTCAAGCCGGCCCTGGGGGTGCAGGCCGTGCCGAACACCCCGGTGGAGGCGCTGCCCGCGCACCCGGACCACGCCAACATCGCCGAGCCGTCCCCCCAGCCGGGCTCCCAGGCCTCGCCCCTGTCGGCCGCGGCCACCCCCCAGTTCTCCCGTGAGTGGGTGGTGAGCGAGTCCGGTAACGACTCCGGCGACGGCAGCGCCGCGCAGCCCTTCCGCACCATCGCCAAGGCCATCAGCCAGGCCAACCCCGGCGAGGTCATCCGCGTGCTGGCCGGCACCTATCCCGAGCGCATCGTCATCGCGGAGAACGCGAAGCCGGGCACGCCGGAGGCGAAAATCACCCTTCAGGGCGAGGGCCGCCCGCGCATCATCCCCGGCAACGGGGGAGGCGCGCTCGTGCAGGTGCGCCGCCCGAACTGGGTCGTCGACGGGTTCGAAGTCGACGTGCAGGGCCAGTCCTTCTTCGCCGTCACCTTCCAGGGCGACGTGACGGGCTCGGTGCTGGCCAACTCGGAGCTGCACCACGGCGGCGCCGGCGCGGGCGTGACGACCTACGACAACGCCACCGGCGCCACCATCGAGAACAACCACATCCACGACTTCGTGAAGAACACGGGCAACAAGGACTCGCACGGCGTCGTGGTGCAGCCCACGTCGCGCGACATCACCGTGCGCAACAACGACATCCACGACAACTCGGGTGACTCCGTGCAGTGCCTGGGGCCCGAGGGCTTCAGCACGCTGCCCCCCGCGGACGGGCTGGTGGTGGAGAACAACCACTTCTACGCCAACCGGGAGAACGCCGTGGACATCAAGACGTGCCACCGCGTGGCCATCCGCAACAACCGCATGCACCAGTTCCGCCCGTCCAGCACGGCCAAGGGGGACGTGGTGGTGGTTCACTACTCCGCGCGCGACGTGACGGTGGAGGACAACGAAATCTACGACGGCGCCAAGGGCATCTCCGTGGGTGGCAACCGCGAGGGCCCCATGCCCACGGGCATCGTCATCCGCCGCAACCGCGTGCACGACATCACCAACGCCGGCGGTGGCGAGGGCACCGGCATCCGCCTGGAGAACTCCAACGGCACCGTGGTGGTCAACAACACCCTCACCCGCGTCTCCACGGCGCTCATCATCGGCCATGGCACCGGCGGGCCCACGGAGGCCCCGGTGGTGCGCAACAACATCGTGGACGCCGCGCCCCTCGCGGTGAGCCTGGGCGCCCAGGCCCCCGGCATGCAGATGGGCAACAACCTCTTCCCGGCTGGCGCCCAGTTCAAGGAGAAGGGGACGCTGGTGGGGCTGGAGCAGTTCAAGTCCGCCGCCGGCGACACCACCTCCACCGCCGGCGCGCCGGACCTGGGCGAGGCCTTCGGCCCCGGCGTCGCGGCCGTGGACCATGGCATCGACGTGGGCCTGCCTTTCTGCGGCGCCGGCCCGGACATCGGCGCGGTGGAGATGGGCTGCTGACGGCCCCAGGCCCCTGAAACGACAAGGCCCGATGCGGAGTCGCTTCCGCATCGGGCCTTTGTCTTTGAGGCGCCACCCGGATTCGAACCGGGGAATGAAGGTTTTGCAGACCTTTGCCTTACCACTTGGCTATGGCGCCGAGAGGATGGGGTCGGCTTTATACGCAGCCGGCCCCTGCCTGGTCAAGGATGCAACAGCAGCCCGAACGCATTGCGTCCCGGTAGCATGGGTGCGCCAGAGGGTTCCACCCCGGGTGCGCCTGCGTACCCGACTGAGAGGTGCTTCGAGATGCTGCACGGCCACGGGATGTACCTGGAAGAGCATGACGCGTTCCGCCGCACGGTGCGGGCGGTGGTGGACAAGGAGCTGCTCCCCTTCGCCGCCGAGTGGGAGGAGCGGGAGGAGTTCCCCCGTGAGCTGTTCGCGCGCTTTGGCGAGCTGGGCTTCCTCGGGCTGAAGTACCCGGTGGAGTACGGGGGCTCGGCGGCCGGAGAGCTCTACGAGGCGGTGCTCCTGGAGGAACTGGGCCGGTGTGGCTCGGGGGGCGTGTCCGCCGGGCTGGCGGCGCAGTTCACCATCTCCACCGGGCCCATCCACCTGTTCGGCACGGACGCGCAGAAGCGCCGCTGGCTGGCCCCCGCCATCCGCGGGGAGAAGATTGGCGCGCTGGGCATCAGCGAGCCCGACGCCGGCTCGGACGTGGCCGGCCTGCGCACCACCGCGCGGCGCGACGGGGACTCCTACGTCATCAACGGCTCCAAGACGTACATCACCAACGGCGTGCGCGCGGACTTCGTGGTGCTGGCGGTGAAGACGAACCCGTCCGCCGGCCACAAGGGCCTGTCCATGCTGGTGGTGGAGAAGGGCACGCCGGGCTTCTCCGTGGGGCGCAAGCTGAAGAAGGTGGGCTGGCGCGCCTCGGACACGGCGGAGCTGTTCTTCGAGGACTGCCGCGTGCCCGCGGAGAACCTGCTGGGCGTGGAGGGACAGGGCTTCTCCCAAATCATGGGCAACTTCCAGTGGGAGCGCCTGTCGCTGGCCCTGGGGGCGCTGGGCGCCGCGGATGACATGCTGGAGAAGGTGCTCGAGCACGTGAAGTCGCGCCGCGCCTTCGGCCAGTCGCTCAACCAGTTCCAGGTGGTGCGGCACAAGCTGGCGGACCTGTTCACCGCCCGCGAGTGCGCGCGCCAGCTCACCTACCACGCCCTGCGCCTGCACGTGGCCGGCGAGTGGGCCGTCGCCCAGACGTCCATGGCCAAGAAGGTGGCCACCGAGATGGCCTGCCGCGTGGCGGACGAGTGCCTCCAGCTCCACGGCGGCGCCGGCTACATGATGGAGTACGACATCCAGCGCCACTGGCGCGACGCGCGGCTGGGGCCCATCGGCGGTGGCACCAGCGAGGTGATGAACGAAATCATCGCCAAGCAGCTCGGGCTGTAGGCCCGGGTCGCCCAGGGTGGGCGGCGCGGCGCGGCAGCCCTCCAGGGCCAGGCAGCCGGGGGAGCGCGACGGAACAGCCCCGTGGCGCTCCGGGTTCCCGGAAGAGACCCCGCGGAGGTCCCCGTGGAGCCCACCATCGTCTGTGCCGAGCTGTACATGCGTCTGGGGGACGACGAAGTGCTCGTCCTCGACTGTCGCGACCCGTCGGATTGGGAGCGCTATGAGCTGCACATCCCCGGTGCACTGAGAATGACTCCCGGGGAGATTGCCCGAGAGCTCCACATGCTCCCGGACGATGAGCTCATCGTCCTGTGTGGCTGCTCTCCCGACGGCAGGGACATCCGCCGCCTCTGCCGCCTGCTCCGGATGCGCGGGCGCGAGGCGGTGTGCCTCGAAGGGGGCCTCCCCGCCTGGGTGACGGGCGGCTACCCCACGGAGCGCCATGCCCGCGCCCCCCAGGTCGCCCTGCGGCACTGACGCGCGGCGGATGCAGCGCGTCGTCAAAGGGTGTATGCAGCGGCCGACCTCACCCTCCACTGGAGAGAACGCCCCATGGCCAGGCTTCGCGCGGCGCTCATCGGCGCCACCGGACTCGCCGGACAGCAGTTCATCGCAGCCCTGAAGGACCACCCGCACTTCGAGCTGACCGGCCTCGCCGCGTCCCCTCGCTCGGCGGGAAAAACCTACGGGGAGGCGCTGAAGACGGCCAACGGCATGACGGCATGGTTCGTCCCCGAGCCCCTGCCGGCCGAGGTGGCCCGCATGAAGGTGGTGGCGGGTGACGCGCTCCAGGCCAAGGACTTCGACCTGGTCTTCTCCGCCGTCGAGGCGGACGTGGCGCGCGAACTGGAGCCCCGGCTGGCGAAGGACATCCCCGTCTTCTCCGCCGCCAGCGCCTTCCGCTACGAGGAAGACGTCCCGCTGCTCATTCCTCCCGTCAACGCCTCGCACGCTCCGCTCGTGCGCGAGCAGCAGAAGCGGCGCGGCTGGAAGGGCTACATCGTTCCCATTCCCAACTGCACCACCACCGGCCTCGCCATCACCCTGGCGCCGCTGGCCGAGCGCTTCGGCGTGAAGGCGGTGCTGATGACCAGCCTCCAGGCCATGTCCGGCGCCGGCCGCTCGCCGGGCGTCATCGGTCTGGACATCATCGACAACGTCATCCCCCACATCCCCAAGGAGGAGCACAAGGTCGAGGTGGAGACGAAGAAGATCCTCGGCACCCTGCGCCCTGGTGGCGAGGCGCTCACCCCCCATGACGTCCGGGTGTCCTGCACCTGCACCCGCGTGGCCGTCATGGAGGGGCACACGGAGTCCGTCTTCGTGTCGCTGGGAGCGAAGGCCACCGTGGCCGAGGTCGTCCAGGCGATGCGCGAGTGGCGGGGGGCCGAGGTGGCTCGCGGCCTGCCGTCCGCTCCTCCGAACTGGATTGAAGTGCTGGATGACCCGTTCCGTCCCCAGCCCCGGTTGGACCGCGACACCCACGGCGGCATGGCCACGACGGTGGGGCGCGTGCGCGAGGACGGCGTGCTGGAGAACGGCTTCAAGTACGTGCTCGTCTCCCACAACACCAAGATGGGCGCCGCGCGCGGGGCCATCCTCGTGGCCGAGCAGCTTCGGGCCCAGGGGCTGCTGGGCTGACCGCGACGTCCGGCCGGCGGAGGGCTCAGATTCAGGGTGCCATCGCCGGCCCGAACCACTACTGTGCGCGCCCACGGACGCGCTAGATTCCGCTAGAGGAGAATTTTCATGGCCTACGTCGTCGCCGAGCCTTGCATCAAGTGCAAGTACACCGACTGTGTCGAGGTGTGCCCGGTCAACTGCTTCTATGAAGGTGCCAACTTCCTGGTCATCCACCCGGATGAGTGCATCGACTGCGGCGCTTGCGAGCCCGTGTGCCCCACCAAGGCCATCTTCCCGGAGACGGAGCTCCCCGAGAAGTGGAAGGAGTACAAGCCGCTGAACGCCGACTTCGCCGCGAAGTGGCCCAACATCGCCGAGAAGAAGGCTCCGCTGCCCGAGGCAGAGGACTTCAAGGACAAGCAGGACAAGCGCGCCCTGCTCGAGGCGAAGCCCGGCAAGTAGGCCGCTCACACCCGCGTGTCCACGGAAGGCCCTCCCGCCCCACGGCGCGAGGGCCTTCGTCGTCGCGGGCTTCCTCATTCCGCGCGCAGTGAGCGCAGCCGCAGCCCCCGCGCCTCCAGCCCCTCCCTCAGCCGCGCCAGGTCCTCGGATGGCAGTGGCCCGTTCCGGCCCTGGATGCGCAACGCCACCTCCCGAGGCCCCGTCCGCTCCACCTCCACCGTGGCGTCCAGGCCGCCCCGCAGGCTCAGGCTCAGCGCCGGCCGCTGGGACTTCACGAAGACCTCGATGCGCTCGATGAGCTCCAGCGCCGCCTCGGTGCGCGCGCCCGGGCCCGGCTCTCCGGCGCCGGAGGCACTCGCGCCTCCCGCCGCCACGGAGGCCACGGCGCGCGACTCCTGGGGTGGTGCGTCCATGCCATGGCGACCCGGCTCCGGGCTCGTCGCCCCGGGGGGGGGCCGTGCCTCCAGGGGCGGAGGAGGCGGGGCCCGCAGGTCCCGCGACAGCTCGCGTGCGATGAGCTCCGTGACTCGCTGCTCGGTGCGCTCCTGGACCTGGGTGCTGGCCTCGCTCCGGAAGGTGCCCAGCCGCTGGGCCTCCAGGTGCATCACCTGGCGCGTCCGTACGAGGTTCTCCGGGCTGGCCAGGGCCCCACGGGCGGTGGCGACGACCGGGCTCGACGCTCTCGCCAGCGGTAGGGCGGGAGCACGGACGGCCGAGACTCCGGGGCGGGCGGTCCCCGGGACTTCGGGCGTGGTGCCTCGGGGGGGCATCCGCCGCGGATCCGCTTGCTGGAGTGCCTTCTTGAACCGGGCTCCGTCCGGGGCCTGCTTCGCCGCTCCGGACTCGGATGGGGGTTCTTGCGCGTCGACCTTCATGGGTTCCCTCGCGTGGGTGGCGCGAGGGAGAGAGCAGGGGACGTGCCAGGGGGCGCGCCGCGGAAGCCCCCGGAGTCACGGGCTTCCGGTGACGAGGGGCGTACGCGCGGCGGGACGGGCGTCCGGGAGCGGGATGCCCCTCAGCGGTACGTGCCGAAGGCGCCGGGCTGCGTGGGCGCGAGCCCCGTCAGGTCGTTGACGGCCAGGGGGCACGAGGCCAGCGCGGCCGGGTCCACGAGGCCGGTCACATTCGTCCAGTCGCGCTCCGGGAACAGCAGCGCCTCGCGCATCTCGATGGCGGTGAGGCCCTTCTTGTACTCCCAGAAGCGGCCCCGCACGAGCACCCTGGTCCCCCGCAGCAGCTTGTTGAGGTCCACGTACTGCGACTCCGCGAGCTTCGCGGTGATGTCCACCTTGACGCGCTTGCGCGGCTTGCCGAACTGGAACTCGTAGGGCGCCTCCGAGGGCGGCTCCGGCTCCACCCAGACGAGGCGGGCCAGCATGTACGGCTGCTCCGGCTCCTCGCCCTTCTTGAGGCGCTTCTTCTTCGGCTTCTCCAGCTTCACGTCCACGACCTCCACGCCGGAGAAGGCCAGCTCGTGGTCCAGGTAGTTGTCGCGGAAGAGGGCCTCGGCGGTGGATGCGGCCACGGAGGTGGCCCGCTCCACGTCCTCCTTGTACCGCTCGCGCAGCACGGGGAGGGTGAGCAGGAAGCTGTCCAGCGGCTTCACGCCCTCGGACAGGAAGCGCAGCTTCGCCATGTCCATGGCGGGGTAGTACGGCGCCAGCGCCTGGGCCGTCCCCAGCCACTCGGGTGTCAGCTTCTGGTCGATGAGCACCCGCCGCACCATGGCGACGAAGAAGGCGTTGCCCGGGAAGCGCGGGTTGACGAGCTGGGTGTTCAGCGCCTGGACCAGCACCGGGTCGAGCATGAAGTTCTCGTCCCGCTTGTGGAACAGCGGCGCCGTCTCACCGAGCAGCGTGAGCATCGCGCCCACCACCTGCGCGCAGTTCGGGTCATTGGTTCCCTGGACCAGTGCCTGGTACAGGCGCGTCCTGACGAAGCGCTTGTCCATGTCCTCCTCGCGGAAGACGGGAGGCTGCCCGGTGCCGAAGAAGAACTCCGGTTGAGTGGCGGTGGCGGGCAGGGTCAGCAGACCCAGGGCGAGTGCGAGCAGACGGGCGGAACGCATGACGGCCCCAGCCTATCACGAGGCCTCCATGGGCAGGGGCTCCTCCTCGGGTGGTGGCGAGGCCTGGAGCACCAGCGCGGCGGCGACCAGCTCCAGCACGGCGGCCACGGCGAAGAGCCGGTGCCCGCCCAGCCAGTCGTACACGGCCCCGGAGGTGGCGTAGCCCAGGAGTCCGCCGACGCCGAAGGTGACCGCGGCGAACAGCGCCTGTCCGGACGCGCGCAGCTCCGGCGGCACGCGCCGCGCGAGGAAGGCGACACAGGCCACATAGAACGCGCCAAACGTCAGCCCGTGCAGCGGCGCGAGCGCCAACAGCACGCCCGCGGACGACGTCAGCGCCATGCCTCCCCACCGGAGCGCGCTCGCGGCGAAGGCGAAGCCCAGCACGTGCCGCGGCGCGAAGCCTCCGGCGAGCCGCGGGTACAGGAACATCACCACCACCTCGGCCACCACGCCCGCGCCCGCCGTCAGGCCCACCACGGCCGGTGACAGTCCCAGCGCCATGACGTGGATGGAGAGCGAGCCATGGTAGGGCGCGCACGCCAGCCAGTGCAGGCCCGTGGCCGCGAGCAGCCACCGGATGTCGGGATGGCGCAGGAGCCGCAGCCCCGCCAGCGGATGGGGCCGAGGGCCTGGCGTGTCGTTGTCACGCAGGGTGAGCGTCCAGGGCGCGAGCAGGGCCAGCAGCCCCAGTGGGGCCAGCACCAGCCGCTCGTCCACGCGCGGCACCAGCAGGCCGAACACCACGCTGGACGCGATGAAGCCCAGCGAGCCGAACAGCCGCAGGTGCGCGTAGCTGCCGCCGGCGCGCGCCACGTGGTGCATGGCCAGGCTGTCGATGAGCGGCGTGAAGCCCGTGGAGAACACGGCGTACACCGCCAGCGAGGCCACCAGGGCGGGGAAGCTCCGCGCCAACAACAGCAGCGAAAAGGCGAGCACGGCCCCGAGCGTCAGCCCGGTGAGCACCCGCGCCGCGCGGCCCGTACGGTCGGCCAGGTGCCCCCACAGCGGGGGCGCGAGCAGGGACAGGAAGGGGCTGATGGAGAGGAGCAGTCCCACCTGCGTCGCCGAGAGTGAAAGTGATTTGAGATAGGCAGGCAGGAATGGCAGGACGATTCCCACCGTCGCGTAATAGAGGAAATAGAAGCCGGCCAGGGATACACGGCCGGCTGCCTGCGGCGGGGCTGGCATGGGACCGCACCTTGACATGCCGGGGGCTTTTTTCCGTCTGTTGACCTCGCGGTCTTTTGTGTACCTTGCCCGCGACATGGCTACTCCCACGGATCTCTCCGCGCCCGTCACCATCACCCAGATCAAGAGTGAGGCGGAGCTCATGCAGGCGCTCGCCATCCGCGAGGTGGTGTTCATCGAGGAGCAGCACGTCCCCGAGGGCATCGAGCGCGACGCGGAGGATGCGAACGCCTACCACGTCATCGCGAACCAGGGCGGCCACGCCATTGGCACGGGCCGTCTGGTGATGCTGCCGCAGCCTCCCGCGGGCCGCGAGGGCAAGTGGGGACAGATTGGCCGCATGGCGGTGCTCCAGGCGCACCGCAAGGCGCGCGTGGGCTCCATGCTGCTGACCGCGCTGGAGGAAGAGGCGCGCCGGCGCGGGGTCAACGGCATCATGCTGCACGCGCAGCTCTACGCGCTCGAGTTCTACAAGAAGCACGGCTACGAGTCGGTGGGCACGGTCTTCCAGGAGGCCGGCATCGACCACCTGGAGATGCACAAGAAGCTGTAGCCGCCGTCAGCGGCGCGGCGGCCTGGGGGCGGGCGGCTGCGCGTGGCGAGGGTCCTCCGGCCACGAGTGCCGGGGGTACTTGCGGCACAGCTCCTTGCGGATGGCCGGGTAGTGCCGCTCCCAGAAGCCGGCCAGGTCGGTGGTGACCTGAACCGCGCGCATGTTGGGCGCCAGCAGGTGCAGCACCAGCGGGACGCGCCCCGCGCAGACGACGGGCCCCTGGGCCATGCCGAAGAAGTCCTGCAGGCGGGACTCGACCCAGGGCGGCTTGCCCGGCTCGTAGTGCACCTTGACGCCCCGGCCTCCGGGCAGCGTCACCCGCTCCGGAGCATGTGAGGCCAGCAGGCGCTGCTGCTCAGAGGTGAGCCGCGCGTAGAGGGCATCCAGGAGCGACACGCCCTCCAGGTCCTTGAAGCTGCGCGCGTCCGAGCACAGCGAGGCCAGTGCGTCGCGCAGGAAGGCATCGTCCACGGAGGGGAACTTCGCCTCGGGGAAGGCCTGCGCCAGCAGCGCCACGCGGGTGCGCCACTGCTCCAGCGCCTCCGGGTCCGCGAACTTCCCGGGGCCGGCGGCGAGCGCGGCCTCGACGAGCACGCGCGCGGTTTGCTCGGAGGGCGGCGCGGGCGTGCGCGTCTCCTCCAGCACGAGGTTGCCGTAGGACAGGCGTGTGAGGCGCTCCACGCGGCGTGCCTCGGCGTTCCACTGGAGGGTGTCCACCTCTTCCAGCGCATCGGGGTAGAGGTCCAGCAGCCACTCGGGCTCCACGGCGCTGGCCAGCCGGACGATGGCGCCACGGCCCGGGCGCTCCTCGGCGTCCACGGCCACCATGAGGTCGGCGTCCTGGACCACGCTCAGCTCGGAGAGGGACACGGTGCCGCCACCGAACAGGAGCAGCTCGGGCGCGCGGGGACGGCGCCGGCGGGCCACGCGGTCCGGGTAGCCGGCGAGCACGCTGAGCATCAGCGCCTGCTCCACGTCCTCTGCTCGCTGGGGGCGCTCGCCCTGGTTTCGCACCGCGCGCCGGAGCTGCTTCTGCACGCGGTCCACGGACTGCACCGCGCCCGCCTCCAGCGAGAGGGAGTGCAGGCGCCCGGAGGCGAAGCTCGCGCGCTCGGCGTCGCGGAAGCGCTCCAGCAGCTCCAGCAGGTCCGAGGGGCCGCTGACGACGGCGGCGCCGCGGCCACCGCCTCCGCCCATGTTGACGCGGGCCTCGCGGCGGATGTCGCGCTCGCCCATGAGGGCCGCGAGCGTGGCGGCCTCGGCGCCCACGCCCCGGCGCTCTCCCTCGACGATGACGCGGGCCTGGCGCGGGTGCACGGGGAAGCGCAGCAGCCGCTGGCCCACGTCTGTGACGCGCCCCTTCGGGTCCACCGCGCCCAGCCGGCGCAGGAGCGTCTCCGCCGCTTCGAGCGAGGCGGCGGGAGGCGCCTCGAAGAAGGGGAAGGCGCCCAGGTCCGTCACGCCGGAGGCGCGCAGGGCGAGCACCGTCTCCGCCAGGTCCATGCGGCGGATTTCGGGGGCCTCCTGCTCGGGGCGGCCGTCGAAGTCGTGCTGCGTGTAGAGGCGCAGGCAGTGGCCGGCGCGGGTACGGCCGGCGCGGCCGGCGCGTTGAATGGCGGAGGCGCGGCTGACCCTGGACAGCTTGAGCTGCGGCAGGCCGGACCAGGGCGAGTGGCTGGCCACGCGCGCCAGCCCGGTGTCGATGACCACGGCCACGCCGTCGATGGTGACGGACGTCTCCGCCACGTTGGTGGAGAGGATGATCTTCCGGCGCGGGCTGCGGCGGACGGCGCGGTCCTGCTCGGCCGGGGTCAGGTCTCCGTGGAGGGGGAGGACGTCGGCGCCGTGGCGCTCGGCGAACTCGGCGCAGGCGTCGCGCGTGCGGCGGATCTCCCCGGCGCCGGGGAGGAAGACGAGCACGTCCCCGTCCAGGCCGTTGGCGAACACGCGCTTGATTCCGGAGAGCACCTGCTGGTCCAGGTACCGCTCGTCGGGCGCGGGCAGGTACTCCACGCTCACGTCGAAGCGGCGGCCCTCGGAGCGCAGGGAGGGACAACCTCCGAGGTATGCCCGGATGGGCTCGGCCTCCAGGGTCGCGGACATGACGACGACCTTGAGGTCCGGGCGCGCCGTCTCCTGGAGCCGGCGCAGCATGGCGAGCGAGATGTCCGCGGACAGGTGCCGCTCGTGGAACTCGTCGAGCACGACGATGCCCACGTCGTTCAGCTTCGGGTCGGTCAGCAGGCGGCGGCCGAGCACGCCCTCGGTGACGAAGGACAGGCGCGTCTTCGCGCCGCGCACGTCCTCGAAGCGGACCTGATAGCCGACGGTTTCGCCCACGCGCTCGCCAATCTCCTCGGAGACGCGCTGGGCGGCGAGCCGGGTGGGAAGGCGGCGGGGCTGGAGGACGACGATTTCCTTGCCCTGTCCGAGCCCGGCCTCCAGGAGCGCGCGGGGCACGCGCGTCGTCTTGCCGGCACCGGGAGGCGCCTCCAGCACGAGCGAGCGCGCGCCCCGGAGGGTGGCGACGATCTCCGGCAGGAGGGGATCGATGGGAAGGGCGATGTCCGCCATGGCCGGGTTCCTCTAACGGCGCGGTCCGGGGACCGCTCGGTGCTCAGGGAGTGTCGGATCCGGAGGCGCCGGGAGCGGGCGCCGCCTTCTTCTTCCGCACGCGAGGCGCCTGTGCCTCCGCGCTGGGGGACGGTGCCTCTCCCTCGGGAGGGGAGGGGGCTTCCGCCTTCTTCCGGCCCTTCCGGGCGCCACGAGCCTCGCCCTGCGGCTCGGAGGGGGGCTCAACGGAAGAGGCCTCGGAGGCTTCGTTCCGTGCCGCGTCGTCCTCCGCGCCAGGGGCGGTGGCGCCATGGGAGTCCACCGTTGGGGCAGGAGCCGATTCCGAAGCGCCCGGTGCGGAGGCCTCGTCAGCGCTCGTCGCATCCTCTCCGTCGCCACCGGCCTGTGGACCCGCGGCCTCGGTGTCCTCCGCGCCTTCCGCCTCGCCCGGGGCGGATACGTCAGCCCCGTCATCCAGCGGCGCGTCGAGCGGCTGGGGCGCGGTCTCCCGCGCTCCAGCCGGAGCAACGGAGGCGGCCTCTCCCCCGGCATCGAGCGCGGCCACCTCGGCCAGCTCCGCCGCGGTGGGCTCCATGGAGTCCACGGGCTCTTCGCCGAACCCGGCCAGCGCCTCGTCGGCGGACGGGGCCAGCCCGCGTCCGGCGCGGCGCTTCGGCTTGAGTCCCAGCCCGGCGGCCTCGTAGACGCTGGGCACGGGCACCACCGCGGCCTCGGACAGCAGTCGCGCCTGGCGCAGGGCCACGTCGAGCTTGCGGCCCAGTGCCACCAGCTCCTCGCGCAGGACGGTCTCCACCTCGGGCGTGAGCGGCGCGGGCTCGTGGCTGGAGCGCCACGCGGTGTGGGCGGCGGCCACCTGCTCCATCACCGGCCGCACGAGCGCGAAGTCGTCGCGGGCGAAGATGCGTGTCACGTACGCGCTCTTCGTGCGCCGCTCGTACGAGGTGGCGTACTCGATGACGGCGTCGCGGGGCGCGCGGCGGAGCTGGGGGAACTTGACGTGCGGGAAGAGCGCCTCGATGACGGGCGCGCGGCTGCTCGCGGTGAAGGTGATGCCCGCGTGCAGCTTCTCCAGGGCGTCCACCCAGAGGCCCTGCTGGTGGAAGGCGTACTCCTCGCGGGCCTCCTCCAGCTCGGGCAGGTCCTTCACGCGGTCCAGCACGCCCGCGGAGGGGGCGCGCGTGGTGCGCACCAGCTCCAGGGCGTCGGCCAGCCAGCGCTTCTCGGACTCCAGGCCGGGCCTGCCCGCGAGCATCTCCCCCGCGGTGGCGAGCCGGGCCTCGAAGGCCTCGGCGAAGCGGATGAGCTCATAGGACTCGAGCGTCGACGACATGCGGCTCCTGGGAAGGGCGGCGGGAGATACCACACCCGGCGCTCGGCTCCGAGCGGCCGGGCAGGGGCCTCACCGTCCGTTGAGCAGCACCGTGAGGGCGTCACGGTGCGTGAAGTCCGGGAAGGCCACGTGGGCTCCGGCCTCCAGCAGGGCCTCGGGCGTGTAGGAGCCGGTGCCCACGCCAATGCATTCGGCGCCGATGCCCCGGGCCGCGTGCACGTCCTTGGGCGTGTCCCCGATGATGACCACGCGGCACTCCTCCATGGGCATGCCGAGCCGCGCCGCGCCCGCCTTCGCGCCGGCGCGGATGAGCTCCACCCGGTCCTCGTGGTCGCAGCCGAAGCCGCCGAAGTCGAACTGGTCGTAGATGCTGACGCGCTCCAGCTTCACGCGGGCGCCCTCGCGCACGTTGCCGGTGCCCAGGCCCACCGCGAAGCCCGAGCGCGAGCGGGCCTCCCTCACCGCCTCGCGCATGCCGGGGAAGACGCGGTAGTTCTGGTCATCCACCCGGTGCACCTCCCGGGCGAGGTGCGCGACGTAGGCGGCGATGACCTCGTCGATGGCGGCCTCCGAGTCCTCCGCGCCGATGACGCCCAGCCCCTTGCGGACGATGGCCCGGTCCGTCATCCCGGACATCTTGAACGAGTCGCACGCGTCACGGCGCCCGTGGAGCTGCTCGAAGGCGAGCTCCATGGAGCGGCGCCCCGCGCCTCCCGTGGTGACGAGGGTTCCATCGATGTCGAAGAGCAGGACGGTAGGCCGCATGGCCCCCATCTAACGGAAGCTCCGGGCCGACGCGAGCCCGGAGTCAGCCTCGCCGGGCCGCTCAGGGCTCGACGAGGGTGAGCCCGCGCTGGAGCGCCTCGCGGACGAGGGGCCGCTCCTCCAGGGGCAGCCGGTCCTCCAGCGCCTGTCGGGCCCGCTGCCCGCCCAGCCGCCCGAGCGCCACGGCGACCGCCTCGCGCACGCGGTCCTCGCGGTCCTCCAGCCGGGAGATGAGGGAGGGGATGGCCTCCAGTCCCAGGCACCGTCCGAGCGCCGTCGCCGCGCTGGCACGCACGTCCGCCGGAGCGCGCTTGTCCTCCAGCACCTCGCTGAGCACGGGGACGGCCTCCGGCCCGAGCTGGCGCCAGGCCTCCTCCCGGAGACCGCCCCGCGACGCGTCCAGCAACTCCAGCACCCGCGCGCGCAGGTCACCGGCGGCCGGGGAAGGGGAGACGGCGGGGGGCTCCGCGGACGCGCGCGTGTTCATGCGCGCGAGGCCGCCGGTGCCAGCGAGCAGCGTCACGCCGAGCACGCCGGGCCACCACCGCGGACGGAGGAGGGACCGGGGCACGCGGGAGGGGCGTGCGCCGGAACGAGGGGGCAGGGATGAGTTCATGGGGGCTCCCTGGAACGGGGTGGCTTCCCGGGTTATACGCCGGATGGGTGGTGCATCCATGGCCGGACGCGTCTTCTTCTTCCTCCAGCACGCCACGTACGAGCCGGCGTTCCAGGCCGCCTCCATGGGCATCACCGCGGCGGCGATGGGAGACGAGGTGTACTTCGTCTTCGCCTTCGATGCGCTGCGCCAGCTCGTGAGCGGGAGCTTCGGTCTGCCGCGGGGCGAGCGGGAGCACGAGGAGCTCGCGCGGGCGGAGGGCCTGGGCGTGCCGCCTCCGGCGCGCATGCTGGAGGAGGCTCGTGCCCTGGGGGCGAAGCTGATCGCCTGCGACACCACGGTGCGCATCTGCGGCTTTGTCCCGGAAGAGCTGGAACGCACGCTGGACGAGGTGATGGGATTGGCCTCGCTCTGGCGGCTTACCCAGGGCGCCCGCACCCTCGCGTTGTAGCCCGCACGCCTGCCCTCCAGTCGGGCTCAAATGTCGTCCGCGCGGCGCCTGTATGCGCACCGCATCGGCTCGCGCTGTAACGTCGCAGTATCATCCGAACGACCGGGCATCCGTCCGCCGATGCTGTAGCCTCCGGCGGGAATGACGCGGTAATCTGCGCGCACGCCGTCCCCCTGAAGCACCTGGCCGCGCGGAAGTTCCGCGTCCCCCATCAGCCGCAGAAGGAATCCATCATCTATGCGCGCCAAGCAGCTACTCCTGAGCGCCCTCGCCCTCGGCACCCTCTCGGGTGTTCTCGCCGTGGGCTGTCAGTCCTACGACTTCGAGCGGGTGGAGCCGCTTTCCATCGCGCAGACGACGGTCGAGGAGACCATCACGGTCCGCAGCCGCAAGCCGAACATCATGATGCTGGTGGACACGTCCGGCTCCATGACGGACCCGGTGGACACGTCCGACCCGGACTGCCAGGTGGTGGTGGGTGATGAGGTCGACACCTGCGGCTCCCAGGTTCCCTGCAACACGGCGGTCTGCCCCACGCGCTGGACGGAGCTGCAGGCGGCGGTCCCCACGTTCCTCGCCAGCGCCGGCCCGTACGCCCGTTTTGGCCTGACCACCTATCCGGAGACCGGCGGCCAGACGTCGGGCACCGCCGCGTGCAGGCCTTCCACCCAGGCCTCCGTTCGCAAGAGCCTGCCCCAGGCCGAGGACGATGCGTCGCTGCTGGCGCACGCCAACGACATCAACGCCATCATCCAGGGCATCCCCAACTTCGGCACGGGCCAGCCCGCGGGTGGTACGCCCACCAGCCTGAGCCTGCGCTTCGTGGGCGGTCTGGAGGGACTGCAGGCGGAGGACCGCACGGACTTCGTCATCCTCCTGACGGACGGTCTGCCCAACTGCAACCCGGACAACGTCAACGACGGCACCACTGCGGCGTGCAAGTGCACGCAGACTGGCACGGCCGCGTGCACCGGCACCTTCACGCGGCTCGGCTGCCTGGACCAGGACGCCTCAGTGACCGCGGTGCGGGAGCTGGCCGCCAGGGACATCACCACCATCGTCATCGGCTTCGGCGCGGAGACGGCGTCGGGCAACGGCCCCGCGGTGCTGGACGCCATGGCCCGGGCCGGCGGCTTCGCCCGTACCTGCGAGGCCGGGCAGGATTCGTGCGGCCCGAACGACCCGTGTGACCCCGTCTCGCGGACGTGCTCCCGCAGCTTCTACCAGGCGGGCAACCAGGAGGAGCTCGCCCAGGCCCTGGAGGCCATCAGCAAGAAGCTCCTCGTCCAGGAGCCGTGCCTCATCAAGCTGGACCCGTCCCAGCTTCCGACCGAGGACAACCTCATCGTCGTCTACCTCGACGGCGAGCGCGCCGCGCCCGGTGACTCCACCTGGGACCCGAACGTGAAGGCCAACGGGGGCGTGCTCTTCACCGGCGCCGCCTGCCAGCGCATCGAGTCCTCCACGCCGGACGCGCCGGTCAACATCGAGATCCGGGCAATCCGCCAGCGCTAGACTGGCGGCTCGCGGGGCGGCTTTACCCGGCGCGGGGCGAGGATTATAGGTCCGTCGCTCCCCGGTATGGCCGCCCCGCTATGAAAGCCACCCTCCTCTCGCGCTCCGCCTCCATCCCGTCCACCCGGCGTCTCGTCGAGGTGGGCCGTGCGCGGGGCCACCAGATGAGGGTGCTCAACCCGCTCCGGGTGCAGATGCACCTGGACGGGGGCAGCGCCACCCTCTACTACGACCGCAAGAAGCTGGCGCCCACGGACGTCGTCCTTCCGCGCATCGCCCAGTCCATCAACACCTATGGCCTGGCGGTGGTGAACCAGTTCGCGCTGACGCGCGTGCCGCTGGTGAACCACGCGCAGGCCATTGCCCAGTCGCGCAACAAGATGCGCTCGCTGCAGCTGCTGTCCGCGCACGGCATCGGCATTCCGGCCACGGTGATGGCGCGCGACGCGGCCCACCTCAAGGAGATGGTGGGGCTGGTGGGCGGCGTGCCGGTGCTGGTGAAGCTGTTGCAGGGTCAGGAGAAGCACGGCGTCATGGTGTGCGAGAGCCTCCAGTCCCTGGAGGCCGCGCTCGAGGCGGTGCTGGGCCTGGGGCACAACCTGGTCATGCAGGAGTACGTGAAGAGCTCCGGCCAGGACGTGCGGGTGCTCGTGGTGGGCGGACAGGCGGTGGCCGCGGTGCGGCGCAAGCCCCGTCCCGGGCGCCTGGCGCACACCCTCAACAAGGGCGCGCGGCTGGAGGCCATCGACCTGTCTCCGGGCCAGCGCGCCACCGCGGAGAAGGCCACCCGCCTGGTGGGGTTGGAGGTGGCCGCGGTGGACATGCTGGACGTGCAGGGACAGCCCAAGGTCTTCGAGGTGAACAGCTCGCCCGCGCTCCCGGAGATGGAGGCCGCCACCGGCATGGACCTGGCCACCCTCATCATCGCCCGGGCGGAGGCGCTGGTGGCCGGCGCGCCCCCGGTGTCCGTGCCGGACCTGTCCCCACCGGCGCTCCTCCCGGTTCCACCGGCGCCCCCGGCTCCGGGCCGGAAGGGGAACGGACGCGCGACCAAGGCCGGCGTGGGCGGTGGGTGAAGAGAAAGGCGGCCCCCAACGTCTCGGAGCGTGATACGGAGCACTCGTTTCCAGGAGAAGACCCATGCTGCGCAGCTCTCGCTTCACTCCCATGGCCGCCGTGCTGGCGGCGCTGGCCTGGACGGCCCCGGCGTTCGCCGACGACGTGGACCCCTCCACGCTCTATGAGGTGTCCACCGAGGGGACCTCCACCCAGGTGAAGGCGGGGGAGAAGGGCGTGTTCGTCCTCTCCATCAAGACGAAGGAGGGCGCGCACGTCTCCGAGGAGGCCCCGCTGAAGCTGGACGTGAAGGGCACCCGCCTCACGCCCGCGAAGGAGAAGCTGGGCCGCGAGGACTCCGTCTCGAAGAAGGCGGCGGGGCAGGAGTTCGTCGACCCCCGCTTCGAGGTTCCCTTCACCACCGCCGCGGCGGGGAAGGGCACCCTGGACGCGAAGCTGACCTTCTTCATCTGCACGGAGAAGATCTGCGCCCGCCAGCAGAAGGCGTTCTCCCTCCCCGTCGAGGTCCTCTAGGTGGCCGCCCGAGGAGAGCGTCCTTCCCGGGGCCGTGGCGACACGCGAGGCGGCGAGCGCCGGGAGCGGAGTGGCGGTGAGCGCCGGGAGCGCGGTGGTGGCGAGCGCGGCGGCCGTGAGCGCGGCGAGTACCGGGCCAGCGAGCGGGAGGAGTCCCGCGGCGCCGAGCGCGAGGAGCGGCGGGGCGGCGGCGAGTCCCAGGCTCGCTTCGTCTACGGCGTGAATCCCGTCCTGGAGGCCCTGCGGGCGAAGCCCGACGAGGTCGACCGCCTCTATTTGGTAGAGGGGCAGCTGGGAGCCCGCGCGGCGGGAGAGCTGCTCAGCCGCGCGCGGGACGCCGGCATCCGCGTGGAGAAGGTGACGCGCGAGCGCATGGCCTCCATGTCCGAGGGCGGCGTGCACCAGGGCGTGGTGGTGGAGCTGCGGGGCTACCGGTACGCGGAGCTGGCGGACGTGCTGGAGGCGGCGAAGGCCAGCGGCCAGCCTCCCCTGGTGGTGGTGCTCGACGGCATCCAGGACCCGCACAACCTGGGCGCCATCATCCGCTCGGCGAATGCGCTGGGTGCGCACGGCGTGGTGATTGCCAAGGACCGGGCGGTGCAGGTGACGGGCACCGTGGCCAAGGCGTCGGCGGGGGCGGTGGAGCACACCCGCATCGCCCGCGTGGTGAACGTCTCCCGGGCTCTGGAAGAGCTGAAGGAGGCCGGCCTGTGGGTGGCGGCGGCGGACGTGGACTCGAAGGAGCCCATGTGGAGCGCCCGGCTGGATGGGCCCCTGGCCCTGGTGGTGGGGGCCGAGGGGACGGGCGTCCGGGAAGGCGTCCTGAAGCACTGCGATTTCCGCCTCAGGATTCCAATGGCCGGTCAGGTCGGTTCATTGAATGCGTCCGTTTCGGCCGGCATTCTGCTATATGAGGTCGCCCGCCAGCGGGGGAGCACTCCCGTCCGGTAGCCGCCAGCCAGGATCAATGTCCTTGACTTGGGCGAAGCGGACTTTTAAAAGGGCGCCCCTCTCAAGGCGGCACCGGGTGGTCGACGGTTCCGCCGAGGTCGGGGTCGGGAGCAGGCAGCTAGCGGTAGCCGGATGAGTGCCGGTGTAGCTCAGTCGGTAGAGCAACTGATTTGTAATCAGTAGGTCGCGGGTTCAAGTCCCGCCGCCGGCCAAGCAGGACGGGGCCGCGGATGAGGGCCCGGACGCGGTAGAAGTGTGGTAGGTGACAAGAGAATACGGAGGGATACCCAAGCGGCCAAAGGGAGCAGACTGTAAATCTGCCGGCGCACGCCTTCGGTGGTTCGAATCCACCTCCCTCCACTCGGCAACGCGGGAATAGCTCAGTTGGTAGAGCGTCAGCCTTCCAAGCTGAATGTCGTGGGTTCGAGTCCCATTTCCCGCTCCAACCGTTGTAGTCACAGCATCGCCAAGCCCTGATAGCTCAGTTGGCAGAGCGCATCCTTGGTAAGGATGAGGTCACCAGTTCAATCCTGGTTCAGGGCTCCATTTTTCGAGGAGTGTCATGGCCAAGGAGAAGTTCGACCGTAGCAAGCCCCACGTGAACATCGGCACGATCGGACACGTGGACCACGGCAA
>NZ_JAIQDG010000030.1 GCF_020037125.1 Myxococcus sp. RHSTA-1-4
TGGGCAGTCCTCCCGACCCCATCACACAGCCGGCTCGAACTCGGGCCTCGCTCCCTCAACCAGGGTGCGCGTCAACAATTTCAGCCCGTCCACTCGGCTCCAGAGAGAACGATACGTGATGGATGCATCAGGCATCCTGTTCAGGAAGGAGCTGAGACTTGATGAACTGAAGGTACTTCTCGTCGTCTCCCTCAAAAACCTCTTCCCCGCCGCCCATGTATGCCCGTGCGAGCTCATCTGCAGCCCGCTTCTTGTCACCCAGTTCGAACTCGCTCTGCCCAAGCCGCAAATGGACGAAAGGATTACCCAATCCATCAGGGCTCCGAACGGCATCCCGCATTGCCTTTCGTGCCTCCGCGAAATCCCCCAAGTGGAAATACATGTCACCGATTGCGGTGAACACCCAGGTCGCGGCGGCGTACTGGTGCACGGGAGCGGGGATGAGCGCCAGTGCCTGGCGGTATTTCTGCAACGCCGCCTCATACTTCTCCGCTTCCGCAAGATCATCCCCTTGAGCACAGAGCTGCGAAATCTTCTCGTGCTGCTCGTCAGAAAGTTCAGACACGTTCATCCTCTCTTCAAATCTCCGGATCCATGTACTCATCATCCAACCGCGCGCCGTTCGACCGGTTCACGTGCGCTGGCTGGAGCTCATAATTGTTCGGATCCAGCATGAAGTCGCGCACTCTCTTCGAGCGTGCCCCATGGAAGCGCCCGATTGCGTTCCACCATTTGACTGCGTCGATCCGGTGCGCCATATCGGTCGTTTCGATCGGGACCCACATTTCCCGATACTTGACGTCGGTTCCCCCAGTCGGGTTCGTCCGGATCTTGCCCTCCTTGGTCATCCTCTCGATGACCACGCGGCCTGTCGGAGAGTCCTTGGTGGGGGTCGCCCCCATGTAGCGGAGGCGCCGTGCCTTGTTCGCCGCCCCGCGCGTAATCACTCCGGGCACCTCCTTGTTCTCCAGTTCCTGGGCCTTCGCGCCGTTCCTGCGCACGAAGTTCTTCCGGCTGCTCTTCAGCGGATCACTGCCACCACCATCACCGCTTCCTGCCATGAAGGAGACGAGCCGGCGCCAGCCGGAGCGTCCATCGGCTCCGGGCATGCCGCCTGGCGGGAACCGCCCTCCTCCCGCGAGCGCCCACGCAGGCCCTGGTCCGACCCCATCCCAGTCTGGCAACTTGAGCTTGTCGAGGGCGGGACGCACTCCGTGCGCGACTCCCGCCATCCCGGAGACGCCGGCCGATATTCCGGCAGCCACCATCCAGTAGTCCCCGCTGGCAATGCCCGCCTGGGTGTACCTGGCGCCCTCGTACATCCCGTAGGTACCCAATGCAGCCCCGGACGCTCGCAGCACCGCCGGGCCATACCTGAGGGCGGTGACCCCCTTTACCGCGACGCCCACGCCGGCATCGAGCCCTCCTCCGAGATACGCGTCGAAGTAGTCGACGTCGGCGAAGCTCTTGGGTCCCTGCTGTGCCGCCATCTGGCCCAACACGTTGCCCGCCATGCCTCCACCCGCGACGAAGAACGCGGGCGTGCAGCCCATGGCGACACAGCCGATAGCAATGCCCGCGGTGCCCCCCACCACCTTCGCTACCTTCGGGCCATGTTCCTCCACCGCCGTGACGACTTCATTGATGTCGTCGATGGGCTGCCGGTTGCGCTCGTAGAAGAGGCTGCCGAGCCGTGCCCATTGGACATACTCGGGCGTGTATCCCTCTTCCCTTTCCACTTCAGAAAGCCAGCCGAGCAGCTCGCCAGCCTCGCCCGTCGGGTCCACGAAGCGCAGCGGGTTTACGTTCCCGTAGGCGAACGCGCCCAGGCTCATCGGGTTGTACAGGTTCCCCATGAGGGGATCCTCGGAGAGGAAGCGCCCCCATCGCGGGAGGTACCAGCGCTGCTGCGCGTATACGAGTCCGGCATCCTTGTCGAAGCTGTGGCCCGTATATCCCAGGCTTGACTCATTCGGGCCCGGGCTATTTCCATCCTGATAACCACCCCAGGCATCGTACCGGTAGGTCACCGGGTCGCCGCTCGTCATCCGGCGCACCACGCTGCCCAGCCCGTCGTGCAGCAGGCGCTCGCCACCGGCCGCCACGGTCAGGCCCGCCACCTGCTCATGCAGCAGTCGCGTCCCGGTACCAGCGGTCTCCTCCACCAGCTGGCCGCCAGCCCACAAGAAGGCCTGGTTCCGGCTCCCCACCGCGGATGAACGCCGCAGCCCGGCGTAGTCATACTGGTGGTTCACTTCGAGGGAACTGCCTCCTCCCGAGGCCCCCACCAGCACCTGCGTCAGCCGGCCCGCCACGTCCCACCCGTAGTTCCTCACCCCCCGCTCCACTGATGACTCCTGGAGCAACCGGCCCGCCGCATCTGTCGTGAAGCTCGCTACTCGCCGCTCGGTTCCAAGCGGCCCATCAGGTAGCGACAGGTCGTCAATCGACAGCAACCCTCCGTTCGCGTCGTAGGCATAACGAAGATCCTTCTCCGGCCCGACGACCGCTCCGAAACCGAAGGCGTCCAGCGGGCCGTTCGCCGGGTAGCTCGCCGCATGTCGCTCTCCCCTCCGCGTGCCATCCGCCTCCAGCTGGTACAGCACCGCCGCTCCGCTCGCATAGCGAACTCCCGTCAGCCGGTTTGCACGGTCATACCCATACGTCGTCACCTGCTCCGTGGGCGTGGTCGCCGCCCGGAAGCGCTCCACGGTCCGGTTGCCACGCTTGTCGTACTCCATCTCGAAGTACGTCAGAGGCGACGCAGGTGACTGGCTGCATGCGACGTCGCTCGAGGTCGCCCGTACCGACACGAGCCACCCGCGCCCGTCATAGCAGTGCCGCTCCACCACGTTGCCATCCGACACCCGGCTCAGGCGCTCCCCACCAGGCTCGAACTCGATGCTCCGGGTCGTCTGCGTGGCGCCCTGAGTCGAGCTCAGCGTGCTCAAACGTCCCAGAGCGTCGTAAGCGTGCGTCAGCTTGTAGATGGAGCCGTTGGCCCCCTGCTTGGACAGCCGTTCATGGAGCAGGTCCGAGCCCGGCAGATACGTATACGAAACCGAGTCGTTTCCTCGCGCCACCTGGGTAATCCGGTCCCGCAGGTCGTACGTGAAGGAGTTGAGCAGGAGCTGTCCGCTCTTGCGTTCCTCCGACACCTGCACCGCCGCGTCGGTTCCGTCGTAGGCGAAGCCCACCCGTGTCAGGTCCGAATACCGGCCCGTCGTCGCCTCGCTACCCGCCGTATACGTCTGCCACACCGAGCGCCCACGGCCATCCACCACGGAGGCCACGGTGTCGCGCGCGGAGCCACTCGTCGTGGCATCGAGATCGGGTCCCACAACCGTGCTCGCCCCGTGGACGTAGCTCGCCGTCCAGTCCGCTCCGGTCCCTCGCGTTCGCTTCTTCAAGCGGCCCAGGTAGTCCTGCTCGAAAGTCTCCCCGGGCATTCCTCCCGCCGGCGGAGTGATGCTCCGCAACTGCCGGAGCGCGTCATAGCCGTAGGAGGTCGTGGCCAGCCCGGGAGGAGTGACCGCGCGCAGCTCACCCAACGGGCCATGGCTGTACTGCCACTTGTCGGACGGAACGCTGGGATCGTCCCAGACCGTGCTCACGTTTCCGCCGCTGTCGTACGCGTACTTCTTCTCCGTCGTCTGCGTGTCCTTGCCGAATTTCTCCCGGACCAGCAGCCCCCGAGGCCCATAGAAGCGCTCATGAACCCGCATGGACGGGTCCGTCACCTTCGTCACGCGCCCGTCCAGCCGGTACTCGATTCCGGTCTGCTCGCTGGCTCCGTACATCACGTTGACGAGCAGGCCCTGGTCATACGTGTAGGTCGTCTCGGGACGTCCCGATGGCGACTCCTTCGTCAGCACGCCAACCGCGTCGTACGTCCAGGAATCCGTCAGGCCCCCCTGCGTCCGGGACGACACCTGGCCCAAGCTGTTGACAGCGAGGTTGAACTGGCGCGTCGGCAGCGTCACCCCGGGCGTGGCCGTCACCGTTCCGGTCTGCGTCACCGACACCGTGCGCCCGTTCCACGGAGACTGGGTGCTGTACTCATACGAGTCCGTTCCCCGCTGCCAGTGCTCGCGCTCCTCCAGCACCCTGCCGCGGTCGTCGAACTTCTTTCGCTCACGCGTCAGCACCCACGGACCACCCGACTGGCCCTCCGTCTTCTCCGTCGTCACCTGCTTCTGCACCCAGGGCCCCGCGTAGGCGTAGGTGCTGACAAGCGAGTTGCCGTCCGTGCGAGTCCCACCACCCGCCAGCTCGAGCTTGTCCTCCCGGACTTCCTTCAAGAGCTGGTAGCGCGCATTGAAGTAGCGGTAGGTCTTGTAACCCAGCGGATCCGTCTCCTCGACGGCGCTGTTCGGCACCGAGCCGTCCGAGCCTGGCTTGTTCGTCTGGTTGTACGCGTAGCTCCAGACAGCGCCCACCGTGTTTCCACCGGTGGCAACCAGCTCCTTCGATTTGAGCTGGCCGAAGGCGTCGTAGGTGAACGTCCATTCCTCTTCAGCATGCGGGCCCTTCTGCCGCGTGACCCGTCCCTCGCCGTCCACGAAGATCTCGGTGATGGCAGCGGGATTCTCCACATCACCGGGCTCGTCCTTCCTGTAGAGGTTCCCCGCCAGGTCGTAATGGAACGTCGTGGTCTCGGTGGCGGTCCCCTCGGTCGGCACGACGAGGGTCTTCAGTTGGCCGCGCGTGTCGTAGGTGTACTTGTACGTGGCCTGCTTGTCCCCGACGAACCGCACCTCCTCCCTCAGCCGTCCCGCGACGTCGTAGTACTCCTCCACCACCTCGGTGCGAGTGCTGCTGCCCCCCGTCCCGATGGTCCGGGAGATCTCCACCAGCCTGCGCCCCGTCTGGCCATGAGTCGCGTCCAGATAACGGCGCTTCTCCTCCAGTTCGATTCGCCCGCCACCGGACTCCATGGAGCGCGTGTACCGGGTCTGGCGGCCGAGCGCGTCGTGGTACTCGTACCGCTCATCCGTTCCCATGATGTGGTCCTGCCTGCGCGCCACGCGGCCGAGCGTGTCGTACTCGACCGTGGTGTTGACGCTGGAGACCACCGCCCCGGACAGGTTGGTCTTCGTGGAGCGGATGCGCCCCATCGCGTCCGGCTCCAGGTCCAGCACGTGACTGGAGGCACTGTTGCCAAACGCCGTGTACATCACGTCGCCGCGGAAGTTGCGCTGTACCTCTGACGTATAGCGCTCCCCGGTCATCGACTCCGCCCCCGTGTAATCCCAGTACACGGGTCTGCCGAAGAGGTCGTAGCCGATCCTCGTCGACAACCCATTGTGATCCACGGTCAGGCGGGCATTTCCGTTGGAGTCGAAGTCCTGGTAGCTGACCTCGTAGACGCCGGTCGGCCCCTGGCTTTCACCTGCGTTGGTGATTTTGATCCCCGTCAGGCGGCCAGACGTGTCGTACTCGTACGTGCGCTCCACGCCTACCGCATCCGTCGTCCTTGCCAGGCGGCCATTCTGTGAGAGGCGCTTCCGGACTGCCGTCTTCGGCTGACCGGGGGGGCCATAGGGCGTGCGCTCCTCGACGTAGAGGCCCTTGATGCTCTCGTCCCCCTCCGTCACCTCCCAGGTCTCCACCGTCCTCAAGGGCTCCGAGCCATTGAGGCGCTCCTCGACGGTCACCCGCCGATTCGCAGGCGTATAGGTGTACGTCCACTCCTGCGAAGGCTCTCCCTTGATGAAGTGGTAGGTCAGGCGGCCCACGCTGTCGTACTTCCACTGCTCCTCGGCCCCCGTCTCATCTTCCTTGACGCTCACCACATGGCCGAACGTGTCGTAGGCCACATGGCGGGTCAGCGTGCCAAGTCCCAGCTCCGCCGCCTTCGTGTTCTGGATGATGATGAGCTGCGGCAGGCCCAGTGCATTGGGATCACCGTAAGTGATTTGCTGACTGAGCCCGTCCACTTCCGAGGTCACGACACCGGACCCGTCCGTCTTGAAGGTACGGTTGCCCGTATCCAGCGCTGTCGTGCCATCACTGTTCGTAATGGTGACGCCCTGGAGCTCACCTTCGGAAGTCAGTCGCGAGGTGATGGACTGGGTTCCATTGTGTGTGGGGATGACCCTCGTGTCGGGAACACCGAACCGTTTGTTCGCATCCTGCGTGAAGGTCTGCTGAACGAGCACCGTATCCTTGGCGACTCCGGACGTCGCCTTGAATCCCTCCGTCGCGGGCGGCAGCGCCTTCAGCGTCAACGTCTTCAGGCGGTGCGACGCATCGAAGTCGTAGCCGAGCTCCGCCTTGTTCGACAGCGTCACCAGGTCCGGAGAGATCTGGCCATCCTCACGCCAATGCGTCTTCTGCTCGGGCAGCTCACCGACCTGGAGCCGCTCGACGCTGCCGTAGTTGGTCAGATCGAAGGCCATCTCCACGCCGTCCGGACGCTTCACCTTGCGCTTGTTTGCATCCAGATAGGTGTACAGGAACGACTTGGGCCCCAGTCCGGAGATCAGCGCCGAGTCGATGACCTCGCGCGGCTGCACGTGCTCGTACGTCTTCGATGCGCCGGTGCTGCCGTAACTGGCGACCCACTGGTCGAAGTAATCGCCATCCCCGAAGATGGGCGGAGCTTCATCCGGCGACAGCTGGAGCCGGGCCGCCCTCAGCTCATTGACGAGCCGCCACCGCGAATACCCCGACACATCCGTGGGGAGCGCCGCGTACTCATACTTCCAGGCCTGGCGCGGACGCCCCGTGCGGCGCACGGCGCGCAGCAGGTTGCCGGTGGAGTCATGCTCGAACTCCACGCGGTGGATCGCATCATCCGTGTCGGGGTTCTTCGTCGAATCCGCCGGCAGGTCGCTGTTCAGATAGAGCCCCACCGCGGACAGCCGCCTCAGGTTCTCCGTGCGGGCCAGCAGCTGCAGCTTCGCGGAGGCCTTCTTCTCGTTGCTGGAGATGTCCTCGTACTCGAAGACCAGGGTGGCAAGGCCTGGAGCCCGGCTGACGCGGGCCACGCGGTCGGAGTCGGCCTCGTAGGAGATGGTCGTCCAGCCCTGCTTCGTCGGACTGTCCTTCCCCTGGCCATCGGAGAACTCGGTCAGCACCCAGCGGCGCGGGCCATAGGTCTTGCCCAGGACCGAGTCCTGCCTGAACCGGTAGACCCAGCCCTGCTCCGTCGTGAACTCGGCGCCCGACGCGTCAACCTTGAGACTGCCGCCATGAGACTTGTCCGTATGGCAGTCGCGCGCCGAATGGAACGTCGGGTCGAGCGTGTCGCACAACGGGAAGTCGTACGACTGTCCACCGAGCACCACGATGTAGCGCCCGAGCTCCTCCTCCAGAACAAAACCCTCGTAGTTGTGCGACCAGCCCGTGCCCAGAGCCGTCACGACGTTGTTCTGGTTGTTGAAGGTGCGCGAGAACTGAATCATCTCGCCGAGGTGCGGAATGGAGAAGTCCTCGTGCGTCAAGCTGAGGTGACCACCCGCGAGGTTGACGCCCTGCACCACCGTCTGCCCGGCAGCCCGCGCATTGACGAAGGTGTAGCGCCCCATGGGCTCTCCGAGCTCGATGACGATCTCGTCGCGAGGGAAGCCAAACAGGCCTGCATCGGGCTTGATCTTGAGGAAGAGCACCTTGCCGCGCTGGGCGGAATCCTGCATCGACCCCAGGTCGCTGAGCAGAGGCAGCGCGAAGCGCCGGGCTCGGTTGGCCCCCGGCTTGTCGAACTGGATGAGCGGATCATCCTTCGTGAGCTTCTTGAACTCCTGGAAACGGGACTGTTCCTTGTCGGTTTCGATGTAGCTCTCGATCTCGTAGCGCTCATCGCCCGCGTATGGCCCGTCCTTGTACGAGAGCTTCGCCGCGAGGAGCAGCGTCTCCTTCGTATTGCAGTCCCGTCCCACGCATACCCGGATTTCGCCTGACGTCATCTGGTCCGGCTCGATGGCGAAGTACGCCATCGCCTTCTCCGAGATGGACCTACCGGGCGCCGGTACCACCGTGGGTGTCAGCGACGCCGGGCCAGCGAGCTTGAGCGTGGATGGCGCAGGCAACGGCTTCGCCAGGGACTTCTCCACCGTGTCCTTGCTGCCCGCCGTCACGAAGTCCGTGCGTGGGGAGATGCCGTGGAAGTTGAAGCGGTACAGGACGTTGTCCGCGTTCCCGCTCAGGTACAGCTCGAAGTACAGGATGTCCGCCGCGGACAGCACCTCGGGCAGGTACTCGCCCGCGCAGGTGCCGCTCACTCGCCGCGTCGCCGCGTCGATGGTCACCGGGCACTCGATGCCGAAGTCATCGGTGCCCAGCCGCAGCCGGTACTCACCACTCAGCGTGCCCGCACGGCCCGCCTCGTCCGGCTCCTGCAGGCTGGCCATGAGGAACTCGAAGGCCACGTCGTCCTCGCTGGCCTCGGGCTGATTTCCAGCGAGCACGCGCCCGGCATCGAGCGTCTCACCCACGCCTCCATCCAGCCCTGCCCCGTGCTCACCTGTCCGAGCGGTGATGGTGACGGCGCCCGGCTCCAGCACGCGGAACTCGTGCTCGCGCGCGCGGTCGTACCGCTCCAGGGCCGTGCCGTCGGCTTCGCGGTGCCGGTAGACGTTCTTCAGCCCCACCGCCCACCGGGGCATCCCGGCCAGGCCTCCGTCGGGCTCGTCGTTCGGCTCCACGCTGCCGTCGTCACCCACGCACTTGCCCGGCTCGCAGAAGTCCGGGGGCGGCGCGTTCTGCTCGCTCGGCTGCAGGAAGCCGTCGTCGTTCCTGTCCCGCTCGTACATCGGGTGGCCGACGACGTGCAGGTAGTAGTTCGCCTTCGGCAGCGAGCTGAGCGTCACCCGCTCGCCCGATGTGTTCTGGTACGTCATCGAGGCCTGCACGGACGCCGTGTGACGGCCCGGCCGCACCGGGAACGTCACCACCGCCGGCTCCTCCACCGCCGACCCCGTCACCCGAACCACGCGGCCCGCCAGCGGCGGCACCCCCGGCGGCACGTCCACCACCCGCGCCGTCCCCGTGTCGCACCGGTTCAGCAGCCGCTGCGGCGAATTCGGCGGCAGCTCGGAGCAGAAGAGTTCCAGCTCCTCGCCCGCCAGCCCGTAGTCGCGAATCATCCCCGGCTCGCAGATGCCGCCGTCCGGCAGCAGCCCCGCGTCCTGGCACCACGCCCGGGTGTCGAAGCCACCGTCGCCCGCATCCGCCGCCCCGCCGTCACCCGCATCCGGCGATCCGGCGTCAAGGCCCGCATCCGGTGCTCCGGCGTCAATGCCTCCGTCCGTGCCCGCATCGGGGTCCGGCTCGGGCAGCTGGCGCACGCGCCAGTGCGTGGCCACCTGGAGGAAGTCATCCTTCGTCGTCGCCGCGCCACCGTGACGGATGAGGCTGGGCTTCGCGGGTACCTGGACTCCCTCGGGGGTGATGCGCCGTGCCACGCGGATGTCCAGCTCCGGCGGGAACAGCTGCAGGTCCGCCGGGATGCCCAGCTCGGCCTGCGTGCACCGCGACAGCGTCATCGTCTGTCCGTACTCCGTCACCTGCAGCGGGCCGCCGGCCTCGTCATCCGCCTCGCACGTCCCCGCATCGGAGCGCCCGACGCGGTTGATGGCCGGCACGGTGACGCTGGCCGTTCCGGCGTAGCCCGTCTCGTGGTTCACCGCGAACACCACGAGCCGCTCGCCCGGGTTCAGCCGCAGGTAGTTCGTGCGGTTGTCCCGGCAGTTCCCGTCGTAATAGCCCTGGTCCGCCGGGCTCAGGCTGCCGCCGTCGGAGCCCGACATCTGCTGCTCCAGCTCGAGGCACCGCTGCCGCGCCATCTGCCGGATGCGCGTGGCCGGCCCCGTGCGCACCCGCGCGTAGTAGCCGTGCGGGTCGCCCGGCTTGTACGTGCCGCTGGTGCACACCGGCTCGTTCGGCTTGCCCGCCGCGAACGTGGCAATCGGGTGCTCCAGGTCGTCCTCGCGGAAGAAGTGCACCTCCGTCGACTTCACGTCCCGCAGCGCGATCTTGCTGTACTCGCCCGGAGTCCCGGCCCGCTCGCTGTGCGCGTCCGGGGTGCAGTCCAGTTCCAGCGGCTTGCCGTAGCGGTCCACGAACGTCAGCGAGCCGTGGAGCATCCGCACGTCCACCAGGATGTCGGCGCGCGTGGTGCGGCCCGGGTACAGCCAGAAGGTCTGCGAGCAGACGGGGAACTGGTTGAGCGTGGGCGTGTAGTGCACCACCCCGTCGTCCCCCAGGCGCTCCACCAGCCGCGGGCCGGTGGGCACCTCGGTGCAGGAGATGCCCATCTCCCCGCCCATCAGTCCCGCCACCGGGATTCCATAGCCGCCCGTGGGCCCCGTGGCGCCCGCGCTGCCTCCGCCCGGCCCCGTCAGCGTCACCCGCAGGTTCTGGAAGCGGATGGGGCTGTGGACGGCCTCGTCGTCGTTCTCGTTGAAGGTGTCCTGCAGCGTGCGCAGCTTCAGCTTCGCGCGTGGCGTGCCCGCGTCCTCCTCGAGCGGCTCCAGCACCGCCTCCAGCCTCACCGCGCGCTGGGTGGACTTCGACAACCCGGACAGCGTCAGCACCGTGGTGCCCGGCGGCAGCGCCACGTTTGGCGTCAGCGTGGCCTCACCCTCGCCCTGCGCCAGCCACGTTCCCTCCTCCCCCGCGGGCGGCGACAGCGGTCCTCCGGCCGCCTCCGCGGACAACTCCACGCGCACCGTCTCCGGGTTCTCCACGTCGTACGGGTCCGCTGACTCGAAGCGCGAACGGAAGTTCAGCGCCAGCGTGTACGGCAGGTTGACCGTCGTCTCCAGAGCGGGCTTGCCCACCGCGGGCACCACCGGCTCGCGCACCTCCAGCACGAGCTGCCGCTCCAGCGGCGCACGCACCGAGCCCGTCACCGCGCCCGGGATGGCCAGGTTCATCACCGTGTCGAATGCGCTGTAGGCCGAGTACTCCATGCCGCCGCCGAACTGCGCGTGCGCTTCGCTCATCACGAAGGCCGACATGAACTTCTTCCACGCCGGCATGGAAGGGTGAGGCGGACGAACCCGCTGCCTGAGCCCTTGCAGCCCCGCCCCGCCATCCAACGGAGAGCCCCCGTCGGGGCTCAGGCCCAGCGCCGCGGCGACGACCTGGTGCTGCTCGTCGTTGAGCGGGACGTAGCCCAGGAACTCCAGCGAGGTGAGCGCCACCGAGTCCAGGGGCCGGAGCGCCTTGCCATCCGGTGCCACCTGGGCGAAGCCGGCGCGCTTGAGCACGTGCCGCCGCGGGTCATGTCCCAGCACCATGGCCAGGCGCCCGGCCGGCAGCCCCGTACGGTTCGGCATGGACAGGGACACCGCCTTCTGCAGCCGCATCCCCGCGGGGCCAATCTGCCACAGCGTTCCAGGCGAGACGCGGCCCTCGATGGGCAGCGGCAACGCATAGGGCGGCACCTCGGTCGCGGTGACCAGCCCGCGTGTCGTCCCGTCCTCGAAGAAGAGTCCGCCCTCGGGCACGTCCACCTGCAGGTCCGGCTGGCGGCCCGCGAAGTCCAGGTGCAGCTCATTCAGCGCGTCCACCACCTGGGCGGAAGCCGTGTCCACCGGGGTGAGCGTCAGCGGTGCATCCAGCGTGTCGCCCTCCTCGTTGAAGAACAGCCGGCGACGCACCGTGGGGAAGGACAGCCCGTCGGACGTGAGGCCGCCCTCGTAGCGCAGCACCTGCTCGCCGCCGCGCGGGGAGAACAGCGTCCAGTTACCGTCCGGCCCGGTGACGGTGGAGACGCCCAGGTCCTCGACCACCACCTTCACGCCCGGCAGCGGCCGGTAGTCCGCATCCGTCACGTACCCGCGGACGCGCGTCAGCGGCCGGCGCACCGTGAAGTCACTGGTGAAGGTCTTGCCTTCCATGTCCGGCAACTTCTCCGGCTGGATGCCGGCAACCTGCACCGTCAGCCGCGCACCCTCCGGCAGCGGGTCCCTCGCGATGAAGGAGACCGTCTGCGCCCCCGGCGCCACGGAGTAGCCCCCCGCCAGCGGGCTGGACTGGCCTTCCACGAAGACCTTGAACCGGTCCTTCAGCCCGACGGGGTTGATGGGCTTGTTGAAGGCCACACTGATGAGCGTGTCCGGCTCGACGTTCACCGCGGCCGGCCGTGGCAACACGCCGGTGACGGCCAGCACCTCCTCGTCCACGTTCCGGTAGCGCACCGTCACGCTGGCGGAGGCCTTCATGCGCTCTGGCGTCTGGTTGTCCTCGGCGGTGACGTTGATGAGGTTGTCCCCCAGCGCCAGCGGCACCATGGCCTCGTAGACGTCGGACTCCGAGCTCACCGGCGCTCCGGCGATGCGCACCTCGTGCAGCGGCACGCCGCTGACGACGCGTGCGCGCACCTTCACCAGGGCAGTCGGTGCCTCGGCCCCATCGAGGGGCTCGAGAATGGTGACCACGGGCGCGAAGCTCCGCAGCGACAGCGTCACCTTCTTCTGCGAGCGGTTGCCCGCCACGTCCAGGGCGCTGACGATGACGTCCCTGGGCGTGCCGAGCGTCAGCGGGATGGAGGCACTGAACGCGCCCGCGACGACGCGTACCGGATAGCTGTCGGCGCCGCTGTCGACCCGCACTTCCACCAGGTTCTGCTCACCCACCGTGCCCTGAAGCAGGAATGGCGTCTCCGACACCAGGGCAGGCTCAGCCGGATCGGCCGGAGGCACGGGCCGCGTGAAGCTGAGCTGAGGCGGCGTGCGGTCCACCACCATCACCCGCGTCGCGGTATCGGTGCGGCCCTTCGCGTCCGTCACCCGGAACAGGAGCGAGTGCTCGCCGTCCAGGAGCGACAGCGCTCCACTGAACTCGTGGCCATTCACGGCCAGGCTCGTTCCCTGCACGGTGACACGCAGCGGCGGCGTGCCGCCCTCGATGCGGCCGCGCACCGCGAACTGGGTGCCACCGTAGACACCGCCCTCCACGGGCGACTCCACCACGAGCACCGGATCCGGCTCGCCGATGTCCGTCCCCGCATCCGTGCTCGTCCCGGAGCCCGCATCCGTGCCACTGGAGGAGCCGGCGTCAGCCGGCGAGGGCCCCGCGTCCGAGCCGCCGCTCCCCGCATCCGGCCCGCCGCTCCCCGCGTCCGGTGTTCCCGAGTCAGGCACCGAGGTCCGGGTAACGGTCCGGGAGACCTCCTCCGTCAGCCCGTAGCCGTCCTTGGCGACCACGGAGACGGACGTCGTCCCCAGGTCCAGCGTCAGCACGTGAGAGAAGTTGCCCGCCGCGTCCACGGAGACGTCCGCGCCACCGACCTGCACCGTGACGGTGTCCTGGTCGTCCGCGGCCTTCGCGTTGCCGCTCACCGTCACCGTGGTATCCGTCGTGCTCAAGCCATCCGCGGGCGCGCTCACCGCCAGCGTGGGCTTCGTCGCGTTGGCCCGCACCGTGCGCGTCACCGTCTCGGTGTTCCCCACCGCGTCCTGCGCGCTCACGACGACGGTGTTGTCCCCCTTCGACAGCGTCACGTCGTGGGAGAAGCTTCCGTCCGGCTGCACCGCCACCGCCTGGCCGCCCACCGTCACCGTCACCGTCGAGGCGTCCGTCACGGTGCCCGTGACGGCCACCGTCAGCGCGGGAACGCGCGCGTTCTGCGCCGGCGCAGCCACGTGCAGCACCGGCTTCTCCGAGTCACGCACCAGCGTCACCGAGTGCGGCGTGACGTTGCCCGCCGCGTCCGTCGCGGTCAGCTCGAAGGTGTTGGTGCCCTCCTGCAACGCCAGCGTCGTGCTGTAGCGCCCGTTCTCGCCCCGGCTCAGCTCCGTCGCGCCCAGGCGCACCGTGACCTGCGACAGAGTGTCCTCCACCAGCAGCACCAGCTCCTGCGTGCTGCTCGCGGTGCGGTGGCCGTCCGGCGGGCTCACCCGCGTCACCACCGGCGCCGTCCGGTCCACCGTGAACGACCGCTCCAGCCGCCGCTCGTTGGTGGCCCGGTCCCGGGCGGTGATGACCAGCGTGTAGTTTCCCTCGTCCGAGACGGTGGTGCCGCTGGTGATTGTCTGGGTCCCCAGCATCGCCACGGGCGAGCCGGCCTCGAGGTGGTCATCGCTGGCGCTGAACGTCAGCGTGAAGGACGTCTTCCGCGCCTCATCCGGGTCGACGCCCGACAGGGCGATATCCGGCGGTGTGCGGTCGATGGCGAAGTGGACCTGCTGGGTGGCCACGTTGTCCGCATCGTCCGTGGCGGTGATGACCAGCGTGTACTCGCCCTCGGCCGTGATCGAGGTTCCACTCGTGAAGCCCGCCTGCCCGTTCAGCGTGGCCACCACCTCGACGCCGTGGGTGTCCGTCGCGTTGAAGACCGGAATCACCTCGGACGCCTTCGTCAATTCGTCATCGGCCACACCCGCCAGGCTGATGACCGGCAGGGTCCGATCGATGGCGAAGCGCACCTCCCGGCTCGTGGTGTTCCCCACCCCATCCGTGGCGGTGATGACCAGCAGGTAGTCACCTTCCGCGGTGATGTCGGTGCCACTGTCATGCGGCTGGCCGTTGAGCGTCGCCGTGACGGTGACGCCCTGCGGGTCGGTCGCTCCGAACACCGGGGTGACGGTGGCGGCCTTCGTCACGTCCCCATCCGCCACGTAGTACAGGTAGATGATGGGCGGGGTCCGGTCGATCATGAAGAGCACCTCGCGGGTCGAGGTGTTGCCCACGTCGTCCGCCGCCGTGATGACGAGCGTGTAGCCCATGCTCGAATCATCGGAACCCGTCACGGAGGTCCCACTGGTGAACGGCTCGCCATTGAGCGTGGCCGTCACCGTGACCGGGCCCGGCCCATCGTCCGTGGCGCTGAAGACTGGGACCACCTGGGCACGGGTAACCCCGCCCTCCGGCACGCCCGACACTGTGATGACCGGCGCTGCCCGGTCGATGGTGAAGGACTGCTCGAAATCGGTCTGATTGCCCGCCCGGTCCTCCGCCACCAGCCGGAAGACATGGGTGCCCGGATCGGAAATCATCGCCCCGGCCAGATACGGCTGGCCGTCCAGGGTCGCCTGCACCGAGGCCGGATCCAGGTGCGGGTCCTGCGCGGAATACTCGATGGTGAAGAAGGTGCGGCGCCGCTCTCCAGGAGCGAAGCCCGTCACCACCAGGTTTGGACCCAGGCGGTCGATGACGAACGAAAGACTCACGGTCTCGCTGTGGCCGAGCTGGTCGGTGGCCTGGATGCTCAGGACGTAGTCGTTCGGAGCCGTCACCGGGGTGCCGCTGGTGAAGGCACTGCCGTTCAGCGTCGCCGTGACGCTGACCTCCGTCACGTCCGAGACGGTGAAGACGGGTACCACCTGGGGCTCGCGCGAGTACTCCCCGTTGGTCACTCCGGACACGAGGATGACGGGCGCCGCCCGGTCCAGCGTGAAGCGCACCTGCCGGGTCGCCACATTGCCCGCGGCATCCGTGGCGGTGACGATGAGCGTGTGCACGCCCTCGGCCGTCACCGGCGTCCCACTGGAGAAGGGCACCGCGTCAAGCGTGGCCACCACCGTCAGCGCCGTGGCATCCGTCACCTCGAAGGCCGGCACCAGCTGCGGCGCGCTGCTCTTCTCCCCGTCCGTGACCCCTGACACGTTGATGACCGGCAGCGTCCGGTCCAGCGTGAACGTGAGCTGCCGCGTCGCCGTGTTGCCCACGTCATCCGTGGCGGTGACGATGAGCGTGTGCACGCCCTCGGCCGTCACCGGCGTGCCGCTGGCAAAGGCCGCTCCGTCCAGCGTCGCCACCACCGTCACCGGCCCCTCGTCCGTGGCACTGAACGTGGGCACCAACTGCGCCGCGTTGCTGTGCTGACCGTCCACCACCCCCGAGAGGGTGAGGACCGGTACGTCCACGTCGATGTTGAAGGTGCGCCGCACCTCGGTCCGGTTCCCCGCCCGGTCGGTGACTTCCGCCACGAAGACATGCTGCCCCGCGGTCGTGATGTACGTGCCGCCCACGTAGGGCTGCCCGTCCAGCGTCCCCACCACCGACTGCAGGTTCGCGTCCTGGCCGTTGTAGTGGATGGCGACGGGGGGGCTCCGCCGGCTGCCGTCCTCCACGCCCGTCACGGTCACCACCGGCGGTGTCCTGTCCAGGGTGAAGGTGAGCTGGCGCTCCGTCACGTTGTTCGCCGCGTCCCGCGCGGTGACCTTGAGCGTGTAGGCGCCTTCCGTCTGCACCGGCGTGCCGCTGGTGAAGGGCGCGCCATTGAGCGTGGCAGTCACGGTCAGCGGCGTCGCATCCGTCGCACTGAACGTCGGCACCACCTCGGCCACGTTCACCACCTGGCCATCGGGTACGCCCTGCACCGTCAACACCGGCGGCGTCCAGTCCAGCGTGAAGCTCACCTGGCGTGTCGCCGTGTGCCCCACGATGTCCCTGGCCGTGACGACCAGGGTGTGCGGACCCTCCGTGTTGATGGGCGTGCCGCTCGTGTAGGGCGCTCCGTCCAGCGTGGCCGAGACGAACAGCTCGCCCGGGTAGTTGTCAGTGGCGCTGAACGTCGCCACGAGCGGCTTCGCGTTCAACACGGAGCCATCAGCGGGGCCGTCCAACTGGATATCTGGCGGCGACAGGTCGATGAAGAAGGTGCGCCGCTCCTCGACCCGGTGGCCCGCGTGGTCGGTCGCCACGAGCACGAAGACGTGGTCCCCCTCGCCCGTGGCGGGCGTACCGCTCGTGTGCGGCGCTCCGTCCAGCGTGCTGGTGACGGAAGCCAGGTTGGCATCGTGCGCGGCGTAATTGATGTACACGGGCCCGCCGTATCGCGCGCCGGTCGTCACGCCCGTCAAGACCAGCTGAGGTGGGGTCCGGTCGATGGTGAAGGAGATCTCCCGCTGCGTCTGGTTGCCCGCTCCATCCGTGGCCGTGATGACCAGGACGTGAAGTCCCTCGTCCGTAACGGCCGTGCCTTTGAGGAAGAAGAACCCATTCAGCGTGGCACTCACCATCACCTGCCCGGGACCGTTGTCCGTGGCGCTGTAGGTCGGAACCACCTGCTCCGTGTCCGACACCTGGCCGTCCGTCACTCCCGCGACGGTCAGCACCGGCGGCGTGACGTCGATGGTGAAGCTGCCGTGGATGGTGCGGGTGTTGCCGGCCTGGTCCGTCGCGGTGAGGGCCAGGGCGTAGGGGCCCTCGGCGTAGACGGTCTGCATCGGAGCAATCGTCTCGCCGTTGAGCGTCGCGACCACCTCCAGCGGAGCGGGAGTCCCATCCGGCAGCGTGGCGTCCGCCCAGTAGTTGATGACGATGGGGACATCGTTCGTCGTGAGCCCGTTCACGAAGCCCGACCAGTTGAGGTCCGGTGCTGTCCGGTCGATGGTGAAGGTGACGTCCAGGGTCGCGGTGTTCCCGGCCTCGTCCGTAGCCGTCACGCTCAGCTGATACCGGTTCTCCGCCACGATCGGCGTGTTCAGCGTGTATGCCGCGCCGTTGAGGGTGGCGGTCAGCGTCACCGGGCCTTCATCCGTCGTGACGGCGTCCGGCACCACCTGCGCGGCATTCGTGTACTGCCCGTCCGTGACGCCGGAGAGCTGGAGCGTCGGTGGCGTCGTGTCGATCCTGAAGGTTCGCGTGGCCGTCGAGGACAGGCCCCGGGTGTCCGTTGCCCGGACCACCAGCGCGTGCCAACCGGGCGCGGAGACCTGCACCTCGCCGGTCACCGGCACGCCGTCCAGCTCCGCCTCCACCGTGGTGGCGCTATGGTCGGTGACGTACCACCCCAGCGTCGCCGACGTATTCAGCGCCGCGCCCTGCGCCACACCGTTGATCTGGATCGCCGGCGGCGTCACATCTCCCGGCATGGCCTGAGCCGCCTGGCCCAGCTCGGGCGAGGCGGCGGCGGACTGCGTCTGCTGCGTCTCCGGGCGGCCACATCCCAACAGCGCGCCGAGGAGCACTCCCACCCACGCAACGTGGCGAATCATGGACGCTGGCCTCCGTCCGTCCCCCCGGGCCCGCTGGAGCCCGCGGGGGCCTCCAGCCGCTCAGGGTAGGTCTTGATGCTGATCTGCTGGCGAAGCTGCTCCACCAGCCGCTCCTGCGCTTCACGGCGCGCATCGGCTTCCAGCTTCCCGCGCGCCTCCTCGAAGGCAGGCACCACCGTCCTCATGCCCTCCACCGCCTCCAGCAGGTGCAACCCGTACGCGGTGGCGAACGGCTTGGAACGCTCGCCCTGCTTGAGCCGCGCGGCCTCGGCGAAGAAGAGCGGATCCACCTGCCCCTCCAGCACCGGCCCCAGATCTCCTCCGCGTGCCGCGCTCACGGTCTCCTCGGAGGCCTCGCGCGCCACCTTCTCGAAGGGCTCTCCGCCCACCAGCCGCGCGAAGATGCCGTTCATTCGCGACTGCGCTCGCGCCCGTGCCTCCTCGTCCACCCCCGGAGCCACACGCACCATGATCTGCCGCACATGCACCTGGCGCTGCGCCAGCGCATCCCGGGAGGACTCGTAGCGCTTGCGCAGCTCCGCGTCCGTGGTGGCCTCCGCCATGCGCTTGTCCAGCAGCGCCTGGGCCAGCAGCTCGCGCTCGGCCGTCCTCAGCCGGGCCTGCAGCAATGGGTCCTCGGCCAGCCCGGAGCGGCGGGCCTCTTCGGCCAGCAGCGAGCGCTCCACCAGGAAGTCCAGGGCCTCGGGAGGTGACGGGCGCTCGCGCGAGCTGCGCGAGGCGATGAAGGCAGACACGTCCGGCTTCGTCACCTCGCGCTTGCCGACTTCCGCCACCACGTTGGCATCGCCGCACGCGGCGAGCGCCAGCCCCGCCAGGGCCAGCACGGACACCCACCGCGCGGACACGCGCTGGCGGAACATGTTCGATGGATGCGCCGCGCGCAAAAGGCACACGACTGCCTTTACGGCACGGAGACCGTTCGAGCTGAAGCGATGCACAGCCCCTCCCGCCTGCGAGCCCCTACGGGCGTGCAGGAATGTCGACTTCCACCGCCCCCGCGCTTCGCAGCCGGGCGATCAGTGCTTCGAAAGCCTTCTTCTTGAATTGCGGCAGCGCGCGCCCTTCCACTTCCGCCTTCACCTCCTCGAAAGGAGGCACCCGCGCCTCGCGCCGCTCCAGCAACTGCACCACCGAGTACCCCCGGCCCTCCGCGACCACCCCACTCACCTGTCCCACCGTCTTCAGGCCGAACGCCGCGTCCTCCAGCTGCCGGTCCGGCAGGTCCGCTCGCGCCACCCACCCCAGCTCCCCGCCCTGGGTCTTCTCGGTCCCATCCCCCTCGGCCGCCACCTTCGCGAGCGCCTCGCCCGCCTTCAGCCGCTGTGCGAAGCGCTCCGCCTTCTGTTTCGCCTGCGCGCGCTGCGCCGCCGTCGCCTCGGCCGGAAACGCCACCAGCACCCGCCCCAGCCTCAGCCGCTCCGGCTGCGCGAACTCGTCCCGGTGCTGTGTGTAGTAGGCGCGCAGCTGCTCCTCGCCCGGCCTGCCCGCGGCCTTCTCCTCGGCCGCCAGCAACGCCTGGATGATCAGCCGCTCCTCCAGCTCCCTCACCTGCTTCTGGATGTCCTGCTCCAGATGGAGGCCGCGCGTCCGGGCCTCCTGGGCCAGCAGCCGCTTGTCGATCATGGAGCGCACGAATTCGCGCTGTCCGGCCGGCCGCTCGAATTGCTCGCGCAGGGGCGAGGGCAGGCGGGAGGACTCGGCGATCAGCTCCGCCTCGGTGATGACGCCACCGTCATAGCGGCCCACCACCCGGCTCGTCTCCCCGGCTCCGGGCGCCGCCTGGGGGGCGGTACCGGGAGAAGGACGCGTGCACGCGAGTGATAGCGCCAGCGCGACCAGCGCAAGGCCTCTGCCACGTATGTTCATTGTGGGGACTGCCCCCCTCTGCATGCCGATCCCGACATGCCGGTTTTCGGGGTTCGCACCATGCGTCATGCTGGATATATGGTTCAAGGACAGTTTCCTGGTCGTTGCTCCGCTTCCTTTTCCCTTCTTTCCTGCCCCAGACCTCCTGGCTCCCCACACGTGCGTCGCGGATCCGCTCGTTCCGTGGATGGCCGGGGGTTGATCCTTCACATGCGAACGTTCTTTGCCTGGCTCCGGCCCGCGGTTCTTGTCACACTTGCACTTACAGGTTGCGGTGGCGGTCCTTCTCGCTCTTCCGATCAATCCGCAAAGGCAGCCGGCCCCGTCGTGGCGGTCGTGAATGACCGCACGCTGTCATCCCAGGATGTGAAGGCCAGGCTGGAGGAGCAGCCGCCCTTCATCCGCAGCCGGTACGCCACCCTGGAGAAGAAGAAGGAGTTCCTGGACAACCTCATCCGTTTCGAGCTGCTGGTGCAGGAGGCGCGGCGGCAGGAATTGGACAAGGATCCGGAGATCCAGGCCACGCTCGAGAAGGTCATGGTGCAGAAGCTGCTCCGGAAGCAGCAGGAAGCTTCCGCCGCTACACCAGGAGACGCCGAGCTGCGCAAATATTACGACGAGCACCTCTCCGAGTTCGTCCGTCCCGAGCGCGTCCGGCTGAGCCACATCTTCCTGGAGGCCCCGCAGGGCGACGCGGGCAAGCGCGCCCAGGCGCGTGCGGCGGCGGTGAAGCTGCTCTCCGAGGTGAAGGCCCAGGAGGTGGGGGCCTCCAAGAGCGCCTTCGAGATGACGGCCACCCAGCAGTCCCAGGACAACGCCACGAAGGCCGCCGGGGGCGACCTGGGCTTCCGCACCCGTGACGAGCTGACGCAGAGCTGGGGCGCGGCGCTGGCGGACGCCGCCTTCGGACTGAAGACGGTGTCGGAGATCGGCCAGGTGGTGGAGACGGAGAAGGGCTTCCACCTGGTGAAGCTGCTGGGGCGGCAGCTCGGCGTGGATCTGCCGTTCGACCAGGCCCGGGCGCGCATCGAGAGCCGGCTGCTCTCCGAGCGCCGCGCCAGGTCCATGGAGGAGTTCGTCGGCGGCCTGAAGGCCAAGGCGAAGATCGAGGTGAAGGAGGACGTCCTCGAGCAGCTCAAGATCGAGGGGGCGGAGACCTCCCCCGCCCTGCCGGCCGGGGCGGCGGCGCAGCCGTAGTGGCAGGCAACCCGGTCAGGGAGGGCCTCCGTTCCTGAAAGGCACGGCGGCCCCGAGGGGGCCCGGGCCGTCTGGCGGCACCGGGCTCCTCGCGTCCCCGTCAGCCCCGCGCCGCCAGCACCCGGCCCAGCCGGGCCACGGCCTCTTCGATGCGCGCCGGCTCGCAGTTGGAGAAGTTCAGCCGCATGCAGTGCGCGGCGGACCGCCCGCCCTGCACGGAGAACGCCTGCCCGGGCAGGTACGCCACCTTCTCCGTCTCCAGCGCGCGCGCCAGCAGGGCCGTGGTGTCGGTGCCCTCGGGCAGCTCCGCCCAGACGAACATGCCGCTCGTGGGCTTCGTCCACGTGGCTCCCTTGGGCATGTGCTTCTCCAGCGCGCCCAGCAGCGCGTCGCGGCGCAGGCGGTACTCGTTCCGCAGCCGCTCCAGGTGCGCCTCCAGCCGCCCCGAGTCCAGGAACGACAGGATGATGCGCTGGGTGAACGTCGCGGTGTCGATGTCGCTCGACTCCTTCACCGTGGCCAGCCGGAACACCATGGGCTCCGGCACCACCACCCAGCCCACGCGCAGGGCCGGCGCGAGAATCTTCGAGAACGAGCCCACGTAGTACACCCACTGGTCGTCCAGCGCGCGCAGCGGCGGCAGCACCTGCGCCTCGTAGTGGAGGAAGCCGTACGCGTCGTCCTCGATGATGGGCATGCGGTAGTCGCGCGCCAGCTTCACCAGCCGCTCGCGCGCCTCCGCCGCCAGGCTCGTGCCCAGCGGGTTGTGCCCGTCGCTCATCGTGTAGAGGAACGCCGGCCGCTCACCCGCGGCCAGCAGCGACTCCACCGCGTCCAGGTCCAGCCCCGTGCGCGCGTCCCGGCGCACCGCCAGCCGCTTCGCCTGGTACGGCTCCAGCACCTGCTGGAAGCCCGAATACACGCGGTCCTCCAGCATCACCGGCTGGCCGGGCTCCAGCATCAGCCGCACCAGGAGGTTCATGCCCTGCTGGGCACCCGTGGTGAGGAACACCTGCTTCGGCGTACAGCGCACGCCGCGCTTCGCCATCATCGCCACGATGTGCTCGCGCAGCGGCTCCAGCGTTGCCGAGTACTGGAGCGCCCCTCCCTGCTCCGCCAGCACGCGCGCCGCGGCTTCCCCGATGCCCTCGGTGGGGAACAGCTCGGCGGCCGGCAGGCCCAGCGCCAGGGAGAAGACGCCGGGCTTCGTGATGTTCTGCAGCATGTCCTGCATGGCGGACGGCGCCAGCCGCCGCGCCCAGGACGCCAAAGGAAGCTCGGGTGTGGTCATCGTGGCCAGGATGTTACTTCAGTGGAAGCCGAGCATTCCAGGGAGGCCGGACGGTCACACCCTTCCCCCCACCCGTGCTTGCGGACAGAATTCCGTGTATCAACCAGACTTCGCCGCTCGCGAGCGCCGCGGAAAGTTCAAGCCTCACCCGGAGACCGCAATGCTGGACCGTCCGATGTACCTCAAGCCGAATGTCGCCATCGAGCCGCTCTACAACCAGTGGTACGTCTGGTGGTACCTGCTGTCCCCGGCGACGGCGCCGATGTTCGTGACGAACCTGCACCTGAAGCTGATGCAGTCCTTCGTGGCGAACCCGGACGTCCACGTGGCGGCGCTGAAGAATCCGCTGCTGATGGGCGGTCCCTTCATCAACCACCCGGCGTCGCGGGTGCCGCAGGTGAAGGAGCTGCTGGAGCGCACCCAGCGCGAGCAGGCGCACATGCTGGCCTACACCAAGGCCATGGCCGAGCTCGAGCAGCTCATGGCGCCCAACAACGGTGCCTCGATAGAGCCGCTCTACCCCAAGGTCCCGGACCTGCTGCGCGGCTACGTGGAGCTGACGTATGACCTGATGAACCGCGCCAGCGCCCGCGTCATCGAGCCGCTGCTCTACAAGAGCCGCTTCTACCAGGAGTCCTCGCAGAGCGTGACGCTGAACATGGTGGACGGCGACTGGCGCCCCTACATCTTCAGCACGCCGCGCCTGGAGGAGGACTCGCCGCTGTGGCTGCGCGTGCCCTACCGCCACGAGGGCATCGACGAGCTGTTCCGCATGCGCCACACCCCCGGCTCGCCGGGCCGCGTGGCGGAGATGCTCGGCGTTCCCGCCTCCGCGGCCTCGCACTTCGCCAACCTCTTCACGGAGACCGCGCCCCGCAAGACGGAGCGCTACACCGGTGAGGGCGTGCGCGTGCGCTACTTCGGCCACGCCTGCGTGCTGATGGAGACGAAGGAGGTCAGCATCCTGACCGACCCCGTCATCAGCTACGAGTTCCCCACGGACCTGCCGCGCTTCACCCACTCGGACCTGCCCGAGCACATCGACTACGTGCTCATCACCCACGGGCACGCCGACCACCTGATGATGGAGACGCTCCTCCAGCTCCGCCACCGCGTGGGCACCATCATCGTCCCGCGCAACAACGGCAACTGCATCGCGGACCCGTCGCTGCGGCTGATGCTCCAGGCCACCGGCTTCAAGAACGTGGTGGAGATTGACGACCTGCAGGAGATTCCCGTCCCCGGCGGCTCCATCACCGGCCTGCCCTTCATTGGCGAGCACAGCGACCTGGCCATCCAGGCCAAGACGGCGCACCTGGTGCGGCTGGGCGGCAAGTCCATGCTGATGGCGGCGGACTCCAACGCCCTCGAGCCGCGGATGTACCAGCACCTGCGCGACATCATCGGCACCATCGACGTGCTCTTCCTCGGCATGGAGTGCGAGGGCGGCCCCATGAGCTGGATGTACGGCCCGCTCCTGAGCAACCCGCTGCCCCGGAAGATGGACCAGGCGCGCCGCCTCAATGGCTCCGACTGCGCCCGCGCCAGTGAGATCTTCAACTACCTGTCGCCGAAGGAGGTCTACGTCTACGCCATGGGCCAGGAGCCGTGGCTGCGCCACGTCATGGTGCTGGTGTACGACGACAAGACCCCGCAGATCGTCGAGTCGAACAAGTTCATGGAGTACTGCAAGTCGAAGGGCGTCCCGGCGGAGCGCCCCTACGTGCGGATGGAGCGCATCCTCAAGTAGCCTCCAGCGGAGAAGTCCTGCTGGCGGGCCCGTCAGGGCTCGCCGGCGCCAGCAGCGGGCGCGGCGTGCAATGCGCCGCCGCCCGCGGGTCGGTCCCCGTCGTGGAGCAACATGTCCGGTCGTCTGTCCTGGAAGCAGCGTGCCGCCTACGCGGCCATCCGTCTCGGCCTGCGGACCCTGAAGTGGATCATCGGCCCGTCCATCGCCGCCGCCCAGGCGTTGCAGTGGATCCGGCTGCGGTACCTGCGGCTCAAGCCCCGGCCCGGCGACATCTACGTGGCCACCGCGGCGAAGGCCGGCACCACGTGGATGCAGCAGATCGTCCACCAGCTCGTCACGGGCGGCCGGGGTGAGTTCGAGCACATCTACCAGGTGTCCCCCTTCCTGGAGGACCTCCTGGCGGCCACCTGGGCGGAGCGCCTGCTGGACGCGCTCCCCTCCCCGCGCATCCTGAAGTCGCACATGAACTGGGAGCACCTGCGGCCTCCCGCGGACAGCCGCATCATCTACGTCACGCGCAACGCGGCGGACGCGCTGGTGTCGCTCCACAACCACCGCGTCCTCTGTGACGGCTACCGGCTCGACTTCGACACGGCCTTCTTCCACGGGGACCCGCTCGTCGCGCAGTGGTTCGCCCACCTGGAGTCCTGGTGGCCGCACCGCGCGGACCCGAACGTCCTCCACGTCCGCTACGAGGACCTGGTGGGCGACCTGGAGGGCAGCATCCGGCGGGTGGCGCGCTTCCTGGACCTCCCCATCGAGGAGGACCGCATGGGCGCCATCCTGGAGAAGTGCAGCTTCGCCTACATGAAGCAGCACGACGCCCGCTTCGACGTGCGGACGGGCTTCTTCGACGCCCGCAACCCCCGGCCGACCTTCATCCGCAAGGGGGCCGTGGGAGACGGCCGCACGGGGCTGACGCCCGAGCTCCAGTCCGCGCTCGACGGCCGGCTGGGCCCGCTGCGCAGGAAGCTCGGCATCAGCCAGGCCGAGCTGTGAGGGGCCCGCTCAGGCCGCGACGGCCCCGGGCAGCAGCCCCCGCGCGCGCAGCGTCTCCAGGGTGCGCTCCAGCCCGGCCTCCACCGGCTCCGCGTCCGAGCGGACGGTGACCTCGGGCGACTCCGGGGCCTCGTACGGGTCCGACACGCCGGTGAAGTGCGGAATCTCCCCGGCCAGGGCCTTCTTGTAGAGGCCCTTCACGTCGCGGGCGATGAGCGCGTCCAGGCTGGCCTGGATGTAGACCTCCAGGAAGGGGATGCCCTTCGCGGCGGCCATGCGGCGCACCTCGTCGCGCGAGCTCCGGTAGGGAGAGATGGCGGCGACGATGACGCCCACGCCGTGCCGGGCCAGCAGCAGCGCCACGTTGCCGATGCGCCGCACGTTCTCCTCGCGGTCCTCCCGCGAGAAGCCCAGCCCGCGCGACAGCCAGGTGCGCACCTCGTCACCGTCCAGCAACTCCACCGGCCGCACCGGGCCCATTCGCTCGATCAGCGCGCGCGACAGCGTGCTCTTGCCCGCGCCGGACATACCCGTCAGCCAGAGAATGAAACCCGCGGTCTGCCGCATCGTCGTCCACCTCAAACCGCGGAGCCGTTGATCATCCCGGCACCCACCGTGGCGTTCGTCGCCTCGTCGATGAGGATGAAGCTGCCGGTGTGGCGGTTGCGCCGGTACTCGTCGAAGAACAGGGGGACCGTGGTGCGCAACGTCACCCGGCCAATCTCGTTGAGCTTGAGCTGCGCGCTCTGCTCGTCCCGGTGGAGCGTGTTCACATCCAGCCGGTAGTGCAGCTGCTTGATCATCGCCCGCGCCGAGCGCGTGGTGTGCTTGATGGCCAGCCGCGCGCCGGGCTGCAGCGCGGTGGACTCCGACAGCCAGCACACCATGGCGTCCAGGTCCTGGCCCACCAGGGGCGGGTTGCCCGGCCGGCAGATCATGTCGCCGCGGCTGATGTCCAGCTCCTCGGCCAGCGACACGTTGACGGACATGGGCGGGAAGGCCTCCGTGAGGCGCTTGCCCGCCAGCTCCAGGTCCCGGATGCGGGTGGTGAAGCCGGAGGGCAGCACCATCACCTCGTCGTCCGGGCGCAGCACGCCGCCCAGCACCTGCCCCGCGTAGGCCCGGTAGTCATGGTACTTCGCGGACATGGGGCGGATGACGCTCTGGACCGGGAAGCGCACGTGGATGAGGTTCCGGTCGGACGCGATGTGCACGTTCTCCAGGTGGTGCAGGAGCGTGGGGCCCTCGTACCAGGGCATCTTGTCCGAGCGCGACACCACGTTGTCCCCGCCCAGCGCGGAGATGGGGATGAACGTGAGGTCCGCCACGTCCAGCTTCATGGAGAACTTGCGGAACTCCTCGCGGATGCCGTCGAACACGGCCTGGTCGAAGTTCACCAGGTCCATCTTGTTGATGCACAGCACCAGGTGCGGCACGCGCAGCAGCGACGCGATGAAGGCATGGCGGCGCGTCTGCTCCAGCACGCCCTTGCGCGCGTCCACCAGGATGAGCGCCAGGTCCGCCGTGGACGCGCCCGTCACCATGTTGCGCGTGTACTGCAGGTGCCCCGGCGTGTCCGCGATGATGAACTTGCGCTTCGCCGTGGCGAAGTAGCGGTACGCCACGTCGATGGTGATGCCCTGCTCGCGCTCGGCCTTCAGGCCGTCCAGCAGCAGCGCCAGGTTGACGTACTCGTCCCCCCGCGCCTTGCTGGTGCGCTCCACCGCCGCGAGCTGGTCCTCGAGGATGGACTTGGTGTCGTACAGCAGCCGGCCAATCAGGGTGCTCTTGCCGTCATCGACGGAGCCCGCGGTCGCGAAACGAAGCAGTTCCACTAGAAGTAACCCTCACGCTTGCGGTCTTCCATCGCCGTCTCGCTGAACTTGTCGTCCGCGCGGCTGGCGCCGCGCTCGGTGACACGCGACGCGCGAATCTCGGTGATGACCTGCTCCACGGTGGTGGCCGTGGACTCGACGCACGCGGTGCAGGTCATGTCGCCCACGGTGCGGAAGCGCACCTCGGCGGTGGTGACTTCCTCGCCGGGCAGCATCTGGAGGAAGGGCGACCAGGCCATCAGCATGCCGTCGCGGCGGAACACCTCGCGCCGGTGGCTGAAGTAGATGGACGGCAGCGCCACGCGCTCCTGGTCGATGTATTGCCAGATGTCCAGCTCGGTCCAGTTGGACAGGGGGAAGACGCGCAGGTGCTCGCCCCGGCGGTGGCGCGCGTTGTAGAGGCTCCACAACTCCGGGCGCTGGTTCTTCGGGTCCCACTGCCCGAACTCGTCGCGGAACGAGAAGACGCGCTCCTTGGCGCGGGCCTTCTCCTCGTCGCGCCGGGCGCCGCCGAAGACGGCGTTGAACTGGTGCTTCTCGATGGCCTCCAGCAGCGGCACCGTCTGCGCGCGGTTGCGCGAGGCGCGCGGGCCCTTCTCCTCCGCCACCCTGCCGGCGTCGATGGCCTCCTGCACCGAGGCGACGATGAGCCGCGCGCCCAGCTCCGCCACGCGCGCGTCCCGGTACTGGATGACCTCCGGGAAGTTGTGCCCGGTGTCCACGTGCATCAGCGGGAAGGGCAGCGGCGCGGGGGCGAAGGCCTTCACCGCCAGGTGCAGCATCACCGCCGAGTCCTTGCCGCCGGAGAACAGGAGCACCGGCCTGTCGAGCTCCGCCACCACTTCGCGGATGATGAAGATCGACTCGGCTTCCAGCGCCTCGAGATGTGACAGCTCGTAGCTCACGGAGCGGTACGCTAACACAGCTTCCCGGCAGCCCCGCCAGCCCTCCTCTCCCGTGACACCCGGCACATCCAGCGGGTGAGACATGTATCGCCACCCGCCAGGTTGCTCGAGCGCGAGCGGTGTGGACGGGGGCTCACGGCCAGTGCGGGTTTCGTTGCAGACTGCGCGCGAGGAGGCCCATGGACGCCAGGTCGTTGCCGCATCCGGAGCCGCGCCTGCTGGCGTGGCGAATCGAGCAGGCGCAGGCGGAGCAGGTGGACCAGACGCCCCTGCCCGGGCGCGCCGGGCACCCCTCGCTGCACGTGGCGGGTGGGCGCGCCATCTACACGGGGCCCCGGGCCCTCTTCTCCGTCGCGCTGGGGGTGGGACTGGGCGGCCCGGTGAGCGCGGAGGACGTGGACCGCATCGAGTCCCTGCTGAGCCAGGACGGAGGCGCCGTCCGCATCGAGCTGAACCCGTTCTGCGACCCCTCACTGTCCCAGGAGCTGGCGCGGCGGAGGTATGGCGTGGAGCACTTCCAGCTCGTCTGGTGGCGGCCCCCCGGGCCGGCGCCGGCGCCGCCGCCCGGCGTGACGGTGCGCCCCCTGCGAGCGGGCGAGGAGCGCACCTGGGCGGGGCTCTTCTTCCATGCCTACACGGGACGGCGCGCGGGGGCGGAGGTGGAGCTGACGGGCGGGCTGAACCTCACGCGGACGCCGTGCAACACCTGCTTCCTGGCGTGCGTGGACGGGGAGCCCCGGGGCGTGGGCGTGGTGTCCGCGACGGGGGGCGTGGCACTGCTGTCGGGTGACGGAGTCGCCCCTCCCTACCGGGGCCAGGGCCTCCAGCTCGCGCTCATCCACGCACGGGTGGCCTGGGCGGCCGAGCGCGGGTGCGATGTGGCCACCGCGGCGACCGAACCCTCCACGGCCTCCCAGCGGAGCTACGAGAAGGCGGGCTTCCGCTGCGCGTACCCGAAGCTCGTCATGGTGCGTCCCCCCCTGGGGACTTGACCCGTTTTCCGTGCCCGTGCGACAGAGCCTTACTGCCATGCGAAGCGCGAACACCCCGAGTCCGAATCCCCCTGATCGCTGGTTCCCCACGCGGAAGCCGCTGCCGGAGCCGCGCATGCGGCTGTTCTGCTTCCCCTTCGCTGGCGGCAGCGCGGCCATCTACAACACCTGGGCGGCCGGCGTGCCCGCCGGTGTCGAGCTGTGCGCCGTGCAGCTCCCCGGGCGCGAGCGGCGCCTGATGGAGAAGCCCATCGACAACCTCCCGGCGCTGGTGGACGCCCTGCTGCCGGTGCTCGCGCCGCTGCTGGACCGGCCCTTCGCCTTCTTCGGCTACAGCATGGGCTCGCGCATCTCCCTGGAGGTGACGCGCCGCCTGCACGTGCGCAACGGGCCCATGCCGCGCGGCCTCATGGTGGCCGCCGCCGGGCCGCCGCGAGGCAACGAGCGCGAGCCCATCCACCACCTGCCCGAGGCGGACTTCATCGCCCACCTCCGCAAGTACGACGGCACCCCGGAGGAGATCCTCCAGCACCGCGAGCTGCTGGAGCTGGTGCTGCCCACGCTGCGCGCGGACTTCGCGCTCGCGTGGTGGGAGAACGGCAACCACGCGGTGAAGCTCGGCATTCCCATCTCCGCCATGGGCGCGGTGGGTGACGCGCACGTCCCCGTGGCGAAGCTGGAGAACTGGCGAGAGGAGACCTCGAGCCCCGACTTCCGCGTCCGCCACTTCGAGGGGGGCCACTTCTTCATCCGCCAGCATCCGGAGCCGCTGCTCGCCGCCGTGCGCGAGGACCTGACGCGCTGGATGTCCGGCTCGCCCTGAAGCGCCCCGCCCCGCTCACGCCGCCTTGTACTGGGGCGGCGTGTCCGAGGACAAGGGCACCGTGAACTGCCAGCGCACCGTGAGCGGCTGGCCGCGCGCGCGCTTCACCGCCACCGCCGCCTGGTGCCGCGTGGAGGGCCGGAGCTGCACGAACTGCCAGGCCTCCGGCTCGTCCCGCATCCGCGGGTCGAAGGTGATGCGCGGCGCCTGCTCCGGCTCCAGGTGGAAGGCGAACTGGTCCAACGGCAGGGACAGCCCCGCCCCGCGCGCCTTGATGTAGGACTCCTTCAACGTCCAGTACTCGAAGAAGCGCCCGCGCTGGCGCTCCGGGGGGAGCGCCCGCAGCGCGGCGATTTCCGGGGCCGCGAAGTAGTGGTCGGCGATCTCCACCGTCTCCCCTGCCCGCTCCGCGTCCTCCACGTCCGCGCCCAGCTCCGCCCCCGTCCCCACCGCCACCAGCGCCATGCCGTCCGTGTGGGACAGGTTGAAGCGCAGCCGCGTGCCCCACTCGCCCTGCACCTCCGGCCGCCCGTACGCGTTGGTCGCGAAGGTCCACGCGGCCGGCGCCACCGGCGCGTAGCGCGACAGCGTCAGCCGCACCAGCGCGTGACTCACCAGGTACTGCCGCTGGTGCCGCTCGAAGCGGAAGCGGCGCTGCTTCTCGCGCTCCCTCGCGTCCAGCAGCCCCCAGTAGGCGTCCAGGAGCTGCCGGTCGTCGATGCGCTCCGGCTCGACGATCCACACGTGGACCTCGTCCGGGCGCAGCTCCAGGCGATTGGAAACAGTCGACATGGCCCACCTCTACCATGTCAGGACTCCCTCCGCGTAGGCTCGGCCACGGGCCCGGCACATGCCGGGCCGGGGGGAGGAACCATGGACCTGACTGCCGCGACGAAGATGCTGGAGACGCTGCGCACCCTCATGGCCGGCCACACGGACGCCGCCGAGGAGCGCCACGTCCTGGAGCTGCTCACCGGGGCCAGTGCCGCGGAGCTCAACTTCCTGCTGGCCAACGTGGACCTGGAAGCGCTGCTGAGCGACGTGGACGACCGCGTCATCGGGCCGGACCACCACACCGCCCTGCTGGACCTGCTGTGCGTGCGCCGCGCCGCCGAGCTGTCCCTCCCCGTGCGGGCCAGCCTCGTGACGGCCCTCCAGACGGGCACCACCCACGCCCAGGCCGAGCGCCGCATCCGCGACCTGTTCCTCGGGCTCAAGGGCCGCGAGCTCACGGCCTTCAAGAACCTGCTCGACGCGGGCAACAACCACCAGGACCTGGAGAAGCTCCTCTTCGACGACGTGGACGACCCGGCCCTCCGGGAGGAAATCCTCGCCCACATCCGCCGCGAGGCCGAGGCCACGCCCAGCGGGGAGAACAAGGTCCTCAGCGACATCGACGACACCTTCTATTGCAACCTCAAGGACAAGCGGTATCCGTCCAGGACGGTGTACCCGGGCGTGCTCGCCTTCTACGCGGAGCTGGACCGGGGGCCCGGCCTCATCCCCGGGCGCGACGGCGACCTCACCTTCGTCACCGCGCGGCCCATGGACCCCATGGGCCTGGTGGAGAACATGACGCTGGAGACGCTGCGCAAGCACGGCGTCCCACCGCCCGCCGTGCTGTCCGGCAGCCTCTTCCACCTCATCGGCAACTCGCGCATCGCGGACAAGAAGTTCGACAACTTCCAGCGCTACCTCCGCGCCTTCCCCGAGTACGGCTTCGTCTTCGTGGGCGACAGCGGCCAGGGTGACGTGGAGTTCGGCGACCGGATGCTCGCGGCGGCCCCCCAGTCCGTCCACGCCGTGTTCATCCACGACGTGGTGGACACGCCGGAGGCCACCCGCCAGACGTGGCGCGCGAAGCGCATCTACTTCTTCGACACCTACGTCGGCGCGGCGGTGGAGGCCTTCCAGGTGGGCGTCATCTCCCGCGACGGCGTGGCGCGGGTGGCCCGCGCCGCCGAGGAGTCCATGGCCGGCATCGCGTTCGACTCCCCCGGCCAGCGCGAGGCCCGCCTGTTCGAGCTGGCGAGGGATTTGAAGCGCGCGGCGGCCCTCACCGCTTCGCCGGTGCCGGCGGGACGCTGAGCCCCAGCTCCAGCGACAGGTCGAAGCTCAGGTCGGGCGACGTTCCCCCGATCTGCTTCACCATCACCGCGACGGTGTTCTCGCCCGGAACGAACAGCCCGGGCGGGAGGTCCACGCTCTCGGTAGCGTTCTCCGCGCCGGCGTTGGCATACCGCGCGTGCGCGAGGTTGGTGGGGTGGACGTTGCGCGCCAGCGCCTGCGTGCCGTTGACGAAGACCACGATGCCGTCGTCGTACCGCACGCCCAGGGTGGCGCTCGTCACCGTGCCGGACACGGTGATCTTCTTGCGGAAGTAGACGCTCGTCTGGGACGGCGTGGTGCGGGGCATCACGGTGGTCTCGTCCCCATCCCCATAACCCAGCTCTCCCGCGCCCGCGGGCCACGCGCTGTCGTCGAACGCCGCCGTGTTCCACTCCGGGCCCGGGTCCAGGCCGCTGGCCTCGTAGCTCCACGTGGAGCGCCATGGAATGGGTTGCACCCGCTGCTCGGCGGTGATGGTGAAGGCGCTGTTGCTCGTGTCCTCCGGCGCGCCGCCGTCCGCGCGGGACACGCGCACCAGCCCCTGCGTCGTGGACACCGCCGGCACCTGCCAGGTGTAGGCCCCCGTGTTCTCCACCCCGCTGGCGATGGGCGTCCAGGTGGCCCCCAGGTCGGTCGTGTAGGCCAGGTCCACCGTGGGCACGCTGCCGGTAGTGCTCCAGCGAAGCACCGCGGAGCTTCCGGACAGCAGCACCTCGCCTCCATTCGGAGACAGCACCGTCAGCGTATCCGGGGGCGGTCCCCCGTCCGTCATCTCGACGTCGAGGCTCAGCGCGAACGTCAGGTCGTCGGACGTGTCGCTCACCTGCTTCACCACGACGGCGATGACGTTCTCCCCCACCACGAAGGGGTTGCCCGACAGCGGCACGTCGGCCCGCTCGTATTCATTGCTCACGGAGGCGGTGGCGTACTTGCCGAACTCCACCCCGTCGTCCACGTTCCGTCCGAAAACACGCACGCCGTTGATCCACACCGCCATGCCGTCGTCGAAGAGCGCCTCGAGCTGCGCGCGGGCGACGGGCCTGTCCAGGGTGACGCGCTTGCGGAAGAACACCGAGGACTGAGCCGGCGTCGTGCGCGTCAGCAGCGTGCCCTCGTCACCGTCGCCATAACCGAGCTGCCCCGGGCCCGAGCGCCACCCGTCGTCGTCGTAGCTGGGAAGGTACCAGTCCGGGCCGAGGTCCACGCCCCGGTCGTCGTACTTCCACGTGTCGGCGAAGGCGATGACGCGCCTCAGCTTCGGTGTCACCGTGGCCACCGTCACCACCTGGCCCACCGACGGCACCCCATTGCCGTCCACCAGGAAGAGCATGTAGGGGCCCGGGGGCGCGTCCACGTTCGTGGCCGGCGCGTTGATGGTCAGCGTGTCCGGCGAGGCCGTGTAGCTCAGGGTGAGGAAGCGCTGCCCCTGGTCCATGGAGTGGGTCACCGCGCTGAGGCCGATCAACGTCACCTTCTGGATGGAGGCCGCCTGCGGCGAGGACACGGTGAAGGGCTTCCCCGGCTCCACCACCCCCGGGACGCCGGAGACGGTGGGGCGCGCGCCCTTGAAGAGGTAGGGCGGCGAGAACACCTCCGCCGTGCGGACGCCCCGGCCTCCAGCGTGCAGCACCCGCCCGTCCGGCAGCAGCACCGAGGTGGCGTGGTAGCCGTGGAAGTCCCTGGCGGAGGCCAGCCGCGTCCACTTCTCCGTGACGGGGTTGAACAGCTCCGCGTACTTCACCGCGCCCGCGGCGGTGTTGAAGCCGCTGGCGCTGGAGCCGCCCGTGACGAGCACCGTGCCGTCCGGCAGCATCGTCGCGTTGTTCTGCCGCCTCGGCAGCGACATGGAGGCGGTGTAGCGCCACGAGGGTTTGGCCAGGTTCAGGTCGATGATCTCCGACGTGGCCGTCGGCGGGTCGCCCCCGCCAATCATCATCACCTTCCCGTCGAAGTACACCGCCCCACCGTAGGTGCGGCCGCCGAAGGCGCTGCGGCCATGCTCGAACCAGGTCCCCGTGCCGTACCAGTCCAGGTACATGGAGGTCCGCCGGGGGCTCGACATGAAGAGCTTGCCGTTGGGCGCCACGAACATGCGCGGGTAGTACGGCAAATCCCTCACCGCGGTGGTCAGGTTCCGCAGGGTGTTCGCGGGGCCGCTGTCGTAGCTGCCTGTCTGGTACACCTGCACCAGCTCGTTGATCACCCCCGAGCCTATCGTCTCCCCCGACAGGATGGCCACGTCGCCATTGGGCAGGGTGGTGTTCGTGGGATACCACCGATTGTCATTCATGTCCGGGGCTCGGCTCCACGCGTTCGTCGCGAAGTCGTAGATGCTGATGTGCGGAAGGCCCACGTGCGAGGCCACGTGCCCCCCCGTCACCAGCAACCGCCCGTCCGCCAGGAATGAGTGGCCCGCGCAGAAGATGTTGTAGTCGGGCACCGGCGCCGTCTCGACGGCGCCGGTGACGGGATCCCACACCAGCGGCGGCTCCGAGCCCTCCTCGAACTCCCCGAAGACGAACACCTTGCCATTCGGAAGGAGGTTGGCGTGCGTGGCGGACAGCGGCCACGTCCCCAGGTGCGTCCACTGCCCGACGTCCGACGGCACCTGTGCGCTTGCCGGGCCCGCCAGCACCACCACGCACGCCGCGAGGAGCACCGCGCCCCACCGCGGTGCCCCGAATCCTGCCCCTGATGACATGTCTCCCCCCCTCTGTCGACGCCGCCCCGAACTCCGGGGGCTGAACCTGAGGGGCCCTTTTCCCCCTGTCACCCGGGCCGCCAGTCGCAAGCAATACCGTCAGGTGAACGTGTCACGGCTGGGTGAAGTGCCCGCTCTTCACCACTCGGCCTGTACAGACGGGCAGTTGGCGGAGTCGAACGAGCCGCCAACCTTCCGAACGCTCATATCGGGGGCGGCGGAAGCGGGAGCGCGTCCGTGGAGAAGGGGCACATCGGCGTGACGGGGAGCGGGAACTGATGGAGCTCTTTCCCATTCATCTGCTGTTCATCGTGGTGCTGATGAACCGCTACATCCTCGGGCCCTTCCTCAGGCGCATGCGAGGCAGGCAGTTCGACCGGGTGGACGACACGTACCTTCCCCGGGTGGCCATCGTCATTCCCCTCTTCAACGAGGGGAAGGGCATCTTCCACGCCGTCCGCAGCCTGCTGGAGCAGGACTACCCCAGCCACCTGCTGCAGATCGTGGTGGTGGACGACTGCTCCAAGGACGACAGCTACTCCTGGGCGCTGAAGGCGGCGGAAGGCCACCCCAACGTCCTGGTGATGCGCAACCCGGAGAACATGGGCAAGCGCAAGGGCATCAACCGCGGGGTGAAGGCCGCCGAGGACGCGGAGATCATCGTGTCGGTGGACTCGGACGTCATCGTGGACACGTCCGCCGTCCGCCAGCTGGTGCGCCGCTTCACCCACCCGCGCATCGCCGCGGTGGGCGGCCGCACCTACGTGACGAACCGTCATCAGAACTGGATGACGCGGATGATCGAGATCAAGTTCCACTTCGCCCAGGAGTGGCTGAAGGACCTGGAGCGCAGCTTCCGGCAGGTGATGTGCCTGTCGGGCTGCCTCACCGCGTACCGCCGCCACGTGCTGCTGGAGCTGGAGCCCATCCTGGAGGCGCGCGCCATCGCCGGCGTGCCCATCAAGTACGGCGAGGACCGGTTCCTCACGCGGCAGATCGTCAAGCACGACTACGAGACGGTCTACACGCTGGACGCCTTCTGCTTCACCGCCGCGCCCGCGACGCTGGCCGGCTACTTCTCCCAGCAGCTCCGGTGGAGGCGCTCCAACCTGGTGGACCTGCTGGGCGGACTGTCTCATGCCTGGCGGCTGCACCCGGTGGTGACTGTTCACTACGTGTCCCAGCTCGCGCTGTTGCTCTCGTATCCCGTGGTCATCGTCCACAACGTGCTCAACGGTGAGTTCTGGGACATCCTTGCCTTCCACTTCCTGGTCATCGGCATGCTGGGAATGATCTACCGGTTCGAGACGCGGCACCTGCCGGAGGACCGGCGGGTCCACGGCGCCAGCTTCCTGCCCATGGCGCTGCTGATGCCGGTGACCTACGCCCTCTTCACGCCGCTCGCACTGCTGACCCTGGACTCGGGGAGCTGGGAGACGCGGGGCAGCCCCAGCGCGGCCACGGCCGAGTCGCCCGCGGGCAACGGCGGCCTACCTCCCACCCACGCTGGTGAGGGCTCTCATCCATGAATCAACGTGTCGCCAATCGGATCAACGCCATCGTCGTATCGGCCTACAAGTTCATGGGCTCGGTGTTGCTGGCGCTGATCCTCCTCGGGCTCATCTCCTTCCTCACCGTGCAGGGCTTCTTCATGGTGAGCCGGAGCTGGGTGACGCCCACGGTGGTCTCGCCCACGGACACGGAGATCCTCACCCTCAACACCCAGGTGGCGGCGCAGACGTCCGCCCGGGACCACGTGCTCGCGGAGCGCCGCACGGTGGAGGACCGCATCGCGGATGCCGAGCGCATCATCACCGCCGAGCGCGCCTTCCAGCATCGCTTCCAGGTGGCGCTGCGCGGCGAGAAGTCCTCGCGGGACAAGGTGGCCCGGCGGCTGACGCAGCTCCGGCGCGAGTACGGCCTGGCCCGGGACGAAATCGTCCAGTCCAACCGCGCCTTCTCCGGCCTGACGCGCGTGCGCACGGACGCGCTGTACGGGGCGCGCCTGCTGGAGCAGGAGGAGAAGCTCACCATCAACCACCACCTGGCGCAGCTCGCGCAGAGCAACCTCTCCCTGGCGCAGACCTCCGTGGACCTGGAGACGCGGCTGGAGTCGCTCCAGCGGGAGATCTCCGGCCTGGTGGCGGTGCAGAACGGGCTGGGCAAGGGCACCACCCCGGACGGCATGACGACGGACGTGCTGCTGCTGGAGCGCGAGCACACGCAGTCCGTGCTGGAGGTGGCCCGCGCGCAGGCCACCCTCAAGAGCCTGAAGCAGGACCTGAAGGCCCTGGACGAGGTGGCGCAGCGGTACGACACGCTGATTGCCTCGCTGCGCGCGTCGCCGTACCTGCGGGCCATCGAGAAGGACCTGACGGTGGCCTTCGTCCCCTACGAGAACCTGAAGCACGCCGAGCACGGCACCCCGCTGTACGCCTGCGCGGCCAAGCTGTTCTGGTGCCGCGAGGTGGGCGTGGTGGGCGAGGCCCTGGAGGGCGAGGTCGTCATCAAGCACCCCATCCGCCAGTACATGCTCCGCGGCGTAATGGTGGAGATCCAACTCACGGATGCGCCCGCGGCGCGAGAGGACCTGCTTCACCTGAGCAGGCCACCGATGCTGCTGTAAGACACACGCTCCTGGAGGTGGAGACAGTCTATGCGGATGATCCTCACTTGCGGCGCGCTGCTGTCCCTGACGGCGCCGGCCGCCCTGGCGCAGCAGGCACCTCCGTCGGGAACGGCCTCTCCGCCCCAGGTGGAGGACCGGTCCGGGGGCTACTGCGACTTCGTGCGCGGCGTGGCCGACGCGGAGGCGGCACTGGAGCTGGCCCCGGAACTGTTCGGCAGCTTCGGCGTGGTGAACACGGGTGAGGCGGAAGGAGGCGCCGGCGCCGTCCCGCTGGGCGAGCCGAAGCTGCGGCTGACGGCCGGCGTCGACTACGACTTCGTGGGCCTGTACCGGGGAATGACGCTCCGCAAGCGCGCGGAGGCCGAGTGCCGCCGCCAGCGCGCCATCGCCACCCTCGAGGCCGCCGTGAATCGGGGGAATGGGCTGGGCGAGGAGGCCGCGCTGGAGGCCCGCGCCCGCGTCCTCCAGGACGCCCTGCCCGGCGCCGAGGAGCGGGTCTCCGCCCTGCGCAATGACCTGCGCGAGGGGAAGACCACCCTGGAGGAGCTCAACGCGGTGCAGGTGCGGCTGGACAACCTGCGCGCCCTGGCCACGAGCACCGCGCTCGCCCGGCAGCGGCTGGTGTCCCGGCCCCGCTTCCCGGAAGGCCAGCGGCTCGACGCCCTGATGGAGGAGCTGCGCGCCGCGGACGACTCGGTGGAGTCGTACACGGGAGGACTGCGGAGCGCGCGGGCCTGGAGCCTGAGCGTGCGCGGCGGGTATGACGAGCTGATAGACGTGGAGCAGGAGACGCCCCTCTTCGGGCAGGTCACGCTCAGCTACAACCTGGGCAACCTGTGGCAGTCCTCCGCCAACACCCGGGCGCGCGAGGGCCGCCGCCGCGCGCTGCTCGAGGACGTGGAGGGCGTCCCCCAGCGCATCAACGAGCTGGTGGCCCAGCTTCGGGCCCTCCACCAGACCGAACAGGGCCGCCTGCGCGAGGTCTCCACCCTGGTGACGGACCTGGAGGGGCAGCTTCGCGAGGTGGAGGCCTTGCAGACGAGGGAGATCCGCCGCTTCCGCGACTACCTGGTGCTGGAGCTGGCCCGCCTGCGCGCGGAGCAGGCCTACCTGCGCGCCCACGTGGAGTCACTCAACACGTTCCTGGGAGCCGGGACGCCGTGAGGCCACGAGGGGCCGCGCGGCACGTGCTCGCCGCCAGTGCCGCCGTGGCCGGCCTGCTCGGACTCGGAGGCCTGGTATTGGGGGACTCATGCGCGGGCGCGCGGCCGGAGCGGTCCGCCCGCCGGGCCTCCGAGCGGACGCGGCCCGAGGAGCCGCGGGGTGCGCCCGAGGCACGGCGCGGAAAGGGCGGCGGGTCCGGGGCCATGTCCATGAAGGAGGTGACGCTGTCCCGGCTGGACGTCACGCAGGGGGAGCTGCGTCCCGGCCCGGACGGGCGGCTCACCGTCGAGGCGCCCCGCATGCGCGCGGTGGTCCCCGGTACGAAGGCTTCCGCGGCGGAGCTGCGCTTCACGTTGCTGGGGCCCACGCGGCGGCAGGTCGCGCTCGCCTCGGGGGCACAGCGCCAGCAGGTGGGCCTCAAGCTGCGCGCGCTCGACGGCTGCAACCTGGTCTACGTGATGTGGAGGCTCGCGCCGAAGCCGGGCATCGTCGTCAGCTACAAGCGCAACCCGGGGCAGCACCTCAGCGGCGAGTGCGGCAACGGGGGCTACACCACGGTGCGCCCCGCCCGCCAGGTGCGCGTGGCCGTGCCGGCACCCGGCACCTCGCACACGCTGCGCGCCGTGCTCGACGGCGGCACGCTGCGCGTCTGGGCGGACGGCGAGCTCGCGTGGGAGGGCGACCTGCCCGAAGAGGCGCTCGCGCTCGACGGGCCCGTGGGCCTGCGCTCGGACAACGTGCGACTGGCGCTCCGGTTCTACGGCCCGCTGCCCTGAGCGGACGACGGACACCGCTGCCCGCTCCAGGAGCCGGCCCTGCTCCACCGGCTCCCGGTCGATTCCGCGCTACGCGCGCGGATGGAGTCCGCCGGGCGTGGGCGTGGCGGTCTTCTCCTGGCGCTCCTGCACCGGCTCCGCGCAGACCGTGGAGTTGTTCATCCGGCAGCGGCCGCCGTCCGCCAGGTCGAACTGCCAGCGGTGGCGCGGACACACCAGGAAGCGGCCCTCCTCCACCCACCCCTCGGACAGGTCCGCGCCCTGATGGGGGCAGAAGCGCTGGATGGAGAACTTCTTCCCCCCCGCCTCCACCACCGTGCGCTCGCGATGCGCCTCCGTGGCGCGGATGCCGTCGCAGAACTCGCGCATGTCGGCAATCTCCACGCCCAGGAAGCCGTGCAGCACCGGCTCGTACACGTCCGGGTTGCGGCTGAGCCGCAGGCGGAAGGACAGCAGGAAGTCCTCCCAGTTCAGCTTCCGGTCCAGCACGCGCACGATGTCCGCCGCGCTCGCCTTCATCGTGTAGCGCACCGCCTCGCGGATCTCCGGCACCACGTCCACCCGCCGGCCCTTGAAGTCCACGCGCAGCAGCCGGTCCGGCAGCTCCGTCAGCTGCACGTACAGCGGCATGCCCACCCGGTCGTGCAGGTCCAGCAGGTCCAGCTTGCGCTGGAGCTCCACCCGCAGCCGCTCGTGGATTTCATCCACCTCCGCGCGCAGCAGGTTGCGCCGCCGCTCGCGGAAGACGTGCTCCTGCATGGCCGCGTACGTGTGCAGGTACTGCTCCAGGTTCTCAGGCGTCACGCGCTCCGGCGCCATCGCGGCGTACTCCAGCGAGCGCACGTCCAGCACGTCCCCGGGCATGGGCTCCAGGTAGCGCGTTGCCGCCTCCGGCAGCCGCTGCTTCAGGAACGTGAAGAGCTGCGTCGCGTTGGGGAAGATGTTCACCTTCTCGAAGTTGAGGTGGAACAGCGCCGGGTCCAGGAAGCACGCCGGGCCCGCCGCGGCGATGTAGGCCCGCGGCTGCACCACCTCGAGCGCGCGCGCCACCACCTCGAACTTGCTGTCCCGCTTCTTCATCGAGATGGAGGCGTACGTCTCCGCCGCGTACTCGTAGCAGGTGGGGTGCCAGATGGCCCCGGAGAACTGCGCGGAGAACACGTCGATGGGCCCCTCCTCCGCGACGATGCGCGCCAGGCGGTCATGGAGCTTGCAGTCGTTGAGGTTGAGGAAGCACTGGTTGTCCCCGCGCACCAGCACCGCGGAGTCCCGGTTGGTGCCCTGCTCGGACACGAACAGCTTGATGTAGCCGCCCTGGATGGGGACCTCGCGCCCGTCCTCGCAGGCGATGACCCGCGTGCAGCCGTACTTCGCGAAGACGTCCTGCAGCTCGGAGCGGTGGAAGCGCGGCACCAGCACCGTGAAGTCACGCTGCTGGACGGTGGCGAGGAACTCCGGGTCGAAGTGGTCCTTGTGCTCGTGGCTGATGTAGAGGAACCGCTCCTTGCCCGGAGTCGCCAGCTTCTCGCGCACCAGCGGAGCCAGGTGGTGGTTGCGAGGAAGCTGCATCCACGCCGAATCGAACGCGCCCCGCGGGGAGAGCCACGGGTCCATCACCACGATGGCCCCCGAGGTCTCCACCACGAAGCCGGCGTGGCCCAGGAAAGTAATCTGCATGGAAGTCTTCCCTTCGGACATGAGGACAGACGGATGCCGGCGGCTTGGCGCGTCGGCGCTCGAAGGCTGGGAACCGCCAGTCCCCCCGGCCACCTGCCCTCCGGTACGATGCGAGCGTCCATCCGGCGACGCCCCCTCCGTCCGCCTGGAAACACGAAGGGCGCGAAGGGCCTCTGCCCTCCGCGCCCTCGTTGACTTCCGCACGGTGGGTTCCCCATGTGACGGGGGCACCACCGACTCAGTCACGCGCTACGGCTGGATTTCGCGAACGGACAGCCACTTGAAGTCCACGTCGCTGGCGTTGTCCCAGCGGAACGTGGCGATGGGGCCACCCCAGGTAATGGGCATGGCACCCACGGCGCCGCCGCAGTGCTGGGCGTCGCCGCCCCAGGCACCCGCGTCCACCATGTCGTCGACCTTCTTCCAGGTGACCTTGTCGGCGTTCTCGTTGACGTACAGCTCCAGCCGCACGGCCTCCTTGCCGGCGTTGGTGGTGTTGCGCATCACCGCCTTGAAGCCCACCCAGCGGCCCTTGAGCGCGGTGGTGGCGGGCTTGTAGGGCCCCTGCTCGTAGGAGACGTGCCACGTCTCCTTCTGCCAGCGGGCGCGGCCGTCGTAGTGGAGGGCGCCCTTGTAGCTGCTGCCCTCGCAGCCCGAGTTGTCGTCGTTGTGCTTGCCGCCGCGCGCGTACCAGTCGAAGTTGTCCGACGTGTCGGTGGCACCGTTGAGCTTCACGAAGCCCGTGATCTCCACGTTCTTCCAGTCGTTCGGCGCCTGCATGTAGCCGCGGCTGGCCAGCACGTCCCGGTCGTACGTCGGAATCTGCGAGGCGCTGTAGCCCGTGGACGTGAAGACGGACATGCGGACCTTGGTGCTCTTGATCTTCCAGGAGCCGTCCGCGTTGCGGGTGATGGTGTTCTGCGGGTCGAACCGCCGGTCCGACGTCGCGTTGTCCGCGAGGAACCACTCCTCACCGCCCGCCACGCTCGGGTACAGCATCGTCACGCCGAACTTGTCCGTGCCCTGCTGGGTCGGAGTCGTGGGCGGAGGCGTGGGCTCGGGCTCGGGAGTCGGCGCGGGGCTGGGGTCCGGCGTGGGCTGCGGCTCCGGAACCGGCTCGGGCGTGGGCGTGGGCTCCGGTGCCGGAGCGGGGGTGGGCGCCGGCTGCGCCACGGGAGGCTCGGACGGAGCTGGAGCGGGCGCGGGAGCCTGCGGCTGCTCTGCGGGCGGCTCGACGGCCCCTGGCGTATCGGTCCCTTCGTTACCAGCGTTGCTGCAACCCGCGCTCAGGAAGAGCATGGCGCCAACGGTCGAGGCGAGAAGTCGGTTCCGCATCAATGTCGCTGTCCTTCTTCGGAGGGCCCGAGAGTGTCCGGAGCCGCGACGCCAATCGCCGGCGGCCTCCTGGACGCGCCCCCCGCTCCACGGGCCGGAATGCCTCGCGGGAGGGGACGCCTGGCTGGTCTCGTGGCCCCGTGACTGTTCAGTCCAACCGGGCCGGAAACCAACTCACCATTTTGTTAATTAGTTCCCAAGCCGTGGCTGGGCATCAGGGCCCCTGTTCGCCCGCTCCCACCGTGGACGGAGGGGCATCCCCTGGGACGGCCGGACACATCGGTTTTCTCGATGAAGCGCGCCTGGAATCTCTATTTGTCGAAGAGACGGGCGCTTCTTAACTCTCAGTCCCCATGGAGACCTTCGAGAGTGTAGGCAGTCCGGCCCTCTGGGGCGGGTTCATTGCCTTTGTCATCGCGATGCTGGCGCTGGACCTGGGCGTCTTCCACCGGAAGGCCCACGTCGTGAAGTTCAAGGAGGCGCTCGGCTGGAGCGCGGTGTGGATCAGCCTGGCGCTCCTCTTCAACGTGGGCGTGTGGTGGAAGTTCGGGCCCGAGCCGGGGATGCAGTTCCTCACCGGCTACCTCATCGAGAAGTCGCTCTCCGTCGACAACATCTTCGTCTTCGTCGTCATCTTCTCCGCGCTGCGCATCCCCGCGCTCTACCAGCACCGGGTCCTCTTCTGGGGCATCCTCAGCGCGCTGGTGCTGCGCGCGGTGATGATCTTCGCGGGCGTGGCGATGCTGGAGCGCTTCCACTGGCTCATCTACGTCTTCGGCGGCTTCCTCATCCTCACCGGCGTGAAGCTCTTCCTGCAGCGCAACAAGGAGGAGCACCCGGAGGACGGCTGGATGATGCGGTTCGCCCGGCGCACCATCCCCTCCACCAACACCTTCGACGGGCATCACTTCTTCACGAAGGAGGCGGGCCGCTGGCTGGCCACGCCGCTGTTCATGGCGCTGCTGCTGGTGGAGGCGTCGGACGTCATCTTCGCGCTCGACTCCATCCCCGCCATCTTCGCCGTCACGAGAGACCCGTTCATCGTCTTCACGTCGAACATCTTCGCCATCCTCGGCCTGCGCTCGATGTTCTTCCTGCTGGCCGGCGCGGTGGAGAAGTTCAGCTACCTCAAGGTGGGCCTGGCCGGGGTGCTCGTCTTCGTCGGCGCGAAGATGGCCGTCGTGGACTTCGTGAAGATTCCTCCCGCGCTGTCGCTGGCCGTCATCGCCACGATGCTCGGGGCCAGCATCGTGGCCTCGCTCATCAAGAACCGGAACGCCCCGGCCACGACGCCGGCCCAGCGGGAGCTGGCCGAGGCGCCCAAGGCCTGAGCCCCGGCCCTCAGGAGGAGGCGGAGGCGTGCGACAGCCGGACGAAGTCCAGCCAGGCGCGCACCGCCTCCTCGAAGTCCTCCAGGGGCAGGTGCTGCGTGCGCCCCGGAATCGCGTCCTCGGTGCGGAGCGTGGCCCGCGCCGGGGTCAGCTCCAGGCTCCAGCACTCCCCCGGTACCTCCCAGACGCCCGTCCGGCCGGCGCGGAGCTCGCGGACGAGCTCCAGCAACCGCTCCGCCGCGCCCGAGCCTGGCCGGAGCTCCTCGGAGAGGTAGTCCGCCAGCACGTCGTTCGGCCGCGGGGCCCGCACCACCACGCGACCGCGCGGCTCCCAGATGAATCGGAGGTTCCTCGTCGACACGCACCGAGGGTGGCACGCCCGCGCCCCCCGTAGTACCGGCGGCGGGGGCAGGTCCGGGGGTAGTGAACACTCGGGGGCCGGAAAAAGAAGAGGCCGTGAGTCTTGGAGTTTCCTCCCGGACTCACGGCCTCTTCGAAGTGGGCGCAGCAGGGTTTGAACCTGCGACCCCTGCCGTGTGAAGGCAGTGCTCTACCGCTGAGCTATACGCCCTTGCTGTCTGTCTCGCCGCTGCGTGCTGCGCGTCAGCGGCGAACGCGGGTGTAGATGCCATTCGCCCGCGCAGGTGTCAACGCAATTTCGACTACAGCGCGTCGAGCTTCTCTTCCAACTCGCGCAGGCGGCGCTTGAGTCCCGAGAGCTGCTTGCCCAGGGCCTTGAACTCGCCGCGGGGGGCGAAGTTGAGCGCCTTCATCAGCTCCTCCTGCCCCCGGTCGAGCGCCTGCTTGCCGCGCTGCACCTTCCCAATGGCGCTGGCGATGGCCATGGCGCGCTTCTCGTCGGCCATGAGCTTCTCCATGGCCTTGCCGGACACGTCCAGCGCCTGCTTCTTCAAGTCGTCCCGGATGCCCATGTGTCCCCTCCCGGCGCTCACGGCTCGTCGATGTACTGCGTCTGCAGCTTCGCGAAGACGCGGTCGGCGATGCCCTTGTATTTCATCCGCTCGATGAGCGGCTGCAGGTCACCCTTCATGGAGATGCGGCGCTTGAGCACCGCCTCCACCGGGTCCAGCGTCCCCTTCAGGAGCTGCTTCCACACGCTGTAGGGCGCGCGCGCCAGGTAGACGGGCTCCAGCTCGTCCAGGTCGTCCGGATCCGGCAGCACGCGGGCCTTCTCGATGCGGCAGTCCCCGGGGACGACGTGCACCACGAAGGACTTCGCCAGCTTGCCCGGCTCGGCCTCCACCACCGCTCCGAAGTCGCCCTTCCAGCCCTTGCCGGCCACGGCGCACTCGGGGTCCTCATTGGTGAGCCGGACGGCCTCGTCCAGCCACTCCTTCGACGGAAATCTAGGCATCTCGCCTCCTCCCTAACCCCTCCGGAAGATGCTCCCGATACGGGACAGCAGCCCTCCGTTGTCGCTCCCGCTGCCGGCGCTGGGGCCCTGCGGCGAGTTGCGCGCGGCGGCCTCCTGGAGGGCCCGCTTGAGCTGCTCCGGTGTGTCGCGCGTGGCGAGGTCCACCTTGCGCATGCCGCTGGCCTCCTCCACCGTCACCTGGAGCAGGCACTCCTCGGTGAGGCGGAAGTCGATCTTCCGGCCCGCGACGGCCGAGGGCACGCGCACGGTGCCCAGGTACTCGTTGTCCACCAGCAGGTCGCTGTCGCCCTGGTAGATGTCCAGCTCGATGAAGGGCGAGCCCGGCTCCTTCGGCGGAGGCAGGCGGAAGCTCTTCACCAGGGGGATGAGCGAGTTCTTCTCGATGATGCGCTTCACGCGCCCGTTGGGCAGCGCGTAGCCGATGGGCATGGACAGCGCGTCCAGCAGCGTCACCGCGTCGATGCTGCCCAGCGAATCGCCCAGCAGCGCCGCGCCCAGGGCCACGCACTCGTCCGGGTGGACGCCCTTGCGCGGCGGCTTGCCGAAGTGCGCTTGGATCTTCTGCTGCACCAGCGGCATGCGGCTCTGGCCGCCCACCAGGATGATCTCGTCGATCTCCGAGCGGGCGATGCCCTTCTCCTCCAGCACCCGGTCGCAGATGTCGAAGGTGCGGTCCACCAGGTCGCCGGTGAGGCTGTTGAGGAACTCGCGCGTCAGGGGGATGCGCAGGTCCAGCGGCTTGCCCTTGCGCTCGTCGATGAAGGGCAGGTCGATGACGACGTTGGGGATGAGCGTCAGGTCGATCTTCGCCGCCTCGGCCGCGTTCTTGATGCGCTGGAGGGCGATGGGGTTCTCCGTGAGGTCGACCTTGTTCTCCTCGCGGAAGCGCTCCAGCACGTACTCCATGATGCGGTTGTCGAAGTCCGTGCCGCCCAGGAAGGTGTCGCCGCCGGTGGCCAGCACCTCGAAGACGTTGCCGGCCAGGTGCAGCACGGACACGTCGAAGGTGCCACCGCCCAGGTCGTAGACGAGGACCTTCTGGTCCAGGCCCCGGTTGAAGCCGTAGGCGAGCGCCGCCGCGGTGGGCTCGTTGACGATGCGCTTGACGTCGAAGCCGGCCAGTTTCCCGGCTTCCTTCACCGCGTTGCGCTGGTTGTCGTTGTAGTAGGCCGGGACGGAGATGACCGCCGCGTCGATGGGGCCGCCGAGGAACTGCTCGGCGATGGTCTTCACCTGCGCCAGCACGAAGCTGGACACCTGGGGCAGCGTGTACAGCTTGCCGCCCAGCATCACCGCCGCGTCCCCGTTGGGGCCCTCGACGATGTCGTAGGGGAAGTAGCTCTTGAGGTCCTCGACGGCCTTGGAGTTGTACTTCCGTCCGATCAACCGTTTCGTCCCCCAGAGGGTGTTCCGGGGGTTGGTGACCATCTGATCCTTGGCCACCCCGCCCACCATCAGATCTCCACGGGATGACAGGGCGACCACGGACGGCAGGGTGAGGTTGCCGCGGTCCGTGGGAACGATCTTCGGGATGCGGTTGCGCACGGAGGCCACCAGCGTGTTGGTGGTGCCCAGGTCAATCCCGACGATGCGAGGTCTGTCCGCCATGAAGTTGAGGGGGCGAAGCCAGTTGGAGGCGCGCCTGCACCTACTGTCTATCACGTCGCGCCCTCGCGTGCGCGTTTCTGGGCGTCCGCCTCAGTCCTCTGCGTCCGTCCCCGACACCAGGGGCCCGCTCGCCCCCTGGGGTGGGGCGTCCCGGGCCGACGGTCCTCCGGCCTCCCCTGGCGCCGCCTCCACGGTGGCCAGGACGAGCCGATCATAGGGGGCGCCCTCCCCCGCCGGCAGCTCCTCGATGAAACGGGACACCCTCAGGAGGATGCGGTCCCCCTCCCGGGGCTGCACGGTCAGGGGGTACACCAGCGCCAGCTCGTCCCGGGCCCGCGTCAGGGCCACATAGAACAGCCGGCGCTCCTCCTCTTCCTCTTCCGCCGACCGGGCGGCCAGCGACAGGGGGAAGCGGCCATCCGCCAGCCAGAGGACGAAGACGGCCCGCCATTCCAGCCCCTTGGCCTGATGCACGGTGGACAGCGTCAGGTACTCGTCCGGCGCGTCGGCGCCCAGGGCCTCCTCCGCGGCGAACTCCGACACCAGGGCGATTTCCGTCAGGAAGCGCGGCAGGTCCTCGAAGCGGCTGGCGAAGAGTGCCAGCTGCCGGATGTCATCCTCCCGCTGCTCCTCCTCCGTGAACTCCGCCTTCAGGTACTCCGCGTAGCCGCCGGCCAGCACGTCCTCTATCAACACTCCCGGTGTGAGTACCGCCCCCGGCCGGGTCAGCCGCGCCATCAGGTCCGCGAAGCGCTGGAAGCCCTTCTGCGCCTTGCGGGGCAGGTGCCCGCGGACGTCGTCATGGGCCAGCGCCTCCGCCCAGGCAGTCCCCTCCGGTAGCGTGCGCAGCGACGTCCACAGGTGCTCCGTCGTCGCCGGGCCGACTCCCGGCACCCGCCGCACCACCCTCTTGAAGGCCAGCTCGTCCCCGGCGTTGTTCACCAGCTTGAGGTAGGCGAGCACGTCCTTGATGTGGGACTGCTCGAAGAAGCGCACCCCGGAGCGCACCCGGAAGGGAATGCCGCGGCGGGCCAGCTCCAGTTGCAGCTCCAAGGAGTGGCTGTGGGCGCGGTAGAGGACGGCCATGGCCTCCAGGGACAGCCCCTCGTCGCGCAGCTCCAGGATGCGCTGCGCCACGAAGGTGGCCTGCTCGTCCGCGTCCCGGGTGGGGACCACCACGGGCATGACTCCGGAGGGACGCGCGGCGGTGAGCTCCTTGGGGAACTGCCGCTCGTTGCGGGAAATGGAGGCGTTGGCCAGCCGGAGGATCTCCGGCGTGGAGCGGTAGTTGCGCGTGAGGGTGTAGACGGCGCAGCCGGGATAGCGCTCGGGGAAGCCGATGATGTTGGTGAAGTCCGCGCCGCGGAAGCTGTAGATGGACTGGCAGTCGTCGCCCACCACCGTCAGGTCCTTGCGCGCTCCTGCGAGCAGGTCCACCAGGTCTCCCTGGAGCCGGTTGGTGTCCTGGTACTCGTCCACCAGGACGCAGTGGAAGCGCTCGGTGAGCTGCGCGCGGATGTCGTCGTGCTGGGTCAGCAGCCGCTTGAGGTGGAGCAGCAGGTCGTCGAAGTCCATCAGGTGCATCTGCGCCTTGCGCTGCTGGTAGCGCGCGGCGGTGGCGAGCACCTCGGGGGCCAGGGGGAGGAACTGGGGGCGGCGGTCCACCAGCACCTGGGACACGGGCTGCTGGAGGTTGGTGGCCATGGACACCAGGTCCAGCACCAGCTCCGGGCGGGGGAAGCGCTTGTCGCTCTTGAGCTTGCGCTCGGCGATGCACGTCACCATCAAGTCCCGTGCGTCCTCGCGGTCCAGCACGGTGAAGCTCGTGGAGAAGCCCAGCGCGCCCGCGTGCTGGCGCAGCAGCACGTGCGCGGCATGGTGGAAGGTGCCGCCGAGGATGCGCCGCACGTCCGCGAAGGAGCCGGCCAGCTCCTCCACCCGCCGCGTCATCTCCCGCGCGGCCTTGTTGGTGAAGGTGAGCAGGAGGATGCCCTCGGGAGGCACGCCCCGCTCCAGCAGGCGCGCCACGCGGAAGGTGAGCGTGCGCGTCTTGCCGGAGCCCGCGCCGGCGATGACGAGCACCGGCCCCTCCCCCGCCTCCACCGCCTGGAGCTGCTCCTCGTTGAGGAGGGCGGCGTAGTCGATGCGCGGCGAGGGCTTCGCCGGAGCGACCTTGAGCGTGTAGGTGCGCGTGGCCATGGGGCGGGGAACTCTAACCGCACCGCCCTTCACGGACACGTGGATCAGGGCGCCGGCTTCAGGGCCGTCAGCCGGGCCGCCGCGGCCTCCCGGACCTGGGGGGATGGATCCCGCTCCCTCGCCAGCTCGAGCAGCATCCGCCCCACCTGCTGGGGCAGCTTCGGGCCCACCGACTCCAGCGCCGCCGTGCGCTCCTTCACCGCGCTGTCCAGGCGCTCTCGCACGGACTGATCCGCGCAGGTGCGCACGCCGGGCGACTGCTGGCGCAGGAGCAATTCCGCGTCCGCCAGCCGGGCCTCGGCCAGTCGCTTCGCCTCCGCCGCCCTGCGCTCGAACTCGGCCAGGTCCTCGGGGAACTCGGTGGTGGCCGCGCGGGCGCGGGCAATGGCCTCCGAGGCGAAGCGCGCGTTGACGGCCGCCGCGCAGAGCAGCCGCGCCGACGCCAGAGGCACCTGTCCCTCGGGTGTCACGGCCTCCTCGCGCGCCACGTCCAGGGCCCACAGCGCGAGTTGCCGCGCCGCCACCGCCGCGGAGAAGTGCTGGCGCCGCTCCTCGCGGATCCGCACCCAGCGGCGCAGCACCACGGGGTCCGTCGCGCCGCCCTCGACGGAGCGCTGGTACTCGGTGGACGCGAGGGCGAGCTGGCCGGACAGGTCCAGCAGCACCGCCACCGTGAGGTACATCTCCGCGCTGCTCGCGCGCTCGCGCAGCGCGTCCAGGCGCGAGGCCACCTCGTACTCCGCCACCGGGCGAGGCAACGCGGACAACACCGTGCGCAGGGACTCCAACGCGTTCTGGCGGATCAGCGGGTTGCGCGCGGTGCGCAGCGCGTCCAGCAGGGGATCAATGGTGCGCACGGAGACGTGCTGTCCCAGCTCCTCCGCCGCCTGCCAGCGGTCCAGCGGATCCGCCGTCACCAGCGCGCGCTTCAGGTCCTCCAGGTCGCGCAGGTAGTGCCCCACGTGCGCGGCGCGGGCCAGCGGCTCCGGGCGGGCCAACGCGGCGCGCTCGGCGCGGGCCCGGGCCAGCCGCTCGGGGAAGCGGGTCAGCTTCGGGCCCAGCGGATGCGCCTTCACCCGCGCCTCGGCCTCGTCCACGAGTCCGGAGACGAGCAGCCCCTCCACCTCCAGTTCCAGCAGCAGGACGCGCGCCTCCTCCCGGTGCGCGCCGGCGGGGAAGTCCTTGAGGTAGGCGAAGAGCCTGGACGCGCCCGCCGCCTTCGCCTGCGCGAAGGCCTGGCCGTCCAGGCGCGACTCCACCTCCAGGCGGCGCGGGTCGTCCGGCGACTCCCGCAGGTACTCCGCCAGCCGCCGCGGGTCCTCCGTGGTGGCCAGCTCGTGGGCCTCCGCCTGGGCCAGCAGGCGCTTCGCCTCGTCGCGCTGCGCGCCGTCCGGGTGCTCCTGGAGGAACTGGCGCCAGGCGGCCACCGTGCCCGCCTCCTTCGCCGTGTTGAAGCGCAGTCCCTCGAGCAGCGTCTTCGCGGTGCGCGCCTGCGCCGCCTCCGGGTACGCCTCCAGGAAGCGCTTGTAGGCAATCACCGTGTGCAGCCGCTTCGCCTCCTCGAACTCCAGCTCCTCCAGTCGCGCCTGGGCGGCGTCCGCGTCCGCGTGCTGGGGGTTCTCTCGCAGGAAGTCGCGGTACGCCTCCACGGTGTCCGCCCGCGCGGCGCGCTCATAGGGCGACGGGATGCAGCCGGTGGCCAGCAACAGGACGGCGAGGGCTCGACGGAGGGAGGCCATTCCCCCCAGCAATACCGCACCCGTGCCCCCCCGGAAACCCGAGCCGGAACGGCCGGTTGCCTGGGTGGTTTTTTTGACCACACACGGACTCCGGCCGAGCATGGCTGCCTCAGGACGCTACAGGGAGGTCGCTCCATGAGGTCGGGTGTGCTGATCGGAATCCTCGCGATGCTGGCGACGGGCTGCGCCACCACGGGCGCGCCCCTGGAGCCCTGGCTGGACTCCTACACCCTCCGCTACCGGTCCGCCTCGCCGCCCGCCTTCCCCCGAGAGTCGCTCGCCAGCCCGGTGGCGCCGGAGAAGAAGCCGGAGCCCACGGCCCGCGCGGCGGTGGCGAAGAAGGCAGCGCCCCGCCCCGCGAAGAGCGGCGCCGTGAAGCCCACCGTGACTCCCGCGCGCGCCACCGTGGCCTCGCGCCCCACCGCCGGAGCCCGCGAGACGGTGCTCACCACGGCGCGCTCGCTCGTCGGCAAGCCGCAGGTGGTCCTCGACGGGCGGAAGTACCCCGCCGACTGCACCGGGCTCATCGAGGGCGTCTATGCCCAGGCCGGCGTCACCTTCCGGGGCACGCTCAAGCCCGGCGACAACGGAGTCACGGCGATGTACCGCCACGCCCGGGCGCGCGGCCGCGTGTACACGGAGGGCCGGCCCATCCCCGGGGACCTCGTGTTCTTCCGCGAGACGTACGACCAGAATCGGGACGGCCGCCGCAATGACGGGCTCACCCACGTGGGCATCGTGGACGCGGTCGGCGCGGATGGCACCGTCACCGTCATCCACCGCGTGCGCCGTGGCGTCGTCCGCTACCGGATGAACCTCGCCCGCCCCCACCTGCCGAGAGACCCGAAGACGGGCCAGGTGCTCAACGACCTGCTGCGCAACCCCGGCCCCAATCGTGAGCCGGTGCTCACCGGACAGCTCTTCGCCGCCTTCGGCAGCGTACTGCCCGTGGAGCCGGCAAGGACGAAGCCGGTGCCGGTGGCCCTGCGGTAGGCCACCCCACCCGCTCCGCAATCCCCGCTGGAGGAACGCCATCAGGCGCGCGCGGTGCGGTCCCACGCGGCGCGCTGCGTGTTGCGCAGGAAGCGCCAGAAGCCCACGACGATGGCCAGGTTCATGGTGACGAAGTAGTAGGCCACCGAGGCCACCCGCTTCGCCGAGCCCCGCTTCAGGGCCTCCACCTTCCCCAGGTACGCCAGCGCATAGAAGAGCGCCTGCCCGAAGAGGGTGAGGCGGTAGAACACGCTGTCGAGCAGGAACACGTTGGCCACCAGCGCCAGCCCCATCAGCGCGGGCGCGCACCAGCGCAGAAGCTTGTGCGACCAGAAGGCGAACGCGGGGAACCCCGCCGTCGGCAGCAGCAGCCCCGGCACCATGCGCAGGCTCTGGAAGTTGCCCGCGGCGATGCGCGCCCGGCGGCCGAACTCCTTGTCGTAGTCCTCCGTCGTCTCCTCGTGCGCGACGGCCGCCTCCTCGTAGACGACCTTGTAGCCCTTCTCCAGGATGCGCAGCGGAATCACGAAGTCGTCCACGATGGTGGACGGCGGCAGCGCCGTGAACAGGGTGCGCCGGATGGCATACAGGCCGCCGTTGGCCCCCACCACCGCGCCCCGCCGCCCCTCGTACATCTTGATGAGGGACTCGTAGTTCCAGTAGTCGCGCTCCTCGTAGTCCTGCTTCGTCGGGTTGTAGAGCCGGAGCTTCCCGCAGACGGCGCCCACCTCCGGGTCCTCGAAGTGGCGGACCAGCCGCTCGATGGCCTCCGGTTCAATCATCGTGTTGGCGTCCGAGAGGACCACGATGTCGCCCCTGGCCATGGGGATGCAGCGGTTGAGGACCGTCGTCTTGCCCGCGCGCGGCGCCGGGGACAGCCTCACCCGCGTGTCCGGGCACTCGCGGACGAGGTCATCCGTGCCGTCCGTGGAGCCGTCCGAGCCGATCAACACCTCGAACTTCTCCGCCGGGTACCGCAGGGCCAGGCTGTTCTCCAGCTTCTGCCGGATGCAGGACGCTTCGTTGTAGGCGGCCACCACCAGGCTCACCGAGGGCGTGGGCCCGCCCCCGCGAGCCGTCTGCCTGCCCCCTCCTCCACCCCGCATCGCCCGGACGTTCTGGGCCACCTGCGCCGCGCCATCCAGCACGAACAGGCTCAACGGGTAGAGAAAGTACGTGTGCGCGAGCAGCAGTGCGGCACACCAGAACAAGACCTCCGCCATCGACCGTGCCTCCCGTCCCCATTCCTCGATGCCACACACGGATCGAGCAAAAGGTATGCCCTGCTTTCGGGAAGGCAATCCGCCCGGAATTCCTCCAACGGGCGGTGGAGTCGCGCGTGAGGGACTGGACTTTCTCCAGCCCGCGGGCACCAGGAAACGGTCGTCGTTTCAGGGCCGCCGGGCGGCCGTGCCGAGCTGGGACAGCAGCTTGCTCGCGAGCTGGTGGTTGGGGTTCAGGGCGAGCGCGTCGTCCAGCAGCGAACGGGCCGTGGACGGATCATTGAGGCGCAGGGCCACCCGGGCGCCCAGGACGTACGCGCGCAGCAGCGTGCGGTCCTCCTGCCGGAGGGTGTCCAGCTCCTTGGATACCTCCGCCAGCGAGTCGGGCGGCGAGCCGGAGTTGAGGGCGTACTCGGCCCGGGACAGCGTGCTCCACGCCCTGGACGTGCCCTCCACGTTGCGCAGCCGCTCGGCGAGCGCCAGCGCATCCGGCGCCACCGTCACACCGGCATGGATGGCGCGCGCCTTCAGCCGTGCCACCAGGGCCGGGGCGGGCTCCACTTCCGGAGCATTGGCGAGGCCGGGGACCTGCGAGTCCAGCTCCTTGCGGAGCGTGTCCGCCTCGCCCCGGAGCGGAGCCGCCTCCCTGGCGATGTCCGCCAGATCCTTGTCCAGCGAGGCGATGCGGAGGTCCCGCTCCACCGGGTCTCGCAGCTCCCGGGCATCGAGCTTCTCCCGGTTCAGCCGGTCCACCCGCGTCCGGAGCCGCTCGGCGTCGGCCTGGAGGTCGGACAGCCGCAACGACAGGGCCACCACCAGCTCGGCCTGGGCCTCGGTGTACTTGGGATGCGCGGCGTTCAGCGCGCGCAGGCGCTGGATGGCCTGCTCTCGCGACGCGGGATCATCCCTCCGGAGCAGCGCCGCCGCGCGGTCCTTGTCCTCCACCGCCGCCACGGGCATGTCCGAGTTCCGGTCTCGCCACGCCGGGTAGGCCAGCACGGCCGTCAACACGAGCCCCGCCGCCACCGCGAGCGTGAGCAGCAGGCGCTGCCGCTTCGGCTGTCCCGAGTCGAAGCCTCCGCCCATCGACGACTCGCGGCCCGCCGCGAGCAGCTCGGGAGGCAGCTCCACCGGCGGCCGGCGCGAGGGGGTGACGATGGCTGGGACCGGCTCGACGCCACCCTGGGCCCCCGGCCCCAACGGCACCAGCGTCTCGGAACCGACGGGCGGGGGCGACTCGGGAGGGAGCTGGATGCCGGTGTCCTCTCCGGAGGAGGAGCCCGTCGCGCCAAAGAGGGCCGTGCGGCCGATTCCGGGCCCCTGCCCCGCCGGGCCTTGCGACGGCTCGGAAGGCACCGCGCCAAACGACTGCGTCCTGCCGATGGACGTGGACGGGGCCCGTGAAGTGAAGACGCCGGGCAGAAGCGGAGTGTCACCATTCGTGGGCGGAGACACCGGCGCCACGCCGAAGACACGAGTCGAACCAACGGGGGCCGCGTCACCCTGCGCGAGCACGGCGCCGAATGTCTGAGCCCTGCCAATCGGCGCGGGAGAGTCAGGGGCCGGCACGGCGCCAAATGTCTGAGCCCTGCCAATCGGCGCGGGTGCATCCTGAGCGGGCACGGCGCCGAACGTCTGCGTCGTGTTGCCCGGCGACGTCGGGCCGTGCGCCGGCACCGCCCCGAACGTCTGCGTCGTGTTGCCCGGCGACGTCGAGCCGTGCGCCGGCACCGCCCCGAACGTCTGTGTCGCGTTGCCCGGAGCCGCCGAGCCCTGAGGCGGCACCGCCCCGAACGACTGTGTCGCGTTGCCCGGAGCCGCCGAACCCGGCGGCGGCACGGCGCCAAACGTCTGCGTCATGCTCACGGGCGGAATCGACGGAGGCGGCGGCACGGCGCCAAACGTCTGCGTCGTATTCGGCACCGGAGCGGACGCCCCCGCCGCGGGGTTGGGATGCGGCCCCGAGCCGAAAATCTGCGTGGACATCGTCCCCGGGCGTCCACCGCCGAAGATCTGCGTGGAGCTGGTGCTCGCGGTCGCCCCGCCCGTCGCGCCCGGAGTGGGACGCGCGGCGGGGGCCGGTGCCTGTCCGTAGGGAGAGGCCATGAACACATGGCCACAGCGCGTACACTGGACCGACACGCCTCCCGGAGGGAGCAGGCGACGGTCGAGGACGTACTGCATCGAGCACTGGGGGCAGGCGATCTGCACGCTCCGTGCTTACCACACGGGCCCGGCGTCCGGAGATGCTCCCAGTAGTGTGGCTGCCCGGAGGGTCTGCAACTTGGCAGCACCCACTCCGGGGACAGCGTCCACGTCGTCCCAGCTCTTGAAGCCGCCCGAGTCCTCCCGGGCCTCGACGATGCGCCGGGCCAGGGCGGGCCCCACGCCCGGCAGGAGGGCGAGTTCCTCCGGGGTGGCGGTATTCAGGTCCAGCCGGCGGCCCAGGGCCAGGGCCTGCGCGCCCGAGGGTGGCAGTCCCTCGCCACAGGTGGCCACCCCGTCCGGGCGGATGCGCACCGCCTCGGGCGCGCAGTCCAGCGCCGGGGCGGAGTCGGGCCAACGAAGGCGGGCAACCGCGCCCACCCCCATCAACCCCAGCACGGCGGCTGCGAGCGCGGCGGTGCGGCCCGCCACGGACTCAGACCTTCTCGCCCTTGAGGGCGGCCGTTTCCGAGACGGCGGAGACTCCCTCGGGAGGCATCGGCTGATCCAGCCCGAACGCGGTGTGCAGCGCGCGCACGGCCAGCTCGGTGTACTTGGCGTGGATCACGCACGACACCTTGATCTCCGACGTGGAGATCATCTGGATGTTGATGCCCTCCGCGGACAGCGCCTGGAACATGCGCGCCGCCACGCCGGAGTGGTTGCGCATGCCCACGCCGACGATGGACACCTTGGCGATGTTGTCGTCCGTCTCGAGGCCGGTGGCGCCGATGTCCTTCACGGCCGCCTTCACCACGTCCTGGGCCTTCAGGAAGTCCGCCTTGCCCACCGTGAAGGTGAGGTCCGTGCGGCCGTCCCTGGACGGGTTCTGGACGATGAGGTCCACCACGATGGCCTTCTCATCGAGTGGACCGAAGATCTTCGCCGCGACGCCCGGCACGTCCGGCACGCCGCATACGGTGATCTTCGCCTCGTTGCGGTCGTAGGCGACTCCGCGGACCAGCACGTCCTCCATGGACTTGTCCTCCTCACACACGAGAGTGCCGGGGTCATCGGTGAAGGACGACTTCACCCAGAGCGGCACCTTGTACTTCATGGCGAACTCGACGGAGCGGATCTGCAGCACCTTGGCCCCCACGCTGGCCAGCTCCAGCATCTCCTCGTAGGTGATGCGGTCCAGCTTGCGCGCGGCGGGGACCATGTTGGGGTCGGTGGTGTAGACGCCGTCCACGTCCGTGTAGATCTCACAGGCATCCGCCTGGAGCGCCGCGGCCACCGCCACCGCGGTGGTATCCGAGCCGCCGCGTCCGAGCGTGGTGACGTTGCCCTCCTCGTCCACGCCCTGGAAGCCGGCCACCACGACGATGTGGCCCTTGGCCAGGGCGGCGCGGATGGGAGCCGCGTCGATGCTCTTGATGCGGGCCTTCGAGAAGGTGCTGTCCGTGACGATGCGGACCTGGTGGCCGAGGAAGCTGGTGGCTTTGCCCTGCTGGGCCTGGATGGCCAGGGCGACGAGGCCGATGGACACCTGCTCACCGGTGGCGACCACCACGTCCTGCTCGCGCTCGTCGGGCCGGTCGGTGATCTGCGCCACGAGTTTCAACAGGCGGTTCGTCTCACCGGACATGGCGGAGACGACGACCACCACGTCATGGCCCGCCTCCTGGGCCGCCAGGCAGCGGAGGGCCACGTTCTTGATGCGGTTGATGTCGCCTACGGAGGTACCGCCATACTTCTGGACGATCAGTGCCACGGCGCCTTCGACCTCCTGCGTCAGTCGGTCGGAGCTATACGAGTAGCGCTCCCGGGTGTAAAGCGCCCGCTGCCCGAACTGTGGCGTTTACGCACCCCTTTGGAGTTCCAATGTCTCGCGCTCGCATCCTCATCGACGGTGACACGCTGAAGCTGGAGGAGATCCTCCAGGTGGCCCGCAACGAGGCCATCGTGGAGCTGGCCCCCGAGGCGGCCGCCCGCGTCCAGGCCTCGCGCGCCCTGGTGGACCGTGTCGCCGCCGGGGACACCCCCTCCTACGGAATCAACACGGGCTTCGGCACCCTGGCCGAGGTCCGCATCGACAAGAAGGACCTGCGCGACCTCCAGCGCAACCTCATCCTCTCGCACGCGTGCGGCGTGGGCACTCCCCTGCCCCTGCCGGAGGCCCGGGCGCTGCTGCTCCTGCGGTGCAACGTGCTGGCCAAGGGCTTCTCCGGCATCCGGCCGGAGACGCTGGGGCTGGCGCTGGACATGCTGAACCGGGACGTGGTGCCGGTGGTGCCCGAGCGGGGCAGCGTGGGTGCCTCGGGAGACCTCGCGCCGCTGGCTCACCTGGCGCTCGTCTTCATCGGCGAGGGCGAGGCGTACTACCAGGGCCAGCGGCTGCCGGCGCGTCAGGCGCTGGAGCGGGCGGGCCTGCAGCCGGTGGTGCTGGAGGCCAAGGAGGGCCTGGCGCTGGTGAACGGCACGCAGGCCATGTGCGCGGTGGGCACGCTGCTCCAGCTCCGGGCGGAGACGCTGGCGGACCTGGCGGACGTGGCCGGTGCCATGACGCTGGAGGGCCTGCTGGGCAGCCACAAGCCCTTCATCCCCGAGATTCACGACGTGCGGGCGCATCCGGGCCAGAAGGCCACCGCGGCGCACCTGCGGAAGATCCTGGCGGGCAGCGAGCTGGTGGAGACGCACGTCAACTGCAGCAAGGTGCAGGACCCCTACTCGCTGCGCTGCATGCCGCAGGTGCACGGCGCGGCGCGCGAGGGCCTGTCCTTCGCGCGGCGCATCCTGGAGGTGGAGGTGAACAGCGCCACCGACAACCCGCTGGTGTTCACGGAGACGGAGCGGATCGTGTCGGGCGGCAACTTCCACGGGCAGCCCATCTCGCTGGCGATGGACGTGGTGGCGATGGCGCTGACGCAGCTGTCGTCCATCAGCGAGCGGCGGGTGGAGCAGCTGGTGAACCCGGCGCTGTCGGGGCTGCCGGCGTTCCTGGCGAAGAACTCGGGGTTGAACTCGGGGTTCATGATTGCGCAGGTGACGAGCGCGGCGCTGGTGGCCGAGTCTCGCGTGCTGAGCCACCCGGCGTCGGTGGACTCGATTCCGTCGTCCGCGGGCCGTGAGGACCACGTGTCCATGGGCATGACGGCGGCGCTCAAGGGCCGTCAGGTGAGTGACTTCACGCGTTCGTGTCTGGCCATTGAAGTGCTGTGCGCGGCGCAGGCGCTGGACTTCCGCCTGCCGGTGAAGCCTGGCAAGGGCGCGCTGGCGGCGTATGAGCTGGTGCGCAGCAAGGTGCCGCACATGGACAAGGATCGCGAGCTGCACAAGGACATCGAGGCGGTGAGCCAGCTCATCGACTCGGGCGAGCTGCTCGCGGCGGTGCGCTCCGCCACGGCGTGAGGACACGGGTTCAAGTCCCGTACTCCTTGCTGACAAGAGGGGCCTGGAATCCAGAGGGAAACCTCGCGGGTTCCGGGCCCTTCGCCTTTCCCCCGTGGATGCGCGAAGCAGCAGCGGCGCACAGTGTCAACGAAGCGGGGAGGGCCGTGCTATCGGAACTCGTTCACGATGTAGACCCCCGCCCGGGGAGAATCGAGGATGGCCGTCCCGGGCTTGGACTCGGGCCGCTTCCGGAGCTGCCCAAGGCCCAGCCGAGCCACCGCGCAGATGGGCACCTGATCGCCACCCTTCAACGGATGGGCGGCATAGTACCGAATGACGACTTGAGGCCCGCCCGTCCAGACCTGACCATAGAGGCGAGCTGGCGCTTCAAGTAGCCCGAGATTCTCGTCCAGCACGCTCTCAATCGGTCCGTCGTAGAGGGTGATAGGACGCGCACGGGTCTGGTTCGCGTCGAGCTGAACCCACGCGGATTCCCCAACGAACAGCCGGAGGTAGTTCATGGCCTCCCGTGCCTTCTCGGGACACTTCTCTGGTCCCGGAGTGCCATCAGGACGCAAGGCCACTCCTCCCGTTGCGGTTCCAGGGCAACCAGAGGACATCACGAGTAGGACGGCGCAGCCCAAGAGCGCGAATTTGTTGAAGGCCATGCCTCCCGCTCTTACCGCGCAATGAGGGTCGGATCTAGCTGAACGAACGCTTGCCGCAGCCCATCGTGTCGGTAGACCTCCAGCCGCAGGCTCGTCAGCGCGCCGTCGTCAATGAAGGCGCTCCCGTCCGCGACGATGGCCAGCACTCCGGACCCGCCGGGCGTGATCTCGCGGACTGTGGCGCGCACCGCGACCGTGCGCTCACGACCGCCGTCCGTGGTCACAAGTCGAATCCGCTGCACACTCCAAGGTTGCTCCTGGTCAAGGTTCTTGACCTTGAAGACGACTGCCGCCTTACCCTTCCCCTTGAGCACGGTCGCATCAATTTCGGCATCGGTGTCCTTGCCGGAAAAACGATCCGCGACCATGAACGGCGTCTGCGCGACCGCGCCCGACGCGAGCAGTGCGGCAAGGGCGTGATCCTCCGAAGTCTCTTCCTTGCGGTAACGCTGGTTCTCTTCGACAAGTGCCTCTTTCTCTTTGAGCGCGTTCATCAAGGCCGCGTGCATGGCCGCGTAGCTCTCCCGGTCCTTGAACACGTCGACCTGTTGGTCGGTAGTCGGCGGCCACCCTCCGTCTTTCTTCCGCCAAGAGGGCCTTACAAGGAACGGAACTTCAGTCCCATCCGCCAGCGTCACGACCAGGGGAATCCCTTCGTCCCTGTTGAGGTCACGGATGGGCTCAAGGAGCACCTTGTTGCGGACCACCGCCAGCGGTTCGAGCCGCCCCTCCCAACCGATCATCTTCGTCTTGCTCGCGTCTACAAGCTGCTCGAATCGCAGCGTCGTGACGACCTGCCCCTTCACGTAGATGGAGTGGGTGCAGTCTGTCGGATGCTCGGAGAGCATGATGGGGCGCACAGAGGGCTTGTCACGCTCGTCGCGGGCCTGTGCGGCTGACGAGGCCACAAGGAAAGCAATCAGACCATACCCGAAAAGTGGGAGAGTACGCATATCCTGTCCAACCTACCAAGGTGGGCCCGAGCGCAGCAACCCTCGCGCACCTCGCATGCAGGGCGCCGCTCATCGCCCTGTTCGGGCGGCCCAAGAATGTCACCACCGACCAGAACGGGGACCACTGCCCGTTCTCACCCGGTCCCGAAGATGCTCGGCCAACGCGAACAGCTCATCGCCAGCCGCGAGCAGAAGGTGTGCCGGAGGTAACACGAAGGCCCCGGTCGCTCGCGCGGCCGGGGCCTCGGGGTGCTTCAGGGCCGCGGCCCCTGCGCTACTTGCAGAGGTGGCCGTTGTTGTACTCGTCCAGGCTCTCCGCGAGCATGTCCGCGGCGTCCGCGTTGATGACGGACTTGTACGAGCCCGTGCCCGTGAAGCCGATGCCGTCCAGCAGCGACTGGCCGCTGTTGGCCGCGGCCACGGCCTCGTCGCAGCGCACCGCGCCGGCCTGGAAGTTCAGGCGCGCGCCGAGCAATTGCGCGGCGAGGCGGTAGGCGGCGTCCGTGGCGCGCTTCATGCCGTTGAGGTCGGACTTGCTGAGGATGTCCACCGCGTCCTGGCAGTTGTTGACGAGCAGGTCACCGATGGGGATGCCGCCGGCGGCCGCGAGGGCCTGGTCGAGCAGCGCGTCCTGCTTGCCGCCGGTGCACGAGGACCAGTTCTTCCAGTAGCCGATGGTGTGCGCGGGGGCGGTGGGGGGCGGCGGGGGCGGGGGCGGCGGCTCGGTGTACTCGGTGTTGTTGACCTCGACCAGGTGCACCCAGGGGTATTGCACCACCACGTCCTTGCAGACGGTGCGCGTGCTGGGGTTGGGGTTGCCGACGCTGTTGGGGATGAAGCCGCCCTCGAGGCTGAGCGAGGAACGCCAGCCCGCGGGGATGTTCACCTCGCAGACCTGGTAGGTGTCGAAGGGCAGGGCCGGAATGTGGATGAGGCCCATGTTGTTCGAGTCGGCGATGAGGCCGCCGACGATGACGGTGCCCTCGCCACCCGGGTAGTCCGCCGTGGCGCCCTTGCGGATCTCGAACGTGAAGGCGAGGTCGCCGAGGAACTTGAAGTCCTGGCCGTTGACCTTCTTGAAGATCTTGATGTCGCCCGTCTGGATGGGCGTGGTGTCGTCGGTGGCGTTCGCGTCCAGCGCAACCAGCCCCAGCGCCGCGGCCATCGCGGCGATCAGCTTCCCGTTGCCTTGCATGTTCGTCGTCCCCTCATGTGTGCGCCCACGTCCGAGTGGGCGGCAGGCGGGTCTGGAGCGCTGCTGAAGTCGGCGCCCCGACATCTGCCCACGGCCGTTTCTTTGCCACACAGGTACGCGCAGTTGCAATAACAGCGTCAAATTTCACTGAACATGCACTTTGTGCGACGGAGGGGGCGGAGTTCCGCGGAGTTGGCAGGCATAAGGCAATGCGTGGAACATACCCACCCGCCTGTGGGGAGGGGCGCCACTCGGGGACGCGGCCCCGTGGACTCTGCCACCACAGTTCCGGCCCCCGCGATGAGGACGTACCTCGGTGCTGCGCCAGAGGTGGGCTCGGAGGGGACGGACATGATGCCTCCTGGGATGACCCGCGGCTCGCGAGGGCACCTGCCTCCGTGAGCCGCGGGTCCGAGCCCTCATTCCTGGCTCACCAGCCGTTGCGCCGCGCGCACGAAGTTGAGGAGCGGATTGACGCGATAGACGAAGTAGTAGTGGAACCGGCTCCACGGGAGCGTGCTGTTCAGCATGTACGCCTGCGCCTCCCGATACACGGGGCCGTGGGTGGCGAAGGGCATCACCTCGTCCGTGTCGAAGATGAAGACGTTCTTGTCGTCGTCCGCGAAGCTCAGCGCGCCGTCGCCCACGATGGCCTCGAACACCGGGAAGCCGAACACCGCGTTCCCCCTTCGATGCCGCGCTTCACCGCGCCCAGCACGTCGTACTGCTGGAAGCGCGGGTCCTGCCGCACCTTCAGGGTCCGCACTGGGACAAGTTCACCCACTTCGAGTTCTCCAACAGCCACCGTACCTCGAGCATACGCCCGACAACCGGGCCGTCATCGATGGCGGCGGCATCCGCTACTACTCCTTCGAGCAGCTGTACCAGGTCGGTGCGGGCATGCGCCCGTGGTACGGCGTGGCCCCTGTGCTCGACTCCGTCCCCCTGCCCGAGAGCACCCTGCTGGGGGGCCAGGCCAGCGTCTCCTACAACTACTCCGAGGAGCCGCACCGGGTGTTCCAGCAGATGGCCAACAACATCGGCATCTCCAACACCCAGCGCTTCGTGGAAGGGCGACGGCTGTTCCACACCTCGTTCGTCGACGGGAAGCACTCCGAGAGCCCGGACATCAACCCCGTGTTCACGGCGCACGCCAATCAACTAGGGCCGCGCTTCAACAACGTGAGCTGCATCGGATGTCACGCGCTCAACGGGCGCAGCGTCGCTCCCGTGCCAGGCCAGCGACTCGACACCATGGCCGTCGAAGTTGCCGCGTCCAGTTCCCCCTCCGGGGTGACGCCCGATGCCACCTATGGCTTGAACGTGCAGCAGCGGGCCCAGGAGGCGGGCGCGCCGGACTACTCCGTCTCCGTGCAGGCGTATGAAACGACCGTGCGCGCGCTGCCCGACGGCGAGACGGTCGAGCTGCAGAAGCCGGTCTACGCCTTCAAGGGTCCGGTGCCAGCGCAGTACTCCATCCGCCAGGCGCCGCAGGTCATCGGCCTGGGGCTGCTCGAGGCCATCGACGAAACGACGATTCTGAACCTGGCCGACCCGGAAGACTCGAACGGTGATGGCATCCGAGGTGTGCCGAACTGGGTCGTCAATCCGGAGACCGGCAGCCGGCACCTCGGCCGCTTCGGATGGAAGGCGAGCAAGGCCACCCTGCGCCAGCAGGCAGCGGACGCGCTCCTCAAGGACATCGGTGTCACCTCGCCAGTCTACAAGTCGCTGGCCTGCCAGCGGGGCTCACCCGACTGCAATGCCACGGCTGGCGCGACAGCCATCTCCGAGACGGAGCTCCAGCGGCTCGACGCCTACCTCGCGCTGCTCGGAGTGCCGGCCCAGCGCAGCCTGCGCAGCGGCTACATGGACGGTATCCGCGTCTCTCCGGAGCATGACGTGGACCCGGCCCTCATCCAGCGCGGCGGTGCGCTGTTCGCCCAGGTCCGTTGCGTGAGCTGCCACACGGCCCAGTTGACGACGGGAGCGAACCATCCGTTCGCGGAGCTGCGCAATCAGACCCTCCGGCCCTACACCGACCTGCTGCTCCACGACATGGGGCCGGGGCTCGCCGACACGCTGCCCCAGGGACAGGCGGGAGCGAGCATGTGGCGGACCGCGCCGCTCTGGGGTGTGGGCTCGCTCCGGTTCGTCCAGGGAGGGGTGCAGAACGTGCGCTACCTGCATGACGGGCGGGCCCGCACGCTCATGGAGGCCATCGCCTGGCACGGCGGCGAGGCCAGCACCAGCCGCGGCCTGTTCGAGGCGCTGAGCAAGGCGGACCGCGACGCGGTGCTGGCATTCCTCGAATCGCTCTGAGCCGAGCCCCCGGCGCCCGGGCTATCCGGTCCGTGCACGGGGGGAGCGGGCATCCGGCAGGATGAGGCCTCGAAGCCTGTCAGTGGGTCCGCCCCCGCGGGCCGGCGCTGGAGGGGCGGCTGCCGTAGCGCGGGCCCCTGTCAGAAGGTCTGGCTGCGCGAGTTGTTGGCGGTGTTGGCCTCGGGCGAGCCGTCCTCGTTGGTCCCGGACGCCGTGCAGGTGACCGAGCCGCTCGGCGCCACGGCGTTGAGGATGCTCTTCGTCTCGCCGGGGAGGATGGGCTCGTTGACAGTGAAGACCGAGCTGGAGCCGAAGCGCGAGCACGTCACCGAGACGAGCTTGCCGGGGCGGCCGTTGTTCCTCACCCGCACCTCCGTGCGCCCGGTCGACGTCCACAGCAGGCTGGTGATGACGAGGTCGACCCCCGCCGGGAAGTCCCGCGTGTAGATGAAGGCATGGGGGCTGCGCGGGCTGCTGCAGTACGAGATGAAGTTGGCGGTCTCGGGGTATTGCTCATAGCAGGACGACCAGTCCGGCCTGAACGTGTACATGAAGAAGTCGCTGCCATTGGTGCCCGCGCCCGGCACGCGCATGCGGACCTTCGCGAAGAAGCCGGTGGTCCCCGCCGTCCATGCCGCCGCGGGAAGCACCCTCGGCAGGCTCCAGCCATACAGCTCGACACCGTCGGCCGTGGTGTGCTGAACGGTGGCGGACGTGGTGGTCCTGCCCACTTCGAGCCACGAGGTTCCCCTCGCGTGCTCGAGGACCACGGTCTGCGACCCCGTGTTGCTGTACCCGAGGAAGTCGATGACTCCCGTGGTCGACGAGACGGTCTGTCCGTCGACGGGGTTGAGCATACAGGCCGAAGTGGAGACGGCGAGTGCCGCCAGCAGGAAGATGCGCATGGATGGCTCCGAATGTGCCGGGACGGGAGTGCTCCGGACCTCTCTCTGGCCCGGGGGGCGAGAAGCGCGCGGGAGCCTCGGCCAGCGCCGTGGGTGCATCAATTCCCTAGGATTAGGTAGCTGGTCGGCGGCGGCCCGGGCCGCGGACCCTGGGCGGTCCCATGACTGGCCTCCACATGCGAACCCATCAGGTGCGCGCGCGGGTGCGGTTGCTCGACGAGGCGCACGAGCTCCCCGCCGCAGGCACAGGTCCTCCCGCCACAGGTCCGCGTAGACTTGGATGCTGGTCGGCAGGCCCCCGGAGAGGCCCAGCGCGTTGCCGGGGAGCACGAACCCCGTGGCCTGCGTCAGGAACTCGATGCCGTGCGTGGTGGCCGAGCCCAGGCAGTCCAGGTTCTCCTTGACCGTGAAGGGCACGCCGTGAAGCGCCCCCATCGGCCCTCCTGCCCGGCGCACGCGGTCGGCCCGGTCGGCGGCCGCGAGCGCTTCTTCCGCGAGCACGACGCAGACCGCCATGCGTCGTTCCTACCGTGGTGGAGCCCGGGAGCAACAGCCTGAATCCAAGGACCAGCGCGGCGTGGGGTGCCTCCCCTACCCGGCCTTCTCCCGGACCCAGTCATCGAGCACCTCGATGGCATCAGCGACGCAGGCGCGGGCGGCGTAAAGACTTCCGGCCCGCCCCAGCAGCCACTTCAGGCCGACGCGATAGACAATGACGCCTTGCGCCTCGGCGAGCGACGAGAGGGTGAACGACGTCTCGCCCCCGTTCACCTCCAGGGGGCCTGCCGGCACGTTGGTGGGGCCCTTGGTGGATATCCCTGGTGACGCGAACGGCTGCCCGTTCACCAGGAAGCGCGAGTAAGGCCTCCCCCAGTAGTCCGAGTCGTCATAGACGTTGAGCACCAGCTCATAGCGGCCGTCCTTCGCGATGTTGCGCAGGCGGATCAGCAGGTCGGAGCGCGTCCCGCCTGGGTGGTGAAGCCAGCCCTCCTGGGCGCTGAACGACCACCCCGGCTGCGCGTCGAAGAGGAGATCCCGAATGGCGAATCTCTCGGAGCCGGCACAGAGCGAGTCGGCGGCGGCGCGCGCATCGGCCAGGGCCTTCCGCCCCTTCGTGGCGACCGACAGCTGCCGAGCCTCCGCCTCGGCAGTACGCCGCTCCAGAATGCGCAGCATGTCATAGTCCTCGGCGCCCTCGCGCATCAACTCCCAGCGGATGGTCGTCACCACCCGGTCGAGGACCGGCTTCTCCGGGTTGTACTTCCGCTCTGGGGGGTAGAAGAAGTAGCCGTCTCCATGGCGGTACTGGTAGTTCACCCCCGGGAGCAGGAAGTTCGGGCGCTCCCAGGGCGTGGCATCGCCGCCCCAGTTGGTGGAGAGGTAGTAGACGTATCCGTTGGCATTCCGACGCCACACGTCCCAGAACATGGCGCGGTTCTGCTCGCCGCTGTGTGAGATGAGGGCGGTGTCCTTGATGTCGTAAAGCCAGTAGTCGGCCCCCTTCTTCCGCTCGGCTGCGGCCACGTCCTCGCGGTACTGGTTGGCGTTGGGTATCCACAAGGTGATCAGCGACTTGCCGTTTTCCTGCACCTCGGCGAGCCGCGGGCGGCTCGCCGGGTCGTAGGTCACCGCCGTGCGGATGCGCGCGTCACCCTGCCGGACCAGGAGGCACACCTGCTTGATCAGCTCCGCGTCCGACTCCGGCGGCTCGTCAGCGACATAGTACACCGCACGGTCGAGCCATCCCTTCCCAGCCAGGTGCGCGCCCACCTGCCGGAAGAAGCTGACGACGATCGGCTCGAAGACCGGGTTCACCGAGCCGTTGGGAAGGATGCGCTGAACGGAAGCGCCACCGCTGTCCGAAAAGGACAGGAACGACTGCAGTTGGCCGTTTTTCTCCTGCCTGTGCAGGATATACGGGGCGAAGTTGAACGCGCTGAAGGCTTGGCGCTCGTCGAGGTAGTACTTCGCTTCGCGGTCGAAGCCGGTGAAATCGAGGGCCACTTCGCCGGTGAGCTTCCCGCTGGTGTCTTTCGCGAACTCCCAGCGGATGGTCGCGTCCGGAAGCGGGTTGAATGCCATTGTCCCCGGGGCATAGAGGAAAGGCCCCAGCCGCGCGCGGATGTACTCCTCCAGATAGGCGCGGATCACCTTCTCCTTCTCCTCGCGCGTCTTCGCCCCGTGCGCCCGGTAGATGTTGCTCTCGGACATCCCGATCATGCTCTGCAGGATCGGCCGCTTCGGTAGTGCGAAGGAACGCACCCGCGCCGTTACATGGAGGACTGCCCTCGGGTCACTCCCCGAGAGAATGCTCACCCGCCCCGAGTAGAGGCCCGGCCGGGCGTCCATTGGAACGGCCAGCGTGAGCCAGAACACCAGGTTCTTCCCCGGCTCCACCGAGAAGCGGTCCGCCGCCGCGTCGACCAGCGGCAGTGGGTCGGGGCGTAGAATGGGCTTCGTCGAGGGCTCCTTCGGGTCGTAGGGCACATTGACATCCACCCACTCCACCTTCCGGAGCGTGAGGAGCTTCGCGGGGAGCGAGGCTCCTTGGTGGGCGGTCAGCTCGGTCACCTGCACCGCGAGGCCCGAGATAGGTTGGTCCGACTGCACCACGACCTGAAACGACTCCCCCTCGTTGCGGGCGCAGTCCACCGAGGCCCGCCCCGGCGTCCAATCGGCGCCGGCCTCTTCCTCAGGCAGCACCTTGTGCAGGGGCGACACGCTGTAGACTCGGAGGCCCTGCGGCCCCACGCCGACAACCACCTTGGATTCGACTGCGCCCATAGACAACCTCTGACCGTGACACCCTCGTCGATGCCGCCGACAGCTGCCCCGAGCATCCGAACGCCGACCAGGCCGACCCGCTCCAGCAATGGCAGATGTTCCCCACCGTCAGCCGCCCACGAGCCTCCGTGGAGCCTCTGCCTTCTTGTGGGGTTCGGGGCCTACGAGAGCCTCGTCCATGATGACACCAGCGGCCCCCCAATTGAAGGAGTTGGGCCATTTCGTGTACTTGTTCGCGTGGGCTCCCTTGAGCCTGGCTGTCGTGAGATTCTTGGCTCCTTCGAGGTTTGCCCCTTCGAGGTTGGCTCCTTCGAGGTTTGCCCCTTCGAGGTTGGCTCCTTCGAGGTTTGCCCCTTCGAGGTTGACTCCTTCGAGATGGGCATTCACGAGCCGGGCATCTTCGAGGTGAGCGCGTGCAAGGGATGCACCTTCCAGATTAGCGTCATCAAGATCAGCCCTTCTTAAGTCAACCTCATCCAAGATGAAATGAATGTCGTTGCCATTCCGCAATGCCTCCCCAGTCAGGGCATCCATCGCCGCCTGTAAGTCTGGATCACGAAGCTCGAGAGCCCTCAGAGAATCCAATGGCTTCGGGGGCGAGTCAGGGTCATTGTAATTAGAGTTTTTCCGGACAAATGCAGAGAGCATATCGACGATTGCTTCGCGATCTGACTCGGAGTCCCTGGCAATGCGAGTCAGTGCGTGGATTCCGCCAAGGCGGACATCGACTTCGTAACGACCAAACTGCTCGACAGCCATCGTGAACCGAGAAGTGAGTTGCTCTTCCTTGGCCTGCCGGAATTGCTGCCATGTGAAAAAAGCGGTCGCCGCGAAGAAGATCATCCCCAGCGCCTGGACCAAGACTGTTCGGACATCATTCTGCGCCTTCAGGTGTTCCGGAGCAGCGATAGGCGTCTGGGCTCCCTGCTTCCTGAGGGAGCGGTCGACGATGATCGCTGGCGCGACGAAGATGACCAAGATGAAGAAGAGCAGCGCACAAGAGACTAGAAGCGCCGCAAGGAACCACCAGAGCACTTGTCCCTTGAGCAGTCCAGTCGCGAGGATATAAGCCATCTCTCTCTCCACATGCCAATGCACGAACTGCACGTTCGTCAATTTTCTGATGCAGAGTTAAGGACGGCATGGACCCTCCTCAAGCTGCAAAGGCATCAAGCGCTGCGCTCCTCGTCAACTTTGGACGCAAGCCCGGCAGCACTCCCCTTCTCTCTTGGCGTAGAGAGAAGGAGTCAAAGTCTCTCGAGAGACGGGAGCCCTGTTGAGGGTGAGGAAGCATGGCCGAGCTGGGGCCGGAGTTGCTCAGCGGATAGCCCCCCCTCCCTCCTATATTTGTCTACTCGTGCGACGGGCGCTTCCTGCTCGTCCTGAGGGTGACGGCCGCCCGGTGCTCTACCAGGGCGGCACGGCCATCTGGGCCTCCGGCCCCTCCGGGCAGCCGTCCTACGGCATGTACATGCAGGGCGACGGCAACCGCGCCATCTACACCGGCCTGCCTCGCGCCATCTATGTGTCCAACACCGGCGGCCACAACGGCGCGACGCTCCACGTGCAGAACGCGGCAACGTGGTCATCTACAACACCGCAGGTGCGCCCGTCTGGGCGACCAACACGGGCGGTCGCTGACGCCGTGAGCCCCGCCGCCCCGGGCCTTCCGGGGCGGCGGGGTCCTCAGGCGGCGCGGAGCGCCGGAGCCTGCTCCTTCAGCAGCGCCGCCAGCTCCTCACCACCGAGCATCTCGCGCTCCAGCAAGCGCCGCGCGGCGCGGCGGAGCACGGCCTCGCGCTCGCCCAGCAGCCCCCGCACGCGCTCCGCCTATCCGTGCCCGCAAGGCAGCCGGGACACGCTAGGGACTGGTCGCGAACACGAGATCGTCGTGATCGGTGTAGCTGCCCACGCCGCAGGGGGCCGCGCTCCCGCCATAGCGGAAGCGCCCCCGGATCACCTGCGCCCCCGTGGGCAGCGTGAAGGTGTGAGACAACGTCTGACTCCCGGCCCGCGTTGGCGTGAGCGTGGTCAGGAAAGTCCACGCGGGGTTGCTCAGGCTGGTCGCGTAGTACAGGTCAAGCATGTCGGAGGAGTACGCGGAGAAAGCCCAGACCGTGGCGTCGATTCGGACCTGCTTCCCGGCGGCGAGGGGGGTGTTGTCGGTGGTGACGATCATCAAGCGGTCGAGTGATTCATCGTTGTGGAAGCCCCCCGCCGTGCCATCCGAGCAGGACGCATTGAGGGTATTGGGCGCCTGGGGCTCTGGGCCCACTGAGCCGCGGCCCACCAGGAGAGTGCCGGAGTCGCAACCCGCCCCGGGTGTGCTGCACCGGGGGGCTCGCAGTGTCCCGTCATAGCTGGCCATCACCACCACCGGGTTCGACACCCGTACTGTCACCCCCGCGCTGGTCGCGCTGTTACCGGCGGCGTCGAAGGCGCGGGCGGTGAGCACCCAGGACCCGTTGGCGACGCTGGCCGAGTTCCAGGAGACCGAAAACGTCGGTCCGGCGGATGAGCCAATGAAGGAGTTCCCCACATAGAAGTCGGTCCGCACCACGCCAACATTGTCAGAGGCGCTCGCCTGGATGACCACAGTGCCCGTCACGTCCACGCCGCTCAAGGGCGAGCTGATGGAAACGGTGGGGGGCGTGGCTTCGACGCAGACGCCTCCGGAGTTGCAGGTGCTGCCCTCCGCGCAGATTCCGCAGGAGAGCGTACCGCCGCATCCATCCGAGAGCGTGCCGCAGCTCCTGCCCTCCGCTGCACACGTGGTGGGCGTGCAGCTCACGCAGATGTTCGAACTGCAAACATCAGTTCCGCTGCACGCTCCACAATCGAGCGTGCCGCCGCAACCGTCAGCGATGCTGCCGCAGTTCTTGCCTTCCTCGGCACAGGTCGTCGGCGTGCAGCTCACGCAGACGTTGGCCTCACAGATCTCTCCGATGCCACAGGTTCCGCAATTCAGGGTGCCGCCACAGCCATCTGGAATCGAGCCGCAGTTCTTCTCCTGTGAGGCGCAGGTCACCGAGACAGTACAGGCCGAGAACAGCTCGGCGTGCGTGGTGCGCACTCCGCTCGCGGAGTAGCCACTGGCGACCAACACGCGGCCATCGTTCAATCGAACCGCCTGCGCCATGTATCTGGCGATGAGCAAGGGGTCACCGGCGCTCCAAGCCCCGGTCGAGGGGTCATAGAGCGCCGACGAGGCCAGAAACCCGGCGTTATACCCACCGGCGACCAGGACGCGGCCGTCGGCGAGCACAGCCCCTACTGCGGAGGAACGCCCACTGGTCGTCGACGTCGCAGACCATGTGCTCGTGACCGGATCGTACTGCTCTGCCACGTTGAAGGTCCCCGTGCCCTCCTGCCTCCCGCCGACCAACAACACCGAACCACTTCCCAAAAGGAACGCCTGGTGCCGAGTCCGGCCGACGAACGGGCTCGCCCGCGTGGTCCAGGTGTTGGCCAGGGGATCGAACTCCACCGCGGGCACGAAGGTCGGGCTGCCCTGGATGTCGTATTCAACCCCTCCGGCGACCAGCACCTTGCCGCTGGGAAGGAGCGTCGCGGTGTGATCGAGGCGCTTTTGCGGCAATGATGCAACGTACGACCAGGTATTCGTCGTGGGATTGTAGATTTCGCAGACCGTCGAGCCACCAGCGGTCGTCGTCAGCTCTCTCTCACCGGCGACGACGAGCACTCGACCATCCTGCAATAGCGTCGCCGTGTGCCTTGCGTGGGCCACCGCTGTAGGGGCTCCGTTCGACCAGGTGCCCGTGGCCGGATTGTAGATCTCCACTGTGTTCGTCACTCCGGTAGAAGGGCTGCCGACGTGACCACCGACCACGAGCACCCGACCATCCTGCAGCAACGTGGCCGTGTGCGAACTCCGGCCGTTCGCCAGGCTGGAGACGATGCTGAACAGCCCGGTCGCGGGGTTGTAGCGCTCGACGGTGGAGGTATTGCCGCTCCCATCGTACCCACCGGTCACGAGCGCTGTTCCGTCCTGGAGCAGGGTGAGGGCGAATGAAGTCCGCGCCACATTCAGTGAGCCGGTCTGGACGCTCAGCGGCTGGCTTTGGCGCGAGGACTCGCTCTCGAGGGGCAGTTCCGTGGGAGAACATCCAGTCGCGCTTGAGACAGCCAGGGCCACCAGCGCAAAACGGGTAAGTAATCTGAACATTCGCGGACCGTATGGCAACTCCGTCCGGGTCAGCAAGGGCGGCTGTTCTTGCTGAACATGTAAATCGACAGGCGCACGACTTGGACCTGTACTGCGTAGGCGACTCGAACCCATATGACGCATTCCTCGCACCTCCTCGGCCTGTCGAAGTGCTCGTCGAAGACGTGTACGCTCATGCCCGCGCAGTCCTCGCCAGGCGGGGCCTCGTTCCTTCCCCTTCCGCCCGGAGAGGACGCGCCCCCTCACCGCAGCCCCGCGCCTGACACGCTTGCCCTTGGGAGCCTCCTTGCCGAACGACGCCGTTGAGACGCCCACTCCGCTGCCCCGCGCCGTGGGGTTCACCACGGAGCTGGCCCTTGTCCAGTTCGATGGTGTGGTGCAGTCACGGGCTGACTACTGGGTCGTTCGCACGCCCAGCAGTCCCCACTTCTACTGGGGAAACCTGCTGCTCTTCCGGAGAGCGCCTCGGGGGGAGGCGGATGCGCGGGAATGGCTCGCGGCCTTCGAGCGGGAGCTGGCTCACACGGAGGTCGGACACTGCCTGCTCGCATGGGACAGCCCGGGCGAACGCGGCGATACCGCGCCCTTCCTGGCACGCGGCTTCGAGCTGGATGAGGGCGTCATCCTCACGGCCCACCAGGTCCACCCGCCGCTCCACCCGAACGAGGCGCTGGAGGTGCGTCCGCTCAGCGGGGACGCCGAGTGGGCGGAGGCCGTCATCCTGCAGACCCGGGCGTTCAGCGAGCACTCGAAGGATGCCGCGGCGACGGCCCGCTTCGCGCAAGCGCAGATGGCGCGGTACCGCAAGATGGTCGAGGCGGGGTGGGGTGTCTGGTGGGGCGGATTTCTCGACGGCCGGCTTGCCGGGACGCTCGGGCTGTTCTCCGCGCATGGGCTCAGCCGGTTCCAGCTCGTGGGCACGCACCCGGAGTTTCGCAAGCGGGGGGTGGCGGGCACACTCGTGTACGAGGTCTCGCGGCGGGCCCTGGCATCGGGAGGCATCCAGAGACTCGTGATGGCGGCGGATGCCACATACCACGCGGCGCGCGTCTACACCTCCGTGGGTTTCGAGCCCACGGAGAAGCTCTACGCCGTCCTGAAGGTGCCTGGGCGGCGTGAGACGGCGCCCTCCTGAGCTGAACTCCGCGAGCCCATCCCCGAGCCCCAGGAGTTGAACCAGCCCCGCCTCCTTCACGGACGCCAGCACCCTCAAGCCTGCCTCCACTCTACCAGGTGCACCGCCGTCACCTGCGCCCGCTTCGCGTTTCAAGTGCAACGAGGTGCACCGGAGCCTCGGGGGGCTGGAGCTACGTGCGCTCCTGCGCTGACACGCGTCGCGTGAAACCTGTCCGGGAGGCTCCCGGCCGTCCGGGCTACTCCCCCCCCGCGGGCAGCAGCCGGCGTTGGCGCAGCCGCATCAGCGCGCCGGACACCGCCACCTCCGTGCTGCCCAGCTGCTTCGCCAGGGACTCGCGCAGCACGGGGCTGCCGCGCGCGGTGAGGGCAAGCGCCTCGATGGCGCCGTGCACGCGCCGGTCGAAGGCAAACTCGACGGAGGTGCGGTGGACGAGCGTCTCCACGATGGCCAGGGCGGCATCGGGGCCTCGCGCGGACTGGTAGGTGCCTCCGGTGGAGATGGACAGGCGGCGGAAGGCCCGCTCCAGCGCGGCGTCGTAGTGCGGGTGGATGGAGGGCACCATGGCCAGTGCGTGCAGGAAGATGCCCTGCGCCTCCAGGTGGTTGGTGAGGCCGTCCAGGTCCCAGCCGCTCGGGTCCTTCTCCTTGAAGCGGTCCGGCGCGTGGCCGCCGTCACCTCCGCACGCATGCGGCGGGGCGTCCCCCACGAGCACCACCACCTTGAAGGCGCCCTCGCGCCACGGGAGCCTCGCCGCCGCGTCCAGGCCCGCGAAGACGGCCTCGGCCGCGTCGGTGTTGGACGCGTGGCTGAAGACCTTCGCGGTATCGAGCGCCCTGGAGAAGGCGGAGACGTCCCGGGTGAAGGGGTGGACCTCCAGCTCCTCCGGGAAGCCGTGGTCGCGGTAGCCCGCGAGCGCCACGCACAGGTCCAGGTCGGGAACCGACGTCAGCGCCTCCAGGATGCGGCGAACATGCGCACGCGCCTGCGCGATGAAGGACGTCATGCTGCTGGTCAGGTCCACACAGAAGACCAGGTCCAGCCGCGACAGCATGTGGCTCATGGGCACCCCCTGCACTCGGGCCACCAGGCCCGATTCGGCCCAGGTTCGACGCCGCGGGTCTCCGGGGTCTGACGAGCCCGGGCGACCCGGAGCAGTCCCGCTCGAGGGAGCGCGGCGGTGGAACCCTCACGGCTCTGAGATGTGGAATCACCTTCCAATCCACCTCCACCACGTCCTCTCCGGCGGGTAACAGGCCGCAACTTCTAAAAGGCCCACACGACAATACATTTCGCACAGCCCCCTACTCCGCCCCCTCTTGGAGGTCCCCCATGTCTGGCCCGTCCGTTACCTGTTTCCCCCGAACCTCGCCGCGGGTTGCTGCCCCCAGCCCGGGCAACACCGCCGTCCCCTTGGACATGTTGCAGCGGGGCATGAAAGGCGCCGCCGTCCGGCAGCTCCAGACAGACCTGGTGAAGCTGGGCTTCATGACCCAGAGCCAGATGGACACCGGCCCCGGCACGTTCGGCCCGCGAACCCTCAAGGCGCTCAAGGACTTCCAGTCCGCGAAGGGCCTGAGCGCCGACGGCATCTACGGACCGCGCACGCGCGAGGCCCTGCAGCGCGCCATGAGCGGAGGGGGCACGCAGGGCACGCAGGGCAAGGACGGTTTCGACGACAAGGGTGGCCCGTCCACGCGCCCGTCGACGCCTCCTCCGGCCGACCGGCCCAAGCCGGGTGGCCTGCTGGGCCGCGCCTACGCCGACAACAGCCAGAAGGCGGCCAACGCGAAGCTCAGCACCGGTGGCCGCTACGCGGCGGAGCTGCGCTCCATCGCGAACCTCAGCCCCCAGAAGCGGCGCCAGATTGACGAGATTGCGCGCAAGGCGGACCTCCCGCCCGCGCTGGTGGCCGGCATCTGGTACCGGGAGGCGTCGTTCCGCGACGGCGTCTACCTGCACAACGGCGACCCGCTCGGCACCCCCACCACGCACGTGCCGAAGGGCATCTTCTTCCGGAAGGATCAGTTCGTGGAGGCGGCGGTGCATGCGCTGCGCGAGAAGCGCTCCACGCAGAAGGAACTCAACCTCCACTACAACTCCACCGACCTGGGCGCCATGGCCACCTACGCGGAGGCGTACAACGGCTACGGCTACCGGAACAAAGGGGTGACGAGCCCCTACTCGTTCGCCGGCACCGACCAGTACCGCGGCGGCATGTACGTGGCGGATGGCAAGTACAGCGCCTCCACCTATGACCGCCGGCTGGGCATCGTGGCCATCGCGAAGGAGTACATGCGCCACGGCTGAACGACGTTGGCGCGGCACCGGGACGTTCCCGGTGCCGCGGCTACACCGTCCCGGTGAGGGGCGACGCTACGCCTGAAGGCAGACGCACTTCCGGGTCGACGTGCTGCAACGCCCGTTCAGCCTGCCACCGCACGGGCTGTCCGACGTGCACGCCCGCCCGTGACGCACGCGCTGCTGCCGCGGTCCAGGGCCAGTCCCCGTCGAACTCCGTGCCGGAACACTCCGCGACGGTGAGGACGAGGAGCGAGCGCCACGGTCTGGAAGTCATGTGTTGAGCCTGTCTTGTCTACGCGTCCGCATAGGTCTCGATGAACTCATCGATGACCGTGACGATGTGCGTCGAGAAATCCCGGAAGTGCTCGGCGTGCTTCGTCCCCAGAAGCTGGGGGAGACCGAAGGCCTCATCGTGGCTGTAGGCCACGACGCCCAGCTCACCTTCCTGGGTGCGGTCACGCGGATTGAAGCACCAGAAGTTCTCCACCGCGTCGTCATCCCGTCGCTGGAAGAACAGCGCCTCGTTGATGGCGTCCGCCACCTCGGAGTCGTCGCCGTCCACAGCGTCCGACGGGTCTGGCGCGGCGGCGCGCAGCAGCCCCGGCTCCTCCATGCCAATGAGCTCCTGTCCGCCGTACAGCACCTTGAAGGTGCCGTGGGTGCGGATGAAGTGCACGTAGCTGGGGGGCAGCTTCAGCTTGAACTTCGTCTCCAGCTTCTCCACCTGCTCGGCGGTGAGAGGCGTGGAGAACTCCACGGACATGTCCTCCTTCTCCTCCGCGAAGGATTTGAGCCGCGCCACCGCTTCGGCCACCGCGCTCTCACTCGACTTCGTCGCCATGCGCACTCCAACTACGGACCAGGAAGAGCCCTGGTGCGCGCACGCTAGCGAGAACGACCCTCCGGACAAGCGGAATCGAATCATCCAGTTCCTGGAAGGAACTCCCTGGACGTGTGGCTTGTGGCGTCGCGGGACGTCCGTGCCCTCGTTCCAGAGAGGGGCGGCAGGTACTCCGTCAGAAGCGCCAGGCGCGCGCCCGAGGCCCCCAGCGGGTGGCCCACGGCGATGGCGCCCCCGTTCGGGTTCACCCCGCTGTCGTCCTCGCTCAACTCCAGCAGCTTGAGGCAGCCCAGCACCTGGACGGCGAAGGCCTCGTTGATTTCGATGATGTCCATGTCCGCGAGCGACAGGCCGGCCCGCTCCAGCGCCTTGTGCGAGGCGGGGACGGGCCCCATGGTGCGCGGCGGCACCCCGGCGACGGCGGCGGAGACGAGCTTGAGCTTGTCCAACATGGCACTTACCTGACTGTACAGGTAAGCAGTGCACATCCATTGCCGGATGTTGGGCGCGGAAGTTTCCGGGTAAACGCGGAGTCGGGTTGTTCCGCGGCAGCGGCAGGGAAAAGCCGAGGAGAATCAACAGGCTGTGACGGCAGGGTGTGTGGCTGAAGGGACTATAGGCGGAATGGGGCGTGCCGGACCGCGGCGAGCTCCAGGCGCTCTGCGATGAGCATGGCAGCACCCAGGCCATCCTGGAGGCTTTGCTGCGCTGACCTCCATCCGGCGTCCCCCGCCCCGTGGGGGCGAAGGCAGGCGTCGGCTGTCTTTAGTCAGGGTGGAAATTGCCGTGGCAAACGCTATCAGCCGGGCGCGACGCCTTCCTACATGTATGGTGCGCGACGCCGGACCGAACGAGGTGTTTGATATGGCATTCATTCAGACCGATGCTGCGGCCCATGCTAGATCTCTCACGAGTACTGACCCGCGTCCGGCGCGGCCTCCACGCGGCGCTGGCTGACCTCCCCACGTCGATTCAGGGCGATACCAACAGTGTCGCTCCCGCCGTCCCACAACAGGCCGCGGAACCGTCGCACGCGAAGGTCGCCTGGACCGAGGGACTGCCCAGCGAGATTGCCTTCTGGGACAACTGGTTCAAGACCCAGGGAGGCGTCTGGTCCGAGGACTACAAGACCCGGCTCAACCCGGACACCCCGCTCCAGCAAACCGTGGAGGACTACCTCCCTGATCCAGCGGGGGATGCCATCCAGGAGATTCTCGACGTGGGCTCCGGGCCCCTGACGATGCTGGGCAAGCGCTCGGACCGGCGGAAGTTTCGCATCACGGCGGTGGATCCGCTCGCGGATGCGTATGACCGCATCATGGCGAAGCATGGCGTCGTCCCGCCGGTCCGCACCTCCTGGTGCCATGGCGAATTGCTGACAACGCGGTTCGCTCCGGACACGTTCGACCTGGTGTGGGCCCAGAACTCGCTCGACCACAGCTACGAGCCCGTGCGCATCATCGAACAGGCGCTGGTGGTGACGAAGCCGGGCGGCTACGTGGCGCTCTCCCACGCGCGGAACGAGGCCCTCAACGGGAACTGGGATGGATTGCACCAGTGGAACTTCGACCATGAGGGCGGTGACTTCATCATCTGGAACCGCCAGGGCCGGGTGAACGTCTCGAAGCTGCTCCAGTCCCGGGCGGAGATCCGGACCCAGGGAGATGACACGTTCGTGCACGTCAGCTTCCGGAAGCCGGTCCGTGGTAGCCTCCGCACGGAGCGGCGCTTCTCCGGCGATGGGCCGCATGGCGGCTCGCGGGCCCATCCTGGTGACCGCAAGTAGCACCGACAGCAACAGACTCGACAGCCCCAGCACGACCGTGTCTGGCCGCATCGACAACTCCCCCCGGCGAGAGCCTCCTCGCCCGAGGCAGGCTCAGCCTGCGCCTTTCCCGGGTGGGAGGAAAGACACGGTGTGTCGGCCTCGGGGTCATGAGGAAGGCGCCGGTATGAGCGAGGCGAGGAATGTCACCAAGCGCTACGGCGACACGCTCGTCGACGACGACGTCACGCTGCAACTGCCCATTGGGGGAATCACCTCCATCATCGGGCCGAACGGCGCGGTGAGCGCGATACGCCACGGGGCCTGCATGGCCCCGTGGCTCACGCCGCGTGATTCATGCCTCGTTGACGAGGGCAATCTCGAACTGGTTCGTGGCTTCGAGCCCATCCTGGATGGCGCGCAGGATCCGCTCCGGAGTGTCATCGAGCCTGACGTAGCCTTCGAGTTCGTAGCGCTTCGTCTCCGGATTCACGACCAGGGCCCCGTTCTCGCCGCGGCGAAGCAGGGGGAACCCCCGCCCCTGGACGAACAGCTGGTTGGCCAGCAAGCCACTGATGAACTCGTGGGTCTCCGCTTTCTTGCACTCGACCTGGATCCGCCCGTGCTCGAAGGTGATCTTCGCGGTCTCGCCCCTGGGGTAGTACGGACTTTCCTTGGGAGTCGCTTTGATGACGAGGCTCATGTTCATTCTCTTTGCGGAACGAGACTACTTCTTGGGCAACTGCTCCAGCCACAGATCGTACCACTTTTCGACGCGCTCCTCGTTCTCCTGCAGAATCTTCCAGGTCTGGGCTCGGCCGTTTTGGGGGAGGCTTTTCTCAGGAATGACCTTCTCCAGAGACTCGAGTGGCACGACCTGGACATCGTGATTGCTCCCCAGAGTGCGCTCCAACCGCGCCTGGATTTCCGCGACCTTTTCAGCCGGGACAAAGACTCTCTTCAGGTGCTCGAGGCCCATCTTTTGACCAACCGTCGCTTCGCCCGGCAGGTTGCCCTCGCGCTTGGAGGGAATCCTGGTTCCATCGAGCTCGAACATCACCGGGTATGGAGGCTCACGCACCATCCTTCGAAGATTTTGCTCCGATTCGAGCAGGCGAAGCCGTTCCTGTGTCCGCTTCTCCGTCCCCAGGATGTATGGAGAGTTCTCTGGGACGCTGGACCAATCGCGTGAGAGCAGTTCCTTGTACCGGTCGATCTCGCGCGAAAGGTCCGCGTCACTCAGCACGGAGGTGTTGAACCGGCTGGAGTTTTGATACGCATCCGCGTACGCATGAGCCGTGCCCAGCCCTTCCGGGCCTTCTCCGACCGAGATGACTTTCTTTTCGTCAGGAGAGCCTGAGTACTGATTTCCCTCGCCCGACCTCCGCGGGATGTCGCTCTGCTTCAACTGAGTCGCAGGCAGGAGTCCGCCAGCCTCCTCAATCCCATCCAACGCAGCGGAGGACGACGTGTGATAGAGTTGCCTGGGCGCATTCATGTCGAAGTCCCCCTCATCGAGCACCCTGACACCCTCATTGATGATTTCTTGTCTCATCTTCGGCCGGGTGATTCCATCCGGGCGAGTAGCTCCCTCCGGAAGCTTGATTCCATCCGGACGGGTGGCCCCCGGCGGAAGGGGGATTCCATCCGGGCGGGTGGCTCCCGGATCGCTGATTCCCTCCGGCCGGTTCACAGGAGGCTTCCCCGCCCCGCCCTCACCGGCGGCGGTCTTGGGAGGGCGAGGCGCGTCCTTCGCCCCGTCATCCACCTTGGAGCCGACCTTCGTCCCCGTCGGCGCATTGTCGGCGTGCTTCGCCACGGTGGTCAGCGACCTGGTTGCGCGTGCTGTCTTGGATAGCAGATTGAGTCCCGAGGCGCCTGGAGCGGGAACCCCGACCGTCTCGCCGATGAAGGTGCCCAGGGCATGCTCGGGGTCTTCCTTCACCTTCTTCCACGTCTCGCTGTTCTTCACCGCATCCACGGAGTTGGAGAAGGCCTTGCCGGGGTCATCGACATACGCCAGCGTCCCCGACTTCAGCTTCGACCCGAACTGCGTCACGTGGTCCTTGAACTGATTCTGGGTGTCCGTGTTGAAGGTGACCTGCTGCACACCGCCCAGCAGGTCCAGCGTCCCCGTCACGGACTTCAGCACGCCCGTCTCGAGGCCCACCTGGAAGTGCGCCCCGCGCCGAGCGGCCTCGGTCGCGCCGCTCGCGCCCTTGGTGAGGAGCTTCCCGGCTGACGACTGCCCGATGGAGGTCTCGGAGAACTCGTCGATACCCCGCTGGGCCACGCTCGCCGCGGAGTCGACGGCCTTGAGCTTGAGCTTGTCCAGCTTGTCCACGCCCTGCCCCAGGTGCTGGGCCCCCGCGCTCAAGAACCGCCCCGGGTCGCTCAGGTACTCACCGGGGAGCTTCGCCAGCTTCTTCGGATCTCGCTCCTGGATGGCCTGGGCCGTCTTCTGGACGTCCTCCTTCAGGATGCGGGTGTAGCGGTTGTTCAGAACCGGGGACTTCGTGACCTTGGACCAGAGGGACATGGCGCTCACCTGCCCGCATAAGTGGGGGATGTGCCCACATTGTCGGAGACTTCGCGCAAGAGTTTCCGGGATGACGCGGAAAGGCCCCCGTCCCTCGGACGCCACCGAGGGAAAGCCTGAGCAGAATCAACGCTTTACGTCATCCGACAAAAACGCACCCCAGGGAGATTCCTGACTCACCCGGGGCCGGAAAATACCCGGAGGAGAGCCTCGCGGAGCTGGAGAAGCAGGCCCAGCCCCCGCGGAAGGCGCAGCCAGGAAACGGGGATTCCACGGCCACCGACGCGATGCTGGTGCCCCAGGCCAGCCGCATCGAGCGGGGTGCGCCGCCCGAGCCCGTGCGAGAATCCCGCGCCTTCGTTTAGCGCTTCAGCACGTCGAGCCGCGCCTCTCCGCCCTCCTTCACGTCCTCGACGACGCGGACACTTCGCGAGGACGCCCGCGCCCGGCCGGGCTGAGCGGCGCGAGCATCTCGTCCTACAGGCAGCCGAGCTCCATGGCCCGGAGGACGGCGCGGGTGCGGTCCCTCACGCCCAGCTTGGAGAGGATGCTGGAGGTCTGGTTCTTCACCGTCCCCTCCGCCGTGCCGAGCGCCTGGGCAATCTCCCGGTTGCTCAGTCCCCTGGCGATGAGGCGCAGCACCTCCACCTCGCGGCGGGTGAGGCCCTCGGGCAGGTCCGCGTGGGGGAAGTCCCGGGGCAGCTCGGCCACGCCGCGGGCCACGCGCTCGGCGACTCCGGGCGGGAGCAGCGTCTCACCGGCGGCCACACGCCGGATGGCATCGGCGAGCTCCTCCAGGGACACGTCCTTGAGGAGGAAGCCCTGCACGCCCGCGCGGAGCGCCTCGATGATGGCGGCGTCCTCGTCGAAGGTGGTGAGCAGCACCACGCGCCGGCCCGGGTCGGTGCGGCGCAGCGCGTGGAGGGCCTCCAGCCCCGTCATCCGCGGCATGCGCACGTCCATCAGCACCACGTCCGGGTCCAGCTCCGCCACCCGGCGCAGCGCCTCCTCGCCATCGGCCGCCTCACCCACCACCCGCAGGTCCGGGGTGAGGTCCAGCAGGCTCCGCAGGCCCTGGCGCACCAGGGCGTGGTCATCCGCCAGGACGAGGCGAATCGGTCCCCGGTTCCCCGCGTCACCGGTGCTCATGTTCCTGCCTCCACGGCGCGGGCAGCCCCGCGTCCAGCGTCTTCCCTACCCCGCCGCGCATGGCCCCGCCCCCACGGTCGCCGGCAGCCACGCCTCCAGCTCCATCCCCTGCCCGGCCGCCGCGCGCCACTCCACGCGCCCTCCCAGGCGGGAAAACCGCTCGCGCATGCCGGTGAGGCCCGCGCCAGGTGTGAGCAGCCCCGCCCCGCGCCCATCATCCCGCGTGTGGACGCGCACCCCGCCATCACCGGTGGGCTCGATGCGGATCCACAGGTTCCGCGCCTGCGCATGGCGCAGCGTATTGGTGAGGACCTCCTGCACGCAGCGGAACAGCGAGTGCGCCGCCTCGGAGGACTCCAGGGCGAACGACTCGGGCACCTCCAGGTGGACGGCGAGCCCCGGGGCCCCCTCCGCCAGCTTGCGCAGCGAGGGCAGCAGCGGTGGCGGCGTATCTCTCAGGGCGGAGACCGTACTCCGCACCTCGGCCAGCAGCGTACGGGCGGCCTCACGCGCGCGGCGCAGGTGCTCGGCGGAGGCCGTGTCCCGGGCCGTGTGCGCGGCGGCCTCCAGGTTCAGTGAGAGCGCGGTGAGGTGGTGGCCCACCGAGTCATGCAGCTCGCGAGCGATGCGCAGCCGCTCACCCTCGCGCTCCCGAGTGGCGAGCAGCACCTGGGTGGCCTGGAGCTCCGCGTGCAGCCGGGCCAGCTCGCGGCGGGCCTCGGCCTCGCGCACCATCACCATCGCCGTGCCGAGCGTGAAGCCCTGGAAGCCGGCGTAGATGAGCGTCTGCACCCAGGCCCGGCCGAACGGATGGATGACCGAGAACACCACCATCGTCCCCACCACCTGTGCGCCCACCCACGCCAGGGCCCGCCGCTGGGACATCCCCTCGGGCGCCTGCCCGGCGGTGATGGCCAACAACGCGCCGTCCAGGCCGCTATCGCCGGTGGCGACGCAGACGAGCGCCGCCGCCGATTGCAGCGCCAGCAACAACACCTCGCAGTGGCCTTCCCCTTGTGCGTTGCGCCAGAAGGCCACGCCGAAGGTGAGGAACGCGGACATCCACACGACTGTGCCCGGAGCCGTCCAGCGCGCGGGCTCGTCCATGAGGTCCACGACGTGCGGGATGCCGACCACGGCCCAGGTCAGCATCCCGGCCGTGACCAGCAGGCGATGGGTGGTGGTGGACTTCGCCGAGACGGACACCGGGCTCATGAGAAGACAGCTTATGAGCCCCGCCCGAGGTGGACCATGTGCCGGAAGTCACATGCCGCCGCCCGCCAGCCCGGTCCGGGCCGGGCCATGTGCCGGAAGTCACATGCGGCCGGTATGACTTCCCGCAGATGTGGGCCCTCGCGCCGCTCCGTACCGTACGCCTCGACTCGCAGCACGTCGGAGGCGCGTATGTCTTTCCATCTGTTGGCCCGCTGGCTCCACATCGTCTCGGGAATCGTCGCGTTCATCACCCTCTGGTTGCCCCTGGTGGCGCGCAAGGGCGGCACGCTGCACCGGCGCATCGGCTGGGTCTACGTGGGCGCCATGATTGCCGCGGCGCTCTCCGCGCTGGTCATCTCCGGCTGGCGCTTCATCCGGGCTCCGGCGGAGCAGCCCCTGGCCCTCTTCTTCACCTACCTGGGAGTGATGAGCGCGGCCTCCGCGTCCATGGGCGTGCGCGTGCTGCGCGCGAAGACACGCACGGGAGCTCACCGGAACCCGGTGGACCTGGGGCTGTCCGCGCTGGTGTTGCTGATGGGGCTCTTCACCGGAGCCTGGGGCCTGGCCATGCACGCGCCGTTGCTGTGGGGCTTCGCGCCGGTGGGCATCCTCACCGGAGCCAGTGGGCTCATGTACTGGCTGCGCGCGCCGCGCGAGCGCATGCACTGGTGGTTCGAGCACATGGGCGCGATGGTGGGCTCGGGCATCGCCACCCTCACCGCGTTCCTGGTGGTGAACGCGAGGCACTTCGGCATCAACGGTATGCAGCTCGCCCTCTTCCTGGGGCCCACGGTGGTGGGCGTCATGGGGCTGAAGCTGTGGGCGCGCTACTACCGCCGGCGCTTCGACGCGAAGCCGCGGCCCGAGGGTGCGCGGAGTGCCGCGCCCTCCGCGCTCACACCTTGAGGCGGATGGCGGCCGGGACGATGACTTGCCAGCACGGGAGCCGTGAATACGCGCTCGGCATTCGGTCCTTGGCTGGGAGGAGACAGGAAGCAGGAACTGGAAACAGCCTCCGAGTCTCCTCCGCGGTAGATACGCACGTCAGCGCAATCCCGACCGCTCCCGCCATTGTCGAACCAGAAGCCAAAGCCCAGTTGCTCAATGACCGCCCCCCCCCGAAGGGCGACTGCCGGAACCTCCCGAGCAGCGCCACGCCCGGTGCGGGAACCACTTGACTCCAAATCTCGATTTATGAGAATTGCTCATATTGCATGATTTGCTAATGTAGCTGTTTTCAATAACGCGACGAGGAGCTGTAATGCGTTTCACCTCCAGGAAGATGGCTTCCGGTGTTCTGCTGGCCGTACTGACGGGTCTGACCGCCTGCGGAGATGAGGCCTACACCGAGGACCCGGCTGCCGAGATGGCCGCGTCCCCGGAGACACTGCGGGCCGAGAAAGAGGCCATTCAGCGCGAGGCCAGCCAGACGCTGACCCGGGCGCTGGCGCTCTCGCTGCGAGACCCCTCCAGCCGGGGCCTGGTGCGCGCGGCCATGGCCCAGTCCCTGGTGAAGGAGGACAAGGTCCACTTCAACTCCTATGTCCGTGGCCCTGGCCGCGCCCTGCTGCAGGCCATGTCCCGGCAGAGCGGACTGAGCGTGGACCAGCTCGAGGGCCTGCTGGGCCAGGCCGGCTCGCTGGAGCTCTATCTCCCCGTCCAGGAGCACCGTGCCGCCTGGCTGGGCGATGAGAAGCTTCTCGTGGCCACCCAGCTGATCGACCATGAGCAGCCCGTCGGCTTCGACCTGAACGGCGACTCCGTGCCGCTCTCCGCGGATGCGCCCCCCGCGGTTCCGACCCTCGCCCTGGTGCCCTCCGAGGACTTCGATGCCGAGGGCACGCCAAGCAAGCGCGGTCTCGCGCTCGGGCGCGGCGGCCAACTGCTCCAGGCCATGGGCGGCGTCACCGCCACCGCCACCACCGCCTGGACGGGGGCGTACGTGAACTCCGTCTCCATCCCCGGTACCAGTGACTACGAGGCGTGGATTCGCGGCGCCCCCGAGTTCGAGATGTACCTGGAGCGCGTCGGGAGCACCCGTCAGAAGCTCCGCTGCGCCGCGGCCGGCTCCATCGCGCCCTTCTCCTGGAACATGGATGGCACGAGCTGGACCACTCCGTTCCTCATCGCCTGGGTCAGTGAGACGCCTTCGCTCGAGGGCCTGGGCATGTACTTCTACGAGGACGATGAGACCGAGTGCGTGGTCAAGGACGACAAGGACTACCTCAAGCTCACCATGGACTTGCTGAAGAACTCGCTCAGCGTCTACATGGCGTACCAGCAGAAGCAGTGGGACCAGGCGGTCATCAGCTTCATCCACGCCACCGTCGCGCTCTGGTCCATCGTTGCCGGTAATGACGAGTACGTCGGAACCGTGACGAGCTACAACGGCATGCAGATCGACAGCACGGAGCGTGTCTTCACCATCAAGAACGAGGCCCAGCAGGATAAGGGCACCGTCAAGATTCAGTGGCGGACGCTCTACTACTGAACCGCCTCGACGAATCCCCCTGAACACCGGAGCGGTTGTTCCAATGAAGGGGGGTTGGGGCAGCAGTCATTCAGATTGCTGCCCCTCCCTACGGAGTGTCCTGGGCGGAGCCGCCGGAGGGAGCCCCGCTGCTGGCGCTCTCGTGGACGAAGGCATCGAAGTTGGAGTCGTAGGCCTTCGCGATGCGAAGCCTGTGCTTCTTGACGAGCTCCTCGTTGGCCTGGCGCGTGGCCCTCGCGGCCTCGGACAGGGGCTCACCGGACGAGGGCTTCTCGAACGTTCCGAGCCAGGCCTTGTACTGGGACTCCTTCATCTCGAGCGCGGAGCGCTGCTCGGCGGAGAGCGAGCCGTCCTTCATCCTGGCCTGGAGCTCCGTGAGCGCCTTCTCCACGGCCTGCTGCTCGGCGGCGCGAAACCGCTCCTTCTCCGCCCTCAAGCCCTTCTCGTGCAGTTCGTAGATGTGGGCGGTGAGGCTGAGGAACTCGCGGGGGGACATGCGGTGCCGCCGCAGGTGCTCGATATAGGCCGCACGGGCCCTCGCGGCGAGGTCGAGCAAGGATTCGTCCGCCTCCCGCGTGGCGGTAAGGCTCGGCGCGCCCTTCCCCTTCGCGCGCTCCTCCTGGAGCTCCAAGGTTCTCATGGCGAGCGCCTCGACCAGGGGCCGGGACGACTCCCGGATGGTGAGGTAGTCATCCAGACGGGCCTCCGAGAGCGCAAGGACCTCCCCGTCCCTGGGGAGAGTGAAGGGGTGGCGCGCATCGAGCTGTGTCAGGGCCTGCTGCTGGAGCGCCTCTCGCCGCGAGGCCTCCCGGGCGACTCCGCGCGCATCGGGCCCCCAGAGACCGGCGAGGCCTCCCACCACCAGTGACAGAACGCCGAGGCCCATGAGTACGCGGGTGAGACGCTTCTTCATGTGCTGCCCCTCCACCTGCCGGCCATCGAGCCCCTGCGCGAGGTACTCTGACAGGAAACTCGCGCCATGGCGGCGCGATCCTCGAGCTGCTCCGTCCGGCTCTCCCGCTTCAGCTCCCCGCGCGGAGGAACCGGAGGGACACGCGCGTGCCCCCGCCGGGGGCATCTTCAATGGACAGGCGCGCGCCCTCCGCTTGCGCCAGGGCCTGCACCACGGAGAGCCCCAGCCCGCTTCCGGCCTGCGCCGTCTTCTGGGCGGCGCTTCCGCGGAAGAAGCGCTCGGTCACCTTGTCGCGCTCGTCCGGCGCGATGCCCAGCCCCGTGTCGCTGACCTCCAGCACCGCCTCCTCGCCCTCCGCGCGTGCGTCGAAGCGGACGCGGCCCCCGCGCGGCGTGTAGCGCAGGGCGTTGTCCATCAGCGCGTCCAGCATCTCGCGCAGGCGGCCCCGGTCGGCGTGCAGCTCGAGCCCCTCCTCCGCCTCGCTCCGCAGCAGCAGGCCCGCCTCCTCCGCGCGGGCCCGGAACAGATGCAGCACTTCGTTCGCCAGCTCCGCCGCCACAATCCGCTCGCGGCGCGCTTCGCCCTTCGCCGCGTCCGCCCGGTTCAGCGCGAGCAGCCCCTGCGCCAGGCTCGCCGACTCGCGCGCCGCGTGGGCGATTTCGGTGAGCGCCGCGCGGTACTCCTCGGGAGAACGCTCGCGCCGCAGCGTCACCTCCGCCTGCGAGAGGATGCTGGCCAGCGGCGTGCGCAGGGCGTGGCTGGCGCGGCCGACGAACGCGCGCTGTCCCTCGAAGGCCTGCTCCAGGCGGCCCAGCACTCCGTTGAACGCGGCCGCCAGCCGGCGCAGCTCGGGGTCCAGCCCCTGCGTCTGGAGCCGCGTGCTCAGCGAGCGCTCCTCGATTCCGGAGACCTCGCGCGAGAGTCTTCGCAGCGGCGACAGGAACATCTGCGCCAACGCCGCGGCGCCCAGCCCGCCCAGCACCGCGGCCAACGCGAGCGCGACGAGGAGCCCCACCCGGAAGCGCTCGGCCACCCGCGCGAAGGTGGAGAGCGGGGCGGCCACCCGGAGGACGAGCCGCTCTCCCCGGCCGTGATGCGGCTCGAAGGTCCGCGACAGCACGCGCAGCATCGCGCCGCCCGGAGCCTCAATCGTCTGGAACGGGGCGCCGGTGCCGCCGAGGCCCGCCAGCCCGGGCATCGTGAATCGCGAGGACGCGAGCACCCGCCCATCGAGGGTCTCGATGCGCCAGGGCCAGCCCTGCGCGAGCGCCTCGACTTCGTCCTCGACCGAGATTTCTCCGTGGTGCCACTCCACCTCGGAGGAGAGGACGTCCGCGCGGTGCGCCAGCTCCGCATCCAGCACCTCCTGCGACCAGGTAGTGAGCGCCCGTGAGAGGTACAGCCCGAGCCCTCCCAGCAGCAGGGCCGTCAGGCCCAGCACCAGCACGATGAGTCGCGCGCGCAGGCTCATGCGCTGCCCTCGTCCTCCGCCGGAGGGTCGAAGCGGTAGCCCGCGCCGCGGAGCGTGCGAATCATCTCCGAGCCCGGCAGGCCCGCCGCCTCCAGCTTCTTGCGCAGGCGCGCCACGAAGACGTCAATCACGTTGCTGTCGCGCTCGGCGTCCTCGTTGTACAGCCGCTCGGCGAGCTGGGTGCGGGACCAGGTGGCGCCCGGCTTCAACGCGAAGAGCTCCAGCACCGCGAACTCGCGCGCGGTCAGCTCCAGCGGCTTGCCCGCGACGCTGGCGGAGCGCGCGGCGAGGTCCAGCTCCAGCTTGCCGACTCGAAGCACGTTGGAGGGCTGGCCATAGCCGCGCCGCAGCAGGGCGCGCACCCGCGCCAGCAGCTCGGCGAAGGCGAACGGCTTGACGAGGTAGTCGTCCGCGCCGGCGTCCAGCCCATCGACGCGGTCGTGCACCTCGCCCAGCGCGGTGAGCAACAGCACCGGGGTCCGCTTCCCTCGCCGCCGGAGCGTTCTCAGCACGGTGAGTCCGTCCATGGAGGGCAGCATCCGGTCCAGGATGAGTCCGTCGAATGTTATCTCCGACGCGAGGTGGAGCGCCTCCTCGCCGTCGTGGACCACGTCGACGGTGAAGCCCTCTTCGGTGAGGCCCTGCGCGATGCTACGCGCCAGGGCCACGGTGTCTTCAGCGAGCAGGAGTCGCATCTCTTGGGATTTGTACCCGGTCCTCGTTGAAGTCACCTTGATTTGCATTCAGATGGCAGGCGGTGCAATTCGCCTTGCTGCCCACCGCCTCGCGCTTCCAGACTCGTGGGTTCACCTCGTCGTGCTTGTGCCGCCACCAGGTGAGCTCGGTGATTCGCAGGGGCGGAGGCGCCTCGGTGCGGCGCGGCGTGGCCGCCCACGCCGACAGGAAGGTGCTCAGCTCCCGGGCCGTGGGCGCGTCCAGCTCCGCGTTCTGGCCGAAGTGGTCATCCAGGTTCGACAGCAGCGCCTGCCAGGACGCCGCCGGCAAGAGGCTCGGCGGATAGGCCAGGTGGCAGCTCCCGCACTCCGCCTCATAGGTCTTCCACTCCGGCGCGGCGCGAGCGGCCGCCGTCGACGAGGCCAGGCCGCGTGGTTTCCCCTCCCGTCCGCCGTGGCCGTGCTCTCCACGCTCGTGCTCGTCGTCATCGTCCGCGTGCGAGGCGAACGAGGCCAGGGCCACGGTGGCCGCGAGAGCCACCCCTCCATACGTCTTGAGTTTCATGGTGTGCGTCTCCATCAGAGGGTGAGCAGCCAGGCGGCGAGGTCCGCCTTCTCGCCAGGGGTGCACAGGCGGCCCATCACCTGCTTGCAGTTGCGGTCGAACCAGCGGTCCGCCTTCTTGCGGTCGGTGAGGCGCTCGGGGTTGGCGCTGGGCGCCAGCGGGTCGATTCGCTTGCCGGCCGGAGAGCGGCCCTGGGCGCGGGGGTCTTCGGTGTGGCAGGTGGTGCAGGACGTCTTCTCCCCGCCCTTGTCGTGCTGCGCGAAGTACAGCGCCTTGCCGCGCGCGGGGTCGGCCGCATGGCCCGGGTCCTGCGCGCGCGCCTCCTGCTGATATAGGTCGATGAGCTGCGTCTGCGCCGTGGCTGCCTCGGCCTCCCCCATGGGGAACAGCCGCAGGACGAGCAGGACGACCGCCGCTCCCAGCCCCGCCGCGGCGATGAAGCCCCCCACCCGTGCTCCGAGCGAGGGCTCCTTCGGCGGCTCGCCATCCGGGGGCACGTGCTTCCTGCCAGTCACCATCCCCGCGACGAGGTTCTGCTTCTCCAGGAACGACGAGAGCAGCACGCCCGCCACATGGAAGCCGATGAGTCCGAGCAGCAGCCCGGCCGCGCCCTCATGCACCTCCTTCACGGCGTGCGCGCCGCTCTTGCCGAGCACGCCGGACAGGGGGCCGTCCCACTCGGGGCCCAGGAAGGTGATGATGCCGGTGAGGGTGATGACGAGCAGCGTCCCGAGCAGGGCCACCACCATGACGCCGCCCAGTGGGTTGTGCCCGAGGTGGGCGCCGGGCCGGCCGCGGACATACTCCTTCGCGTAGGCCAGCACCTCGCGTGGGGAGCGCACGAAGCTCTTGAAGCGGGCCTGGGACGAGCCGACGAAGCCCCACACCAGCCGGAACACGACGATGCCCAGCAGCGCCAGCCCCAGGCGCGTGTGCAGTGGGACCGTGTCGTCGTCTTCAGCGGTGAGGAACGCGCCCAGCACCAGCGCGCCCATCGTCCAGTGCCCCAGCCGCACGGCCAGGTCCCAGACCTTCACCTTCCTGTTCATGACGAGCCTCCCTCGTTTTTCGCCCGGCGCATCCGGGATGGGAGGAACCCTACGAGGGGGAACATGAACCCAGGATGAACGGCGCGCCTCCTGGATGATCGACATGCATAAAGCAATGCATTCGATGCATATTCCTGGCTCGCGTTGGTGAATCAAGGCGCTTGTGATCCGCGTCTCCATGCATAATATGCGCGCCGCTGTCGCCCCCATGCGCCTGTGCGCGCTCGTGCCCCGCTCCTCCCATGTCCATCCAACCTGGTCTGCCGGCCCTCCTGCCCACCTATGCGCCCTATCCGTTCCCCATTGTCCGGGGAGAGGGGGATCGCCTCCATGACGACCAGGGACGCGTCTTCCTGGATTGGTATGGGGGGCACTGCGTCTGCGCCACGGGCCACTCGCACCCGCGGGTGGCCGAGGCGGTGGCCGCGCAGGCGCGCTCGCTGCTCTTCTACTCGATGGCGGCCTCGCTGCCCGTGCGCGACGCAGCCGCCGCGAAGCTGGTGGAGTTCGCGCCGGAGGCCATGGCGTCCGTCTTCTTCTGCAACTCGGGGGCGGAGGCCAATGAGAGCGCGTTGAAGATCGCGCTCGTGCGGACGGGTCGGAAGCGGCTGGTGTCCTTCCAGGGCGGCTGGCACGGACGCACGCTGCTGACCCTGTCCGTCACGGATGATCCGCCGCTGACGAAGCCCCTGGCGGACCTGCTCGTGCCCGCGCACCTGCTGCCGTTCAATGACGTGGCGGCGCTGGAAGCCACGGACCTGTCGGATGTGGCCGCCGTGATTGTCGAGCCCATCCAGTCCATCGCGGGAGCGCGGGTGGCGGACGCCGCATGGCTCGAGGCGCTACGCCGGGCCTGTGACGCGAGCGGGGCCCTGCTCATCTTCGACGAAATCCAGACGGGGATGGGGCGCACCGGCGCGCCGTTCGCCGCCCAGCGTTTCGGCGTGACGCCGGACCTCATCACCTGCGCCAAGGCCATGGCCTCCGGGGTTCCCATGGGGGCGGTGCTGATGTCCGCGCCGGTGGCACGTGGCCTCAAGCCCGGCGATCTGGGCTCCACCTTTGGTGGGGGGCCGCTCGCCTGCGCCGCGCTGAGCGTCACGCTGGACATCATCCGCGACGAGCGGCTGATGGAGCGGGCGCTCCATGTCGAAGCCGTGCTGCGCCGCGAGCTGGAGGGGTCGGTGGTCCGCCAGATTCACGGCGCGGGGCTCCTGTTGGGCCTGCGTGTGGGCCCGCGCGCTTCGGCGCTGCGCCAGCACCTGCTCGCGTCGGGAATCCTGGTGGGCGGCTCCCATGACCCCGACGTGCTGCGCCTGATGCCGCCGCTCGCCGTGCGTGAGGCTTCCGTCACCGCGCTCATCGAGGCGATCCGCGCCTTCAGCTGAGTCGCTCGGGGCGGGCTCCGCCCCGCTGGCACAGCCGGTGGCACAGGGCCGTGCCATGGAAGCTGTGCCATCGGCGTGAGCCAAAGCACCATCGCGTGGAGCCTACGTCATCGCACAGACGCGTTCCCGGTAGCGTGGGCTCGGGAACGAACAATTTCGTGAGACGGCGATGGGGATGGGCCCTCTTCATGCCGAGGTCCTTCCCGGCATGGTGCCGGCCGACGGACCTCGCCTGACAAGGGGAGCCAGAATGTCATCCAAGAAGACCCTTCGCATCGTCGCCCTTCTCTCCGCTGTCGCCGGCCTGGGCCTGGCGGGACTCACCCTGGTGCCGGCCAACGCGCAGGCCGCGGAGCTGCCCCCCGGCTGCTACTACCACCCCATCACCGGCGCGCTCATCTGCCCGTACCCGCCGCCGTACTGACGCGCGTCCGCTTCGATTCAGGGCGTGTTACCATGTCGGCGTGCATTCGCAGGGGGGCATCCCGATGAGACAGCGGACCCTGGTCGCTTGTGTGTTGGCGTGCGCCATCCTGGCCCACGCCAGCCCGGTGCTCGCGAAGGCCCCGCCCAAGCCGCCGATGATCGAGGTGGTGCTGGAGGAGCAGAAGCCTCCCCTCGACTCGGGAAAGGCCGCGATCTACGAGGGACGCGCGGACGCGGCGGGGGTGGCCTTCTACATCAAGAACACGAACATCCAGACGCCGGCGGCCGTGGTGCTCGAGGCAGGCGAGCCCGGTCCGCCGATGACGATGCAGCTCAAGAACGACTTCTCCACCGAGTGGGACCGGACGGTGAGGACGGGTGAGGACGGCCTCGCCATCGCCCGGTTCCGGACCGAGGGGCCCACGGTGGTGCTCGTCAAGAGCGCCGGGGACATGCAGTCCTTCCGCCTGGGCGTGTGGGTTGGCCAGGAGCTGAAGTTCCACACGGTCGCCACGGCGACGCCGTTCGTGACGCCCGCGAAGTACCAGGCGGGGCATGGCGGTGGCTGGCTCCGCCACTGGCCGTGGCTGCTCGCCCTGCTCGGAGTCGCGGCGGGCGGTGTCGCGGTGCAGCGCCTGAGGAGGAGACGCACGCCATGAAGACGCTCCCGCTTGCCGTCCTCGTCACCACCCTCGTCCTGCTGACGCCGTCCGCGGCCATCGCCGATGGCTCGGCGACTCGCATCGTCCAACCCAGCGACCTCCTCGACGTGGTCAGGTGGGGACGCATGAGAAACCCGCCGAGTCCCCCGGGGACGCTGCCCGGGACGGCCAGGGATCGCCCGAGCCCCTTCGTCCGGACAATGGAGGACCTGATCCTGGGCGAGCGGACGACGCGGCCCATCGTCGGCGCCGTGGGCGCCTTCGAGGCCTGGCGCAGACTCCACGAAGCGCTCTCCGCGCTCGACGCGGAGCTGGACCGGCGGATGGCGGATGGCGAAGGCGGGCCGGAGGTTCCGTCCAGCTGCGCCGAGAAGGCCGACTGCAACGCCTGCTTCGAGGCGGCGTACCGCGAGGTGAACTTCACGCGCATCACGCTCGAACGCCTGCGCTCCATCCACTCCCGCACCATCAGCATGATCAAGTGGGCCGAGGGCTTTGGAGACTCGGTTTCGAGCATGCACGGCGTCATGGGGTTGTCCTGGCAGTCTTCCAAGGCGGGCATCGAGCGGCAGCGCGCCCAGTTCAACCAGACGACCCATGCCAAGTACCAGGACCTGCTCGGCAACATGCGCCGCGGCCTGGACATGGTCGCCGAATGCGAGGCGAACCACTTCGACAACCCGGACTGGTACGGCCGCTACGGCTTCATGTACATGGACTTCGTCCGGATGGCCTACCGCCCTTCCGACGGATAGGTCACTCCGGTCGCCAGCCGCTTTCGCGACGTAGGCCTCCGGCGAGTGGGCGTTCAGTCAGGCGGCCCCTTCCGGCTGCGCTCGCGGATGGACGTCAGGAAATGGTGAAGACGAAGACGCTGCGGTCGAGGTACAGCCCGACGTCGTGGTAGTCGAACTGCATGAGGCAACTGTTCCCCAGGTAGTTCGACGTATCAATCTTCGCGGGCACCTTCACGGTGTAGTTCAGGGTTGCCGAGCCGTTGGGGGGCAGCGAGAGGCCGAAGAACGCCGGCTCCGTGAGACGGGGAAACCGGGGGTCTACGTTCAGCAGGAAGCTGCCGACCACCGGATCCACGTTTCCGGAGCCGACCCATACGTGGGCATACAGCGAGGAGGCCTGCGTGGGGTCGGGGTTATAGATGCCGAGCGAGTAGCTGAAGGAGCCGCCGGGAACGGTGGAGCTCCACCCTTGCGACACGATGAACGGCGAGTGCACTCGCATGAGCTTCTTCTTGATCTCCTCGGGAGAAATCCCCGTGAAGTGCTCGCTCTTGGCCTCTCGCTTGTTCTTCTCCACGATCTCCTGAATCAACCGAATGTGCTTCTTCACTTCGCTGGGGGAGAACTTTCTGACTGAGGCGGCTCGTCTGGCCATGATGCACCTTGGCGGAAGGGGTGAACGTTGAAGAGACATCCGCGTCGGAGTGACCGGACGCGCCTCCCTGCAAACGGGAGGAGTCAGGCCGTGCCCGATGTGATTCGTGACTCCTCCATCCGCCTGGCCTGACACGCAGGCGAGCGCATGGAGCGGATAGCCTGTCCCCGGCGAGCCGTGCTCCACCTGTCCCGCCCGAACCGCGGCACCCCTGCCTGCGCCGGACCTTCAGGCCGCTATCTCGCACCATGGGGTGAGGCAAGCGTCTCTGGGCCGGAGTCGGTCCGCTTGTTGTCACTGGGCCTGTGCGCAGCTTGGAGACGAGTTCCAAGCCCTCTTCGCCGAGCCTGACACGATGCTGACTTCAATCGATCCACATGCCCGCTGGGGCGATCTGGCGAACCTGCCCTTCCTCGAGGGCTACCCGACGAAGGAATCAGCGGATGCGCTCCGCGCAGAACTGCAATTCGAGCGAGCTGTTCAGGTCTACCTGTGGGCTCTGCCCGCCATGAACCTCTTCGCCATGCGCAAAGCCCAGGAACGGCAATTCGGCGCTGGCGCGAGCGTGATGGCCATCTGGCATGACCGGCTCGACGCGAAGCCCCTCGTCACGACGCCCAATCCGGACGTCATCCACGCGATGGCCTGGCTCGACTTGAAGCGGGACGGCCCGGTCGTCATCGAGGCTCCCCCCGGGTTGCAGGGACTCCTTGATGATGCCTGGCATCGGCCACTCACGGATGTGGGCCTTGCGGGACCTGACCAGGGCAAGGGAGGCAAGTACCTCCTGGTGCCGGCTGACCACGAGGGTGAGATTCCGGATGGCTATTTCACCTTGAGGTCGCCGACCCATGGCGTGTTCGTGTTCTGGCGCGCCTTCCTGGAGGCGGGCAGGAGTGAGCCGGGCGTGGCCCTCTTGCAGAGGACACGCATCTACCCTCTCGCACGGAAGGACGCACCACCCGCAATGCGCTTTGTGAGTGCTTCGGGCGTGCCACTGAACCTGGACTCTCCGCGCGACATCACCTACTTCGAGAACCTCGCCAGCTTCATCAACAACGAGCCGGCCGCGCCGGAGGACTTCGCGATGCGTGGCATGGCGGCTACGCTCGGCATCGTCAAGGGCCGGCCGTTCCAGCCCGACGCACACATGAAGTCGTTGCTGGAGACGGCCGCTCAGGTCGGCTTCAAGATGTCGACGGCTGTGGCGTACGCCGATGACCCAAGCGTCCAGGCCTACGAGGACCGGATGTGGCGGCCCGGTTTTCACGGAGGCAGCCCGGTCTTCAAGACCGATACGTATCTCGACGTCGACGCGATGCTCGCCTCCTTCCACTCGGCGGACTCGACCCGCCCCGCGATGACCGTCGCGATGCCCGGCAGGGGCGCCCAGTACCTGGGGGGCCTCACGGATGCCGACGGCGACAACCTCCTCGGGGAGAGGTCCTACCGTCTGCATGTTCCCGCCGACGTGCCAGTCCTCAATTACTGGTCGGTCGTGCTCCATGATGCAGACACGAGGGCCCTGCTCGACAATGGCGAGCGCATTCCCTCGATTGCGTCCAACAGCAACCTGCGCCTGAACCCGGACGGCTCGGCGGACATCTTCTTCGGCCCTGAAGCGCCGAAGGACGGGAGCGCCAACTGGCTCAAGACGGTGCCCGGGCGCGGGTGGTTCGCGGCCATCCGCCTCTACAGCCCGACCCAGGCCTTCTTCGACAAGACGTGGAGGCCCGGCAACATCGAGAAGGTGCGCGAGCGTCAGACCCCGGCGAAGCGCGCCTCCCTGGAGCAACTTGCCACCGAGGCGTTCCTCTACGGCTTTCCACTGGTCGAAGGCGTGAGCGGGCAGGTGCGGCTCTCGACGGTCCCCGTCGCCTCGGTGGCAGCGCCGGTCAACACGTTTGGGCATGAAACCACGCTGGCGACCCCGGAGCGGAGCCGCAAGGCCGGGGTCGTCTCACCCAACAGCGATACGCTCTACACCGTGGCCCAGGTGGACGTCGGGCCAGAGCCGCTCGTCTTCCGTGTGCCGGACATCCAGGGCCGGTACTACGTGTTCCAGTTCATCGATGCCTGGACGAACAATTTCGCCTACGTCGGCCTCCGTTCCGCTGGCGAGCACGCGGGGGAGTTCCTGCTCGTGCCTCCAGGCTGGAGCGGCGAGGCTCCCCAGGGGATGCGTGTCATCCGGGCCCCGACCCGGCTGTTCATGATCACGGGCCGGCTCCTGGTGAATGGCGAGGAGGACATCCCGAACGCCACGAAGCTGGCCGCGGCGTTGGCGCTCATCCCGCTGTCCCAGTACCCGCGACTCTCCGATACCCGTTCACGCAAGCTGGGCGACTGGCCGCTTCCGCAGCCGGAGCCGAACGTGCCGCAAGAGCTGATGTTCTGGGAGCGGCTCCGGACGTGGGCCATGGCGTACCCTCCGCACCCGGACGACGCCGCATACCAGCAGCGCTTCGAGCCGCTGGGGCTGCTGGCGCAGCGGAGTCCCTATGTGGGGGCAGACCCGGCGCTGGCCGCCGCGCTGCGGGCCGGAGAGGAGGCGGCTCGGGCCACCATCGACCAGGAAGGGCAGCGACTCTTCCCGCTGCGCAACAACTGGCAGGCCGCGTGGGAGATGTTCAACTACAACACTCACTTCTTTGAGTTCGGCACGCTCGACGCGCCCCGGTGGAAGATTGCCCAACCGGAGCGAAGCCGCCTCGTCCGCGCTGTCGCCGCTCGCCTCGCCATCTGGGGCAACCAGGCCTACGAGGCGTTCTACCCGTTCACCTTTCTGGACGCGGACGGCGCGCCGCTTTCCGGCGAGCACCGCTACGTCGTGCACTTCGACCAGCCCCCACCGGTGGACGGCTTCTGGTCGCTCACCATGTACGACGCACCGGACTTCATGTTGGTGGACAACCCCCTCCGGCGGTACGCCATTGGCGATCGGACGCAGGGCCTCCAGTACAACCCGGATGGCTCGCTGGACCTCTACCTCCAGAAGGAGTCACCCGGACCGGGGCGAGAATCCAACTGGCTGCCGGCGCCCGCCGGGCGGTTCCGCCCCATGCTCCGGATGTACGTGCCCAGGTCCGAGGCGTTTGACGATGGGAAGTGGCGCCTGCCGCCGATAAGGCGGGGGGCGTAACGCGCGGCCAGTGCGCCGTGGCGTCCGGAACCCGCATCAAGGAGCAGCAGCTGGACCTGTTCGCCGACCGGACCAGCGCCCATACTGCTGGACTCCGCGCAGTGGTTCCACACGGAGTTGGTCCGCATCCAGGGGCAGTGCCGGCACGGCCCCCGAGCCGGGCGAGGCTCAGGGCGCGGGTTGCGCGGCGAGCCGCGCGCGCACCGCGTCCGCGTGCTTCTGATAGTCGGGGACGTGGGCGTCCTGGTGCTCGCGGCCGAGCGCGACGGCGCGCTCGCAGTGCGTGAGCGCCTCCTGGAGTCGGCCTGCCGCCTCCAGTGCATCGCCCAGGCTGTCGTGGGCGTTGGCGGAGTCGGGGTAGAGGGCCACGGTGCGCTCGAAGACCGCGAGCGCCTGGGGAAGCTGCTTCTCCCGCAGGTGCCAGTAGCCCACATTGGTCAGCATGTCCTCCGGGGGCGGCATGGGGTAGCCCAGGCGCCGGCTCAGCGCCGCGTAGTGCGCCTCCAGGGGCGCGAGGTCGTTGCTGAAGCGGACCTTCTCCGCCGGCTTCCAGCCGCTGAAGACGAACTTCAGCCCCGCGTACGCACCGATGTGCGGAAGGGTGCCGTGGTCCTCGTCGGCCACCTCGTCGTAGTGCCACGTGAGGGAGGGGAGCTTCCGCTTCTTCATCGCCTGGGTGAGCGTGCGCAGGCGGTTGATGTTGGGCGTCTCGGTGGCGTCCTCGTCGAGGTACAGGATGCGGCCCGGCGCGGTGAGGCGCGAGAAGGCCTCTGGGGCCTTGCGCACGAGCTCGGCGCTGTTCCAATGAATGGACGGGGAGATGGCCACGTAGGCGTTGAAGCTCTCCGGCCTGTTCACGAGCGTGTGCATCGCGAAGAGGCCGCCGAAGGAGTGGCCCATGAGGACGCGGAAGGGCCGCGTGCGGTAGCGCGCATCCACGGTGGGGATGAGCTCCTCGTTGAAGAAGCGCAGGAAGGTGTCCGCGCCGCCCGCGGTGGGCGCGACGTCGATGAGGAGCTGGCCATTGTCGGCGCGCTCCGTCTTGCTGAAAGGCGGCGTGAGGTCGCGGTCGCGGTCCTTCGTGTTGGGCACCGCGACGACAATCATCTCCGGCAGGCGGCCGCGCCGGGAGAGGAACTCCACCATGCTGCTGACGTGGAGGAAGTGGGACTCACCGTCCAGCACGTAGAGCACGGGGTAGCGCGTGGTGGGGGACGACGCGTAGCTCCCCGGCAGCGAGACGAGCAGCGGCCGCTCCTCGCCCAGCACCTGGGACTGCACGCTCGTGCGGAGGCCCACGGTGATGGCCAGTTCCTCGGCGGCGGCGGGCATGGCCTGGAAGAGGACGGCCAGCAGGGCGAGGCTCAGTGCGGCACGGCGGAGCGGCAGAGGCGGGCGCAAGGGCACTCCTGTGGGAAGGGAGGCCGGAGTCGCGGGCGGGGCCGGCCGCGCGAGCTTCCGAGCTCCGATGGAGCGCGGAACGATAGAGCCACGCGCGGCGGGTTCAAGCGTTGGTTGCGGAATGAAGCGAATCCGCTTGCACCCCGTGTCTCGCAGGCGCGTGCTCCGGGGCTGGCATCTGCGCGGGGTCTCTCGACTGACGCGCACAACCTCCCATACGTGCCGGGCCCGCGGGCTCTACGTCAGGTCGGTGTTGATGATCTCTTCGATGTTGCGCTCGGCCAGCGCGGTGATCGTGACGAACGGGTTCACCCCGATGCTGCCCGGGATCAGCGCTCCGTCGATGACATACAGCCCGGGATATCCAGGAAGCCGTCCGTGGTTGTCGGTGGCCTGGTTCAGCACGCAGCCGCCAAGTGGGTGGTACGTGAGGTCGTCACCCCAGGTCTTGTAGACGCCAAAGAGGTCGGTCCGGTACACCGTGCCGGCCTTCTTGTTGATCGCGTCGAACACCCGTTTGGCCGCGTCGATTGACGGCTGGGCCATGCTGGACTTCCAGGAGAGGTCGACCCTGCCAGTGGACGCGTTGAAGGTGAACCGGGCGCGGTTCGGGTTCCGGGTGATCGCCAGATAGAGGTTGATCCAGAGCTCGGAGCCGGCCGGAAACGGGGCGATCTCCGCGAACACCGGCCCGGCGGGGTCCGCCCAGTTGTCGATGCCCATGGCGGGCATGCCCGACTGGAGGGCCCCCGTAAGGTCCAGCCCGGCACGGGCGACCATCACGTTGCCGTTGTTGCCCCAGCCCTCCCCGACCGCCGGGGGCAGGCCGGGCAGCTTGCCCTGGGCACGCATCGAGACCAGCAGCTTGCTCGTGCCGACGCTGCCGGCCGCGAAGAACACCCGGTCCGCGGTGACGGTCTTGCTCGCGACGGTGTTACCGGAGGTGTCGAGCTGCCTCATCTCGACGGTGTAGCCCCCGCTGGAGGCCGGGGCGACGGAGGTCACCATGTGCAGGGCCGAGATCCTGAGCCGGCCCGTGGCCGCGGCGGCGGCGAGGTACGTCTTGTCCAGCGACCTCTTGCCGTGGTTGTTGCCGTAGATGACCTCGGAGGCCAGCGACGAGCGTGGCACCTCCTTGGCCGCCTCGCGCTTCATGTAGTCGAAGTCGTAGACGTTGGGCACGAACGTCGTCGTGAAGCCCGCGTTCCGCGCCCGCATCCGGCTGACCCGGGCGTACTGGTAGCAGTCGGTGGTCTCGAACCAGGCCGGGTCGATGTGGTTGACCCCGAGGGCGGCGTTCGCACGGGGGAAGTACTTCGAGTACATCTCGTCGGAGTCGACCGACGGCAGGACCTCTTCGAAGTAGCTCCGCTTCGGAGTGACCGCCATGCCGCCGTTGACCAGGGACCCGCCGCCGACGCCTCGGCCCTGGTAGACGCGGATGTCGCCGAGGCGCTCCGTGTCGAGCACGCCGGTATACTTCGGGATGCGCTTGTTGACCGGAATGCCGAGGAAGTAGCCGACGGGCTGATCGGTCTGGGTCTTCAGCCAGTAGGACCGTCCGTCGGGGTTGAGCATGTCGCAGAAGATCTTCCCGTCGGAGCCCGGAGTGGTCCAGCTCTGCCCCATCTCGACGACGTGAGTGTGGATGCCCGCCTGCGTCAGACGGAGCGCGGCCACCGCCCCGCCGTAGCCGCTGCCAATGACGAGCGCTGACACGTGCTCCCCGCTGGCCATGGCCGCTCCGGCGCCGACGGCCGCGCTGTTCGCCAGCGAGGGAATCGAGAGAGCGCCAAGCGCGGAACCGGCTCCAATGAGGAATCCACGTCGCGAGATACGGGCGGAATCACTTACGGGATGCATCGTCGACACCCTCCGTGACTCGACTCCCCTCGTTCGGGGGGCAAAGTGAAAATGCTATATCTCGTCTACAAACAAGACAGTCAGCCTCATCTGTGCGCTCTGTGGGGTGGAGGACAAACCGGAAGGACCGTGGAGTTTGAATCCTTCACGATGGAAAGGCAGACATGGCTGGTTCCACGACCGTAGCGGCCATCGGCAGCGTGAGGATTCAAGACATGGATGGACTGCCTCACCGGCCCCCGTGGGTCGGAAGCGACATGCCCGCCGCCCCGCTGAATCAGGAATCGAGCCCCCTTGAAAGAATCCAGCCAGCGTGGTCTGAAGCATTCTCGCTGATACCTTTGGAATCTTTTGGGGGCCCGCCTCGACCGCGGTGGGAAGGTGCCATGACGACCCGGCTCAACGCGTACTACCAGCGGACCATCCAGGAGTACGACAAGGCGCACCTCGCACCGGATGACGAACACTACGTGGCCATGAGCCGCACGCTGCCGGCGGCGAAGAGCCTGGGGGTTCGCTCGCTGCTGGACGTGGGCTGCGGCACGGGGCGCGCGCTGGCCTGGTACGCCCGCGAGCTGCCCGGTGTGACGCTCAACGGCCTGGACCCTTCGCCCGAGATGGCCGACCAGGCGCGCCAGCGCGTACCGGAGGCAGACATCCGGGTGGGTCAGGGCGAGGCGCTGCCCTATGTGGATGGCCAGTTCGACATGGTGTGCGCCACCGGGGTGCTCCACCATGCGGACCACCCCGAGCCCTGCATCCGCGAGATGTTCCGCGTGGCCTCCAAGGCGGTGCTCATCAGCGACCACAACAACTTCGCTTTCGGCGGTGATTGGTCGCGCCGCCTGCGCCTGGCGCTCTATGCGACGGGCACGCTCGGGCTCTTCACCTTCATCAAGCAGGGATTCCGCCGGCAGGGCTACTCCGAGGAAGACGGGTACTGGTACCCGTACTCGCTGCTCAACAACTACGGGCTCATTTCCCAGCTGGCGCGTGAAGTGTGGGTGGTACCGACGCGCCCCTCCAACGCGAACCACCTCGGCAACTTCATGATGAGCCAGTCCCACCTGGCCATCTGGGCCGTGAAGTAGCGGATGTCGAAGTGCCCCTGCCCGTCCGTCACCTGACAAACAGTTCCCTCCCAGGAACGGCTGGCATGGAGGGTCCTCGCCCCCAGCTTACTCCCCACTCCGTGCTTCGAACGGCTTCGGCCCAAGGGGAGGTGCTTCATGTCCGCCAACCGGGTTCCGCAAAGGATCCTCCTTCCAGTCCTGGCCCTCGCCATGGCCTGCGGGCCCATGTCCGCACCTCCAGACGAGCCCGAGCAGGCGGGCGCGCGGAGCCCAGCCACGGAGCTCGAGGCGTTCTCCACCTCACATGATGGCGTGAGCAACCCTTCCCGCGTGGAGGACATCGCTCCGGGGCAGCCCGGCTCGGCGCCCTCCTCGCTGACGGATGTGGCCGGGAGGCTCTTCTTCATCGCCACCGACGCGGAGCACGGCACCGAGCTGTGGAAGAGCGACGGCTCCAGCCGTGGCACCCGCCTTGTCGAGGACATCACCCCCGGGCCCGAGAGCTCGGAGTTTCACGCGCTCACCGCGGTGGGCCGGACGCTCTTCTTCGTCAGGGCCACTCCCGACTACCGCGCCGAGCTGTGGAAGAGCGATGGCACCGCCGGTGGCACTTCCCATGTCATGGACATCGACCCCAGCACCAGCGTGTGGGGGCCCCCGGAGCTGACCGCCTTCAGGGGCTCGCTCTTCTTCGTCGCCACCGACGAGGAGCACGGCACCGAGCTGTGGAAGAGCGATGGCACTCCCGGAGGGACCTCCCGGGTGGTGGACCTCGTCCCAGGGCCCGAGAGCGCATATCCCCGGGAGCTGACGGTGGTGGGGGGCTCCCTCTACTTCTTCGCCGCGCACGCGCTGTGGCGGACCGATGGGACGGAGGCGGGCACGGTGCTCGTCCGCCGGTTCGAGTCAACGGAACCGAACGAGTTCCCCCACTTCCTCTCCGCGACGGACGCGGCCGGGACGCTCTACTTCTTCATGTTCTTCGACTACGAGGACCGTGAGGACCCACCCGGCTTCGTGACGCTTTGGAAGAGCGATGGCACGCCGGAGGGCACGGTCCCCCTCGCGGAGGTGCGGCCTCCCGGTGAGGACCTCGACGCCTTCTCGATGACGGCCGCCGGGCGCCGCGTCTTCTTCCTCTCGAGTGACCCGGCCGCTGGCGTCGAGCCGTGGACGAGTGACGGCACCCCCGGCGGCACCCGGCGCATCGCGGACCTGCGGCCCGGTCCGGACAGCTCGCATCCCCGGGAGCTGACCGCGCTGGGCGGGGTGCTCTACTTCTGCGCGTACGTGCCGGGGCTCGGCGACGAGCTGTGGCGGAGCGATGGCACCCCCGGTGGCACCCGGCTCGTGAAGGACATCCTCTCCGGAGAGCCCAGCCCCAGCCTCGCCTTCCTGAAAGCCGAGGGTGGGCGGCTCTTCTTCACCGCTCGAGAGCCGCGCACGGGCCATGAGCTGTGGACGAGTGATGGGACGCGCAAGGGCACCCACCGCGTGGATGACCTCGCCCCGGGTGCCTTCTCCTCGTCGCCCCGCGATTTCACCCGCTCCGGCTCGCGGCTCTTCTTCGTGGCCCAGGACCGCTACCGGGGCGCCGAGCTGTGGTCCGCGAAGCTCGACTCGCGAGGCCGCCTCTCCGGGGCCGAGTTCCTCTCGGCGGAGAGCAGCTCGATGCGCTCGGGCTCGGGTCCCGCGTACCTGCTGCAGGACCTCGTCCCCGGCCTGGGGGACCCGTCCCTGTACTCAGCGGTCGACGCGGACGGGAGGCTGTTCTTCTTCGCTCGCGACCTGAGCACGGGCCTCGAGCCGTGGACGAGCGACGGCACGCCCGAGGGCACCCGGCTCGTCAAGGACCTCCGCCCCGGCCCCGAAGGCTCGGTCTCGCGCTTCACCTATGAGCAGGCGATGGTGTCGCGCGGGAGGCGGGTCTTCTTCACCGCGGATGACGGCATCCACGGACGCGAGTTGTGGACGAGCGACGGCACGGAGAGGGGCACCCGGCTCGTCAAGGACATCCTGCCCGGCCCCGGCTCGAGTGGGGCCACCCCGTTCGTGGCGGGCGGCGTGCTCTTCATCGTCGCCGATGACGGCGTCCACGGAAGCGAGCTGTGGAAGAGCGATGGCACGGCGGCGGGCACCGTGCTCGTCAGGGACATCTTTCCCGGCGAGCCCGGCTCGGGTCCGTTCCACCTGAACGAGCTCCGGGGCTCGCTCATCTTCCTCGCCACCGACCCCGTGCATGGGCCCGAGCTGTGGCGGAGCAATGGCACGCCCGAGGGCACCTTCCGCGTGTCGGAGACCGACATCGGCTTCAAATACGAGCCGATGCGGGTGGTGGGAGACCTGCTCTTCTTCAACGCCGAGGACTGGGTGCACGGCTACGGAGAGGAGCTGTGGCGGAGCGATGGCACGCCCGAAGGCACCTTCATGCTGGGCGACCTCGCCCCGGGTACCCAGGGTTCCTACCCCGCGACCCTCACCGGCGTGGGGGGGAAGGCCTTCTTCTTCGCCTACAACCAGGTCTACGGCCGCGAGCCCTGGGTGAGCGATGGCACGCCGGAGGGCACCCGCCTGTTGAAGGACGTGAACCCTGGCGACTTCTGGTCCGTCTCCTATCCGGGGACAGGCGCCGCCAGTGATGGGACGTTCTTCTTCGCCGCGGCGTCCCCCGGCTACGGTGAGGAGCTGTGGAAGAGCGACGGCACGGAGGCGGGCACGGTGCTCGTCAAGGACATCAACCCCGGTCCGGCTTCCTCGACCCTCTGGGCGGAGCTGTACGGTGTGGACGGCCGCCTCCTCTTCGGCGCCGATGACGGCGTCCACGGCGCGGAGTTGTGGAAGAGCGATGCCTCGCGGCGGGGGACTCGTCTGGTGCAGGAGCTCGTCCCTGGCCTGAAGGGCTCCATGCCCTTCCCCCGGTACTTCATCCGCTCCGGCCGGAACGTCTTCTTCCTCGCCGATGACCTGGCTACGGGCAAGGAGTGGTGGGTCGTCCCCGTGCGCGCGCTGGACTGACAGCAGGGCTCGTTTGAGTGGGTCAGTGCGACGCCAGCCGTATGCCCATCGTGAAGGACCCGTGCCGGCGTCCCGCCACCGCGGCGGCCGCGGCGAGCTCCACCGAGAGCCAGCCGAACGTCACCGTGCGCCATGCGCCGCCGAGCGTGACCTGCTCCAACCGGCTCAAGTCGAAGCGGGCACCGGCTTCGCCAGTCAGGACGTGCCAGTCCTCCGTACGCCAGGTCACGCTGGCCGTGGGGGCCAGGCGGAGCCCACCTCGGGTGCCATCGAGCGTCTCCTCATTCAGCCACGGAAGCGTGGCCCCACCGTGGACGGTGAGACGGCCAGAGCCGGCGGACAAGCGCCAGGCCACGCCCGGTTCCACGCCAAGGCGGAGCGAACTCGAGGCCACGAATGTCGGTGGCAGGTGCACGCGAACGGACAGGTGGAGCTTCTGCTCGTCGCGATGCTCATCACCCAGGAAGAAGCCATATCCGACCCCGATGGATGCCGGCCCGAGTCGCGGGCTGCTTCCTTCGGAGCGATAGGCCAGCCAGGTCAGGGAGGCAAAGAGGTCCGGACTGGCGCTTCTCCAGGAGTCGTATATCGACAGTCGCAGCGTGCTGGCGAGGAACGACCGGGAGCGCTCATCCTCCCGCAGGGAGAGGCCCTGGGCGGTGACGGACACGGACTTGTCCTTGCATGGGTTCCGCAGGAGCCCGAGGTCTCCCAGCATGAGCCCCAGCGGGAGTGGATCCCTCGGCGCCAATGACACACGCGAGTAGAGCCGCAGGGCGTCCGCGTGTGACAGCGTCTCCGGGCGGGTTGACGACGGACGGTCATGGGGCTCCAGCAGCTCGGAGTACGCTCCACGCTCGGCACAGCGTGGAAAGACCACATAGCCGGCCGATGCCACGGCGGGCCATGCACCGACCACGAGCATGAGCGCAGCGGCGATACCTTCCACACGTCTGGAGCGCGGCACCGCCGGATGCCGTTTTTCATTCCTCATCGGGTGGAGGTTCCTCGCACGGCCTGCCGTTGGCCGGGTGCGACGCATGAGAGCAGACCGCGCCCCCGGCCTTCATCATGGCTTCATCACGGATTCCACACGCGCCACGCACACGCAGTCCGTGAACCGGGATGGCGCTTGCGCAAGCGCCGCCGGTGGTGTTCATGCGGGATACCGTGGCCCGGGAGGCTCCTTCTTCCGCCACGGCTCCGCGTCGCCATGAACCCCTCCCCTCCTGCTTCCGCTGTCCCGGCCGCCTCGCGCGCCCGGCACGTGCTCGCGTACGTCGTGCTCTTCGCCTGCTACGAGGCGCCGGAGGGACTGGGCGGGCGGTGGCTGGGGAGCGCGCTGGTGGCGGCGGTGATGATGACCCTGTTCCACCCGGTGGCCTGGGGCGTGGGGAGGTGGCTGGGGTACCGCAACGGCTTCCACGCGTACGCGCTGGAGTGGCGTGGCCGGGCACTGGGGCCGGCGCTGGCGCTGATGCTCGTGCTCAAGCCCCTGTCCGTGTTCGCGGGCGGAGCGCTGGGCATCCTGCGCGTGCAACCGCTGGCGCAGCTTCCCGGTGCTGGCGCGCTGGTGCTGGCGGCACTGGGCGTGGCGGTGTCCACCCTCGTGCCGTCCGTGGCCGAGGACATCGTGGCGCGTGGCTTCTGGCTCCGGGCGTGGCCGGTGGCGGGACAGGGAGCGGGCTACGCGCTCCTCGCGGCGGGTGTCTTCGTGCTCACCCACGTGTACCGCCTGGGCAATGGCCCGCTGGAGTGGCTGATGCTCTTCTGCACCGGCCTGGCCTTCGCGGCCGCCGCGGCGCGCACCGGCTCGCTGTGGGGCGCGGTGGGCCTGCACTGGGGCTGGAACCTCGCCAACGGGCTGCTGGACCTCGCGCTGGACGTCACACCCGTGAACCCCTGGTCGCCGGTGTTGTCGGCCGCCACGGGACTGGTGGCGCTGGCACTGGTGTCGCTGCTGCCCCGCCGCGCCTGACGGGACCACGCCGCTTCCCCCTGGCACCCGCGAACGCGCGCCAGCGTGTGTCGGGACGGTGACAACGGGGGTGGTAGCGTTTCGGGAGGCCGGTGGAGCCTTTGGTGGTGCACGCGAGGGCTGGCCCGGGAGCGCGTCGCATGTGGCTGGAGAAGAGCTCGGAACGGTGGACGGCGCGGCTGAGGCCGTCAGGCTGGGGACGGTACGTCGCGGCGGTCCCCCTGGCGGTGTGGCTCTGCGGCTGGGCCGTGGGAGAGCTGTTCGCCCTGGGGGCGCTGGTCTTCACCTTCCGGGAACTGCTGCTGCCCGAACAGCTGGAGGGCGCCCCGCCCACCGGGGCCACGAACTCCGCCGAGGGCGTAGTGGGGGCGATTCTCTTCCTGGGCGTGTGGCTGACGATGTGGACGGTGGGAGGTGCCGCCTCCCTGCGTGCACTGCTGGCACTGCTGCTGAGCGAGGAGCGTCTGTCCTTCAACCCCTCCGGGGTGACGCGGTGGTGGCGGGTGGGCCCGTGGCGCTCGGAGCGGCACCTGAAGCGCGGTGAGCTGGTGGATGTGAACCCGGAGGACCCCGGAGGCGTGCTCGTCGCCAGTCTGGCCAGCGGGGAGACGGTGACGCTGCTCCAGAGCGGAACGGTGGAGCAGCGCCGGGAGCTGGCGGAGCTGCTCCGGGAGCTGTTCGCGCTGGCCCGGGACGAGCCATCGCTGGCGGACCACACTCCGCCGGGCTGGGAGTGTGAACGGCTCCCGAACGGCGCCTGGGTCCTCGGGGCCGCGCGCCACGTCCGACGACAGGAGGTGCTGGGCTGGAGCTTCGCTGCGCTCGTCCTCGCGGCGTGCGCGGGAGGGCTGGCGCGGCGGATGTTCATCGCGGGGGGCGACTGGACGGGCTCCCTCTTCGCCTGGGTCCTCACCGTGCTCGCGGCGCTGGCGGGGCTGCGGGCATGGCGCGGCCACCAGGGGCGGGAGTCGTGGGAGGTTCAGCGGGGCTCGCTCGTCCACGTCTTCCACGGCCTCTTCCACACCCGGCACACGGGGTACGCGTCCCCCAAGCTGGTCCTCGAACGCACTGTCGACAGCGACGGGGACGCGAGCTTCGAGCTGTGCGTCCACTCGCCAGCAAAGAACAAGCGCCTGGGGAGCCGGGCCACCACGCCACGCGGGCTGCTGCACCTGGGGTACTGGTTCGCCCGAAGGCTGGACGTTCCGCTCATCCTGGAGCCTCCGGACCTCGACCGCCCGGAGGCTCCGGCCGCCCGCCGGAGCCGGGGCTGATCTCCTCGGCTCCCGGCCCTCCGTCACTCCTCCGGCGGCGTGGCGACGAGCAGCCCGTAGGAGCGGTTGAACCAGTTGGTGCCGTCCTCGTTCGTGCCCCCGGTCTTGTTCCACGAGGCCTCGAAGTCCTCCCAGGAGTAGACCTCCTCGCGGTTCTGGAAGGGGTTGTAGACGCGCACCATCCACTCTCCGCTGGCGTCCTGCTCCACCGCGCGCACGTTCACCCAGTGCGCCACCTGCTTCGTGCTGTCGTCGAAGTCACGCAGCATGCCGTCCACGCTGCCGGACGTGTCGATGTTCACCAGCGCGACGAGCTGCTGCCCCTCGGCCAGCAGCCGCGCCATGTCCTCCGGCCGGGTCATCTGCCCCGCCGTGTACTCCGCCGTCCAGCCAGCGGCCTCGTACATCTTCTCCAGGTCCGCGTTGTTCGTCGTTCCCCGGCCCTTGAGGCGGGACTCGCTCACGTCTCCGTTGGAGTCCTTGAAGAGGGTGAGCGCCTGCTGCGGCGTCAGGCCCAGCGAGGCTCCCACCGCCAGGGGGCCGCACAGGTTGTAGTGCGTCGCGGGCCAGCCCTCGCCGAAGACCGTTTGCAGGTTGAAGTACTGCGCGGCGGCGCCCTCCTGCACCGCATACCGGCTCCACTGGCCCACCTGTCCGCGGCCCAGGTCGCTGTCCGCGCCAAGGAACGGACTCTCCGCGGCCACGCCGCCTTCGGGCACGCCGTTGAAGAGCAGGGCCGTCTGCTCGCGCACGGCGGCCTGCCACTGCTCGTGGAAGATGGCCTGCCGGTCCTCGGGAGGCAGGTGGTGCCACGTCCGCGCGTCGATGGACGGCGGCGGAGGGCCATTGGGGTCGAAGTCCGGCGGCGGCCAGGCCTCCGCCACGGCCTTCTCCCGCTCGGCCTGGATGAGCCGCTGCTGGCCCTCCGGCCCCAGAGCATTCCAGATGGGGATGTCCAGGTCGGGGGGCCGGGTGCCGTTGACCAGCCAGTCCTCGAAGCGCGGCGGCGGGGGCGGCGGCGGGGCCTCGGTGTCCGTAACCAGCTCCGCGAAGACCCAGCCCTGTGTCCCATCCTCCAGCTCCACATTCAGCCAGGTGCCGTCCTCGTTCTGGCCAATCACCTGCATCCTGTCGCCCACATTCTGGCCGTCGATGACCCGGGTGCCCTCGGTGCCCGGGGCGTTGCGGATGTTGACGCCCTCCCTCGGGGTGACCCAGCGCGCGTCATCGTCCGCCACCTGGCGGCCCGCCACGCCGGACAGTCCCAGTTGCCGGATGAGCGCCTCCCGCTGCTCGCCCGGAGGCAGCGAGAGCACCTGCCGGACCTGGGTGGCCGGCACCGACACGGGCTGGGAGTACTGGGGGTGCAGGGCCTGCCACTGCCCCAGCGTCTCGTACCGCACCTCCGGGTGGTTGGGGTCCACCACGGAGCCGTCCGGCCTGCACACCAGCGCGTGGCCAACCCCGTCCCTCGAATCATTCATGAGGATGATGGAGTCTCCCGGCCGGGCCAGCCCCATCGCCTGCTCGAGGCAGTTGGTGCGGCCATCACCGAGCCGCTCCGTGTGCAGGTTGCTCGCGAGGGTGAGGTTCGGCTGTCCCCGCGCCTGGGACGTGGGCTCGAATTGGGAGGTGGCCGGGGACGGCGCCGCCGGCCTGGACTGGACAGGCGCGGGCGCCTGACGGGGAGGCGGAGGAGGAGGCGGCGGGGAGCGGGTGAAGCGAATCATGGCGGGCGCCCTCGTGGATGAAACGTCTCATCCATGTGTCGGGCCGAGCCCGGTTCCGGTTGAATTAAACGGAGTTAAATCCGCCGCGCGGCGTCATCTCAGCCCTGGAAATCCCGATGCCAGGCCCCGAGGGGGGACAGCGCGCACGACCGGGTTCACTCGCTGTTTCGGCGAGCAATGTGGGTGCCGTCCTGCGTCACGTCGCCATGACAGAACCATGACAAAGACGCGGAGATCTCATGACCACTCGGCCTCCCCTGCCTCTGTAGCGTGACGCTGGTCGTTGCCCTGCCCGGTGCGACCTCATCCTTGGAGCACGCAATGCGTGTCATCACTGCGTCCCTGCTCGTGGCTGCTGTCACGGAACTCTCGAAGAGCTCGCCGCTGGTGCGGGACAGGGATGTGGCCGCATGGTGTGACCGGAACCTCGTGGACTACCACGGAGACGGGCTCCACAAGCAAGGGATCTGGGATGCGGACCTCGAGGAGGCGCGCGGAGAGCAGCGCCTCCTGAAGTTCAAGAGCGGGGACAGCAAGCAGTCCCGGGTGGGCTGGGCGCTCATCGCCCGCGGGACCAAGGCACGTGAGGCCGCCGCGCGCAGGGGCTGGCACGAGATGGTCTGGAACGGAGCGCAGTGGGACTGGCTCCGGGTGCCCACCCCGAGCGCCGCGGCCGCAATGGGCGCGGAGCCGGTGCGTGCCGAGCCGGCCTGGAGTTGACTCGGCCAGGGCCGTATGCCTGGGAGGAGTGTTAGAAGCGGCTCATGCCGACGTCCGTCGTCTACCCGGTCGCCTACCTCACCGACGTGGAGGGGCTCTGGCGGAAGCTGACTACCTTCTGCCAGGACAATCCGCTCGTGTCCCTGGAAGACGGGGAGCGCCTCGTGGTGTCACCGGGCGCGACCTTCGTCTTCGGGGGAGACGCCATCGACCGCGGCCCGGACGGACGGCGCGTGGTGCGCACGCTCCTGGAGGCCCGGCGGCGGCAACCCTCCCAGGTGGTGCTGCTCGCGGGCAACCGTGACATCAACAAGCTGAGGCTGGTGCGCGAGCTGCGCGGCCACCCGCTGGCGCGGACGCCTCCCGAAGTGCGCGGCGCCCCACGTCCCGTGCTGCTCCGGTGGATCTTCGAGAACACCATGGGCGCGCGCGGCGCCTTCGAGTTCCGGAGGGCCGAGCTCGCCCGCGCCGGCGCCCCCGTGAGCGACGAGGACGTGGTGGACAGCTACCTCGAAGACCTCGGGCCCGGGGGCGCGCTGCGCGAGTACCTCTCCGTGTGCCAGCTCACCCACCGCATCGGCAACACGCTCTTCCTTCACGGGGGGCTGCACGAAGACAGCCTCGGCACGGTGCCCTCCCTCGGACGCGTGGAGGGCGTGGACGCCTGGGGCGAGGCCCTCAATCAGTGGTACCGCGAACAGCTCGAAGCCTTCGCGGAGGAGCGCTTCGACGCGGATGGCAGGCCGGCCTGGGAACCGGTCATCGCCTATCAGGCGCCCACCCCGGGCCAGCGCGTCAACACGGGCAGCGTCGTGTACGGGCGCATGGCCAACGAGCGCAACCATCCCAGCCTTCCCTCACCGCACCTCATCGAGACGCTCAAGCGAGCGGGCGTCCACCGGCTCGTGGTGGGACACACGCCCAGCGGCGACTGTCCCTCGCTGCTCCTGGACGACGCCTTCGAGCTCATCCTGGCGGACAACTCCTACGGCCGGGTGGAGGGCGCCTCGCGCGTCTTCATCGGCGAGGGCTCGGTCCGCATGGAGGGTGAGGTGAAGCTGGACGACGGGCGGATGGAGTGGTTCCGCCATGAGCACGTGCTCGGCGACACCTCGGGCCCCTTCGGCCGGCAGTTGGTCGACACCGGGCAACTGGTGAAGGGCCCCCTCCAGAGCGGGGAGTGGCTGCTGTTCCGCGCACTGCCGGAGTTCCGCATCGAGCAGCTCGCGGTGAACCCGAGCACCCTCGAAGGACGGCCGCTGGGCCCGGCGCGAGCCCCGCCCTGAGCGGGCCGCCTCCCGCCTGCTCGGCCTCCACGCCGTGGCGCTGGCCACAGCCCCGGGGACCTGGACAGGGACGGCGCTCCGCTGATGCCTTGGCGTTCAGCAGAAGTCCGTCCCCGCCCCCATCGGGGAGTCCTGCGTCAGCTCAGGGTGAAGGTCACCCGGATGCCGCCGAGCAGGTACTCGTCGCCGTCCGACACGTGACGGCGGGTGATGCGCGCTTCCTGGAACCATGTGCCGTTCGAGGACTTGAGATCCTCGATGAAGTACTCCGCGCCTTCCCGCACCACCGCCACGTGCTCGCGTGAGACTCGCGCCGATCTCACCACCAGGTCGCAGTTCGGACCACGACCGATGATGAAGCGCTCGCGCGAGACCAGCACCGGCTCCCGCTCGTCGAGCTTGACCCGGAGCGACAGGCCCGGCTTGGCCGGGACGATGATGGTGTTCTCCGCGCGAGCGCCCGACCTCGGCGCACGAGGCTGCTCCCCGCCGCTCCTGGCTGGCGCGGCATCCCCGCGGTGCCCTGCACGTGCGGACAAAGCCTCACCGTCGTCGTGGGCCGCGCGGTCCCCCGCTTCGTCCGAGTCCTCGCCTCCCGGCTCCTCCTCGGACTCGTTCTCCGAGTCATCCTCGTCGTCGTCCGCGCCCTCTTCGGCCGCGGCCCTGGCGCCGTCTTCGTCCTCCGCGGAGTCGACGTCCTCCTCGTCCTCGTCGCCCCCCTCCTCCGCGGAGTCGGCGTCCTCCTCGTCCTCAGACTCGGCCTCGTCCTCCTCCTCATCCGCGGAGTCGGCGTCCTCCTCGTCTTCGGATTCGTCCTCGTCGCCCTCCTCATCCTCCGAGGAGTCGGCGTCCTCCTCGTCTTCAGACTCGTCCTCGTCCTCCTCGGAGTCCTCCTCACCGTCGAGGGGGCGATCCTCTACCGGCAAGACCAGGCGATCGACGTCCTCGACGATGTCCCGGATACGAGCCGCCACGGCCAGGCGCAGGGCCTCCGTATCCGGCGCGGCTTCCTGAGCGAGCGCCTCGGGCTGCACGGGGGCCGGTGCGCTCTCGGAGGCAGCGGACTCCGCCCCCTCCCGTGCCGCGTCCTCCGCGGTCTCCGGCCTCGCTTCCACGGCCGCCGCCGCACGGTCGAGGTCGCGCCCCTGCTCCGCCATCTCGAGGCGCGGGCTCGCCTTCCCGCCGCCCTCCTCCCGAGAGGCCTGGGAATCCACGAGCGGTACGGGAGCCGTCGCTCGCGCCGGCGCCGCGTCCAGCAGGCTGACCTGCGTGGGAGTGATGAAGCCGAACTGCCGCGCGAGCGAGAAGATGGCCTGGTTGAGCAGGACGTCGCGGTCCACGCCCATCTCCCGGCTCATCGTCTCCAGCGCGGTCCAGAGCGGGTCCGAAATGCTGACTGTCCGAGGAGTACGGTTCATGGCTCAGCTCCCCCTCAGGTTGTCCTGCCAGGGAGACACGTTGGAGGCATCAATCAACCAGAGGAACATCGCCTGCATCTCGGCGTACTGCAGCTCGGCGATTCCCACCAGGTTCGAGTGGAGCTCATCGATCTCCACGCCCTCGAACTGGAAGCCCGGTGAATTCGACATCCGCGCCCCCCGACCGCCCGTCACGCGACGATCCCTGCAGCGCCAGAGCCGCTGGCTGGCCATGCCCGCGGCATGGCCGAAGTTCTCGGGAGGAGACACCTTCCCGGGCATGGCCAGGCGGCTCTCCCCACAGGCCCACAGCAGCCAGGTGAGCGCGTTCCAGTCGGCGCGGGCCGCGCGCGCGAGGTCCGGCAGTCCCATCTTCCCGATGGGGAACTCCTCGTCGATGGAGACCGTCTCGTCCTCCCCTTCGAGCTCCTCCACGGCCAGGTCGACGGGGCCGGAGGGAATCAGGGCGGACACGTCCGGCGGCATCCAGGGCGGGGACGCCCCGGGCTTGAAGCGCTTCAGCAGCGCCGTGCGCAGCATCTGCAACCGCGTGGCGTACTTCTGGATGATGCGCTGGATGGCCGCCAGGTCCTGGGCGGGCGCCTTGGGAAGGTCGTTGTAGGTGGAGTGAGGCGTCTGCTTCGCCGGCCAGAAATCGAACCGGGGGAAGAGGCTCCGCGCGTACGTGCGGAGGAACCCGGCGGTATCGGGCTCCACCGTGGCCAGCGCCTCGGCGTCCGCCAGGGCGTGCTCGTCCATCCCGAGGTTCAGCAGGATGAGGCCGCGGGTGAACAGGTAGGCCGTGCGCTCCGGCGCGAGCAGCAGCGCGGCGTTGATGAAGTCGAGCGCCGCCCGGGGGCGGTCGGACTGGTCGAGCAGCACCGCGTACCCGCGAAGGAGCATGGCCGCGTCACCCCCACGCAGGATGACATCCGCCATGGGCGCCCAGCTCTGCCCCGCTCCCTCCAGGACCTCCCCCGCGACGCCCCGCGCGCTCTCCGGCGCCCTCGGGAGCGTCACCCGGGCCAGCAATTCCACCAGCGGCTCCACCCGCTGCTCACTCGCCGCCGCGCGCGCCATGGCCAGGATGGCTTCACGGTGCCGCTTCGCGGCGACACACGCGTCGGCATGCTCGCGCCACGCGAGCGCCGGCCTGGGCGCGTTCGAGAAGACGGGCGAGCGCATCATCTCGGCTTCACCCTGCGCGACGCCCAGGTCTCGCGTCAGCACCACCTTGCCGTCCCGGTCGAGCAGCGACCAGACGCCACAGACCAGGTCCTCCTCGCACCGGCCCTCGTCGAACACGACGCGAGGGTCCGTGTACTCGTCCTCCGCGCGCGAGTGATAGCGGCCGGAGCGCGAGCCATGGACGTACTCGGCCTCCCAGATGAGCTCGCCCTCCGGTGTCCAGAAGCGGCACAGCCCGTGCCGCTCCCTCTCCGCATCCAGGCCAACGAGGGCCCACTGGCTCAGGTCCTCGCGGAACTCGGCCTCCAGCGGAACACCCTGGGGGCGATCCGGGTACGGCTCGCCAGTGCTCGGCACCACGCGGCGGTCCTGGCCGTCGAAGTGCTGTATCCCCGTCACCCGTCCGTGGTCATAGACCATGACCGTCTTGCGAACCCGGTCCGAGATGCCGTTCTCGTGCATCCGCTCGGTCGTGAAGCCGTCGGTGGCGTACCAGGTCCGAGGGCCGTGCAGCTCGCCCTCCACGAACTGGCCGTCCTGGGACACCGCGCCGCCCTCGTGGAATCGCCTGAAGGGGCCGTGCGGCTTGCCATGCCGGAAGATGCACTCGTTGCAGAGGGTGCCGTCGGCGCGCCAGTACTTCCACGGGCCGTGCTTCTCTCCGTCCTCGTCCAGGCCGCCGTGGCCCCACTCCCGGTCGCCCTCGTCCCACTCGGCCTCGGGGTGCACGCCCGGCGGGCGGATGCCCTGCTCCGTCAGCTTCTTGTTCTCCTCGGCCCGGCTCACCGCGGCGGTGTCGAGCGTCTTCAGTGAGTGGACCAGCGCCTCGAGCCGCCCGCGTGGCAGCGCGCCACTCGAGCGGTGCACGACGATGCCGTCCTTGAAGGCAATGAGGGTGGGAATCGACTGGATGTCGAACCGGCCCGCGACGTCCTGCTCCGCCTCGGTATCCAGCTTGCCGAAGACGACGTCCGGGTTCGCGGCCGCGACAGCGTCGTAGACGGGGGCGAAGGCGCGGCAGGGGCCGCACCACGCTGCCCAGAAATCCACCAGGACCACACCGGGCTTTCCGGTCGCCTGTTCGAAGGTCTCCGCCGTCAGCTCGACGGTGTGCTCGCTCAAGATGGCTCCTCTGACGATGTCGCGGTCGCTTCTAGCGAAAGCGCATTCCGCAGGCCACAGTTACAACGTTCCGTGGGCCGCCCCTCGCACTCTCGAAGTTCGAGAGCCGGGACTCCGGCGCCGAGCCGCCGCTACGAGAAAACCGAGGGGGCCTGTCGCAGCCCTGACGGGCGAAAAAGGTGGCGGGCGGCCGATGGCCAGCCTTACGTACGTGCGGGCCCTGGTTGCGAGGCGGACTGAGCCGCTTCGTCATGCACCGCCGTGGCCGTCCGCGCATCCCTCCCCCATGCTTCGGTTCCACTCCCGCTTCCTCGAATCCACTCCCGGAGACCCGCTCAGCGACCGCCGCCCGCGCCAGGTCCATGGCGCGCTCTGGTCGAAGGTGCAGCCGACGCCCGTGTCCGCGCCGCGCCTGGTCGCCTGGTCTCCCGAGGTCGCGCGGATGCTGGGGCTGGACGAGGCCACGCTGCGCACCCCCGAGGCGACGCAGGTGCTGTCCGGCAACGCGCTCTGGCCGGGGATGGAGCCCTACGCCGCCAACTACGGCGGGCACCAATTCGGCAACTGGGCCGGGCAGCTCGGGGACGGGCGCGCCATCGTCCTCGGCGAGCTGCTGGCTCCCGATGGGACGCGCCACGAGCTGCAACTCAAGGGAGCGGGGCCCACGCCCTACTCCCGCCGCGCAGACGGGCGCGCGGTGCTCCGCTCGTCCATCCGCGAGTTCCTGTGCAGCGAGGCGATGCACCACCTCGGCGTGCCCACCACGCGCGCGCTGTCGCTCGTCGCGACGGGTGACTCAGTCATCCGGGACATGTTCTATGACGGCAATCCCGAGGCCGAGCCCGGTGCCATCGTCTGCCGCGTCGCGCCCACCTTCCTGCGCTTCGGCAACTTCGAGCTCTGCACGAGCCGTGGGGACGTGGCGCTGCTGAAGCAGCTCGCGGACTACACGGTGACGCACTTCTTCGCGGAGCTCGGCACGCCGTCCAAGGAGACGTACGCGGCCTTCTACCGCGAGGTCGCGCGGCGCACGGCGAGGCTCATCGCGCACTGGCAGGCCGTCGGCTTCGTCCACGGCGTGATGAACACCGACAACATGTCGATTCTGGGCCTCACCATCGACTACGGCCCCTACGGCTGGGTGGACGACTTCAATCCCGGCTGGACGCCCAACACGACCGACGCGGGCCAGCGGCGCTACCGGTTCGGCAACCAGCCCGCCATCGGGCTGTGGAACGTCGAGCGCCTGGGCGCCGCGCTGATGCCGCTCTTCGACGACGACGAATCACTCGTCGAGGCCGGGATGCTCGAGTACCAGCGCACCTTCGAGGAGGAGGCCGGGCGGCGCTTCGCCGAGAAGCTCGGGCTGTCCTCTCTGAGGGACGAGGCGGACGTCACCCTGGTGAATGGCTGCTTCGCCTGGCTCGCGGCGGAGGAGACGGACATGACCCGCTTCTTCCGCGGCCTGTCCCACGTCGTCACGCTGGCGGAGGCGCCCACGTCACTGCCTCCGGTGGTGCGCGAGACCTTCTATGGCGAGGTGCCCGAGGCACACGTGGCGAAGGGCGTCGAGTGGCTCTCCGCATGGTGGCACCGCACGCGGCGCGAGGACGTGCCCCCGGCGGAGCTGGCGCGGCGCATGGATGCCGTGAATCCGAAGTACGTCCTGCGCAACTGGCTCGCCCAGGAGGCCATCGACGCCGCGCACGCGGGTGACGACTCGAAGGTGCACACGCTGCTGGACGTGATGCGCAGACCCTTCGAGGACCAGCCCGGCCGCGAGGTGTACGCCTCGAAGCGTCCGGACTGGGCGCGCTCGAAGCCGGGCTGCTCCGCGCTCTCGTGCAGTTCCTGAGCGGCCCTGCCATCCTCGCGCCGATGCCTTCCCGTACACACCCCCTCCACATCCCCGCCCTCGTGCGCATCAAGCCCGGTGCGCTGGACCGGACCGGCGTCTACCTGGCGCGCGCGGGGCACCGGCGCGTCGTCCTGCTGGTGAGCACCGGCCTCCAGCCCGCGCTGGCCCAACGCCTGGAGGCCAGCCTCGCGAGGGAGGGCATCTCGCTCATCGCGCGGGAGGAGGTGGACGAGGCGAGCTTCGAGCAGGCCACCGCGCTGTTCGCCCGCGTGCCCGGAGGCTGCGAGGCCATCATCGGGTTCGGCGGTGGACGCGCCCTGGATGTCGCCAAGTACGTGGCCTTCCTCGCCGGCCTCCCCTACCTCGCCGTCCCGACGTCCCTCTCGAATGACGGCTTCTGCAGCCCCCAGTCGAGCCTCACGCAGGGAGGAAGGCGCCGCTCGCTGCGCGCGGCGATGCCGTCCGGCGTGGTCGTCGACACGGATGTATGCCTCCGCGCGCCGGACCCGCTCTGGTGGTCGGGCGTGGGCGACCTCGTCGCGAAGGTGACGGCCATCGCCGACTGGAAGCTTGCGTTCCACGCCCGGGGCACCCCGGTGAACGACTTCGCGGCCCTGCTCTCGGACGCGACGGTCTTCCAATTCATGGCAAGGCCGGTGAGAGACCTGGAGGGAGTCCGCCTCCTGGCCACCTCATTGATGCTGAATGGAATCGCCATGGAGGTGAGCGGCTCGTCACGTCCGGCCAGCGGCAGCGAGCACCTGCTGTCCCACGCGCTGGATACGCTGGCCAGCCGCCCCCGCCCGCATGGACTCCAGGTCGGAGTCGCCACGTATGTCGTCAGCCGCTTGCAGGGACAGGGCACGGAGCGCGTGGCCTCCGTGCTGGAGGCCACCGGTTTCTGGCGCGGCATCACCGCGGACCCGCTTTCACGCCGGGAGTGGCTCGAAGCGGTGCGCCTCGCCCCGACCTTGAAGGAGGACTTCTACACGGTGCTCTCCTCGCGGGATTGCACGCCGGAAGTCGAGGATGTCCTGCGGACGGACCCTCAATTGCGGGGCTGTTTCGTTGACTGAGGGTGTGTTTATTACTCGACAGTTGGAAAATTAAAGCAACATTGCTCTTTAGAGTAACAAAAGAGGTAGGTAAGACCCATTTACAGACGCACCCAATGCGGCCGACCATGCGAGGGCCATGGACGTCCCCCGCGCCTCGACTGCTCGTGCGTCCCGCACGCTCATCCCGTCACGTTCTCCGCACGGCTTCGGTCCGCGGCCAAAACGCCTCTTCCGGGCGCTCGCGCGCTTCGCCACGTGGAGCTGCGCGCTGCTCCTGCTGCTCGCGCTGACACCCGCGGCCCAGGCGGCCGAAGGGGGGCAGCCCGTCCCCGTGGTCGATGGGTGGCGCTACCGCTGGGGTGACTCGCCGGTGGGCGCGGACGGCGTGCCCGCGTGGGCGAAGGATGCCGGGCAGCAGGGCTGGCGCTCCATGGAGGCGCTCAAGGAGCCTCCCGAGCGTGGCGACAACACCTTCGTGTGGATCAGCATCCCGGTGCCCGACGGCGGCTGGAACGAGCCGGCCCTCTTCCTGGGCGAGGTCACCAACGCCGTCGAGGTGTACGCGGCCGGGCGGAACGTCTACACGAGCGGGACGCTGAACCGCTCGGGCTACGAGGTAACGGAGAACCTCTCCTGGCACCTGGTGCCGCTGCCGCGCGAGGCGCTCGGCGGGCGGGTGCTGCTTCGCATCCAGTCCAACAACCCCAACATCGGCGTGTTCCAGAACGCCCAGGTGGGCGCGCACCACGAGCTGCTCGCCTTCCATACCCGCGAAGGTCAGGTTCCCTTCATCACGGGCATCCTCATGCTCGCCGTGGCCATCGGGGCCGGTGGCGCCTTCATCATCCACTGGCGGCGGCGGATGCTCGCGGGACTGGCCGTGTTCGCCGCCAGCGGTGGCCTGCTGCTGGTGAGCCTGAGCGGCCTGCCCGACCCGCTCTGGGGCACGGCGGCCGTCGCGACGCGGGGCATGATTGTCAGCGTCTTCATGCTGACGCCCGGCCTCATGGCCTTCGTCTCGGATGCGCTCCTGGACAACCGGGTGAAGTGGTTCCTCAAGGGGTCGGTGGTGTTCTCCGCCATCGCCGGCGTGTGCGCGCTCATCACCCTCGTGGACCTGGGCACCGGCCAGCGGCTGATGGTGCCCTTCATGCCCCCCGGCATCGTCTGCCTGCTGGTGTGCCTGGGCCTGGCGGGGGCGGAGGCGTGGCGTGGCAACCCCGACGCCCGTCTCTTCCTCTTCGGCTTCTGCGTCCTCGTCATCTCCATCGTCATCAACCTGCTCCCCGTGCTCGGAGTGGTGGACTGGACGCTCGGCAACGTCACCCACTGGGGCTACCTCGCGCTCACCCTGTCGCTGCTCGCGGTGGTGGCGCGCCGCTCCATCGAAGTGGTCCGCGCGCTGGAGCTCCACACGCAGCAGCTCGAGGAGCGGCAGCATGAGGTGCGCAGCCTGGCGGAGCGCATGGGCACCGGCGCCGGCGAGCTCGCCACGGTGGTGCAGCAGCTGCGCGCGTCGAGCGACCAGCAGACCGAGGGCGTCAGCCGGCAGGCGGCGGCGCTCCAGGAGGCGGAGCAGACGGTGAAGGAGATCCGCCGGACCTCGCTGATGACGGCGGAGAAGGCCAGCGCGCTCGCGGCGTCCGCGGAGAACGCGGAGCAGGTGGGACGCGAGGGCACGGCGGCCCTGGAGCGCACGCTGTCGGACCTCGCGGCCATCCGCACCGAGGTGTCGGAGATGGCCCGGCGCATCCTCGCGCTCGACGAGCGGACGCGGGAGGTCTCCGGCATCGTGGACTCGGTGAAGGACCTGGCGGACCAGTCCAACATGCTGGCCATCAACGCCGCCATCGAGGCGGCGCGCAGCGGCGAGAGCGGCCGGGGCTTCGGCGTGGTGGCGCGGGAGATGCGCGGCCTCGCGGACCAGTCCATCCAGGCCACGCACCGCATCCGCGCGGTGCTCGACGGCGTGAGCAAGAGCATGCGCGAGGCCGCCCTCTCCAGTGAGAAGGGCGACGAGCGCGTCCGTCAGAGCCTGGATGCCGTGCGCACCTCCAGCGCCCAGTTCCAGGAGCTGGCCATCATCATCGCGGACACCGGCGCGAGCGTGCGGCAGATCACCGCCGCCGTCAGCGCGCAGGACGCCGGCACCCACCAGATGGCCCAGGCCATCCAGGAGCTGTCCGGACAGATGCAGCGCACGCTGAAGACGGTGCAGGAGACCCAGGAGGCCACCCGCTCCGTCCAGGCGCTGGCGGAGAGCATGGCGGGCATGGCCACCCAGACGCTCAAGTCCAAGGACCCCAGCGAGGCCGCGGCCCGCTGAGGCAGCGGCCTCACCCGCCTGCTTCGGGAACTACCCCGCCTGGGCCACGGGAGCCTCGGCGGGCTCGGGCAGCGCGTCGAACTGCTCGAACGGGTTCTCCAGCATCTCGCGCAGGGTGTTGGCGAGCACCCCCGCGTGGAAGCCGTCGATGAAGCGGTGGTCGAAGGTGGCGTTGATGTTCATCACCTTGCCCGGCACCACCTTGCCGTCCTCCACCACCGGCACCTCCTTCACCGCGCCCGGCGCGACGAAGATGGGGACGCGGGTGTAGGGCGCCAGCGGCACGTACGCCGTGTCCAGGCCCAGCGAGCCCACGTTGGTGATGATGGCCGAGCCGAACGCGTCCTTCGGCATGCCGAACCGGCTCAGGTCCAGGTTCAGCGTGTACATGAAGAAGGACAGCAGCCAGGTGAAGGTGTTGAGGAAGAGGTACGGAATCTTCTGGATGGTGCTCTTGCCCTTCTCCAGCGCCACGTCGCGGCGCTCGCGCACGCGGCGCACCGCCTCCTCCAGGTCCGCGGCAATGTCCTTCAGGTTCTTCTTGTCCGCGTCCTCGATGCGCGCCGAGGTGAGGTCCACCTTGCCGCCGTCCGTCTGCACCACCAGCGTGGAGAGCGTCACGCGCTGGCGCAGATAGATTTTGTTGAAGCGGAGGATGGCGTTGGCCTCCGGGCAGCGGCGCAGCGCCTCACCCATGGCCTTGGCCACCAGGTGCGTCACCGTGAGCCGCACGCCGGTGCGCTGGCGGAAGGCCTCGATGTACGCCATCGCCTTGTCCATGCGCACGGTCAGCGTCCCGTAGACGGTGGGGTCATACGCCGTCTTCCAGCTTCCGATCGCCAGCTTGCGGAAGCTCGACAGGTCCCGCTTCGGAATCAACTCCAGGTGCGCCATGGTCTCCTCGTGACGGATGCGCGGTGAGCCCGCCAGTGTCGCGGCTCCCCCTACCTACCCGTTCCCCTCACCGCAATGCATGACGCACCAGGACGTAGAGGTTCACCCGGGGGCAATCCCAGGCTCGGGCGGCCCTCCGTACCGGCCGTGCCTTGACAGTCCCGGCGTCAACGCCTCCCTGGTAGCTTCGGCCGACGTGAGTGAGTCCCCGGCCATCCGATTCGGCAAGTACGAGCTGCAGGAGCGCCTGGGCACCGGCGGTATGGCCGTGGTGTACCGGGCCCTGTACACGGCGGCGCCCGGCGTCACGAAGCCCGTGGTCATCAAGCGCGTGCTGAGCACCTATGCGGAGGACCCGGCCTTCGCGCAGATGTTCCTCAACGAGGCGCGCATCTCGGTGGGGCTGAGCCACGGCAACATCGTGCAGGTGTTCGACTTCGGCCAGGTGGACGGCGAGTACTTCCTGGCCATGGAGTTGGTGGACGGGCAGACCCTGGGCCGGGTGCTCAAGGCAGCCAGGGCGAAGGGACTGGCCTGCCTCCCCGCGCCGCTGGCGGTGGGCATCGCCCTGGAGATGTGCCGGGGGCTGCACCACGCCCACACCCGGCTGGACGCGCGAGGTGAGCCGCTCGGCGTGGTGCACCGGGACCTCTCTCCGGACAACGTGCTGCTGAGCTACGAGGGGGAGGTGAAGCTGACCGACTTCGGCATCGCCAAGGCGCGGCTCGCGGGCAGGCCGGAGACGGAGGTGGGCATCGTCAAGGGCAAGTACCTCTACTTCTCGCCGGAGCAGGCGCGTGGCGAGGCGCTGGATGCCCGCTCCGACGTCTATACGGTGGGCACGGTGCTGTACCAGATGCTGTGCGGCCAGCGGCCGGTGGATGCCACGGGTGAGTGGGAGGTGATGCGCCGCATCTCGGAGGGAGAGCTGACGCCCGCGCACACCCTCAACCCCACGCTGGACTCCGACCTGCTGGGCATCCTCCAGCTCGCGCTGGCCACCTCGCGGGACAAGCGATACCTGAGCGCCGAGGCCATGCAGCAGTCCCTGTCCGACTGGCTCGGCTTCCGTGCCCCGCGCTTCCCGGCCAACGCCCGCAAGCACTTCATGAGCTGGCTCTTCCAGGAGGACCTCACCGCCATGAAGCGAGCGCCTGGCGTCCCTCCGGACTTCCTCGCGCAATTGCAGTCGTGGCGTGGCAGGAGTGCCGCCCCGGCGCCCGCGCCGGAGCACCGCGCGATGACGCCTCTCAGCCCGCCCCGGGCCTCACCCGCGGGGAGACCCGCGCTGGGAGCGGGGAGTGCCGCCACCTCCACCGCCACGCCCCCGTCGCGCGCGAGCATGCGGTCGCGCTTCCATGCGCGCCTGCCGCGCCGCTCGGTCGTGGTGAAGACCGTCCTTGGCGCGCTCCTCGTGGCCACCCTGGGCATCGTGGGCACGACGGTGTTCTGGGTGTCACACGCCCGGGAGGACCGCTCCCCGGCGGCCTCCCCTGCCCCGCTTCCGGCAGACACGCCCGCGCCCGCGGTGGCGGAGCATCGTCCGCCGGAGCCCGCCACCTCGCCGTCCACGACGGCATCGGCACCGGCGGAGCCCGCCACCGTGGAGCCCTCCTCCGCGCAGCCGCCCACCCCGGCGCCGGCTCCGGCGGAGCCCTCACCAGCGGATGAGCCCCGCCTCGCGCTCGAGAACGGGCTGTACTGGCTGTCTCGCGCGGACGACAACAGGGCGCTGGGCTGGTTCCAGCAGTGCCTGCAACACGACCGGTCCTCCGCGCGGTGTCACCTGGAGCTGGCCCGCATCTTCGCGCGACGGGGCGCCATCAAGGATGCGATGAGACACTTCACCCACCATCTGGCCCTGGAGCACGAAGGCCCATCAGCCGAGGAGGCGCGGAGATATTTGAAGCTCTACGCAGGCTCGGACCCTCCGTGACTCGGATCGGCCACACCGCGGCCGCGCTTTTTCATGAGACAGAGGGCGCGTGGCGTATCGGTCGCGGCATGAGTTAGACAGATGGCATGCACCCATCCTTCTCGCGTGTCATGAGCGCTGTCGCCTGCTCCTTCTTCCTGGCCGTGGGCCTGGCCGGCTGTGGTGATGATGACGAGGTCAGCTCCGACGAGCAGGCCCGTCGCGCGTACCTGGGGCTCGACGAGTCCATCAGCAAGGCCCTGCAGCTCGGCTTCGACGGCTTCAACGCCGCGTCGAGCGCCAACATCCCGCCCCAGACGACGACGGGCGCTGCCGCGGGCACCCTGGTCATCAACGGGCAGGTGGACCAGGGCTCCTCCGACAACAAGGGCATGCGCCTGCGCGTCGGCATGACCGGCTATTCCGACGGTGAAATCACCGTGAGCGAGGACGAGGAGCCGGTGAACATCACCTACGCGTCCAACACCGACACCACGCTGCAGCCGGAGCTGACCCTCCAGCTTCGCAACATCCCGGGCGGCACCTTCACCGGGACGCTCGTGGGTGACTACGACATGACCGGGGACCTGGCGGGCAAGGTCACCCTGAACCTGAGCCTGACCGGCGACATCGAGGACGACGGCACCGGCAAGGTCCGGCGCGTCGCCGGCAGCACCCGGGTGACGGGGACCGCCACCTCGGGTGACGGCACGTACAACGTGGACGTCACCCGCTAGCGAACGCGCGCCCTCAGGGGTAGCGCGGGATGGCAGGGTCGGGCTCGGGGAGCGGAATGAACTCCGTCTCCCCGGGGACCGGGCCGATGCGGCCGGCCGTCCAGTCGGCCTTTGCCTGCTCGATGCGCTCCCGCGAGCTGGAGACGAAGTTCCACCAGATGTGGCGCGGCCCATCCATGGGCTCGCCCCCGAAGAGGAGCACGCGCGCCCCCGCCGGCGCCGTGCCCGCCAGGACGACGTCGGCGCCGGGCCGGAGCACCAGGAGCTGCCCCGCCGTGTACGTCTCCCCGCCGAGTTCGACTGCTCCCTCCGCCACGTACGCCGCGCGCTCCTCGTGCCCGGGTGACACGGGCAGGCGCGCTCCGGCCGCCAGCACCGCGTCCGCGTAGAAGAGCTCCGACAGCGTGCTCACGGGCGAGCGGGCGCCGTACAGCGAGCCCGCGATGAGCCGCACGCGCGAGCCCCCATCCTCCAGCACGGGGAGCGCCTCGGCGGGCGTGTGGGCGAAGGACGGCGCCGTCTCCTCGTGCTGCTTCGGAACCGCGACCCATATCTGGATGCCGAAGAGCCGCCCTCCCGTGGTCCGCGCCTCCTGCGGGGTGCGCTCCGAGTGGGCGATGCCGCGCCCGGCCACCATCCAGTTCACCGCGCCGGGGCGGATGGGCTGCACCGTCCCCAGGCTGTCGCGGTGGAGGATTTCCCCCTCGAAGAGGTAGGTCACCGTCGCCAGCCCGATGTGCGGATGCGGCCGCACGTCCAACCCGTGGCCCGAGCGGAACACCGCCGGTCCCATCTGGTCGAAGAAGATGAAGGGCCCCACCATCCGCCGCCGCATCGACGGGAGCGCGCGGCGCACCTCGAAGCCGTCGCCCAGGTCGCGCGTGCGCGGCACGATGACGGTCTCCACGGCGGAGCCGGGCTCGGGGTCGACATAGGGTTCATCGGGCATCTGCCAGGCCATGGGCTCACGCCTCCAGGGACAATGTCGGTCGGCCCGCACGGAAGTGCAGGCCCGCGATGCCCAACCCTGCCCCATGCCTCCCCGCACGGACAACGGTCAGGGAAGCAGGACCGCCATCGCGTCGACACCCGACACCCGCTTCCAGGCGTCGAGGTCCCGGACCTCCTTCGGGTCGGCCTTGAACAGGCCTCCGGAAGCGTACCGGTTCCGGTCCATCCGCAGGCCAGGGTGGTGCCTGCCCAGGCGCACGAGGTTCCGGCACCGGACGGTGTTGCCAACAACCGTGAGGTCCTCGCTGGGCGCGCCGTTGGCCCCCAGGCCGAGCATCATCCCGTAGCCCTCCGTCTTCTCGATGGTATTGCCCACCACCTCCACGTCCCGCGCGTTCTCCACCCGGATGCCCACGCCGTCGCCCCCCCCCTTCCTGGAGATGTCGGTGATGCGGTTGCCCTTCACCTCCACCTCGGAGGGGTGGGGCTGGCTGCCGTCCCTCACGCCTCCGACGGAGATGCCCCGCCCCGCATCGGCGATGCGGTTGTCCTCCACGCGGACGTTCCGCGCGGAGTAGTGGATGACCACCGCCTCCCCCGCGGAGGTGGCCGACTTCCGGAACCCATGCATGTGGTTGGCGCGGATGACGACGTCGCGGCACGTCTTGATGTCCACCGCGTTCTCGTCGTTCGAGTAGAGCCGGTTGCGCTCGATGACCACCCCGCGAGCGGGCGCCTGTCCATCCCGGTCCGGCTTGAGGCACTGCACGGAGTCACCCGAGTTGTCGTGGATGTCGTTCTCGCGCAGGGTGATGTCCCGCGACGTCGCCTGGATGACGACGCCGTGGGAGTCGCCCCGGGGCTTCTTCCGGAAGTCGTGGATGTGGTTGCCCTCGATGAGCACACCCCGGGCCCCGCCGTAGGTGGTGACACCCCCGCCCAGCGCGCCGTGGTGCACGTTCGAGCCGGACAGCACGGAGCCCTCGGTGTTCCCCTCGAAGATGACCGCGAAGCGCTTCTGCCCCTTCACGTCGATCTCGAAGCCGTCCACGACCCAGTAGGGCTTGCGAATCTGCACGAGCGCTCCACTGCCACCCGGGAAGATGCGTGCGCGCCCCTGGGCCATGAGGGTGATGGGCGCGTCCTTCCGCCCCGCCTTCACGTTGCCGTCGATGACGACGCTCTCCGCGTACACGCCGGGAAGGACGATGATGGCCTCGCCGGGCGCCACGGCCTTCAACGCCCGGCCGATGGTGCGGAACGGTGCTTTCTTCGACCCCTCCGCCCTGTCCGAGCCCGACGCGCTCACGTACCACTCCCGCGAGAAGTCCTTCCGGCGTGAGTCGCGGTGCTTCGCGGACACCGCCGGCTCCTCGTCCGCCCCAGAGCCCCCCGTCCCCTCCAGGGCCTCCTCCACCTCGGCCACCTGCTCGTCCGCGGTCCGCTCCACGTGGCCACAGGCGCCCAGCATGAGGGTGACGAGTCCCACGCCCAGCCACTTCCAAGATCTTCCCGCTCCGAGCTTCATCGTGATGTCCCTCCTCCTGTCCTGGAGGAAGGAGGAAGCCCCGGGCGGGTTGTGATTGGAGGGCCGGGCAGGCGGCGGACGCCCGCCCGGCCCCACCCCCCGCTACAGCTTCGGAGCGATGGAGACCTTCACGCCCTCGCTCCAGACCTTGTGCTCGTCCGCGTAGTACAGGTACGCGCGGCTCGCCGGCCCGGTGTACGTGCCGGGCACCGCCGCCACGAGGGACAGCGGCACGTCGATGCGCTTGCGCGGCTCCATGCCCCGCCAGTAGAGGACCACGTCGCGCCCGAGCACCTCGTACGCGTCCACCACCTGCCGCTTCACCAGCTCCTTGAGCTGGTCATGCCGCACCTCCAGCCCGCCCGGCACGCCGAAGATGGCCACCGCCGTCGGCAGCTTCTGGTTCGTGCGGTTGGCGACCATCACCCGCGCCTCCGTCGGCTCGCCCTCGGTGAGCTGCGTCTTCGCCAGCGCCACCTCCAGCATCACCTGCGTCTCCTTCGAGCTGTCCGGCACGAGCGCGCTGTAGGTGACCTCCACCGTGTACGGCAGCTCCGCGCCGCCCTCCATCCGCAGCTCCACCCGGCGCCCGCCCGGCCCGAGCAGCGCGCTCACGTCGGGGAGCTTGAGCGCCTCCTGAGAGGACGCATCGAACCGGACCGGCTCACCCACGGGGCGGCCCTCCACGTAGACGCGCACCAGGCCCGGCTTGAGGTTCGAGCCGCGCAGCTTGTCGTAGGCGATGACCGCGCGCAGCGCGAGCACCGTGCTCTGCGTCGCTCCGTAGCGGCCGCCCTCGTTCGACTCCGCCAGGAACTTCATGGAGCGCTCCACGTTCGCCCGGTAGGTGGGCTCGCGCATCCACGCCAGCACCGCCAGCGCCGTGGTCTCGATTTGAAGCGTCTGCCCCGAGCTGCCCACGATGGACTGCGTCGCGCCCGCCACCACGCCGTCCTTCCCCTGCTGCTCCGCGAGCCGGCCCATCAGCGCCTTCGCCCCGGCGGCGTCCCCCGCGAGCGACAGCACGTTGGCCGCCAGCGCCAGCACGTAGCTGTTCTGGCTCTTCGCGGCCGCCGCCTTCAGCGAGGCCACCTCCTTCGACAGCTCGCGAGCCTGCGCCGCCGGCTGCTCCGCGCTCTCCAGCAGCGCCCAGAGGATGTACGCATTGGACGTGTCCGCGTCCTCCACCCACACGTGCAGCGCGCGGCGCTTGCGGTGGAAGCCGCCCTGCCCGTCCCGCTGCTGGAGGAGCCACGCCCGCGTGCGCTCCAGCATGGCGGCATCCACGTCGCGCACCTGGCGCATGTCCATGAAGTGCAGCAGGCCGAAGGCCGTCAGCGCCTCGTGGCCCGGGTTCTGGCCGAACCACTCGTAGCCCTTCTCGGAGGTCTCGAAGCCCACCAGCCGCTGGTAGCCCCGCTCCAGCTTCTCGCGCGCGTCCGCCACCAGCGCCGGGCTCACCCCGGTGTGCGTCTGGAAGTACTGCTGCGCCATCGTCATCGGGTACGTCGTGGAGCTGGTCTGCTCGAAGCAGCCGCTCGGCTCCTGGATGAGGCGGGAGAGCGACTCGGTCATGTTGGCCAGCGGGGCCGGGTACACGGCGATGGACGTGCGGATGCTGCCGGGCACCACGCTGTCCGGAAGCACCACGTCGTGCGCCACCGGCTTGCCGGACGACAGCAGCCCACCGAAGGAAACGCGGCCCGGGAAGCCCCGGGGCTTGATGGACAGCGTGCGGGTGACGGTGTCCGTGTAGTCACCGGCGCTCGCCGTGAGCTTCACGTCCACGGGCCGCGCCTCCTGGCCAATCTCCAGCGCGAAGAGCTGCCGGGCCCGCGCCTGCGACGCCAGGTTCAGCGGACCGCTCCCGGAGACCTTCACGTCGCCCTTCAGCTCGACCTTCACCCCCGCTCCCGTGAGCGCCGACTCCGTCCCGTTCACCAGCGCCACCGGCAGCCGCACCACGTCGCCGGACGTCACCTCGAGCGGCAGCTTCGGCTCCGCGTAGAACGGCTGCACCGACTCCACCTCCGCCACCGCCGAGCCGAGCGCGCCGTCACCGCCCACCGCTCCGGCGAACGCCTTGAACGTCGTCACCGAGTCGCTCAGGCCGAACGACACCCGGACCTCGCCCGTGCTCGCGTCGGTGCGGACGCCCGCGTTCCAGTAGAGCGTCTCCGCGAAGTCGACGCGGTCGCTCGGCTTGCGGCCCGGCCTCACGGTGTGCGCGTACTCGCGGATGTAGACCATGGGCCGCAGCGCTGAGTCCTCGTCCATCCGCCGCCGCTTCGCCTTCTCCGCGCGCATCTCCCGGGCGTCCCTCATGAGGGGCCCCGCCGCCACTTCCTCCTTGGCCTCGGCCACCACGGGCATGGCCTGGGCCACGGGCATGGCCTGGGCCGCGGGAGCCTGCCGGGGCGCCGGCGCGGCCGCCATGGGCGCGGGAGCCGGAGGCGGCGGGCCGAAGTCATCCACCTCCGCCTCCGCCGCGACCGCCAGGTCCTCCGCCGGCTCGGGAGCGGGCTCCTCCATGCGAGCGGCCATGGAGGCGGGCACGGGCCGGCTCCTCACAGCGCCAACAGCGGCCCCACGGCCCGGCATGTACTTGCGAACGGGGCGCGGCTCCTCCGGCCAGCGCACCGCGAAGACGCGCATCGCCGCGTCACCATGGCGCGCGAGGAAGGCCTTCGAGTCCGCCACCGCGAAGCGCCGCCAGCCCTGCGTCCCCAGCAGCAGGTCCACCGCCAGCCGCGACTTCGGGTTCTTCGAGTCGAGGTAGAGCTGCGCGTCGGCCAGCTCCTTCACCTCGGGCTCCAGCAGCACCATCACCGGGAGCTGCGGCGCCTGGTCGCGCTTCTCCTGCATCTCCAGCACGGCGTCATCCGTGACGGTGAGCATCACCAGCGCGGAGACCGGCTTCCCGTCCCGCGTCGTGCGGGCCGTGAGCTGCACGGGGCTGCCCGGCACGTAGCGCTTGCGGTCCGCCCTCAGCTCGACGGTGATTTCCTTCGAGGGCTGGCGGAACACCAGCCGCTCCGCCAGCGGCCGCCCGTCGTGGTCCCACACCGTGGCGACCAGCACGCCGTCCGCGTCGCCCGGGTCGAGCGTCACCGGGCCGCCCTGCCCGTCCCCGAGCACCACCGAGGCCACCCGCACCTCGCGCTGGCTCAGCGTCACCGTCGCCCTGCCCACGTTGCGCAGCCCCACGTCGAGCCGCACCATGCGGCCCGCGGGCACCACGTCCTCACGCGCGCGGATGACGGCGCCCGTGGGCTTCACCTCCGGAAGCGGGAAGGTCTTCCGGATGCCCGACGGCGAGTCGATGCGCAGCGCGTACCGCGCGCCGGCCTCGGGCGTGAGCTCGAAGCGGCCACGGCCCTCGTGCTCGGAGCGGACGCGGGCGACCACCCGGCCGGTCCCCACCTCCACCACCGCGCCCGTCAGATCCGCCGGCTTGCGCGCGGGCGTCTTCGCCTCGAAGTAGATGCGCGAGGCCAGGCCCGCCACCAGCTCACCGCCCTCCGGGTACATGGCCAGGTCCAGCGTCTGGAGGAGGATGGGAATCGTCTTCGCCGCCGTCTCCACCACGCCGCCGTCCTCGATGGCGAAGGCGAGCGTGCCCTCGCCGCGCTCGATGGCGGCCGGCAGCGGGAAGCGGACCGTGCAGCGGCCCTTGCCGTCCACCGTGCACGGCACCTGCGCCACGGTGGCGCCGTCGACGAGCGCGGTGGCATTCACCTTCGCCCCCTCGGGCACGCCGCCCTCGGCGCGCTTCACGTCCAGCGTGGCGGTGACCGTGTCGCCCGGACCGTAGCCCTCACGGAGGAACTCGATCTGCGACTTGAGGCGCGGGGCCCGGTAGGCGCGCACGTCGAACTTCCGCTCCGCGGGGGCCGCGCCCGTCCAGGGATAGGTGACGCGCAGGGTGTACTCACCACCGGGCTGCCCGGCGGGAATGGGCCAGGCATAACCCCAGACCGAGTCCTGGGTGCTCACGTGGCTCGTGGCGACCACGTCGCCCTTCGGGCCCCGGAGCTCGAGCTGGGCCTGGAGCGAGTGCGGGTAGGGCTTGCGGCTGAGGGCCTCCAGCACCAGGCCTCGCACCAGCACCTGCTCGCCCACGCGGTAGAACGGCTTGTCGGTGGTGATGAAGGTCAGGTACCGGTCCGCGCCTCCCAGGGCACGGGTGGAGGCCCGGGCCGCGAGGACCCGGGGGGACAGCAGGATGAGGGCGACGGCCAGGCCCAGTGTCAGGAGCGCGCGCAGGGCACGCGGGACGTGGAAGGTCATGGCGCCTCTCAACGGGCGAACGCGCGAGAAGTTCTCGACAGCCGGCTCACCTCCCCGGGCAGCCCTCCCGCGGGGGCCCATCCGTGGGCTCGCGGTTCAACTGGAGCGCCCGGTAACGCGGCACGTCGTGCCACACCGCCGGTCGGAGCGCCTGTCACCCGGGGTCTCCGGCCGGGAAGCCGGGAGGTCCCGGTGCTTTTCGTTCGCCACCCACCACACGGGTTGGGATGAAATCGCCGGCGCCTTTGTTGGCCCCACCCCTACATGCGCCAGACCGTCTATATCGCGGGTCTTCCAGGCACCGGGGCCCTGCCCCGTGCCGGCGCTGCGGTTCATCGTTCAGGAGCTTCCCCTTGACACTTCACCACCGACGTTTCCCGAATGCCGCGCGCGGAGTGGTCGCCGCCTGCGCGTCCGCGCTGATGGCCTCGTGCGCGGCCTCCGCTCCGGCGGAGAAGACCCCGCCCCCCGCCCCCGCGGAGACCCCGGCTCCGGTGGCGGCTCCCGCCCCCGCGCCGAAGCCGACCTACGGCACCTTCGGCTACGACGCCGACGGCATGGACCGGGCCGTCAAGCCCGGTGACAACTTCTACCGGCATGCCAACGGGACGTGGCTCGACAAGACGGAGATTCCCGCCGACCGCTCCAGCTACGGCATGTTCACGGCGCTCTCGGAGCTGGCGGATCAGCGCTCCCGCGAGCTGATTGAAGCGCAGATCCAGGCCCCCGAGGGCACCGAGGCTCGCAAGATTGGCGACTACTTCGCCACCTTCCTCGACGAGGCCGCCATCGAGGCGAAGGGCCTCGCGCCGCTCAAGCCGGAGCTGGACCGCATCGCGGCCATCAGCAACAAGAAGGCCCTCTCCTCCGAGCTCGGCTCGACGCTGCGCGCCGATGTCGACGCGCTCAACACGGGCCGCATCTACACGCGCAACCTCTTCGGCCTCTGGGTGGCGGAGGACCTGAACGACCCGTCCCGCTACGCCCCCTACCTGCTGCAGGGCGGCCTGGGGCTGCCGGACCGCGACTACTACCTCGTCGACAGCCCCCGCTTCAAAGAGGTCCGCCAGGCCTACCAGCAGCACATCGCCAACATGCTGAAGCTGGCGGGCCTCTCCGAGCCCGAGGCCCGGGCCGCCCGGGTCTTCGCCCTGGAGAGCAAGATCGCCAAGGCGCACTGGGCCCAGGTCGACTCGCGGGACATCACCAAGACCAACAACCCCTGGCCGCGCGAGCAGTTCGCGAAGAAGGCCCCGGGCATGGACTGGAACGCGTACTTCACGGCCGCGGGGCTCGCGCAGCAGCCCCAGATCATCGTGTGGCAGCCGAGCGCGCTGACGGGCCTCTCCAAGCTGGTCGGCGGCGAGCCGCTCCAGGCCTGGAAGGACTACCTGACCTTCCACGCCATCGCGCGGACCGCGCAGGTCCTCCCGAAGGCCTTCGTGGACGAGAGCTTCGTCTTCAACGGCAAGACGCTCTCCGGCTCGCAGAAGCAGCGGGACCGCTGGAAGCGCGGCGTCGACTTCACCAACGCGGCCCTGGGCATGGCCGTGGGCAAGCTCTACGTGGAGAAGTACTTCCCGCCCAACGTCAAGGCGGCGGCGGACGCCATGGTCCGCAACATCGTGACCGCCTTCGGCCAGCGCATCGACGCGCTGACCTGGATGTCGCCGGAAACAAAGGCCCGCGCGAAGGAGAAGGTCGGCACCCTCCAGACGAGCATCGGCCACCCGGCGAAGTGGCGTGACTACTCGGGGCTCGAGGTCATCCGTGGGGATGCTTTCGGCAACGCCGAGCGGGCCTCCCGCTTCGAGACGCAGCGCAACCTGAACAAGCTCGGCCAGCCCGTGGACCGGACCGAGTGGTACATGGTCCCCCACCTGGTGAACGCGCTGAACTCGCCGCAGCAGAACTCCATCATCTTCCCCGCCGCCATCCTCCAGCCGCCGTTCTTCGACGCGAACGCCGACCCGGCCATCAACTACGGCGGCATCGGCACGGTCATCGGCCACGAAATCGTCCACAGCTTCGATGACACCGGCGCGCAGTTCGACGCGCGCGGCAAGCTGGCGAACTGGTGGACGAAGGAGGACGAGGCCCGGTTCAAGGCCGCGGGCAAGGCGCTCACGGAGCAGTACAACGCCTACAAGCCGCTGCCCGACCTGGCCGTCAACGGCGACCTGACGCTCGGCGAGAACATCGCGGACGTGGCCGGCCTGGCGGTGGCCCATGACGCCTACAAGCTGTCGCTCGGTGACAAGCCGGCGCCGGTGATTGACGGCTACACCGGCGACCAGCGCTTCTTCCTCGGCTTCGCCCAAGTCTGGCGCAACAAGTACCGCGAGCCGATGCTGCGCCGCATCCTGATGACGGACGGGCACTCCCCCGGCGAGTACCGCGCCTCGACGGTGCGCAACCTCGACGCCTGGTACCAGGCCTTCGACGTCGCGCCCGGGCAGTCACTCTTCCTCGCCCCCGAGCAGCGCGTCCGCATCTGGTGAGCCGCGCACCGTCGCGGTGAAGCCGTTCCCCTCCTCTCGTGGCCTCACCGTGAGAGGAGGGGGCAAGGCTTGTGACACTGTTCACAAGTAAAATTGCCAGCAAATAAGAAAATCACTGTGAGTAAATAATGGCGATGGTGGCGTCACTCTGGGGATGGCCGTGCTGGCCAGTTTCCTGTGGGGGGCACCATGACATCTACTCACACATTGTGTCGCAGAGTCGTTTCGAGAGCCGTCCTCGCCGCGGTGTTCCTCGCCGGCCTCACGGCGTCCGCGGCTCCGTTCACCCTCTTCGAGAGCGGGCAGGTCCGGCCGCTCGCGCTCTCACCCAACGGCAAGCTGCTCTTCGCCGTCAACACGCCTGACAACCGGCTGGAGATCTTCCAGGTCGGCAATGGCGGCCTCGCCCACCTCGGCGCGGTGCCGGTAGGGCTCGAGCCGGTCGCGGTCGCCGCGCGGAGCAACGAAGAAGTCTGGGTGGTCAACCACCTGTCCGACAGCGTGAGCATCGTGCGGCTCGGTGAGACCGGCGGCACGGTGGTGCGGACCCTGCTCGTGGGTGACGAGCCCCGCGACATCGTCTTCGCCGGGCCCGGCAGGCGCCGCGCCTTCATCACCGCCGCCCATCGCGGGCAGAACGTCCCGTTCGACTCTCAGCTCACCACACCGGGCGTGGGCCGGGCGGATGTCTGGGTCTTCGACTCGGACCACCTGGGCACGTCGCTCGGGGGCACTCCGCTCAACATCATCTCGCTGTTCGGCGACACGCCCCGCGCGCTCGCGGTGTCACCCGACGGCTCGCGCGTGTACGCGGCCGTGCTCAACTCGGGCAACCGCACCACCGTGCTCAACGAGAGCCTCGTGCCGGATGGTGGCGAGGCGGCCGGTGGCGGCCCCGGCCCCAACACCAACTTCCAGGGCATCCCAGGGCCGGAGGTCGCCCTCATCCTCAAGCACAACGGGCAGGACTGGGTGGACGTGCTGAACCGCCCCTGGACCGACAAGGTGAGGTTCACCCTTCCGGACAAGGACGTCTTCACCATCGCCGCCAACGCCAACCCGCCCGCGCAGCTCCCAGGCCCCGCGGGGTTCCACACCGGCGTGGGCACCATCCTGTTCAACATGGCCGTCAACCCGGTGAGCGGGAAGGTCTACGTCAGCAACACCGAGGCCCGGAACGACCTGCGCTTCGAGGGGCCGGGCATCTTCGCTGGGAGGACGCTCCGGGGGCACCTGCACGAGAGCCGCATCACGGTGCTGGGCAATGGCAGCGTGACGCCCCGGCACCTCAACAAGCACATCAACTACGGCGCCTGCTGCGCGCCCGTCCCCAACGTGGAGAGCGAGAAGAGCCTCGCGCAGCCGCTCGGCATGGCGGTCAGCTCCGACGGCTCCACGCTGTACGTGGCCGCGTTCGGTTCGTCGAAGCTGGGCGTCTACTCCACGGCCGCGCTCGAAGCCGACACCTTCGTGCCCAGCACGGCGAACCAGATTGAGCTGACCGGCGGTGGCCCCACCGGGCTGGTGCTGGACGAGGCCCGCAAGCGCATCTACGTGCTGACGCGCTTCGACAACTCCATCTCCGTGGTCAGCACCACCACGCGCCAGGAGATCGCCCACCTGCCCATGTACAACCCGGAGCCGGCGAGCGTGGTGGAGGGCCGCCCGTTCCTCTACGACGCGCGGCGAAGCTCCAGCCATGGCGACTCGTCGTGCGCGAGCTGCCACATCTTCGGCGACTTCGACGGCCTGGCGTGGGACCTGGGCAACCCGGACGGCCTCGTGAAGGCCAACCTGATCCCCGTCGTCCCCATCCTGTCCGAGTTCGGTGACGACCCCACCCTGGGGCAGGACACCTCGTTCCACCCCCTGAAGGGCCCCCTGGTGACGCAGAGCCTGCGAGGCATGGCGAACCATGGCCCCATGCACTGGCGCGGCGATCGGAACGGCGGCGACCTCGGTCCCAGCAGCCAGCCCGACAACGGCACGTTCAACGAGGTCGCGGCCTTCAAGGCCTTCAACCCGGCGTTCGTGGATCTGCTCGGGCGGAGCGCGCAGCTCACCTCCGCCGAGATGCAGAAGTTCACCGACTTCGTCCTGCAGATCACCTACCCGCCCAACCCCGTCCGGAACCTCGACAACTCGCTGACGCCGGCACAGCAGGCGGGGCGCGACTTCTTCGTCGGCACCACGAGCTTCTTCCACGGCCCGTGCGAGTCATGCCACCGCATCGACCCCAGCGCCAACCCCAGCGCGGGCGCATTCAAGGGCTTCTTCGGCTCGGATGGCCGCTCGTCGTTCGACGCGGGAAGGCAGTTCCCGAGGGTTCCGCACCTGCGGAACATGTACCAGAAGGTCGGCATGTTCGGCGTGGCGTTCCCGGCGGGCGCGGTGCCTCCCGACCCGTTCCTGGGCGATCAGATTCGCGGCTTTGGCTTCAACAGCGACGGGACGATTCCCACCCTGTTCCGGTTCAGCAGCGGGTTCGACATCAACCCCCTCAATCCCGTGGGCATCCCGCGCACGCCCGAGGGGACCCTCGTCAAGCGGAACATGGAGCAGTACATGCTGGCCTTCGAGAGCAACCTGGCGCCCATCGTCGGGCAGCAGGTGACGCTCACCGCGGGCAACCCGGCCGTGGCCGGCCCCCGCATCGACCTGCTGAGGGCGCGCGCGGAGGCGGGTGAGTGCGACCTGGTGGCGAAGGGCCGCGTCTGGGGCCAGGAGCTGGGCTTCCTCTACCTGGGAGGCGGCCAGTTCGCGGGAGACAGGCAGGCCATGCCCCACGTCGCCGATGCGACGCTCCGGTCGGCCATCGTCACGAACAACGGCGTGCTGACGTACACGTGCACGCCTCCGGGCTCGGGCATGCGCATCGGCATCGACCGCGACCTGGACGGTTCCCTCGACGGTGACGAGCTGGCGGCGGGGAGCCATCCCGCCAATGCCCGCAGCGCTCCGTGAGGTTTTCGGAACTGTTCACTTTTCACTGATTTGCCTACTCTGGGGCCGCGCGCGACCCGCGCGGCATCGTGCCTTCGCATCCCCATGGGCACGACGTCCGACAACCCCCGAGCGAGGCACCATGAAGGCCCCCAGCACGGCGATCCGCCGTGGCATCTCCACCGTTGTGCTCACGGCGATGTTGCTCGTGAGCACCGCCGCATCCGCGGCTTCGTTCACCCTCTTCGAGAGCGGCCAGGTCCGGCCCCTGGCACTCTCCCCCAACGGCAAGCTGCTCTTCGCCGTCAACACGCCGGACAACCGCCTGGAGGTCTTCCAGGTGGAGAGCAGCGGCCTCGTCCACCGGGGCTCGGTGCCCGTGGGCCTGGAGCCCGTCGCGGTCGCCGCGCGGACCAACGACGAGGTCTGGGTGGTCAACCACCTGTCCGACAGCGTGAGCGTCGTGAGGCTCGACGCCTCCGGCGGCGCCGTGGTGCGGACGCTGCTCGTGGGTGACGAGCCCCGCGACATCGTCTTCGGTGGCACGGGCCGCAAGCGCGCCTTCATCACCGCCGCCCATCGCGGACAGAACGTCCCGTTCGACCCGCAGCTCACCACCGAGGGCGTGGGCCGGGCCGACGTCTGGGTCTTCGACTCGGACAACCTGGGCACGTCGCTCGGCGGCACCCCGCTCAACATCATCACCCTCTTCGGGGACACGCCCCGCGCGCTGGCGGTGACGCCCGACGGCTCGCGCGTGTACGCGGCCGTGTTCCACTCCGGCAACCGCAGCTCGGTGGTCCACGAGAGCCTCGTGCCCAACGGCGGCGAGGCGGCCGGCGGCGTCCCCGGCCCCAACACCAACGTCCAGGGTGTGCCGGCGCCGGAGACCTCCGTCCTCGTCCGGTACAACGGCCAGGACTGGCTGGACGTGCTGGGCCGGTCGTGGACGGCGCAGATGCGCTTCTCCCTGCCGGACAAGGACGTCTTCGCCATCGCCGCCAACGCCAACCCGCCGGTGCAGGTCGCGGGTCCCTCCGGCTTCTACACCGGTGTGGGCACCATCCTGTTCAACATGGCCGTCAACCCGGTGAGCGGGAAGGTCTACGTCAGCAACACCGAGGGCCGGAACGACCTGCGCTTCGAGGGCCCCGGCACCTTCGCCGGGCAGACCCTCCGCGGCCACCTGCACGAGAGCCGCATCACCGTGCTCGGCAACGGGAGCGTGACGCCCCGGCACCTCAACAAGCACATCGACTACAGCGCCTGCTGTGCGCCCGTCCCGAACGCGGAGAGCGAGAAGAGCCTCGCGCAGCCGCTCGGCATGGCGGTGACCTCGGACGGCGCCACGCTGTACGTGGCCGCGTTCGGCTCCTCGAAGCTGGGCGTCTACTCCACGGCCGCGCTCGAAGCGGACACCTTCGTGCCGAGCACGGCGAACCAGATTGAGCTGACCGGCGGTGGCCCCACGGGCATGGTGCTCGACGAGGCCCACGACCGCCTGTACGTGCTGACGCGCTTCGACAACTCCATCTCCGTGGTCAACACCACCTCGCGCCAGGAAGTCGCCCACCTGTCCATGTTCAACCCGGAGCCGGCGAGCGTGGTGGCGGGCCGTCCCTTCCTCTACGACGCGCGGCGGAGCTCCAGCCATGGTGACTCGTCGTGCGCGAGCTGCCACATCTTCGGCGACTTCGACAGCCTGACGTGGGACCTGGGCAACCCGGACGGTCTCGTGAAGGCCAACCTGAACCCCGTGGTGCCGGTGCTGCCGGAGTTCGGCACGGACCCCACCTTCGGCCAGGACACCTCGTTCCACCCACTGAAGGGGCCCCTGGCCACCCAGAGCCTGCGCGGCATGGCCAACCACGGCGCGATGCACTGGCGGGGTGACCGGACCGCGGGCGACACCGAGGCCAGCGTGCAGCCCAACGGCGGCGCCTTCAATGAGTCCGAGGCGTTCAAGGAGTTCAACCCGGCGTTCATGGACCTGCTGGGGCGCAGCTCGCAGCTCACCCCGGAGGAGCTGGAGACGTTCACCCAGTTCATCCTCCAGGTCACCTACCCGCCGAACCCCATCCGCAACCTGGACAACTCGCTGACGCCGCAGCAGCAGGCGGGGCGTGACTTCTTCGTCGGCACCACGAGCTTCTTCCACGGCTCGTGCGAGTCCTGCCACCGGGTGGACGTGAATGCCAACCCCGAGGAGGGCCCCTTCAAGGGCTTCTTCGGCACGGACGGCAGGTCTTCGTTCGACGCGGAGCCGCTGTTCCCCAAGGTGCCGCACCTGCGGAACATGTACCAGAAGGTCGGCATGTTCGGAGCGGGCTTCCCCTTCGGCACCTCGCCCGCGGACCCGTTCCTCGGTGACCAGGTCCGTGGCATCGGCTTCAACAGCGACGGCGCCATCCCCACGCTGTTCCACTTCAACAGCGGCTTCGACTTCGACCCCATCTTCAACGCCGTGGGAATCCCTCACACGCCGGAGGGCTTCGCGGCCAAGAAGAACATGGAGCTGTACATGCTGGCCTTCGAGAGCAACCTGGCGCCCATCGTCGGGCAGCAGGTGACGCTCACTCCGGCCAACGCGGCGTTGGCCGGTCCCCGCATCAACCTCCTGCGCCAGCGCGCGGAGGCGGGCGAGTGCGACCTCGTGGCGAAGGGGCGCATCTCGAATCACGAGGTGGGCCTCCTCTACGTGGGCAGCGGGCAGTTCAAGCTGGACCGGCAGGCGCAGGCCCCCGTCTCCGACGCCGTCGTCCGGCAGGCCGTCGCCCAGCGCAGCGGCGTGCTGACGTACACGTGCACGCCTCCGGGCTCGGGCACGCGCATCGGCATTGATCGCGACCTGGACGGCGTCCTCGACGGTGACGAGGGCGCGGCGGTGAGCGCGCCGCTGGACCTCCGCCTCGCGCGCTGAGCTCCGGCGGCAAGGCAGGATGAACGAGCGGGGCGCCGGTCAGCGGTGACCGGCGCCCTTCAGCTTGACGGCCTGCTCGAACTGGGCGCGAGTCATCTTCCTGTCGGCGTACGGAAGCAGGACCTCCTCTTCCTCCTCGAAGTGCGCGCTGAGCAGGCCGAGGAGGTTGTCCGCGCGGCGGGAGAACGCCACGAAGTCCGGGTTGGGTTTCTCCAGCTCGGCCCGCAGCTCGTCAATCCAGCGGCCCACCACCTTGTGCTCATGGCGCATGGTGGCGGTGAACCGGTTCGCTTCGCCCGTCCCCGCGAGCCGATCGATGACCGGGTAGAGGTGCTGCTCCTCCCATTCGGCGTGCGGACGGATGTGCTTCTCGAAGAAGGCCGTCACCTGCTCCGCGGTCTTTCGCTGCTGAGCACGGTCCTGCCTCGCGAGCTGACCGACGGACTCGGCCACATGCGCGAGATGGGCCCTCACCTCCTCGTGCTCGTCGCGGAAGGACTGCGTGGCGAGCTCGCCCGCCACGGCGATCGGCGCCGCGAGCAGGGCGGAGAGCGCCAGCCCCCACCAATTCGAGTGCATGTCCAGTTCCTCCTCTCCAGAGAGAAGGTGTGGACGAGCCGCTCCACGTCCCACCATGGGGTCCCCCGTGGCCTGGGGAGCAGGCGCATGCTCGATAGGACGCGTCACCTCGCGCGGTGTACCGTCCGCCCTCCAGTCCATCCGCCATCTCGGAGACCGCACATGATCGCCCCCGGACCGACGCTCGAGACCGCACGCCTCATCCTCCGCCCCACGGCGCTGGAGGACCTGGAGGGCTTCGTCACCCTCGCTGGCGACCCGGAGTCCGCTCGCTTCATCGGCGGCGTCCAGCCTCGCGCGATGGCGTGGAGGGCGATGTCCGCCATGGCGGGCTCATGGGCGCTGCAGGGCTTCGCCATGTTCTCCGTGCTGGAGAAGTCCACGGGCCGCTGGGTGGGCCGCGTGGGGCCGTGGAAGCCGGAGGGCTGGCCGGGCACCGAGGTCGGCTGGGGCCTGCTCCGCGAATGCTGGGGCAAGGGCTACGCCACCGAGGCCGCGACGGCGGCCATCGACTGGGCCTTCGACCACCTCGGCTGGACCGAGGTCATCCACTGCATCGCTCCGGAGAACACGCCGTCCCAGGAGGTTGCTCGCCGGCTGGGCTCGCGGGTGCTGGGCCCCACGAAGCTGCCGCCGCCCTATGACACCGTGGCCATCGAGATGTGGGGACAGAGCCGCGAGGAGTGGCGGGCGCGGCGGAAGTGAGCGCTCAGGGCGTGGGCCGCGCGGGGAGCGGCAGGGGGCCCACCTCGACGAACCGCTGCCGGGTGATGGCGGGCCCGAAGCTCGGGTAGCGGCACGGGCGGCCCTCGTCGTCCTTCGTGTCGTGCAGTTCCTGCTCCGGCATCTCCGGCAGGTATCCGATGCGCAGCGTCACCGAGTGCAGCGAGGCCAGGTCCAGCACTCGCTCATCGCGGTACGGCTGGTCCTCTCGCGGCGGCAGGGGCACGCGAATCTCCCCCGTGAGCGACTCCCCGGGAGACAGCTTGCGCACGCAGGGCACCTCCGGCGACTCCACCTCCACGTCGTCCGGAACCGGCAGCAGCGCCCGCGTCAGGAGGAGCACGCCGTCCCTGGCCTCCACGTACGCGCGCTCGGGCTCCAGGTGGTAGTAGCCGGCGCGGCTGGTGCTGTAGAGCTGATCCAACACCCACACGGGCGCCTTGCCCTCCCCGTGCAGCGAGTAGCGCAGCACGAGCGCGTCCTGCGTGAAGCGCAGCTCGGTGACGCGCAGCGGACCGCTCGAGTCCTGGACCTCCGCCATGGGCTTCTTCCCTTCCGCCTGCGTCGTTGCGGGCTGGCTCCGTGCACAGGCCCCCAGCACGACGAGGATGCAGGGAAGGATACACGCCACGGCTCGTGCTGGATGCCTCAACTTGCCTTCCTTGGAGCGGATGCGCTGCTGGACGGAGCTCAGTACCGGGGCCGGGTGGGCAGGTTCAGCTCGTCGCGGAGGTCATTCTCGTTGATGTGGCCAGGGTGCTGGTCCAGCGTGCTCGCGTCGGCGTCGTGGTCGTACGGCAGGCCCACCGCCGCCAGCTCGCGGTTGTTCACCCCGCCCGTCTGCCCATCGGCCAGCGTGCCGGTGACGTAGTTGTAGGCGTGCACCATCTCGTGGAAGAGGCCGACGAGGGGCGGGCGGTTCTGCCAGTCCTCACCGCCCAGCGAGATGCGCTCGGGGAGGTAGTTGATGACGGCGTCCGAGCCGCTTCCCGGAGTGCCATCCGGCTGCAGCCAGGCGTTGGGCCGGTCCGTGGCGCCCGCGGAGTTGCCCTTCTCCGGCTGCGTCTGGAGACGGATGGTGGTGGTGTGGCCGCTGTTGTCGAGCGCCATCAGCATCGCCCGGCCCTCCGGGGTGGAGCGGAGCGCGTCGAGGTCGGACTGCACACGCGCCTGGAAGGCGGCATCACCCTCGATGACGATGGAGCTGCCGAGCGTCCCGCCATCGTCGTTGCGGGTGCTCATGTCCACCGTCGTCACGGTGTCCCCCGCCCGCTGCGCGTCGGTGCCCGTCACGGTGTCGGTGTCCTGCGTGTAGAGGGCGTCGTTGCCGTCGCCTCCGTGGACCCGGTCCCTTCCGGCACCCGCGGCGACCGCATCGTCCCCGGCGCCGCCGTACAGCGAGTCATTGCCACGGCCGCCCATGACCTGGTCGTTGCCCGCGCCACCGAAGAGGGAGTCGTTGCCCCCGCCCCCATCCATGTAGTCCCGCTCCGCGCCGCCCAGCATCGTGTCCGTGCCGCCCAGGCCGTACATGACGTCGCGGCCCTCGCCGCCCTGGAGGCTGTCGCTCCCCGCCCCGCCTTGCAGGTAGTCGTCGCCAGCGCCGCCCACGAGGGTGTTCCGGCCGCCACCACCAACGAGCGTGTCGTTGCCGTCGCCGCCCTCGATGCGGAGGTTCGCCGTCACGTCGGCGTCCACGGAGATGCGGTCATTGCCGTCGCCACCACGGAGGGTGACGTTCCGGGCCTGCTCCGCCGTCAGGGTGACGCTGTTGCCGTCGGACGTGACGGTCAGCCCGCCATCCGCGGTGCGAGACACCGTGGCCTCGTTGTTACCGGTCCCCAGGTCCACCACCGTCCGCCCGGAGCGGTCCGTGGTGACCTGCGGGCCCACAGCCGGCGTCGCCGCGCCCGGCGCGGGGCGGCGGCCGCCCTCCAGGTCCACCGTGCCCGAGCGGCGCGGGCCGGAGTCGAAGCCATCGGTGGAGAGCCGGTTGCGAAGCTGCTGGGCCTCCCGGTCCTGCCGGGGCGCGACGTTCGCCGGCTTCGCGGTGTCGACGCGCGGCTGGGCGCGGGGCTGGGCGCGCGTCTGCGAAGGACTGCCACCACCACCGATACGAGGTCCGCTCATGCACGGATTATCCGGTGGAGGTGTGCCCGGGTTGCGTTCCCATCGCCGAGCCTCCCTGCCAGGAGAGGCGGAATCGTCCAACCTTGCGGAAAAGCTGCAAAAACCTTTAAGGCTATTCGACGCGCCTGTCCCGATTCGTTCGTCTCCAGAGCTTCCCCTGAGGCTGCCGTGTCCTATTTCCCAGAGGACGGCGCGACGACATGATCGACTCCTCCGAGCCGTCAACGCGCGCTTCCGTCCCGTCCCACCAGAGCATCGCTGACGCCTTCGAGCAGCAGGTCGCGGGGCGCCCACACGCGGTCGCGCTGACGGACGAGGGGCGGAACATCACGTACGCCGAGCTGGACGCCGCGGCCAACCGCATGGCCTGGCTGCTGCGCTCACACGGGGTGGGGAGGCAGCGGCCCCAGGTCGGAGTGTGCCTGCCGCGCTCCGCCGAGTTGATCATCGCCCTGCTCGGCATCCTCAAGGCCGGAGGGGCCTATGTGCCGCTCGACCCGGAGTATCCGTCCGAGCGGCTGGCCCTCATGGCCTCGGATGCGAGCGTGCACGTCATCCTCAGCCGGTCGTCGCTGGCGCCACGCCTGCCTACCGGGAGCTGGACCCCGCTGCACCTGGACGTGCTGACAGAGGTGTGGCCGTCCCTTCCGTCCCATCCGCCCGAGCGTGACGTCGGCCCCGAGGACCTGGCGTACATCGTGTTCACCTCGGGCTCCACGGGCCGGCCCAAGGGAGTGTGCGCTCCCCAGCGCGGCGTCCTCCGCCTGGTGCTCGACACCAACTACGTCCAACTCGGTCCGGATGACGTCCTGCTCCAGTTCGCACCCGTCGCCTTCGATGCCTCCACGTTCGAGATATGGGGGGCGCTCCTCAATGGGGCCCGCCTGGCCATCTACTCGAAGGGGGCCGCCGGCCTCGACGAGCTCGGCGCCTTCCTGGAGGCCGAGCAGGTCAACACCGTGTGGATGACCACCGGCCTCTTCCACCACTTCGTGGAGCTGGGGCTGCCCGGGACGTCCCACGTGCGGCGGCTCTTCACGGGGGGCGAGGTCCTCTCCGTCCCCCATGCGCGCAAGGCCCTGGAGGCCCTGCCACGGACGCAGGTGTTCAACTTCTACGGGCCCACCGAGAACACCACCTTCACCAGCTATCACCCCATGCAGGGCGCGCTGCCGGCCGACGATGCCGGCTCAGTGGCCATTGGCCGGCCCATCACCGGCACCCGGGTCTACGTACTGGACGAGCAGGGGCGGCCCGTTCCCCCGGGAGAAGTGGGCGAGCTCTACACGGCGGGCACCGGCATTGCCTGGGGCTACTGGAACAGGCCCGAGCTCACCGCGGAGCGCTTCCTGCCGGACTTCCTGAGCACCACTCCCGGTGAGCGCATGTACAGCACGGGAGACCTCGTGCGGGAGCGGCCCGACGGGGCCCTGGAGTTCATCGGCCGGAGGGACCACCAGGTGAAGGTGCGGGGATTCCGCATCGAGCTGGGCGAGGTGGAGGCCGCGCTTCGCCAGCACCCGGAGGTCCGCGAGGCCGCCGTCGTCGTCCACGCGGACGTCTCCGGCGGCAAGCGCCTCGTGGCCTACGTGGCCGCGGCCGTCTCCGCGTCCGTGCTGCGGGAGCACCTGCGGGAGCTGTTGCCCGCGCACATGGTCCCCTCGGCCTTCATCGTCCTCGAGGCCCTGCCCCTGTCGCCCACGGGCAAGGTCGACCGACAGGCGCTGCCGGCGCCGCGAGACCTGCCGCAAGACGACCCCTCCTTCGTTCCCCCCATGGCGGGACTGGAGGAGACGGTTGCCGCCGTCTGGGCGGAGCTGCTCGGGCTCGAGGCGGTCAGCGCCACCGCGGACTTCTTCGAGCTCGGAGGTCATTCGCTGCTGGCCACGCGCGCCATCTCCCGGTTGCGCGAGGTGCTGCAACAGCCCGTGCCCCTGCGAGCCCTTTTCGACCGGCCCACCCTCCGAGCGTTCTGCGCCGGCCTCTCCGGCGCGGACACGGAGCCCGCCCGTGGGGAGGCGATCATCCCGCGGTACCCGGAAGACGCTCGGCACCCGCTCTCCTTCGCGCAGCAGCGCCTGTGGTTCCTCGAACAGTTGCTACCCGGTACCACGCTCTATTCGCTGCCCATGGCGTTCCAACTGGACGGGGCGCTGGACGTGGAGGCCCTGGAGGCCAGCCTCCAGGCGCTGGTCTCGCGTCACGAGTCCCTGCGCACGTGCTTCCCCGGTGAGGGCGTTCCCGCACAGCACATCACCGCGCACCCGCGGATTCCGCTGGAGCGGGTCGCCGTCGGCACCCATGAGGAGGCCCTGTCGGTGATGCGGCGAGAGGCCGACACGCCCTTCGACCTGGCCCGGGGGCCGCTGTTCAGGGCGTTGCTGGTGGAGCTTGATGCCCGGCGGCACATGCTGGTGCTCAACCTGCACCACATCATCTCCGACGGCTGGTCTCTGGGCGTGCTCTACCGCGAGCTGTCCGCCGAGTACCGCGCTCGCCTCGCCGGCCTGCCCTCTCCACTGCCTCCGCTGTCCATCCAGTACGCCGACTTCGCCGCCTGGCAGCGCCAGTGGCTGCGGGGCGACGTGCTCCAGCG
>NZ_JAIQDG010000031.1 GCF_020037125.1 Myxococcus sp. RHSTA-1-4
GGACGAGCGACTGGACGCGTCGCGGGGACGCCGCCCGTGGCTGGCGGTCGCTCGCGAGGTGGGCGCGGCAGCTCCGGACGCGGGAGCTGTTCGGCGCACTCCATCTCGGCGCGGTGGCGGACGGGCCCCGGGCGCTCGCGGCGCGAGCGGCGCAGGCGCTCTGCGCGCACGCGCCGCTCGCGTGGCGGAGTGCGCCGCTCGAGCATCAAGCCTTCGCCGGAGCCCGCCATGTGAGCTGATGGCCATCACCGCGAAGTTGCTGGGAAATTCCCGCCCACCGCGTTGGGCACGCTCCCGGCGGCGCAAGCGGATGCGAGGGGGGAGCTTCCCGCGAGGACCGCGATGGACGCGGCAGCGGGAAGGAGACCTCGATGGACGAGCTCGTCCCGAAGGACCACGGTGAAGAGATTGCAATCTTCCGCAGCCAGGTCATCGGCCCGGTGGTTCACCGCCAGCTGACGCGCGGAGAGCTGCGCGACGCGCTGAAGGGGCTGGCGCGGCAGAAGTTCCGTCCGCCCGGAGCCGAGCGCACGCGGCACTTCAGCGTGCCGACGCTGGAGCGCTGGTACTACCGCTTCCGCAAGCACGGCCTCGCCGCGCTGCGGCCCCAGCCGCGCAAGGACGCGGGCCGCGCGAAGGCACTCGACGAGCGGGAGAAGCAGCTCGTCTGCGACGTGCGGCGCGAGCACCCGAGCGCGTCCGCGGAGCTGATTCTCGCGACGCTCGTGCGCCAGGGCCGCGTGCGCGAGGGCGCGGTGAGCGCCGCCACCGTGCGGCGGCTGCTCGCCGAGCGCGGGCTCGACCGCGTCTCGCTGCGCGGCACCCACGAGGGACTCGAGCGCCGGCGCTGGGAGGCCGCGTACCCCGGCGCGCTGTGGCACGGCGACGTCTGCCATGGCCCGGTGCTCACCGGCGGCACGAAGTGGGAGCCGCTGCGCATCCACGCACTGCTCGACGACAGGAGCCGCTACGTCGTCGCGCTCGAGGCGCGCTCCACCGAGCGCGAGGACGACATGCTCGGCCTGCTCGTGCGTGCCGTGCGCCAGCACGGCGTGCCAGAAGACACCGCTCTTCTCTCGCGCCTGCACACGCGAGTGCGCATCGCTCCAGTCTCCCTCGACGACGCCGCCGAGTACCTGCGGCACCGCCTGCGCCTGGCCGGCTGCGACCGCGAGCTGTTCCCTCGTGACGTCGTCGCGCTTCTCCACGAGGCCAGCGAGGGCGCCCATCGCGAGCTCGACCGCCTCGCCCAGCTGTGCCTGCGCGACGCCGCCTGCCTCAAGCGCAAGCTCGTCGACGGCGAGCTCGTCCGCAGCGAGCTCGAGCCTACGACATCCCCTGCAACGGAGTCGTCCCCTCGTTCAAGATGGCGAGGTAGCCGCGGTACGCGAAGACGCGGCCTCGCTTGCGTCCGGTGACCTCCTCCACGATGCCCAGACGCTCCAGGTCCGCAAGCGCCGCGTTCACCGTGGGGGCGGTCAGTCCGGTCCGAGCGACGAGCTGGTTCGACGTGAGGTACGGTTGCGCCTGCAACAGCTCGTGCACACGGAGCGATGAACCGGCGCGCTCGCTCTCGGTCGTGATGCGCTCCCGGTCGCGCTTGAAGAGCTCGACAATTCTAGTTGCCGCTTCGAACGCCTGGTTCGCTGTCTCCTCGACGCCCTCGAGGAAGAATTCGAGCCAGGCCTCCCATGCGCCCCGCTCGCGGACCTCCTGGAGCAGCCGGTAGTAATCGGCCCGGCGCGTCTTCAGAGTGGCAACTCCTTGAGCCGCTCGAGCCCGTACATCATCGCGTCGACGTAGTTGGAGACCTCACGGATGTCGTCGATGGGCTGGCCCTCCTGGGCCTCGGTCTCGAACCGGAGCAGGTCGGAGAGCGTCGACTGCGTCCCCTCAATCTGCGAGGAGAGCACCGCCTCCTTGCGCACATACATGTAAAGGAACAGCTCCTGGCGCGGCAGGAGCATCGTGATTCCATCGAGGCGGCCCAGCGCCCGCTCGGCGAGGCTGAGCCGGCCCAGCAGCCCCAGGACGTCGATGGGCGGTGCTGGCGGCAAGGGCGGTGGGACGAACGACCGCACACGCTCCCCGGCGGCGGTGGTCTCCACGAACCGGCCCATCCTCGAAGGCGCAGATGAGGTGTCAGTCATGCACCCAGCATTCGAACGAGGACTATTTAAGTCAAATGGCCCTCGATTAAATAAGGGTCCCCTTAAGGAAAGCAGCCTTTAACAGCCCCATTTCCGTAATGATTCCAACAGGTTCGGCCCTGCCCCTCACTGCTTGGAAAGGCGCTGCGCCCCATCGACAGGGGTCGGGCCCGCCTCTCCGTGAACAAGCGAGCCGCTCCACACGCGCTGCCCCCAGGGGTGAGTGGCCCAAGGAGATGTGCGGCCCACTCGAGAGAGTCTTCCTGAGCGGGCACATCGAACCGGACTTCCACGCGTGGGAGCAACTCCGGGTCCTGGGCCTCCGCATCCCGCAGGGCCAGCGGCCCCTGCACGAAGACGACGCCGACGGCGACCTCGTTGATGAGTCGTTGGTTGAAGCCGGTCATGGCGGGCTCCCTATTCGCTCTGACCGGCGGTGCCGGCGATGCTTTCGTCGATGGGCGCGCCCTCCGCGGGCGCGGTCGACAGCGGCGACATCGTCGAGCGCTGAGCGTCACGGTGCCGGGGCCCTCGTGCCGCGGCTATGCTCCGGCTCCATGGCGCACGCACCGTCATCCTCCGCCCCTGGCCGCTGGCTCCGCTGTGTCGGGCTGTGCCTGCTGGCCATCGTCTGCCTCACGGGCTTCAGCGAGGACTCCGGACCTGACGCCCCGGAGTTCGAGCAGGAGGCAGCGCGGCGTGTCCGGCGCGCCGCCAGCGCGGCCATGGAGCGGGACCTCGCCACGGCGCGCACCGAACTCGCCTTCGTGCTCGAGCGCCTACCGGAGGACCCGCGGGCCCTCTACGTCCTCGCCTGTGTCGAGCTGGAGGCGGGGCGCCACGACGAGGCCAGCCGGGCCCTCACCAGGCTGGAGCGGGCCGCGCCCGGAACGCCGGAAGTGGCCATCTTGCGCGACCTCGCCACCGCGCGCGGGCTGCACCCGGAGCTCGGCTGGCGCCAGCCCTTCCTCCAGGCGTGGCGCAGGCACGGCTCGCCCGACTTCCAGGAGGCGCACCTGCTCCCGCAGGACCTGATGGAGTGGGGCACCTTCCAGGTCGATGAGGCGCTGTGGCGCCGGGCCGCCTCCTCCGTGGAGGCGCGCCTCGTGCTGCTCCTCCTGGACCTGCCGGAGGCGGGCAGCGAGCGCTGGCGGTGGCTCGTCCAGCAACTCCCGGGACTGGAGGACCCGGCGCTGTCCGTGATGGTCATCGAGGCGCTGCGCAGCCGCACGCCGCCCGAGCCCCTGCGGACCGAGCTGGAGGAGGCCGCGCGCCAGAACCTCGCCCGCTTGGTGAAGGCGCACCCCCGGGACATGCAGCTACGGCTGCTGGCCACCCTCGGGTCCACCTCGCCCGAGACGCCCTTCACGCCGAAGGAGCTCCTGGCGCTGGAGACGGCGGCGGGCGCCCCCGACTGGCGCCAGCGCTCCTTCCAGCAGGTCTACCAGCAAGTGCGCACCCGGCTGGAGACGCTGGGGATGAAGAACCCGGGCCCGGCGGCCTTCTCGGCGGCGGTGTGGTACCTGGGTGGGGGCGGTCCGCCCCTGCTGCGGCAGCGGGCGAAGGCGAGCCGGGAGAAGCTCTCCCACGCCGAGCTCAAGCGGCTGAGTGACCTGGTGGAGCGGGTCGGGGTGTGCCTGTCCGAGCAGTCCACCCTCCTGGAGCACATGGTGGGCCTCATGTTGATGGGCTCCGCGGCGGAGTGGATGGAGGACACGTTGAAGCTCCAGCACGTGCAGGCGCAGCGGGCGGCGGCGAGGCGGCTGATGCATGGCTCGCGGCGCGTGAGCTCCGGGAGCTTTCCGCTGCGCTCGCTCATGGACGAGCTGCTGGAGACGGGCGTGCGCGACGAGCGGCTCCACCTCTCCGACTACAGCACCGAGCCCCCCGAGGACTGGAGCCCCCTGCCCTGAGCAGGGCCTCGGCGGGCGGGCGCGGCGCCGCCTTGGAGGACTACGCAGTCTCGGCCGGCAGGAACAGCTGCAGGCCTATCTGCACGAGCGTGCCGGCGTCCTGGGCGGCCTTGTCCTCGACCCTCACCTTCCACGTGCCGCTGCACTTCTTCCCGGAGTACCCGGCCAGCCCCGGGGTGTTCGACACGTCGTACAGCATCTCGAGGTTGGCCCGGCGCCCCCCGGCCCGGTTGTGGAGGACGACCTCCTTCAACCCGCTGGCCTTCGGCGGTACCACGGTGATGACCAGGTCTCCCACCCACGTGTGCTCCAGCTTGACGTACACCGCGAGCTTCTCCACGGGCGTGGCCACGGAGCACTCCACCGTCCCCTCGACGGTGCCGAGGTCCGGGATGGGCTGGTGCAGCAGGTTGTTGATGGTGACCAGGTGGCTGACCGCCCCCCGGGCCAGCTTCACCGCCGTCTCCGCGTTCAGCCGGCCGTACCCGTAGAAGTCGCTGTGGCCGTTGGCGTCATACTTCCCGCCCTGCGGGTCGATGGGGTCGCACGCCCGGCGGAGGAGGTCCTTCACCTCATTCCAGCGCAGGGCGGTGTTGGCGGACAGGAGCAGGGCCGCGACCCCGGCGGCCCCCGGGCACGCGCTCGACGTGCCCCCGAAGGAGTTGGTGAACTTCCCCGCCGGGTCTCCGAACTGGGCGCTGCCCGGGTTGTACCCGAAGTTGCCGAGCCGGTCCGTCGTCCAGATGCCGCTGGTCAGGGGCGCCGGGTGCTCGAACGGGGCGTAGGCGATGTCGTTGCTCGGGAAGCAGCACCAGACGGCCTTGCCATGGTCGCTGTACACGCTGCGCTTCGAGCGGTCATTGCACGCGGCCACGGCGGTGACCTTCTCGTAGCTCGCGTACCCGTCGTTCTCCACCGACTCGTTCCCGTTGCCCGCGGCGAACAGCACGACGCACCCCTTACCACCGCGGCCGTGGGTGACGGCGTAGTCGATGGCGTCCCGGGTGCTCGCCGGCAGGGCCACGGGCCGCGTGTGCACGGGGTCGTTCGGGTCCCACCACCTGCCGTCCGCCGGCCCCCAGCTGCACGAAATCACATCCGCCCCGTTGTCGGCCGCCCACCGGAAGGCCTGGGCCTCGCGGATGGAGCCGAGGCCGGAGGCCAGGCGAATCGGCATCAGCCTGGCCAGCGGCGCCACCCCGGACGCACCCTCGAGGCCGTTGGCGCACGCGACGCCAGCGCAGGCGGTGCCGTGGTCGTCGCTGTCCTTCGGCCTCGGGTCGTTCGTCTGCAAGGTGGCGTCCCGCGGGGCGACCATCTTCCCGGCCCCGCTCAACTCCGGGTGCTCGAGGTCCACCCCGTCGTCGATGACCGCCACCGTGACGCCCTGCCCACGGGTGATGGCGTGGGCCGCCTCGACGTTCGCATGGGCATGGAGCTCCACATTGTTCAGGATGGTGGCCTTCAGGTGCCACTGCTGCGGGAAGATGAGCTTGTGGCGCCGCTCCTGGACGAGCTCCGGGTGGCAATACACCACGTCGTCGCGGTTGAGCAGCGCGAGGGCGATGTCGAACACCTTCTGGCCCATCCCCTCGGGGGCGGCGGCCAGGAAGGCGTTGGTGGCGAAGTCGAGCTGCTCCTTGACGGTGAGCCCAGCGTCGCGGATGACCGCCTCGCAATCGTCGGGGTCCACGTCCTCACGGAAGCGGATGTAGATGTTCTCCGTGTACAGCACCGGCTCATCGGTGCCCGGGTGGACGAGCACGGAGCCGGCGAACTGCACGTCCGGCGACGCCTGCAGGGTCCGCTTCCTGTCGTCCAGGGAGCGGGCGGACACGGGCACCCGGTACACCTCGACGCCCGCTTCGGGGAAGCGAGCCACGAGGGTACCGTCCACCACCTCGGCCGCGGTCGGCAGTGGCACCGGGCCGGCCCCGCGGACCGGCAGGTGACTGCGGGTGCGAACGGCGATGAGGTCAGGGCTTTCGACCAGATCGAAGCCGGGCTCGCTCTTCGTTCCGAATTTGACTTGGGGCATCGTCTGTCTCCTGTGGCTCCCCTGGGGTTTGTGCATCCCCGGCGGAGAAGAGGAGGGCCCAGGGTGGGTGCGAGCCCGTGAGGGAGGAGGAGGCTGACGAGCCGCTGCCTGCTCCACTCGCTCGGCGCCGCTTCAGGTCCGGAGTTGAAGCCGGCCAATACCGGTGGTGCCAGCCTGTACGGCCCCTCGGCTCCAGCCCGCAACCCTCAACAGGCCCCCCATGTCTCGAGCACCTCACCTTCAACCCGTCGCGGGCCTGCGCCGCCGCATGCAGCGAAGGCCGCAGGCCCAGGGCCACCAGCGCCATCAGGTTCACCTCGGAGGAGAAGAGCAGCTCGCGGGTGTGCTGCCGCTGGCGGGGCTGCTCGAACAAGCCGTCGAGCCACTCGGGACTCAACGCCCGCTGCATGAGTTGAGGCCGGGGGCATGGCCCGGCAGTCGCTCGAGGCGGAAGTCCTCGGAATGGCATGCGCTGAGGGCGAGCGTCACCGACAGGCCTCATCGCAGTGGCCGGCGAGATTTCACCGGAGGGCTTCGGGTCACTCCCCGAGAAGATGTGGGGGCCTCGCGAGTGGAGCGAGACCGCTTGCTGCTTCGCGGCTTCACCCCAGGCAGGACTTCCGAGTTCGCCTCGAAGAACCTCCTGACAAAGGTCATCGCGTTCATCAGCGAGTCCACAGGCCCGCTCCCGAAGATAGGCTTGATGCGGGGGCGGGTGTAGCCCTCGATGAGCACGGGGCAGTACCAGATTCGCTCTTTGGGGGAGTGCACCGGTCGGCCCACCACAAGTCTCGAGATGCGCCGCTCACCCTCAGGCGTGACGTACTCCCAGTGGTCTTCGGCGATGGGGTCATCGATGCAGGCCAGCTTCGGACGCCAGTTCTTGTCATGTGGCATGGAGCGAGACCTCACGGCTCCCTGGGCGGACCGAAGTAGGCCCGACAGAACACGATGCATGCGGCCTTCCCCGCATGGCACGCACCCCAGCACGCCGCCTTGATTCGTTGTTGTCGCCTCGTCCTGTCTGGCAGCGTCCTGCAAAAGTCCTCTACCGCATCACTGCCTGCGCGACAGGCCTGGATGCACGCGTAGGACTTCCACGGATCCGCTGTCGTCTCGGACTCACCGGGCTCTGGTTCGGGTAGCGGGTCTGGACAAGCCCCGGGATTCAGCTTGCAGAAATCCGGCTCCCGTCCTTCGGTCGGAGGTGGCAGTGAAGGGCCTGGAGCCGGAGCTGACTGGTAGAGCGCGTCTCTTCGCGCGCCGGAATCGAGGGCAGAACCGGAGACTGTGGGCGGCCTCCCCGCGCACCCCATCATGGCGACCACCATGAGCAAGGATGGAGTACGAGGCGCTGGCATCTGGGGGGACAGTAGAGGCGAGTACAAAACACCGGCAATCTGCTCGCGGCAGGAGGTGTCTTGGGAGCGACACAGCTCGGCTGGCGGCGGGTCCTGTCATCGGCCACCTGGGACTGCCCACGGCAAGCGGGCGGGCCTCATGGGTTGGAACCGAGCGAGAACTCCCCGAAGACCGGGACCGCTGCTCGCGGTCCCGGCCCGACGGAATGGACCGCCGCCGTCAGTTGGCGAAGTAGGTCGTCTGGAAGATGCCCCCGCCCACGCTCTCGTGGTAGATGCTGACGCGGGTGCCCAGGGTGGCGGCCTCGGTCGCCTGCCGGAACAGCTCCAGCCGCTCGGCCTCGCTATGCTGGTAGCCCGTGTTCGAGGCGCCCGAGCCCAGGTACTGGTAGGTGCCGACGAAAGCACCGGAGCAGCCCTGCCCGGCGTACACCTGCACCTGCACGTAGCCCTGGCCATAGAAGACGTTGTTCTGCCGCGTGTACGTCGCCGAGCAGATGTAGCCATTCACCGTCGTTGGCGCGGCGTGGGCGGCGCCGGTGAAGAGCACCGACATCAGCACTGCGCAAAGGGCGGACACTCGCTTCATTTCTGCCTCCTCGGGACGTTGCCCGGATGCCGTGGGAGCTCATGCCCCTGCACGGAACAGGGAACGTACCGAGCCCTTCTGACATCCCGGGCGGAGGCAGCCGCCGAAGGCCCTCGCCTCTCTGCCACAGCCTTTGCCGCTCGCCGCGCTCCGTGTCCGGGCGCGGCGAGCCCACGGGCTCACCGGCCCGTCACGCCTGCAGCGGACGCACCAGCAGCACGGGCCGGTCCGTACGCGACAGCATGGCCTCCGCCACCGAGCCGAGCACCGCGCGCTTCAGCCCCGAGCGCCCGTGCGTGCCCATGACGATGGCGTCCACTCCGAACCGCTCGGCCGCCTGCACCAGGGACGTCACCACGTCCTTGCCAGCCCCCGGGATGACCTCCACCTTCACATTCCGCCCGGTGGCCTCCGCCTGCCGGGGCACCACCTCCAGGAGTTGCTGCCGCAGCTCCGCCTCCTTCTCCAGCGAGCGGAGCCCCTCCGCGACGTGCACGAGGTGCACCGTGCCGCCCGGGGGCACCAGCCCGCAGGCATGGGCCACCGCGCGGTTGCCCGTGTCGGAGAAGTCGGTGGCCACCAGCACCTCGCGGAACGCCGGCAGCGGCGCGTCCGCCGCCGTCACCGCCGCCTGCGACGGCACGCACGCCACGGACATGTGCGCCAGCCGCAGCGCGTGGTGCGACACGCTCCACAGCCTGCCCAGGGCGCGCCGGTGGTGCGTGCCCACCACCAGCAGGTCCGCCTTCTCCCGCGCGGCCAGGTCCACCAGGTGGTCGGCGATGCGGCCCACGCCCGGCTCCACGACGGAGCGCGGAACCTGTCCCTCGGCGGTGGCCAGCGGCGCCATCAGCGACGCCGTCTCCCTCTCCAGCGCCAGCCGCAGGTCCGGCGTCACGTCCGCGAACACCAGCGGGTGCGCCAGCCCCAGGCGCTGGTACTCCTCCTCCGGCCAGTAGATGCGCCCGCCCACCACCTCCACCGCGCCCCACTTGCGCATCGCCTTCACCCAGTCGCGCGCGGCCTCGAAGGGCAGCGAGCGGTCCACGCCCAGCATCACCCGCAGCGGCCGCTCACCCCGGGCCCAGGCCTCCAGGGGCCCCGGCTCGCGCACCACCAGCAGCGGCACGGTCAGCGACTGCGCCAACCGGTCCACCGTGCCGCCCACGCCCAGGAAGGGCGCGTCATGGCTCGGCGCGGACGTCACCACCAGCGACGCCCGCTGCTCCTCGACGAGGACCTGAATCGCCACCGCCGGCTCCCCGACGAGCAACGAGGACTGCACCTTCGCCCCCGCCTTCTCCAGGCGCTTCACCTGGTCGCCCAGGGCGGCCTCGGCGGCGTCCTTCAGCGAACGGCCGAAGGCGCGGGCGGAGTCGGGGTTCAGCACGTGCACCAGCCACAACGGCTCGCCCGTCTTGCGGGCGAGCTCCGCGGCGATGGTGGAGGCGCTCAGCGAGGCATCGGAAAAGTTCGTGGCGCAGACGATGGACATGGTCTCTCCATTATCAAAATCCAGCTCGGGCACGACGGACTTCATGCCCTCATCACTTCATGTGCCAACACTCACCGTGAGGTTGGCGGCGCGCGCATCACCTGCTCGGCGCGCACCTCGTTCACCAGGGGCTCCCCCTGCTCGAAGGCCCTCACGCTGGCCAGCGTCGTCTCGGCGATGTTGGCGAGCGCCTCGTGCGTGAGGAAGGCCTGGTGCGAGGTGACGAGGACGTTGGGGAAGGTGAGCAGCCGCGCCAGCACGTCGTCCTGGAGCACCTGCCCGGACAGGTCCTGGAAGAAAACGCCCTCCTCCTCCTCGTACACGTCCAGGCCGGCGCCGCCGATGTGGCCCGACTTCAGCGCGGCGAGCAGCGCCCGGCTGTCGATGAGCGCGCCGCGGCCGGTGTTGATGAGCACCACGCCCTTCTTCATCCGCGCCAGCGCCGCCGCGTCCACCAGGTGGTGGGTGCCGGGGGTGAGCGGCACGTGGAGGGAGATGACGTCGGAGGTGGCGAACAGCTCGTCCAGCGGGACGAAGCGCACGTTCAGCTCGCGCTCGAGCTCGGCGTCCGGCGCCACGTCGTAGCAGAGCACCTGGCAGCCGAAGCCGCGGAAGATGCGGGCGGCCACACGGCCGATGCGGCCCGTGCCCACCACGCCCACCGTCTTCCCCGCCAGGTCGAAGCCCACCAGCCCGTCCAGGGAGAAGTTCCAGTCGCGCACGCGCGCGAAGGCGCGGGTGAGGTGGCGGTTGAGGGCGAGCACCAGCGCCACCGCGTGCTCGGCCACCGCGTGCGGCGAGTACTCGGGCACGCGCGACACGCGGATGTCCAGCCGCCGCGCGGCCTCCAGGTCCACGTGGTTGTAGCCCGCCGAGCGCGCGGCCACGAGCCGCACCCCGCCCGCGCGCAGCACCTCCAGCGTGGCCGCGTCCACCCGGTCATTCACGAAGGAGCACACCGCGGGGAAGCCGTCCGCCAGCTTCGCCGTCTGGAGCGTCAGGCGCGGCTCGAAAAATGTGAGCGCGTGCCCGAAGCGCGCATTGGCCTTCTCCAGCGCGTCGCGGTCATACCGGTGGGTGTCGAATACGGCCAGCCGCATGCCTGCTCCCCTGCCCCGCGGGACTGCCTGTCCGCCGGCCATGACCGGAGCCAGTGCAATGCCCGCTCCACGCCTGTCCTACCCCGCCGGCCCTCACGGGTCGCGCAAAAACTGCACACTCCGTGAGCGGGTCGCAAAAGCTGCGAGCCGGGCGAGCGGTGGGGGGCCTGGCGGCGGGCTCGCGAGGAAGCGGCAGTGAAGCGTGCGGCGAGGGAGCGGCCTGAATATGGGTTGGGAAGAATTCCGCGTCGGGAGGTGCCCATGTTCCGCTGCAAGACGTGTGGAGCGTTCAACCGCGTGCGAGAGCCGCGTCCCCCGGGCATTCCCGAGTGCGGCCGTTGCCACGGGGCACTGGACGTGTCCGGCGCGCCACAGGAGGTGGACGGCGAGGCCCTGGACCGGGCCGTCCTCGGCTCGCCAGTGCCGGTGCTGCTGGACTTGTGGGCGCCCTGGTGCGCGCCCTGCCGCGCGGCGGCCCCCATCCTCGACGCGGTGGGCCGGGCCCAGGCCGGACGGCTGCTCGTGCTCAAGGTGAACACGGAGCAGCACCCCCAGGTGGCCAGCGCGCTGCGCGTGCAGGGCATCCCTACCTTCGTGGTGTACGCGGGTGGGCGCGAGGTGGCGCGGCGCAGCGGCGTCCTGCCACGCGCGGAGCTGGAGCGGTGGGTGATGACGGCGGTGGCGCAAGGAGGCGCGGGCGCCACCGTCTGAACCTGACGCTCCTCCCACCGCCGGGGCCCGCGCCAGGAGGCAGGCCATGGACGGCGGCACCGCGCTGCTGACGGACCTCTACCAGCTGACGATGGCGGAGGCGTACCTCGACGAGGGGATGTGGGACGAGGCGGTGTTCAGCCTCTTCGTGCGGCGGCTGCCCCCGCGGCGAAACTACCTGCTGGCGGCGGGGCTGGAGGATGCCCTCTCGCTGCTGGAGGGCCTGCGCTTCCGGGAGCGGGAGCTGGACTGGCTCGCCTCGCTGGGGCGCTTCTCGGACCGGCTGCTCGGCTGGCTGGAGCGCTTCCGCTTCAGCGGGAGCGTGGACGCGATGCCGGAGGGCACGCCCGTGTTCGGCCAGGAGCCGCTGCTGGAGGTGCGCGCGCCGATGCCGGAGGCGCAGCTCGTGGAGACGCTCCTCATCAACCAGGTGCACCTGCAGACGCTGGCGGCGTCGAAGGCGGCGCGGGTGGTGGAGGCGGCGGCGGGGCGCACGGTGATGGAGTTCGGCCTGCGGCGCATCCACGGCACGGACGCGGGGCTGAAGGTGGCGAGAGCGGCGTACATCGCGGGCGTGGACTCCACGTCCAACGTGCTCGCGGGGATGCGGTACGGAATTCCGGTGGCGGGCACCATGGCGCACAGCTACGTGCAGGCGCACGACGACGAGCTGGCGGCCTTCCGCGCCTTCACGCGCGTCTACCCGGATGCCACGCTGCTGGTGGACACCTACGACACGCTGCACGGGGTGCAGCACGTCATCCGGCTGGCGCGCGAGCTGGGCGAGGACTTCCAGGTGCGCGCGCTGCGGCTGGACTCGGGAGACCTGCTGGCGCTGTCGCGCGCGGCCAGGATGATGCTGGACGAGGCGGGGCTGCACGAGGTGCGGCTGCTCGCGAGCGGCGGGCTGGACGAGGACGAGGTGGCGAGACTGGTGGCGATGGGCGCGCCCCTCGACGGCTTCGGCGTGGGCACGGCGATGGGCGTGTCCGCGGACGCGCCCTCGCTGGACATGGCGTACAAGCTGGTGGAGTACGCGGGGCGCGAGCGCGTGAAGCTGTCCGCGGGGAAGGTGCTCCTCCCCGGCCCCAAGCAGGTGTACCGGCGGGAAGAGGACGGCGTGGCGCGCGGCGACGTGCTCACGCGCCGGGGAGACGTGGCGCCGGGCAGGCCGCTGCTCCAGCCGATGATGCGCGAGGGGAAGCGGCTGCCCGGGGCGTCCCCGCCGCTGGCGGAGGTCCGGGAGTACACTCGGCGGGAGGTGTCACGCCTCCCGCCCGAGCTCCGGGCGCTGGCGCCCGCGAAGCAGCCCTACCCGGTGACGCTGGGCACGGAGCTGGAACTGGCACGGAACCACCTGGTGGAGATGTGGGCCGCCGCTCCATGACGACGCGGCGCCTGCTACGGGTCGAGGTCCACCGTGAGCACGCGCGCGTCGTACACGCGGAGGAAGCCCTCGCCTCCTCCGTACTGCGGGCCGAAGCCGCCTCCCACCACCAGGCCTCCGGCGGAGGTCAGCGCGAGCGCGTTGACGCGGGCCCCGACGTCCGGCGGCCGGTCGATGTAGGTCACGGGCCCGAGAGCCCGGGTCTCCAGGTTCATCGCCGCGAACCAGCCCTTGTCGATGATGGGACTGGAGACCATCGCCTGGTGGCCGCCGACGAGCAGCACGCCCGAAGGCGAGAAGCCCTGCGTGTCCACCACGCCGGGCCCCTGGCTGGCGGGGGTCGTCCACTGCCGGATGCCATTGGGGCCGAGCAACGACAGCGTGAAGCCCCCCGGCTCGCTGCCTCCGATGGAATTGAAGACGCTCATCACTCCCGCGGGGCTGATGGCGAAGTCATTCCAGGACTCCTCCCGCTCCCAGAGCCGCGCGCCCTCGGGGCTGAACTTCCGGAAGTAGCGCTTCTCCAGGATGTAGCCCGTCGCCGTACCGTCGAGCCTGAACACATTGCCGGACAGATAGAGCGCGCCCTGTGCATCCCCCCCCAGGCCCGCGAGGATATTGATGGGCCCCTCATTGAAGGTGTGGCTCCAGCGCTCGGTGCCCTGTGGCGAGAGCGCGTACAGCTTGAAGTGCCGCGAGCTCTGCTGGATGTCCACCGCCACCACGAAATAGACATTCCCATCCGGAGCCACCGCGATGCGATCGCCCCACAGCCTCTCCCCCTCCGGCAGGAAGCTCCACAGCTCGCGCCCCTCCACGGAGAACCCGGTGACACGCCCGGACGAGCTCAGCACATAGGTGTTGCCCTGCCCGTCGAGCCCCATGCCCCTGGGGTTCAGGGACTGCAGCCGCCAGCGCGACTGGCCGGTGCCGCTCAGCCGCGTCACGTCGTAGACGTCCCGGATGACGAGGTCGCCGCCCGGCGCGACCGCCACCTCGCGGAGATGACTCGGCCACGGCAGTTCCCACTGGAGAGGGGAGGCGACCTCCTCCAGGGAGACGACCTTCAAGCCGTCCATCCGAAGCGTGCAGTCCCGCGTCGCCGTGGAGCAGGCGCCGCCCCACCGGGGAAAGCCCACCGGCGTCGCCCGGAGCTTCACCTCCGCCGTGCGGACCGGCACCCTGCACGGCGTGCCGCAGGACCACTCGTCCGCACCGGCCACGACGCTCGTACCGGCGGCCAGGCCGCGCACCTCCACGAAGGCAACGGCACGGCCCGTGAGCACCGCGTGGTCTCCCTCGGGCGCCCCCTCCGTCTGGAGGCGGACCGTGTGGCTGCCCGCGAGCCGGGGCGTGAACTTCACCCGGACCTGGCACTCCCTGCCCGCGTCGAGGAACCGCTCGCAGGTGCTGGCGGCGATGACGAACGCGTCATTGTCGACGGTGACGTTCACCGACTCCACGGCGACGGGCGAGGCATTGCGGATGGTGAAGAGGTGCTCGTCGGAGCTCGCACCCACCTCCACTTCGCCAAAGTCGACCGATGCCCTGTCGATGATGAGCGCCGCGGCCGGCGGGGCGGGGAGCGGCTCTTCGTCCTCGCCCGAGCACGCGAGGAAAAGGACGGACGCACTGGCGAGCAGCCAGCGGGAACGCCAAGACTTGCAAATCATGCGCGGCTTTCTATCTCAATGCTGGAAGGACAGGCGAGCTTTCGGAAAAGCCCCATCCAGGTCAGGGCCCGGCGTCGGGCGGCTCCGCCACGCATTGCCCCTGCTTGCAGCGGGACTCGAAGGAGGGAAAGCCACAACTGCCACTGCTGACGCAGATGGGAGACCCTGTGCAGTAGCGCGATAGCTCCTCGGCGGCCTTCGCCTCGAAGTCCTCGCGGGCGGTCCGGCTCACCATCGCCGGGGGGCACTGCCCATAACCCGCGCAGCGGCCGTCGACGTTGGCCGCCACGCAGTCGCTGTCCTGCTCGCAGTGGGCGCGTTCCGTCCGGAGCTTCTCCAACGCGCAGTACACCGTCAGCAGTCGCGGGCAGCCGTAGCCGTCGTTGGCGCACCCCGGGTAGGTGTACGTCTCCTGCGGGTGGCGGGGGAGGGAGCAGGCCGGCCGCTCGGGAGTGTTCGGACACTGCCGCTCGTCGGTCGAGCCCGCCGGACAGCTCCAGCTCCCGGCCGTGCACACCGGCTGAATCAGGATGTCCTCACACCCCGCACAGCAGGTGGGCTTCTCGGCCGGCGCGCACGCCGCCTCGAATCCCGGTCCGCTGCCAGGCCCCGCATCTCGTGAATCACCTTCCGAGAGGTCCGCGCGGCAGCCCAGCCACACGCACCAGAGAACCAACGCCACCAGCTTGCGCATTCGCGTCCCTACCTGGTTGTCGGCCCCGGCGAGCGCATCCTCACCGGAACACGCCATGCGTCACAAGCGAAACGGCACGTCCAGGCACTGGTGGCGGTGTGTGGTGTCCGGAGGATTGGACCACGGGTCCAGATGACGCGGCAGGAACAGCGCGCCCTACGCTTCCTCTTCATGATTGGGTGGCCAGAGCGCACCGAGCTTCAGCTCGAGCGCCTCGAACGGCGCGGCCCGGATGACGTCCACATCGCCATGGACGCCCAGCTCGACCCAGCGGCCATCCATGAGCTCGCTCACCGTGAGCGTCCGCGCATCCAGGTCGATGAACCAGAGATGGCGGATACCGATGCGTGCATAGAAGGGGCGCTTGATGCGCTGGTCATACGCGCGGGTGCTGGGAGCGAGAATCTCACAGGCCCAGTCCGGAGCGACGGTCCACCGCTTGGAGGGAAACCGGGGCACGCGCTCGCGGCGCCAGCCGGCGAGGTCCGGCACGAACTCGGGTGAGCCCTCCACCTGGACACCTGGCTCGGCTGCAATCCACCAGCCGCCCGGCCCCCCACGCCCCTGTTGGAATGGGCCGCGCAGCTCCCCCATGAGCTCGCCCTGGACCCAGTTGTGCCCGGGCATGGGACGGGCATGTGTGTAGAGCGTCCCCTCGATGATTTCCCCCACGACCCCCTCCGGAAGCGCGTCGATGTCGGCGAGGGTGGCAGGATGGTCCAGCTTTCGAGCGCCGTAGCCCATGCCGACAGTCTGGGGATAACACCCGCCCCTGACAAGCGACCCGGCGGAGCGCACCTCTCGACTGCTTCACGCGTGAACACCCGAGGAAGACTGCCACGGCGGCGCGAGGCCAATGAAGACCGGCGCTCGCGCCACCGCTTCCGCTCCGGCCTCGGGGCCCACGTCCACGCTACAGCTCCCCCGAACCTTCGCGTGACAAGAGGGTGCGGAGCCTGGTGAGGAGAATCCCTCCCCGCACGTCTGCCGTGGAACCTGATTCCGGATTGGAAAGAAAACAACCCGGGACACCCCGCCCGACACGATGCGCGTCCGCGCGTGGCGGGGAGGGGGCGTCCCGGGGCGTGCCTGTCACGCCTTGGCCTTCTCGTGAGCGTCGCGGGTGCTCTTCACGGCGATGCGACGAGGTGGGGCCTGATGGCGCTTGGGCACGCGAAGCGTAAGCATGAAGCTGCCGAGGCTGTGTTGATGGCTGTACCAGGTGTCATGCGGCTCCTGTTTCTCCGCGTCGCGTCCACCGCGCACGGTCAGACAGTTGTCCTGCAACGTCACGTCCAGCGCTGCTCACCACTGCTTCGACCGACAGGAAGGTTTGTGTTGTTCAGGCCTCCTTGAAGCCGCCTCGCTCCCTGCGAGGCACACCCCCTCCAGGAGCAAGGTCCGTACCGAGCCCTTTCCCCAGGGAGAGGCACGCCGCGCACGCAACCGCTGCGTTTTCGCGCGCTCGGAAGCGCAATCGCTGCGTGAGGGGGGCATCCCATGCAGGCAACCGTCCGCCCGCAGCGGCGCACGTGCAACGATGCTGCACCTTGGAAGCGCCACACCCACACCGTCACGCCCTGTTGGCGCGAAGGGCGCACGGTCCGTTGGCCATGGACGACTTCCGACGTGGGGGCCACCTACGCCGTGGACGTGAGCGGGTGGCGAATCCTGGCAATCCAGCGGTAGCCGCAGCCCATCTGGTCCCCCCACCCGGCCGCGTGCTCTACTCGCGCGCGTCCTACATGGAATCCTCCCAGCTCGTCGCCTCGTGGCTCCAGGGCCGTGCCACCCTCGGACCGGACCTGGAGCTCCGGCTCGCGCCCCGCACGGTGTCCGCCCTGGCCGGCAAGCTCCGCCGCGCGTACTCGTGGATTGCCACCCAGGCGCTCGTCAGCCCGTACCAGGACGTGCAGTTCGGTGACCCCGTCGTCCTGAGCGGCGCGGGCACCCGCGTGGAGCTCGGCCCGGTCGGCTTCTCCGCCTACGTGCTCCTGCCGCTGCTCAACCTCGCCACCTCGCAGCGCCTGCTCTTCATCGGCGCACCCGGGCGCGGCAAGACGACCATGGCCACGCTGCTCGCCCTCATCGCCGGTGGCGCCCCGGACGAGGTGCGCCGCTCCGTGCAGCATGGCCACCCGCAGCTCACCCTCACGGACCTGCTCGGCAGCCCGCTGCCCAGCGAGCTGATCCGCGCCGAGGACGCCAGCCACATCCGCGTCGCCTGGCGCCGCTGGCTCACCCAGCGCGTGAAAATCGTCGACGAGTACAACCGCATCCCCACCAAGACGCAGTCCGCCCTCCTCTCCCTCATGGCCGAGGGCTACGCGGAGATGTTCGAGCAGGTCGTGGAGTGCGGCCGCTCCGCCTGGTTCCTCACCGCCAACGACGACCAGGGCGGCGGCACCTTCCCCGTCATCGAGGCCCTCAAGGACCGCATCGACATCGTCGTGCGCAGCATGCCCTTCCACTCGCACCAACTGGACACGCTCGCGAAGCGCGTGGCCGAGGGCTCGGTGCCGGGCCAGTTCGTCCCCGCCGACATCGTCTTCACCTCCGAGGAGCTGGACGCGCTGGAGCAGGAGGTGCGCGCCGTGCCCATCCCCCGCGCGGTGCTGGAGCTGCTGGGCTTCTTCGCCGGGCAGCTCGAGTTCTGCCAGCGCGCGTCCGGGCAGCTCGAGTACATGGTGAAGGACACGCTGCACCTCGCCGGCCGGCGCGTGGCGCACGTATGCACGGAGGACTGCCCGCTCGACAAGAGCGTCAACCTCTGCACCCAGACGGAGAACGGCGTCTCCGCCCGCGCGTACCAGGCAGTGCTCCTCTTCGCCAAGGCGCTGGCGTACTTCCGCGGCGCGCCGGAGGTGACGGTGGAGGACCTGCGCCAGGTGCTCCCCTGGGCGCTGCACGAGAAGCTCAAGCCCAACCCGCAGAGCGCCTTCTTCCAGAAGCCCGAGCACGCGGTGTACCTGCTCGACCGGGCCGGCTGGGTGCGCCAGCTCTTCGACGCGGCGGTGGTGCAGCAGGCCTCCTACGCGAAGGTGCGCGAGCCCGTGGCGCGGCTGAAGGCCCAGGCCGACAAGGGCCCCCTCGGGCTCGACGCGGGTGAGGTCCGCCGCCGGATGAGCGACCTCCAGCAGGTGATGGAGAAGATGCTCCAGAAGCAGGAGCTCAACGGCCCGGTCCACGAGGACCTCGTGCTCCTCAAGAACCTGCACGGCCGCTACGGCGCGTGGCTGCGGAGCCTGGAGCGGCGCGGGAAGGTGGAGGGCGCATGAGCGGCACCTGGGAGGAGCAGGCCCGAGAGCTGGCCGCGCAGGGGCCTCGGAAGCATGCGGACTGGGACGCGGCGCTCTTCGAAACGCTGGTCTCCGGCCCCGCGCGGATGCTGTGGAACGCGCTGTCCGCCGAGCCGCGCCGGGACCGGGTGATGGCCGCATGGCTGAAGCTGGCCGCCGAGGCGGTGGGACTGGGCTACGTGGACCGGGCCAGCGTGCGCTTCTGCGTCACCGGCCAGGGCCCCACGCCCGAGTCGATGACGCCGCTGTGCCGCTGCCTGTTGCTGCTCGCGCCGGCGCAGCTCCCCGCGTACCCCGCGGACCGGGCGGTGGCGCTGCTCGCGCGCACGTGGAACCTGTGCGAGGGGCTGGCGGCACAGCCCCTGTGGCTCAATCGCTACGTGGACTCGGTCGCGGCGTCGGAGCCCCCGGCACTGGAGCAGTTGGAGGAGTTCCTCGCCACCACCCTGGAGCCGGCCCTCACGCCCGCGCGGGCGGCCGCCTTCTCCGGGCCCTTCACGCTGGCGATGCTGAACACGCGAGAGCTGATGGACGACTTCATCCCCGGGGACATGCACCTCGCGGCCCCCGCCGTCCTCTGCGTGCATGACCGGCGCCTCGCTCACACCCAGGTGGGCCTTCTGCTGGCACCGGAGGGCAGGTCACGCTTCCTCGGCTTCCAGCCCTGCCTGGGCCCCGGCCCGGGGGAAACGCCGCCCTCGATGGAGCCGCTGAAGAACGCGGTGCGGGTGAACGGCCAGGAGGCCGCGCTGCCGCTGCTGGGTGTGCCCCACCGGATGCTCGCCGCCCGAAGCGGGTACGTGGTGGCCAGCGCGGTGGACTCGCAGCGGCTGTGGGTGCTGGACACGCCATGAGCCAGGCCGCCCTCGAGCAGGAGCCCGTGCCCGAGACACTGGAGCCGGAGCTCCAGCGTCACGTGGAGTCCTGCTGGCAGCGGGCGCAGGCGCACTGGTCGCGCTTCCTCCTGCTCAGCGAGCCCCGCTCGGCGAAGCAGGGCTGCTCGCTGGCGCACATCAACCTCGTCAGCCGGCAGGTCTGGTTCAACGCCCGGGAGCTGAGTGAAAAGGACCTGCTGGGCAGCATGGAGGCGGTGCTCGCGCACGAGGTGGGGCACCACGTGCGCTACCCCGGCAGCCTGAGCGTCTCCGCGCGCCTGCGCATGCTGGAGAAGACGCTGCTGCCGCTCGGCGACTACTCACTCATCAACGTCTTCTGCGACCTGCTCATCAACGAGCAGCTCGGCACCGACGAGGCGCTGCGGCCGCAGCTCATCGCCATCTACCGCGCCTTCCAGGGCGAGGTGCGCTGGAAGCAGGACCCGGCCTTCCTCTTCTACCTCTCCATCTACGAGGAGCTCTGGCGGCTGGAGCCTGGGGGTCTGATGGGGCCGGGGTACAAGGCCTTCTCCAAGCACTTCCCGGACGCGCGCGCGGACGCGCAACTGGTGGCGCAGAACCTCTTCCACCTGGGCCCCAACGTCTACACGCAGTTCCTCTACTTCGTGTCCATCTGCTCGCGCTACGTGCAGCCGCTCAAGGGCGAGCTGCCGGAGAGCACGGACCCGCAGGCCTGCTGCAGGGGCGAGCCTGGCCCGGAGGACTGGGCGGAGGCGCTCACGCCGGGAGCGCGGGAGAAGGAGGCGGTGCGCCGCGCGCTGGCGGAGGGTTGGCTCGACGAGGAGAACGCGGAGCGGCTCGTGGGAGAGAAGAGCCGGGAACGGCGCATCGCCTCGCTGCCCGGGCAGGGGACGGCGAACGCGGAGGCCGTGCCCGAGGTCATGGCCGCGTACTACCGGCGGGAGGCGGAGCGCCACCTGCTGCGCCCACCGGACCGGCTGCACCTGGGCGAGGCGGTGGTGCCCACCACGCTGGAGGAGTGGGAGCTGGGAGACCCGCTGCCCTCGGTGGACTGGCTGGCCACGCTCGGCCTGCGCGGGGACAGGCTGGGCGCGGTGATGCCGCTGAAGCGCGAGCGCATCGCCGACTACGAGGGCCAGGACGTGCCGCTGTGGCAGCCGCGCGTGGAAATCTACCTGGACGTCTCCGGCTCCATGCCGGACCCGCGCACCACGCTCAACGCGATGACGCTGGCCGCGCAGATTCTCTGCGTGGGCGCCGTGCGCGCGGGCGGCTGGGTGCGGGCGCTGCTCTACTCGGGGGACACGGTGGCCTACTGGACGTGGTGCCGCTCCGAGGTGGAGATGTCTCGCTTCCTGATGCACTACATCGGCGGAGGGACGGAGTTCCCCTTCGCGAAGCTGGCGGACTCCGTGCGCGAGCAGCGGGGCCGGCAGCCCACGCGCATCGTCATCACCGACCGGGACTTCGACCACAACTACGACTCCGATGCGAGCCACGCGCGCATCTTCTCGGAGGCCACGGATGCGTCCGCGCCACTGGTGCTGCTGCTGCACCATCCCGCCCCCGAGCGGGTGGCGCACTACCGGAAGCAGGGCGCCCGCGTGGCCGAGGTGATGGAGCTGGAGGACTTTCCGAAGGTGGCGGCCGCGCTCGCGCACGCCCTCTTCCAGGAGGAGCGACATGTCGCCCTTTGAGAAGCTCTTCGGCCGCAAGGGGGGCGCGCCCTCCGCGGAACAGCCCCGGCTGCGGCTGACCGCACTCTGCGCGGCCCTGTCCCAGCGCCGCCCCGCGATGGAGAGCGCGGAGGTGGACCCCGTGCTCGTCCGCGCCTGGCTGGCGGACTTCTACCGGGACCAGGGTCTGGAGCCACTGCACCCGGACACCTTCCTCACGCTGTGCGTCGACCTGATGCCGGAGGGCTGGCGGCGGCTCGCGCTGGTGACGGACGCGCTGACGGATGGCGCGGTGGGCCCGGTGGTCGCGGCACTGGCACGGATTCAGGGGGTGGAGAAGCAGGTGCGTGCCGGCTTCGTGGACTTCGCGCGGGAGACGCATCTGCTGACGCTGGAGCTGGTGGGCCTGAGCGAATTGCGGCTGGAGGAGCTGGCACGCCGGTGGGTCCACGCGCTGGGTGCCGGCATCGAAGGCGAGTCGCCGGAGGAGAGCGCGCAGCGGCTGAAGCGGCTGGACTACACGCGCCTGCTGGAAGAAGCGGAGCGTGCGAAGCGCGGAGCGGAGTCCCGGCAGGAGAAGCTGAAGAAGCTGCGCGAGGAGCAGGACAAGCGGATGGCGCCCCGGGGGAAGTGGTAGCCATGCTCGAGACGCCCGAACGCGCCGGCACGGCGTACCCGGCTGAAGACCTGCGGCGCTACCAGTTCCACACCGGCGCGCCGCTGAGGCCCCTGAAGCCGGACGAGCCCTGCCCGGTGCTGTACCGCGACCTGGGCCCGGTGGCGCTGCGACGGTATCTCCGCGGAACGCTGCCCCGGCTGGCGGGCCCGCTCACGCCGCTGCTCTACATGCGCACGCTGAGCTTCCGCGAGCCGTACACGGATTACGAGAACACCGGCCGCCTCGTCTTCCTGAGGCCGCTGCACGTGCAGCCGTGGGACTCGGGTGTGCCCGGCGTGTACGTGGCCCGGGCCACGCGGCCGGTGGACCTGTCCACGGTGGCGTACTGCCCGGGCTCCATTCCACTGGAGTCCGTGGAGCCACTGGCGCGCGAGGTGGCGGACGCGGCCGAGCTTCGCGAGGCACTGGGCGGACGTGTCTATGACGAAGCGGTGAGTGGCGCGCTGCACGCGCTGGACGGACTGGTGGCGGAGATGGAGTCGGCGGAGACTCGCGCGGAGCCGCTGCGGCGGGCGCTCCAGTCGAACCAGCGCGACGTGCGGCTGCGGGCGCGGGATGAGCTGGCGCGACTGGGGCTGAAGGAGAACGACCTGTGCGCCGCATGGCACCACGTGCCGCGAGAGCGCCGGGCGCTGCTGATGGACGCACTGCCCCGGCTCCGCCTTCCGGGGTAGCCCCGCGGGCATTTGCGCAATCCTGGGGCCTGGGGTGTTGGTACAGGGCCGAGCACCGGAATTTCCATGCCCGAAGACCGACTTCACGCGCTGTACCGCACCTACGGGCCCGCCCTGTACGCCCGGTGCCGACAGATACTGGGCGACGACGCGGCGGCGGCCGACGCCGCGCAGGAGACCTTCCTCCGGCTTCACCGCCACCTGGACCGCGCGCCGGACGCCAGCCAGGCCCTGGCCTACATCTACCGCGTCGCCACCAACTACTGCCTCAACCAGGCGAGGGACCGCCGCCGCCGGGCGGAGCCCATGGCCGACCTGCCCGACGTCCTGGGCGCCGACGCGGAGCGGCTGCTGGAGGACCGGGACCTCGCGCGCCGCCTCATCACCACCGCGCCCCCCAAGGTGGCGGAGGTGGCCTGGCTCCACCTCGCCGACGGCATGACGCAGGACGAGGTCGCCCGGGTGCTTGGCATCTCCCGCCGCACCGTCGTCAGCCGGCTCGCCGACTTCCACCGACACGCCCGAACGCTCACCGGGAGCAGCCCCTCATGAATCCCGCCCACCTCTCCAGTCTCAAGCTCGACGCCCTCGCGCTGGACGCGCTGCCCGCCCGGGAGCGCACCGACGCGCAGGCCCACCTGGACGCCTGCGCCACCTGCCGCGCCCGCGCCGGAGAGCTGGCGGCGCTGCGGAGCCACTTCACGGTGAACGTGCTGCCCCGCACCGCGCCCGCCCTCCGGAGGCCGCCCGCGTGGGCCTCCGCCTGGCGCTGGTGGGTGCCCGCGCTGGCCACCGCCGCCGTGCTGTTGTTGATGCTGCGCCCGGTGGCCGGAGTGGAGCCCGAGTTCGGCGTGAAGGGCGGCGCGGCACTCCAGCTCTATGCCCACCGGGACGCGCGCACCTGGAAGGTGGAGGAGGGCGAGGCGCTCTCCCCGGGTGACCAGGTGCGCTTCCGGGTGGACCCGGGAGGCCTGCCCTACGCGCTGGTGGTGTCGGTGGACGGCGCCGGGCAGGTGAACACGTACCACCCCTACGGCGGCGCGCGGAGCGCCCTTCTTCCCACCCGGGGCGTGGTGGAGATTCCCGGCAGCATCGTGCTGGACGACGCGCGCGGCCCCGAGCGACTCTTCGCCCTCTTCTCCCGCGAGCCCCTGGCCTTCGACGCGGTCGCCCCCGCGCTGAAGGAGCTCGCCGCGGGTGGGGCCGACGCCATCCGGGACCGCACCCGCCTGCCCGTCCCCGCGGGGGCACAGGCCACCTTCCTCTTCGAGAAGACCTCGCCGTGACGCTCCTCGCCCGCTGCCTCGTGCTCGCCGCCGCGCTCACCGCGGCCCTGCCCGCCCAGGCCGGCACCCGCCGGCTCGCCGTCCTCGTGGGCCACAACGTCGGAAGCGGCGAGCGCCCGCCGCTGCGCTACGCGGAGGCGGACGCCGCCAAGCTCGCGAGCGTGCTCACGGAGCTGGGGGACGTGGCGCCCTCGGACCTCCTCGTGCTCCAGGGCCGGGACCTGGCCACGGTGCGTGGTGCGCTCGAGCGCGTGGCCCGCCAGGTGGCCGCCCTGCGCGCCGTGCCCGGCACGCGCGTGGTGCTGCTCTTCTACTTCTCCGGGCACTCGGACGGCGTGGCGCTGGAGCTGGGCACGGAGCGGCTGCCCTACGCGGACCTGCGACGGTGGCTGGAGGCGACGCGGGCGGACGTGCGCCTGGCCATCGTGGACAGCTGCCGCAGCGGCGCGCTCCTGCGCTTCAAGGGTGGCCGTCCCGGCCCCGGCTTCGAGCTGCGGCTGACGGACGAGCTGCACAGCACCGGCCACGCGCTGCTCACCTCCAGCGCGGAGGACGAGCTGGCGCTCGAGTCGCGCGAGGTGGGCGGCTCCCTCTTCACGCACCACCTGGTGTCCGGACTGCGCGGCGCGGCGGACAGCTCGGGAGACGGGCTGGTGACGCTCGCGGAGGCGTACCAGTACGCGTACGCCCATACCGTGTCGGCCACCGCGGACGTGCTGCTGGGCCGCCAGCACCCGGCCTATGACTACCGGCTGAGCGGCAAGGGCGAGCTGGTGCTCACCCAGCTTCCCAGCCCCGGCACGGCGCTGGAGCTGCCGTCGGACTTCGAGCGCGCGCTGCTGCTGCGTCCGGACCGGGGCCAGGTGCTGGCCGAGCTGGGCCCGGGCGCGGTGCCCCGGCTGGCGGTACCTCCCGGAGACTATGAGCTGCGCGCCTGGCGCGCCGGACGGCAGCACGGCGGCACCGTGCGCGCGGCCGCCGGCGAGGTGCGGCACGTGCGCTGGGAGGACCTCGCGCCCATGCCGTCCGCCACGCCCGTGTCCGGCGCCAAGGGCGCCGCGGTGGAGCCCGCTCCCCGTGAGCCCGTCCTGCGCCTGGGCATCGGCGCCGGCCTGCGCAAGTCCGTGGCGGAGGACATGGGGCCGCTCCAGGCGCTGCGGCTGGAGCTGAGCGGCACGGACTCGCGGGGGCTGGTGGCCTCGGTGGAGGTGGCGCGAGGAGCCCGCCCCGTGGGGCGCGAGGCCGCGGGTGTCCTGGCCCTGGGCTACCGCTGGGGCACGCGGCGGGGCGCGCTGGAGGCCGCCGTGGGTGTGGAGGCGGGCGCGCAGTTCCTCCGGCAGTCCACGGGGGCCGGCGTCGGCTGGGCCCTCGCGCCCAGCCTGGGTCCCACGGCCACGCTGTCGTGGAAGGTGGCATCCCGGCTGGCCCTCCAGCTCGGTGGCCGCGCGCCCCTCTCCATCGTCCCGCAGGACGGGGCAGGGAGGCTCCGGCTGCTGCCCGGCGCGGAGCTGGGCGCGCGGGTGGACCTCTAGCCACGGACGGGCGCGGCCCGTTGCGCAGTTTCAGGCGCCACGGGGTTCTTCCGCGTGAACGAGATGACGGAGGCGGTCGTGACGCGGAGCAGGATGGGAAGAGCGCTGTGGCTGGGTGCGCTGTGCATGCTGGTGGCCTGTGGGCCGGGCGTGAGCCGGGAGCTGGAACGGCCTCCGGAGCAGCCCCCTCCCCCGGGCGGGGAGAACCCATCGCAGCCCCCTCCCCCGGGCGAGGAGGACCCATCGCAGCCCCCCGCCCGGAATCCGGCCCCCCTGCTCTCGAGCATCGACTCGGAGTGGGTGGACGCCGAGGCGAAGCAGGTACGGCTCCGGGTCGTGGGCAGCGGCTTCCTCCGCGACAGCGTCCTGAACTTCAAGGGAGCGGAGGTCCCGTTCCAGCTCGTGAGCGACACGGAGCTGGTCGCCACCCTCTCCATGGAGGGCCTTGCCTGGAGCTCCGACGACCTGCTCCAGATCCGGAACCCGTCCCCCGGCGGCGGGGCCCACCGCCTGTTGCTGCCCTATCCCACTCCGGTGCTCCTCGGCATCAGCCCGGACTCGGCCCTCACCGAACCCGGCAGCCCTCTTCGCGTGAGGTTGACCGGCCGCAACTTCGTCACCGGCGGCGTGCTGCGCTTCCGGAGCGAGGCCTGGCCCGTGACGGTGCTGGATACCGGCACCGCCGAGGTGGAGCTCCCCACCTCGGCCCTGGCCACCGCCTCCCCGGAGGACGGCGACACCGTCGTCCTCACCGCCCCCGGGCCCCGCATGCTCACGACCGCTCCGCTCCGCCTGCGGATAAGCGACCCCGAGCCGCGAATCGAGGGCGTCTGGCCTCCCACCCTGAGCGCGACCGCCGCCCGTAACACCACCGCCGATGGCGGCGTGTCCGACTTCGGCCTGAGCATCCAGGGTCGCGACCTGCGCTCCACCACCGTGGTGACCTGGAACGGGAAGCCGGTGTCCTCGGTGTTCCTGGGCAAGGACACACGCCTGGCACTCCTGCCGCCCGAGGCGCTCGCCACCCCGGGACGGGCCTCCGTGAAGCTGGAGAGCACCCGGGGCCTCCAGTCGGCGCCCTTCCCCGTGCCGGTGATGACGGGGCCCGCGCTGCAATCGATGTCCCCCCCGTCGGCACAGGCCGGCACGAACGGCGCTGTCCTGCTAGTCGGCGGCGAGGGCTTCGGCGATGACGCGGTCATCTACTGGAATGACCGGGCGCTGGACACGCTCCCTGGCCCGCACGGCTCGGAGACCAGCCTGGTGGCCACCCTCCCCGCGGACGCGCTGAAGCTGCCGGGCACGAACTTCGTGACGGTGCGCCGGGGCACGGATGGCACCGCGTCGGCGCCGCTCGCCTTCCAGGTGGTGGCCGCGGCGCCCGCCCCCGTGACCCGTGAGCTCTGGCCGGCGGTGCTGCCGGCGGGGAGTGACCCGGTGCGCCTCTGGGTCTATGGCGGCGGCTTCACGCCACGCTCCGTCATCCGGCTGGACGGCCAGGCGCGCTACACCACGTACGACTCTGGCACGCTGTCCACGTGGCTGGACACCTCGGACCTGTCGACGTCCGGTGTGCGCACGGTGACGGTCCACACGCCCGGCCCCGGGGGTGGCACATCGCTCCCCCTGCTGCTCAAGGTGGATGCCCGCCGGCCGGTGCCCATGTTCTCGGGCCTGTCGGAGATGAGCGCCCCGGCTGGCAGCGGCGAGCTGAGCCTGGGCGTGTGGGGCGCGGGGCTCGGCCCCTACTCGGTGGTCCGCTGGAATGGAGAAGTGCTCCCCACGGGGAGCGACTGGGCGACCGGCGGGTACAGGGTGACCGTTCCCGCGCGCCTCCTCCAGGTGCCGGGAGTCGCCCGGTTGACGGTGTCCAACCCCGCTCCCGGGGGCGGCACGAGCGAGGAGCTCCGCTTCGTCATCCGCGAGCCGGGCGCCGCCGCCATCCAGCTCTCCCCGCGCGTCGTCGAGCCTCCTCGGGACGACGTGTTCCTCAGCGTGTACGGCTCCGGCTTCACCGGGGACTCGTACGTCACGGTGGATGGCCGGACCGTGACCTCGTACCTCCAGAGCTCCACATGGATGACGGCGCGCCTGACGCCGGAAGACCTGTCCACCCAGGGGCCCTTGGAGCTTCGGGCCATGACTCCCGGAGAGCCCCCCAGCGCTCCAGCCTATCTGCACGTGGTGGGACCGCGGCCTCCTCTGCTCCGGGGACTGACTCCGGGAGTGGTCTCCGTGGGTGCCTGGGCCGCGGACCAGCGGCGTCCCGTGTCCCTTCATGGCGAGGGCTTCGCCTGGTTCGACCACTACAGCCCCCTGAGCGACCACGACCTGGCCACCACCGTCGACTGGGGAGGCACGCCGCATCCCCTGCGCTACAGCGCCACGGGCGACGGCTTCCATGTCCAGCTCGGAGGCGAGGACGTGTCCCGGCCGGGGACGTTCCTCATGAGCGTGTCACGCGCCGCCGAGGGAGGTACCTCCTCGCTCCCGGCACTCCTCAACGTGGTGGCCGAGCGCCCCGTGCCCCACGTCACCGCCGTGCAGCCCGCCACCGTGAGCGCCGGGGCGCCCGCGCTGCGGCTGCGAATCTCCGGCTCGGGCTTCCACGCCACCAGCGTGGTCCACTGGAATGACCTGCCGCTGCCCACACAGGCGTGGCGAGAGCCGTATGCGGAAGGGCTGGAGGCGGTGGTCCCCGCCACCGCGCTCACCCAACCTGGCACGGCCTACGTCACGGTCGTGACACCCGAGCCCGGGGGAGGCACGTCCCTGCCACTGGCCGTGTGGGTGGAGTAGCCTCGCGGGGCTCGACTATGCTGCCGTCATCCCGATGAGCATCGTCGAGCCCCTTCCCGCCCGGGTCCCCTGGGAGGCCTGCCGAGCGCTGACGTGCAGCGTGCTGCCGGTGCGGCTGGCGTGCAACCTGCGTTGCCCGTTCTGCTTCTCGCGCTCATCCATCAGCGCGCTGAAGCACGAGACCTCGGACCTGCTGCGCCTCGATGTCGCGCGCTACTACCGTGACACGCGCGAGCGCGGGGCCACGCGCCTGGTCATCACCGGTGGCGGCGAGCCGCTGCTGCGCCCGGAGACGGTGGTGCACCTCGTCCGCGAGGGCCGCCGCTTCTTCGACGAGGTGGCCCTCTTCACCAACGGCACGTTCCTCACCCGCGCGCTGGCGGAGGAACTCGCGGAAGCGGGCCTCTCCTACGTCTGCTGGTCCCGGCACGCGGTGGACGACACGGACAACCGTGCGCTGATGGGCAGGCAGGCGCCGCTGCGCGACGACTTCCTGGAGGCCGCGAGGCCGCTCAAGGTGCGCGCCACCTGCGTCATGGCACGCGGGCACGTGGACAGCCGTGAGGACGCCTGGCGCTACATCCGCGCGCTGGCGCCGCTCGGGGTGCGCGAGTTCACCTTCAAGCACACGTACGTGGCCTATGCGCAGTCGGTGTTCCGCGAGTCCCCCGCGGACCGGTGGGCGCGAGCGCACCAGGTGGAAGAGGACGTCTTCGAGGGCCAGGGGCGCATCGTGAGCCGCCTGCCCTGGGGCCCCGTCATTCGCAGCATCGAGGAGGTGCGGGTTTGTTACTACCGGGAGCCGACGCCGCAGTGGGAGCAGGAGAACGGGTTATGCCGCTCGCTGAATCTGTTGTCGGACGGGAGCGTGTACGCGTCACTGGAGGACTCGCGGAGCCTGTTGTACCGGCTAGAGTCCTAGCGAAGGCCCTGTCCCCAGAGACGGTGGAGACGTTCCGCCCGCTGCTCCCGGTGGGGTACGCGGCGGGAGCGGAGGCGTACCGGCGCGCGGCCGAGGGGCTGACGGCGGACGAACTGACGCAGCACTACACGCGGGGCCTGCGCTTCTTCCACGAGGAGCTGGTGCCCAGGGTGAAGGCGCGGCTGAGTGCGCTGAGCGGCGGCGTGTGGCGCTTCGACGACTACGTGGCCTTCGCGGCGGGCAGCGACTGCGACTTCATGAGCCACCTGGTGGAGGCGGTGGCGGCGAGGGAGCCGGTGCGCCTGTACCCCGGGGACTGGCACGGCTTCGCCGTGGGCTGCACGCAGCAGGAGCGCATCACCTGGGACGCGGAGTCACCGGGTGAGCTCGCGTGCCTGTGCATTCCCTCGGTGCGCAATGGCCACGTCACGGAGGAGATGCTGGCCTTCCTGGGCGCGTCGACGCACGCCCTGCTGAACCTGAACCTCTACCCGACGCTGGCCGCGCCGGAGCGGACGGAGGTGGCGCGCCAGCTCCTGCCGCTGCTGCAGAGGTCGGTGCTGTCCATCAGCTTCAGCCGGGGCTTCGGGCTGACGGCGTCACAGCTCGGCGTGGCGCTGGTGCACAAGGACCACCCGTACCGGAAGCGCTTCGAGACGCAGTGGAACTGGCACACGTACTTCTACAACGCGCTGGCCGCGCGGGCCTTCATGGCGGTGGACCTGGAGCGGATGCAGGCGGTGGACGCCCAGCGCCGCGCCTGGGTGGGCGCATGGCTGGCCGAGCACGGGCTGCCAGCGGTGGAGAGCGGCAGCTACTACGTGAAGTCCTTCCGCGTGCGGGGCGAGCTGCCGGAGCACCTCGCGCCCCTGCGGCGTGGAGACGTGGTGCGGCTGTGCTTCAAGCCACCGCAGGTGGGGTGAGGGCTTATTCGGTCTTGTGGCCGTGATGGGCTGGCTCGCGCGGCCCGTCTCCGCGCGTCCGCTTCACGGGCAGCCTCCAGCCGAAGCGCAGCGACACGAGCCGCAGCGTCGTGGCCACCAGCATCCCCACGACCAGCGCCATCCGGGGGTGCCCCGCCTGTGAGAGCGCGAGACACACCGCGCTCGCCGCCAGCGCCGCCGTGGCGTAGTAGCCGGGCACGGCTCGCATCAGCGCCGGCGTCTGGCGGCTGAGCACATCGCGCACCACCCCGCCTCCGGCGGCGGTGATGACGCCCATCAGCAGCGCGGTGCCGGGGTGCAGCCCCACCTCCAGCGTCCGCTGCGTCCCCGCCACCGCGAACGAGCCGAGCGTCAGCGCATCCAGCGTCGCCAGGACGCGCACACCCGGCCCCTTGCGAAGGTCCAGGAGGAACGCGACGAACGCCCCCACCAGCGCCGCGACGAGGTACGACGGCCGCACCAGCGCCAGCGGGGGCCCGGCCTGCAAGAGCGTGTCGCGGATGATGCCACCGCCAACCCCGGAGACGAGCCCCAGCACCAGGAAGCCCATCAGGTCCATCTTCCGGCGCTCGGCCTCGAGCGCGCCCAGCACCGCGCCCGCGAAGACGCCCACCAGGTCCACGATGAGCGTGCCCAGGGAGATGACCTGCTCCTGGACCTCGGGAGCTGTCAGGTCGAACGAAGCCATGGCTCGCGAGGCTGCTACTTCACCCCCGCCGCGTCCACCCGCGTCGCGCCAGGCAGGCAAGCGCCAAGGGCCCCGCGCGGAGAAACTTTGTGTACCACCGGCTATGCCGCGAGTGACTTCCGCCCACTCCCTGCGTTCTGCCATGGTGGAGGCGTTCCTCCCCCCGGAGAGCCTCATGGACCGCCGTCTCGGCCCCGCGTTCTTCCTCGGTTCCGTGCTGTTGCTCGGTGCTTGCAAGAAGTCCCAGGACTCCGCCCCCGTGGCGCCCTCCCCCGCCCCCTCCCCGGCGGAGGCGAAGGCCGCGCCCGTGCCGGCGTTCACCCTCTCCTACCTCCAGGACGCACAGCCCTCGGGCTGCACGTGGACGCGCCACGACACGGCCGGCGCGCGCAAGGCGCTCTTCACCGTGGACGCCGCGTGCGACCGGCTCCGCCTCGCGTGGAGCCCGGACGGCCGGCAGGGCGTCGTCGTTGATCGCGGCGGCGGCGCCGTGAAGCCGCGCGCCTGGCGGGTGGACCTCCAGGCGGGCCAGGGCACCCCGCTCCCGCTCCCGGAGGTGGGGCACACGGACACACTCGGCTTCGACGCGGCGGGCCACCCCGTCGCGCTGGTGTCCCAGGTGGAAGACCTGGTGCGCAAGAAGGAGGGCGGCGCGGAGTCCTTCGTCTTCGAGGGTCAGCGCATCCCCATCACCGAACCGGAAGGCGGCCCCGGACTGGCGCATGCCTTCCGCCGCGAGGGCGACGCGTGGAAGCGCGTGGAGACGGTGGCCACCGTCTATGAGTCGGACGCGGCGGCCGGCACGGGCGCGCTGGCCACGGCGGGCACGCTGGTCTCTTCCACGTCCGGGGTGGACCCCGACGCTCCCGCGGCGACCGAGCTGCCGGAAGGCAGCGAGGAGGCGGCCCGGCTCGACGCCGTGGTGACGGACAAGGGCCACTCGAGGTTCGGCGTGTGGGTCTCCATGGAGACGCACGGAGGCCCCCTCTATGCGTGGCAGGCCGCGGGCGAGCTGCCCGTGCTCATGCCGCCGCTGCGCTGGGAGGACCAGGACCGGCTGGTGGAGCCGGAGGCGCTGGACCTCCCGCCCACGACGGAGGTGGTGGTACGGACGCGCGGGCCCCTGCTGCTCGTCGCCTCCAACACGTCCGCGCGCGTCTACGACGCCAAGGCGAGGAAGCGCGTCTTCACGCTGGACGGCGTGTACGACGCGCGCTTCTGGCCGAAGTCACGCATCGTCACCGCCGCCGTCCCGTCGTCCGACGCGTCCACCGCGCAGTAGCCGTCACCGCCGGAGCGCCCGGAGCCCTCCAGGCGCCCGGCCGCTACCGCCATCATCCCCCCGTCTCCGAAGCTGTCCACCCTGCTCAGCTTCCGGCGCCCGGCGCGACCGACGCCGCCATCAGGATGAGCGCGAGGTAGCCGCCACCACACACGAGGCAGGAGAGCAACGGCGCCGCGAGCGCCCCCAGCGCCGCCTTGCCCCAGCTCGTACCGTGCAGGCTCCGGTAGGCGACGACGCGCAGGCCGATGGACCAGAAGGGCGCCACGTAGAGGCTGCAGAAGGGAATCAGCCCCAGCAGGAAGGGCGCCTGGGAGAAGGCATTGCCCCGCAGCGTCACCGCGTAGGGCTGCGCCGTGCCCACCATCCGGAGCAGGAGGTGGTCCAGCGCCGAGGTGAAGAGCGTGGTGAGCAGCCCCATGACGGGCGCCAGGACCATCCAGACGGCGAAGATGCCCACCATCATGCCCCGGAACGCCACCGGGCTGATGTTGTCGCTCTTCATGCTCTCGTCAGGCATGGGGAAGACGGCCATGAACGCCATGTAGACGAGCATCGTGGTGAAGATGCCCACGAAGCTGCACAGCGCCGCGAAGCCGAGCGAGCTGCCCACCGAGCCCATCGGCTGCATGCGCTCGAAGGTGGGAGTCGGACGGAACATGACGTCCAGGCACGTGTTCCAGAACGCCTTGAGCGTCCCCAGCTCCGCGCGCTGGTCCCACGCCACCTGTCCCGACGGTGTGCGCTCATGGCACGACGCGCAGAGCGCCTCGCCCCGGTCGCTCTGACGCAGGCACTGCGGGCACGCGAAGCTGCCGCAGCGCTCACACGCGCGGAGGCTCAGCAGGTGGGGATGGACGGCGCACACGGGCTCCGAGGAACCAGGGACCGCCTCACGCAGCAGCGACGTGCCGCACACACCGCAGAACTGCGCACCCGGGACGACGAAGGCCCTACAGTGGGGACAGGGAATGTTCATGAGCGTGCACATCCTCGCACGGAGAAGGCCTGTCCACAGCGCCCGCGGCGCGGCTCAGCGCGGGCGCACCAGCCCGTGGTCATCCGGCACGGGCCCCGGGGCCCCCCTCTCGCCCGTGGGGCGGCTCGCTGAAGACGTGGGCGGGGGAGTGGACTCACGCGCCCGCCGCGCCTGGCGGAGCGCGGCCCGGGCCTGGGTCCTGTTCCCCTGGGCGCCCTCGCGCTTCGCCAGCGCCTCCCACAGCTCGGGAGACTCCGGGTGCAGCACGGCTCCCGCGCGCAGCAGGCCCAGGCCCACGCGCGGGGACTCCGCCTCGTTCGCGCGCTTCATCAGCCCCGCGGGCGTCAACGCCAGGGCCCCCTGGGGCGTGGCCAGCGCCTCGCGCAGGTGCGGCAGCACCTCGCCGTCCCGCTTCGCCGCCAGCAGCCCCTGGGCCAGCGCCACCCGGGCATCCACGCTCCGCGGCTGCAGCTCCACCGCGCGCTCCAGCCAGCGCAGCCGCGCCGCCGTCTGCTTCTTCAGGGCATGTCCCTCGGCGATGCGCAGCAGCTCGTCCGAGTAGTCCGGGCGCAGCTCCGGGGCCGCGGCCGCCGCCTCGCGCAGGGCGGGCCAGTGCTTCTCCGGGCTCCTGATTTCGTCCAGCCGGATGCGGCGCAGCGCCGGCACCTCCGCGCGCTTCCAGCTCGACACGAAGCGCAGCAGGTCCCCGCGCAGCGGCTCGCCGAAGCGCTCCGTGTCGGGAAGCCCGCGCGCGTCGCAGGCGGCCAGGTAGTCCGCGAAGAAGGACAGCGCTCCCTCGGTGGGGTACGTGCGCAGCCGCTCGGCGCCGTGGGTCTGCTCCAGCATGCGGGCCATGTGCGCGCCCACGCGGATGAAGACGGAGCCCATGCGCGGGTCATGCGCGCCGCGGATGCGCTCCAGCGCCGCGCGCGAGTCCTTCGCGATGAGCCGCCGGTCGAGCAACTCCGAGACTCGCGCGAAGGCGCCCGGCAAATCCTCGTCCGGAGGCAGCGTGCCCGGCCCGCGCGTGGCCCACTGGTGGTACGCCAGCCCGTAGCTGGCGATGCGGCCCAGTCCCTCGTACACCACCGAGTCCACCGGGTCCGTCAGGTGCGCGTCGCGGCGGGTGACGCCTTCCTCCAGCACCTGCTCCATCACCCGGATGGACAGGCGCCGCATCCGCTTCGCCTCACCCTCCACGTTGGTGGCCAGGGCAATCACCGTGTCCTCGGCGGGGAACATCACCAGCAGCGTGGTGGTCTCCGGCTGCCCGCCCGCGTGGGCCACCAGGTAGTGGCCGCGCAGCGGGTACGTCGCGAAGCCCATGCCGTAGTCGGTGAGGCGCCCGTCGCTGGTGGCCATGGACGCCTGCATGCGGCCCATCGTCTCGCGGGACACCAGCGTGTGTTGCAGCACCGCGCGTCCGAAGGCGAGCATGTCCCCCACCGTGGCGCGGGTGCCGCCGCCGCCGAAGCGGCTCGTCACGTCCAGGAAGCGCGACGGCTTCAGCGCGCCGTCCGCCACCCGGTAGCCCGCGGCCTGGTGCTCGTCACGCGTGGCGAGGATGTCCAGGTCCGCGGACTCCATGCCCGCGGGCTTGAAGACGTGCTCGCGCAGGTAGTCACGGTAGGACTGGCCCGACGCCGCCTCCACCGCGGCACCCAGCAGGTTGAAGCCCCACGTCGTGTACAGGTAGCGGGTGCGCGGCTCGAAGGCGAGCGGCTTCTCCGCGAAGACGGCGATGGCCTCCGCCGTGCTCATCGGCTTCACGTTGTGGGCGGAGGAGGGGCCGTCGTACGTGGGCACGCCGCTCAGGTGGCCCAGCAAGTCACGCACGGTGACGGGCCACTGCTTGCGCGGGTAGCCCGGCACCAGGGTGCTGATGTCCGCGTCCAGGTCCAGCTTGCCCTGCTCCGCCAGCTGGAGCACCGCCACGGCGGTGAAGGACTTGGTGATGGACGCCATGCGGTACGTGGTGCGAGGCGTCGCGGGCAGGCGGCGCGCCAGGTCCCTCTGGCCATAGGCGCACACCCAGCGCTGGTCGCCCCGCGTGACGCCCACGGACAGGGCCGCCGTGGGCCCCTGGGACATCTCCGCGCGGACGATGGCGTCCAGCGCGCGCTGCACCTCCGGAGGGAACGCGCGCGGAGCCACCCGGGCCGGGGCCTTCGCCACGGTGCCGGCCTCCGGTGCGCCCCGAACCGCCGCCACGGCGCCAGCGTCCGCCCCGGTCCGCGCCTCCGCCACGGCGCCAGCGTCCGTCCCGGTCCGCGCCTCCGCCACGGCGCCGGTCTCCGACGCGCCCCGCGCCTCCGCCTCGCCCCCGGCCTCCTCGGCACCGACGGGCTCGCACACCGGCGAGCCGCGCGGGGCCGCGAGCGACGCGGGCCCGAGCAACAGCAGGAAGGCGGCGACCAGGGACTTCCAGGATGCGGTGCTCATGGCGTGGCCTCCGCGGTGGGAACAGGCAGTGGGGCCGGAGTGCCGGTTGTCAGCGAGGCCACCCCGCCGGCCGGGGACGGCGTCTCCACCCAGGCGCGAAACAGCGCGTCCGTGACGAAATGCCCCAGCAGGTCCAGCCCCTTGCCGCGCGGGTGCACCATATCGACGTGCATGAAGCCCGCGGCGTGAAAGCGCAGCAGCGAGCCCTTGCCGCCCATGGCGGTGAAGGTATCGAAGAAGGCACAGCCCTGCGCGAGCGCCACCTCGCGCTCGGCGGCGATGACCGCCTCCAGGAACGGGCGCTGCGTCCGCGTCTTGTTCGGACCGCGCGCATCGCTCACGGCGTCCATGGGGCCCACCACCATGCAGGCACTGCCCGGCGAGGCCAGTCGCGCGCGGCCCAGCAACGTCCGCAGGTCCGAGCGCAGCTTCTCCAGGTCCATGCGCTTCCACTCGAGGCGCTTGGACTCGTTGCCACCCAGGAAGAAGAGCAGCAGCCGGGGCGCGCGCTCGGCGAGCTGCGAGCGGAGGATGGCGTCGTCCATGCGCGCGTAGAGCCCGGCGTCCGCGGACGGCACGCCCAGCATGTCCAGGACGATGCCGGGGCGCGAGTGCTGGAGCACCACGCCCTGCACCACCGCGCCCTTCCCCTCCGCCACCACGTCCACCGACTTCGCGCCCGCGGGCAGCTCGAAGTGCGTGGCGCGCGCCCTACCGTCTCCGGAGGGCTCCGTCCGCGCCAGCACCTGGCCGCCGCTGGACACGGTGAGCGCCCCGCCATGCGGCACGTCCAGCCACCACAGCGTGCCCCGCGACTCGCCCTCCAGCTTGAAACGGCCACGGGCCTTCGCGGCGGTGGCCACGTGGTACACGCCGGTGATGCCAAACGGCAGCGGCGGCGCGCGCAGCTCGCCCAGCGTGCGCGGCTGCCAGCCGGCGGCGCTGAAAGCGGTGCGGCTGCGTCCCCCGTACGGGGCCATGCGGTCCACCAGCAGCACGCCCCGGCCCGCGTCGCCGAAGGCCAGGCCCAGGTCCTCGCGGAGGACGTCCACGATGCGGTCGCCGGCGATCAACGAGTTGCCAAAGGCCTCGATGACGACGGGGCCGGACGCCGAGCCCGCGGCCAGCGCGTCCAGCGACTCGAAGAAGGGCGCCAGGGCGGTGCGCGCGCAGCCCGTCCCCCGCGAGGGCGTCACACACGGGTCATCCACCCGGGCCCCGGGCGCGCCGAGCCGCTGTGCCAGTTCCTGGAGCGCCTGGACGCGTGCCGGGCGAGCAGGCATCACTCGCGGCTCCGCTCCGATGTCGAAGGCGGCCAGCAGGCCACAGACCAGGACGGGGAGCCAGGTCCGCCGCCCGCGCCACCGGACTTCCGAATGCGTCATGCGCCGGGCAGCGTAGACGAAAGCTCCCGCCCACGCATTTTCCCGGCCGCCCGCTGCTTCCCTGCCTGGCGCCTCATGAGGTACCTCCAGCCTCGGAACCGGCGGGCACCCTCCCCCATGGGCGTAGGGCGGTCCTCCCCGGCCCTCGTGGCTGAACAGTTCCCCACCGCCGCCTCCAACCCGTGTACACCGGGGCGTGATGAACCACCCTTCCGCCCCCTCCCCACGCCGGGTGCGGCTCACCACGCTGGTGCTGGCGGTGCTCGTGCTGCTGCTGGGACTGGCCTCGCGCTCGAAGTCGGTGCCGTGGCCGCCGTTCTTCGCGGCCTACGCGGGGGACGCGCTGTGGGCGCTGCTGGTGTTCCTGCTGCTGCGCTTCGTGGCGCCCACGTGGCCCGTGCTTCATGTGGCGGGCGCGGCCCTGGCCTTCTCCTTCGCCGTGGAGGTGAGCCAGCTCTACCAGGCGCCCTGGCTGAACGCGGTGCGCAGGACGCTGCCGGGCCGGCTGGTGCTGGGCGCGGGGTTCCTGTGGAGCGACCTCGTCTGCTACACGGCCGGCGTGCTCGCGGGGCTGGGCCTGGACTCCGCGCTGCGCCTGAGGGCGGCTACACCTGCGTCTTGACGACGTCCTTCAGGCCGGTGGTCGCCTTCTCCACCACGCGACTCACCAGGTCCAGCTCCTGCGTGTACCGGTACATGGAGGCCTGCAAGGACAGCAGCTCCGCGTTGGAGAACGGCTTGCCGGAGCTGGCCTCCTGGATGATGCGGTCCAGGTCACGCTGCCCCTGCTCCAGCGCGCGCACGACATGGGACACCGCGTGGAGCGCGGGCTTCTCCGTCGGGGCGATGCCCTCCACCGCGTGCGCCGGCTGAACGGCGGGCGTGCTCCCCACCTCGCCGGTGGCGCGGGCCTTGTCCGCGAGGACGCCGTCGAACCTCGACTCGCCCTGCTTCTCCACAGGTGCCGCGCCCTGCTGCTGAGGGGACACGGGCTGTGCGGGGGAAATACCGGTCATCGGGCTCGTCATGGGTGCCTCCTCCGGAATGCGCTGGAGGAGAAGTATCCCCGCCGAGCCTGACACCCGGGCTCATCCAGGACGCGGATGAGTCCTGCCATGGAGCCGCCTCGGCCACGCGGTAGCCGCAACGGTACTCGGACATTTTCGGAGTGCCGGGAGACCGAGGCCCCGCGAAGCCCCAGGCCCTGTCTCCCATGCCACGACTTCTCGCCATGTCAGCCCCCCGAGCCGCCATGCGCGGAATGGAGCGTCCGTTCCGCATGGCCTGTCAGGCGCTCACCACTCATGGGCCCCGCCTCACCACCCGGCACGTCAGCCCCGAGCCGCCCAGGTCCCGAATGGAACTTCCATTCCACGTGGCCCGCCACGCGCTCACCACGTATGGGCCCCGCCTCTCCACCTTGTCAGCCTCCCGCCCGGGCCGCCATGCGCGGAATGGAGCGTCCGTTCCGCGCGGCCCGCGCAGCCCTCACCGCCCCTCGCCCCGAACCTCTTCGCCATGTCGGCTCCCCCGGGCCGCCACGCGCGGAATGGAGCGTCCATTCCACGTGACCCGCCGAGTCCTCGCCGGTGGCGGCGGGCCCCAACCCACCTGGCATGTCAGCCCCCTGAGGTAGACACCATGCCGCGGAAGGAGCGCTCCTTTCAGCGGAGCATCGCCACGCCGCGCCCTCATGCGCATCTCGACAGCGCGAGCGCCTGGCCGCGTCACCTGGCCGTCGCGCCGCCTGGCCTTCGATGGATAGATGCCAGGGGTCTCGATGGAGGGATGCGCGGGTCGAGTGCCTTGGCTCCCGGGCGGCCGGGAACGCGGCGGGACGTCCATCCCGGTCCGTGCAACGCGAGGGCCTTCATCGAGGGCCGCCCCGTTCGCGCCTTCTCCGATGCACCGCCATGGCCCAGGCACCGCCAGGCGGCTCCCTGCCTTGTGCGAAGCCCTACCGCGCCACGAATCAGTCCGTCAGCAGCACAGTCAACACCTCGGCCAGCCCCTTGGCCTCGGCGTGACTCGGGTCGAGCTCCAGCGCCTCGTCGACGACGATGCGGGCCTCCTCCAGCCGGCCCTGCTCCTTGAGAGCCAGTCCATAGGCGACGTACGCATCCGCGGACTTCGGCTCCTGCGCGATGCGGTCCAGGTGCTTCTTCTCCTCGGCATCCGGCGGGGTGAACGCGCCAATGGGCGGGCACGGGTCGCCATACTGGCCCTTGATGCTCTTGGAGTACGTCCCCGGCGCCAGGACCTTCACCGCCTTGACGAGCGCCTTCGCGTTCGTGCCGTTCCCCTTGGCACACAGCCCGAGCACGGCGATGTGCAGCCCCTTGTTGAGGCCGGGGTAGTCATCGGACTTCTTCACTCCGGGATAGTTCCAGCGCCCCGCCGTCAGACGCACCCAGAGCACCCTCTCCTTCAGGCGGTCCAGCGCAGCCTGGGCCTCGGTCTCCGTCTTCCCACCGCCGACGATGATGATGTCGTACGTGCGGGGCCTCGGCTCCTTCGCGGAGGCAAGGACGGGCGCCAGCGAGACGAGGAGCAGGAGGAGACGAGCAGTCATTCCGTCACTCTACCTCGCGGGCAACCTGCCGCGCGGACGTCCCGGATTGCGTGGCGTCATGGGTTGCCGTGAGCGAAGCCCGTGCAAGGGGAAGCGTACCAGGGCGCGTGGGTTGGCGTGCTCCGGCGGGGGAGACAGGCCTGTCGGCAAGCCGCGGAAGCCGTATGAGACCCTCCTCGCGCACAGGTCATCCTCGCGTCCTCGCTGGCGGCCGGACTGGAGATTTCGCGCGCCGCCTTCCAATGGCCAGGGCCTGTCCGCGCTGGACGACCTGGCGGTGGTGGCCTGGGGGCGTGACAGCGAGGGTGGAACCAACCCTCCACCCCAGGGCGGCTACACGCTGCGCGTCACCGTCCGGGAGCACCGCGTGCTCTGAAACACTCTCCTGTATTCCCCCTTCCCATTCCCGCCGTTCCCACGAGAATGGCGGCGTGAGCCCCGCATCAGCCCCCGTCCTGGTGGTGGACGACGACCCCGACATCCGCGAGGCCGTCCAGGACATCCTCTCGTTCGAGGGCTACACGGTGGTCCAGGCCGACAACGGCAAGGAGGCGCTGGAGCTGCTCAACCGCCAGCCGCGGCTGCGCCCGTGCATCATCCTGCTGGATTTGATGATGCCCGTCATGGACGGGGAGGAGTTCGTCGGGCACCTGCGGAAGGACCCGGAGCTGGCCGCGCTGCCGGTCATCCTCGTCACCGCCAGCGGGCGGGTCACGTTCCCCGGCATCCAGGCCATCATCAAGAAGCCCTTCGAGATGGACGAGCTGCTGGCGGCCGTCTCGGCACACTGCCATCCCTGAGCGCGTCGATGACGAGCTCCCGGAAGAAGCGGGAGCCCGGGTCCGCGTGGGTGCGGGAGTGCCAGATGAGCGCCATCACCATCGAGCCGGGACTCGGGGTCAGCTCCAGCCGCTTCAGCGGCAGCATGGCGCACAGGACCTCCGCCGTCCGGGCGGGCATCCCGGCCACGTAGTCCGTCCGGCTGACGGCCATGCCCGCGGCGATGAAGTGGGACACCGTGAGCGCGATGTCCCGGGTGAGGCCGTGGTCCTTCATGAACTGGTCGAAGAGCCGGTGGCCGACGCCCGGGCGCCCCTGCGAGATGTGCAGGTCCACGTGCTGGGCCGAGTTGAAGGCCTCCTTCGTCAGCGTCGTCCCGCGCAGGCGCGGGTGGTCCTTCCGGACGATGAACGCCACGTCCTCCAGGTAGAGGGGCTCCGCGAAGAAGCCCTCGCGTGAGGCCACCTGCACGGGGCCCAGGGCGGCGTCCACGTCACCGCTCGCCATCCCGTCATTCGCGATGACGTAGTCCACGCTCACCACGCGCAGCTTTGCCCGCGGCATCCGCCGGGTGAACGCCTCGACGATGAGCGGCAAATCACAGAGGACCTGGTTGTCTCCGCAGGAAATCGTGAACTCGCGCGTGCTCGCCGCCGGGTCGAAGTGCTGGCCGTCCACCGCCGCCTGGAGCTGCGCCACCGCGGAGGCGATGAGCGGCCTGAGCGCCTCGCACCGGGGCGTGGGGACCAGCCCCCGCCCGCTGCGCACCAGGAGCGGGTCTCCCAGCACGTCCCTCAGCCGGGCCAGCGCGTTGCTCACCGCGGACTGCGTGACGTGGAGCTGCCGGGCCGCCCCCGTGGCGCTGCCCGTCTCGAGCACCGCGTGGAGGACGAGGAAGAGGTTGAGGTCCACCGCCGAGAGATTCATGGCGGTGATTCCATACCTCATGAGCCATCAACACGCGCAACCAGCCCACCGAGGGCTTCGGGCTCCATGGAATCCCGCGGATGCTGGGGCGGAAGTAGCGAGCGAGCGGGCGTCGCGCCGCGTCAGCGCGTCCCGGGCGCGACTGCCATCTGGCACACGCCCGCGATGTCCTGCGCTGAACGTCCGGGCCCGCTTGCAAGCGACGGACTTGCGGCCGTGCTACGGCCGGTATGTGTTGCGTCCCCCCTTCCTCCCACCGCCCGCCGAGGACCTGGAGACCTACGCGCAGCGGCTGCGCGTGGTGGCGGACGCCGCGCCGGTGATGCTGGCGTACGTGGACGCGACGGAGCGCTACCGCTTCGCCAACACGGCCTACGCCGCGTGGTTCAACCTGCCCCGCGAGGCGATGCTCGGCCGCACCGTGCGCGAGGTCGTCGGAGACGCCGCCTACGAATTGCTGCGCCCCGCCGTGCACGTGGCGCTGGCGGGCCAGCGCGTCCACTTCGAGCGGCCCGTGCCCTACAGCGGCGGCACCCGCAGCATCAACGCCACCTACGTGCCGCACGTCCTGCCGGACGGCACCGTGGCGGGCTACGTCAGCACCGTGCTCGACGTCACCGAGCGCCTCCACGCCGAGGCGGAGCGCGAGCGCACCTCCCGCTTCCGGGAGCACTTCCTCGGCATCGTGAGCCATGACCTGCGCAACCCGCTGAGCGCCATCCTCGCCGGCGCCAACGCGCTCCTGCACGCGGCCACGCTGGACGAGCGGCAGGGCCGCGCGGTGGCCCGCATCGCCCGCAGCGCCGCCGGCATGGAGCGCATGATTGGGGACCTGCTGGACTTCACCCGCGCGCGGCTGGGAGACGGCTTCCCCCTGCAGCCCGGCCCCACGCACCTGGACGCGCTCTGCCAGGAGGTGATGGAGGAGCTGGAGGTGGCCTGGCCCACGCGAGAGCTGCGCGGCGTCCTGGCGCCGCTACCGCCGGGCCGCTGGGACCGCAACCGGCTCGTGCAGGTGGTGTCCAACCTGGTGGGCAACGCGCTCCAGCACAGCCCGGAGGGCACTCCGGTGACGGTGGTGACGCGCGCCGAGGGCCCGCTCGCCGTGCTGGAGGTCCACAACCACGGAGACCCCATTCCGCCCGAGCTGCAGCCACACCTCTTCGAGCCCTTCCGCCGCGGCCCACACACACCGGGACGGCGGGGGCTGGGCCTGGGGCTCTACATCGCGCACGAAATCGTCCGCGCGCACGGCGGCACCCTCACGGTGCGCTCCTCCCAGGAGGAGGGAACGACCTTCACCGTGAGCCTGCCGCCGCGGCCGCCCTCGCGGTAGCGCCGCGCACACGCGCCTCACGAGCGGCGCGCACCCGTGAGCATCGCCGTCACCTGAGGGTCCAGCTTGAACGACTCGAAGAAGGCTTCCGCGTCCTGGGGCGGCTTGCCCTCCGGGTGCAGCAGGAGCTGCTGGTAGAGGCGCGGGCCCACCAGGAAGAAGCGGCCGCGCAGGTGGCGCGGGCCGGACACGCCCTCCACCTCCCAGCCAGGGAAGCCGTCCAGCATCAGCGGGCGCGAGGACAGGCCGGTGGCGCCCAGGGCCTCCAGGGCCCCGTGGCTGGCGCGGGCCACCACGTCGCGCGGGTCCGCCCTGGACACCGCGGCGGGAGGAAAGTCCGTATAGGAGACGTAGTAGGCGGTGTCCGCTTCCGGGCGTACGGCGATGAAGGTGTGGAGTGTCACCTCGCCGACCTCGGTGGCCTGCGAGCGGTGCTCCTCGCTCACCGGGGTGGGAATCGCGACGGAGAAGCCCCCCTCCGCGGACTGCATGACGGGGGCCGCCGCCTGGGCGGACGTGGCGGCGGTGGCGGCCGGCGCCTGCTGACGGGATGCACAGGCTCCCAGGGCCAACAGGGCCGCGAGCGGCGCGACTCGGCGCGAAATCTTCATATTCCAGGAAACTCCCTTGGTGTGGTCCGGAAGGTACGTCCGGGGCCCGTAGTGCGCATCCTGCCTCCATGGGCCGACGCGTGGCAGGAAACGCTTCGGCGGACTGCGCCCGCAAGCCCCCCCGTCAGTGCAGGGTCCCCGACGGAGGCACTGGACTGGACGGCCCCGGCGCCTCCCCGGGGGGCCGGACCTCCACGGAGGCGAGCGGCAGGCGCACGCGGAAGACGGAGCCGACGCCGGGCTTGCTGTCCACCTCGATGCGGCCCCCGTGGGCCTCGACGATGCGGCGGGCCACGGACAGCCCCAGGCCCACGCCCGGGGCGCGCTGGCGGGCGTTGCCGGCGCGCTGGAAGGGGGCGAAGAGCAGGCGCTTCTCCTCCTCGGAGATGCCGATGCCCTGGTCCGTCACGCACAGCAGCACCTCGCCGTCCTCACGGCGCACGGCCACGTCCACGCGGCTGCCGGCGGGCGAGTACTTCAGCGCGTTGCTGACCAGGTTGTGCAGCACCTGCTCCAGCCGGGCCGCGTCCGCGCGCACCAGCACGGGCGTGTCCGGCAGGGAGAGCTGGAGGACGTGGCCGCTGTCTCCGGAGCGGTAGAGCTCCACCACCTCGCCCGCCAGCTCGCGCGCGTCGCGCACCTCGGGCCGCAGCTCCAGCTTGCCGGCCTCGATGCGGGTGGAGTCGAGCAAGTCGCCCACCATCCTGTCCAGCCGCTCCACCTGCCGGCCCACCAGCGCCAGGGTGCGCTCCATGCGCTCCGGGGTGAGCGGCGCGCGGCCCCGGCCCGTCAGGGCGGTGGACAGCTTGAGGGCGGACAGCGGGTTGCGCAGCTCGTGGGCCACGCCGGCCAGGAAGGCGAGCTGCTGGTCCTGCTGGTGGGCCAGGCTGTTGGCCATCTCGTTGAAGGTGCGCGCCATGTCGCGCAGCTCGGTGGGCCCCGCCACGGGCGCGCGGGTGCGCTTGCGCCCGGAGCCGAAGCGGCGCATGGCCTCGCTGATGTCACGCAGCGGCTGGAGGGCGATGCGCCGCAGCAGCACGGAGACGACCACCGCCCCCAGCAGCAGCAGCGCGCCGAGCGCGAACCCCACGATGTCGGCCAGGCGGTTCGTCCGCACCGCCTGGTCGCGCGCGTCCCGGGCCTCGGCCACGTTGATTTCGATGACCTGCTCCAGCCCGTTCAGCGCGGCGTCGAGCGACGGCGTCTGCCTCGCGCCCCGGGCCCCCTGCCGCGCGAGGTAGACGTCGATGTCCCGGGCGACCTGCTCCAGCAGCGCGCGCTCGGTGTCGGTCGCGGCGATGCTCCTCAGCTCGTCGAGCTGGGGGCGCAGGGAGGCCTCCAGTTCCTGGCGCGTGGCGCGCCCCGTGCCCATGGGCACCGTGGTGAGCCCCTCCCGGACGAGCCGCACGTGGGAGAGCAGGCCGACCTCCACCTCCTCGGCGAGCCGGACGCCCTCGACGGAGTCGCGCAGGGTCTTGGTGGACCGGTCCAGCACGCTCGTCAGCACGACGAGCGAGATGGCGGCCGCCAGCGTGAGGAAGGCCAGCAGGCCGATGGCGGCGGCGAGCCAGGCACGCAGGCTCATACGGCCTCCCGAAGAAGCACGCGGGTGCCGCTCGGCACCGGGCCAACAGCGGGGAATCTCACGCGGGGCCTCCCGGAAACCGGGGGCGTGGGTGGACAGCGCCCCCTTCCTGACTGGAGGAACAAGCACGCCGCGAGGGGGATTCGCGGACTGGACAGCAGGCGGGCACGGGGAGAGTCTCCCTGCACGGCGCCAGCGCCGGCCGGCTCCGTCCGTGCTAGGAGGAGGGCCGTGGCAGGCAAGCGTCCCAGGCCACGTGCGAGGTCTCCATGGACATACTCTCCCAGCCGGTACGCACCCTGAAATTCGATGGCTTCTGGCGCTGGCTCCAGGAACACACGCACTGCATCCTGCGCTGTGGCTCCGTGGACGCGATGCTCTACGACCACGACGACTTCCACTGGGCCCTCCTGGAGGAGGAGCGCCAGTTCATCGTGCAGGTGCTCAAGGGCAAGGTGCTCGTGGGCGAGCTGGTGCTGGCGGGCCGTGAGGTGGCGGAGGTCAACGTCGCTCCGGACCCGGACACCGGCGCCCAGGGCCACGTCCTGGTGGAGTTGATGGGCGGCCCGAAGGAGGACCGGCAGGTCCTCTACCACTTCGTCATGGCCCACGGCATCGACCCGGCCCCGGGCCACAAGGACCTCAAGCACTGAGCAGCACGCGCTCGAGGTGCGCCACGGCGTCCCGGGTGCCGCTGACGTACGGCCCGGGCCTCCGGGCCGGGCGCGAGCGGGCGAGCAGGACGGCGCGTTCCACCAGTTCGTCCATGGAGCCGGCCCGCTCGTCGTGACGCAGCCGGAGCGCCTGCCGGTCATAGAGCCGGGGACGCGCCAGGGCCACGAACGGAGTGCCCGTCACGCGCGCCTCGTGCACGGTGTTGTAGCCCCCCGCTCCCACCAGCACATCCACGCCGGGAAGCACGGCCAGCGCGGGCCACACGGACACGCGGAGTGGGTGGGGCCGGAGCGACGCCGGCACCGGAGGCACCAGCCACCTCACGAGCGCCGTGTCCCCCAGCCGCGTCTGGAGCCGCGAGGCGATGGCGCCCGCCTCCGCCACCTCCGCCGGGGTGCCGCACCCCATCACCGCGACCAGCGGCCGTTCATCCTCCACCGGGACACCCAGCCGCGCGCGGGCCTCGGCGCGAGGCTTCAGCTCCCCCTCCTCCAGCAGCAACCATGGCGCGGTCCGCACGGCGCGGGGATGCCCGGCGAAGGGCGCGTCCTCGCCCGGAACGAGCAGCAAATCGAAGGCGTCCACCGCGCGCGCGACGTCGAATCGCTCCACATAGGCGGGGTTGAGGTCGCGGTGGATGAGCACCTTCCGCGCGCGAAGGCCCGGCAGCAGCGGCGCCAACTCGCCGCCCAGGCCCCGAGGAAAGGCGTCCACGACGAAGACGTCCGGGCGCTCGGCATCGAGCCACCGCGCCACGGCCCCGCGCACGGCCTGCTTGTCCAGCGCCGCGCCCGGGCGCCACACCGTGACACCGGGCCCCAGCACCTCCTCCAGCGGCAGGCCCGAGGCGAACGGGCTGTTCGTGAGCAGCGTGACGGCGTGCCCCCGGCGCGCGGCCATGCGGGCGAGCGCGCCGGCGCGGGTGAGGTGCCCCATCCCACCGCCGAGCGCGTAGACGAGCCAGCGAAGGGCGGCCATCAGCTCCCGCCCAGGTCCTCCTCGAAGGAGGCGTCGTCCTCGTTGCGGAGGCTCTCGCCGTCCGCCTCGGTGAAGTCGTTCGGGTCCCTGGACGAGCCGCGCCCCCACACGGAGCCGGGGCCGTAGTAGCCGTAGTCCTTGTAGTAGTAGCTCGGGTCGTCCTCATCCAGGCTCGAGTCCGTGTCGCCGTCCGCCTCGCCGCCGTCGTCCTCGTCGTCCGCCTCGGTGCACGAGAGGCAGAGCGTCTCCGCCTCCGCGAAGGTGACGTGGTCCTTGCACAGAATCTTCCCGCAGCGGCCGCACGCCGCCGCCATGGGCTGGCCGCACTCGTGCGAGAAGAGGAAGCCGGTGCTCTCCTGGCACGGGGCCTCGGAAGGAGGGCTCATGGCTGCCGGGCCTCCGACTGGAGGAAGAAGAGCAGCGCCACGCGCAGCGGCAGGTCCAGCCGCTCGAAGGCGAGGCACGCGGCGGCGTCGGCGCGCACCAGCGACTTCGTGGCCAGCAGCGTGCGCCCGCTCGCGTCACGCAGGGACACCTTGCCCTCGCGAAGCTTCACCCGGGCCACCTCGCTCCCGGCGGCGTCCTGGATGTCGGCCCCGTCGTCACTCGGGGATACGGAGTAGAGGAGCGCGCCCTTCGCGTCGTTGAGCCGCCAGCCGGGGCCCTGGCGCGCGAGGGTGAAGAGAATCTGCCGCTGCTCGGCGTCACGCACGGTGAGCGCGCCGCCCGCGGAGCCGACGACGTAGCCGAGCACGGCATCGTCCGGGCCCGAGATTTTGAGCGCGGTGCCCTTCCACTTGTAGCGCGCCAGCTCCTTGTCCTCGCCGTCCACCAGCTTGGCGCCGTCCTCCTTCGGCTTGAGGGAGAAGCGCTCGCGGTCGTCCGCGTCCTTGAACTTGAGCTTGCCGGAGGCGCTGGCCTCGTCGCTGGCGGCGGCACTCTGCTGGGAGCGGGGCGCCTGGGCCTCGGAGCCACCGGGCTTGGAGCAGCCGGCCGCGCTCGTGAGCACCACCAGGGAGAGGAAGAGGAAACGGGACATCATGAGGAGGCCCTCGCCGGCTCCCGCTTGCGCAGGGCCGTGGAGTAGTTGAGCACCTGGTAGAGGCTCAGCAGCGACATCAGCGCGGCGCGGGGAGCGTCACAGAATGGGGGCTTCACGCCCTCCTGTGCCGCCCAGTCGCGAGCCATCCCGACACGCAGGGCGAGCCGGTCTTCCGCCACGTCCAGCCGCGAGAGCGACGCGCCCTGGGGCAGCCGCACCGCCTGCCGCGCCTGAGCGCCGAGCCGGGCGAGCTGGGGGTGGCGCTCCGGCTTCACGCGGAGGTGGACATGGAGGAACGACACGCCCTTCTGCTTGCGCTTCGTCTTGTACTTGCCCCGGGGATTGCGCCGCGTGCGGCTCCGGGCCTGGAGCCGCTCCTCCATGCCGAGCCGCAGGTGCGTGCCGTCCCGCAACCGCACCTGGAAGGAGAGCCACCGCTGGGCGAAGGACTCGGCGTTCCAGTCCTTCACCTTGCCCCGCTTCGTGAGGTACCGCGCATCCTGGGTGGGACGGAAGTCCAGCTCCACCGCCACGGGCTCGTCCGGAGCGATGTCCTTGCGCAGCCGCTGGAGGATGCGGGCCACCAGCTCGTAGCGCCGGTTCTCCAGGTCCAGCCCGCTGTAGCGCGCGGCCACGATGAAGCAGACGACCATGGCCACGAACGACACCGCGGACATGCCGGCGCCCACGGGCCCTACGGGCGTGATGAGCGCCCCGACGAAGAACAGGGCCGCCAGGGCAGCGAAGGCACGGCCTCGGCCGTTCCACGACTTCTTCTTCTCCTCCATCTCCGCGTCGATGGCGCGAAGCCTGCCGAGGTCCGCCATCACCACGCTGACGGGAGCGCTGTTGCGGTAGAGCCGTTCGGAGCGGAGCAGGTTGAGGTCGAAGGCCACGGCGGGAAGCTCCCCCTCGGAGCAACGGAAGACGAAGGAGCGTACGGGCGCCCCGCCGCGAGGGTCAAACGCTCCGGTTTGCCGGCCATGGGCGGGGCGCGGTACCAACATGGGCGTGTCCCCGCCCTCCCCGTCCGGCACCGGCATCATCTACGCGTCGTTCGACCGCTTCCCCGCGCCCAAGGGGGCGGCGGTGCACATCCGGGCCTTCGTGGAGGCGCTGGGCGAGGCCTTCGGCGGCGTGGACCTGCTGGCCCTGCGGGACGCCAGCACCGTGGGCACGGGTCCGCTCCCACTCGCGGAAGGGGTGACGTATCACCCGCTGGAGGCGCGGGGGCGGGACCTGGTGGCGCAGGCGCTGTCGTTCCGCGCGCACCTGGCGGCGTGGTGGCGGGACAGGCCGAGGGCGGCGGTGGTGCACGTGCGCTCCATCTTCGAGGGCTACCCGGTAGCCCGGCGGAAGGAGGCGCTGACGGACGCGCTGGTGTTCGAGGTGAACGGGCTGCCGTCCATCGAGCTGAAGTACCACCACCCCGACGTGGCGGAGGACGCGGAGCTGCTACGCAAGCTGGTGGCGCAGGAGGACCTGTGCCTCTCGCGCGCGGACCTGCTGGTGACGCCGAGCGAGGTGACGGCGGAGTACCTGGTGAAGCGCGGCGCGGAGCCGGGCCGCGTGCGGGTGATTCCAAACGGGGTGGACCTGGAGGTGTTCCGGTACGCGCCACCGCGCCCGCCCGAGGCGGGGCGTCCGGTGCGGCTGCTGTACAGCGGGACGATGACGTCGTGGCAGGGCGTGCACCACGCCATCGAGGCGTGCCGGCTGCTGCGGCGGGAGCTGCCGGCGGTGCTGACGCTGGTGGGTCCGCTGCGGAAGAACGGGCGGCGGGCGCTGATGGACCGGTGCGGGGACCTGCTGCTGGAGGGCGCGGTGGAGTTGCTGGAGCCGCTTCCGCAGGAGGAGCTGGCGAGGCTGCATCACCAATCTGACGTGGTGCTGGTGCCGCTGCCGGTGAATGACCGCAACTGCGTGCAGGGCTGCTGCCCGCTGAAGCTGCTGGAGGCCATGGCCACGGGCACGCCGGTGGTGGCGAGCAACCTCCCCGTGGTGCGCACCCTGGCCGGACCGGACGAGGTGATGCTGATACGGCCGGGCTCGGCGAAGGCGATTGTGGAGGCGGTGAAGGCGCTGCGAGCGGACGAGGCCCTCGGGCCGGCGCTGAGCGCGAAGGCCCGGGCGCGGGTGGAGCGGGACTTCCCGTGGGGCCGTGCACAGGCCGCGCTGGTGCGAGCCTATGAAGAGACCTTCGGGATGGCGCGGGCCAGCACGCGCCGGAGCACGTCCGCCTCGTTGTTGGCCTGAAAGCGCTCCTCGATGCGCTGCCGCGACTCAGCGCGTAGCCAGCTCGCCAAATGGCCGCGTAAGGCGTGGCATGCTCGCCGGTGGCAGGCTTCCGAGCTGCTCCCATTGCCGGTGGGCGAAGCCTCTCGTGTCCACCCTCCACTTCCCTCCGCTCCTGATGGCGAGCTCCAATGCCAGGTCACGCCTGCGCTGCATCGGCGCCCCCCTGAGCGTGATCAAGAAATGCTCAGCGCCCAGCGGCTGCCCCTGCAGGTAGCGCGTCCCCGCGACGAGCCGCTTCCGCTCTTCCGTCCACGCAGCCTCCACCGCACCGGGCTCGGGTAGCGGCAGCTCCAGTTCCGCGCCCAGGGCCAGCGCCTCCTCCGAGACCTCTACGCAGACAGGCGCTTCTTCGTCCTCGTCCTCCTCGGGTGGAACACGCACGAGCGGGCCCGCCAACGCCACGCCGGTGGTGGCGGAGAAGACCTCACCCGCCAGGCGGGCCACCTTCTTCTCACGCAACAGCGGAAGACACGCCTCCACGGCCTCTGGCCGTCCACTGGCCCTTAGCGCGCGGAGAGCGTCCTCGCGGAGCTCCGGGAGTCCGAGAAGCGGAACCAGCCACTGCATGTCCTGAGGCGCCCCGCCCATGGCCAGCAGGCGCATGGCGAGCCCGCATCCCGGAAGCCGCGACGAGACAACATGTCGGCACACATCCCATGCGGCCCGCTCGCCCAGCAGCAGGCCCGCCTCGAGCGCCGCATCCCTCACGGCGGCAGAAGACGCATCCAGGGCGCTCCGCAGCTCCGCCGGCGGGAGAGGTCGATTCCAGCACCCGGCGGCACGCAGGGCACTGGCACGAAGCAACGGCTCCGCGCTGAACAGGAAGGGCTTGAGCTCGAGGTCCGGAATGTCCCGTGCACGGAGACTCAGCGCTCCGAGCGCGTGCGCGAGAATGAGCGCGGAGGCCCTGCCCTCCCGCAGCAGCGCACACAGGCAGGATGTGAGTGCCTCCCCGCCCGCCAGTGTCAGCACCCGCTGGATGCAGTCTTGATACCCCTTGCCGCCAGACTCCAGCCGCCACAGGAGCCCATCCACCTGCTCGCGAGCTCCATCCGCCAGGAGCGCCAGCGCGGCGGAGCAGATCCGCCCTGGCTCCTCCTCCAGCGCGGGTATCAGCAGACGCTCCACCGCGGGCGCCCCACACTCGACCAACCCCTGCACATGCGCAAGCAGCCGTTCCTCCGGACCGCTCATCACCTCCTGGAGCACATACCGCGGCGAAACGAGCGCGCGTTCCCACTGGAGCCAGAGGAAGGCGGCTTCGTCCAGGTGCTCTTCGATGACGTCCCAGAGAATCATGACGGACGCCCCTTCCCTAGTTGACCTTCACCGAAGCGCCCTTGATGCGGTTGGTTCCCGCGGCATGGGTCTCCACCTGCACACCGCGGATGAGGACCTTGCCATTGCGGCGCAGGGTGATGCTGGCCTCGCCGCACCTGAGCACCACCTCCTCCTTGCCCTCCAGGACCACCCTCCTGCCGTCCACCCGGGCGTCCAGGTTCGGCTCCCCGCCCCCTTCAAGGAGCGCCTCCAGCAGCGGCGAAGAGGACACCGGCTGACTCAGCCCGGCGAGCACCGGCCGCGAGAGGTCATCGTCCTCGAAGAGCAGGAAAGCGCCCCGCCGCTGCGCGACGGCCTCCTCCAGTTCCTTCGTGCCAAGCGACACCAGTGAGTGGGCGGAGAGCGGCCCCGCCGGGTTGCCTGGAAAATCCACCCACAGCCCTCCCCGCGCATCCACGCCTGAAATCCACCCGAAGCGGGGCCCACGCCGCGCGGAGTGCCGCTCCTCGGTGGACTCGTCGGGTGACACCGCGCTCCCTGGCTTGCCCAGCATATGGACTCCTCCCGCTGCTAATAGAATGCGTCCAGCCCCTCCACGGGCATCAACCGGATTCCCCGCAGCCCGGCCTTCTCGATGGCTTCCTTGACGGACTCGTCGACGATGACGATGCCTGTCTTCTCGAAAAGCCTGAACAGCTTCGCGCCCTGCACCTTGCTGTAATCGAGGTGGAGGGCCTTGAACTCGAGGACACCGTTCCTCTGGACGACGTCTGCCGGAAAGCCTGGCATCGGCGTGTAGACGGATTTCTCCCGGTCCACGCAGGTGATGAGCCCCACCACGTTGGCGGCCTGGTAGCCAGGGGTCGTCTGGCCTGACGCCTCATCGACGAGTTGCGCCGGGTAGTAGTCAACGTTGTCGACGCCCGCGGACCGCAGCGCCTCCACGAAGCGGCCGGAGACGACCATGCAGGAGGGAGACGCCCCCATGTAATCCACGAACCCTCCCCGGTCCCCCGCGCGCTTACGGAAGGTCAGCGGCGGCAGGGTTCCGAGCCGCTCACCGCGAATGAAGGACACCTTCTTTCCCGGGATGGGATCCATGTACAGGCTCGCGGCATTGTCTTCGGCGGGCCCGTAGCGGATGACGTAATACATCAAGCTTCCTCACTGAGTTTTGGATTGGGTGTTCTTGAGAATCTGCTGCCGCTGCTGTTCCATGTAGCGCTGCCGGCGTTCTTCCAGGGTGTGAACGGCATTGCGGAAGACTGTCAGTGAGTCGAGGTGCAGTCCCAGGTAATCCACTCCGCTGGCATGCTGCCGGATGCCCAGAATCTTCCCTCGGACACTGTTGGACACCACCTCGAGCGCCTGCGCCAGCGCGAGCTGGATTGCGACATCTTCCTTGCCCTGGCAGGCATCCTGGTAGGCATCCTCGATTTCGCTCAGCGCGGCCCCCACGGGTCCCGTATAGGAACCAGGGTGACTGCCGTTGTGTTGTTGCAAGAGATGGAGCGCCACATCCATCTCATCCTTCGGCATGAGCATTCCGTTGGAGATGTGGTTGATGTCCCAACCCGCGAGCACTGCGTTGTCCTTCAGCGTCGACGTGCTCTCCACGGTTTCCACCGGGAGGATGTGGTGTGCCTCGATGCGGTACGGAGAGGTCTCCCCCTTGAGGGTGATGACGCCGTCGCTGCGCTGGTCCAGGTACATCTTCCGGATGTTGGTCTCTCCGTGACCGCCCCCATTCCAGGGCTCCAGCTGCTTCGCGAGGAGGTTCTCCCTCAGCTTCTGCCCCTGGCGTGCGACATTGCCCTTGAGGTACTCCGCGTCGAGGTCCTTCTCGTGTCCCTCGCAGTTGGACCACTTGCACTTCTTCCGCTGAGCCTCATCCGCTTGCTGCACCTGGCCGCCCGCGGGCCCCGCGCCACCGTCGAACTGGTTGGGCATGGCGCGCTCCTCAACCCATGATGTTCTTCTTGTTGTGGAACAGCGGATCCCCCATGCGGCAGACGTTCTTGCCCTCGAACTTCACGTCGAACGAGTACAGCATGAACTCCGCCTCCCCCTTCGTCGAGCCACTGACGACACCTCCCGCCGAGCCCGCCTCGTCGCCCGCGGTGACGCTGTACTTCGAGCCCTTCACCATGGGCATCTTCCCTTCCACCACGACCGACTTGGGGCCCTTCGCCGTGTCGCTGGACTTGCCGATGTTGGGATAGGGAATGGGCACCGGCCCACCGGGAGACGGCGTCTTGCAGACATCGGGGAACACCATGTTCATGCCACCGCTCCCCTGATGGACCACACCCCGGAAGTTGACGAAGACCGAACTCGGCATCGAAACATCCTCCTCTAGGCAGGTTCGCTGCTCACGAGCGCGGCCGCACGCGGCGCTCCTTCTGAAGAACACCAGGCCAGGCAGGGCCCCGGCAGGTATCCCTTCCTCAGGCCCAGGGCCGCGAGTCCGACAAGCACCGGGCCACATGCGGCGCCCAGGTCTCCGAAGCAATCCGCCGGATGCTCCATGCGCGGCTCCGCGTGGAAGGCGTCTCGGTTCCGGATGAAGGCCACTCCCCACTCCTTCCCTCCGAAGCTCTCGCCATTGAAGCTCGCGAGAACCGTCCGGATGGAGAGTCCGGAAGTGCCCCCGACCGCGGCACGGATTGCGTCGGCCAGGCCATTCCCGAGGTAGGGCTCGGCGCTGTAGCGGTGGCCCTGCTCCGCGCCGGTTCCGGGGACGGACACGAACGCCAGCGCCGTGGAAGTCGGGAGGACCCTTCGCGAGGACAGCAGCAGGAATCCGGCGCCCTCGCCTGGCACGAACCCGTCCAGCACCTCATCCGCGTGAACCCGGCCCTCTTCATCCAGCACGCCCAGAAGGCCGGTGTCCAGATGGCTGTCCACGCCTCCCACCAGAACGGAAGTGGCCCTCCGGGAGCGCACCAGTTCCATGGCACGTCCCAGCAGTTCCAGCCCGCCGGCCCTGCCCCGGGACGTTGCCTCGCTCCGACCCTGGTCCAGGAAGACTCCCGCCTGCGGCGCCAGCAGCTCCAGGAGGCCCTCTCCGAGCGGAGACGCCGGCTTCTTCGGGTGGGGCTCCGGTCCGGCGAGCAACAGGGGCGGACGCTCGCCCGGCGCCAGCACCGAGGCCGCCTCCTGGAGCGCATGCGTGGCGAGCCGTAGCATCCGGAGCTGTCGCGACGTCAGGTCATGCCGGCCCACGAGCTCCGGCGCCAGCGGGGGCAGGTCCGCGTCCGCCAGGGTGGCGAGAATCATCGGCGCCCCCTTGCGGTTGATGATGGAGCTCTCCCGGAGCCGGCTGATGCCCGCGCGAACAGCGGCGGCGGTCGCGGCGGCACGAAGCCCGAGCGGCGTCGTCATGCCGACAGCGTGAATCCATGCGCCGCGCCCCTCCATGTCCGCCTCTCTTTCCTAGGACTTCAACTGGAGCGTCTCCAGACTGACGGCGACATGTCGGACCCGCAGGACCTGCTTGTCACATGGCGCGGCAGCGCGCCAAAGCATGCAGACGCGGCGCTCCTCCGGCTCGATGAGCACGGTCTCCAGGTTGGCGCGTGGCGTCTCCACCGAGTCCGCGATGTGGGCCTGAATGGCAGGCACACAGAGGGGAAGCTGGAACCGGCACTCTCCTTCTGGCAGGAGGTTGACGAGCCTCACGGGCTCACCTCCCTTCAAATAAGAGGGAGCGATGAGGTCGGCCGGAGCCACATGGAAGAAGCGGGCGTCGAAGTCCTCGGGCAGGGACGGCGCGCGGTGCTTGCGCCATCCCTGGTCATAGGTACCCGCGTAGCGCTTGCGAGGAACCCAGGAAGGTGCAACGGGGCCAAAGCAGGCGGGAACGGCGCGGTCTCCAGCCTTCGCGACCGGGTGGCGCGGGTCTTCCAGGTTCGGAAGGGGCAACCCGCTCAGTTCCTGCGCGCCGCGACGGCCCCGGAACCCGCGACCGACCGGGTTGCGGGGTTCGAAGGACGTCTCCCCTCGCTCCGGGACATGCGTGCCTCCAAAGGACCGCTCGTAGGTCAACGGCATGGACAGGAAGGGCTCGGGAGCGGAAATCCCTGGAGACAGGATGCCTGAACGCCACACCCGGTCTCCCGTGACATGAATACTCTTGGAGAGGTTCGCGACGGAGAGCTGGACGCCCAACTCCGTCACGGGCTTGCCACGAGGCGCATGGGCCTGACCAACGAGCACGACATCCGTGGAGGGCTTGCACAGGTGGCGCTCCCCTGCATACCGGACGCTCGATGCGCCCGGCTTCCCCCAGTGAACGTCGGCGGTCAGAATGGGTACCTGCTTCTCGGCCACGCGGAGCCCTTGCCCGGAAGGGGCGATCTCGAAGGTGGCCTTCAACATCACATACAGCGTGTCGACTCCCCGCGCATCCGGGAACAAGTCAATACCCGCCTCAAATGGCGTGGTGTTGGTCACCTGCAGCATGAAGCCCCCCGGCGTCCTACTGCAACACGCGCCTGAACGAGAAGACCCTACCATGAAATGGATTTGTCAGGCATCCGCTCCGCGCTGGCGAGCCCACACATGCGCCGCCAGTCGGCTACACCGCCAGCCAGTTGAACCGGCGCCTATGAAGAGACCTTCGGGATGGCACGGGCCAGCACGCGCCGGAGCACGTCCGCCTCGTTGTTGGCCTGAAAGCGCTCCTCGATGCGCTGCCGAGCGGCGGTGCCGAGCGCTGCGCGGTGCTCGGGAGGGAGCGAGAGCACGTCGAGGCACGCCTGCCCGAGGTGGTTGAGCAGCGCCTTGGGGACGATGAAGCCATTGCGCCCGTGTTCCACGGCCTCGGGGATGCCTCCCGCGTCACTGGCGATGACGGGACGCGCGCAGGCCATGGCCTCCAGCAAGGCATTGGGCATTCCCTCCCACAGCGAGGGCTGGAGATAGATATCGCAGACACGCAGGTGCGCGGCGATGGCCTCGGGCGTGTCCAGCGGTCCGGAGATGATGATGCGGGCGCCGTCCTCGGGGTGCTCAGCGCGGAAGGCCACGAGGTGCTCGGCGTCACGCGGCCGCACCTCGCCGATGACGAGCAGGCACGCGGGACGTGAGCGGCGCACGTCCGAGAGCGCGGACAGGAGGAACGGCAGGCCCTTCTTGTGGCGCAGTTCCCCGGAGAAGCCGAGGACGACCTCATCGGGGGCGATGCCCAGCCGCGCGCGGAGCGCCGGGTCCGCGGGGCCGGGAGAGAAGACCTCCGTGTCCACGGCGTTGGGGATGACCTCCACGCCCGGCTCGCGCCCGAGCAGGAGGCTCATCTTCCGCCCGAGGTCCGCCGACGCGGCGGTGAGCACGTCCGCGCGCTGGAGCGTCCACAGCAGCCGCGCGAAGTCGCCCGGAGGGAACATGAGCTGGTCCACGTCATTGCCGCGAGCACTGACGGTGGAGGCGATGCCCGCCGACTCCGCGAAGACGACGGCGAGGAACCCGGGCGGCGACAGGTAGTGCCCCCACACCAGGTCATACCGCCGCTTCGCGTGCAGGTACCCGAGCACGTCGAGCGTGTGCTGCATGGACAGGTCCGTGCTCCCGAACAGGCCCAGGCGGTGCAACGTGACGCCCCGGGCGAAGGGCGTCACCTCGCCCGCGTCCTCCACCGTCTGCAAGGAGCCCGGAGCCGCCGTGCGGGTCCACGCGAGCACGTCCACCCGCGCGCCCAGCTTCACCAGTGAGCCAGCGGTGCGGGCCCCACTTCGGGCCAGGCCGCCAATGTCCGGTGGAAAGCGCTCTGCGAGGAGGAGGATGCGTGGGTGGGTGGCCATGAGGCCCTGAACCTACCTCCTCCCGCACATGGGCTCGCGGCCACTGTATCTACCCCACCACATTGGGTGATGACCACACTACCCGCACAGTTGTCCTGGACGCCAGTTCATGCTCTACGCCCCGGCGCGAGGCCCCTTCGAGGAAGAGGCCCGGACCCGAGGTGAGAATGGCCCCGAAGAAGAAGACCCCATCCGGTGGCGGGAATGTTCGCGCGGCGCGTACCCGTGGCGGCGCATCCAGCACCTCTCCCCTGCGCACCATGGAGCGGACGCTGGCGGACATGGCGGGAACGCTGGGCGGACGCGGCCGCGAGGCCTCCCCGGCGAGCCGGGCCCAGGAGCTCATGTACGACGCCTGGGAGGCCCCCGACGCGGCCCGCCGCCTGGCCCTGGCCCGGGAGGCGCTGGACCGGTGGCCCGACTGCGCCGACGCCTACGTCTTGCTGGCCGAGGAGGAGGACGACCCGGAGGCGAAGCGGGCCCTCTATGAGAAGGGCGTCGCCGCGGGCGAGCGCGCGCTCGGGCCGGACACGTTCAAGGAGGACGCCGGTCACTTCTGGGGCCTGCTGGAGACGCGCCCCTACATGCGCGCGCGCGAAGGACTGGCTGGGTGCCTGTGGGCGCTCGGCCGGCGCGAGGAGGCCGTGGCCCACTACCAGGAGATGCTGCGCCTCAACCCGGGAGACAACCAGGGCGTGCGCTTCGTGCTCGCCGGACATCTGGTGGAGCTCGGACAGGACGAGGCGCTCGCGAAACTGCTCCAGGCCTACGAGGACGACGCGACCGCGAACTGGGCCTACACCCGCGCGCTCCTCGCCTTCCGGCAGGGGGGCTCCAGCGCCCGGGCGCACGAGTTGCTGGAGAAAGCGCGGAAGGTGAACCCACACGTGCCTGCCTTCCTGCTCGGACGCAAGCGGATGCCACGTACCCCGCCGGCGTTCCACGGCTTCGGTGACAAGAACGAGGCCATTGTCTACGTCGTCGAGGGGCTCGCCGCCTGGGAGCGCAGTCCCGGAGCGCTGGACTGGCTCGCCACGGAGTGCGGAACGGCCCGGGGGGAGGGCTCGCGCCCCACCGTCGTCGAGGGAGTGGACGTGCGCCGCCTGCTCACCCGGGAGGGGAGGCACCTCTCCGAGAGGACGCGGAAGAGGGTCCTCCAGCTCGGAGAGGCCGCCGTGCCGGCAGTGGTGGACATCCTCGAGGACGAAGAGCTGTCGTTCGTCGACGGTCCGGGCCAGGGCTGGGCGCCCATCCACGCGGCGCGGCTGCTGTCCGAGCTGAAGGCAGAGGCGGCCATCCCCGCGATGGTGGAGGTGCTCGGCACGCTGGAGCCGGATGTCATCCTCTACGGAGAGCTCATCCACGCGCTGGCGCGAATCGGTCCCGCTGCCGCTCCCGCGGCGCTCCAGGCGCTGGAGGAGGGACGGGCGGAGGAGGAGCTGGGGCTGCTCGAAGTCCTCGCCAAATGCGGGGCGAGGAGCGAGGCCATCTTCACGAGACTGCTCGAAGAGCTGCGCGAGGACGTGGGCCTGGGCGCCGCCTTCCTCGCCGACTACGGCGACCCCCGGGCCTTGCCGCTCCTCTACGAGGCCTTCGATGCCTACGACCTGGCCACGGATGAGGCGCCATGGCCCGGTCAGGCGCTCGCCGACCTCGAGGACGCCATCGTGGAGCTCGGAGGCGAGCTGAGCGACGCGCAACGCAAGAAGTTCGACGCGGTGGTGGGCATCTACAGGGGCGCCCTCAAGGGGCTCCCCCTTCCCCCCGAGCCCGCCCGCCGCGAGCAGCGGCCCGGGCGGAACGAGCCCTGCTGGTGCGGCAGCGGACAGAAGTACAAGAAGTGCCACCTGTCGGACGACTCGGGGCGGGGCCGATGACGCGCTGGCGGTGAATAAAGCCCGCCCTGGCCCGTCCAGGTGCGCGGTGGAGCCACCGCGTCAGCACGGGCCGGACAACAATGGGGCTCCCTGGAGGCACGTCTCTCATGTACGCGCGGCGGTGGTGGGCCTTGGCGCTCGCGGGAACGCTCGTCGGCTGTGTGGTGGAGCCTCACCCGGATGATGACTGGGACACGGAACCGCCCCCCACCGCTCAGTGGCCGGACGACCCCGGCCCGGACACGGGCTCCGGTGCCCCGGACTTCCGGATGGAGTCCCTGACAGGCCCCTCGGACCTGGGGGCGGGCTCGCGGGAGATTCAGGTCCGGCTGTGCAACCTCGGCTCCGCGTCCGGGACGACGGAGGTCGCCTTCTTCCTGTCACAGGACAGGACCATCGGCTGGGACGACGTCCTGCTGGCGACCACCACACGTGTCACGCTCGCGGCGGGAGAGTGCAAGGATGGCACCACCTGGGTGACCGCTCCGGCCATGCCCGAGGGCAGCTACGTGCTGGGCGCCCGGGTGGACCCGAACGAGCGTGTCGCCGAGGTGAGCGAGAGCAACAACATCCGCACGGGCGCCTTCGTGCTGGTTGACCGTACCGGGCCCCAGACGCCGTCGCCGTCCTGGACCTCCGGGGGGACGACGCGCAGCCTCTCCATCGAGACGGAGCCCGGCGCCACGGTGCGCGTCTACAGCGGCCCGGGCTGCACCGGTCCCGAGGTGGCGAACACGGTGGTGGACTCGGGCTCGTACTGCGAGGTGCCCATCAGCGTGCCGACGAGCAGCTCGGGCGGCACGTACTCGGTGCGGGCGTATGACGCCGCCGGCAACGGCTCGGCCTGCAGCCCGACGGTGGAGTACCCGTATGGCGGCGGCACGGGTGGCACGCTCCAGGCGCCGGTGCTGCTGGCCACGCGGCCGGGCTCGCCGGGGCGCAGCCTGACGCCCATCTTCGACGGCCGCGCCACGCCGCGCGTGACGGTGGAGGTCTTCAAGCGCGCCAACTGCGAGGGCACGGCGGACGCGGTGCTGACGGCGGACTCCGTGGGCGCCTTCTCCTACCAGGCGACGGTGGCGAAGGACACGAAGCTCACGGTGTCGGCCCGCGCGAAGGGGACGGACGGCTATTACGGCCAGACGACGTCCGCCTGCTCCAACCCGCTGGAGTACCAGAACGACAGCACGCCGCCGCCTCCGCCGTCCATCATCGACGTGAAGTGGCGGTACACGAGCACGGGCCGGGAGCTCACGGTGACGGGCACGACGGAGCCGGGCGCCACGGTGGGCGTGTTCATCGACGTGGCGTGCACGGGGACTCCGGCGCGCACGGTGCAGGCGGACGCGGAGGGGCGCTTCACGGCCACCATGCCCTTCAGCGCGGGCAACAGCCACCGCGTGTTCGTCGCGGCGAGGGACGCGCTGGGCAACGAGTCCACGTGCGCCGAGGGTCCCGCGTACGAGATTCGCTGCCCCGCGGGCACGGCCGACTGTGACGGCAACTCCAGCAACGGCTGCGAGGTGGACCTCACCGCGGACGCGTCCCACTGCGGCGCCTGCGGCAACACGTGCCAGAGCGGGCCCTACGCGGAGGGCGTGTGCGTGGCGGCGACGTGCGGCAACACCTGCCAGCCGGGCTGGTACGACTGCGACGGCAACACGGCCAACGGCTGCGAGTCCATGTATGCGTGCCAGTCCACGACGTGCACCATCGACAAGCCGAGCGAGCTGATGGTGACGGCGCTGTCGGTGGTGGAGGACCCGGTGCGCACGGCGCCCGGCGGGGCCTGGCACTTCGGCACGCTGATGCGCGAGCTGGCGGGCGGGCAGGACCCGTCGCCGCTGGTGCGGGCGTGGCTGAAGACGTGGATGGAGAAGCAGGTCGTCAACGGGCTGCCGCTGCCGGCGCGCACGGCGATGCAGACGAAGGTGCTGGGGCCCTGGGAGACGCGCAGCGGCGGGGCGTCCCGGCCGCTGGACTTCAGCAAGGCGCCATTCCGGCTGCTGGCCATCGTCAACCGCATGGACCTGCGCCGGCCGGGCGCGCAGGCCGGAGAGGGCCGCTTCGTCTTCGGCGTGCTGGACGCGAACGGGGCGCCGCTCGAGTTCACCGTCATCCTGGAGTACGCGCTGCCGGGCGGCACGCAGGCGGAAATCCAGCAGTGGGCGAACGACTGGCACGCGCTGGGCACGCTGAAGGTGGGGCACCGGGACTACAACGCGAAGCTGCAGGCGCTGACGGACCGGTTCGCCCGGGCGGGAGTGATGGCGGGCCGGCACCAGGGCAGCGCGCTGAACCAGATTCGCACCAACGAAATCGCGCTCGCCGAGCCCTGGGAGATGCGCGAGTTCGTGCTCACGCCGCAGGGCCTGCAACCGGAGACGGTGAAGCTGACGCCGGCGATGCACTTCATGAACACGGAGATGCTGGGCAGCTACATCCGGGAGAACGAGGCGGACATCCTCGCGGAGCGGCACACCGTGCCCGCCAGCCGGGAAGGGATTCCGTTCCTGGGGGCGTCGTCGCTGGTGCCCCTGGACCTCTTCTGGCGCGCGCCGGGGGTGTCGGCGGAGGCGCGGCACAAGTTCTCCATGAACACGTGCAGCGGGTGCCATGCGGGTGAGACGCAAACGGAGTTCCTCCACGTGGCGCCGCGCGCGGCGGGCCGGGTGGCGGCGCTGTCGCCCTACCTGAAGGGGACGACGGTGACGGACCCGGTGACGCGGACGACGCGCGTGTTCGACGACCTGGGCCGCCGCGCCGAGGACCTGAAGGCGCTGGTCTGCCCCTCGGCCACGTCGCTCAAGTCGGGTGAACTGGCGCCGTCCAACCTGCCGCCCGCCCGCGTGCACTGAGCGGGAAGGGATGAAGTGGATGCCCGGGGAGCCATAGTGGGCTCTCCGGGCATTGATGGTGAGCACGACACGGTTCGACAAGGGAGCCCACCGCGCACATCTACCGGCCGGAGTGAGTCAGGGCGAGTCCGCCCGTGGAGCGGCTTCAGAGCGCCAGCGATCAATCAGGCGCTGGCGCTGTGCGGGCGAGATTTCCGAGCCGTAGGTCCGGTCCAGCAGCCTGAGCTTCCACTCGACAGAGCCGGGCACCAGTCCTTCTTCCCGCAGCGCCGCGGCGATGAGCGCGCGAGCGGCGGAGAACATGTCCGCGCCCATCTTGAGACGCTCCTCCCCGGATCGTCGCAGCAACAAGGTGCGAACGAGCGCCTCGGCACGTGGCAGGGTGTCGTTCATCGCTTCACCTTCTCCAGCAGAGATTCGACTCCCAACTCGCGGGCCCAATGGGACATGTACGCCCAGTCCAGGGCAGGTACCGCATCTACGATGTTGCGCACATCGCCCAATTGCAACTCGGAGAGACTGTCACGCGCCCAATAGAGCTTGGAGAGAACCAGATCTTCAGGGGACACGAGCCAGATACGCTGCCCCTGGACCTCGATGGCCCGCCTTCGCTTGAACTCCTCCTGACGGACGGTACGGGCTTCTCTTGCGAACGATGCAGTCAACCTTCACCACCGTCTCGAAGTGAATGAGGTTGAAGAGAGACTGGCGGGCAAGCGCCTCACGAATCTCCTGCTCGTCAATCGAGAAGTCCTCCTGGAAGAGGGACACCATTCTCCCCACGTCGGTGGACCCAAGCTCGACGACAAGGTCGACATCCCGAGTCATGCGTGGCCGCGCGTAGAAGTTCATCGCGGTGGAACCGCTCAGCATGTACGGGATGCCGGCCTGCTCGAGTCGGCTGCCCACCAGCAGGAGAACCTTGAGGTAGTCGTCCACGGAGACAAAATACCGCGTCCCTCCCTCGAGCGCCCCTCAACTCAGCGAGCCTGGGCGACCCACATCCAGGCGTGCCGCCCCCACGGACCTACCGCCCGAAGCCCCCCAGCGCCGTCCTGCTGAAGCTCGCCGCCCCCTGGCTCACCCGCACCGCGCTCTGGCTGAAGACCTGGAACGCGGCGCGAATCTCCTGCGCCTTCTGGCCCGGCGTCAGAATCCACTTGTCCTCGATGCCCATCTCCCGGAACACGCGGCGGAAGTCGGTGCTCCCGTCGTCGATGCCCATCGCCGCGACGATGTGGCTCTCCGCCCGCTGAAGGTCCTTCACCAGCGCCGCCACATCCCGCGCCTTCGCCTTCTGCGAGTGCATGTCCGCGCCGTCCGTAATCAGCAGCGTCACCGTCCGCACCGGCACGCCGTTGCCGCTGAACTCCTGCGACTTCGCCAGCACCGTGCCCAGCAGCACCACCGTCTGGTCGTACAACGGCGTGCCCTCGTCCGCCCGGTAGTTCCCCGAGTGCATCCGCACCACGTCCTCCAGCGGCCGGAACGGGTTCAGCACAGTCCCATTCAGGTAGCGCGTGTGGAAGAGGACGCCGTCCTTCTGCTTGCTCGCCAGCAGCGCGTCGAGCACCAGGTTGTGCCCATCACACACCGTCTTCTCGTGCCCCGCGGTCGAGATGCTCCCCGAGTCATCCGGCATCACCGTCACCAGCACCACCTCGCTGGCCTGCACGTCCTCCACGCACACGCCGAGCCCCGCCTGAATCTGCGCCCCCAGGTCCACCACCGTCAGCGCCTGCAACCCCGCCGGGCTCAGCACGCCCTCCGCGTGCGCATCCTGAAAGAGCTTCTGGACGCCACTGCCATTCCCACCGCTCGCCTTGCTGCTCATGACTCCCACTCCTTCGCCCTTCTCGAGGGCATGTCCATTTCGTTCGACTGCCTCCGGCCCCGCGGCTCAGCTCACGCGATGCGCAGGTCCGGCCAGCTCGCCAGCGGGTCCGTGGACTTCACCAGGTGCATGCCCGCGTCCGCGAAGCGCTTCAGCGCCGCCTCCGCCTGCGGCGTGAAGTCCGCCGCGAAGCCGCCCTTCCCGTCCGGCACCGTCACCGCCGACATGCAGTCCGTCAGCAGGTACACCTTGCGAGCCAGCGCCGCGTCCTGCGCGACAATCTCCCCCAGCAGGTCGTCGATGGAGCTCTTCACGCAGTGGCTCGCCGCCTGGCCGGCAATCACCACCGCGTCCGCCGTGAGCAGCGTCTTGAGGAACTGCGTGTTCCGCTGCGCCAGCGGCTGCCCGTCATGCCGGGCGAGCACCTCCGGCCGCAGCACCGAGTAGTTCTCCGTCAGCGGGTTGCCGCCCTTCACCTCCGCCCAGGACTGCATGCCACGCACGTACGAGTGGAACAGCCGCGCCTCCTGCACCACGCCCGCCAGCGCGTGCCCGTCGCTGCCCAGCAGGCAGTGCGGCGGCCACAGGTACAGCGTGTACTTCCCCGCCCGCTCCAGCTCCTCGCAGTAGTACTTCACCTGCTTCAACAGCCACGGGTAGTTGCCGCCGCACAGCCACTTCGCCACCGCGGGGTTCGGCCTCGCCTGCCCGCGCTCAATCTGCTCGCGTGTCACCTCGCGGTACGCCGTGAGCGGCTTGTCGTCCTGGTCCACCCAGAAGGACGGGAAGAAAATCTGGTACGCGAAGTGGGTGTCGAGCGTCGCCGTCACGTTCGTCAGCGCGCCGAGGTTGCGGTAGATGAACTCGGCGATGCGGCGGCTGTCGTCCACGGCCCCGCGCCCGCTGCGGCCCGCCACGTAGAGCGAGCCCTCCGGGAAGCAGAAGTCCTTCTGCACGTCGATGAGCAGCAGGTGCAGGTTGAACGTGTCCGTCGCGGCCACCGAGAGGTCGTTCGCGGCCCGCCAGGTGGCGGCGGCCTCCTGGATCTTCCCGGCGTTCGGCCCGTAGCCGAACTGCCCCGCATGGTCCGCCCGGTAGAACCCCGGCAGCGGCAACTCCTTGATTTGCGTCTTCATCGTCCTGCCCCCTCTGTGTGGCGCGAAGGCCCCGGGCCCGCGCGCGTTGAAGAAACGTTCCTTCCACTCACGTCATCCGAAGCGCGGCGATGTCCTGCCGCCCCACCACCACCAGCCCCTGCTTCGCGAGGAAGAGGTGGCTGCCCGAGTCCACGAAGGGCTCGGCATCCGGGAACTCGCGCACGGCCTCCAGCCGCCCCTGCCGCAGCTCCACCCGCGTGAGCCCCGCATCCGTGGCGACGAAGAGCGCCTCCCCCGCCGCACACCGGCCGCGCGCACCGTTGCCCAGCCACGAGCCATCCCCCGCCTCGGCCACCGCGCTCGCACGCACCGCCCCGTCCGAGCCCACCACCACGCAGTGGTGCACCGTGCGCCCGCCGGCCTCCTCCGTCAGGAAGAGCCACGCGTTCGGCCCGTCGAAGACACACTCCGCTTCCACGAGCTGTCCCGAGGGCCACGGCAGCGCCAGTCCGTCCTTCAATCCCAAGCGTCCCACGTCGAAGACGAAAGCCCCGCGCAGCCCACCCGCGCGGTGGAACCCCAGCCCGAAGCGGGGCCCCACGAAGAGCCGCGTCTGTCCTTCGAGCACGTCGCCGATGCGCTCCGGCCCGTACGCCCCATCCCGCCACAGCCCGCCGCCCACCGCCCAGTAGCGGTGCCTCGCGTTCGCGGCGAAGGCGGGACGTCCCTCGGGTGCGTCCACCCCCACGCGCTCCGCCGCGCGTCCCGGTGCCAGCACCACCAGCTCCCCGCCCCGCCCCACCAGCGTCACGTCCCCTTGCAGCGCCCAGCGCAGCGAGGGGTCCAGCGGTCCACGCAGCACCACGCTCCCGTCCTCGCGCCGGTACGCCCCGTCCGCGTGGTACAGCCAGCGCAACACGCCGTCCTCGGCACAGGCGTGCACCAGCACTCCGCGCGTGGAGAACAGGCGCGTCGCCGTCACCTGCCCGCGCGCCGAGGTGACGGGCGTGACGGACGCCGTGGCATTCGGCTGGCACGTGGGGCACACGCCACGCGCATGCTCCACTCCGCACGAGGCGCACGCGGTGAAGCGCAGTCCTTCCAGCAAGGGCAAAGGAAAGGCTCCGCGCAGGTCCTCCACGAAGACGCGGTGCAGGTGGTGCAGCACGGCGTCCGGCAGCGTGGCCAGCGGCAGCGCGGGCTTGGGGTACTGCACCTCCGGATGGAAGACGGTGATGCGCTGGAGCACGCGGCCCGCGGGCGTCGTCCTCGCCGCCGGAGTCCTCGGTTTGTGCACGCCTCCGTGCGGGCCCACGCACAGCAGGCTCTGCATCACCGACACGGTGAAGGCATACCAATCGCTCTCCACGGACGGGGGCCGCGTGGGCACCAGGCCACCGGCACCACCACCACCGCCGAGCCGCAGCGGGTCGAGGAATCGCTCGGTGAACACCTGGCAGGGGAACGCGCCGAACTGGAAGCTGTCCGCGTCGATGAGATACGCGTCCGACACGCCCGCCACCAGCACGTTGAGGTCGTTGAAGTCGCCCACCACCACGCCCGACGCATGCAGGGCCTCGAGCGTCCGGTACAGCCCGCGCAGCACCTCCACCACGCGCGCGGACGTGGCTCCCGCGCGGCGGAACGACGGCTCACCGAAGCGGCGCAGCGGCTCGACGGCGTCCAGCTTGCGCATGGCGTAGCCCAGCACCCTGCCCTGCTTCTTGTCCGTGGCGAGCGCCTCCGGCACCACCACGTGCCCGGGCAGGCCGGCGGGAAAGGCGCGCAGCTTGCGCTGGTGCTGGTCCAGGCGGGCGCGCGCGGCGGACTGCTCCGCCGGCAGCCCCGTGTAGTCCGGGTGCTCGGGCGGCTTGAACAGCTTGAGCGCGCGTCCGTCCCCCAGGTCGAACACGTCCGCCTCGCCGCCCTTGCCCAGGGCGCTCGCCGGATTCACCTTCACCCGCTTCCCTTCGAGCCAGACGTCCATGGCGTCACGCCTTCCCCATGTGGCGGCGCAGCACCACCACCGTGGTGTCGTCCGGCAGCAGTCCCGGCGTGCGCACCACGCGCCGGGCCTCGAAGTCGGCACGCACCGACTCGCGGTTGAGCAGCGCCAGGTGCCGCCGCAGCGCATCCGGGTTCGCGAAGTAGCGGTCCTCCGTCCAGAGCCGTGACAGCGGGCCCACCGGCTCGTCCTTGTCCGGGATTCGCGCCGTGGCGAGCCGCGACAGGTCCACCACTCCGTCCGTCCCGAGCAGCAACGCGTGCACGTCCTCCGTGGGCACCAGCGCCCGCGAGGCCAGCGGCACGTCATTCCCACCCATCAACGCGTAGGCGAGGTACGGCGGCGCATTCCCCGGGAAGGGCCCGAGCGGATGCACCTCGCCGTTGAGCGCCCACACTCCGTCCCCCGCGGAGAAGACGAGCGTCTTCGTGGGTGTCACCACCGCGCCCACCAGCGTGAAGAGGAAGTCGCCCAGCGCGTCGCGGCCCAGGTCGCCGCGGAGCTCGCCCAGCAGGCACAGCACGTCCTCGCGCAGGCCCGGGAGGAAGGTGGCCTCGTCCACGCGCTCGCCCTCTTCGAGCCGCAGCAGCGCCGCCCGCACCAGCCGCCGGACGCCGAGCTGCGCGCCCAGCTCGCTGCACGGCTGGCTGCCACACCCATCCGCGACGACGGCCACCAGCCCGTGCTCGCTGGCGCGCACGCACAGCGCATCCTGGTTGTTGCGCCCCGCCCGAGCGTGCTCCCGGCCCTGCACCGAGGCGGCGGCGATGTCGAAGGGCAGCGCGGACATGGCTCTCCCGTGGCCCTCTGTCGGGCACGAACGGCGGGATGACTCACAGAGGACGGCACGCCTCACCCGTGGCCTCCCCACGGGCCGCGGCCGTCTCACGCCCCTGGAGCGGGTACCGGGGCGCGCCTCTCCTCTCGTGGCGCGGGCGGTGCCTTGTTCCGGGTTCGTGTATCTACAACACCAACATAGTGTCCAAATTACACCCTGTCAAACCAATCGAGGGCGTCGGCACCGGAGGGCAGGGCCACCGTGGGCCCATGCACACTCCGGCGCGGAGGACTCGGGGCCGGTCAGAGCTCGAAGTTGAAGCCCGCCTTCTCCAGCTGCTTGTACTTCTTGTGGTCGAACCGGTAGAGGCGCGCGGCGCGGTGGGAGACGTCCTGCTCCACCTCGTCCAGCTCCTCCAGCAGGTCCATGGCCAGAATCTTCTTTCGGAAGTTCCGCTTGTCGAGCGGCCGCTCCAGGATGATTTCGTACAGCCGCTGGAGCTGGGTGAGGGTGAACTTGGGCGGCAGCAGCTCGAAGCCGATGGGCTGGTAGCGGACCTTGCCCTTGAGCCGCTGCAGCGCGGTGGCGAGGATGTCCGCGTGGTCGAACGCCAGCTTCGGCGTGTCCCAGACGGAGAACCATGCCGCCTCGCGTGCATCCGTGGCCGCGTGCAACCGGTGGTCGCTGAGCTTCACCAGCGCGAAGTACGCCACCGTGACGATGCGCCCGCGCGGGTCCCTGTCCGGCGCACCGAAGGTGTAGAGCTGCTCCATGTGCGCGGGGCGGATGCCGGCCTCTTCCTCCAGCTCGCGGCGCGCGGCGGCGTCCAGGGACTCGTCCATCCGCACGAAGCCGCCCGGCAGCGCCCAGCGCCCCGCGAAGGGCTCCACGCCGCGCTGGATGAGCAGCACCTTCAGGTCGTCTTCATCCTGGCCGAAGACGACACAGTCCACCGTCAGCGCCGGCCTTGGGTACTCGTAGGTGTGGCTCACGGCTCCATCCGTTCGCGGGCGTTGGACGCACGGCATAGTGTCCAACGCACACCCGGGTCAAGCTGGCGTGGAGCTACACCCGCACCATGCGCGAGAGCTGGCGCCAGTCGACGAGCTGGACGCTCTCCTCGGCCAGGTCGAACTCCACCGAGCGGCGCATGCCGATGACGTCGCCGCCCATCTGGAAGGGCACCTCGCGGTCGAAGTCCATGCGCAGGCGCTGGACGAACCAGTCGTGCATGTGAGGGATGGGGTGCTCGCCGCGCCACAGGCGGAACATGTTGCGCGTGGCCTCCAGCACGCTGCCGCCGTAGACGCGCACGGAGAGCCGGTGCGGCACCGCCTGGGCGAAGGGGAAGGCCTTGAAGCCGAAGCCCCACTCCGGCGTGGTGGCCGCGCCGGCCACGCCCGCGGGCCCTCGGTACAGCAGCGCGCCCTTGTCCCCGTGCGGCACCGGCTGCACCGCGCCCCGCGAGTCCACGGTGAGCGCGGTGTCTCCCAGGTTGTAGACGGACACCTGGGGGTTGCCGTCGCCGAAGACGTGGCGGGGAATCGTCCGGGTGAACATGGCGCCGAGGTAGCCGCGCAGGCCCGCCTGGGTGCCACGCAGCGGCCCGGCGACGGAGAGCTGGTTCTTGAAGTCCTGAATCATCTCCGCGTCCCAGCCGGTGCCGGCGAAGGGGGCCACCTTGCCCTCCACGCGCACCAGGGCGAAGGGGCGCAGGGGCGGCAGGCGCTCGCCCACCGCGGCGATCTGCTTCAGCGCCAGCGCGGGACGGGGCGCGCCGGTGACGCGGGCCCAGGCATTGCCGGTGCCCAGCGGCAGCACGCCGATGGCCGGCAGGGCCACGCCCGCCGTGCGCAGCTCATTGAGGAGCCCGGTAATCGTGCCGTCTCCCCCTCCGGCGAGCAGCAGGGAGGGCGGGTTGGGCCGCAGGGTGTCGGAAATCCAGGCTCGCGCCTCCTCGAGAGAGCGGGTGAGCGCCACGCGCGCCCGGGGGAGGAAGCGCTCCACGAGGCCCCCCACTCCTTCGGAGCCCCGGCGTGCACGCAGGTTGACGAGGACGGCGATGTCGGTCATGGCGGGCGGACTCTCCCGAGGCATTGTCATGGCCCGGTCACGGCGCCTCACCCTGGAGGGCGTCGTGACATGAAAATGACCCTCAGCGCGCGAGTGCGTGAGCGACACGCACTCCGAGTCTCCGTCCGGCCCCTCCCCCACGGAGGGACACGGCCGCCGCGGCCACTCCTCCCGCGAGCAGCAGCCGGCGGAGCCACTGCTTGCCGGCCGCGCGGTAGCCCCCGGAGGTACCGGTGCCCTCGGCCATGGGGCGGAAGAGGCTGCCGGAGGTGGGACTCTGACGCACCTTCTCGAAGTGCTGGGCATGGGTGACGCCGCGCATGGTGCGCTCGAAGGTGCGCGGCATCAGGCCGTGCATGGCGGCGAAGCCGCGGGCGGCGGGGCCGACGATGACCTCAGGCCTGGGCTCCCGGAGGACGCGGAGGATGGCCCGGGCGACGCGCTCCGGTGTGTAGATGGGCTCCACGGGGCGGACGCGCCAGCCGGTGTAGTTGGCGGTGTGCTGCCACAGCGGCGTGTCGATGGCGGCGGGGAGCACGGTGCACACGTCGATGCCGGTGTTGAGCAGCTCCTGGCGGACGGAGGAGGAGAAGCCGCGCACCGCGTGCTTGGAGGCGACGTAGGCGCTGACGCAGGGCGCGGCGACGGCGCCGAAGGTGGAGGAGACGTTGACGAGGGTGCCTTGGCCCTGGCGGCGGAACTGCGTCACCGCGACGCGCGTGCCGGTGACGGTGCCGAAGAAGTTGGTCTCCATGAGCTGGCGGAAGGCGTCGTCGGGCGTCTCTTCCAGGCTGCCCATGAGGTAGACGCCGGCGTTGTTGATCCACGCGTCGAAGTGGCCGAAGGCGCGGAGGGCCTCGGCGGAGAGGTGGCGCACGGCGGCGGGGTCGGAGACGTCGGTGGGGACGACGAGGGCGCGCACGCCGTGGGACTCGCACTCGCGGGCCAGGTCATCCAGCGGCTCCTCGCGGCGGGCGGCGAGCACCACGTGGGCGCCCTTCTTCGCCAGGGCGAGCGCCGTGGCGCGGCCGATGCCGCTCGACGCCCCGGTGATGACGACGACCTGGTTCTTCCATGCACGCTTCATGGGTCCCCCTGTGAGCCCAACCCCTCGCCAAGATGGGGATGGCACGCTGCGACGCACCCGGCCATCGCAAGCTCCCCGGGAGGGCAGGCGGCGGAGCGGCCCTATCAAGGATGCGGGGAGGTTCCTGAACGGGACGGGGGTCCAGGGCCTGGACGGGGATGATCCACGGCTCCGTGGGCCGGGTAACGGGAGCCCCGTGTCCGAGGGCGTCAGGTATGGGTAGGTAAGGACCTGGAAGGACTGGGGTTTTCCTGGGGAGGCGGGTGGTTTGAAGGTAGGCGGGCAGGCTTGGTATGTGCGGCCGTCTGTCGGGTGGCCGACGGAACGCCCCCTGCAACCGGCTCGGGTGAAACAGACGCTCGCCGATACCACGCCGAGGACGAACGAGATGCGAATCACACTCACGATTGCAGCGTGCCTGATTCCGGCGCTGGCATACGCGGCCCCGCGCCGCATGGTCGTGGCCAGCGGCGACTGCAAGGACGCGGAGCTGGGCAGCCAGGCCAAGGCGTTCCTGGACACCCTCGCGTCCCGCCCCGAGCAGGACACCCTGAGCGCCACCGCGTTCAGCGAGCGGCTCTTCCCGCAGTCCTCCCGGAGCTACGAGGACCTCCAGCGCCAGCTCGAGACCGCCCTGGACCACTTCTACGAGGGTCGCAACGCGAGGGCCGCCCAGGCCGCCGACGAGGCCCTCCAGCAAATCAACCGCCTCCCCGTGGGTGAAACGCGCTGGAAGCTCTACGTGGAGGCCCAGCTCCTCCACGGCCTGAACTACCGCACCATGGGCAAGCAGAAGGAGAGCGACACCGCGTTCCGCAACGTGCTGCGCCTCCAGCAGGACTACGAGCTCGACCCGGACCAGTTCGCCCCTTCCGTCCGGCAGTCCTTCGACAAGCTGCGCCGCGAGCTGGCCCGGGCGCGCAAGGTGAAGCTGTCCGTGAGGTCCACGCTGCCCTCGTCGGACGTGTACCTCGACGGGCTCAAGGTGGGGCAGACGCCACTGACGCTCGACGTGCCCGCCGGCACCTACGAGCTCACCCTCGTGAAGGGCACCACCACCAGCTTCCCGCGCCAGGTGCAGGTCCAGGGCGCTGACACACCCCTGCTCGTCGACGTGGCCTACGAGGGCTCCGTGTCCGCCAGTCCCTTCCCGTGCCTCGCGTCCGCCGACGGCAACGATGAGCGCGCGCTCAGCCATGCCGTCCGGCTGGGCGGCACGCTGGGTGTGGAGGAGGTCATCGTCGTCCGCCTGGAGCGCCCCAGCAGCGGACCGAAGTGGTTCGCCGCCACCGTACTCAACGTCGAGGGTGGGCAGAAGCTGCGCGAGGGTGGCTTCAAGACGCAGGGGCTCGACGCTCCGGCCGAGGCCCTCTCCGCCCTGGTGGACTTCGTCACCACCGGCCGCTCCCCATCCAACCTCGTGGTGATGAACGCCAATGGCAAGGCCCCCTGGGAACAGCCGAACAGCTCCCATCCGGGCGGGCTGGACGTCACCGCGCCCGACCGCCTCTCGGAGGGCGTGACGGGCTCGGTGGATTCCCGCCCCACCTCGGGTATGCGCAAGGCGTCCTACGTGGCGCTCGGAGCGGGCGTGGCCGCGCTGGGCGGCGCGGGCGTCGTGCGGATGCTGGCCCAGAAGGACCTGAACGCCCTGGAGAAGCGGCTCGAAAACGGCCGCATCCTGTCCACCGACAAGGAGGCCCTGGAAATTCGGAACTCACTGGCCCAGAAGGGCAATGTCCTCACGGGGCTGCTCGTCGGAGGAGGCGTCGCCATCACCACGGGCGCCGTGCTCTACCTGCTGTCCCCCTCCTCGGCCCCTCCGCCCCCTGTCTCGGTGGGCGTCGCGGCGGATGGAGAGGGCGCGTCCGCCACCCTGTCCGGCTCTTTCTGAGCCCCTCCCGGAGGGCACCTCATCCCGGTCCGGGCGCGTAGAGTGCGCCCATGATGCGTGCCCTTCTCCTCCTGCTGCTGGCCACGAGCGCCTCCGCCGCGGCCCCTCGCACCTTCCGCGTCGACTACTTCCATACCGGCAACGCCACGGAGGAGCGCTTCAGTCTCGACCGGGTGGTCATCGAGCCGCTCCCCTGGCCCGGCCATCCCGCGCGCGCCATCGACGAGACGAACCTCGGCAAGTACCTCTTCGAGGTGAAGGAGCGCGCCACCAACCGGCTCCTGTTCTCGCGCGGGTTCGCTTCCATCTACGGCGAGTGGGAAATCACGACCGAGGCGCGGAGCATGAACCGCACCTTCCACGAGTCGCTGCGCTTCCCCGCCCCGGAGCGGCCCGTCCAGGTGCTCCTCAAGAAGCGCGACGCGCAGAATGCCTTCCGTGAGGTGTGGTCGGTGGTGGTGGACCCGAAGGGCATGTTCGTGGACCCGTCCTCTCCCCCCGCGCCCGGCCCGCTGCTGAAGCTGCTGGAGAACGGACCGCCGGAGCAGAAGGTGGACCTGCTCATCCTCGGCGACGGCTACACCGAGGCCGAGCGCCCCGAGTTCGAGAAGGATGCCCGCCGCATGGTGGACATCCTCTTCACCTTCTCTCCCTTCAAGGAGCGCAAGGCGGACTTCAACGTGTGGGGCCTGATGCCCGCCGCCGCGCAGTCCGGCATCTCCCGGCCGTCCACCGGCCTCCACCGGCGCTCGCCCCTCGGCGCCACCTATGACGCCTTCGGCAGCGAGCGCTACATCCTCACCTTCGACAACAAGGCCTTCCGGGAGACGGCCGCCTTCGCCCCCTACGAGTTCGTGGAAATCCTGGCCAACGGCAACACCTACGGAGGGGGAGGCATCTTCGGCCTCTACGGCACGGTGGCCTCCGACAGCCTGTGGGCGCCGTACGTCTTCGTCCACGAGTTCGGCCACCACTTCGCCGGACTGGCCGACGAGTACTACACCTCCGAGTCCGTCTACGCGCCCGCCGCGGACCGGCTGGAGCCCTGGGAGAAGAACGTCACCGCGCTCCATGACTCGGAGCAGGTGAAATGGAAGCACCTGGTGTCACCGGGAACGCCCCTCCCCACGCCGTGGAACAAGGAGGGGTACGAGAACCACGCCAACGACGTGCAGAAGCGCCGGCGCCAGATTCGCGCCCAGCGCAAGCCGGAGTCGGACATGGACGCCCTCTTCGTGGCCCAGCGGGACTGGGAGGAGAAGTTCCTGTCCTCGCAGAAGTACTCGGGCCGGGTGGGCGCCTTCGAGGGGGCCATGTACGAGTCACGTGGGTACTACCGGCCCCAGCTCGACTGCGTGATGTTCACCCGGGATAGGGTGCCGTTCTGCGCGGTGTGTCAGAGCGCCATCTCGGAGGTCATCGACCTGTACGCGGGGCCGCCGGCCCGGGCCCCTCGGGCCAGCCCCTGAACACCTGCCAATTCCGGTCAGACCTGCGTGAAATGCCTGTGACCTGGAGGGCGCCCAATGGACCCTCTCCGGGTTCAGGTGTAAGGGGAGCCAGTACCTGTATCCCATGGAGGGGAACACATGCTGAGACGGAATTGGCTTCCGGCTCTCCTGACCGCCGTGCTCGTCACGGTGGGCACGGGCTGTGGCGACGAGTGCGTCGATGCGTTCGACTGTCGCAACGACAATGGTCAGCCGGACCCGGGCAAGGAGTGGACCTGCAACGACGGCACGTGCGAGCAGCGGGACATCACCCAGCCTCCGCCGCCTGACGCGGGCACGGATGCGGGCACGGATGCGGGCACCCTCTGCACCGACACCGCCGAGGGCAGCGGCCAGGACGACGGCTGCACGGCCGAGGCGCCCATCTGCAATGAGGGGACGGCTTGCGTCCAGTGCGTCACCAACGCGCACTGCTCGCTGACCCAGGTGTGCAGCGACACGAACACCTGCGTGGACTCGAGCGTCACCACGGCTCCGGCGGACACCAGCGCGCAGCTTCAGGCGGTCGTGGACGCGACCGACGGCGCGCTGGCCCCCGCGCTCTCCATCACCGGCGCGTTCGTCACCGCGCGCAAGCCCGCGGTCGAGGGCAGCAGCGAGCCGGCGGGCTTCTTCCTCCAGGCGGAGCCCAACGGGCCCGCGCTGTTCGTGTCCGACGCCACCGCCCTGGGCCAGGTGGCCGTCGGTGACCGCGTCAGCCTCTCCGTGACGGAGAAGGCGACCACCACCGGCGTGAGGATTGCCCAGAGCGTCTCGGACGTGACGGTCATCAGCCAGGGCCACCCCGTGCAGAACCTCGACACGGCGACGCCCGCGGGCCTGAAGGTCGACCGCTCCAGCGCGAGCGACCTGGAGGCGGCGGATACCTACGAGAGCGAGCTCATCATGCTCAGCGGCGCCATCGCCGGCTCGTCCTCGGGCGCGGGCACCGGGTTCCTCGGGTTCCCCATCACCACCGCCGGAGAGACCGAGGCGGTCTCGGGAATCCGGCTCCGTCTGCCGCTCGCGCTCGTGTCGGAGCTCGGGGTCGAGGACACCTGCCAGTTCACGCTGAACGCGGGCCCGGTGTGGCGCTTCAACACGACGTCCCAGCCGTCGGCCTTCGAGGCCAGCCAGCTGACCCTGAGCAACTGCCCCGCCCCCAAGCTGTCCAGCGCGACCGCCTCGAGCGCCACCCAGGTGGTGGTCGTCTTCAGCCGCCCGCTCGACGCCGGCTCGGTCCAGGCCGCCGACTTCTCCATCCCGGACCTGCAGGTGGACAGCGTGACGGTCGACGGAAACAGGGTGACCCTGACCACGGCCGCGCAGACCTCCGGACAGGCCTATGAGCTGACCGTGACGGGAGTCACGGACCGGCTGGGCAAGGACATCGACACGACGGCCAACACCGCCCAGTTCAGCGGCTTCATTCCTCCGTCGCTCATCATCAACGAGGTCGACTACGACAACCAGGGGACGGACAACGCGGAGTTCGTCGAGATCTACAACGTCGGAACCGAGGCCGTCACGCTGAGCGACGTGCGCCTGCTGTTCGTCAACGGTGCGGGCACCGCGACGTCGACCCCGTACACCACCATCGCGCTGGACTCCGTGGTGGATGCCGATGGCAATGCCGTGACCAGCCTGGCCCCGGGCGGCTACCTCGTGGTGGGCGCCACCTCCGTGCTGGGCACGCTGCCCGCGACCGCGCTGCGGCAGACCATCACCCCCGCCACCAACGCCATCCAGAACGGCCCCGACGGCATCGGCCTCCTGAACTTCACGACGGGCCGGCTGCTGGACTCCGTGTTCTACGGCACGGGTGGCAACTCGGCCTTCACCGTTCCCACGAGCGGCGGCGACGCCTCCCTGAACTTCGCCGAGGGCAACCGTGCCCCGACGGACAGCGGTGCGGCCAGCTCGTCCATCCAGCGCCTCCCGAACGGCACGGACACGAACAACAACGGCGCGGACTTCATGCTGAACGCCACCGCCACCTCGCCGGGTGCCGCGAACACCGCGCCGTAACGGACGTTCTCGACTCCCACGCGTGAAACACCTCGGGCCGCGGCTCCTCACAGGGCCGCGGCCCTTCTTCTTTCCTGAATGGGTACATCAGGACCCATGCGCCTGGCTCACAGGACGGCAATACAGTTGTGGCCCCAGTTTTCCGTTGGCCTGCACCGCCGGGCCGGAGTCTTCATGCAGCTCCCGCGCGTCCCGTCCCTGCTCCTCGCCCTCCTCCTGACCGCGTGCTCCGGTTCCGGCCCCGGCAATCCGACAGACGGTGGCTCGGGCTCCAACGACGGGGGTGGCACTTCCGTCACCCTCGCCACCGAGGAGCTCCCCGCCGCCACCGTCGCCCAGCCCTACAGCGCCACCCTCGTGGCCTCCGGTGGCTCACCCGCGTACTCCTGGCACCTCATCGAGGGCTCCCTCCCCGCGGGCCTGACGCTCTCCGCCTCGGGCGAAATCTCCGGGACTCCCTCCACCGCGGGCTCCGTCACCTTCACCCTCGAAGTCCGCGACTCGGCTGGCCACACGGCTCGCAGGGTGCTCGGCATCGAGGTCCGCGGCCCCGGCTTCGCGGTCGCCACCCCGGCGCTTCCGGATGCGTACCTCGGCAGCGACTACAGCGCCCCGCTCGCCGTCTCCGGCGGCACGGCCCCGTACACCTGGGTCCTCGCTGGCGGCGCGCTCCCCTCGGGCGTGCGGCTCGCCGTGAATGGCCGCATCTCCGGCACGCCCGTGGCCCCCGGCATCTTCTCCTTCACCCTTGGCGTCCAGGACGCTTCCGGCCTCTCCGCGCAACGCGACTTCACGCTCTCCGTCTTCGCGCCGCCCTCTCTCTCCGACACCCCGCTCGCCCTCGCCGTCGTCGGAGCGCCCTACTCGGCCTCTCTGAACGCCACCGGCGGCCGGGGCCCGCTCTCCCTCCGCGTCAGCGCGGGCTCGCTACCCGCGGGGCTCCGCCTGGAGGGCAGCTCCATCCTCGGCACCCCCACCGCCGCGGGCACCGCGTCCTTCACACTCCAGGTCCAGGACCTCAACGGCCGCTCCGCCTCCGCCTCCTTCCAGCTCACCGTCCGCAACGGCCTCACCGTCACCTCCACCACCCTGCCGGACGCGTACACCGATGCCGCCTACGGCCACGGCCTCTCCGCCGCGGGCGGGAAACCTCCGTACACGTGGGCGCTCACCGCGGGCACCCTGCCCGCCGGACTCCAGCTCCTCGACTCGGGCGCACTCGACGGCACCTCGTCCGCCCCCGGCACCTCCTCCTTCACCGTCCGCGCCACCGATGCCGAGGGCGGCACCGACACCCGCGAGGTGTCCCTCACCACGTACACACCTCCCACGCTCGCCGCCGTTGCCGCCCAGAGCGCCTACGTCAATGACAGCATCGCGCTTCCCTTCTCCGCGTCCGGTGGCAAGGCGCCCTATCTCTTCAGCACCTCGGGCGTGCTCCCACAGGGACTGACGCTCGCGGCGGAGGGACTCCTTCACGGCAGACCCGGGCAGGCAGGCACGTTCACCTTCGACGTCACCGCTCGCGACGCCAACGGCCGCGCCGCCTCGCGCTCCATCTCCTTCACCGTCCACGCGCCCCCCGCCATCACCACCACCGCGCTCCCGGATGGGGACACGGGCAAGCCCTACAGCACCCGGCTCTCCGCCTCCGGCGGCCGTGGCGCCCTCTCCTGGACCCACGTCTCCGGCTCGCTGCCTTCGGGCCTGGCGCTCGCCTCGGACGGAACGGTGAGCGGGACGCCCTCGTCCGCGGGCTCCTCCACCTTCACCGCTCGCGTCACCGATGAGGGCGGCCGCACCGACAGCCGGACGTTGTCCCTCGCCGTCTACTCGCCGCCCACCGTCACCACCGCCTCACTTTCCGACGGGTACGTCGGCGAGTCCTATACCGCCAGCCTCACCGCCACCGGCGGGCGCGTGCCGTACTCCTGGTCCATCGACTCCGGCGCCCTGCCTCAGGGCCTCTCCTTCACCGCGAGCAGCGGCACCATCTCCGGTGCACCCGGCGCCGCGGTCGCCCCCTCCGTCACCGTCCGCGTCACCGACAGCGGCGGGCGCACTTCCACGCGGACGCTCTCCCTCGCGGTGTACCGGCCGCCCTCCCTCTCGGGCCCGAGCCTCCAGCTCGACGGTTATGTCAGCGAGGCCTTCAGCGTCACGTACTCCGTCACCGACGGAAAGCCGCCGTACACCTTCTTCACGCCCGGCACCCTGCCCGCGTGGCTGAGCCTCTCCAGCAGCGGCCAGCTCTCCGGCACGCCTCCCTCCGAGGGCTCCACCTCCGGGCAGGTCATCGTCTCGGACGCCAACGGACGCACCCACTCGCGAGCCTTCGCGCTCACCGTCCGTCCGCGTCCCATCATCACCTCCCTCCAGCTTCCCGAGACCCGGCTCGGGGAGAGCTACTCCACCTCGCTGCAGTCCTCGGGCGGCAAGGCCCCCATGAGCTGGAGCCTCACCTCGGGCTCGCTTCCCCCGGGGCTCTCACTCTCCTCGTCGGGCCTCATCAGCGGCACGAGCACCGGCGGCACCCGTTCCTTCACCGCTCGTGTCACCGACATCAACGGCCGTTTCGCTGAGCGACCCCTCACCCTGCCCGTCTACATCTCGCCCCGCGTGACGACGGCCTCGCTCCCCGACGGCGTCGTGGGCCAGTCCTACAGCGCCACGCTCACCGCCTCCGACGGCCGGGCCCCGTTGATGTGGAGCCACACCGGCTCACTCCCCGCCGGGCTGGAGCTGTCCACCTCGGGCGTCCTCTCCGGCACGCCCACGGCGGCGGGCACCGCGAGCTTCACCGTCTTCGTGCAGGACGCCGAGGGCATCGAGGACTCGCGCGCGCTGTCCCTCACGGTGCGCGCCGGGGGAATCCCTCTCACCGTGGGCCACTGGAACATCGAGTGGTTCGGCGCGCCCAACCAGGGGCCTCCGAGCTCCTCCTCCGACGGCGGCACCAGCGATGACCTGCAGATTGCCCATGCCAGCAACATCCTCGGCGACGCGGGCGTCAACCTGTGGGGACTCGTGGAGATGGTGGACAGCGAGGACTTCGCCACCCTCAAGGCCCAGCTCCCCGGCTACAGCGGCTTCCTCGCCAACGACGAGTCCTTCGTCCTCGGGGGCTCATCCTGGTACAGCATCGGCGAGCAGAAGCCCGGCATCCTCTACGACAGCTCCCTCACCTTCCAGGGCGCCCAGCTCATCCTCACCTCGCAGTCCGCCGACTTCGCCGGCCGCCCGCCCCTGCGCGTGGACTTCACCATCAGCGGCCTCGACGAGCCCCTCGTCGTCATCGTCCTCCACATGAAGGCCTTCGCTGACCAGGTCTCCTACGGACAGCGGCAGCGCGCGGGCTCCGCGCTCAAGAGCTACCTCGACTCCCTGTTGCCCACCGAGCGCGTGCTCGTCATCGGCGACTGGAACGACGACGTCGACCGCTCCATCACCCGCGACGACTTCGGCGCATACCTCGCCAGCCCCTTCGAGCCCTTCGTGCTCGACACCCCGAACTACACCTTCATCACCCGGCCGCTGTCGCTCGGGGGTGAGCGCACCACCACCGGCTATCCCGACGCCATCGACCACACGCTCGCCACCAACGAGCTCGCCGTGGAATACGTGCCCGGCTCGGTCCGGGTGCTGCGTCCCGATGCCTGGATTTCCAACTACGCCAACGTCGTCAGCGACCACTACCCCGTCATCAGCCGCTATGCGCTGGGTGGTGAGCCGGGCGTGTCATCCCCCTCGCACCTCTTCATCAACGAGGTGCTCGCCAACGAGCCCTCCATGCCGGATGGTGGCGTGGACAACCACTACGAGTTCATCGAGGTGGTCAACGCCGGCACCTCCAGCGCGGACCTGTCCGGCTGGATGCTGTGGGATTCCGCCCTCCTGCGGCACGTCTTCCCCTCCGGGACGTCGCTCGCTCCGGGCAGGGCCTTCGTCGTCTACGGGGGCCCCCGGGGCTTCCCGGCGGGTACGCCCGATACCCAGGCCGCGTCCACCGGGCAGCTCGGCCTCAACAACGATGGCGACAGCCCGAGCCTCCGCGCTCCCGACGGCGGCATCGTGGACTCGCTGAGCTACACCAGCACCGTCGACAACGTGTCCATCAACCGGATGCCCGACGCGGCGCCGGATGCCGGCTTCGTCCTCCACACCACGCTCAACCCGGGACTCGGCTCCTCCGCGGGCCGGCGCGCGGACGGCGGCTCGTTCTGAAGGAGTAGCCCCGCTTCGCGCGGCGTCAGCGGGGCGGAGCCATCCGCCCCGGCGGCTCCGCGCCGTCCTCGCGGGGACGGGGATTCTGCCCGGGCGGAGGCGGTGACTCCGGCGCGGGCAGCAACTCCACCTCGCGTGCCACCCAGCCCCCCGGTCCCTCGTCGTAGCTCACGCGGACCTCGTCGCCCTCGGAGAACCTGCGCAGCGTCACGGGCGAGCCCTTCTCCTGGAGACGAGTCTCGGGTTTCACCTCGACGTCGCGCTCCACGCCTCCCGGGTCGCGGATGAGCAGCTCGTCGTCTCCGACCCACGTCACCTGGCCTTGCAGCCGCCCCGTGGGCTCGGGGCGGCCTGAGCCACCCTGTCCCAATGCGCCTGGGGTGGCCTGACCCGAAGGCCCCCTCATCGCCGCGGGGTCCGGAGTCCGCTCCTTCGAGGCCATGATGCCTCGCAGCACCTCGGAGCGCCCCTCTCTCTCGCTCGCCGAGGGCTCCTCCCTCGCCACCTCCTGCTGTCTACACCCCAGGCACAGGCCGCCCACGACGAGCCCCAGGAACGTCCACTTGCGCGTGCCGCTCATCGCCTCGTGCCCTCCCACCGGAGCAGGAAGACTGGCCCCGGCGTTCCTCCCCTTCCTCTCTCAACATGAGGACGGCCCCGGCGGCCGAGAACCCGGGGGGCTCCTCGCCTCGCGGTGCGAGGCAGGGCGGGCAGGCGACTACTTCAAGGGCTCGATGACGTAGATGAGCGTCACCTTCGCCTGCACCGTCTGCTCCTCCGGCTGGATGGGCGTCGTCGCCGAGCGGGCGTCCGCCGTCTCCGCCATGGCGACTCGCGCCGGGTACAGGCGCGGAGGCTCCGTCACCGTGCTCGCGTCCAGCACCGCGCCCAGCTTCACGTTCAGCGCCGCCGCCAGCACCTCGGCCGACTTGCGTGCGCGCGCCACCGCCTGCCGCAGCGCCTCGCCCTGCACCGCGTCCTCACGGCTGAGCCCGAAGCGCACCTGGTCCACCCGGTTCGCCCCCGCCGCGAGCGCCTGGTCCAGCAGGCTTCCCACCCTCGACAGCTCCGTCACGTGCACGCTGACCAGGTTGCTCACCCGGTAGCCCCGCAGCTTCGGCTCCTGCTCGTGGGGCGCCGGCGGCGCGTACTCCGGATACACCGCGTAGTTGCGCGTCTGGATGTCCCGCCGCGCGATGCCCGCGGACGTCAGCGCCGCGATGACCTTCTCCATCCGTTTCGCGTTCTGCTCCCCCGCCGCCTTCGCGTTCGGCGCCAGCGTCTCCACCGCGAGGTCGAGGAAGGCCTCGTCCGGCTGCGCCTTCACCTCGCCCGTGCCCTCCACGCGAATCGTCCGCACCTGCGGGTCCACCGGCGGACGCGGCGTGGACGCGGGCGTGGACTGCGCGCCGGCAACCAGGCTGGAGAGCAGCATGGCGGCGAGGAACAGGGGGCGGACAGGTCGTGTGTGGAGCATGGCGCTTCCTCGGGCGGTCCAGTACAGCGGGGTCGGGATGCAACGTCCTCACCCCCTGGGACGGCTCCGCCCCGTACGGCATTCACGGCGCCGCGCAGTCCCCGTATGCGTGGGGCGCGCCCTCCTTCCGCGGAAAGTGAGGGCGCCCCAGGAGACTCCGCCGCGCCGGCCTCACCGGCCCGTGGAAGGAATGTTCCTTCCACGAGCCCTCCGCCGCGCCGGCCTCACGGGCTCGCCGCGTCGCCGGCCGCTTCGTACGCCGGGCGGGTTTCCCGCTGCTGGCCCGGACGGAGCCCGGCGACCGAGCGCACCTTCGTGGTCGCCTTGCGGCGCGCGGCCCGCAGCGCGTCCCGTCCCATGTCCATCATCGCGGACACCGCGCCCGCCACCAGGTTGCCCGGCGGCGTGTCCGGCGCCAGGGGGTGCGGCCGCGTCGGCGCCGCCCTCTTCGCCATCTCCAGCACGTCCGCCATCGTCCGCAGCTCCTGCGGGCGGAAGGCCTTCTTCACGGCGGGGAAGATTTCGCTCTCCTCCTCCAGGATGTGCGTGCGCACGTTCTCCATCAGCACGTAGACCTTGGCGTCGAAGCGCTCCGCCTCCGGCGGCATCCCGTCCAGCTCCGCCAGCACCAGCTTCACCACGTGGTGCTCCTCGAGCGAGCGCAGCACCTCGTCGTCCAGCTCCTCCACGCGCGCGCGCACGGCCGGGTAGAGGACCTGCTCCTCGATGGAGGCATGCACCGACAGCTCGTGCACCATCTGGTCCACCAGCCTGCGCTTCAGCTTGTGGGCGTTGGGCCCCGCCTTCTCGAACTTGCGAAAGAGCTGCTCCACCGTCTTGTGGTCCGCCTTCAGCAACGCGATGGCATCCATGAATCCACCTCCCCGAATGTCGTGGGCCGCGCCTCTTCCGCCGAGCGCGAAGCTCCTGGCGCAGCGCGGCATGAACGCAAGGTGGGGATGACCGGGCCCGGATGCCGGGGCGGCATGGGAGAGGCCCGGTGCCCCGGATGCCCGGCGGGCGGCCATGCTCCGGATGCATGCCGGGGAGCTCGCGCCGCGGTGCCGACATGGCAACAAACCCACTGTACCCAGGGGCAATCACCGCCCGGCAGGCTGCTGCCCAATGTCCGGACCACCGTGACGCGGGGCAGCGCCCTGCCCGCGGCGGGGAAGGGGAAGGGGGAGGACCGTGGTGAATGACACCCTGCGTGTTCGGGTCGCGAACATCACCCGCGAGGCCGAGGACATCCTGACGTACGAGCTGGCCGCGGCGGACGGGGGCTCGCTGCCTCCGTTCGAGGCCGGAGCCCACCTGGAGGTGCGCGTGCCGGGGCCGGGCGGCTACGTGCGCTCGTACTCGCTCAGCAACGACCCGAACGAGACGCACCGCTACGTCATCGCCGTGCAGCGCGATGCCAACGGGCGCGGCGGCTCGCGCGCCATGCACGAGCGCGTGCACGTGGGCGACGTGCTGGAGGTGGGCGCGCCCACCAACAACTTCCCCCTGCTGTTCGCGCGCAGCTACGTGCTGGTGGCGGGTGGCATCGGCATCACCCCCATGCTGGCCATGGTGCGGCTGCTCCAGCGCACCGGCGCCGACTACACGCTGCACTACTGCGCGCGCACGCCCGAGCGCACCGCCTTCCGCGAGCTGCTCTCCAAGGCGCCCTACAAGGACCGCGTGCGCTTCTACTTCGACGGCGGGGACCCGTCGAAGGGCCTGGACGTGAAGGCGCTGCTGGCCACTCGCGGGCCGGGTGCCCGGCTCTACTGCTGCGGCCCCGCCGGGCTGATGAAGGCCGTGCGCGACGCCGCCACCCACCACAAGTGGCCCTGGGAGAAGGTGCACTTCGAGTCCTTCACCGCCGAGGGCACCAGCGCGGCCACGGGCAGGGAGGACACCGACTTCGAGGTGACCATCCGCAGCACGGGCCAGGTGCTGCACGTGCCCGCGGGGCAATCCGTGCTCAACGTGCTGCGCCGCAACGGGGTGCGCGTGGACAGCGACTGCGAGGCCGGCACCTGCGGCACCTGCGTCACCCGCGTCTGCGAGGGCCAGCCCGACCACCGCGACACGTTCTTCCAGCAGGAGCCCGCGGGCGACAAGCGCATGCTCATCTGCGTGTCCCGCGCCCGCTCCAAGCGGCTGGTGCTGGACCTGTAGGCCCTGGGCCTCGAGGCCGGGGCCGCGTGACTACGCGGCCCGTCCGGAGGACTCACGGCGGACGCGCGCGACCTCGGCGCGGATGAGCTTGCGCAGCGCCTCCGGGTCGAAGGGCTTCTCCACCCGGGTGTTCTCCACGCGGTCCAGGAACGTGCGCGCCGCCGGGGTGAAGGCCCCACCGGTGATGAACACCACCCGCTCCGCCACCCGCGGTGCCGTCTGCACCAGCGCGTCGAACAGGTCCATGCCCGTCATCTCCGGCATCATCAGGTCGCAGAGCACCACGTCGTAGCGCGGCTCCGGCACGCTCAACTGCGCCAGCGCCTGCCGCGCGCTCACCAGCACCTCGACGTCGTTCTCGCGCGACAGCGTGCGGCGGATGGCTCCGCTCACCAGCGAATCATCGTCCACCACCAGCACCCGGCCGCGCGCGGGCACCGCGCCCGGGGCGGACTCCGGAGGTGTCGCGTCCGTGCGCGGCTCGCGCGCCGGAGCCCGCGCGGAGGAGGTCTCCGCTCCCGTCGCGGACGCGCCTGGAGCGCCGTCCACCGCGGCCGTTGCCGTGGCGCCCGAAGCGGCGTCCGGAGCGTCCGGGCTCCGCCGCGGCGCGGCCCCCCTGTCCGGCCTTGCGTCCGTGTCCTTCGCCGGCGACGTTCCCCGCTCCCGCGAGAGGGGTGCCGGCATCGACTGTGCCCCGGGGATGGCGCCCTGCTCCCGCGCTGGCGGCGGCATCGACTCACGCTCCCCGCCCCGCTCCTGGGTGACGGGACTGGACCTGGGCTCCTTCGCGGTGGCCTGTTCCCGCACCGGCGGCGCGGGCACCGGCCGGGCCTCACGCGCGCCGCTCCACTCCTGCGCGGGCAGGGCGGGCACGGCCCCGGACACTCGGGCCGCGCGCCTCAGCGTCACGCGGAACACGGAGCCCCTGCCCGGCTCGCTCTCCACGGAGATGGCGCCGCCCATGGCCGTCACGTACGCATGGCACAGCGAGAGCCCCAGCCCCGTGCCCACGCCCTGCGGCTTCGTCGTGTAGAACGGGTCGAAGATGCGGCCGAGCGACTCCGGAGCAATCCCGATGCCCGTGTCGCGCACCTCCGCCACCACCATCCCATCCGGCGCCATGCGCGTGACGAGCCGCACCTCGTTCGTCTCCGCGCGCCCCTCCGGCAGCGCCTGCGCCGCGTTGATGAGCAGGTTGAGGAACACCTGCGCCAGGCGCGCCTCGTTGCCCTCCACCATCGGCACGTCGCCGTAGTCCCGCACCAGCTTCGCGCGCGGGCGCAGCTCGGCCATGGCAATCTTCACCGCCGAGTCCAGCACCGCGTGCAGCTCCACCGGCCCCGTCTTCTCGTCGTCCGGACGCGAGAAGGTCTTCAAGTCACGGACGATGCGCCGCACCCGGTCCGCGCCATGCAGCGCCTCGCGCAGCGCCTGGCTCACGTCCCGCAGCCGCGCCCCCACGCCTCGCGTGTCCGCCGCCAGCTCCCGCGCCAGCGCGTCCGCCTCCTCGCTCGCGTGCTCCAGGTTCGACACGATGTAGGCCAGCGGGTTGTTGATTTCGTGGCCCACGCCCGCCGCGAGCTGCCCCACCGCCGCCATCCTCCCCGCCTGGACGAGCTGCGCCTGCGTCTGCCGCAGCGTGCGCATGTGGGACTCCAGCTCCTCGTTGGCGCGCGCCAGCGCCCGCGTGCGGTCCTGCACACGCTCCGCCAGCCACCGCTCGCGCGCCTTGAGCTGTCCCACGCGCAGCAGGTACACGGACACGCCCAGCAGCACCACGCCCAGCACGCACAGCAGCCAGAAGCCCGTGCGCTGCCACAGCTTCGGCTCCAGCACCACGTCCAGCCCCACCGACTCCGTCCACCGGCCGTCGCGGCCCTGGGCCTGCACCTCGAAGCGGTAGCTGCCCGGCCGCAGGCCCGTGTACGTCGCCGTCCGGACCTCCGCGCTCACCCAGCCGTCGTCATGGCCCACGAGCCGGTAGCGGAAGGGCAGCCTCTCCGCGTCCACCGGCGCGAAGGCCGTGAAGCGGATGTCCAGCCGCGAGCCGCCCGGCGGCAGCTCCAGCCGGCCCTCCACCGGCACGGGCTGGTTCTGCACCCGCACCTCTTCAATCCGCACCTCGGGCGGCTGCCGGCTCGTGCTCACCCGCGCCGGGTCCACGACAATCGCGCCGCCGATGTTGGTGAACCACAGCCGCCCGTCCCGGCCCCTCCAGGCGGAGGGCTGCGTGTTGCCGTTGCACTCCGCGCTGCGCATGCCGTCGCGCTGGTCGAAGCCCAGCGCCGTCACGCGTGTGCGCTTGCCCTCGGCCACCTCTTCCAGCTCGCGCCGCGACACCCGGGACACGCCCTTGTTGCTGCTCATCCACAGGTGCCCGCCGGCGTCCGGAATCACGCTGAACACCGCGTCGTCGTACAGCCCCTGCGCGACGGTGAAGCGCTCCCAGGTGTCCTTCCGCCACCGCCCCAGCCCCGTCTCCGTGCCCACCCACACCGTGCCGTCCGGGTCCGCCAGCAGCGCCAGCACCACGTCTCCCGGCAGCCCGTCCTTCTGGGTGAAGCGCCGGAAGCCCTTCTTGTCCTCCTCCCAGCGCAGCAGCCCGGACTCCGAGCCGAACCACACCCGGCCCGCCGCGTCCTCCACCATGACGATGACGGGGTGGGCCAGGCCGTGCTTCTCGCCGTACACGGAGACCTCGCCTCCGTGCAGCCGGAGCAGCCCGCTCGGCGTCCCAATCCACCTGTCTCCCCGCGAGTCCACCAGGAGCGCCGTCACCACCTCCCGCGGCCCCCCCTGCTCCTGGGGCAGCCGGCTGAAGCGCTTGCCGTCATACCGGTACACGCCGTTGACGGTGCCCACCCACAGCGTTCCATGGGCATCCTCGTGCATGGCGGGGATGACCTTCTCCGGCAGCCCCTCCTCCGCGCCCACGCGGCGGATGAGCCCGCCCTCCATCCGGTACAGCCCTCCCCCCAGCGTGCCCACCCACAGGGTGCCGTGCCGGTCCTCCAGCACGGCGCTCACCGTTCCCTCCGGGGCCACCAGCCCCTCCGGCAGCCCGTAGGTGGTGAACGGGCCGTCGCGCAGGCGGAACAGGCCCGAATAGGAGCCCACCCAGAGGTGACCGTCGCGGTCCTCCAGCATGGACATCACCTCGGCCTCCATCAGCCCCGCGCCGGGCACCGGCTCGCTGAAGCCCTCCGTGGTGCGGCGCACCAGGCCGCCGCGGCGGGTGCCCACCCAGAGGTTGCCGTCGCCGTCCGTGTACAGCGAGGAGATGAAGTTCTCCGGCAGCCCGTCCTCCGTGGTGAAGCGCCGGGCGAGCGCCCCATCCCAGGAGACGAGTCCCTCCACCGTCCCCAGCCACAGCACACCCGCGGAGTCCCGGCTCAGCGTCAGGACCTCGGGCCGCGGAAGAGGCCCCGGAATGGCGAAGGGCGTCTCCTCCACGTTGCCCCCCACCAGCCGCGCCAGTCCGCCCTTGGTGCCCACCCACAGCGTGCCGCCCTCTCCCTGGACCAGCGAGGTGACGGACGCATTCGGCAGGCCGTCCTCCACCGTGTACTGGCGCGCCCGCCCACCGCCCAGCGGCACCCGCCACAGCCCCACGGACGAGCCCACCCACAGCGAGCCCTCGGCCACCAGCAGCCGCGACACCTTCACCGCTTCCAGCGGCGCGGCGACACCGGGGGCCCGCTCGAAGCGGCCCTCGCGGTACGCCACCAGCCCCTGCTCGGTGCCCACCCACAACGTGCCCGCCGCGTCCTCCACCAGCGCCCGGATGGTGTGGCTGCGCAGCTCCGGCGTGTTGCGCTTGTCGAAGACGACGAAGCGCGCCCCGTCGAAGCGCACCAGTCCCTCCCAGGTGCCCAGCCACAGGTAGCCGTCGCGCGTCTGCGCCAGCGACAGCACGCTGTTCTGCGGCAGCCCGTCGTCGCCGCGCCATGAGTCCTGGCTGTACTGCGAGACACGGCGCTCGGGGTCCAGTGCCATGCCCGGTCTCGCCAGGACGAGTCCCGCGAGAAAGAGAAGTCCGACGAGCCCGCGCCACCGGGCCCGCCCCGTGTACCCCGAAATGCCCATGATGCCCCCCAGTGTCCGGCAGAACCGGCCAGGAGGACAAACGCGGTTTGTTTCAGTACGGCTAGAACGTTGAGTGGAGCAGCCCGGGCGGCAGCGGCGGGGTGCCACCTGCACCCCCTGTACGACTTCCCACCTTCCCCCGCCGCTGCCGCCGCGTCCGCCACCACCCTGGGCGCCGGAAGCCACCCTCCCGGCGCCCTCTGGCCATGGTGACCGCGCGCTTCCAGTCGCGAAGCCCCGGTGGTGGGGGGCCTCGCCGCGTCGCGCTGGGGGTGAAGATGAGAGCCGCGCCCCTCCCACGCCACTGCGGGAAGAGGACAGGAGGCATGTCCTCCGGTCGAGCCAGGGTGGCCACCAGGCGCTCGAAGTCCCGCCTGCCGCCGCACCCGCGCCACCGGCCTCAGGGCGCCGGGGTCAGCGACAACTCCAGGTCGAAGGAGACGTCGCTGGAGGTGGAGTTCGCCTGCTTCACCATGACGGCCACCACGTTGTCCCCGACGACGAAGGGGTTGGGGGACAGCGGCAGCGTGGCGGTGAGCACGGCGTTGTCCCCGGAGGTGCCGCTGGCCCACGCGCCATACGCAGTGCCGTTACCCATGTTGCGCTGGTACAGGAGTTTCCCGTTCACCCACACGCCCACCCCGTCGTCGAAGAGGACGCGCAGGCGGGCCTCGGTGATGGGCTTGTCCAGCCGCACCGTCTTGCGGAAGTAGTAGCTGGGCTGCCGGGGCGTGGCCCGGTACAGCGCGGTGGCCTCGTCCCCGTCCCCATAGCCGAGCTGCGCCGGCCCCGTCTTCCACGCCGCATCGTTGAAGCCGGGCGCCGTCCACCCGCTGCCCAGGTCCACGCCCCGGTCGTCGTACCGCCACGTGGCCCCGAAGGAGATGACCCGCGCCGGGTCCGTCGGAGGCGGAGGCGGGGGCGGAGCGCCGCTGCCGCCCACGCGGAGGATGTGCCCCACGGAGGGCACGCCCTGGCCGTTGAGGAGGAACAGCAGGTAGTAGCCCGGCGGGGCGCGGCGCGAGTCCGCGGGGGCGGTGACGCTCACGCCGCCCGAGGCGACGGTGAAGGCGAGCGGCACGAAGCGCTGCTCCATGTTGTTGGAGTGCGTGACGGAGGACAGCCGCACCAGCGTCACCCGGGCGAGCGAGGCCGCGTCCGGCGTCCCCACCGTGAAGGTGGCGCCGTACTCCACCGAGGCGGGCGCGGTGGAGAGCGAGGGCCGCGCGCCCTTGAAGAGGTACGGCGGTGAATACACCTGCGCGCTCTTCTCGCCGCGCCCGCCCGCGGACAGCACGCGGCCGTCCGGCAGCAGCAGCGCGGTGGAGTGGTAGCCCCGGTAGCGGGACTCGGAGGCCAGCACCGTCCACCGCCCGGTGGCCGGGTCCCACAGCTCCGCCGCGCGCACCGGCACGGACTTGTTGTCGAAGCCCGAGCCGCCGCTGCCGCCCGTCACCAGCACCTTCCCATCCGGCAGAATCGTGGCGTTCTGCTGCCGCCGCCCCCGGCTCATCGCGCCGGTGGCCCGCCACACGGGCGAGGACTCCCGCAGGTCGATGGTCTCCGCCGTGGCCTTCGGCGGGTCCGAGCCACCGAGGATGAGGATGCGGCCCTCGTCGTACATCACCGCGTTGCCATAGGAGCGGCTGCCGTAGCGCTTGGGGGGACAGGAGCTCCACGCCCCGGTGCCGCGCGGGTCCAGCCAGCCGCACTCGGTGCGGTAGCCCGCGTAGAAGACGCGGCCGTCCGGCGCGGTGAACAACCACGGGTAGTAGGGCAGCTCGCGCCGCGCAGAGGTGAGGTTGCGCCAGGTGTTGGTGGCGGGCTGGTACACCTGGGGCAGCGTGTTGGAGCCCGCGTCGTGGTCGATGTTGCCGGCGATGACCAGCACCTCGCCCGTGGCCAGCGTGGTGTTGGTGGGGTACCAGCGGGCCGCGTTCATGTCCGGCGCGTCGCGCCACGTGTTGGTGAAGGCGTCGTAGAGGACGACGTCCTTCAGGCCCACGTCGCTGGAGATGTGTCCGCCGGTGACGAGCAGCCTCCCGTCCCCGAGGAAGGAGTGGCCGGAGCAGAAGATGTTGTGCCCGGGCCGGGGCAGCACCTGGATGACACCCGACACCGGGTCCCAGGTGCGCGCGGTGTCTCCCGCCTCGAACTCGGGGAAGAACATCACCTTTCCCGTGGGGAGCAGGTGCGCGTGCACCGCCGGCTCGGGCCAGCTCATCAGCGGCCCCCACCGTCCCACCACCGAGTCCTGCGCGGCAGCCACCGGCGCCACCAGCAGCGCGAGCGCCAGCATTCCCCACCGGAACCGAGCCGGTCCGCGGGGCCTTCCCGTTTCAGCCATACGTCGTCCTCCAGGCAAGGGCGGGACGGTGTGCACGGACGCAGCGGAGCGTCATCGGCCCGCGGTCGGGAGCGGTGATGCCGGCGCGACAGGGGGCCTCGCCTGGAGGGACGTCAGCGCTGCTCGCGCGCCGTGAGACGCGGCAGGCCGTCGTGGCCGCGAGAAGTGTTCCCCCTGTTCCCCGCGCGCTCATGTCTATATTGGCGGCCCCGAAAAGAGGGTGGATGAGCGACGGGTCGTTGTTCTCGACGGACGTGGTCAGCACCGAGTCCCGCTACCAGTGGCGCCTGTGGCTGGCGGACCTGCTGGACGTGGCGACGGCGGCCCTGGTGGGCTGGGCCGCGCTCCGGGCATTGGAGCAGGAGCGCACGCCCGGAAGCATGGCCGTCGCCATGGCGCTGGCGTGGCTCGCCGCGTCCGCCGTGGGCGGGCTGACGGGCCGGACGCTGTGGCGCCAGGTGACGGGCGTGCGGCTGGTGCGGGGCGAGCGCGCACCGGGCCTGCCGCTCGGGCTGGCGCGGGCCTTCACCGCGCCGCCGGAGCTGCTGCTGAACGTGGTGCTGCTGCGGCGTCCGCTGGACGGAAGGCTGGGCATGCACCCCGAGCGGGTGTCCCCGGGCGCCGGTCCCTGGCTGAAGGGCGTGGCCGTGCAGCTCCCGTGGCTGGCGGTGCTGGCCGGCGCCGTGTGGCTGCTCATCACGCCCACGAAGGCGGAGGCGCGGAAGTACCTGGGAAGGACGCTCACGGGCTGGCACTGCTGCCATGGCACGCGGGACGTGACGTGGGAGTGCCGCACCTCGCTGGACCGGGCGGTGCGCGGCGCGCGCGGCGGCGACCCGGAGCTGACGGCGGTGGTAGCTGACTGCCCCGTGGCCGCGAAGCGCCTGGGGGAGTGAGGGGCCCGCGGCCGGAGCCGCCGGGCGGGCCCCAGCCTCCGCCGGGGATGCTTCAGCGCAGCGGGATGACGAGCTCGCCTTCCTCGCAGAAGACACCCACCATGTTGGTGGGCACGTCGAAGTTCACGTTGACCCTGAACCGGTTGACGGTGCGCTCCTCGCCGGCCTTGAGGTCTCCCAGCCAGGCCGTCTTCCGTCCATCCTTCACCACGTTGCACTTCGTCCAGGTCGTGGTGCCCAGGTTGCGCACCTTGATGCCGGGGTCGAGGAAGCTCGACACCCCGCTCTGCTTGCTCGCGGTGCCGTAGAGGGGCTTCTTCTCGGGCTTCACGGGCTCCTCGGCCGGAGCGGACTCGGCCGTCTCCGGCGCGGCCGCCTCCGCCTCGGGCTTGCCGGAGGTGGCCGCCGAAGCCAGGGGCAGCGCCAGGTAGAGCTCCCCGCTGGAGGCGAGGGCCGCGTCATCCAGCTCCAGGTACGCCCGCCGGAGCCGCAGTACGGACTTGAGCGGCTTCTGCACCCGGGCGAGACCGAGCACCGGCCTCCGGCCGTCCTTCCCCGCCGGCCCCACCACCTCCAGCTCCGTGCCTGGAAGCAGCTTCGCGTCCCGGCTCCGCTCGACATAGAACCTGCCGCCCTCGTCCACCACCTTGAGCACCGCCGCGGGGGAGACGTACCGGACCGTCGGAGCCGGGGCCGGAGCCGGGGCCGGAGTGACGGGCTTCTTCTTCCCGGTGGACTTCGCCGTGGACGTCGGGCGCTTGCCATGCTCCGCGTCCGGAGCCACGGCCTCTTCATCCGCCTTGCCCGGAGCCACGCTTCCCGCGGCGGCGAGCGCGGAGGACGGCACGGCCTCCGCCACCGGAGTGCCCTGCCCCCCGGCCGGTACCACCTCCGGGGTTGCCGTGCCGGTCGCATCCGCGGAGCCAGGGGCCGGGGTCTCCGAGCCCGCCGCGCTCGCGGTGCCCGGGGCCGGCGTCTCCGAGCCGGGAGAGCCCGCCGCGACCGCGGTGCCCGGGGCCGGCGTCTTCGAGCCGACGGCGCCCGTGGCAGCCGCCCCCGGATTCTCCCCCCCGGCCGCCGTGCCCGCGCCGGGCGCATCCGAGCCGGGCTTCACGGCAAGGCCAGAGGCCGGCACCGTGGCCGGGGCGGGCACCACCGCGGGCTGACGGACGAACAGCGCGGTGGTGGCGGCGGTGGCAATCACCAGCAGCACGGCGATGGCGGCGTAGAGCCCCACCGGGCGCTTCCGGGACTCCCTCGCCTCCAGCGCATCGTCCTCCCCGGCATCGGCCGTGGGCAGCGGGCGCGAGGGCCTTCGCGGAGCGGGCACCTCGTCCGCGGCTCCGTCCCCTGCCTCCACCGTGGGCACCGGGCGCGAGGCCTTGCGCACGCGCTGGCCTCCACTGTCGGAGCGCTCGGTGCCCGGCACGGGCCCCTGGCGCACCGCGGTGACGCCCGAGTCCACGTCGTCACCGTCCGCGTAGACGGCATCGGGCCGGGCCACGCCCCCGGAGCGGCGCCCCGGCGGCTGGATGTCGCTGGCGTTGCGCATCACCGTGGGCTCGAACCCCGTCACCTCTTCCTCCTCGGAGGACGGCTGCGGGCCGGTGCCGTAGACGCCCGTGCCCGTGCCCGGCAGGGGCGTGCGGCGCAGGCCGGCGGAGGAGGACACCTTGGAGATGAGCTTGCGCTGCGCGGCGAAGGCCTCCGGGCACAGGGTGCGGACGAACTGGCCCACCTCCTCGGCGCCCACCGACGCGCTCGAGCGCACCAGCTCCCCGTTGAGCGCGCGGGCCCACTCGTCCGTGCGCGCGTAGCGCCCGTCCGGCTTCGCCTCCAGCGCGCGCCGCACCACCGCGTCCAGCGCGGTGTCCACGTCCGGACGCAGCTCCTGCAGCGCGGGCACCACCGGCTGCGACATGGCCGCCATCATCTCCCCCACCGTCCCGTGGGGAATGAGCGCGCGGCCCGCCAGCATCTCCCACAGCACCACGCCGCTCGAATAGATGTCGCTGCGGTGGTCCACGGGCTCGGCCCGCACCTGCTCCGGGGACATGTACCCCAGCTTCCCCATCACCGTGGACGGCAGCGTGTACTTGCTGCGCGCCGCGGACTTGGCGAGGCCGAAGTCGATGACCTTCACCTCGCCCTCGTACGACACCATGACGTTGTGCGGGGACACGTCCCGGTGGACGATGCCCAGCGGCGTGCCGTCCGGCCCCGCCTTGCGGTGCGCGTAGCCCAGGCCCTCCGCGATGCGCTGGCCGATGAACAGCGCCACCGGCACCGGCACCGCCACCCCTTGCGCCCGCGCCTGCTCCAGCAGGTACGCCAGGTCCACGCCGGCCACGTACTCCAGCGCCATGTAGTAGGTGCCGTCCGCCTCGCCCATGTCGTAGACCTGGGCAATCGACGAGTGGACGAGGTGCACCAGCACCTTGGCCTCGTGGTGGAACCGGTCCAGGAACTGCCGGTCCTTCAGCAGCGCCGGGAGAATCGTCTTGACGATGCACGGCTTCTCGAAGCCGGCCGCGCCGCTGATCTTCGCCAGGAAGACTTCGCCCATCCCCCCCTGGCCCAGGGGGTGGACGAGCTCATAGCGCCCGAGAAAGCGGGGGGACTCTGTGGGTGCGGGACTCATGGCTTCTCCTGGCAGCGAAGCACCCGGACACACACGGAATCAAGCAGCCGGGGGACCTTCCAGCGGATGGACACCTCTGACGTTGTGAACGGAAACACCGTTCCCCGGGGAGGGTGTCAGACCCGTCCGGCACAACTGTCCGTGAAACAGGGGCAATACGCGCCCGGGCTGGCTTCGTCGAAGGCCTTCGCGGGTGCGCCCCGTGCGTCCCATCGCACGTGGTGTGGGTGCATGAGGGCAGGGAGGCAAGGGGAGGGCCCTGGGAGCGGCCAGGGCCCGGAGGCCGCCGCGGTTTGGAGGCCCAACACACGCGATGTGAACCCCCGCACCTCCCGTGCCTGGCGCCTTCCCGCGGCCGTTGCGGCACCGCGGAGGGATGCACTCCCTGAAGGCATACGCGCCGGCTGACTCGAGGCCCTCCAGCTTCGAGCGGGGCGCGGTCGCCGCACGGTGGTGACGGAAGGAGTGGCTCATGAAGCGGTGGGGACTCGTCGGGCTCGTGGCGCTGGCGGCATGCGCGCCGGAGAACACGTCGTACAGGGGAGCCCAGGGTGGGGCCTGCCCGGGCATCACCGCGGGCGCGCTCACGGACGAGCTCCAGGAGCTGGCCCCCCCCGGCCACCCCGACGAGGACGGCCGCGAGGCGTTCATCATCCGCTACCGGGATGATGGCGTGTCGGCCGCCTCCCGCGTGCACCAGCTCGGCGGCAGGGTGACGGCCACCTTCCGCAACGTGCCCGCCGTGGCCGCGCGCCTGTCGCCCCAGGAGCGGGAGGCGCTGTCCCGGGACTCGAGCGTGGAGAGCATCGAGCCGGACCAGGTGTGGCACTCGCTGAACACGTCCACCCTGCCGGCCCTGGCCTTCGCGTCCGCGGCGGTGGAGGCCCGTGTGCCCGGCGAGTCCGCCAGCGGCCTGCGGCAGGTGCAGGCGGACGAGGTCTGGGACCTGGATGCGGACGGCCTGCCGGACCCGGGGCGGCCCACCGGCGCGGGCACGCGGGTGTGCATCATCGACAGCGGCCTGGACCTGGAGCACCCGGCGCTACGGGACGCGGTGGTGGCGAGCCGTGACTTCCTGGACGGCGACGACCACGCCAGCGACGGCGTCATCGGCGCGTGGGGCAGCGGCCACGGCACGCACGTGGCGGGCATCGTCGCGGCGCGGCCGGGCGCGCGCCTCAAGGGCCTGGAGGCCGGCGGCCTGGTGGGTGTCGCGCCCGGCGCGGAGCTGGTCATCGCCCGGGTGCTGGACCTGAACGGCCGCACGCAGATGAGCATCGTCCTGACAGCGCTGGAGTACTGCGCGAGCCAGGGGGCGAGGGTGGCATCGCTGTCGCTGGGCGGAGGCGTCGCCTCGAAGACCACGCTGCAGGCCTTCCAGGCGGCGTACGCCGGGGGAATGCTGGTGGTGGCCGCGTCGGGCAATGACGGCACCCAGGGGGTGTCCTATCCCGCGTCGGACCCGTCCGTGCTGGCGGTGGGCGCGGTGGACGACGAGGACCGGCGGGCGGAGTTCTCCTCCGGCGGACCCGAGCTGGCGCTGGTGGCGCCGGGCGTGGACGTGCTCTCCACCTTCCCGCGCGGCCTGGGCGCCATCTCCGAGCTGGACGCGGACGAGACGCAGCCGGTGTCGCGCGCGCTGCTGTACGGGCCCACGGGCAACAAGGTGGCCCCGCTGGTGGACTGCGGCGAGGGCGAGTCGATGGAGTCGTGCAAGGGCAGCACGTGCAGCGGCTTCATCGCCTACGTGCGGCCCGGCTACCTCCCGCTCGAGGAGGTCATGGTCAACGTGATGCTGCAGGGCGCGCAGGCCATCATCATCGGCGACGAGACGGCGGAGGGCGGCCCGCGAATCCTCGCCATGCCCCGGCGGGGCCGGTGGGTGCCCACCGTCACCATCAACCAGGCGGGCGGCACGCTGCTGCACCGGATGCCCGGGTACAACGTGCGCGTCAGCGTGACGCCGGCGGACCACACGCACATGTCCGGCACCTCCATGTCCGCGCCCTACGTCACCGGCGTGGCCGCCCTGCTGTTCAGCGCCCACCCGTCCGCCACGCCGAACCAGGTGAAGGAGGCCCTGGTGCGCACCGCGAGAGACCTGGGTGCACCGGGCCACGACGAGGGCTACGGCCACGGCCTGGTGCAGGCCCGCCTGGCGCTGGAGGCCCTGTCCCACCTGCCGTGAGGGACAGGCGCCTCCGGGCAGCCGGTGACGGAGCGCGGCCGGCGGTGGGCCCGCTCCTCGTGCCGCCCCGTCCCGCCGGGTGGGGAGGACAGGCGCATCGAGTGGCCGGACCGCCGCCAGCGGAACGTTGCCGGGCCTCCCCGCGCGCGTCACGTTGCCTTTCGGACGCGGCGAAAGGAGTCCGACATGAAGAGATACGTGCTCGGCGGAGCATGCGCGGTGGCACTCGGGGGAGGCGCGGCGTGGGCCCAGGAGGACTACCTGCCCCCCGCGGAGCAGTCGGCGGACGTGGAGACGGTGGAGTTCGACACGGAGAACCGGGCCGACAAGGGCGTCTACGCCCTGATTGGGGGAGGCGCTGAGGGCTACACCGGACAGCTCGCGCCCGCGGTCAACCCCGGCCTCTCCTACGGGGCCACGGTGGGCCTCCGGCCCTGGGCCTACTTCGGCTTCGAGCTGGGCTACACCGGTGGCGTGAACGACGTCGACCCGGGGGATGGTGGCATCTCCGGCGGCGCGGACATCGTCCGCAACGGCGGCCAGGCCGTCGTCGTGGGCAGCTTCACGGACACGAAGCTGCAGCCCTACGCGCTGACGGGCGTCGGCATCGACAACTACAACATCCAGAACGACAACCTGGGTGAGTTGCTCGGCTACGACGATGACACCAGCGCCTTCGTGCCCGCCGGCCTGGGCCTGCGCTACCAGATGGGCGACCTCATCACCGCCGACGCGCGGGTGAGCTACAACTTCCTGCTGGGCCAGGACTTCGCTCCCAGCACGTTGGAGCCGGGTGGCGGGGACGGCCGCTACAACGTGTTGCTGTCGCTGGGAGGGACGTACTGAGAAGGCCCCCTTCGCGCGCGGTGACGGCGGGCGCCCGGGGAGCGAGTGCTCCGGGCGCCCTGCCCGTTTCCGGCGGAGGACGGCCGCGAGAGGGGGCCGGCCTCCGGGAGCCACGCCCTCCTCGCGCCAGCGGCCCCGGGACACTCAGGCGGGGCGGTCGACATGGAGGCGCGCCGCGGCCCACGTGCCCTGGAGCCACCTGGGCAGCTGGCCCTCAATCTTCCGCGCCTCCGCCTCCAGGAGCTGGCTGTGCAGCGCGGAGAACACACCGTGGAGGACGAGCCGCACGTTCTCCGGCTCGGCGTTCAGGTGGTTGGCCACCATGAGATAGAAGTCGTCGCGGTCCAGCTTCGTGGGTTCCTCGCCCCGGTGCCGGTGGCATGCGCTCAGCATGGGCCGCACGTCCGGCGAGAGCTGCTCCTCGAGCTGCCGCACCAGGCCGCCGGGCAGCCGCTCCGACAGCGCGCAGAACACCGCCTCGACGGCCTGCTGCGCGTCGTAGTCGGGAATCTGCGCGGACACCTTGTCCAGGAAGGACTTCCGGTCCGTCCCCACTCCCAGCCCCGTCCAGGACTGGGTCTCATCCTGCTTCTGCATCGACATGCGTGTCTCCTCTCCTTGCGCCTTCACCGTGGGGGCGCCCCGGGTGACTGGCAGCAGACGGCGGGCCTTCGTCCTGGCCGCACGCTCCTCGCCGTCCCTCCCGGGCCCCGGCTCCGGTGCCGCGGCTCCCGGAAATGGGATGCACGCGTCCGCTTCCGGGACACTCGAGGCCGCCACGCGGCGCGGCATGTCTGTCTTTGATTGATGCAATGATGCCGGCTGATTCCCAGCACAGCCCGTGTCTCTCCGGGGGGACACAGCGTCCGGAACTGCCTGGAATTCCAGGAGAATTGCCGAATTCCCGCCGCACAAGAGCGGCGCGAAATGGGTGGAATGAATTCCGGCCGCAATTGTATGTGGCGCGCGCCGTAGGTTGCCCGAGCGGCGACCGAGCCGCCTTCTTGTTCCCCCCACGAATTGAGGAATTCATGTATCGCATTGCCGTTGCCGCCCTCGTCCTTGCCGCCACCGGTTGCGCCACCATGGGTGGCGGTGGAAGCCGCGAGGGCAACGCCACCGTCGCCGGCGTCGTCCGGCTGCCCCAGAGCGGAATGCAGACCGATGGCGCCTGCGACCTGCTCCAGGTGGTGGTGTCGTCGCCGGGCACCCCGTCGGACGCGCTGGGCCGGGCGATGGTGAAGGCCAGCCGCGGAGGCCGCTGCTCGTTCACGGTGTCGGGCCTGCCCAGCAACACGGACCTGCGGGTCGGCGTGGCGGTGGACGGCGGCCTGAAGTGCGAGGGCGGCGCCGCGCCCACCATCTCCCCGGAGCCCTCCGCGGTGAAGCTGGGCGACTACTCCACCGTCAACCGCGACTTCACGCTGAGCTGCGGCGCCTGAGCACGGCGCGCACGTCCCGTCTTCTCTTCAGGTGAGACGGGACGTGGGGATTGCTTCGCGAGGGTGGGGACGCGAAGCTTCCCGGGCTCCAGTCCGGGGCGGCGCGAGGTACTTCGAGGCCGGGCCGCCCCGCGACGTGACGAAGGATGACCCGGTGAAGACTCCGCATCGCTTGCGCGCCCGCGTGCTCGCCCTCGCCCTGGGTGGGCTGGGGCTGGCGTGCGACTCCGAAGAGGCGTTTCCGAACCTCGACGAGCTGGACCAGCTCCGAAGCCTGCACACCCAGACGCGGCAGCCGCCGAAGGACCCCACCAACCGGATGGACGGCGTGGAGCGGGCCGAGAAGCTGGGGGACCTGCTCTTCCATGACGCGGGGCTGTCGCGCTGCGGGACGGTGTCCTGCCAGAGCTGCCACGACGGCGAGGGCCGCACGGTGGACACGGCGACGGCGGAGGGCTGCGACGGCAAGCGCACCGCGCGCAACCCGCCCACGGTGCTCAACGCGGCCTACAACCGCTGGTTCATGTGGGACGGGCGCGCGGACCGGCTCTGGTCCCAGGCCCTCATGCCGCTGACGCACCCGGATGAGATGAACTCGGACGCGCAGGTGGTGGCCGCGCGGCTGCAAGGCGTGGAGCCGTACCGCACGGAGTACCTGGCCCTCTTCGGGAGGGAGCCGGCGGCGGAGTCCGGTGACGCGCTGATGGCCAACGTGGGCAAGGTGCTGGCGGCGTACGAGCGGACGCTGGTGCGCGTGGACGCGCCCTTCGACGAGGACGTGAGGCGCTTCCTCGCCGCGGTGGACGCGGGCACGGCGGAGGAGGACCCGGCGTACCTCGGGCTGAAGACCTTCCTGCGCAAGGGCAGGTGCGTCGTCTGCCACAAGGGTCCGGCGCTGAGCGATGACCTGTTCCACAACATCGGCGTGGAGGACACCGGGCCCGGCGGCGGAGGACAGTGGGCGACCCTGGAGACGCTGCTGGGCTCGCCGTTCAATGCCCAGGGCAGCTACAGCGACGCGCCGAACGGCACGGACGCGATGCGGCTGCGGACGCTGCGGACGCAGGCGAATCAGGTGGAGATGGAGGGCGCGTTCCGCACACCGTCGCTGCGCAACGTGGCGCTGACGGCGCCGTACATGCACACCGGGGCGCAGGCCACGCTGGAAGAGGTGGTGGACTTCTACAACCAGGGCGGCGGAGCGGCCGGCACCTTCGTGGGCCGGAAGACGGACACCATCGTCCCGCTCGAGCTGTCGGCCGAGGAGAAGCAGGCGCTGGTGGAGCTGCTGAAGTCGATGACGGGCAGGCCGCGCTGACGCCCTGACGCGGGGCTCCCGGTGAAGGGAGCCCCGTCCGTGCGGCCGCCGCTCAGCGCACCAGGTGGAACGCCGTCTGGCGCTTCCAGGCCCAGTGCACCCGGCCCTCGGCGTCGATGGTGACGTCCTCCTCCTGCGCCGAGCGCACGCGCTGCCCGTTCCACTCGGGCACGGGGCTCGTGGCCTGCAGCTCGATGGAGTACCACTGGTTCGCCATCACCTTGTGGTCTCCGTTGCCGGGCACACCCTCCTGCCGGTCCCAGAGGCCCACGAGCGGCCCCGCTCCGTGCCCGTGCAGGCCAATGGCGTGCGAGTAGACGGTGCCATCGATGCCCTCGGCCTTCATCCGCTCGCGCGAGGCGCGGAGGGTTTCGTTGCCGGTGCGCCCGGGGCGCAGCTCCTCGAAGACGATGTCCTGGAGGCGGTTGGACACCTCGAGCGCGGCCTTGAGGCCCTCGGGCACGTCCGTCTCGCCCTCGCGCAGCACGTAGCCCATGTGCTGCGTGTCGGTGTTCAGCCGCAGCGCGGTGATGCCGTAGTCGCAGTGCAGCACGTCACCGCGCTGGATGACGGGGTCCTCTCCGAGCTGCTCCTCGGTGACGCCCCGCCGCTGCACGTCCACCGAGGGCTGGAACCACGTGTGCAGGCCCAGGTCCGCCAGCCGCTGCCGCATCCACCACTCCACGTCCTTCGTGCGCGTCACGCCGGGGGTGATGACCTCGCTGGAGAACGCGCGCTCGATGATGCTCCAGGCGAGCTTCGTCAGGTCCTCGTAGAACCGGACCTCGTCCGGGGTGCGCCAGGCGATGAGGTCCACGGCCAGTCCCTCCACGGGCTTGAGGCGCTTCACCCACCCGGCGCCGAGCGCCTCGGCCATGCCCTCGTACTCACCGTGGCTGAGGCCGTCGGCGAAGGCGAAGGTGCGCGACACGTTGATGCCGATGACCTGGGGGTCGCGCTCCTCCAGCACCTGCTTGAGGACCTGCCACTGCTCGGGGCCCCACAGCTCGGCCTCGCGGCTGACTCCGCCGCCGTCCACCTGGCGCTGCGCGCGGCGGGGGACGAAGACACCACCCTGCGAGCCACCGCCGAGCGCGAGCCGCTCGACGCCCTCCTCCGGGCCGCGGTCGTGGAAGACGTAGATGGTGCGGCGGCGGGCGGCGAAGGTGGTGGGGGCGGACAGCGCGGTGAAGACGGGGTCCTCGTTGTACTCGCGCATGGGCACCACCCACAGCTCGATGCCGTACTGGCGCATGAGCTGGGGGAGGGCCTTCTCCATGCGCTCGTTCAGCCACGCCTGCTGGCGTTGAGCCTGCTCACGCAGGGTGCCGAAGGGGCGCTCCGGCAGGGGAGCGCGGGTGGCGGTGACGGCCAGCGGCTCGGAGGGCGGCGCGGCGGGCGTGCTGGCACAGGCGGTGGAGAGCAGCAGGGGTGCGAGGAGACGGGTCCGGGTGCGCATGGGCGCGCAGTCTGTCACGCGCGGGCATGGCATGCCGCCATGACGTGCTGGGACGCCCGCTCAGGGAGTCCCTGGCGGCTTTGCTCTCGGGCTGACCTTGCGCATGTCGCGGAACCCTTCTTCCACGATTCGCATCGCGTTCCTCAATGCATCGACGGGGCCGACCCCCACCACCGTCAGGAACTCAGGCCGCTGGGGATAATCGATTCGCAGCGGGCAGTACCAATCTCCATTCGGGTCTCCCGGGATGGGAACGGGCCGGCCGACCGTGAGGCGGGCGATACGCTGGACGCCCGCATCCGTCTCGAAGGACCAGTAGTCGTCGGCAATCGGGTCATCGATGGAGGTGAGCTGCGGCAACCAGGTAGACATGAGGCTCCTCTCACTCTGCTCGCTCGGAACACTCGGTGGACTCATCCAGGCATGCATGAATGCGGTGGCACATGTTCTTGCATGCGACCTTCGAGCCCCAGACAGCGGACCAACAGAGCTGTCGCTGCCAGGCCTCCTTCAACCCCCGGCAGAAGTTCTCAAGCGCCGCGCCTCCCGCGTCACAGGCCGCGAGGCAATCACTCAGGTCAAAGGGGCCGGGCTCCGCCTGAGCAGGTGCCGGAGGCGGGCATCCCTCCGGGTTCAATGCACAGAAGCTCCCGGGCCCACGGGGATGATCCGCGCGAAGCACGGAGCGTGTACTCGCCGGGTGGGCTCCACAGGATAGCAGGGAGCCCATGAGCCCCAGCCCGGAGAGCAGGCCAGCCCGTCGCAACCATTGCCTCGTGCCCATCGCAGCTCCGGTGCAGGGGCCTGCCGGACACGCTAAAGGACCCTCCACGGCAGCACCAAATGCATCGCACCGAGGCACGTCGGGAAACGGACAGCGCCCCCTCAACCCCGAGCCTCACGGAGCGCCCGCGCACGCCGCGTCTTCCGCGCCACACACGGCGCTCACCCGAGCCGCATCCAGAGGCCGCTGACAGTCGCTCGCGAGCGACGCCTCCAGCTCCTCGGCGCGGATGCGCATGCACTGCACACACCCCGACTTCGCGCCCGCGATGCCCCGGTCCAGCTCCGGCTCCACCGCCGCATAGGCCGCGACGACGTCCGCCATGCACTGCTCGTACGGCACCGTGCTCCCGCCACACGTCTCCGCGTGGCCGCACAGCGCCGCGGCCGTCCGCTCCGCCAGCTCCGCGTACGTGAACGTCGGCTCCTCCGACTCTCCGCAGCCCGCGAGCAGCCCGGCCACCACCAGCATTCCCTTCAACCGTCCCATGCCCGCATCTCACCCGGGCGCGGCGCCGCCGTCATCCCCGGCGCCGCACCCGCTCACTCCGCCCGCACACTCTCCGCGCGGAACTCTCCCGCCCCGCGGAACCCGGCGCCGCAGGCCCCACAGTCGAGCGCCCCGCCGCACCCATCCGGCACCGTCCCGCACATGCCGGCGCGCGCCGAGCACAGCGCCGGCACACAGCCGCCCGGCACGTACCGCTCGCTCGCGGGCAGCATCCCCGCCGCCTCGTTCCCACCGCCCATCACCAGCACCGCGCCGTCCGGCAGCACCACCGCGCCCAGCTTCCCGCGCGGCTCCACCAGCGCGTGCGTCGAGGCCCACGTCCCCGTCGCCGGGTCGAAGCGCTCCACCGACGCGAGCGCCCCCGTCGTGTAGTGCTCGCCGCCCAGCACCAGCACCACGCCCTCCGGCAGCACCACCGCCGCGTGGTGCTCGCGAGCCACCGCCGGCGCCGCCACCAGCGTCCACTCGCCCGTCTCCGGCGAGTACACCTCCGCCGTGCCCGCCGCGCGCGCCGTCGTGCCCCCCACCACCAGCACGCGCCCGTCCGGCAGCGGCGTCACCGTGTGCGCCAGCCGGTGCGTCCCCGCCGCGCCGCCCGCCGGGCCCGCCTTCTCCCAGTGGCCCGTCGCCGGGTCATACAGCTCCGCCTGCAGGCCGCTCGCGAAGAGCGCCTTGCCGTTGGCCAGCACCACCGCCGTCCGCGCGCCACCGCGCGCGAAGCCCGGCGCCTCCGCCGCGCTCCACGTGCCCGTCACCGGGTCGAACAGCTCCGCCGTGCGCAGCGGGCGCCGGTCCACGTCCGTGCCTCCCGCCACCAGCACGCGCCCATCCGCCAGCAGCACCGCCGCCGGGTCGTTGCGCGCCTCGGCCATGGGCGCCACCTCCGTCCACGTGCCCGTCGCCGGCTCGTACACCTCCGCGCCCGCCAGCGCGCCCACGGCCACGCCGTGCGTGCCGCCCACCGCCAGCACGCGCCCGTCCGCCAGCCGCACCGCCGCGTGGTTGCGCCGCGGCGTGTGCATGGCGCCCGTCACGCGCCACGTGCCGGACGCGGGCTCGAAGAGCTCGCAGCTCGCGAGCGTGCGATTCCCGTCATGCCCGCCCACGGCGAGCACGCGCCCGTCCGCGAGCGCGACGAAGGGCAGCAGCTTGCGCGGCGTGGACAGCGCCAGCGGCTGTCCCACCGTGTCCGCGTCGCCCTCTTCCGCGCGAGGACCGGAGCTGCACGAGAACACCAACACGAAGAGCGCCACCGTGACGCAGGATGTCGAAAACCGTTGCATGAGCCCACCTGGAAGGCTGGTCGGAGAGGGCTCGTGTAGCCTGACGGTCTGACATTCCGGGGATATCCCACCTGAGTGATTCCCGACGCTTACCCGGCACCACGGGTCAGACTTCCCGCCTTCCCGGGGTGTGACGTGGGGGGCGCGCGAGCGGGCCGTGGCCCCCCGCGTCAATCAGTGGTGGACGGGCTCCGGCTCCATGCCGGTGGGGAGATTCACCGGCTCGGCGTCCATGCCCCGGTGGTGGCGCGGCGGAAGGGCCCCGCCGTCGTCATCCACCTCCAGCGTGAGCAGCGGGTGGTCCGCGTTCGACAGGTACACGTCCTCGCCGCTGATGAAGTCCACGTCGCTGTACTCGACGAGGTAGTCGCGCCTCGGAATGGGCACGAGGCCCTGCTCCAATTCGAAGTGGACGTCGCCCACCCCGACCACCTTTCCCACCACGCGCCCGTCCGCGGTCCGCACCGTCATCCCCTCGCGCACCTCCCCTGCCTGAACCATCTGGGCCTCCTCGTGCTCACGGAGCCCGGACCATCCGGGCCCTCGTAGGAGGAACAGTGCGGGCGGGCGCGGCGGGCGGCACACGGGAGGTGGCGGCCGGTGGAGCGCTCCGCCTTCCAGGCGAGGCCCCGGAGAGGGGCCCGGCGGCGGGTGGACTGGCGTGGCACGCCCCGAGCAGGCTCGTGGGGCCCACGCCTCCGGCGGTGCCTAACGTTCGCCGCAGGAGGTGCTTCATGTTGTTGGAACTGTCGGCGGTGGAGGCGCGCGATTTGAAGCAGGCGCTGGACTCGGCGTTGCGCGTGCTCCTGGACGAGATTGCGCATGCCGATCAGCGCGCGTATCGCGACATGCTGCGCGAGCGCTACGACCGGATGGAACAGCTCAATCGGCGGTTGGAGATGACGCTCGAAGGAAACCAGGTGTACGCCTGAGCACGGCCGGGGTGGCTCACATGATTCCGGAATCCATCATCCAGTATCTCCAGAGCAACAACGTCCCCTTCGAGCGCCGGCCGCACCTGCGGGCCATCACCGCGCAAGCGCTCGCCGCGTCCCTGCACGTCACCGGCTTCCAGGTGGCGAAGACGGTCATCCTCCACGCGCAGGACCGGCAATGGCTCTGCGTGACGAGCGCGCCGGACACGCTCGACCTGGACCGTGTCGCGGAAGTCCTCGGCGTCGAGAGCCTGCGTCTGGCGAATGAGTCCGAGTTCGCGGACCTCTTCCCCCAGTGCGAGGTGGGCGCCGAGCCCCCCTTCGGCCAGCTCTACGGGCTGCCGGTGGTGATGGACGAGCACCTGCGCCAGGCCGAGCGGCTGTGGTTCCGCGCGGGCTCGCACACGGAGGCCATCGAGCTGCGCTTCCAGGACTTCCTGAACCTGGAGGAGCCGATGCTCGGGAACATCGTCCAGGACCGCCCGGGCGAACAGGCCCATGCGCCCATGGAGGCGCAGCCGTCATGATGCCCCCCATGCTCAAGCAGACCTCTCCCCCCTGAGCCGCACTCGCTCGCAGGCGCTGGACGGCCGTCCTGCTGGCGGTGGTGTTCACCGATGAGCTCGCCACGAGTGTGGTGCCCGCCGGCGTCTTCGCGGCCATGCTCGTGCTGCTCGCCCAGCCCGTGGGGGTGCTGCTGTCGGCGCTCGCGGCCCGCCGCGGCGAGGCTCACAGCGCCCGGCCCGACGCCGCATCGAACCGCCTCAGCCGGGATGCGTCGTAGCTCAGCCACACGGGCGCGCCGGTGGAGGCGTGGAAGTCACCGGCCGCCCGCGCCACCATGCGCTCTCCGGCTACCTCCACCGTCACCCAGCTCTCCGCGCCCATCGGCTCCACGAGGTACACGTGGCCCTCCAGCGCTCCGGCCGGTGCGGCGCCCCGTCCCACGTGCAGGTGCTCGGGACGCAGGCCGAGCACCACGTCCTCCCCCGGCTGCCCCAGCGTCCGCGGCTTCACCAGGTTGATGCGCGGCGAGCCGAAGAAGCCCGCGACGAACAGGTTCGCGGGCGCGTCGTACAGCTCGCGCGGCGGCGCCACCTGCTGCACCTCGCCCTGGCTCATCACCACCACCCGGTCCGACAGCGTCATCGCCTCGGCCTGGTCGTGGGTGACGTAGATGAACGTGGCCTTGAGCTGCTCGTGCAGCTTCTTGATTTCGCCGCGCATCTGCGTGCGCAGCGCCGCGTCCAGGTTCGACAACGGCTCGTCGAACAGGAACACCTTCGGCCTGCGCACCAGCGCGCGTCCCAGCGCCACGCGCTGCCGCTGGCCGCCCGACAGCTCCTTCGGCCGCCGCGACAGCAGGGCCTCCAGCCCCAGCATCGAGGCCACCTCGCGCACGCGGGCGTCGATGTCCGCGCGCCCCAGGCCGGCCACCTCCAGCGGGAAGGCCAGGTTCCTGGCCACGTTCATGTGCGGGTAGAGCGCGTAGCTCTGGAACACCATGGCGACGTCGCGCTCGCGCGGTGACATGCCGTTCACCACCGCGCCGTTGATGCGCAACGTGCCGCCGGACAGCTCCTCCAGCCCGGCGATGAGGTTCAGCGTCGTGGACTTGCCGCAGCCGGACGGGCCCACCAGCGACACGAACTCGCCATCCGCGATGTGCAGCGTGACGTCCTTCACCGCGGCCACTCCGCCCCGGTACACCTTGCGCACACCCTCCAGGGACACCGTCGCCACGGGGCTAGGCCTCCCCGGGGCCCGAGCCCCGGGCCCGCCGCGCGTCACACCGTCTCGAAGTGTCGTCCGTCCTCCGCATGGCCCGGGAGCATCGCGCCCACCCCGCCGCCCACGGCAAGCACTCCGTCACGCCGCCGTGCACCCGCGGACAGGAGACGGCCTTGCACCGGCCTGCCATCCGAGCGCGGTGCCGTGGCTCGGAAGGCAGGCTGGCCGGCTCGCGGAGGCCCTGCGCTCTTGCAGGGCAGGGAGCGCATCCCGAACTCACGAGAGGGGGACCCACCACTTCCGGAATGCGGCGTCGACGTGTGCAGCAGCGCGGCCGGCCCTTCGGCCCTCCGCCGTCCTGCTGCGCGCACCGCTTCGGAGGAGGATAGCCATGGCAACCCTCGACAACACGGACGTCGTCCGGGAGTTCTACCGGGCCTTCAACGAGAAGGACCTCGATGCCGTCCGCGCGACGATGCACCCGGACGCCCTCATGGAGAGCATCCCCTTCGAGACGACGGAGAAGCTCATCGACCACTGCGTGAGCTTCGCGCGCGCATTCCCGGACGGAAAGGTGGAAATCACCCAGCTGGTGGCGCAGGGAGACAACGTCGTCGCCGAGTTCATCGGCCGGGCCACGCACCGGGGCCCCCTGCCGGGCCCGGGTGACCTGGAGATTCCGCCCACGAACCGGCACCTCGAGATGCGCTTCGTCGAGGTCTTCCAGCTCCGCGACGGCAGGATTTCCATGATGCGCCAGTACTTCGACACCCTGGCCCTCATGACCCAGCTCGGCATCGGCGCCCAGCTCATGCCCGCCCAGGCGCCGGAGGCGCCTGGTCCCGAGGCCCTTCACTGACGGATGAGACGGGCAGGCAGGCGGCCACCGGCGAGAGGCGGCGTCTTCTGTGAGCGGAGGGAGGGGCGCACGCACTATGGTGGCGGCGCGATGAGCGACACGAGCGACACGCCGGCGGGCACGCCGGCCATCGAGGTCCGGGACGTCTACAAGTCCTTCGGCGACCAGCCGGCCCTGCGAGGCGTGAGCCTCGTGGTGCCCGAGGGCACCACCACCGTCCTGATGGGCGTGTCCGGCTCCGGCAAGTCGGTGCTGATGAAGCACATCATGGGCCTGCTGAAGCCGGACCGGGGCACGGTGCGGGTGGAAGGCCAGGACGTGGCGAAGATGGACGAGCGGGCGCTGGACCAGATGCGCCGCAAGCAGGGCATCCTCTTCCAGGCCAACGCGCTCTTCGACTCGCTCAACGTCTACGACAACGTGGCGTTCCCCCTGCGCGAGCGCACGAAGATGTCCGAGGCGGAAATCAAGGAGGCGGTGGAGAAGACGCTGGCCAAGGTGGGGCTGTCCCACGCGGCCACGCGCTTCCCGGGCGAGCTGTCCGGCGGCATGCAGAAGCGCGTGGGCTTCGCGCGCGCCACCATCCTCCAGCCGAAAATCCTCCTCTATGACGACCCCACGGCCGGTCTGGACCCGCTCACCACCGCCGCCGTCAACGAAATCATCTTCACCGGCAAGCAGCAGCTCGGCGCCACCTCGCTGGTGATTACACCGGACGTGGCCTCCGCCTTCGGCATGGCGGACCAGCTCGCGCTCATGCACGAGGGACAAATCGTCGAGGCCGGCCCGCCCGACACATTCCGCGAGTCCCAGCACCCGCAGGTGAAGGCCTTCCTCAAGAACTGGCTCCAGCGCCGCGCGAAGCACCAGGCGGCGCAGGGCTGAAATCGGCGGAAAATGCGCCGGCTGTAACGCCGGGAGGGGCTCGGGACCTCTCCATGGGAAGCCGCGCTCCCGCGGCTCGACGGAGCCACCATGTCCCGACTGCACCTCGTTGATACCGCCACCGCGTCCCCCGAGCAGCGCGCCGCCCTCCAGGGCGTCCAGGAGCGCCTCGGCGCCGTGCCGCCCCCGGTGCGCGCGCTGGCCAATGCCCCCGTGGCGATGAAGGCCTTCTTCGGCCTGCATGGGATTCTCGAAGGAGGGCAGCTCTCCAGGCGCCTGCGGGAGCAGCTCGCGCTCGCGGTCAGCAAGGCGCAAGACTGCGGGTATTGCGTGGCGCACCACCACGAGCTCGGCCGGGCCGCGGGGCTGTCCTCCCAGGAGCTGGAGCTGTCCCTGGACGCGCGGGCGCCGGATGCACGTACCGAGGCCCTGCTCCGGTTCGCCGTCCAGCTCGCCGCCCGCCGTGGCGCCGTGACGGATGAGGAGCTGGCGGCGGTCCGCGCGGAGGACTGGAGTGATGGCGAGTTGGTGGAGGTGCTCGCCGCCGTGGTGGCCACCACCTTCGGCAACTACCTCAACCGATTCGTCCAGGCAGGACACTGAGCCTTCCGGCGTGACACCCGGTGCGCCGGGCGTGCTACGGAAGGAGGACCATGAACACGGCGCAGGGCACGAGCGGCGGTATGACGCGGGAGGGCTTCCTCGCGTGGGTGACCACGCTCGTCCATGCGCACCGCGCGCACCTGCTCGCCACGGCCCGGCGCCGCGGCCTGGAGGCGGAGGACGCGCTGGACTGTGTCCAGGAGGCCTTCTTCACGTTCCTCCGGCTGCCGGACGCGGACCTGCTGGCGGCGCGCACGGAAGAGGCCGGGCGTCTGCTGACGACGCTGGTCGTCCACACGGCGCTGAACCACCGGCGCAAGGTGGCGCGGCGTGCCCCGGAGCCCGAGGACACGCTGAGCGAACTGGCCGCGGACCTGCCCTCCGCGGACGAGCTGGTGGCCCGGGCGGAGACACGCGCGGAGCTGGTGCGGTGCGTGGAGCGGCTCTCGCGCATGCAGCAGGCCGTGGTGCGCCTGCGGCTGCTCGATGAATGCCCCGGGGAAGAGGTCTCCGAGCTGCTGGGACTGTCCCCGGAGAACGTGCGCATCCACCTCTTCCGGGCCCGGCGGCAACTGCGGGAGTGCCTGGAGCTGTCCGCCGCCGTGGACCGGGCCTGAGCCCTCAAGGCGAGGGGAAGCGCGCCGCGAAGGACTCCAGCGGGAGCCGCAGCGCGTTCGTGAGGTACGAGATGGTGTGGTAGTAGCCCGCCAGCGCGAGCAGCTCCAGGAGCTGGGGCGCGGTCCACTCCTTCGCCAGCTCCGCCCAGAGCGCGTCCGACACGGTGGCGCTCGCGTGCAGCTCGTCACAGAGGCGCAGCAGCAACTTCTCGCGCGGGCTGAAGGGTGTGGCCTCCACGTCATCCGAGCACAGGCCGCGCACCTCCTCGGGCGTCAGGCGCACCTTCTCGCCGAAGAAGGCCACGTGGACGCCCCACTCGTACTCGGAGCCGCAGCGCCAGCAGGTGCGGTCGATGACCAGCTCCCGCTCGCGCAGGCTGATGCTGCCCTTGTCCAGCAGCCCGCCCGCCATCATCTTGCCCATGACGCGCTCGTTCACCGCCAGCGAGCGGAAGAGCAGGAGCGGCGGAACCCCCGCCGGCATGAGGCGCGCGAGCGCCGCGGTGAAGGACTCGGAGTACGGCGGCTCCGCGGGTGGGATACGGGCTCCGGTCATGTCTCGCCTCCCTGGCTTCGTGGTGCTACGTATTCCGTAGCACACAGCTCTTAACGCTACGCTTTCCGTAGCGCAAGGGAGACACCATGGCACGCACACCCCGCCCCGGCACCGCCGTCCGAGGCTCCCGCACCGGCCGGCCCATCATGGCGCTGCTGGACCTGCTGGGCCGGCGCTGGCTGCTGCGCATCGTCTGGGAGCTGCGGAGCGGCCCGCTGACGTTCCGAGCCCTGCGGGAGGCCTGCGGCGACCTGAGCCCCACGGTCCTCAACACACGGCTCAAGGAGCTGCGCGACAGCGGCCTGGTGGCGCTCGACGGGGCGGAGGGCTACGCACTCACGCCGCTCGGGCAGGAGCTGCTGGAGCGCTTCCTGCCGCTCGTCGATTGGGCGGAGCGATGGGCGCGCAGGGGCTAAAGCTCCGTGGAGCAACGGCAAGGCGCGTTGGATGAAGCTCGGCACATGCACTCCACGTCGCCCCAATCCGTTTTGTAGCCCTTCCATGCAGCGAAGGCGCTCTTGAGTTGCTGCGTGGGTAGAGAGTGAACGTCGCCCAGATGCTTCAGGAGAAACGGATGTTCAAGGAATGTGTGCTCGCGGGGCTTGTGGTCGTGTGCTCCGGATGCGCCCGACCCACGGCGACATGGAAGGGGACGGTCGACTGGCCGGAGGACGAGACAGACCCATCGGTCAAAGCCGTCACGGCTCCCATGGAGGCCGGTGCCGCGCTCGCGGCGGCGGGGGCCATCCGCGAGTTGGTACGGACCAACACCGACCCGGGGCTGTTCTGGGGTTGCTCCAGCCCCGAGCAGGGCCTGGATGTGGCCGTCTTCACCGGCCCGACGCAGGGGCTCTATTACGTCGTGGTGGAGCAACGCTTCCATCGATGTGGCGGCCCCAGCGGGCGAGTTCTCGACTGGCGCCATGTATATGCCGTGACTCCGCAGGGCGAAGTCGTGGCCGAAGCCCCTCCGCCCCAATCAAGTCCTGCCCCGTCAGCGCCGGCCCCGTCTCCTGCCCATCCTCACCCAAGCACTGGAAGCAAAGCGCCTGCCGCACCTGTGCCGTCGGCGCCCGTGCCTTCTCCCACATCTTCCGAGCTGGTGCCGGACTCAGTCAGGACGCGGATGAGTCCTGCCGCGGAGCCCCCGGCCGTGCAGTAGCCGGAACCGTACCTCGGGCATGTTCGGAGTGTCCCGCGCCTGAGGACATGCGAGGCCCCAGCCCCGTCGTCCAGGCCACGAATTCCCGCCAGGCCGGCCCCCCGAGCGCCCGTGGCCGGAACGGAATGTCCATTCCGCGTGGGCTGCCAGCTCCGCACTGCTCAAGGGCCCAGCCTGCCCGGCATGGCAGCCTCCCGGATGACCCTGCCCGGAATGGAGCCTCCGTTCCGCATGACCTGCCAGGTCCTCGCCAGTCGAGGGCCTTCGCCACCTCGCCCCCGGAGGCCCCGTCGATGCCCCCATGGCGCACTCACCAGGTCAATGCTTCTGGAGCCTTCGCGAAGAGCAGCGTCAGCTCCGGCATGGACGCGTGCTGGCGCTTCATCTCGAACCAGACCGTGGGGTGCTGACGCGCACGGATGTCCTCGGCGAGCCTGTCGAGATGTGCCCGAGGCAGACCTTCCGCCTTGTCCCGGACGTAGCCCTTCAGATGGGCGAGGTAATCCAGGTAGGCCGAGCGCCGGGCCTGCGGCAGCCAGTCCCGGATGTTCAGTTGGAGTACGCGTATCGTGTAGTCGGCGCGTGCATGCTCCACCGGCCCGAGCTTCGCCCGTGGGGTGAACCAGAAGGTATCCGTCAGGTCTAACGATAGGTACTCGGTCGGGTCTTCGACTCGTGGGTCGATGAATACAGCCTTGCCTGAAATGGGAGGTACGACGGGGGCGTTCCGTGCCCGCGCCACGCTCGTCAGGACACCCGTCCCTTCAGCGAAGACGGCAAAATGGTTATTCTTGGGTCCATTGCAGGGCCCGCACGCGTAGAGGTAGTTCGTCCATGCGAAGACCAGCTCGGGATAGAGCGTCTTGGGACGGATGTGCTCCACCTCGTCGGCGGCGGAGTCCTCGCAGTACGCACAACGGCGCGCACCGGAGTTCATCATCGACAGCGTCGCCTTGACGCTATCGAAGGTCCTGTTGCCCTTCTTGTTCAACGCCGCGAACCGGTCCTTCGCGCGGGCCACACGTGCCGTGTAATCGGGCTGGGCGTCCACATCCCGCTGATAGTCAGCGAGGCTGGCGAGAGCATCTCCTGGCAGTGGGACGTCTGGGAGCCGGATCACTTCTCCGTGACCTCCACGCTGGGAGACGGAAGCGCGCTAGCCGCGGTCGGGAGCCGCGCACGTAGCGCCTGCTGCTCCGCGCGCTCCTCTTCGGCCAGTCCTTCCGCGAGCTCCTTCTGATTGAGGATGGCGAGCCGTTCGAGTTGCTCCAGCGCCTCGGGCGAGCGGGTAGGTACCTCTCCAAAGGCGCCGGTGCTGTAGGCATCCAGGACGTTGCCGTAGAGTAGCCGGTCACGTGCGACGCCAGTGACCATGCCGCCTCGCTCCTCGCTTCCGGGACGTGGCAGCCGGAAGATGCTGCCCACCGTCGCGGCCTGACAGATGAGCGGGCTGTGGGTCGTCACGATGAACTGGAGATGAGGGAAGTGCTTGCGGAACCAGTGGCCGACCCGGCGCTGCCAGGTGGGGTGCAGGTGTGCGTCGACTTCATCGATGAGGACAATACCGGGGGCCTGAACCGTTGTTGGATCGTCAAGAGCGAAGATGTATTCAGCGCCGTACGTCCTCACGAGCTGGCGGATCAACTCGAAGGTCATGCTCAGGATGGAGCGGTAGCCGTCGCTCAGGTTCTCGACCGGTACGTCACAGCCGTTGCCGTCGATGAAGCGCACACCACTCGAGGAAATGGACTCCAGTCGGGCTTCGTGAGGAAGAAAGTCCGGCTGGTTGATGAACTGCTTGAGAGCATCGAGCAGTTCCCCCTCCTTGCTCCCCCCCTCTAGCTTCTTGAACTGGAGCAGTTTGAGCCACTCCAGGCACTCCGTCAGTGCGACGGACTCTCCGAAGACCGACAGGTGCCGTGCCAGCTTGGGGTTGGAATAGAAGAGCTTCTCCTGGTCCTTGTCGCCTCCCGTGAACCGGCGAAAGGGGCCATACGAAGCGCAGAACCAACCGTAACCATCTCCCCATACGTTGCGGCCGGGGTCGGGGTTGAGCGGCATGCTGGACAGGTTTACCTGGTCGGCGTGAGTGCTGGAACGATCCAGCTTCAGCCCGGCCTGAAGGTCGACGTTCTTGGGCTTCTGTCCGCCTCTCGAGAAGCGGTCCCAAGCATCGTCCCAATCCAGCGTGAGGTGAATCGAGCCGGACTGCGCTCCCCAGCGCAGCCACTCGTTCCAGTCCTGACGCAGGGCAATTGCCTCGTTCGCCCCCACCAAGGCGAGGGCGATGGCCCGAAGGACCGAACTCTTGCCAGCGCCGTTGTCCCCGATGATGACGTGCCACCCCGCCAAAGAGGAAGCCGAGGAAGGCGGTTCCCACTCGAGCGCGTCAATCGAACGGATGTTCGTGAGGACGACTTTCTTCAGGTACATGCCACACAGCACGCCCGAAACATGATGGAGGGTCAACCGCTTCGTCGGTGAACCGTGCGGTGGCTCCGCCATCCCATGCCGAGGGTAAAGACCCGAGGCCCCCAAGCTACCGTGTGTGCTGAGGCCAAGGCGAGGGTCTCAGACGGCTAGACTCCCCCCATGCGCCGGACTCCTGCCCTCCTCCTCTCCCTCGCCCTGCTCCCCGCCTGCGCTGGTGTTCACCCGCCTCCCGCCACCGACAAGGGGAAGCTCGACTGCCGCTTCTCCCGCGAGCCCGCAGTGGTCTTCATCCCGGGCGCGTCCCGGGGCGCCGCGGACTGGAGCGCCGTGCGCGACGCGCTGAGCCCCGAGGTGAAGACGTGTGCCTGGGAGCCGCCCCGCTCCGGACCTCGCACCGCCGGGAGTGATGCACGGCTCCTGCTCTCCGCCCTCCAGGGCCGGGCGGAGCGCTGGGTGCTCGTGGGCCACTCCTACGGAGGGCTCGTGGTGCGCGTGGCCGCGGACGCCGCGCCCGACCGGCTGGCCGGCGCGGTGTTCGTCGACTCCGTACACGAGGACCTGTTCGACCCGGCGCAGGCCGTTCCCGTCTCGGACAAGCAGCACATCGACTGGATACCGAGCTTCCAGGAAGCCACGAGCGCGGGGCTGCCAGGTGGCATCCCCGTGCTGGCGCTCGCCGCGGATTACGGCGGCAAGCTGAGCGAGGCCGACCTCGCATCCCACCGCAAGCTCGTCGCGAACGGAGCTCCCGGCGAGGTCGTGGTCGTCGAGCGAAGCAGCCACCACATCCCACGAGACCGCCCGGACGCCATCGCCGAGGCGGTGCGGCGGCTGCTCACCCTGCCCGCGTCCCGTCGCTGACTCACAACCCGCGTCCTGGCACTCTACCCGCCGAAAGGTCCGGTGCCGCCCCATGCCTTCCGACGTCCTGTTCCTGCTCGCCCCCGACTTCGAGGACCCTGCGTACCCCGGCGTGCGCTTCTACTGCGAGCACTGCGCGCAGGTGGAAGGAGTGCTGGGCTACTACCCCCAGGCCGCGCGCGCGTTGGACGTGCGGCGCATCCCCTTCCCGCGCCCTCGCGCCGCCGTGGTGGAGCTGGTGGGCGAGGAGAACCAGTGGCTGCCCCTGCTGGTGCTCGGCGACGGCTCGAACGACCACGGCTGCGCGACGGGCACCCACGAGGGCCGCCGGTTCATCCGCGGCAAGGACGGCATCGCCCGCTGGCTGTCCGCGCGCTTCGGTGTCGCCGTTCCGCACCCCTGACCGGAGCCAGGGGTGCCTGCCTCTCATCGCGACATGTACACGCGGCTCGGCACGCCTTCGTAGTCGATGACGCGGTCGAGCCGCATGCCGAGCCGCTCGGCCACGCGGATGGAGGGCATGTTCACCTCGTTGATGATGGCCACCACGGGAACTTCCGGAACATGCTCCCCTGCCAGTGACAGGGCCACGCGCGCCACCTCCGTCGCGTACCCCGAGCCCCACGCCTCGGGAGCGAGCCGGTAGGCCAGGTTCAGCACCGGCTGCCCTTCGAGCTCCCTGTGCCGGACGCCACCGAAGCCGATGACGGTGCCGGGCGCATCGAGCCGCTCCACCGCCCAGTACCCCACGCCGCGCTGCCGCCAGTCGCCCAGCCACAAATCCAGCCGGACGCGCGCCGCGTCGCGGGAGGGCATCGGGCCCACGGGGTTGTACCGGTTCGTCTCCGGGTCCGCGTGGATGGTGAAGATGGGCTCCAGGTCCGTGTCACGGATGGCACGGAGCAGGAGCCGCTCGGTCTTCTGCCAGGCGAAGGCTTGCGTCATGTCGCGGCGGCCTGTTCTTCTTCCTCGGGCGCCTCCATGACCTCGGGGGCCTGGATGCCCAGGATGCCGAACGCGGCGCGCAGCACCTGCTTGAGCGCGGCGACCATGGCCAGGCGGCCCTGCGTCTTCTCCGTGTCGGCGCTGATGATGGGGTCCGACTTGTAGCGCGTGTAGTAGCTGTGGAAGTCGGAGATGAGCTCCTGGCAGAAGTAGAGCACGTGGTGTGGCTCCAGGTTGGCCGCGGCGGACTGCACCACGTCGGGCAGCCGGCTCATCTTCTGGAGCATCACCTTCTCTTCCGGCAGCACCAGCCGCGCGAGCTGCGCGTCCGTCACGCGGTCCACGCCCACGAAGGGCTGCCCCTTCTCCTCGGCCTTGCGCAGGATGGCGGCGCACCGGGCGTGGCCGTACTGGAAGTAGAACACCGGGTTGGTGCTCTTCTGCTCGCGCACGGCGTCCAGGTCGAAGTCGAACTGCGCGTTGGCCGTCTTCATCAGGAAGAGGAAGCGGCACGCGTCGGCGCCGGCCTCCTCGATGAGGTCCGCCAGCTCGAACACCGTGCCCTTGCGCTTGCTGACCTTGACCTCCTCACCGCCGCGGGTGATGCGGACAATCTGCACCAGCACGAACTTCAGCTTCTTGATGTCGAAGCCCAGCAGGTGCATGCCGGCCTCGATGCGAGGCACGTGGCCCGCGTGGTCGGCGCCGAACACGTCAATCATCAGGTCGAAGCCGCGGTCGAACTTCTCCTTGTGGTACGCGAGGTCCGCCGTCAGGTACACGGGCGTGCCGTCATGCCGCAGGATGATGCGGTCCTCGTCATCCTTGAGCTGCGTGGTCATCAGGAACGTGCCGCCGCGCTGCCGGTCGGAGTACTGCGCGGCCTTGGAGTCCTCGCTCCGGACCTTCGCGTCCTTGCGGCGGGCCTCGGTGGCCTCGTAGGTGGCGCCGCGCTCGCGGTACACGTCCACGATGGAGCGCACCTTGTTGCTCGCGTGCAGGGACGCCTCGCTGAAGAACACGTCGTGCCGGATGCCGGCCATCTCCAGGGTGGCCCGGATGGCCTTGAGGTTCTCCCGGATGCCCACCGCCATGGCCTCGGGCAGCCACTCCGACTCGGGCGCGGTGAGGTAGCGCTCCCCGACCTCCTCCCGCCACGTCTTGGCGATGTCGATGACGTACGCCGCGGGGTACTCGCCCTCGACGAGCTCGACCTGCTGGCCGAAGAGCTGGCGGTAGCGCTTGTGGACGGTGCGGCCCAGCGTCTCCACCTGCTTGCCGTAGTCGTTGATGTAGAACTCGCGCGTCACGTCGTGGCCGGCGGCGTCCAGGAGGCGCGCGAGGGCGTCACCCATGAACGCGCCGCGCGCGTGGCCGATGTGGACCGGGCCGGTGGGGTTGGCGGAGACGAACTCGACCTGCACGCGCTTGCCGGAGGACTTCGCGGGCTGGCGGCCGAAGGACTCACCGGCGCGCAGCACGTCCCGGGCGACCGTCTGGAAGACGGTGTCCTTGAGGCGGAAGTTGAGGAAGCCGGGGCCGGCGCGCTCCACCTTGGTGACGATGCCGTCCTTGTCGACGAGGTTGGCGATGATGGCATCGGCGATGTCGCCCGGCTTCTTGCCGGCGGCCTTGGACATGACCATGGCGACGTTGCAGCTCCAGTCGCCGTGCTCGGGGTTCTTCGGCACCTCGATGGCGTAGCCCGGCACCTGCTCGAACGAGAGCACTCCCTTGGACTTCAGCGCCGACAGCGTCTCATCGACGACGGCGCGCACCTTCTGTCGCATTTGACGATTCTCCCAACCGGACCTTGGTCCCGTCCCTGTAGAGCGAACCCCCAGGCGAGGCAAGGGACTCGTGAGGGGGACTGTCTGCCGGAAGGACGGATGTCGCATGAACGCGATTCCTGACCGAACCGGGCGACACTCCGTCAGCGTCTCTGGCTCTCCAGCATCATCGGCTCGGCTCGTTACAGGGTGAGCCACCTTGGGTGGGGGGCCTCGCTCCAGGCGCGGTGCGCGGGGCGCTGGCGCCGTACGTGCTGTACCGGAGTGCCAGAGGGGTCGAGGACCTGCATCGGCGCGTGTCGCGGCGTGCACCCACCTCGGAAATGAAGGAGGCTGCCACCTCGGGCGCACCACCAGTCACGGGAGGCCCCATGACCCTCGACGACATCGAACGCGAGCTCCCCTGGGGGCTCCACGACGCCAGCCTCGTCCGGATGGAGGTCGACTGGCAGCACAGACAGTTGACGCTGGATGTGCGGGTCAAGATGGACGAGCACCAGGAGTCGGACCAGCTCGCTCGAATCAAGCTCTTCGGGCTCCGCTACTTCACGATGACTCCGCCCACTGCCACCGGGCCGAACAGCGAGCCCTCGGGTGAGCGGTTTCCCTGGATTGACTCGGGCCCCGGCCACGCACGTCCTGAGGCAGCGGCTTCCCATCCCCCAACGCCGGAGGGCCACTTCGTCCACTACATCTACTTCCACCAGGGTGGAGAGGATCTCCACGTCTGTGCGCGGGAGGCGGAGCTGACCTGGCTCGAACAGCAGCCGGTGCGCGCTCTCGCCGGACCCCGAGCCCTGTTCCCCGGAGAGGAGATTCCGGACCTGAAGCAAGGGAGCCGCTGACGCCCCCCATTGGCCCCGTTTCGCCCCCTGGCGGTGGCCGCACGGAAGCCCCGGCGAAGTCACCTCCCAGGTCGGTTCAGGGAGCACTCGCGGAGCCGCCAGCCTGTTTGCCGGGTGTCAGACCTGCCGGATAGCTTGCTCCGCATGCCGGACATCCGCCTGCCCGCCGAAGCGAAGTACAAGACCGAGCTCGAAGCCCTCGCCGCCCACGACGACAAGCCCCGCCCACCAGGTTGGGCGCTCTCGCCACGCGCGGTGGAGACCTACATCCTGGGCAGCCCCAAGCCCGTGGGGGGCGTGCCGATTACGCCCAAGTACATCGGAGACAAGAGCCTCATCCAGGTGTGCATCGCCACGCTGGCCTCGGACCGCGCGCTGATGCTGGTCGGTGAGCCCGGCACCGCGAAGAGCTGGCTCTCCGAGCACCTCTCCGCCGCCATCAGCGGCACCTCGGCCCTCATCGTCCAGGGCACCGCGGGCACCAGCGAGGACCACCTCAAGTACTCGTGGAACTACGCGCTGCTGCTCGCCCAGGGGCCATCCGCGGCGGCCCTGGTCCCCTCTCCCGTGCTGCGAGCCATGAAGCAGGGCAAGTTCGCCCGCTTCGAGGAGGTGACGCGCACGTCGCCCGAGATTCAGGACTCACTCATCTCCATCCTCTCGGAGAAGCAGGTCTCCATCCCTGAGCTAGGCGAGGTGGTCAGCGCGCAGCGGGGCTTCAACCTCATCGCCACCGCCAACACGCGCGACCGTGGCGTCAACGAGATGAGCGCCGCGCTCAAGCGCCGCTTCAACTTCGTCACCGTACCGGTGGTGGAGGACCTGGAGCAGGAGATTCAAATCGTCACCAGGCGCGAGGCGGAGCTGCGCAATGACTATCAGGTCGGCGTGCCGCCGCCGGAGGACCTGTCGCGGCTGTTGCTGACGCTCTTCCAGGAGCTGCGCAAGGGCGTGACGAAGGACGGCAAGACGAAGGTGCGCACGCCGGGCGCGGTGCTGTCCACGGCGGAGGCCATCAGCGTCCTGTTCAACAGCTCCATCCTCGCGGAGCAGTTCGGCGGCGGGAAGGTGACGCCGCACGAGCTGGCCGCGTCGCTGGTGGGCGCGGTGGTGAAAGAGCAGGAGGACGACGTGAAGGCCCTGCGCGAGTACATGGAGACGGTGGCCAAGGGCCGCACGGGCCCGTGGAAGGAGCTGTACACCGCGAGCAAGAAGCTGCTGAGGGGCTGATGGACCTCGCCCTGCTCTCCCGGGTGCACCTGTTCCCGGTGCGCCACCACTCGCCGCGCACCACGTCGGTGCTGGGCCAATGGTTGACACGTGTCCGGCCGGAAGTCGTCCTCATCGAAGGCCCGTGTGACGCGTCCGGAATGGTGGACGTGCTGTGTGACGAGGCCACGAAGCCACCCGTGGCCATCCTCGGCTACCGGACGGACGGCACGCCGCGCTCGGCGCTGTGGCCCTTCGCGGAGTACTCGCCGGAGTACGCGGCGCTGCGCTGGGCGAAGGCGAACAAGGCCCGCGCGGAGTTCATCGACATCCCCGTCGGCGTCAGCCTCGAGGTGGACCGCGAGGAGGAGGGCGCCGAGCCCGGAGTCGAGGAGGAGGAAACGGAGTCCGCCGCCACCTCCGCCCCGGAAGTCTGGGAGGAGCCCATCTCGGAGCGCTTCGCGCGCGAGCGGGGCTACCGCTCCTTCGAGGAATTGTGGGAGGCCCTCTTCGAGGCACCGGACTGGACGCCGGAGGGCTTCCGCCCGGTGCTGCTGGCGTGGGCGGACGTGCTGAACGCGGGGCCCCGGCGCGAGTACCACCGCTGGCGTGACGCCTTCATGGCGCGCAAGGTGCTGGAGGTGGTGGCGTCGGGCGTGCCGCCGGAGAAGGTGGCGGTGGTCGCGGGCGCTGCGCATGTGGCGGCCTTCATCGCGAAGGACGTGGACGCGGCGATGGAGGCGAAGCTGCCGAAGGGCGTGCCCTGCGCGGTGACGGTGATTCCGTACAGCTTCCCCCGGCTGGCGGAGCAGCTCGGGTATGGCGCTGGCAACCGGGCGCCGCACTTCTACCAGAAGGCGCACGAGGCGAAGTGCGACTTCCGGCGCGCGACGCTGGAGGTGCTCATCGACTTCGCGGGGCACCTGCGCATGCGAGGCTTCACCGCGTCGCTGTCGGACGTGCTGGAGGCGTACCGGCTGGCGCTGACGCTGGCGGACCTGCGCGAGAAGAGCGCGCCCGGCCTGGACGAACTGCGCGAGGCCACGGTGGCCACGCTGTGCCGCGGGGACGCCACGCATGTGGACGGCTTCCTGTGGAAGAGCGTCGTCGGCCACCAGGTGGGCCGGGTGGCCAGCCGCATCGGGCAGAACTCCCTACAGGCCGAGTTCTGGCGCGAGGTGGACGCGCGCCGACTGCCGCGCACGGACAGCCCGGAGACGTTCTCCCTGCGGCTGAACAACGACGTGGAGGTGGGCTCCTCCGTCTTCCTGCACCGGCTGCGCGTGGCGGGCATTCCGTACGCGTCGCTGCAAGGCGCTGGGCAGCAGCGAGGAGCGCCGCCGGTGGAGTCCGGGGGTTACGCCGCGCTCACCCGGGTGCGCGAGTCCTGGCAGGCGCAGTGGACGCCTTCCACGGACGTGGCGCTGGTGGAGAAGATTGTCCTCGGAGACACGCTGGAGGCGGTGACGACACGCGTCCTCCAGGAGCGCCTGTCCGAGGCGAAGGCCACGGCCGGCGCGGCGGAGGTGCTGCTGGAGTCGGTGATTACCGGATGCCCGCAGACGGTGGCCTCCGCGCTGCGAGTCTGTGACGCGCACGCGGCCACGGACTCGGACCTGCCCTCGCTGGCGTCGGCCGCGCGGGCCCTGTCCGGGCTGGTGGCGTACGGCACGTCGCGGGCGCACGCGGACGTGGGCGACGAAGCGGTGGCCGTGCTGTGTGAGAAGACCTTCAACCGCGCGCTGCTGCGGGTCCGCGACGCCAGCTCCTGCGCACCGGACGCGGTGGGCGCGGTGCTGGAGGCGCTGCGCACGCTGCACGAGGTGGCGCTGGCACAGCCCCGGGCGGACAAGGCTGGATGGCTGGCCGAGGCGCGCGCGCTGATGGAGAGCCACGCGGTGCACCCGGCCACGTCGGGACTGGCCACGGGACTGCTGTACCTCGCGCAAGAGCTGCCCGAGTCGGACGTGGCGCTGGAGGTGGGGCGCCGGCTGTCGCTGGCGGTGGAGCCGGAGGCGGGCGCGGCGTACCTGGAAGGCTTCCTGCAGGTGAACGCGCTGGTGCTGGTGAAGAGCCGCGAGGTGGTGAAGGCGCTGGACGACTTCCTCTCCAGCGTGGACGCCGAGCGCTTCCGTCAGACCCTCCCGGTATTGAGGAGGGCACTGGCCGCGCTGGGTTCCACGGAGCGCCGCTACCTGATGGAGAACGTGGTGGCGGTGCGCCAGCTCGGGACGCAGGCGCGGGCGGTGAAGGGCGTGCTGGAAGAGAAGGACAAGGAGAAGCTCAAGGACATGAGCGCGGAGCTGGGCAAGGCGCTCGATGACCTGGACGACCTGCTATGAGCGTGGACCCCAAGGAGCTATCGGAGAAGGACCGGGATGCGCTCCTGCGCTGGCGGCTGGCGCTGGGCCCCGCGGCGGAGAAGACGGGCGCGTGTCCCTCGCTGCGCTCGCTGGGCGGTGGCGCCGGCGCGGTGGGCGTGGACGAGGGCGACCTGGAGGAACTGGATGACGCGCTCTCCTTCGTCTACGGCGAGAAGAGCGCGGGCTCGGCGGGCTCCCGGCCATACATCCCCAAGTGGCTGGGCGCGCTGCGAGGCTTCTTCCGCGACGACGTGATTGCGCTCGTCCAGAAGGACGCGATTGAGAAGAAGGGGCTGACGCAGCTCCTCTTCGAGCCGGAGACGCTGCCCTTCCTGGACAAGAACGTGGAGCTGGTGACGACGCTGGTCAGCGCGCGCGGGCTCATCCCGGACCAGGCGAAGGACATCGCCCGGCAGATTGTCCGCGAGGTGGTGGACGACCTCCGCAAGAAGCTGGAGTCATCCATCCGCACGGCGGTGTTCGGCGCGCTGAAGCGGGACAGGACGAGCCCGCTGCCGATTGCACGCAACATCGACTGGAAGCGCACGATTCGGCAGAACCTGAAGGGCTGGGACGCGGAGCGCAAGCGGCTGATTCCGGAGCGCTTCTACTTCTGGCCCAACCAGCGGCGGCACCACGAGTGGGACGTGACGCTGGTGGTGGACCAGTCCGGCTCCATGGCGGAGAGCGTGGTGTACAGCTCCGTCATGGCGGCCATCTTCGCGTCGCTGGACGTGCTGCGTACGAGCCTCGTCCTGTTCGACACGGAAGTCGTGGACATGACGCCCATGCTGGCGGACCCGGTGGAGGTGCTCTTCACCGCGCAGCTCGGGGGCGGCACGGACATCAACCGCGCGGTGGCGTACGCGCAGGCCCACCACGTCCAGCGGCCGGAGAAGACGCTCTTCATCCTGATTACCGACCTGTACGAGGGCGGCAACGCCGAGGAGCTGGTGGCGCGGCTGCGGCAGCTCGTGGACTCGAAGGCGAAGGTGCTGTGCCTGCTGGCGCTGTCGGATGGAGGGAAGCCCACGTACGACCACGCCATGGCGGAGCATCTCACCGCACTGGGGATTCCGTGCTTCGGGTGCACGCCGCGCAAGCTGGTGGACGTGGTGGAGCGGGTGATGCGCAACCAGGACCTGGCGCCCCTGCTGGCGTCGGACAAGGAGACGCGCCATGGCTGAGGTGCGGAAGCTGTCGGGGGGACTCGGGGCGCTGACGGAAATCATCAGCGACCGCTCGGAGCTGGCGAAGGGCGCGCAGATTTTCGACGGCAAGCAGCTCACCAACCTGTCGCGGTACGAGAACCGGCTCTTCGCGGACGCGTCGGGCTCGGGGGCCTCGCCGTACAAGGTGTCGCTGGTGTTCGGCGACGGGCGCGAGGTGAAGGGCCGGTGCTCGTGCATGGCGGCGCGCTCGCGTCCCTTCTGCAAGCACGCGGCGGCGCTGCTGGTGGCCTGGGCCCGGGCACCGGAGGCCTTCGTCACCACGGACGTGGCGCCCTCGGGTGGCGCGGATGGAGCCAGGAAGAAGAGCGTCAAGAAGGGCAAGGCGGAGACCGCCAGCATGATGAAGACCGGCGTGGCGCAGGTGTCCACGCTGGTGCGCGAGCTGGGCCTGTCGGGCGTGGTGTCGCTGGGCGCGGACCGGCCGGAGCAGGTGCGGCAGCTCGGCGAGGCGCTGCGGGCCAACGGCCTGCGCCGGCTGGCGGCGCGCACGGTGGAGGTGGCGGGGCTGCTGGACCTCGCGGTGGCGCGCACGGGCACCTTCGATGCGCCGGTGTACACGGACCTGGTGGCGGACATGCTGCTCACCGTGCGCAAGGTGGAGAAGCACCTGGGCGGCGAGGCGCTGGAGGACCGCTACGTCGAGGAGCTGATTGGCAAGACGTGGACGAAGAAGGACCGGGCGCCGGTGGAGGGGCTGACGCTGGTGGAGTACGCCTTCACCACGCGCGCCACGCCGGACAACTACATCGTCCGGGAGAGCCGCTTCGTGGACCTGGCGTCCGGGAAGCACTACGCGGAGAAGCAGATTCTTCCCGCGTTCCTCAAAAGCGTGGAGCCCAAGAAGAGCCACGCGGGCATGGTGCTGGAGGGCGCGAAGGGCGGCCAGTACCCGGGCTTCGCTCCACACCGGCTGGATTTGGACGCGGAGGCCCGCAAGCTGCCGCTGGACGGGGCGGCGCTGCGGAGGTTGGTGGAGGTGGCGCTGCCGGACGTGGGCGCCGCGCTGGCGGCCTTCCAGGAGCACCGCAAGGACGTCTTCGCGCCGGACCTGCTGCCGGTGACGCTGCGGGTGGAGACGCTGCTGGCGAGCGGGCAGCGCTCGCAGCTCGTGGACTCCGGGGACCGCGGGCTGTTCCTGCCGGCGGACGCGGCGCTGGAGGAGCCGCTGGCGGCGGCGCTGGAGGGCGCGAAGCTGAAGGTCGTACTGGGCGACGTGGGGCTGGAGGCGGCGCTGCCCACGCTGTTCCCCCTGGCGGTGGTGGTGGAGACGCCGGAGGGGCTGGAGCTGCGTGGCCTGGGGAAGTTGGAGGGCGAGGCCCTCGCGCCGCGCCGGCGGGGAGGCTCGCGGCCGGTGGCGCCGGTGGCGGTGCCCCGGAGCGGGTGGGCGGACGCGGCGCGTGCGGCGGGAGCGTCACGCGCGGCCATTGCCCTGGCCGAGGTACGGGACGAGCTGGCGGAGAAGTTCGCCAACGGCCTGCCCGCCGTGTCCACGCGGGCGATGGAGCCGCTGGTGGCACGACTGAAGGAGCTGGGACTGGAGAAGCCCGCGGCGCTGCTGGAGTCGCTGGCGGGGCGGGCCGACGCGGCGGAGAAGCTGGACGACTTCATCAAGGTGTACCAGGTGCTGGGCATCGCGCTGGTGCGGCTGGCGGGCGCGGTGCAGGTGGACGGTGACGCCCTGCAGCCGGTGCCCACACACCCGAGCATCCACGTCCGCAAGCCCGAGGTGCCGCTGGCCCCGGGCGAGGCACTGCTGAAGCGGGCGCGCGGCGAGCTGACGCGGTACGAGGCGGCGGCGCACGCGGCGCACTACTACGCGGGCATGAATCCGGACGCGCTGCTGGGAGAGCTGTACCCGGCCTGGAGCGACGGCGCGGCGAGCACCTTCGTGGCGCGCGCGGTGGCGGAGGGCTCGAGGGAGAAGGCCCTGGCGGTGGCGAAGCAGGCGCTGGCCGAGCACCACAGCCGCATGGTGCGCCGCACCGCGATTCGGGTGCTGGGAATGCTGGGCGGCGCGGAGGCGCGGCAGTTGCTGGACGCGCTGACGCGCAAGGGGCACGACGCGGGCCTGCGCCTGTACGCGCGCGAGGTGCTGGAGGACGTGCGGGCGCGGGAGTCGGGTCCAGAGGCGGCGGTGGCGCTGCTGAAGACGCGCCGGGAGCGCATCCACCCGCACGCGCAGCGGGCGCTGACGGAGCCGACGAAGGAGGCACGCCGGGACGCGGTGGACCAACTGGAGGGCCTGGGCCTGACGGTGGCGTGGCCGGTGCTGCGGCAGGTGCTGTACGGGGACCCGTCGCGCGAGGTGCGCAACCGCGCGGCCATGGCACTGGCCTGGCTGGGGGACTCGGAGGTGCTGGAGCGCTTCGTCGGGAGCGTGGAGGCGCGAGGCGGGGACGACGAGGAGGCGAAGACGGCGACGTACGCGCTGGGGGTGCTGGGCGACGTGCGCGGGGCGGAGACGCTGCTGGCGGCCTTCGTGGACGGCTGGAAACCGGGCGTCGTCTCCGAGTCGCTGCGCACCTTCGGACTGGCCATGCTGCACCCGGCGGTGCGGCTGGCGGAGGTCCGGCCGGAAGCGGTGGAGCGCCAGGCGCTGCGCAACCTGTTCGAGAAGTTCCCCGCGGACGCGCTGACGGAGGTGCTGCTGGCGCGGGTGGAGGCGTCGCGCGAGCACCCGGAGTTCATCGACCGCTGCGGCATCTACCTCAAGCTCGCGGCGGAGAACGCCCACGGCGCCGGGAAGCAGGTGGCCACGGCGCTGATGGCGATTCCCGCCGTGGCCGCGGACAAGACGGTGTCCCGCGCGGCGAAGCGGGTGCTCGGGGCGAAGGCGTAGGGACTCAGCCCTCCACCTGCACCCCGTGCCAGAAGGCGACATGGCCCGCGATGTTGGAGGCGGCGGACTTCGGCTCCGGGTAGTACCAGGCCGCGTCCTTGTTCACCTGCCCGTTGACGACGACGTCGTAGTAGCTCGCCGTCCCCTTCCAGGGGCAGACGGTGTGCGTGTTGCTGGGGCGGAAGTACTCGCGGCGGACGGAGTCGGGCGGGAAGTACCAGTTGCCCTCCACCTTCTCGCAGCGCGCGCTCTCGGCAATCACCACTCCGTTCCACTTCGCGACAGGCATGAGCGTCCTCCTCCCGGGGTTCCTCGGAGCGGCATAACGGCCGGATGACGAGGGCGCACGCGGCGAAGTACGTCCGGCCGCCGGCTGTCAGGTGCCCCACGTTCCGCGCGGGCGAGCCCTCCTCGGTGCGCCCCCGCGCGTCGTGAGCACGATGGAGCCCGGCTCACCCCGTCTGGGACGTGGCCTGCCGGGCCTGGGCGTCCAGGAAGGTGCCCAGGGCGGCGTTGACGAGGGACGGCTCCTCCACGGTGACGGAGTGCCCGCCGCGCGGCAGCCGCACCAGGCGCGAGCCGGGGATGAGCTGGTGCAGCCGCTCGGCCTTGACCGGCACGGTGGCCACGTCCTCCTCGCCCACGATGATGAGCGTGGGCACGCGGATGTTGGGCAGCTCGTGGGAGATGCCCTGGCGCTTGATGACGCCGTTGACGGCGCGCCAGATGTCCCGGCGGTTCTCCATCAGGCGCGTGCGCCACAGGGCGCGCTCCTCAGCGCGGTTCGGGTCGGTCATGAAGCCGCGGCCGAACATGATGCGCATCACCGGGTCCGCCACCGGGCGCACCCCCGCCAGCCGGGCGATGAGGTTGAGCAGCGTGTAGCGCGGCACGTTGGCCAGGGGCTCGGGGTCGCCGGACGTCTCCATCAGCACCAGCGAGCGCAGCAGGTCCGGCCGCCGCACCGCCAGCCGCATGCCGATGAAGCCGCCCATGGACAGGCCCACGAAGTGACACGGCCCCGCGCCCAGCTTCTCGATGAGCGCCACCGCGTCCAGGTACAGCGTCTCCATGTCGATGACGCTCTCCGGCGGCACCGCGCTGCGGCCCTGGCCCCGGTGGTCATACGCGATGCAGCGGTAGCGTCCACGCAGCGCGTCCACCTGCGGGTCATACAGGCGCGTGCTCCACAGCAACCCATGGCTGAACACGATGGGCTGCCTGGAGCCCCCCGTGTCCTCGTAGTACAGCTCGGTTCCATTCACGGACAGCATCGGCATCGGCGGTTCCCTCCCCACACCGAAGGATAGGCCACGCGGTGACGCGATGTGCCACCCCGGAGTGGCGCGGTCCGTCGACCGGGTGACGTCCCCGGCCCGCCAGCGCCTACCAGTGCCCCTGGGCCTGGAGCAGCTCACCCACACGCTGGGGGGCGGCGCGGTACGCGGTGAAGAAGGCCTCCGCGGCCTGGGGTGACAGGTCCTCCCAGACGAGGAGGCCGGAGTCACCCTCGCGGCGGCAGAGGACGAAGGTGGACCGCACCTGCTCGGCCGAGTCGAAGGCGAGGCTGTCCAGGAGGAGCGGGCTCTGGCTGGTGAGGAAGGACTGCCGGGGCCCGAGCTGCTCGATGCAGGCCCGGAGCTGGCGGGGGTGGAGCGCGTGGGCCAGCTCGTCCGCGATGACCACGGCGCGCGCATGGGCGAGGTAGTGCAGGAAGGCCACGAGGCGCTTCTGGCCGTAGCCCAGGTGCCGGGCGGAGATGCGCTGCCCGCCGGGGCCGATGAAGGCCAGCTCCAGCCCGCCGAGCGACAGCGTCTCGTACTTGCCCTGGGGCTGCGTCTCGAGCGGGAAGAGGAGCGCCTCGGCGGAGGAGAAGCCGAGGAGCTGGGCGGCGTCCCGGAGGAAGGGGACGCTCTCCGCGGGGAGCACGTACTGGGGGGAGCCCCACTGCGCGGCGGCCACCTTGCGCAGCCCGTCGAGGAGGTCCTCCGAGGCCACGCCGATGCCGGTGGCGAGCACGCCCTCGGCGCGGCGTGAGAGGCGCAACTCCACCTGGCAGAGCTGCTCGAAGTAGCCGAGCCCCTCGTCGAAGCGGCCCAGCCCGGCCTGGGCCGAGACTTCGCGGGCCATGGCGAGGAGGGGCTCGACGGCGGCGGTGCCCTCGCCCGTCTTCTCCACCCAGGCGATGCCGCCGGACATGAGCACGAGCCACAGCCGCCCGCCCACCTCGGGGGCGATGCGCTCGTGCACCACGTCCGAGGCGTCGTCCTGGCGGGAGATGGTGACCTGCTGTCCCTCGCGGCGGATGGACAGCGGCCACGCCATGTCCCGAGGAGCCACGGCGATGTCCATCGCCAGCCCGGAGGACTCGGAGCCCGTGGGCACGTTGCGCACGCGCACGGTGATGCGGCCGGTGTCCGCGGCCAGCTCGTATTCCAGGTCGAAGGCTTCCCGCGTCAGCGCGGTGAAGTCGGAGCTGGCCACGGCGGCGACGAGGTCCAGCAGCGTCGTCTTCCCGGTGCCGTTCTCCCCGAGCAGCACGTTGAAGGACGGGCTGAACGACAGCCGCGTCCCGGGCCGCACGGAGCGGAACTGGTGCACCTGGAGCCACTGGAGCTTGAGCATCGCAGGCAGGCTCCTCTCGCCGCGCGCCAGCGTCAACCCACTCCGGGAGCCCGGGCCGCGCACCCGGAGTCCCCGACCCGGTACGTCGGCGCCGTGCGGACGGGCGCGCGAAGCCCTGTGTGCCCCCCCCCTTAAAACGAGCAAACCGAGCAAATCAAACGACTGACCCGCAAACCGCCCAGAATGACTGGGCTTTCTACACTTGCAACACAGTTGAACTTATGCGCCTTGACTGAAATTTTCGTTTGGTGCGAAATCTAGCAGTCGGCCACTCGGCCGATCAGGAGGAAGCCCCCCATGCGCATCAGCCGTTTTGTTTCCATCCTCCCCTTGCTCCTCGGAAGCGCCTGCGGTGTCGAGTCCACGGACACCGACCCGCAGACCCCGCAGGACGTGCAGAGCAGTGAAATCCAGGGGTTGCGTCAGCTCCAGGCGCAGCGTCCCGACTTCCTTGTAGGTGCAGGTGACCTGTCGTCGAAGCACATGCTGGCCGAGCCGGGGGGCCGGTCGCATGAGCGCATGTCGCAGAAGGTGGGTGGCATTCCCGTCTTCGGCGCCCAGGCCATCATCCACCGGAACGAGGATGGCACCATCGCGTCCATCACCGACCGCCTCGCCCGTGACCTGAAGGTCGACACCCGTCCGGGAATCCGGTCGGAGCAGGCCCTCCAGGCCGCCGTCGCCCGGATGGCCGCCGGGAGCATGCTGACGGGCGCGCCGAAGGTGGAGCTGCAAATCCTCCCGGACAGCATCGGCAAGGGCGCCCGGCTGACCTGGCGGGTACAGCTCGAGGCCGTCACCGCCGAGGGCGAGCCCGCGATGCCGAACACGTTCATCGACGCGCACACGGGCGAGGCGGTGCTCCAGTTCGACAACATCAAGACGCAGCGCAACCGGAAGACCTACACCGCCAACACCCGGACGAACCTGCCCGGCACGCTGGTGCTGTCGGAGGGCCAGGGCCCGTCGAGCGACGCGGTGCTGAACCAGGCGCACGACAACGCGGGCTTCACGTACGACTTCTACTTCAGCCAGTACGGCCGTGACAGCTACGACGGGGCGGGCACCAACCTCATCTCGACCGTCCACTACAGCAAGAACTACGTGAATGCGTTCTGGAACGGGACGCAGATGGTCTACGGCGACGGCGACGGCTCGCAGTCCGGCCCGCTGACGGTGCTGGACGTGGTGGGCCACGAGCTGACCCACGCCGTCACCGACACGTCCTCGGAGCTCATCTACTCGGGTGAGTCCGGCGCCCTCAACGAGGCGATGTCCGACGTCTTCGGCGCCTCCATCGAGGCGTACCGGGATGGCGCGGTCTCCGGCAACACCTGGAAGATTGGCGAGGAGTGCTGGACGCCGGCCACTCCGGGCGATGCGCTCCGCTACATGAACGACCCGGCCATCGCGGGTGACTACGACTACTACCCGACGCGCTACACGGGCACGTCGGACAACGGTGGCGTGCACTGGAACTCGGGTATCGCCAACCTGGCCTTCCACCTGATGGTGTCCGGTGGCACGCACCCGCGCGGCAAGACGACCAACGTGGTGCCGGCGCTCGACGCGAACACCTACACCTCCATCATGAAGGGCGCGGCCATCTTCTACCGGGCCAACACGGTGTACCTGACGCCGGGCAGCACCTTCGCGGACGCGCGCGGCGCCACCGCGAAGGCCGCCGCGGACCTGTACGGCTCGGCCGCCGTCACCTCGGTGAATGAGGCGTGGACCGCGGTGGGCGTCGCGGCTCCGCCGACCTGGACTGTCATCTCCACGGTGAACAACCTCTCCGGCGCGCGCGGCAGCAACACGAACTACAGCTACGTCACGCCTGCCGGCGCGACGGCAATGAAGTTCCAGCTCGCCGGCGGCACGGGTGACGCGGACCTGTACGTGAAGTTCGGCAGCGCGCCCACCACCGCCAGCTACGACTGCCGCTCCGCGGGCGCCGACAGCAACGAGAGCTGCACCATCACCGGGGCGAAGCAGGGCACGTACTACGTCCTGATTCGCGGCTACACGGCCTACTCCGGCGTCACCTGGACGGTGAGCTCCGGCCAGTAGTTACCGGGTTGCACTGATTCACCCAAAGCCGGCGCGGCTGCCTCTGTGGCGGCCGCGCCGGTTGTCTTTGGGGCCAGGGCCCGAAGGACGGAAGCTGCCTCATCTTGCCGGTACGCTCTGACCGAAAGCACGTCCGGCCTCCTTGCCCGCCCCGGCCAATGAAGCATTGCCCACCCTCCCTCTTATGCTGCTTCCTCCCCTGCCTGCTCCCCGCATCCAGCTCGAGTCCCGGTGAACGGTTACGATACCTCAAACCGCCTCGCGTAGACGCGGACCTCGCTGGCCGTCGAGTTGGTGGTGAACTCGAAGCACCGGAGATCCTCAAGTTCAATCCCGAGAGCCCTCCAGCGGTGCCTCATGTCAGCCAACTTCGGCGTGTCGGCAAGGCAGCGCGCAGTTCGGATCGACTCTGGAGCAACCACCCCGAAGTTCATCTGAGAATCGAGGGCGTAGCAGTCCATGAACCGTACCTTCTGCTTCCGACCATCAGGCCACTCAACAAGCAGAACGACTTCATCGCGCTCACCAGGGGTCCGCCGATCGATGTTCAAGCTCAACAGCAAGGCGTCGTGCCACTCCAATGCCCCGAATGCCTCGTCGATCGTCTCTGTCATGGCTTAAACCCGGGGTCCTTGTCGCCTGGCGCCGGGCTGTAATGCGTACCCTTGCCATCAAGGTGGTAGTGACTCGTGTTCGGCCCCTTCTGACCTGGTGGAGTGGGTGGGTCGATCCGCAGCCGCTCCTTAAACTTACCATTCACAATCTCGCCGTAGCTTCCTGACCGATGCGGGTTCTCTATGTATCCGCCAGGGATCTTGTGCTTCGGCCCCTTCGGCAGCGCTACACCATCCGGAGTGACACGGAACTCATCGTTGTCGGCACCAGCACCCTTCGTTGCTGAGGTCCCCGAAGAACCTCCACTGTTTCCAGACATCATCAGGATGTCAAGAGCCTTCGCCCCCTTTTCTACAGCTTCCACCGCCATGACACCGCCGAGCACTGCCTCGGCCAATCCAGCAACCCCCAAGGAAACTCCCAGGACACCTGCTCCTCCCCTGGTGACGACAGTTCCCCCAACTCCCGCTTGCATGGCGTTCATGCCATTACTGACGTGTCCCACTGCTTGCAAGAATTCGAACAGACTCCCGCCAGCCAGGCCCACACCAAACCCCAGGCGCGCATCATCAGACATGTTGTCTGGGAGCGGCAGGAGAGCCGCGAAGGGCAACGCACCGTAGGTTGCTCCAAACCCGAGGCCCGCAAACATTTCCGTCGCCCGGTACTGCATCAGCGCCAACTGGCACCTAATCAGATATGCACTCGCCCCCCAAGGCCATCTCTTGCCAACGACCGTGGTCTCATTCGCGGCGGCAAGAATCAAGGAGAGCAGAATTCCTCTCGCACTGCTCCCTCCCCCCCGCCCCCCGATACAATGGCCTCCCGCGCAGGCTCACGGACAATAACAAATGAAACATCATACATTTCAGACAAAAACTCAAAGAGCCCCCCACCAAGACTGATGTCAGGCGAGCGAAGGCTCGCGGGTGTGCCGCCAGCGAAATCCCGCGACACATAGCCCCCGTACCAACTGTCGTAGTACGTCACCCGGTCCATGGCGACGAAGCCCGAGGGGTCCGTGTATCGCAGCGGGTTGTTGAAGACATAACTGTAGCGGTTGAACGACTGGCCGAACAGCGGCGCCTGAACGAATGGGTCCGGACTGAGGAAGCGACCCAACTGTGGGTCATACATCCGCCCGCGCATGTTGATGAGCCGCAGCTCGTCGTCATGCTCGTGTCCAGTGTAACCATGTCGCACGGCACCTGAGGCCACAGGCTGTGGCACCGTCAGGTCATCGGGTCGGCGGCGCTGCCCGAAGGGCTCGTACTTCGACCGGCCCTCAATTGTTGACGCGCACGTCTGCTGATGGGCGAATAAACCGGCTGGTTGATGGGCATCCGTCAGGAGCAAGCGAGCCGTCA
>NZ_JAIQDG010000032.1 GCF_020037125.1 Myxococcus sp. RHSTA-1-4
CAGCGAAACAATCAGCTCCAGCGAGCGCTCCAGTGCGATGGCCACGCGCGAGTCGGTGGACACACCCAGGCCGCGCAAGTGATGCGCGAGCTGATTGGCACGCTCATCGAGCTGCCGGTAGGTGAGCTTCGAGTCCCCGAACTCGACGGCGACCTTGTCGGCGTATCGGGCCACCACCTGTGCGAAGACCTCGGGCAGGGTGGATGCACGTGGGTACTCGGAGGCGGTGGCGTTCCAGTCCACCAGCACGCGCCGCCGCTCCTCCGCGGAAAGGAGCGAGACATCGCGCAGCCGCCGCGTGTCCCGCGCGGCCAGTCCTTCCAGCGCGAGCCGCACCTGGTCCAGCAACCTCGCCGCCGTGGCCTCGTCGTGGCGTGGAGTCTCGTACGCGAGCTGGAGGCGCAGCTCCTGCCCGGGAGTCACCGCCAGCAGCAGCGGGTAGTGGGTGCGCTCCCGCATGCGCACGTCCGTCACCGTCACGCCGAGGGAGCGCTCACGCAGCGCCGCGTCCACCGGGTAGTTCTCGAAGACGAGGAGGCTCTCGAAGAGAGGCGTGCCGCGCGGCACACCGCTCCACGTCTGCACCCGCGCCAGCGGGCAGTGCTCATGCTGGCGCAGCTCCACCTGCCGCGCCTGGAGCTGACGCAGCCAGGGCCCTGGCTCGGCGTCCGGCTCCACCCGCACCCGCGCGGGCAGCGAGTTGATGAACAGGCCGACCCGCTCCTCCGCGCCCGGCAGCTCCGCCGGACGTCCGGAGACGGTGACGCCGAAGACCACGTCCTCCCCGCCACCATGGCGGGAAAGCACGAGCGCCCAGGCCGCCTGCGCCAGGGTGTTGAGCGTCACTTCCTGCCGCCGCGCGAAGGACTGGAGGGCGGAGGTGGTCTCCGCTGACAGTCGAAGCTCCAGCTCACGCCCTTCCGCCGCCGTGCCCGGAGATGCGGTGCGGACAGCGGGCAGCGGCGTGGGGGTGGTGAAGCCCTCCAGTGTCCGGCGCCACCAGGACTCGGAGCGGGCCAGGTCCTGCTTCCGCAGCCAGGCAACGTAGTCGCGATGGGGAGGCAGGGGCGCCAGCCGGGGCGCCTGCCCGCGTGCCAGGGCCGCGTACGCGGTGAAGAGCTGCTGGAGCACCCGGCTCATGCTCCATCCGTCGAGCAGCAGGTGGTGGAAGCTCCAGACGCAGTGCCAGGAGTCCTGGCCCAGGCGGATGAGCGCCACCCGCAGCAGCGGCGCGTCGTCCAGGTCGAAGCTCCGCGCGCGGTCCTCCTTCAGGAACGCTTCCAGCCGCGCCGGCTGTCCGGCCTCCGGCACGTCACGCCAGTCCAGCTCCGTCCAGGGCAGCTCCACGTGGGAGAGGACCACCTGCACCGGCTCAATCAGCCCGTCCCACGCGAAGCGCGCCCGGAGCATGGCGTCGTGTGCCACCACCAGCTCCCAGGCCCGCTTCAGCGCGCGTGCGTCCAGCGGCGAGCGGATGGCCCAGGAGAGCTGCTCCAGGTACAGGTCCTCGCCGGGTGCCATCAGGGCGTGGAAGAGCAGGCCCTGCTGCAATGGCGACAGCGGGAAGATGTCCTCCACGGCCGTGCCCGGCGGGAGGAGCCGCTCCAGCGTCGCCGCATCCAGTTGGACCCAGGGAAAGTCGGAGGGCACGTACCGCGCCGCATCCGCGGAGCCCCGGTCCGCCACCACCGCTCGCAGCGTCTCCAGATGCTGCCGGGCGAGCGACTCGATGGTGGTCCGCGAGTGCAGGTGCTCGCTGTGAGTCCACGAGACGCGCAGTTTCCCGCCCACCACCATGGCGTCGACTTCGATGGCGTACCGCCGTGCACCGCCCGTGTCTCGCGAGGTGCCTGACGGCTCCGTAGACAGCGCGAAGAGGGTGGAGGACTGGGCGTCGAGCTGGCCCAGGTAGTTGAAGGCGACTTCGGGCTCCGGCAGGGCGGCCAGCTTCGAGGCCACCTCCTCGCGGCCCAGGTAGCGCAGCAGGCCGTATCCCACGCCACGGCGGGGCAGGGCGCGCAGCGACTCGCGAACGGAGCGCAGCGCCTCACCGGGCGTTGCTCCCGGTGGCACCTGCAGGCACACGGGGTAGAGGCTGGTGAACCAGCCCACCGTGCGGGAGACATCCACGTCGTCGAACAAGTCCTCGCGGCCGTGGCCCTCCAGCGCCACACGCAGCGGGCCCGGGCCCGCCCAGCGGCCGAGCACCTGCGCCAGCGTCGCGAGCAGTGCTTCCTCCGGCCGCGAACGGTACGCCGACGGCACCTCGCGCAGCAGCAGCCGCGTCTGCTCCGCGTCCAGCTCCACCGTCACCACGCCGGAGCCCGCCCCCGGCCCATCGACCGGGAGCTTCACCGCGGACGACTGGAGCTGCGCGAGCCACACGGGCAGCTCCGCCTCCAGCGCCTCCGTGCGCGCCAGCTCTTCCAGCCGCCGGGCCCACGTCTGGAACGAAGTGCTCCGCGGAGGCAGGGCCACCGCGTTGCCGCGACGGAGCTGCTCGCACGCCGTCTCCAGGTCCTCCAGCAGCACGCGCCACGAGACGCCGTCCACGACCAGGTGGTGCGCCACCAGCAGCAACCGCGCCGTGCGCCCCGGGCCACGCTCGAGGAAGGCCGCGCGTAGCAGCAGGCCCTCGGACAGGTCCAGGCTGGCCTGGACCTTGTTCGCCTCGGACTCCAGGGCCGCGGCCTGCCCGGCCTCCGGCACCGAGGAAAGGTCCACTCGCTTCAGCACCAGCACCGCGCCCGGAGGCGCGTTGTGCTGCTCCCAGTGCCCGCTCGCGAGAGACAGGCGCATGCGCAGCGCATCATGGTGGTCGACGAGGTGGCGCAGCGCCCGCTCCAGCAGCGCCGCGTCCAGCGGCTCGCGCATCTCCAGCAGCACCGCTTGATTGAAGTGGTGGGGCCGGGGCAGCGGCCGTTCCAGGAAGAAGCGCTGGATGGGCGTCAGCGGCACGGGGCCCTGCAGCGGGCCCTCCGCGCCGCGCGAGGGCTGCTCGGCCTGGGCGACCCGTGCCAGCTCGGCCACGGTGCGGTGCTGGAACACGTGGTGCGGCGTCAGGCGCATGCCGGCCTGCCGGGCGCGGGCGATGACCTGGAGGCTGATGATGGAGTCGCCACCCAGCTCGAAGAAGTTGTCGTGGATGCCCACGCGCGGGCGGCCGAGCACCTGGGCCCAGATGTCGGCCAGGGCCTGCTCGCGCTCATCGCGAGGCGCGACGTACTCGTGCGAGGGCTCGGTGCCGTACGCGTCCGGAACGGGCAGGGCCTTGCGGTCCAGCTTGCCGTTGGCGGAGAGAGGCAGTGTCTGGAGGGCGACGAAGGCCGAGGGCACCATGTACTCGGGCAGCGCGCGCAGCAGGGCCTGGCGCAGTTCGTCGGCGTCCACCGCGCCGCCGTCACCCGGTACGACATAGGCCACCAGCCGCTGCTGGCCGGGCACGTCCTCGCGCGCCAGCACCACCGCCTGCTTCACCGAGAGCCGCGCCATCAGCGCCGCCTCGATTTCGCCCAGCTCGATGCGCAGCCCGCGCACCTTCACCTGGAAGTCGAGCCGGCCCAGGTAGTCCACCGTCCCATCCGGCAGCCACCGCGCCAGGTCGCCGGTGCGGTACATGCGAGCACCCGGCTCCGGGGAGAACGGGTCCGGAACGAAGCGCTCCGCCGTCAGCTCCGGCCGCGCGTGGTAGCCGCGGCCCACCTGCACCCCGGCGATGAAGAGCTCTCCGGGCACACCCACCGGCACCGGGCGAAGCGCCGCGTCCAGCAGGTGGATGCGCGTGTTGGCGATGGGACGGCCGATGGGCACCGATGCGCGCGCGTCGCCCGGTCGGCACTGCCACGCGGTGACGTCAACGGCCGCTTCGGTGGGGCCGTAGAGGTTGTGCAGCCCCGCTTCGGGCAGCCGCTCCAGGCACCGCCGCGCCAGCTCCGCCGGCAGCGCCTCGCCCGAGCAGACAATCCGGCGCACCGAGGCACACGTCTCCCCCAGCCCGGGCTCCTCCAGGAACGCGCGCAGCATGGACGGCACGAAGTGCAGCGTGGTGATGCCCGCCGAGGAGATGAGGCCGCCGAGGTAGGCGGGGTCCTGGTGGCCACCCGGCCGGGCCATCACCAGCCGCGCGCCCGTCATCAGCGGCCAGATGAACTCCCAGACGGAGACGTCGAAGCTGAACGGCGTCTTCTGGAGGACGGCATCCGCGTGCCCGAGCCCATACGCCTTCTGCATCCAGTGCAGGCGGTTGCAGACCGCGCCGTGCTCGTTCATGGCGCCCTTGGGGCGGCCGGTGGAGCCCGAGGTGTAGATGACGTAGGCGAGGCTCCGAGGCGTGACGTGGGCGTGCACGGCCTCGGTGGGCTGGCCGGAGACGAGCGGCCACTGCGAATCGAGGCAGAGCCTGGGAACGGAGGACGCGGGCAGCCGCGGAAGCAGGTGCTCCTGCGTGAGGAGCACGCGAGGCGCGGAGTCGGCCAGCATGAAGGCCAGCCGCTCCTGGGGGTAGCCCGGGTCGAGCGGCACATAGGCGGCCCCGGCCTTGAGCGTGCCCAGCAGGGCGATGACCAATTCCAGCGAACGCTCCAGGCAGACACCCACCCGGGACTCCGGCCCGACGCCCAGGGAGCGCAGGTGCCAGGCGAGCTGGTTGGCGCGCGCATCGAGCTGGGCATAGGTGAGCCGCGAGCCCTCGAACTCCAGGGCCACGGCCTCCGGGGTGCGGCGCGCCTGGGCCTCGAACAGCGAGTGCAGGCTGTCTCCGGAGGGGAACTCCACCCGCGTGTCGTTCCACTCCGCGAGCCGCCGGAACTCTTCCGGCGACACCATGGACACGTCCGCGAGCCTGCCCGCGGGTGCGTCCACCAGGGACTGCAACAGCGTGGCCATGTGGCCCAGCATCCGCCGCACGGTGACCGCATCGAAGCGGCCCACGTCATAGGTGAAGCGCAGCTCCGTCTCCGTGGCATCCGGCAGCACCACGAAGATGAGCGGGTAGCCCGTGCGGGCGTCCGTCCGCGCGAAGCCGTCCACGGGCAGCCGGGCCGTGGCTTCGGGGGACAGGCCGCGGCGCGGCAGGTTCTCGAAGACGAGCAGGCTCTCGAACAGCGGCTGCCCGCGAGGCACCTCGCTCCAGCCCTGCACGTCCACCAGCGACACGTGCTCGAAGGCACGGGCCGCGAGCTGCTCCGCCTGGAGTGCCCTCAGCCACGGCAGCACGGTGCCGTCGGAGGGCAGGGACAGGCGGCTGACCTGGGTGTTGATGAAGGTGCCCAGCATGGTGTCCACGCCGGGAAGGGCAGGGGGGCGGCCGGACACCACGGTGCCGAAGGCCACGTCGTCCTGCCCGCTGTAGCGGCCGAGCAGCAGCGCCCATGCGCCCTGCACCAGCGTGCTCAGTGTCACCTGGTGCTGCCGGGTGAAGGCCATCAGCCGCGCCGTGAGGGCCGTGCCCAGGCCCAGCGACTCGGAGGTGTACGCCTCCACCTTCGCGCCGGGCTCGGCGGGCCGGTCCGCCGCCAGCGGCGTGGCCGTGGTGAAGCCCCGCAGCCGCTCGCGCCAGAAGCGCTCCGCGTCGGCTCGCTCCTGCTTCGACAGCCAGACGATGTAGTCCCGGTAGCCGCGGGCCGGCTCCAGCGCCGGCTCGTCGCCGCGAGTCAGCGCGTCATACGTGAGGAACAACTCGCGCAGGCATACCGGCAGGGACCAGCCATCCATCACCAGGTGGTGGTAGCTGACGATGCACCGGGACAGGGCAGGGCCCAGGCGCACCACGGTGAAGCGCACCAGCGGCGCCGTGGACAGCGTGAAGTCCTGGCGCTGCTCCCGCTCCAGCAGCTCCGCGAAGCGGGCCTCGCGCGCCTCGGGAGGAACGTCGGACCAGTCCTCGAGACGAGGGGCCGCGTCCACCTTGCGGCGCACCGCCTGGAGCGGCTCCTTCATGTTCTCCCAGAAGAACGCCGTGCGCAGGGGCGTGTGGCGGTCCACCAGCCGCTGCCACGCCCGCTGGAGCGTGGGCAGGTCCAGCGGGCCACGCCAGGTCCAGTAGACCTGCTCCACGTAGGTGCCCGCTCCCGGGGCGCCCAGGGTGTGGAACAGCATGCCCTGCTGCATCGGCGACAGCCGGTAGATGTCCTCTACGTTCTTCATGTGTCGCTTCCGCCCCTGGCCCTAGTTCCCGTCCGCTTCGTCGATGAGGGCCGCGAGCGCGCCCAGCTGCGAGTCGTCCAGCCCGGCCAGCGGGAAGTCCACGGAGGACAGCGCGGCGCGCGTGTCCTGTGGCTCGCTGCCCAGCGCCCGCAGCGCGGCGAGCACGTCTCCGGCCAGCCGCGAGGCCGTGGCCTGCGTGTACGCCCCGTCGTCGAAGGCGCAGCGCACGTGCAGCCGCCCGCCGGACAGGAACGTCTCCACCGCCAGCGAGTACCCGCCCAGGCCACGGTAGGCTCCCGGCACGGACTCCACCGTGCCCAGGTGGCGGAACACCAATTCCGCGCGAGGCAGGCGCTTCAGCCGCTCGGATAGCTCACCGTGCGGGCCGTCGCGCAGCAGCCCGAAGCCGATGCCCCGGCGCGGCACGCGGCGCATGCGCTCCTTCACCGCCTTGAGCGACTCCGCCACGTCCTGCCCGTTGGGGACTTCCACCAGCAGCGGCCACGTGACGTCGAAGCAGCCCACCGTGCGCGAGCAGTCCACGCCGTCGAACGCCTCGCGCCCGTCGGCCACCACGTCCAGACGCAGCCGGTCGCCGCCCGCCCAGGCCGCCAGCGACCGTGCGAGCGACGCCACAGCGCCCTCCGCCACGTCCGCGCGCCACGTCGCGGCGAGCCGCTCGGTGAGCCCGCGCGTCTCGTCCTCCGTCAGCGCGACCTCCACCGAGCGAGCCGCGCCCGAGGCACCGCCCGCGCGCTCCACCGGCAGCTTCACCGCGCCCTCCCAGGGCGCACCGAGCCACACCGGCTCCTCCCTGCGCAGCGACTCGGAGGAGGACTCCTCGGCGAGCCGCTCCGCCCAGCGCTTGAAGGACGTCGTCTTCACCCGCGCGCCGCCCTGGGACGGGCGCAGGTCTTCCATCAGCAGCCGCCACGAGCCGCCATCCACGGCCAGCCCGTGCGCCGCCACCAGCAACTGGCTGCCCGCACCGCCCTCCAGCCGGACCAGCGTGGCCGCCAGCAGCGCGCCCGCGCCAACGTCCAGCCTGCCGCGCAGCTTCTCCTCTTCACCGCGGAGCGCGGCCTCATGCTCGGTGGCCGGCAACGCGCGCAGGTCCACCTCCGCGAAGGGCACGTCGGTGCCCGGAGGCGTTCCCACCTGCTGCCAGCCGGAGACTCCTTTCGTGAAGCGCAGCCGGAGCGCGTCATGGTGCGCCAGCAGCGCGCCCAGGGACTGCGACAGCGCGGCGGCCTCCACACCACCGGCCATCGGCAGCCGGGCCACCCGGACGGATGCAGTGGCGGGTGTCTCCAGCAGGCGGCGCTGCTCCGGCGTGAGCGGCGCGGGGCCGACCACGGGGCCCTGCTCGGCCTGCTTCGCCAGCACGCCGGCAATCATCTCCGCCAGCTCCGCGATGGTGGAGTACTGGAAGAACTGCTGCGGGCTGAGCTGCAGGCCGGACTGGCTTCCGCGAGCGATGATCTGGATGGCCTGCACCGAGTCGCCGCCCAGCTCGAAGAAGTTGTCATTCACGCCCACGCGGTCGATGCCGAGCACCGACTGCCAGGCCTCCGCGATGCGCTGCTCGATTTCATTGCGCGGCGCCACGTACGGCGTCTTCAGCTCCGGCCGGGGCTGCTGCTCGCCGGAGGCGCGCGTCTCGCTCACGGCCTGGAGGACGCGCTCACGTACCACCTCGTCGGTGTGGGCGATGGTGGCGTGCAGGTCGCGCACGGACACCACCACCTGCGGCGCGATGCCGGAGGCGAGGATGCGCTCCAGCGCCACCACGCCCTCGCGCGGGGCGATCTCCTGCCGCTCCTCGGTGGGCAGCACCCTGGCGAGGGCGGACTCGCGGGCCGCGGCGGCCAGGGCGCGCAGCTCGGCGGCGGGGTCGTTGACGCGCTTCTGCGTCAGCCGCTCCACTTCCACCAGCACGCGGCCCTGCTCGTCCATCATCGTGAGGTCGAAGGCGAGCGTCTCACCGCCATCCGTCGTCTCGTTCGCCCGGAAGCGCGCGTGGCTGTAGACGCGGCGGGGCAGCTCGCCGTGCAGGCGCAGCACCTTGTAGCCGAAGGGCAGGTAGTAGCCGTGCTCCGCGAGGAAGCTCTTGGCGATGCCGGACGTGCGGTCGATGAGCGACGGGTGGAAGCGCAGCTCCTCGAAGTCCCCGGAGAACTCCGGCATCAGCTCCAGCACCATGAGCAGCTCGTGCTCGCCGGGGAGGATGGCCTGCACGCTCTTCCAGCGCGGCCCCAGCTCCTGCTCGTACTCGGCCTCCAGTGACTGGGGACGCGGCTTGTCGCACCGCTTGCGCAGCGCCTCCAGGTCCTCGAAGCGCGGCACCTTCGGCCCACCGAAGCGCACGCGTCCCGCCGAGTGGTCCGTGCCCTTGCCCACCCCCCCGGGCGGCAGGCTGCGCACCACCCAGCGCCAGCCATCCCCATCCTTCTCCAGGATGAGGCGCACCTCGCGCGTCTCGTTCTCCGGCACGCGCAGCGGGGCGAGGAAGTAGTTGTCCAGCAGCTCGATGACGCGGCCCTGCGCCTCGTCCGCCATCGCGGCGCGCACCATCTCGAAGTACGTCACGCCCGGCACCGTGGGGTTGCCGAGGATGCGGTGCTCGTCCGTCACCCAGTTGGAGCGCGGCTCGCCGAAGGTGCCGGCGAAGACCTTGCGCTGCGGCGTGTCCACCAGGCAGCGGTGGACGAACGGGTGCGACAGGGCCCGGCCCTCGCCGGCCTGCGCGGCGGGCCGAGCCGCCATGCCCACCTCGTCCCAGGCGCCCCAGTTGATGGTGACCGCGTACGTGCCGGTGCGCGCCTGGTACGCACGCGTGAAGGCGTCCAGGAACGTGTTGGCCGCCGTGTAGTCCACCTGTCCGAAGCGGCCGACCACGGAGGAGAGCGACGAGCAGGCCACGAAGAAGTCCGGCCGCTCACCCTCCAGCACCGCCGCCAGCACACGCGAGCCCGTCACCTTGGGCGCGAGCACCGCCGCCGCCGCCTCGCGCGTCTTGAGCTGGAGCATGCCTCCGCCCGCGACGCCGGCCGCGTGGATGACACCATGGATGGCACCGAAGCGAGCACGCGCCGTCTCCACCACGGCACGCATCCGCTCCAGGTCCGTCACGTCCGCGCTCAGCGCCAGCACCTGCGCGCCCCTCTCCTCCAGGCGCAACACGGCCTGGATGCGGCGACGCGTGGCCTCGTCCCCGGACTCCAGGTGCTTCGCCCACTCCTCACGCGGCGGCACGGCGGCGCGGCCGGTGAGCACCAGCTTCGCGCGGCACTTCTCCGCCAGCGCCTCGGCGAAGGACAGGCCCATGCCGCCCAGGCCGCCGGTGATGAGGTACACGCCGCCCTCGCGCAGCGGCACCGCGGAGGTGGGGCCCTCGTCCAGGCGCACCTCCTCGAAGTCGCGCACCCAGCGGCGCCCGCCGCGCAGGGCCACCACGGGCTCCTCGGCCTCCGCCATCAGCTCCGCCGCCAGCAGCTCCACCAGCCGTCCGGCCTGGAAGCTGCCCGAGGGGGGCAGGGTGACGTCCACGCTGCGGCAGCGCACGTGCGGTAGCTCGCGAGGAATCACGGCGCACGGTCCCAGCGCCGTCGCCTGCTCCGGCGAGACGAGGTCTCCGCCCGTCACCTCCTGCATGCCGTTGGACACCACCGTCAGGTGCACCGGCTTGTCCGCCGCGTGGCCACCGAGCGCCTGTCCCAGGTGCAGCAGGCTGAAGAAGGAGCGCTCCAGCACGTCCTCCGCCGTCGCGCCCGAGCCCTCTGCGGTGATGCCGCCCAGGTGGACGATGTGCTCCGGCAGCCGGCCATCCGCCGCCAGCTCCGACAGCAGCGTGGCCTGGTCCTCGCGGCGGCCGGGGTTCAGCTCATACGAGTCCGCGCCGGTGCGCCGGAACTCACGCGCCAGCGACACCTCCACCAGCGGCCGGCCCGCCTGGCGCAGCCGAGCGGCCAGCTTCGCGCCCAGGCCCGCGCGGTCCTGCAAGAGCAGCCACGGCGCCGCCTTCGGGTCCACGGCCACGGCGGGCGCCACCTTGGGCGCGGACTCCTTCCACACCGGCAGCCAGAACCAGTTCGCCACGTCCTGGCGCTTGTCCAGCGTGCCCCGGCGGGCGGCCTGCGTGCCGGGCGCGGAGCGCAGGTCTACCCAGTATCGCTGGCGGTCGAACGGGTAGGTGGGCAGCACCTCGCGGCGCCGCTTCTCGCCCGCGAAGAGGTGCGGAGCCTCCACGCCCAGCAGCCAGAGCTGGCCCAGGGTGCGCAGCAGGTACTCGGGCTCGGCGGTGGCCTCGCCCACGGGCGGCAGCGAGGTGAGCATGAACTGGCCCTGCTTCTTGCGCGGGTGCCAGCGCGCCAGCGACTGGAGCGCCTTGCCCGGGCCCACCTCCAGCAGCACCGCCTCGGAGTCCTTCAGCAGCTCCTCGACGCCGTCCGCGAACCGCACCGGCTGGCGCAGGTGCGCCGCCCAATAGTCCGGCGAGGTGGCCTGCTCGGCGGTGATCCACGTGCCCGTCACGTTGGAGATGAAGCGCAGCTTCGGCGCGGCCGGGCGGGCCTTCGCCACCGTGTCGCGGAAGGCGGAGACGATGGGGTCCATCATCGCGGAGTGGAAGGCATGCGACGTCCGCAGCCTGCGGGCCAGCACGTCCTTCGCGGCGAGCCGCTTCTCCAGCGCGTCAATCCCGGCGTGCGAGCCCGCCACCACGCACGAGCCCGGCGCGTTGGTGGCGGCGATCTCCAGCCCCGGCTCCAGCAGCGGGCGCAGCTCCGCCTCGGGGAGCTGCACGGACAGCATGGCGCCCGGCGGGCACGACTGCATGAGGCGCCCGCGCGTGGCCACCAGCTCCAGCGCGTCCTCCAGCGAGAAGACACCGGCCAGACAGGCCGCGACGTACTCGCCCACGCTGTGGCCAATCATCGACGCGGGCTCCAGGCCCCACGACATCAGCAGCTTCGCCAGCGCGTACTCCACGACGAAGAGCGCGGGCTGGGTGAGGGCCGTCTGCTCCAGCTTCGAGGCGGCCTGGGCGTCCTGGGTGTCCGAGCCGAACAGCAGCGGCTTCAGGTCCAGGTCAAACCGGCGCTTCAGCAAGTCCAGGCACCGGTCCGCCTCCTCACGGAAGGTGGCCTCCGCGCGGTAGAGGCCCGCGGCCATGCCCGGGTGCTGCGAACCCTGGCCGGGGAACATGAACACCAGCGGCCGGCGCACCGGCTCCTGCACGCGGGTGATGACCCGGTCCGGCGACAACGTGCCCAGCGCCTGGGCCGCTTCCTCCACCGTACGGCACACCACGTAGCGACGGTGCTCGAAGCCCTTGCGGCCCGTCTGGAGCGTGTAGGCCACGTCCGCCAGACTCAGCCCGGGGTTCGCCTTCAGGTGCTCCGCCAGCCGGCTCGTCGCCGCCTCCAGCGCCGCGGCCGAGCGCGCCGACACCACCAGCAACTGGTGCTCACGCGAGGGCCCGGAAGGCGCACGCTCCGGCGCTTCTTCCAGGATGGCGTGGGCGTTGGTGCCGCCCAGGCCGAACGAGCTGACGCCCGCGCGCCGGGCTCCCGCCGCCTCCCACGAACGCAGCTTCGCGTTGACGTAGAAGGGGCTGTCCGCGAAGTCGATTTCGGGGTTGGGCCGCTCGAAGCCGATGCTCGGCGGGAGCTGCCGGTGCTTCAGCGCGAGCGTCGTCTTGATGAGACCCGCCACGCCCGCCGCGGTGTCCAGGTGGCCCACGTTGCCCTTCACCGAGCCCAGGCCGCAGAACCCCTTGCGCTCCGCGCCGCCCGCGCGGAAGGCCTGGGTGAGGGCCTTCACCTCAATCGGGTCCCCCATGGGAGTACCCGTGCCGTGGGCCTCCACGTAGGTGATGGACTCCGGCTCCACGCCGGCCAGCGCCTGCGCCATGCCGATGACGTCCGCCTGCCCGCTGACGCTGGGGGCCGTGTAGCCCACCTTGTCGGTGCCGTCGTTGTTGATGGCGGTGCCGCGGATGACGGCGTGGATGACGTCTCCATCGGCGATGGCGTCAGCCAGGCGCTTGAGTACCACCACGCCCGCGCCGCTGCCGCCCACGGTGCCCTGGGCGTTGGCGTCGAAGGGGCGGCAGTGCCCGTCCGGAGAACCGATTCCGCGCTCCGTGTAGAGGTAGCCCGTCTTCTGCGGCACGGTGAGGGTGACGCCGCCCGCCAGCGCCATGTCGCACTGGTGGCTCAGCAGGCTCTGGCACGCGTGGTGGATGGCGACGAGCGACGTGGAGCACGCCGTCTGCACCGTCACCGCGGGGCCCTTGAGGTCCAGCTTGTAGGCGACGCGCGTGGCCAGGTGGTCGTTCTTGTTGTGGATGACGGCCTGGAAGGCGTTGATGGTGCCCACCAGGTGCCCGGCCGAGGACAGGTTGTAGAGCAGGTAGCCGTTGGCGCCCGCGCCCGCGTAGATGCCGATGGGACCCGTCGCGCGGCTCGGGTCATGCCCGGCCGACTCCAGCGCCTCCCAGACGCACTCCAGGAAGAGGCGCTGCTGCGGGTCGGTGATTTCCGCCTCACGTGGGGAGAAGTCGAAGAAGCGCGCGTCGAACTGGTCGATGCCGTCCAGCGTGGCCCGGGCCTTGACGTACTTCGGGTCCTTCAGCTCCTCGGGGGCAATGGCGGCGCGGTCCAGCTCCTCGTCCTTGAAGAAGGTGATGGACTCGACGCCCTCCTGGAGGTTCTTCCAGAAGGCCTCGGGCGTACCCGCGCCCGGGAACCGGCATGCCATGCCGATGATCGCCACACCCTCGAGCTGAGGGGACTCCTGCTCGCCGCTCATCGCTTCCCCCTACCGGCCTTCGCCTTGAGAGCCTGCTGCTGCATTGCCTGAAGTTGCTTCCGGGCCCGCTCGTCCCGCGCCTGCTGCTTCGCGTCTCCCGCCGTGTCTGGCGTGGACTGCTGGGCGATGTATTTCGCCAGCGACGCCACCGTGGGGTGCTGGAACAGCTCCACCATGGAGAAGCGCCGGCCGAACGCGGCGGACAGCTTCTCGTGCACCTGCACCATGAGGAGCGAGTGTCCCCCCAGGTCGAAGAAGTTCCCGTGGAGGCCCACGCGCTCCACCTTGAGCGCCTCCTGCCAGATGGCGGCGATGCGCTGCTCCAGCTCCGAGGTGGGGGCCTCGTAGGGCACCGCCTCCCGCTGCACCGTGGCCGGGTCCGGCAGCGCGCCTCGGTCCACCTTGCCGTTGCGCGTGAGCGGCATCCGCGCCAGGGGCACCAGCACCGACGGCAGCATGTACTCGGGCAGCATCTCCCGCAGGAAGCCGCGCAGCTGGGCCGCCAGCTCCGCGTCCACGCCTCCGGACGACAGCCCGCGTCGAGGCACGAAGTACGCGACCAGCCGCGCCTCGCCTGGCTTCGATTCGCGCACCATCGCCACCACCTCGCCAATCTCGGGGTGCGTGCGCATCAGCGACTCGATTTCTCCCAGCTCGATGCGGTAGCCGCGCACCTTCACCTGGAAGTCGGCGCGGCCGGAGAACTCGATGCGTCCGTCATCGCGGTAGCGGCCCACGTCTCCGGTGCGGTACAGCCGCGCGCCCGGCACGGGGCTGAACGGGTCCGGCACGAAGCGCTCGGCCGTCAGGTCCGGACGGCCGTCATAACCCCGGCCCACGCCGGCCCCGCCGATGAACAGCTCTCCCGGCACGCCCAGGGGGACGGGATTCAGCCGCGCGTCCAGCACGTGCACGCGCACGTTGCCCAGCGGCCCGCCGATGCTCGGCTCGGCGGAGTCGGAGATGGGGCACGTGGTGGCGTTCACCGTGCACTCGGTGGGGCCGTACATGTTGACGAATCGGGTGCCCGGGCGGGCCGCCAGCTCCGCCCAGGTGCGAGCGTCGATGGCCTCTCCGCCCACCAGCACCAGCGAGGGAGAGAAGTCCGGCTCGCGCCCCAGTCCCTGCGCCAGCATGGGCACCAGGAGCGAGGGCGTGCAGTCCACCACGTCCACCGCGTGCCGGCGCACCCAGGCCCTCATGCGCTCGGCGTCCGGCCGCACCTCCTCCGGGACGATGTGGAGCGAGTGCCCGTTGAGGAGCTGCAGCCACTGCTTCACCGAGGCGTCGAAGACGAGCGGCGCGTTGACGCTCACCCGCAGCCCGGGGCCACGTCCCTGGTACACGGTGTCGCGCAGCGTCGCCGCCAGGTTGAGCGCCGAGCGGTGTGGAATCATCACGCCCTTGGGCCGGCCCGTGGAGCCCGAGGTGAAGATGACGTACGCCACGTTCTCCGGAGCCAGCGCCACCTCGGGCGCGTGCGCGGGTGACGCGGCAATGGGCTCCGACTCCTGGTCCAGGCAGAGGAAGGTGTGCGAACCCTCGGGAACCACCGCTCCGCGCAGGTGCGCGCGGGTGATGACGAGCGGCGCGCCGGACTGCTGGATGACGTAGGACAGCCGCTCGCGCGGATACGTGGGGTCCAGCGGAACGAAGGCGCCGCCCGCCTTGAGGATGCCGAGCAGCACCACGAGCTGCTCCACCGAGCGCTCCAGGCACACCGCCACGCGCACCTCGGGGCCCACGCCCTTCGCGCGAAGGTGCCACGCCAGCCGGTTGGAGCGCTCGGCCAGCGTGGAGAACGACAGCCGCTCGTCTTCGAAGGCCACCGCCACCGCGTCCGGCCGCTCCCGGGCCCACGCATCGAAGCGGGCGGGGAGGGTGCCGGCCGTGTCTTGGTCTCGGGCCGTGTCGTTGAAGCCCGCCAGCGCGCTCAGCTCGGAGGCGCCCACCCACGGCAGCGACTCCAGCGAGCGCTCCGGCGCGGACGTCGCCTCGGAGAGCAGCGCCTCCAGCCGCTCCAGCATCCGGGCCGCCTCGGTGGACGTGTACGCGCTGGAGTCGTGCTCCAGCACCAGCGACAGCGCCCCGGGCTCGCCGCGGACCAAGGTCAGCGCCAGCTCGGCGCGCTCGGTCCGTGCCTCCACGTGGGTGACGGACACCGCCAGCGTGCCGGCGTGGATGGGGGCGGGACGCACCGCCTCCGCGAACGAGAAGGAGAGCGGGGGAGGAGCCATCCCTGGAGCCCCGGGGGGAAGGACGGCGGAGGCATCGTAGTAGTCCTGCCAGGCCTCGGCCTCCCGGCACTCCCGCGCCACCTCGCGGGCCCATTCCTCGAAGCGGGTCTGCGTGCGGGGCGGACTGCGCAGGGGCAGCCAGCGCTCGAAGAGGCCGAGCGCCACGTCCAGTCCGTCGTAGGTGCGCCCGTCGTAGCGCACCGCCACACAGGCCTCGTCACGCCCGCCCATGCGGCGCAGCAGCAACATCCACCCGGCCAGCACCACGTCCGCCAGCCGCGCGCCCAGGCGCCCGGCCAGGGACTCCAGGGCGGGAGCCGTTCGCGCGCTCAGCGGAAGCGACTGGCGCCCCGGCCGTGACCAGGGCCCACTCACGCCGGGGCGGCGCGTGGGCAGCACGGTGCCGGTGGCGTCCGACAGGTCGCGAGACCGCCAGTAGCGCCGGCCGTCCCCGGTCTCCTCGGACTCGAGGAGCTGGTGGAAGATCTCCGCCACGTCCGCGTACTGGGGTGGAGGCTCCGCCGCCCCCAGGTCCGGCGAGAGCAACGCCTGGCCCAGCTCGCGGGAGAAGAGGATCAGGCTCTGCCGATCCATGGAGGGCGCAGGCAGGTCCACCACCAGCGCGTGCCGCTCCGCGCCGAGCACGAGCAGCTTCAACGATGCAGGCCCGTCCTCCGGAGCAGCCTCGGCGGACAGCAGCGCCTCCAGCCCCGCCTGCGCTTCGGAGGGGGAGCGCGCGCTCCAGTCGACGACCTCCAGCACCGTGGCCGGCATGTCGCCGATGAGCTGCACCGCGGCCCCCGTGCCCGGGAGGTGGCGGTAGATGGTGCGGAGGACCTCATGGCGGGAGAGCAGCTCCCGCACGGCGCGCTCCAGCCGCGCCGTGTCGAGCGGGCCTTCGAGCGACAGCACCGCGCGAGCGCGCGAGGACGCGGAAGGGGTGGCCGCGAGCAGCGACCACAGCCGGGCTTGCTGGGGAGAGAGCCGGAAACCAGGGGAGTGGGTCACGGGGAGGAAGCTCCTCGAGGGGACGGCGGCGCGGAATGTGAGGTGACGGTGACGCTCAGCGAGGCGGTTCGGCGACATCGCTCCACGCGAAGGGCCGAGCCATGCCGGCCAGCACCTTCCTGGGCCCGGAGAAGGGCGAGCGCGCGTGGGCGGCCAGCATGTTGTCCACGACGAGCAGGTCCCCTCGCTCCCACGGGAAGGAGACCTGCTCCGCCTCGTACGCGGCGCGCAGGACCTCCAGCGTGGCGGGCTCAATCGGAGAGCCGTCGCCGTAGTACGTGTTGTTGGGCAGCCCTTCCTCGCCCAGCTCGGCCAGCAGCACCGAGCCCACGTGCGCGGGCAGCGTGGAGACGTGGAAGAACGTGGCGTGGTTGAACCAGACGGGCTCGCCCGTGACGGGGTGGAGCCCCGCGGCGCGGCGCACCTGGCGCGTGCGCAGGCGGTTGCCGTCGAGCCACTCGAAGTCGATGCCGTTGCGGCGGCAGTACGCCTCCACCTCGGCGCGGTCCTCGGTCTGGAACGCCGTCTGCCAGCTCAGCCCCAGCTGGTGGCCGAAGTTGCGGACGTACATATAGCCCTGCTCCAGGAAGCGGGCGCGCAGCTCCGCGGGCAGTCGCTGGAAGACACGGCGCGAGTCCGCCAGCGGCGTCTCGCCGCCCTGCTGCGCGGGTGTCACGCAGGCGAAGAAGAGGCGCAGCGGGAAGGTCTGGTTGTAGGACTGCTCGTTGTGCAGGTAGATGCGCTCGGCCGCCGGGTGGTCGGTGGACGTGTAGATGTTGCCGCTGACCTGTGAGCGCGGCGACGAGCGCTCCTCGTAAGGCAGCGCCGCGTCCGCCATCGCCTGGATGGCCCGGTCCATGGCCTCGGGCGTCACCACGTCGAAGCCACGGAAGAGGACGGCGCCATGGCGGTGCACGTGCTCTTCTATGCGGGCGCGATGCGCGCGAGCCCAGGCGACCAGGTCCACGTCCGGCAGCGTGGGCCGGGCCACCACCGGAAGGTGCAGGCCGGGCCGGAGCTCCTCGAAGCGAACCCAGTCCTGGCCGGAGCTGTCCACCTCGCGCCGCCTCACCTGGGGCAGTGCGCGTTTCGTCGGGCCACTCGTCGTCATGACTCACTCCCACCGCGGCGGCGCACGTTGCGGAACAGCTCCTTGCGCGCCGACTGAAGCTCCTGGGCCCGGGCCTGCTGCCGCTGGCGCTCGTGCTCGGCCAGCACCTGCCGCAGCTCCTCCACCGTGGCGTCCGGCCGAGCCACCACCGTGCTCAGCACCACCTCGTAGTCCGAGGCCAGCCGGGCGATGGTGGGCGCATCGAACAGGGAGGTGGCGTAGCGCAGCACCCCGTGGAACCGCCCGCTGGACTCGGACAGCAGCACGGACAGGTCGAAGGGCGAGCCCCCATCGTCCACGTCCAACTGCCGCAGCTCCAGTCCCGGCAGCTTGAGCGCGGGCAGGGGCGCGTTCTCCAGCACGAACATCACCTGGAAGAGCGGGTTGTAGCGGGCGTCACGCGGCGGGCGCAGCGCCTCCACCAGCTTGTCGAAGGGGACGTGCGGGCGCGCATAACCACCGAGCGCCACCTCGCGCACGCGCCCGAGCACCGCGCGGAAGGTGGGGTTGCCCTCCAGGCCCACGCGCAGCACGAGCTGATTGACGAAGAGGCCGACCAGGCCCTGCGTGCGGGCGTGCTCGCGGTTGGCCACGTCCGTGCCCACCACCAGGTCGGTGCGGCCGGTGCGTGCGTGCAGCACCACGAGGAAGCCCGCCAGCAGCGACATGAAGGGCGTGGCGCCCTCGGCCTGGCCCAACTGGCGAAGTCCGGCGGTGAGGGCAGGGGAGAGCGAGACAGGATGGCGCGCGCCCTCGAAGCGCTGCCGCTCCGGACGGGGCCTGTCGGTGGGCAGCTCCAGCAGCGGAGGCGCGCCCGCGAGGCGCTCCTTCCACCACGCCAGCTCGGTCTCCAGCTCGCCGCCCTCCAGCCACCGCCGCAGCCACGCGGCATGGTCGGCGTACTGCACGGGCAGCGGAGGCAGGGGTGAGGGCCGCCCCTGCGCGAAGGCCGCGTAGAGCGCGCCCAGCTCGCGCACCAGCACACCCATGGTCCATCCATCGGACACCACGTGGTGCAGCGTCAGCAGCAGCCGGTGCTTGCGCTCCGACAGCCGCAGCAGCTGCGCGCGCAGCGGCAGCCCATGCTCCAGGTCGAAGGGCCGCCGGGCCTCGGCGGTGGTGAGGCGCTCGGCCTCCGCCTGCCGCTCCGCCTCGGGCAGCGCGCCCAGGTCCACCACCGCGTCGGACGCGGACAGCGGCGCGGGCACCTGCTCCGGCTTCAGGATGACCTGCGTGTGCCGCCCGGACACCCGGGGGAATCGCGTGCGCAGGACTTCGTGCCGGTGGATGATGGCCTCCAGCGCGCGGCCCAGCACCGCCACGTCCAGCGCGCCGTCCAGCTCCACGGCGGCGGGGATGTTGTAGGCCGCGCTGCCCGACGCGAGCTGCTCCAGGAACAGCAGCCGCTCCTGTGCATACGACAGCGGCGGCGAGTCCCCGCGAGCCCCCGCCTCGAGCGGAGGCATCACGGCGGTCGGGTCGCGCAGCTCCGCGAGCGCCCGGGCCGTGAGCGCCTCCAGGTGCACGCCTTCCAGGAGCAGCGACACCGGCAGGGCGATGCCCAGCTCCTCTTCCAGCGCGCCCTTCAGCTCGACGGCATGGATGGAGTCCAGGCCCAGCGCGGTGAGCGGCCGGGTCGAATCCAGCGCGGAGGCCGGCACGGAGAGTGCCCGCGCCAACCTGCTCCGGAGCCACGTGCCCAGCAGCCGCGAGCACTCCTCCTCGGACGCCGCCAGCAGCGCGTCCCGGGTCAGCTCCGGCTCTGCCTGAGACGGAGGCTCGGACGCTTCCACGGCCCCCGAGCCGCGGTCCTCCGCGAGGACCTCCAGCTCTCCGCCCAGGTACATGGCGCGGCACGCGCGCCGCTGCACCTTGCCGCTGGACGTCTTCGGAAGGCCACCGGCGGGAATGAGCACCACGGTGCCGGCCGAGACCTCATGCGTGCTGGCGATGGCGCGGCGGATGGCGTCGATGGCCTCGGCGGGCTCCGCCAGTTGCTTGCGGTCCACCTCCATCACCACGACCAGCCGCTCCTCGCCGCCGGTCTCCACGGAGAACGCCGCCGAGCAGCCGGGCCGCATCGCGGGGTGGCTGCCCTCCGCCGTCAGCTCCAGGTCCTGCGGGTAGTGGTTGCGGCCGCGCAGGATGATGAGGTCCTTGATGCGGCCCGCGACGAACAGCTCGCCGCCTTCCATGAAGCCCAGGTCGCCCGTGCGCAGGTAGGGCCCCTCGCCGGTGTCGGCGCGGTGGGCGCGGAAGGTGGCCTCGCTCTCCTCGGACCGCTCCCAGTAGCTGGAGGCCACGCTCGCGCCGCGCACCCAGATTTCGCCCAGCCGCCCGGACGGCGCGGGCAGGCGCGACTCGGGGTCCATGATGAGCAGTTCCTGTTCGAGCACGCTCTGGCCGCAGCCCACGAGCACGCTCGCGCCGGATGCCCCGGGCTCCGCCGCTTCGGCCCGGCCCTGCTGGATGGCCTCGCGCGAGTACACCCGCTCCACCGGCGGCGCTGCCTTGCGGCCTCCGGAGGCGATCAGCGTGGCCTCGGCGAGCCCGTAGCACGGGTAGAAAGCCTCCTTGCGGAAGCCCGACACGGCGAAGGCGCGGGCGAAGCGCTCCATCGTCTCCGCGCGCACCGGCTCGGCGCCGTTGAAGGCCACGTCCCAGCTGCTCAGGTCCAGCGCCGCCCGCTGCTCGGGCGTCGTCTTCCGTACGCAGAGGTCGAAGGCGAAGTTGGGCCCGCCGCTCGTGGTCGCCTTGTAGCGGGAGATGGCCTCCAGCCACCGCGCCGGGCGCTTGAGGAAGTCCAGCGGCGACATCAGCACCACGGGGAAGCCGCCCGCCAACGGCTGAAGCACGCCGCCGATGAGCCCCATGTCGTGGTACGGCGGCAGCCAGATGACACCGCGGCTGGACTCCGAGTGCTCGAAGCACCGGTGGATGGCCAGCGAGTTGTGCAGCAGGTTGCCGTGGCTCAGCGTCACGCCGCGAGGCGTGCCCGTGGAGCCGGACGTGTACTGGAGGAACGCCAGCGACTCGCGCGCGGCGCCCGGGTCCTTCCACCCGTCCGCGGCGCTGTCCTCCACCGTGTCGGTGGCGATCCACGTCAGCCCGGCGAGCGCCGCGGACTGCTCGCCCAGGGACTCCGCCACGGACTGGATGAACCCCGTGGTGAGTGCGAAGCGGGCCCGTGCGTCCTGGATCACCGCCTCCAGGCGGGGCAGGGTGCGCGCCACCCGCATCGGGTCCGGCGGATAGGCCGGCACGGCCACGGCGCCGGCATACAGGCAGCCCACGAAGGCGGCCACGTAGTCGAGACCCGGAGGGTAGAGCAGCAGCACGCGCTCGCCCCGGGCGCCCAGCCCTTGCAGGAAGCCGCCAATGGCGCGCGCCCGGCGGTCCAGCTCCGCGTACGTGAGGTGGGCTTCTTCCCCTTCGCCATCCAGGAGGAACGTGTAGGCCCGCTGATCAGCTTGAAGCTCCGCCCGGCGCCGCGACAGCTCCACGAGCGTCGGGCACTCCAGCAGCAGATGGGTCGTGCTCATACGTTCCGCGCCCGCCCTCCCGGGACAACCGCGCCCGGTCCGGCCCTGCGAGTCCCTCTTCCCCTGGCGGCTCACGGTCTCCCGTGACCTGGTCAACGCCGAGCGGTGCGCGGTCTCCCGCGACCAGATGCGCTCAAACTCTCGCTTAAGTGCAAATTAGCTAACACAGTGGACTGACTCATGTCCACGAAGGGTGGAATAGTCGCGGATAACCGGATTCTGCTTCGCCGCTCCGACAGCGGCGGGGTGCCGGCTCAGGCCGGCAGGGCGTCCACGAGCCGGATGTGAAGGCGCGGCCTGGCGCCGATCACACGCTCATCGAGGTACTCGGTGAGGACGCGCTCCATGCGCAGCGCGTCATCCTGGGCCAGTTTCTTGAGCTCGGCGAGGTGGGTGAGGCTGTCGAGCACGGAGGCGGTGTCCACGCCGAAGTCGATGAGGCACGCGACCTCGTCCACGTCGCCGTCGTACAGCCGGTCCACCATGGGCAGGCAGGACGTCACGGTGCCGATGAGCGCGCCGGAGCGGTAGTAGCGCTCGAAGGCGTAGGAGGCGAGGTAGTCCGCCCACTTGGGCTCGTTGATGTCCACCTGGAGGTCGAGGCTCTTCACCAGGGTCTGCATCAGCGCCACGTGCGCGCGCAGGTACGTGGTGAGGGGGGCGCGGACCTTGTCGAGGACGTCGTCCGCGTCCTGGCCGACGAAGGTGTGCATCATGAGGGTGGCGACTCGCGAGCCCCGAGCGTGCCCGGCCTTGTCGGCGGCCGCGTGGAAGAGGCCGATTCGCTCCAGGGCTTCCTCCAGGGACTGGCCCAGGAGGGAGGTGAGGACGTTGTAGCCGCTGGCGCCGGTGCGCTCGAAGAGGGCGGGGTCCGTGGCGCACGTCACCCAGGTGGGGAGCCGGGGCTGGATGGGGCGGGGGAAGACCTTGAGGTGGACGTCCTTGCCGACGCCGTCCTTGGTGGCCACGGCCTCGCCGCGCCACAGGCGCTCGACCTTCTCGAGGTTCTCCCACATGACGTCGCGCTTGCGCGCGAAGTTCTCCGGGAAGAAGGCGAAGTCGTTGGGCACCCAACCGGAGGCGATGGAGATGCCCGCGCGTCCGCCGGAGAGGTTGTCGACGATGGACCACTCCTCGGCGACGCGGAACGGGCTCTGGAGGGGGAGCACGACGCTACCGGCGCGCAGGCTGACGTTGCGGGTGATGGTGGCCAGCGCGGAGGCGAGCATGGCGGGGTTCGGGTAGATGCCGCCGTGCTCGTGGAAGTGGCGCTCCGGGGTGGATACGGAGGTGAAGCCGTGCTGGTCCGCGAACTTCGCCGCCTCGATGAGCAGGTGGTACTTGTCGCCGGTGCCGGCGTCCTCGTCCGCGAAGAAGAAGAGGCCGAAGTCCAGCTTCCGGGCGCGCCGGCGGGCCGGGACGACGTGGGCGACCAGGGAGTTCCCCTCGACGCGCACGGCCACCGCGCGGACCTCTGGATGTTGGGACAGCAGGGCACGGAGCTCGCCGGGTTCGGGAGTGGAACCGGCGGTGACGGTGCCTCGTGTGTCGCTGCCCACGGCCTTGCCGGCGGCCTCCAGGACTTCGCCCAGGGAGGACACGTCGCGGTCCGGCTGGGAGACGAGGATGTCCAGCAGTGCCACGAGCTGCCCCGACAGGCGGATGACGTCGAGGGGCGCGAAGCGACGGGAGTCATGGTGGAGGCGCAGCGACAGGCGAGGCCCGGCCATGACTTCCAGGCACAGTGGGAAGGCGGGTGACGGCGCGGAGCGAGAGAAGCCGTGGAACCCGAGCCCGCGAGCGAGCGGCTTGAGCGGGTCCTCCTCGGGGGCATCCCAGACGGAGACGGCGCTCTGGAAGAGGGGCGCTTCTTCAGGGAGTCCAAGCCACTGACGTACCTGTGCGGTGGAGACGTGCTCATGGCGCTGGGCTTCGGTGAGCTCGGCCTGGAGTCCACGGAACCAGCGCACGGGGCTGCCATCGGCCGGGACGGTGAAGCGCCTGGGCAGCACATGCGCGAAGCTGCCGAGCATCGGTCGGCCCTGGGACAGCGAGGCGGGCCGGCCTGGAACGAGCGCGCCGAACACCACGTCCTGGCTGCCGGTGAGGTGTCGCAGTTGCAGTGCCCATGCGGCCTGGACGAGCGTGCTCAGCTCCAGCTTGTGCTTGCGCAGGAACGCCTGGATGTTGCCGGTCTCCGTGGGAGAGAGGAGCTGCTGCTGGACCCTGGGAAGGGAGGCCGTCTCCCTGGTGGCGGGCAGCTCCGGAAGCAGGGTGGGGCGAACACCGCGCAGCAGCTCGCGCCAGCGTGCCTCCGTTTCGGGAGTGGCCTGTTGCTCCGTCCAGGAGAGGTACTCACGGAAGGCGCGGGACTTCTCGAGCCCCGTGTCGCCCTGCTCGCGACGGGCCTTGTAGAGGCGCAGCAGCTCTTCGAGGCACAGCCGGGCCGAGCCCGCGTCGAGCACCGCGGCGTGGTAGCCGAAGACGAGCACGCCCGTGTCTGGTCCGGTGCGCAGCAGCGACAGCCGCACCAACGGAGCGGCGGTGAGGTTCATCCCGCGTCGGCGGTCCGCCTCCAGCCACGCGTCGAGCCCGCCCGTCAGCGCGGTGGCGTCCACTCGCTCCAGGGAGGGGGACACCTTCTCGCGCACCACCTGCATGGGCTCGGCGAGGCCCTGCATGAAGAAGGCGGTGCGCAGGGCGGTGTGCCGGCGAACCAGCTCGCGCAGGGCCTCTTCGAGGGCGGGCTCCTCCACGGCGCCGCGGAAGGAGGAATGGAGGTGCTCGATGCGGGATTCGGGAGGGGGCTGCCGTTGAGACAGCAGCTCTCGCTGCGAGGCAGTGAAGCGGTAGACGTCCTCGACGTTCTTCATGATGTAGGGCGCGGGTCCCGCGGGCCGTGTCCGGCCACCCGCTTCGAAGGTGAGGGCAGAAGTCCGAGCGGGACGCTAACACGGGGCCTCCCACGGCCGGGAAGGTGCCCGGGGATTTCAGAGCATGTCGACGATACGTCCACTGCCGTCGATGGCGTAGGTCGCGCCGCCATCGAGGAGCGGAGTATCGAGGCCGCATCTTTTCAACACGGGCGAGAATCGGACGAAGAACAGGTCATCACTGGCCTGCAGCACGAATGTTTCGTAGGTACTCCTTCGCGAGAGGCATTCATCCAGTCGCTTGTCAGTGCCATGCCCCTTCACCTTGTGACCTGGCGGAAGGAACTCCCTCATCGCCACTTCGAGCGCGGCCATCATGGGGCCGGTCAGATGGACTCCATCCTCGAAGGAGGAGGGGAAGTTCACCTCCGCTGATGCCCCTGGAGGCACCCATTCCGCTTTCTCGTATTTGTAGTAGCCCAGGAGCGAGCATCCGCTCAGGGTGCTGAGACAGCAGGCGACAAGGGTCAAGTGTCTCATGATGGCGTCATTGCTCATGGCAGCCAGTCCTGTCCTTCAAAGATCTTGAGGTCTCCCCATTCACCCTCGGCCCTGCCGATTGGAACCCAGGCGCCACCAGTGGTCAGAAAGCATGAAGGCACGGAAGTTGATGATGTACTGGCCTGTTGTCTCCTTTCGGCGACGCTACTCTACCGCGAGAATACGCCACCGCTTTACATCAATGGCATACGTTGCGCCGGCATCCGCGATGGGTCCGCCAGGAGGACAGGCATCCGCGTTGAATGAGAAGCTGACAAACATGATGCCGTCCGGACCGGGCGCGGCGAGGACGTCAAACGACTCTCGGCGATACAGACACTCCTCCAACGGGTTGGCTCCGCGGTGGGGCTTCGCGTCTAGAGGACGAAAATCGTCTGAGGCCAACTGGATTGCCCTGGCCATGACCCCGGAAAGCTGCTGGCGCCCCTCGGACGGCAGTTCCATGGGGAATCGCACCTGGGCTGCTTCTTCAGGTGGAGCCCGGGGGGGACGAGGGTATCGCTGGAAGAGCGAACACCCGATGAGGGGAATCGTCAGCAAGGGAAACAGAAGCCGTCTCATTTACGATCCTGGAGTGTGTGTCGATTGTGGTCGCATGGCGGAAGGGATATCAGCCATCGATGGGCGTCATGATTCCCGATGCCTTGTCTTCAGGCCGGATGTAGCCGATCAACCTCCAGATGGATCCATCACGCACATACACCTCTCCAGGTCGATTCTCATGGAGATAGGGGGCAAGCTTCATTACCCGGCAGGATGTGTCGAATTGGACGCGAATGAACCAGCGAAGATTTGATGACCGTCTGTCATCACGAGACATGGCGGAAGGAAACCAGGGGTGGCTGTGGTAATCAGCCAAGATTGCTGGTCTGCCACGTGCGTCCCTGACTTTGGCGGGGAAGTAGCACTGCTTCCTCTTCTCCGGGTAGATCAACACGGTTGGCCCTAGTGGAGATGCATGGCTTGCGTAGAACAGGCCGTCGAGCGAGTAGATGACTCCGCAATACTCCTGGCCGTACCCTCGATCACTCGCGCGCGGCAATTGCATGATCGCAGGGCAGAGTTGGTCGATTATTGCGTCAGCGTCCGAAGATGGCTTGATGTCCTCCCATGGACCACGGACCCATACAGTGCGGGTGTCGCCAATCAGGCCGTAGTTGGTCGACTCCCCGGATCCGGGTTGTGTAGTGGCGCATCCCGCAAGGAGCATGAAGAGGCTCAGGGTGGCAGGGCCAGCGAGTTGCACAAGGTGCGCCTTCCATCTGCGCAGGGGCAGTCGCATGTTCATATGCCGTAGGTCCCTTCAGCGACCGAACACGCGCGAGAACAGCCACATCAACGCGGAGCCGGTGGCATCCGTGCCGCTGGCGGCGGTGTACCCGGAATCGTGCTGCGCGAAGTACCCGGCGCTGGGCTCGGCCTTCGACAGGTCATCGGAGAAGGGCACGGAGCCCTCGGGCGCGCAGCTTCCGCAGTAGAGCTTCTCCTCCCAGACGAAGCCGTACTTCGGTTTGACGTTGCGCCTGCATGCGGCGCACCCCGGCGTCACGCCGAGCCGCAGCCTGGGCCGCACGTCCAGCGGCTCATTCCGGTACGCCTCCGCCGCACGCTGGAGTTGCCGCAGCTCGCCCGGGTCCAGCGCCACGCCGGCGCAGTCGGAGCACACCTCCACGGCCACTCCGAGTGCCTCCACCACCGGCAGGGGGCCATGGCCGCACCGGGGACACGTCGGCGCATGCGCGCCACAGTCAGGGCAGCTCGGCACGTACTGGAGCTTCGCATGGCAGCCCTTGCAGATGCCGGGCTGCCCCTTCGCGCGCCGGAGCAGCGCGTCCGAGACGGAGCCGCCCATCACCTTCACCAGTGCCTCGCCCTCGAACCACACGGAGCCGCAGCCGCCGCACTCCTCGCGGGACAGGCCGCCGATGAAGGTGGACCGCATGGTCATCCGGCAGAAGGGGCAGGCGCTCATGCCGGCCGAGCCTACCAGGGCTCGGCCGGAGGAGGCCTCACCTGGAGCGATGTCCGCGATGAGCACCCGCATCCAGCTCCAGCGCCGCCGCGTAGCCCCAGGAGAGGGACCTGGATGTCCCAGGCCCCAGAGCGAAGAGGCACAGATGGAAACGAATCAGCAGAAGTCGGCGCTTCAGGTCTCCGTGCAGGAGATGGAACTGGCGGGGGCCGCCGGAAGGGGCGTGTGGGTCCGTTGGGACAGCGAGGGGGCGGGGGACGGGCTCTCCGCCTACGACGTCAATCTGGTCCTGGAGAATGGCCGGGTGCTGCAACTGGCGCAGGGGCTGCCCGCGGGCGTCCACGAGCTGGTCTCCGGGGCGGCGGCCTCCGGGAAGGCGCGCATCCAGGTGGTCGGCATACAGACCGGGAATGGTGGGATGATGCAGGGGCTCGGCCCGTGGATGGAGCTCCCCGACGGCGCGGGTGCACGAGAGGCGGCACAGCGGCGGCTGTCCGACGGCCAGGCCATCAGGGTGACGGGCGCGCCGAGCATCAGCTCGGTTCAGCCTGGCACGCTTCGGGCCGGAACGACCGTCGTCATGATCCAGGGGGCGAACCTCCCGCTGTCCTTCGGGTACGCCATCACCAACCCGTACGGGCAGCCCATCCTGGGCACCGGAACGGGCTTCCCGTCGGGCAGCTCCAACTCCGTGAGCCTGCCCCTCTACGTCGCCTCCAACGTGCCGCCGGGGCAGTACCTGCTCCGGGTCACCAATCAGGCAGGAAGCACCTCGGTGCCGATCTACATCGCGACGGCACTGCAGGCGCCCACCATCAGCTACCTCGACCCGAGCATCATCTACCCGGACAACAGCGGGCCGACGCGGCAGCTCATCGTCGGCGGCAACAACCTGCCGACGAGCCTCTCGGGCTTCTCCGTGTCATCGCCGCAGATCGGCCTGTCTCTGGCGGTCCCGAATCCCTCCAGCGCCATCCTGGTCCTGTCCAACCTGCTCTCGGTGCCCTCGGGCCGGTACACGCTCACGGCGTCCAACGCCGCGGGCTCGGCGTCGGGGAACTTCGACATCGTGCGCTTCTTCTGACAGGCACCAGTCAGGACGGACCGCTACCCAGCCCGGCGCCGCCGCTCCCGTTTACGACCCGGCTCCGGTGGCGTCGGCTTGGGCACCTCTCGCAGCTCATCCGGCATGGGCAGTGACAGCGACGGGCGCGTGGCGGGGTAGGGCGTTCCGTCCACGCTCGCCCCCTCCACGGGCTGCTCCGAAGGCAGGGCGGGGAGGCGAATCACGAATGACGACCCCTCGCTCACCTTGCTCTGCACGGAGATGCTCCCTCCGTGGTTCTTCACGATGCGCTGGCAGATGGCGAGCCCCAGCCCGGTGCCCTTCTGCTTCGTCGTGTAGAACGGCACGAAGATGTGCTGCTGCTGGTCCGACGGGATGCCCGGCCCCGTGTCGGACACGTGCACCTCCACGAACTCGCCGCCCGCGTTCCGGATCTCTCCGAACCGCTCCGGCTTGTCGGTGCGCACGGTGATGCGCCCCTCCCGGCTCCCCAGCGCCTGCACCGCGTTCTGCACCAGGTTGATGAGCACCTGCTTGAGCTGCTCCGCGTCCCCGTCCACCCGGGGCAGGAGCAGGTCCAGCTCCACCGCCAGCGAGATGTTCGGGGGCACGTCGTTCTGGATGAGGCGCATGGTGCGCGTCACCACCTCGTTCAAATCCGTGGGCCCGAAGCTCTGCTTCAGCGGGCGCGCGTAGTCCAGGAACGCCGTCACCACGCCGTTGAGCCGGTTGACCTCCTCGACGATGACGTCCAGGAACTCGCCGTCCTCGCCCGGCAGCCGCTTCGGGTCCAGGCACTGCGCCGCGCCCTTGATGGCCCCCAGCGGGTTGCGAATCTCATGCGCCAGGCCCGCCGCCATCTCACCCAGCGCCGCCAGGCGATCCCGCTCGCGAATCTTCTCGTACAGCTTCGAGTTCTCCAGCACCGTCGCCAGCCGCTCGCCCACCTCCAGAATCAGGGCAATCTCGTCGGACGCGTACGCCTCCGGCACCCGCTCGTCCCACAGGTTCAGGAACCCGATGACCCGGTCATTGCCCATCAGCGGCACGGTGATGCCCGCCTTCACCTGCACCAGCGCCGCCCGCGTGTCGTTCAGGCGCTTCAGCTCGTCGCGGTAGCGCTTTCCCTCCACCACCTGCAGCCGCATCGTCGCGATGCGCCGCTCCACGTTCTCCCGCAGCACCGCCTTCTGCCCGCTGGCCGCCGCGAACAGCAGGCCTCGCGCCACCGCCGTGTCCAGGAACGGCACCGGATGCGGCCCCCGCGAGTCCAGCAGCCGGTACCCGGGCCGGTCCTCCGCCAGCAGGTACACCGACGCGTGTGTCACGCGCCCCGTCTCGTGCAGCGTGTCCAGCACCAGCCGCGCCAGCTCGGAGATTTCAATCACGTTCGCCATGCGCGCCCGCAGCGTGCCCAGCGAGTCCAGCAGCGCGAACCGCTCACGGAAGAAGATGCGCACCACCATCTCCTCCACCTTCGCCCGCAGCGGGTCCAACAGAATCAGGATGACGAACGCCGCCACCACCGTGTTGAAGACGAACAGCCCCGTGTCCTCGTCCACCCACGCGGTGAGCACCGTGAAGACGGCCGCGAGGATGACGGCCAGCACCGTCTGCGAGGCAATCTTCCCCAGCAGCTCGTGCAGGTCCATCAGCCGCAGCCGCAGCAGCGTCTGCGCCAGGAAGAAGAGGTACAGGGTGGTGAAGACGGGCCCGAGCGTCGGAAACGGAATCCCGTAGCGGCTCAGGAAGTCGAGCGCGGAGAAGAGGATGGCCGCCCCCGCCCCGATGGCGAGGTAGGTCAGCCGGAGCTGTTCGATGCGCGACTCGGTCGTCCGAACTCGATGGACCAGCAACGAACCGCAGGTCAGCAGCGTGCCGAGCACCCACACCCCCATGGCCACCCGGGCCCACCCCTTGTCGGCCAGGGGGGTGACGGCCACGGCCAGCCCCAGCACGGCCGAGAGCAGGGCAAGCCGCCGGCCAAGCAGGTGGGTTCCCTTGCTGACACCCAGGAACTCCAGGAAGAAGGCCACGGCGGCCCCGGGCACCAGGGAGGCCAGGAGGATGGTGGTCCCCAGGGTGATGCGGGACGCCCACCCGTAATCCGCCGCCGGGAAGATGCTGTGGAAGAAGAGGGAGAGGTAGTACCCGGCCACCGTCAGGGCGAAGACGGAGTAGAGCGTCAGCACCCTCGGCCGGCCGGCGCGCAGCAACATGGACACGCCCAACGCGAGCCCGATGATGGATGCCAGCAGAGCGCTTTGAGTCCGGATGTCCATATGCGGGCGGACAGTCTAACCTGTGTCCACGGCCGGAAATTTTCCATGCAGTCCCGGTTGTCCTGTGTCGCGCCCGCGCGCATCTCTCAGGGTCGGCCCCGCGTATGAAGCCCTTCCTTCCCAAGCTCGCCCTCCTCGCCTCCGCGCTGCTCCTGTCCGGACAGGCTCCCACTCCCCAGGGCTCCGCGTCCGAGCCGCCCGCGCCGGAGGCCTCGGAGGCCCCCGTCCAGCGCCCGGACAGCGCCCCGTCGGAAGCCCAGCTCTCGCCGCCTCCGGACTCGGAGAAGGCCCCGGTGCCTCCGGGCTACGTGGAGGTGCTCAACCCCGCGTTCCCCAACCCGGCCCCCCCGACGCCGGTGGTGCACCGCGGGCGCCGCTACGGGCTGGAGGACATCACCCCGTACTTCTCGGAGGGGAAGAAGAAGGAGGCCCGCGAGGCCTTCGACCGCGGCCAGTACACCCGCGCCCGCGAGCTGCTGAAGGACGAGGGTGACAGCGCCCCGGTGCGCTACCTGCGCGCCCTGGCCGCCGTGCGAACCGGAGACGACGAGGCCGCCGCGAAGGAGTTCGCCGCGCTGGCGCCGGACTACCCCGCGCTGCGTGACAGGTGCCTCACCCACGCCGGCGTGGCCCTGGAGGGTCTGCGCCGCTTCGACGAGGCCGCCGAGCTGCTGTCTCAGGTGTCCCCGGAGTCCCGCCTGTACGTGGACGCGCGCCTGGGGCTGTCGCGCGTGCTGCGCAAGAAGAAGGACGCCGCGGGCGCCATGGCCGCGCTGGAGCCGCTCACCGGCCGCGCCGCGCCGAGCTGGGGCCGCAACGTGGGCGCCGAGGCGCTGATGGCCATCGCCGACATCGCCGCGGAGAAGAAGGACAAGGCCGCCGAGCGCGCCGCGCTGTGGCGCCTGTGGGCCGCGCACCCGCTGTCCCCCCTGGCGAAGCAGGCCGAGAAGCGCCTCAAGGGCCAGACGCCTCCGGCGGACGCCAGGGTGGGGCGGGGCGAGGCGCTGGTGGAGCTGCACCGCAACAAGCAGGGCCTGGCGGTGCTGGAGCCGCTCATGGGCCAGCTCCAGCTCCCGGACCCGCTGGCCTGCCGCGCGCACTTCGCCTACGGCAAGGGCCAGCGCAAGGAGCGCCAGCACACGCGCGCCATCCAGGTGCTGACGCCCGTGGTGGAGAAGTGCCAGGACCGCGACCTGCTGGCGCGCGCGCTGTACGTGCTCGGCTCGTCGCGCTCCATCGTGGACCAGGCGCGCGGCACGGAGACGTACGAGCGGCTGGCCCGCGAGTTCCCCGACCACTCCTTCGCGGACGACGGCCTCTTCTACGCGGCGGACCTGTACCTCAAGACGGGCCGCCCCAAGGAGGCCATGGTCCAGCTCGACGCGCTGGCCCGCCTGTACCCGCAGGGGGACTTCCTCGGCGAGGCGCTCTTCAAGGCGTACTGGATTGCCCGCACCACCGGCGCGGAGGACTCGGGCCTGTCGTTCCTGGACCGCATCGAGGCCCGGTTCGCCCAGGCGGACGAGAGCTACGACGTGGAGCGCGCGCGCTACTGGCGGGCCCGGACGATGCAGGACAAGGGCAACATCCAGGGCGCGGCGGAGCTGTTCGAGACGCTCGCGGTGGACCACCCGGCCACGTACTACGGGCTGATGGCGCGCTCGCAGCTCGCCAAGGTGGACCCGGCGCGCCTGGAGCGGGTCGCCCCTGAAATCTTCAAGGTGCCGGAGGCGGCCAGCCCCTGGCCGCTGTTCGCCGGCCCCATGGGCGAGGACCCGCACTTCCGCGCGGGCGTGGAGCTGTACCGCCTGGGCTTCAACGAGGCCGTCTCATCCGAGCTGCTCGCGGTGAACCGGACGAACCTCCCCGCGGAGTCCGTCCGCCTGCTGGTGCTCGTGCTGCACGAGGCGGGGGACGAGCGCTCCGCGCACGCGGTGGCGCGGCTGGCGCTGCGCAAGGACCTGAGCGGGCGCATCACCCCGCAGACGCGCGTGGTGTGGGAGGTGGCCTATCCCAACGCGTTCCGGGAGCTCATCGAGAAGCACACCGCGGACGCGGGCGTGGAGCCGGACCTGCTCCAGGCGCTGATGCGCGAGGAGAGCGCGCTGGACCCCAAGGCCCTGTCCTGGGCGGGCGCGCTGGGGCTCACGCAGCTCATGCCGTCCACGGCGAAGAGCGTGGCGCGCCAGCTGAACCTCAAGCGATTCAGCGTGGACCACCTGCTGCAGCCGGACCTCAACATCCGCCTGGGGGCGCACTACCTCGGCGGCCTCTTGAAGAAGTTCGACGGGCACACGCCGTACGCGGTGGGCAGCTACAACGCGGGCCCTGGCGCGGTGAACCGCTGGCGCTCGGAGCGGCCGGAGCTGCCGCTGGACGCCTGGGTGGAGGAAATCCCCATCTCCGAGACGCGCGGCTACATCAAGCGCGTGCTCCGCTCCTTCAACACGTACCAGCTCCTCTATGGCCGGGCCCCCAAGCTGCCCGTCCTGAAGAGTGCAGCCGCGAAGTAGATTTTCGCGGCAGCCGGAAAACGGGGGAAATTGTCCGGAATCGAACGCAGAAGCTGCGTGTTTTATCGACGTCCTGACAAAAAAGGGCACCTGGGATGGTGTACCCCCCTATGCAACCGGATGGAAACGTGCCAAACGGCGGGGGCCTCACCTTTACCAGGGGTGGCATCCAGCTCAATTCATGAAGCTGGGAAGAGAAAGAAGAAGAGAAGAGTAATGGCGACTGGTACCGTGAAGTGGTTCAACGACGCGAAGGGCTTTGGGTTCATCACGCAGGACGGCGGGGGCGAGGACCTCTTCTGCCACCACACTGCGATCCAGACCCAGGGCTTCCGCACCCTGCAGGAAGGCCAGAAGGTGGAGTTCGACGTGGCCCGGGGCCCCAAGGGTCTCCAGGCTCAGAACGTGCGCCCCATCTGATGCCGCACTGAGCGCGCCTCGTCGCGTTCAGTCATGAAGGCTCAGTCTCCTACCCGGAGGCTGGGCCTTTTCCTTTTTGTCACCTTCCCGTCCCGGCCCCCGGCTTGGCGCCCGGCGGGAGGTTCCCCTAGACTCATGGTGTGGGCGCACCGTCGAACAACGCAGACGGTGGGAAGAACGCGCTGTTGCGCGCGCTCCCCTCCATCGAGCAACTCCTGCGCCGCCCGTCGCTGGAGCCGCTGCTGGCCGGAGTCCCCCGGGCCCGGGCCGTGGCCGCGCTCCGGCTCGCGGTCGACCGCACGCGCGCCCGGCTGCTCCGGGGCGAGACCCGGCCATTTACCGACGACGACGTCGCGGAGGCCCTGGGCACGCTGGCCACGCCGAACCTGCGGCCCGTGCTCAACGCCACCGGCGTGGTGCTGCACACCAACCTCGGCCGCGCCCCCCTGGCCCCGGAGGCCGTGGCCCGCGTGGCCGCCGTGGCCCGTGGCTATTCCAACCTCGAGTACGACCTGGACGAGGGAGAGCGGGGCAGCCGCTACGCCCCCGTCGTCGGCCTGCTGCGCGCGCTGACCGGTGCGGAGGACGCGCTCGTCGTCAACAACTGCGCGGGCGCGGCGCTGCTGGTGCTGGCGGCGCTGGCGTCCGGCCGCGAGTGCGTGGTGTCCCGCGGCGAGCTGGTGGAGATTGGCGGCGGCTTCCGCGTGCCGGATGTCATGCGCCAGTCCGGCGCGAAGCTGGTGGAGGTGGGCACCACCAACCGCACGCGCCTGTCGGACTACGCCTCGGCGGTGGGGCCGGAGACGGGGCTGCTGGTGAAGGTGCACCGCTCCAACTTCGCGCTGGTGGGCTTCACCGAGGAAGTCGACGTGGCGGCCCTGGCCTCGCTGGGCCGCGAGCGCGGGGTGGCGGTGTTCCAGGACCTGGGCTCGGGCGCGCTGGTGCCGCTGGAAGGGGAGGGGCTCACGCAGGAGCCCACCGTGCCCCAGGCGGTGGCGGCGGGGGCGGACGTCATCGCCTTCTCGGGGGACAAGCTGCTGGGCGGGCCCCAGGCGGGCATCGTGGTGGGACGCGCGGCGCTGCTGTCGCGCATCAAGGCGCACCCGCTCACCCGGGCCCTGCGCGTGGACAAGATGACGGTGGCCGCGCTGGAGGCCACCCTGGAGCTGTACCGGGACGGCCGCCCGCGAGCCGTTCCCACGTACAGGTTGCTCACCCAGGGGCCTGACGAGCTGCGCGCCCGCGCGCTGCGGCTCCAGGGGCTGCTGGCCGAGCAAGGCGTGGCCGCCCGGATGGAGGGGGGGGGGGGGCAGGTGGGTGGGGGGGCCATGCCGCTGGCCCGGTTGCCGTCCTTTGCCTGCATCCTCAACCTAGAGAGGCCGGAAACATTCCTCGACCGCCTGCGCGGCGGGGACGTGCCGGTTATTGGCAGGATCGCGGATGGAGAGGTCGTCCTCGACGTCCGCTGTCTCTCGGAGGAGGAGCTCGAGTCGGTCGCCCATGCCGTCGTGGCGGCCATTCCAGGGAACCCGCCATGATCAACAGCGCCGTCCTCGTCCTCAACCGGTACTACCAGCCGGTGCACGTCACCTCGGTGAAGCGGGCGTTTTCGCTGCTGTACCAGGGCGTGGCCAAGGCCATCGACGCGCAGTACCGGCTCTATGAGTTCGACGACTGGGCGGCGCTGAGTGCGACCCAGGACTGCATCACCACCATCAACCGCACCATCCGCGTCCCCCGCGTGCTGGTGCTCAGCGCGTATGACCACCTGCCTCGCGGCCGGGTGCGCTTCTCCCGGCTCAACATCTACGCGCGTGACAACGACACCTGCCAGTACTGCGGCAAGAGTCTGCCCCGCAGCGAGCTGAACCTGGACCACGTCATGCCGCGCTCCCAGGGGGGCAAGACGACCTGGGAGAACGTCGTCTGCTCCTGTGTGCCCTGCAACCTGAAGAAGGGCGGGCGTACCCCCGAACAGGCGGACATGAGGCTGCTCAAGAAGCCCGTCCGCCCCCGCTGGACGCCCCTGTTCCGCGGTGCCACCCGCAAGGTGACGTACCGGGAGTGGCTGCCCTTCCTACACCTTGCGGATGCCTCGTACTGGAACGTCGAACTTCTTGACGAATAGCGGACCCCCCCGGTTTTTTCTGACGGCTCCCTGACGATTTTCCGTGGCCGCTTCCCGGGGTGGCCGGGTCCACCCCAGCACGCGCGGGGTTTCCGCGCGCGCTCATATGCGGCCCGGTGCACCGCCCCCCGTCGCGGAAGGCGCCGGACCGGAAGGGGAGTTTCCGGATGAAGGCGAACCGCTGGCTGGTGCTGGTGGGCATGGTCCTGGCCCTGGGGGTTGCAGGGTGCTCTGACGACAAGCCACCGGGAGGACCGCCCGGGGACACCACGGATGCCGGCCCTGGAGGCGAGGACTCCGGGACGCCGCCCCCGCCAGACGCGGGCCCGGGCTCCCAGTGCATCGAGGCGGGCGCGTCGTGCAGCGCCGAGGGCGCCGCGTGCTGTACGGGCATCTGTGGCGCGGACGGCCTGTGTCCGCAGCCGAGCGAGCAGTGCACGCCGGCCGGTGAGTCCTGCTCCAGCGGCATCGAGTGCTGCACCCAGAGTTGCCTGGGCGGGAAGTGCTCCACCCTGCAGTGCCACGACGTGGGCGGCAGCTGCTCCAACGCGGAGGAGTGCTGCACGAAGATCTGCGGCAGTGACGGCAAGTGCGCGGCGCTGCCCGCGGGCTCCACGTCCTGCAAGGTGCCGGGCCAGGCCTGCGCCGCGGACGGCGACTGCTGCTCCACCAACTGCCAGGCCGGCCTCTGCAAGCCGGCGTACTCGTGCCAGGCCAATGACGACATCTGCCTGAAGAACGAGGACTGCTGCGGCGGCGTGTGCTCGCAGAACGGTACTGGCACCCCGGGCCGCTGCGTGGTGGTGGGCGGCGCCGGCGGTGGCAACTGCGTTCAGGACGGCAACCCGTGCTCCGGCGCCAGCACCTGCTGCTCGCGCACCTGCGTGGACCTGGGCTATGGCGCCACGGTGTGCCAGCCGGTGAACGGCTGCCGCCCCACGGGCAACTACTGCACCAACGACGGCGCCTGCTGCGGCGGCGAGAAGCTCCAGAACGCGGTGGACTGCCGCGAGAACCGCTGCGACAACCCCAACGGCTGCAACCCGGTGGGCAACATCTGCGGCACCGGCATGCTCCCCGACGGCGGCATCATCGACGTGAACGCGCGCGAGGCCTGCTGCGACGGCCAGAAGTCCGTGTGCAAGGTGGACTCCTCCGGCGTGCCGCGCTGCTTCGGCGGCTGCCCCAACGGCCAGTGCCCCACCAACTGCCCCACCGGCTACACCGGCGAGGCGGGCTGCTGCATCGCCGCGGGCAACACCTGCCAGTTCAGCGACCAGTGCTGCAACGGCAACCGCTGCCTGCCCGGGGCGGATGGTGGTGCCTTCACCTGCCAGGCGGCCCCCACCTGTGATCCGGTGGGCACCTCGTGCGACCCGGCCAACTCCGCGTGCTGCGCGGGCACCTCCTGCGTGTCCGTGGGCGAGCTGAGCTTCGCCTGCCGTCCTCCGGCCACCCCGGGTGGCGGCGCCGACGCTGGCACCGGCGGTACGGATGCTGGCACCGGCGGTACGGACGCGGGCACGGTCTGCTCGGCCAACGGGCAGAGCTGCTCCACGGGCGCGGGCTGCTGCTCGGGCATCTGCACCAGCGGCACCTGCCAGGCGCCGCAGGCGTGCCAGCCGCAGGGCACGGCCTGCACCTCGGCCGCGGATTGCTGCTCGGGCCTGGGCTGCCGCATCCCGGGTGGGAGCACCGTGGGCACCTGCGAGGCCGGGTCTACCTGCTCGGCCGCCGGCCAGGCGTGCTCGACCAGCAGCCCGTGCTGCACCGGCCTGTCGTGCGAGACGGCCACGGGCAACGCCTGCACGGGCTCCGAGCCCTGCACCTGCGCCGTGATCATCCGGTGACAGGCAGCTGACGGACGGGGACTGGCGGGGAGTCGACTCGGGCGGTAGGACGGGCTTTGATGGGAGCTCCATTGAAGCCCGCCCCACTGTCCCCCATGTCCGAACCCTCGCGAGCTCCCCTGGCCGAAGCCCGAGCCATGGCCCCCACGGCTTCGGTTCCGGCGGTCTCCGGACCGCCGGGGCTGTCCCGTCGTCCCCGCCCGCGGCGCATCATCGCGGTGGGCGGCGGCAAGGGCGGCATCGGCAAGTCCATGGTGTCCGCCAACCTCGGCGTCGCGCTCGCACAGGCGGGGCTGAACGTGCTGCTGGTGGACGCGGACCTCGGTGGCGCCAACCTGCACACGTGCCTGGGGGTGGGGCAGCCCTCGGCCACGCTGTCCGACTTCCTGCGGAAGAACAAGGCGCAGCTCGACGAGGTCATCATCCCCACGGGCGTGCCCCGGCTGTCGCTGATCGCCGGCGCGCAGGACGCGCTGGACGCCGCCAACCTCAAGTACGCGCAGAAGCAGAAGCTGCTGAAGACGCTGATGGGCGCCTCGGCGGACTACCTCATCCTGGACCTGGGCGCGGGCACCAGCTTCAACACCATCGACTTCTTCATCCTCGCGGACCACGGCGTGCTGGTGGTGCTGCCCGAGCCCACGTCGGTGGAGAACGCCTACCGCTTCGCGAAGGCGGCCTTCTTCCGGCGGCTCCAGCAGGTGGAGTCGCAGTACGGCATCGAGGACATCGTCGAGAGCGCGCTCACCACCCGCGAGGGCTCGCTGCGCACGCTGCACGACGTGCTGGCGCAGGCGCGGCGCAAGGACCCCGCGAGCGCGGAGCGGCTGGAGCGCGAGCTGGCCTCCTTCCGCATCCGGCTGGTGGTGAATCAAGCGCGCACCGACGCGGACCTCAACGTGGGCGCGGCCGTCGCCTCCGCGTGGAAGAAGTTCTTCGGCATCGAGATGGATGACCTGGGGGCCATCCGCTACGACGACGAGGCCTGGCGCTCGGTGCGCAAGCGCCGGCCCGTCCTCATCGAGCGGCCCGACTCCCCGGCGTCCACGGCCATCCAGCGAATCGCAGCCCGCCTCCTCGCCCTCGACGGCACCACTGATCCTTCTTCGCCATGAAGCCCTTCGAGCAGCAGACCTATTACGAGATCCTGGAGGTTCCCGTCACCGCGCCGGTGGACGACATTCGCGCGTCGTACTCGCGGTTGATGGAGCTGTATGCGCCGGACTCCATCGCCGTGTACGCGCTGGTGGAGCCGGAGCAGGTGGACGCACTGCGCGCCCGGCTGACCGAGGCGCTGGAGATCCTCACCGACGCGGAGCTGCGGGCCGAGTACGACCAGGAGCTGGGGCTGCCCGCCCGGCGGATGGTGGAGGCCGTCGCGGCCGGGGGGCAGCCCTCGCCCGAGGCCCCGCCCGAAGCGGGCACGGTGGCCCATGCCGCCGAGGCGCTCGCCAATGCGGCGGTGGAGGAGGGCGCGGCCTCGAGCGCGACGCCCCCGCCCGAACAGCCCGCGACGACGTCTTCGGGGCCGGAGGACTTCCGCGCCACGTTCTTCCGCGGGTTCTCCTTCGCGTACGTGTCCAGCTCCATCCAGGACACGCAGTTCGTGGGCAGCGCGGTGAGCCTGCCGCCGGTTGCCTCCGCAGCGCCCGTGCCCGCCGAGGCAACCTCCAGCACGCCCGCTCCAAGCACCGCGAGCATTCCCGCAAGGCCGGCCGCCAGTGCACCGGCTCCCGCCGCGAGCGAGCCTGCGTCCAGCGCGCAGCCGCCCGTCGCCGACCGTGCTGAGTCCGCTGAATCGGCGCCCAGCGCGCCTGCTTCGGCTCCCGCGAGTGTCTCCGCCGAGCCGGCTCCCACCGGCACGCCTGCTTCGACTCCGGAGAGTGTCTCCGCCGAATCGGCACGCGGCACGCCTGCTTCGACTCCGGCGAGTGTCGCCGCCGAGCCGGCCTCCAGCACGCTCGTCTCGGGTACCCCGAGCGTCTCCGCCGAGCCGGCACGCAGCACGCCTTCGCTCACCACCGCGAGTGCCGCTGCCGAGCCGACTCCCACCAGCACGCCTGTTTCGGCCCCCGCGAGTGTCTCCGCCGAGCTGACTTCCAGCACGCCTGTTTCGGCCACCGCGAGCGCAGCCGCCGAGCCGGCACGCAGCACACCCGTTTCCGCCGCGAGCGCGCCCATCGCTCCCGCCCAGGAGGGCCCGAGCGCGCCTCCCAGTTCCACCGCCACGAGCGCGCCCATCGCTCCCGCCCAGGCGAGTCCGAGCACCTCCTCCGCGCCCGCCTCCGGCACCGTTGCCTCCGCGCCAGCGAGCACCGCGGTCACCGCCGTGCCCGCCCGCACGGAGGTTCCCGCGGCTCCCATGCCCCGCGCCGTGCCTCCACCCCTGCCGAGCGCCCGAGCGGCGGCTGCCCGCGCCTCCGCCGAGCCCTCGGTTCCTCCTCAGCCCCCGGAGCAGGCCCGGCCGCCAGCGCGTCCGGCCGCCGGGCGTCAACTCGGTGACGCCCAGGTCATCGCCCAGGACTCGGCCATCGCCACCGCTGAGGCGGCGCTGGCGCAGGTGGCGGCCCGGGTGCGCGAGCCGCCCCCGCGCCCCCGTACCCCCGACATCCCGGCGGACGCCGAGTTCAACGGCGAACTCCTGCGCCGCGTGCGCGAGGCCCGGGGGCAGTCCCTCCAGCAGGTCGCCGATCGTACCCGCATCTCCAAGGCCCACCTGGAGAACGTGGAGGCGGACCGCTACTCCGCCCTCCCGGCCCAGGTGTACCTGCGCGGCATCCTCATGAATCTGGCCCGCGAGCTGGGACTGGATCCACTCCGGGTCTCCCGGAGCTACCTCGCCCTGGCTTCTGAGAAGTCGGGGAAGAAGTGATTTCGTCGGGCGTCCTATTCATCGGCTGGGGGTACAAGGAAAGTTGACTCCCCCCATGCCGGTGCCTAAGTAGGTAGGACGATGACGGACGAGGAAAAGGTCAAGGCGATGCGGCTCGCCCGTGCGATTGCCTCGGATATCTCACTCTACAACGAGCAGAAGATCATCAAGGGCATCGAGCAGGACAACCTCTTCGAGGTCCTCAAGGAGGAGCTGGAAGAGGGCCGCGAGCTCTACAAGAGCCGCGTCAGCCAGGAGATCTTCACGAAGATGAACTTCTTCGAGCGAGCCATCAACGACATCGTCCTGCGCTCCAAGGCGCACGTGAAGTCGAAGATCTGGTAGCTCCGCCGAACGTGGTAGCGCCCGACACGCGAGAGCACCGCGCCCCGCCCGAAGCCCGCGGAGAGCGCGTGGACCAGTACCTCGCCCGGGCGTTCCCGGAATTCACCCGTTCCCGCATCCAGGGCCTCATCGAGGCCGGGCATGTGCTCGTCGACGGCCAGCCGGCCAAGACGGCGCGGCGCCTGCGCGGCGGGGAAATGCTCACCCTCCATGTCCCCGCGCCCGTGGCCGCCATTCCAGTGGCGGAGGAGCTACCGCTCGCCGTGCTGCACGAGGACCGCGACCTCGTCGTGGTGGACAAGGCCGCGGGCATGGTGGTGCACCCGGGCGCGGGGCACGCCTCCGGCACCCTGGTCAACGCGCTGCTGCACCGCGTGAAGGACCTGGCCGGCGTGGGCGGCGAGCTGCGCCCGGGCATCGTCCACCGCCTGGACAAGGACACCACCGGCTGCCTCGTGGTGGCCAAGAACGAGCAGGCGCTGGTGGCCTTGCAGAAGTCCTTCAAGACGCGCGCGGTGGAGAAGACGTACCTGGCGCTCGTCCACGGCGCGCCGCCGGCCGAGGGCCGCATCGAGACGCTCTACGGCCGCCACCCCGTCCACCGCCAGCGCTTCACCGGGAAGGTGAAGGAGGGCAAGCCGGCCATCACCGCCTTCCGCACGCTGGAGACGTTCGACGGCGCGTCGCTGGTGGAGGTGGACCTGTTCACCGGCCGCACGCACCAGATTCGCGTGCACATGGCGGAGTCCGGCCACCCCCTGCTGGGCGACGCGCTCTACGGCGCGGGCCGCAAGGCGAAGGGGCTCGCGGCGGAGGCCCAGGAGCTGCTGGGCCGGCAGGCGCTGCACGCCTGGCGCCTGTCCTTCGCGCACCCGCGCACGGGCAAGGTGCTGGAGCTGGAGGCACCCATCCCCGCGGACTTCACCGCCGCGCTGGCGCTGCTGCGCGGCACCGTCTCCCAGCCGGAGCCCGAGAAGCCCGCGGCCCGGAAGAAGGCGGCGGCGAAGCGGGCTACAGGCCGGACACGCTGAGGGACTGCTGCCGCTTGGACAGCACCTTCACCGGCTGAATCGCCATGACGCGCATGAAGACCTCGAGCAGCTCCGGGTCGAACTTGTTGCGCATCTCCGTCCACATCAGCATCAGCGCCACCTCCGGGCCGTAGGCGTCCCGGTACGGGCGCTTGGAGGTGAGGGCGTCGTACGCGTCGCAGATGGCGATGATCTTCGAGTACACCCCGAGGTTCGTCTTCGGGATGATCATCTGGATGTTGCCGCGCGAGTCGCGCACCGCGGTGCCGAAGTCCGTCTTGTGCTCGAACGTCGTCACCACGCGCAGCAGCGTGGAGCGGCTGAAGCCCTTCTCCATCAGGATGTTGCGCACGGAGATGAGCGGCGCCTTCTGCACCGTCAGCCGCTCGTCCTGGGACAGCGCGCCCCGCTTGGTGGACAGCTCCTCCGGCAGCGTCGCCATGCCCGCGTCGTGGAAGAGGGCGATGTAGCCCAGGTCGCGAAGCTGCGCCTTCGTCAGCCCCAGCTCCGCGCCGAAGACGATGCACATCAGGCACACGTTGACCTGGTGGTACACGAGGTACTCGTCCTCGCGCCGCATGGTCGTCATGCCCAGGAAGTGCGTCCGCTGCTCGTAGCAGATGTCCACGAAGTCCTGCACCAGCCGCAGCGCCTTGGACGCGTTGATGGGCTTTCCGGCGCGCACGGACTCCAGGTACTTCGTGAGGAAGAACACCGCGCGCGCGTAGATGGTCATCGCGTACTTCTTGCGATCGACCTTCAGGTCGCCCGGGTTGTCCATGTCCTTGTTCAGCTTCTCCTTGAGCTTGGAGAACTTGGCCACCCGCATGTTGAGCAGCTTGCGGCCCGCCAGCCCGTCCTCCTCCGCCGTGGCCGACTGCTCCTTGGCGAAGATCCAGATGAAGTTCTTCAGCTCGGCCACCGTCACCGGCTTGGTGAGCGTGAAGCCGCCCACGTCCTTGGAGCGCAGCTCCGCCAGCAGGTAGCGCTGGTTCTCGATGGAGTTCAGGTCCACCTTCACCAGCATGCCGTTCAGGTAGAAGGACTCCTTGACGCCCGTCAGCTCCAGCCGGCCTTCCTTGCCGATGATCTGATTGACGATGTCCTGGAGCTGGTGCAGCGGCTTCTGGAAGACCGAGTTCTCCGGGTCATACATCTTCACGGAGCGGATCAGCATGTAGAGGCCGGCCACCATGGAGCGCGCGAGGACCTGGAGCTTCTCGTTGTGCTCGCGGCCGTACTCGTTGATGTTCTCTTCCTGGGCCTGGCTGATCTTCAGGTTCTCGGCCATGGGCTAAGCCTCCTCCGGGAGCGCGGAGTCCCCGAACAGCGTCTTGCGCGTCTGGTACATCGCCTTGCGTGCCGCGGTGAGGACCTCCAGTGGCTGGCTCTTGTCCTCCACCACCGCCTGCAGGATCTTGTAGGCCTGGATGGAACACGCGCCGGCCAGCCCGTGGATGGCCAGCAGCTTGTCGTCCATGACCCGCTTCTTGTTGAGCAGCGAGGGCTTCACCGCCAGCATCTGCTGCATCATCGACAGCGCCCCGGGAGTGCCGGTGGAGCCGATGGCCGAGTAGAACGCCGCGCGCTCGTCCGGCGTCTTCTTGTCGAACGAGGCGTCACGCACCGCCCGCACCAGGTCCGAGTAGGCCTTGTCGCGGTCGAACTCAGGCAGCAGCTTCGCCGCCAGCATGCGCACCTGGGAGATGGGGTCATTCAGCGCGTCGGCGATCATCCGGCGCGACTCGCCGGTGCGGCCCTTGCCGATGATGTGGAGGACCTCCAGCTTCACCACCAGGTTGGGGCTCTTGAGCACCTGGCCGAACATCTTGATGCGCTCGGGGTGGTTGCTCTTCTCCAGGATGTAGACCATGTCGCGCACGGTCTGCGGCCGGTCCGACGACAGCCGCGCGACGAAGGGCTCCGGCACCTCGCGCGCGAAGCCCGCCAGCACGTCGCCCAGCAGCACGCGGTTCTCCGGTACCTCGAGGGTCTCCAGCACCGCCAGCAGCGGGAAGATGGCGTCCCGGTCCAACGCCTGCAGGTAGCGCGTCACGTCCGCCGGGTTCTTCGGGCGCGTCGTCTTCAGCGCCTCGCCCATGCGCATCAGGCGTTGCTCCTCGCCCATCTTGTGCAGGAAGTTGTCCAGCATCTTCCCCAGGCTCGCGCCGCTGTCGCGCTGGGACAGCGCGCGCAGCTTGAGGACGATCTGGTTGATGGTGGCGAAGTCGTCCTGGATGAGGAGCATGTCCAGCAGCTGTACGAAGATCTCCTCGAGCAGCGCCGCGTCCTCCACGCCCCCTTCCACCACCTGGAACACCGCGCTCACCAGCTTGGGGAAGAGCCGCGCGTTCTCCTCCTCCGTGACTTCGCGCTGCAGCTTCGCCTTCAGCTCGTCGGACGCGTGACGCCCGCTCACCACGAGGCCGCGGATCTGCTCCACGCCGTCCAGCTTGGAGTCCAGGTCCTCCGCGGACACGCGCGCGAAGCGCAGGTAGTCATCCGAGTTCGTCGTCAGCCGCGAGTAGAGGTAGCCCACCACCTTGTCCACCTCGACCTGCACCTCCTCCTCGGAGGCCGTCTCCATGGAGAAGCCTTCCACCACGACGTACTCCACGTGCTCCATGCTCGCGCGCCACAACTGCGCCAGCACGTCCTCCGCGCCGCGCTCCGGCTCGGACAGGGCAATGAGCGTGAAGGTGACCAGCTCCTCGATCTGCAGGCCGGGGCGGAAGATGAGCTGCCGGATGCCGTCCCGGAAGAACTTGTAGGGCAGCGGCGTGTCCTCGGAGAACAGCGACTCGCCATGCAGCGTCAGGTTCTGCTGCTCCACCTTCATGGACAGCGGGCCGAACTTGTCGTTGTACGCGACCACGGACTCGAGCGCCTTGCCGAGGAACTCCGGGAAGCGCGACTCGTTGTGGCGGTACATGCCGATCTGCTTGATGCCCTTGAGCAGATGGAAGGCGAACGTCTTCGCCATCTCCACCTTCTCACGTGCCTCGGGGGAGAGCTCGGCGTCACCACTCGCGGCTGGGTTGGCTTTTTGGGGCTGGGCCATGCGTCTGAAACTCTCCGCTCGGGCGGTATCCCGAGCCTACCCTGATTTCATCCTGTCACCCACTCGGCGGACTGGTGGAAGTTCGGGGGCTTGGAGTGACATGCACGTAACAGCGTCTGGAATGGCCGGGATTTCCGGGTGTGGTACGAGCCGCGCCATCCATCGAGGGAGTCTGCAACGCATGAAACGGCTGCTGGCCTGTGGGGCGATGGTGCTGTCGCTGACGGGGTGTTTCCGGATGAGCGTGCGGACGGGGGCGCCTCGGTCGGGCGAGGCCCGGGGGCGGGGCGGGGTGAGCCTGGCGTACGGCCTCACCACGTCGAACGTGGCCGCGAGGGAGTGCCCCCACGGACTGTCCCGGGTGGATGTGTACTGGCCCGCCTGGGGCCCCATCGTCTACTTCTTCAGCTTCGGCATCGTCGCGCCCCTTCGCGCCGAGTACGTCTGCGCCGAGGCTCCGGGTATGCCCTCCGCCCCGCTCGACGCCTCGGAGGCCGGCGACGAGGAAGGCGACGGCGACAGCGCCGTGCCGCCTTCCCATCCGCCGCTCTGAGCCGCGCGGGTGGGCTGAAGAACACGAGGCGGCGCGGGAAGCTCCCACGCCGCCTCGGCTCACTCACAGTCCCTGACCGGGAGGGGGTCAGGCCCCCTTCTGGGGCGGCGGGGCCACCGCGGCGCTCGGTCCCTTGATGGCGGAGCGCAGCAGGAAGACGGTGAGACCGGCGAAGAAGAGCAGGCCCCAGAGGTTGGACCAGAGCGGGTGCGCCAGCTCGCTCTCACCCACCGTGTTGAGGAAGGCGCCCAGGCCGCCCTCGTGGCCCAGCATGGCGGGCAGGTTGATGGCGCGCGTGCCGGCGCCGTCCGTGGCGATCTCCAGGAAGGCGATGAGCACGCCGGCGATGGAGCCACCGGCGATGTAGCCGGAGGACAGCAGGGTGCCCGGGGAGAACTCGGACTCGGCCGCGCTGCCGCCGCGCACGCGGTCCACGACGTAGCGGACCATGCCGCCCACGAAGAGCGGGGCGCTGCTGCTGATGGGCAGGTACACGCCCACCGCGAAGGGCAGGGCGGACACGCCGCACAGCTCCAGCATCAGCGCGATGAACACGCCCAGGAGCACCAGGTCCCACGGCAGCCGCTGGGTGAGGATGCCGTCGATGATGAGCGAGAAGAGCTGCGCCTTGGGCGCGGCGTAGCGGGTGAGCTGCTGTCCCTCGTACACGCTGACGCGGCCGCCGATGCCCGGGTCCACCACGTACTGGATGGTGCCCGCCTCGTCGACCAGGTACTTGCCCGCGGGCACCGGCGTGTCCGCGCCGCGCACGAAGCCCTCCTTGTACGTGCGCTGGGGGCCCTGCGTGACGGCGCCCAGGTCCGCCACCTTCACCTGCTTGCCGCTGGTGGGGCTGAGCGTCACGGCGCCCAGGTCCTGCGGCGCCACCTCGCGCCAGCTCCGCAGCTCCAGCGCGCCGCCGGGCTGCGTGTTCAGCTCATAGCCCTGCGCCCACACGGCCTTGCGCAGCGCCGCCTCGTCCAGGCCTCGCGACGCCAGCGCCTCGGGAGTGACGGCCCAGGGGAAGGTGTACTGGACGCGGGACTCCTGCGTCAGCTCGGACACCTGCACGCCCGGGTGCGGCTCGGGGATGGTGACGGTGGCGCCGCGGTTGAGCGTCACCAGCACCAGGCCGATGAACATGGCGCTGGTCAGCACGCCCACGAAGAGCGCCACCTGCTGCCGCTTCGGCGTGCCGCCCACCAGGAAGGCCGTCTTCAAATCCTGCGCGGTGGTGCCGCCGTTGGACGCGGCGATGCCAACGATGGCCGCCGTGGTCAGCGCCATGAAGCGGTCCTCGGAGGACGTCCACCCCATCAACAGATAGACGAGGCAGGTGACGAGCAGCGTGGCCACCACCATGCCGGAGATGGGGTTGGACGAGCTGCCAATCTCACCGGTGATGCGCGCGCTCACCGTCACGAAGAAGAAGCCGAAGATGACGATGAGGATGGCGGAGATGAAGTTCACCTCCAGCGGGGGCGACAGCCAGATGGCCAGGATGAGCAGCGCGCTGCCCACGAGCACCACGGTGATGGGCAGGTCCTGCTCGGTGCGAAGCAGCTGCGGCGCGGTGCCATGCGTGCGCGAGGCCTTCAGCGTCTCCACGCTGCGCTTGAAGGCGCCGACGATGGTGGGCAGCGAGCGGATGAGGGAGATGAGGCCGCCGGTCGCCACCGCGCCCGCGCCGATGTAGAGCACGTAGGCGTTGCGGATCTGGTCCGGAGACATGTCCCGGATGAGCTGGCCGTTGTGCACCAGCAGCGGCGTGTCCAGCCCGCTGCCGAAGAAGGAGATGGCGGGGATGAGGATGAGGTAGCTCAGCACGCCGCCCGCGAAGGTGATGGACGCCACGCGCGGGCCGATGATGTAGCCCACGCCCAGCAGCTCCGGGCTCACCTCGGTGGACACCGTCGCGCTCTTCAGGCCCTTGAGGGGCGTGCTCAGCACCTCGCGGAACAGCTTCATGCCCGAGTACGCGAACTTGTAGATGCCGCCCACCAGGAAGCCGATGATGACCGTGCGCGCGTTGGTGCCGCCCTGCTCACCCACGATGAGCACGTCCGCGCTGGCCGTTCCCTCCGGGTAGGGGAGCTTGCCGTGCTCCTGGACGATGAGGCCCTGGCGCAGCGGAATCATCATCAACACGCCGAGCACGCCGCCCAGCGCCGCGGTGAGGAACGCGTGGGTGAGGCTGATGTCGTAGCCCAGCAGGAGCAGCGCGGGCAGCGCCGCCGCCACGCCGAAGGCGAGCGACTCGCCGGCCGAGCCCGTCGTCTGGACGATGGTGTTCTCCAGGATGCTGGAGTTGCCCAGGGCCCGGAAGATGGCGATGGACAGCACCGCCACGGGGATGGACGCGGACACCGTGAGGCCGACCTTGATGGCCAGGTACACGGACGAGGCGGCGAACACGATGCCGAGCACCGAGCCCAGCACCAGGCCGCGAAGGGTCATCTCCGCGGGAGACTTGTCAGGGGGGATGTACGGCGTATGGGCGTGCGGCGTGTGTACCTGTGCGACAGGTACGCGCTCGTCGACGACCGGTGGGGTTCCGTGGGCCAAGCGTGAAGCTCCTTCACGAAGGGAATCGGGCTCCTTCTAGCAGGGAGCCGAGCCACCGCGAAACAGAGCCCTCGAATGACAAACGCCTCCGCCCGGCAGGGGGGCGGAGGCGCTCGGAAGGGGGGACGTGCCCGGTCGGGCCGGGACGACCCGCCGCGTCAGGCGCGGCTCATTGCTGCATGGCGGCGGCCTCGGGGTCCACCTCGGCCATCAGCGCGGCCAGCTCGGACTTCAGCTTGTCCTTGGCGCGGATCTCGAGCTGGCGGGCGCGCTCGCGCGAGAAGCCGAAGTGCTCGCCCAGCTCCTTGAGCGTCATCGGCCGCTCGTTCATGACGCGCTGCTCGATGATGAAGCGCTCGCGCGGGTCCAGCCGCATCAGCGCGGTGCGGACGCGGGCGTTGATGAGGCCCGCCTCCTCCTTGTCCGCGAACTCGTCGTCCTGCGGCGCGGAGGCGCTCACCACGAAGTCCACGTGGCTGTTGCCGCCGTCCTCACCCATGGGCGCGTCCAGGGACAGGTCCCTGCCGCCCATGCGCTGCTCCATCTCCCGCACCTCGCCGGGCTTCACGTGCAGCCGGCGGGCGATGTCGTCCACGTTCACCACCGCGTCGCCGCTGCCGAACTTCTCCAGCTCGCGCCGGGTGCGGGCCAGGCTGAAGAACAGCTTGCGCTGCGCCTGGGTGGTTCCGAGCTTCACCAGCGACCAGCTCTTGAGGATGTAGTTCTGGATGTACGCGCGGATCCACCACACGGCGTAGGAGATGAGGCGGATGCCCTTGTCCGGGTCGAACTTCTGCACCGCCTTCATCAGGCCGATGTTCCCCTCCTGGATGAGGTCGGACATCTTGATGCCGTAGGAGCGGTACTCGTACGCCACCTTCACCACGAAGCGCAGGTTGGAGGTCACCAGGCGGTGGCCCGCGGCCAGGTCGCCCTTGATGAAGCGCCGTGCCAGCTCCTGCTCCTCCTCCACCGTGAGAAGGGCGTAGTGGTTGATCTCCGACAGGTACATCGCCAGAGAGCCGGAGTTGGACGACTGCTCGGTGGAAGCCTGCATGGTGTCTCCCGACGGGGCCTCTCTGGGGAGGCCGAAAAGGTTTTCGGACCGCCTGACAACTTGACGAAGGGTGTCTTGAGCAACGCCGGTGCCAACTTGCCGCTGTGCGTCTTCCCCAATGTCTCTAGGGGGTTGGCGAAGCCTGGACGCGTGCACAAGGCGGGGAACCTGTAACCGTTACAACTCTCCTGGACGCGGGCCGCGGAAACGGAGCGGTAGGAACTTCAGAGCCATCCGCACGAGGCCTCCCGCATGAGGGCCCGGGTGTCTTCCTCCCGGGCGACGTGGATTCGACACGGCGGGGCGAACGCCAGAACAAGCCGGCCGCCCCGCCGCGAAAAAGGCGTAACGACGCCCCCGGCGGATGACAGGTGCCTTTTCCCGGGTGCGCCAGGACGGCCGGGCAGCGGGCGCGATGCCCGGCGCCCACCTGCCCGCCAGCCCCAGCGTGGGCTCAGGAAGCCCGGCGGCGCGCCTCGGCGGAGATGGCGCGCTTCAGGCTTCCGAGCAGCTGTGAGGCCTCGCCCTGCCGCAGCGGGCGGCCGCCGAAGCGGGCCTCCAGGTAGCGGCGGGTGACGGGCGTCAGGGCGGGGGAGAGGGGGTGGCCCTCACGCGTGAGCCGCGCGTCCAGGTCCTCCAGTGTCTCGCCCTCGAGGCGCTCGACGCGCGCGGCGGCGAGCTGGGCCTCCACCGCGTCCACGAAGCGGGTGGCCTCGTGAGGGCGCTCGCGAGCGAGGACGCGGGTGAGCATGCGCCAGGCGGCATACGCGCCCATCCCGGCGACCAGCGCGGCGCCCCATGCGCGCAGCGGCGGCAGGCGGCTGGGAGACTCCTCTCCCCCGCGGCGCCGGGGCGGGCGGACGAGCGCGCGTGCCACGTCCATCTGGTCCCGGAAGGAGTAGTCGACGACGGCGCTGCGCCACCGCGCCTCCACCGCCTCGTAGAAGCTGATGAGCTTCTGGAGGACGACGGAGGACTGGCTCGCGCGGTGGGCCGGGGGCGTCGCGTCCACGGTGACGAAGCCGCGCCCTGGCACCAGCACGTGTGTCCAGGCGTGCGCGTCACCGGCGCGGACGATGTAGGCCTCGTCCACCCGCTCGCCGCCGAAGAAGCCGGTGGCCAGCCGGGCGCGGATGCCCTGCGTGCGCAGCATCAGGGTGAGCGCGGTGGCGAAGTGCTCGCAGTGTCCCGCCTTGCGCACGAAGAGGAAGTCCGCCAGCGGGTCGTCCACGTCCCCGCTCAGCTCCAGCGTGTACGTGAGCTCCTGCTGCAGCCACGCGGCCAGCTTCCTCGCTGCGGCCAGCGGCTCGCGCTCTCCGTTGAGCACGCGCGCGGCCGTCTGCGCGACGCGGGGGTCCAGTTCCTCCGGAATCGTCAGCAGCGCGTCCTGCTCGTCGGGAGGGAGGTCCCGCAGGTCGTGGCCGCTGCCGCCGGGAGGCAGGCTGTAGGCCTCGTAGGCGTAGGAGATGCCGGGGTCCTGGAGGCGCACCTCGCCGCCGCCCATCTCCTGGAGGCCGACGCGCCGGCTTCCCGACTGCTGGTGGGCCACCGCGTTGCCCAGCCGGGAGGGCGTCTCCAGGGCCACCAGCGTGCGGGCTCCGTACGCGGGCAGCAACTCCACGCGCTGGTGGACGAGGTCGTCGCCCCCCGGCCGCAGCGTCACCATGTACATGGCGCCACGGGGCGGGCGGCCCACGCTCGTCCACTCCTGCCCGTCGAAGACGTCGTAGGTGCGGCCCAGCCAGTACGCGTCCAGCGCCTCCTTCCCCGGGTCCGGGGAGAGGGTGGCGCGCAGCACGATGCGCGGGTTGCCCTTGATGGTGCCCGCGCCGCCCAGCCGCACCGTGTCGGAGAGGCCCGTGGTCGCGGGGCCCAGGCCCGGCGACGCGCGCGGGCCCATCATGTTCCAGTTCAGGCGCGGGAAGAGGATGAAGAAGGCCACGGCGCCGGCCACCGCGAAGCCCACGCCCGTCGCCAGCGGGCGCATCACCTGGCGCACCGGCACCGGCTCGCCCTCCGGCACCGAGGCCTCCACCACGCCCAGCGCCAGCGCCATGCTGGAGAGCACGCCGAAGGCCACCAGGAAGAGGCCGTAGACGAGCTCGCCGGACAGGGCCGCGCCACCCGCCACCATCAGCAGCCCGGACAGGTGGACCTGCCCGTCGGTGGCGGGCTCCGGCGCGGACAGGAGCCGGTGCGCGGAGATGAGGCCCGCGAAGGAGCACGCCGCCACCACGAGGTTGATGGCGCCCGCCAGCACGTTCATCCCCAGCACCGCGGCGACGACGAGCAGCAGCAGCGCGGTGAGCTTCGCCCGCTTCGCGAACAGGCGCCGCCCCGCCAGCGCGCACACCAGCGACAGCGCGTACAGCACCAGCGTCCACACCGGGAGCTGCCCGGACACCGCCATGGAGGCGAACGCGGCCCCGGAGCCCAGGTCCCTCAGCGCCAACCGCAGCCGCGTGCCCGGCCTCATGCCGCCTCCTCTTCCCCGCGAGGCCCCTCATGGCCCAGCCACGCCAGCGCCCGGAGCAGCCGCCGCTCCTGCGCGGAGCCCGCCGCCGGACGCAGGCGTCCGTCCACCGTGTCCAGCCCCACCTCGTGCCCTTCCTCGATGAGCCGGTGGGCCAGCGCGGCCACCTCCTCGCAGCGGCGCTCCAGCGCGTCGCCCTCGAGCCCGGCCTCCACGGCCAGCACCCAGGTGCGGCGCTCCTCGCGCTCGCGCTCCACCCGCAGCAGCTTCCCCAGGGCGGCGCTCTTGCGCCAGTGGATGCGGCGCGCGTCCTCGCCCTGCATCAGCTCGCGAAGGCCCGCCACGTCCCCGGTGCCGTCGTTGCGGCGCGGGTTGCCCGCGTCACCCACCGGCCCACGCTCCGCCTCACCCGGGTCCACGCAGGCGTAGCCGCGCCGCGGGTAGACGAGCAGCATGCCCTTCAGCGGGAAGACGCGCGTCTTGGCGAACAGGCCCAGCGGCCACGTGGTGGTGACGCGCACGCCCGCCAGCGGCACCGGCCCCCGCTTCGGCGCGGTGAGGTCCGCCCGCACCACGTGGTCCACGCCCGAGGGCAGGTAGCCCACGCCACCCTCGCCCGACAGCGGCGAGTCCGCCTCCGACAGGGTGAGCGCGAAGCCATGGCCCCGCTTCTTCGTCACCGCCCAGCGGAAGGCGAAGGGCTCGCCGGCGAAGGCCGCGTCGGTGCCCACGCGCCGCACCGACAAGTCCCTCAGGCAGCGCTCCGACAGGACGCCGGACACCACCACCATGCTCAGCAGCATGCCCAGCAGGAGGTAGAGGAGGTTGTTGCCGGTGTTGAGGGCGCCCAGGCCCACGCCGAACGTCACCACGAGGTACGTGCGGCCGATGCGCGTCACCTTGAGGGTGCGCGGCAGCCGGAACCGCGCGCGCAGCCGGGACCACCACTGCCTGGGACGCAGTCTCACCGGGGCGCCGGGACCTTCCGGGAAATCTCCTCCAGAAGGTGGGCCGCCTCGTCGCGAGCCGTCACGCCCTGCACGGCGCTGCGCAGCAGCACGCGGTGCGCCCAGCAGGGCACCAGCACCGCCCGCACGTCCCCCGGCGTCACGAAGTCCCGGGAGTCCCACAGCGCCTGCGCCCGGGCCGCCGCGCCCAGCGCCAGCACCGCGCGCGTGGAGGCGCCCCGCTCGATGTCGCCGTGCTCACGCGTGGCCTTCGCCAGCCGCACCACGTAGTCCGCCACCGTCCCGTCCAGCTTCAGCTCCGCGGCCAGGGTGCGCAGCGACGCCACCTCCTCCGGCCCGGACACCGTCTCCACCCCGTCCAGGGGCGGCAGGCTGCTCCGCGTGGCCAGCAGCCGCGCCTCCACGTCCGGCGCCGGGTGGCCCAGCGACATGCGCACCATGAAGCGGTCCAGCTGCGAGTCCGGCAGCGGGTAGGTGCCGGAGAAGTCCACCGGGTTCTGCGTGGCCACCACGATGAAGGGACCGGGCAGGGCGTACGTGGCCCCGTCCAGCGACACCTGGCCCTGCGCCATGGCCTCCAGCAGCGCGGACTGGGTGCGCGGCGGGGCGCGGTTCAGCTCATCCGCCAGCACGAGCTGCCGGAAGAGGGGACCGGGCCGGAACTGGAAGGTGGCCGTCTGCGCGTGGAAGACCTGGGCCCCGAGGATGTCGGCGGGCATCAGGTCCGCGGTGAACTGGACGCGGGCGAAGCTCAGCCCACAGGCCCGGGCCAGCGCCTCGGCGAGTGTCGTCTTGCCCACCCCCGGCACGTCCTCCAGGAGGATGTGGCCTCCTGACACCAGGCAGGTCACCACGAGCTGGGTCTGGGCTTCCTTGCCCTGGACCGCCCGCCCCAGTTGGGTGGCGATCCGTTCCATCACCGAGCGCGCGGAAGCAGGGGAGGGGACGGGGGACAGGACGCGGGCGGGCTGGTTCATCCGCCGCCACTCTAGCCGACTCCCCCCCGGAACGGTCACGCCCCGGAGGAGCGGCGTTCTTTCGTTCCATCCAGGACGCCCGCCTGCTCTCTCGGGGCGTGGGCCCCGCTCACGCCGGGAGGACGTCCTCGGGCGTGTAGTACGCGCGGCGCGGGGACGTGCCCGTGCCCACGCCGAAGTACCGGAACATCCGCTCGTGGTGGGTGGCCAGGCCGCGAAGCTGCACCGGCCGCTCCACCAGGTCCCTCGTCAGCACCCCCACGGCGCTGTCCTTGAACTCCCTCAGGTGCGTGAAGTCCAGGACGACTTCATGCCCACTCAGGGACGCCAGCGAGGTGTGCACTTCCTGCGCTGTCCTGCCGTCCAGGATGCCTTCCAGACGGAGGGTGACACGGCCTGCGACTTCTTCACGGTGGATCTGGAGACCCGCCATTGCTGTGCTCTCCCAAGTAGATGCTGTGTGCACGGTGTGCCGTTGAGATGGGCACGGCGGCTGCAAGCACACTCCGGGCCAACCGTGGTCCCGAAGCTCCAGCAGGGAGACAACCCGTGGAGTGCCTTCAGCCGGGCGCAAACACTGCACTCCGACTCGTAGGAAGGTCAGCCCCCCTGGACTTCAATCCAGGGTGACTGTCAGGCAGCGGGCGTCCCCCGTGTCGCGCAGCGGTCAACCCCGCCGGTCGTCCGTTGCCTGCTGAGCGCGGAGGGTGAGCTGTCGCTCCTGCCGCGCCTTCAGCTTCCGGAACTCCTTCACCACCTTGGTGGGGTAGCCGGCCATGAACTTCTTGCGCGACTCGGGTCTGGCGAGGATGCGCCTGGCCAGCCCGGGGCCCGCGTTGTAGGCGACGAGGGCCCGCTCCACGGTGCCGAAGCGCTGGATGAGGTCCGCCAGGTACGCGGTGCCGAGCTCCACGTTCGTCTCCGCGTCGAAGAGGTTGCTGGAGCGCCCCAGCCGGAAGCCTGCCTTGTCCGCCAGGTACTTGCCGGTATCCGGCATCACCTGCATCAGCCCCATGGCCCCCACGTGGGACACCGCGTAGTTGTTGAAGCTGCTCTCGCAGCGGATGACCGCCACCACCAGCAGCGGGTCGATGTTGTTGCGCCGGGCCTCGCGGACGATGGCCACCGCCAGCCGCCGCTGCTGCCGCTCCGGCAGCCCGGAGGCCTTCACCAGCTCCGTCACCCCCAGCCGGTCCGCCTCGGCCAGGTCGGCCTCGTCCTCGTACACCTGCAGCTTCGCCAGGGCCGCCTTGAGCTCGGCCTCGCGCTCGGACAACCGGGCGCGCAGCTCCGTCACCTCCGGCGCCTCGCCCTGGGGGCCCTCGGGAACCTGCACCGGAAAGGCGAGCGCTCCCGTTCCCATCAGCATCGCCGCCGTTGTCATCGCCACCGTCCAGCCCCGCATCCCGCCCTCCCCATCCAAGGACACCTCGGATGGTCTGGCGGCAAAGCAGGCGGCGTGCCACGTCCCTTCACCGCCTGTCTCTCCTTAAGATCTCCCCACGCAAGGGCCGGAACGTGCCTCCGCGGGCCGGAAAAAATGCCCGGGTTGGGCAGTGCTCTACCCAGCCCGGGGCTGTGAAAAGGACCGGGTTGCCCGGTCCGGTACCCGTTCCTACCTTTGCCCGCGCCAGGGTGTGGGGCGTGGAGGTGTGGCGTGTACTGGACGATGGGGATGATCCTGCTGGTGCTGTGGTGCCTGGGGCTGACGGCCGGCTCCACGGAGGGGTACTGGGTCCACCTGCTGCTGCTGTTCTCGATGGTGGCCTTCCTGCTGGCGGTGGCGTCCCACGGCCGCAGGACGGCGACGTCATGAGCGGCACCGGCCCGGAGGTCACCGGCCTGGAGCTGCCCCGGGACACCGCGGGCTTCACGCGGCGCGAGTGCCCGCACTGCTCACGCCCCTTCAAGATGCGGCCGGGCCCATTCGACGCCCGCGCGGTGCTGCACAAGCTGCAGGCCTTCTTCACCCTGGAGAACGCGCACGAGGGCGAGGAGGGGCTGCCGCGGTGGCGCTGCCCCTACTGCGGCCAGAGCGCCCCGGCGGACGACTTCCTCACCCCCGCGCAGCAGACGCACCTGGAGGGGGTGGCGCGCGCCTGGGCCAACCACGTGCGCTACGAGCAACTGGCCCACGTGGCCCGCACGCTGTCGCTCAACCCCCGGCCCACCTTCGTCGCGGTGGCCCCGGAGTCGCTGCCCGGGCCCATGGACCCGGAGCCGGACGAGTTGCTGCGCACCCTGCCCATGCTGTGCTGCGGGGAGGACCTGAAGGTGCTGTGGGACTGGGACCAGCCCCTCTACTGCCCCTACTGCGGCACGCGGCACGGGGGGCTGAGCGGCCGTCAGCAGGTGCAGCTGCGCTTCATCCAGGAGTAGCCGGAAGCGGGGTGGTGGACGCGGGCCCGCCATGACGGCAGGCTGCGCGTCCATGACGAGGGCCTCCCCCCGGGTGGTGCTCGCGGCGCTGCTGCTCGCCGCGGGCGCGGCCTCCGCGCACGACGCGGACATCCTCTATTCACAGGTCCGCCGCGTCACTCCGGACGCCGCCCGGGCTTCGCCCGAGGCTCCGCCCGAGGCTCCGGAGGTCCGCCAGGTGCTCACCCTGACGGCGGGCACGCTCGGCCTGCTGCTGCCCGCCGATGCGGACGGGGACGGCTCGGTGTCCCAGGCGGACCTGGACGCCCGCCGCGCGGCGCTCGAGGTGGGCGTATGGGATGCGATGCCCCTCACCGCCGGCGGGCAGCCCTGCACGCGCACCGCCCACTCCGCGCTGCTGCGCCAGACGTACGTGGAGCTGTCCGCCACCTTCCACTGTCCACCGGGCCCGCTGCGGCAGACGTACACCGTGCTGTCGGTGCTGCCGGCGGGCTACCGGGTGATCCTGGGCAGCTCCCTGGACGGAGAGGTCCCCGGCGCCATCTTCGCGGACGCCGCGCAGCCGAGCGTGGCCATTGCCGGCCCCGCGGAAGCAGGAGGGGAGGGCGCCGGGGCGGTCAGCGGCTTCGGCGGTTGGGTGTCGCTGGGCGTGCGCCACATCTTCGCGGGCGTGGACCACCTGGCCTTCCTGCTGGCGGTGCTGCTGGTGGGGGGCGGCCTCAGGCGGGTGCTGCTGCTGGTGACGTCCTTCACCGTGGCGCACTCCCTCACGCTGGGAGCCACCGCGCTGGGCTGGGTGGTGCTGGACGGCGAGCGGGCGCGCTGGGTGGAGGCCGCCATCGCCGCCTCCATCATCTATGTGGCGGTGGAGAACCTCGTCCTGCGTGAGCACCGCCACCGTGTCCTCATCACCTTCCTCTTCGGACTGGTGCACGGCTTCGGCTTCGCCAGCGTGCTGGCCGGGTACGGCCTGGGGGACTCGGTGGTGACGGGGCTCCTGGGCTTCAACCTCGGCGTGGAGCTGGGGCAGGCGGTGGTGGTGGCCGTCCTGCTGCCCGTCCTGCGCATGGTGCGCCGCCGGCCCGCGCTCCACCTCCGGACTGTGCGCGTCTTGTCGGTGTGCATCCTCGCTGCTGGTGGGTACTGGATGATCGAGCGGGCACTCGGTTGAATCCGGCGGAGGGCGTCCCTACGTTGCCGGCATAAGGGTAGGGAACGGGGGACGTCCATGGGTGCGAGGCATACCCGGCTGGCCGCTGCGCTGGCCGCCGCATGGGAGGCGGAGGTCGTCTCCGCCCGGCGGATGACAGCGCTCGCGGAGCGCATCGGAGACGCGCGGGTCCGCGCGCGGCTGATGGTGCTGGCCGCGTTCTGCCGCGCGCACGCTTCGCGCCTGCTGGCCCGGCTGGCCGCGCTGGGACGGGGGCCGCTGCCCGTCCCGCCGGAGGACATCGAGCTGGACCCCGACACCATCCTCGAGCTGCGCCGCGAGGGCTGCTTCGCCCGCGCCTCCGCCGCCCGCTACGAGACGACCGCCGAGCTGGCCCGCCAGCAGGCGGACCTGTCCTCCGCCTGGGTCTGCGAGCTCAACCGCACCGAGGAGCAGGACCGGGCCCGCGAGCTGCTCGCCCTGGCCGAAGGCGCCCTGGCCGCCGTCTCCCATGGTGCGTCCCCGGCCGCGGACGCGCCCGCCGGCTCCTGAGGCGCGGAACGCCGCCTTCCGGTTGCTCTCCCGGTGACAGTCCCCGCGCGTTGGGCGTAGAAACCCGCCCATGGCGAAGGAGAGCTACAACGACCTCATCTTCCAGCTCGGCGACCTGGCGCGAGACAGGCTGCCCGGCAAGCCCAACTGCCCGCGCTCCATGGACCGCGTCTACCGCGCCGAGGAGGCGGTGGTGGCGCGCCGGGACGAGCTGGCCGCGCTTGAGCAGGAGATGAACGACGAGGACGCGGCGTTCCAGGACTTCCTCGCCCAGCAGGACGAGGAGCGCGTCGGGCATCAGGCCATCGTGAAGAAATGGAAGAAGGCGGTGGACGCCATCGAGGGCAAGGTGAAGGACCTGCGCAAGACGCTGTCCACCCGCCGCGCCGAGCTGCGCTACTCCCACGACGGCCTCAAGAAGCTGGAGGCGAAGATCAAGGACATGGAGCTGACCGGGCAGGACCCGGCCAAGATCGACCTGGCCCGCACCAACCTCAAGAAGAGCCGGCTCGCGCAGATGCGCCTGGCCCGCGAGGTGGAGGACCTGGAGATCCGCGTGTCCAACGCCCTCACCCCCCAGCCCGGCCAGCCCGGTGCGCCCGGCATCCTGGCGCACAAGCGCATGCTGGAGATGGAGGACGAGGAGGAGGCACGCAGGCTGGAGCACGACGGGCGGATGGCGGAGCTCGACCAGGCAATCGCGGCCAAGGAGGAACAGGTCAAGGCCGCGGAGGATTATCTGGACCAGGCGCTGTTCCTGCTCGGCGAGGACGTGTACGCTCAGCGCCTCTCTGATCCGCAGCTCGCACCGTTCTACCCCCGGCTGGATCGCGCCCAGTGAGGGAGCCCCCCCGCCCGTAGTGCTTGACGTGAGGGGCGCGTTTGCTACATTGCGCCGCTTCCTGGCAACCGCGGGGACGCGAGCAGTCCAGGTCATTGATTTTATTGGGTTTTTCCGCGCCACGACGCGCGCTGGCAGTGTGAGGACGACGTGAAGGGTCTGATTGGCAAGAAGATCGGCATGACCCAGGTGTTCAACGAGGAGGGCAACCTCGTCCCGGTCACCGTGATCGATGTGGGCACCTGCCAGGTCGTGGGCAAGCGCACCCCGGAGAAGGACAAGTACTCCGCGGTGACCCTGGGCTTTGGTGAGATCCGCGAGAAGATTCTGAACAAGGCCGAGATTGGCTTCTTCAAGAAGGCCAACGCGCCCTTCCGCCGCCACCTGAAGGAGTTCCGCGTCACGCCGGAGGAGGCCTCCTCCTTCAACGTGGGCGACGCCGTCAAGGCGGACATGTTCGCCAAGGGCGAGCTGGTGGACGTCACCGGCGTCACCAAGGGCCGCGGCTTCTCCGGCGTCATGCGCCGCTGGAGCTTCAAGGGCTCCCAGACGAAGACGCACGGTACGCACGAGTACCAGCGTCACCCGGGCGCCATCGGTCAGCGTAAGACGCCTGGCCGTACCTACCCGAACAAGAAGATGCCGGGTCACTACGGCGTGGAGCAGGTCACCACGCAGAACCTGACCGTCGTCGACGTGGACGTGGAGAAGGGCCTCCTCCTGGTGAAGGGTGCCGTCCCGGGCCACAACGACGCCGTCGTCTACGTCCGCCCGAGCATCAAGGTCGCCATGCGCGCGCAGCACAAGGCCGCCCGCGGCTGATTCGCCTCCGAGCGTTCTGAAGCCTCGACGCTCCTGACGCCCCGCTTCCGGGCCCGACTCCTCGGGCATCCGGGCGGGGCGTTCGCTTTGCGGGCCAGGCGCGCCCCCGCCCCGGCAGGTCGCGGGTGGGTCCAGGTGTGCCCGGGCTGCGGCTCCGGGGCCCCTCTTCGCCACGCGCGTGTCACGGCGCGGCGGGAAACGTTGACCGGTGGGCGCCCGGCGGCAGGCATGCGTGAAAACAATTCCGACTCCGGGCCGACGCGGCTTGTCGCTCGTGGAAGCCGTGTGCACATGGATGCGCCACGAAGGGGCCTGCACGGCGGGTGACGCAGGCGCCCTGGATGGGGGAGGCTCTGCGCTCCCGCACACGGCGGCCCCTCCCACGGGCCGGGCAGGAACCATGAACGCACGCACGCTCAGCGTCATCGCTTCGTTGGCCATCTCGCTGGCGGCGCCAGTCGCCGCGGCGCAGGAGGAGGACGAGCAGGTCCTCGACAACGTCGTCGTCCGCAACCGGCTGTTCGAGCCAGGAGGGCAGCTCGAGCTGTCCCTGGGCGTGGGCCTGCCGGTGCAGACGCACCTGACGGCGCACTACTTCTTCAACGCCGGCGTCGCCTACAACCTCTTCAACACCTTCGCGGTGGAGGCGCGCGCCGGCTACGCGGCCAGCCGGCACACGGGCCTGGCGCGCTCCATCTCCGAGAGCTTCCTCAACCGCGAGGACAAGCGCGTCACGGACGAGCTGGAGGACCTCTGGGAGATGAACCTCCACGGGGTGGCCGGCGTGCGGTGGGCGCCCATCTACGGGAAGCTCAGCCTCGTGTCGGACCTGCCCGCCCACTTCCAGGCGTACGTCTGGGCGGGCGGCGGGCTCGGCTCGTTCCAGCGCAACTCCGTCATCCAGTGCACGCAGGTGGTGGACCGGGAGCTGGGCATCTGTGACGACCGCTCGGTGCCGGAGGACCGCGGCTCGGCCTCCCAGGACTACTGGGTGAAGGAGACGCGGGTGGCCCCGGTGGTGTCCGGCGCGGTGGGCTTCCGCTTCTTCGTCATGGGCAAGCACGGCCTGCGGCTGGAGCTGCGCGACTGGGTGTTCCGTGATGCCTACCGCGTCAACCTGCTGCGGGACGACTGGGAGGCCGGGCGCGAGACGGGTGAGCCCGCGTCCAGCCCCGGCCTCACGCACCTGGTGCAGTTCGACCTTGGCTACACCTTCTCCTTCTAGGCCCTCCTGACCATGAGACCGCTCTTCTCCCTCGCGCTCCTCGTCGCCGCTCCGGCCCTCGCGCTCGCACAGGCGTCCGGTGGGCAGTCCGTACCCGCGCCCGGTGCGGAGACGTCCGTCCCGCCTCCGCCGGGCCAGTCCCAGCCGAAGCCGGAGGCCCCCGAGCCGCCCGCGCCGCGCCCGGAGCCCGCCGTGCCCGAGGAGGCACTGGAGCCGGCACCCGAGGCGGTAAAGGCCCCCGCGCCCGCGCCCGCCACGGAGGACGCGCAGGCCCCGGCGCTGGCCTGGCCGGAGCCGCCCGCGACGCCGGACGACACGCCGGTGCTGGCGTCGGACGCCCCGCGCACCACGGACGCGCAGCAGCAGCGGCTGGTGAACGGCGCGCCGCTCTACAACCCCAACGTGTCGGTGCACATCGTCCAGAAGAAGCGCTTCGCGGACGAGGGCAAGCACGAGTTCGCCTTCTTCCCGGCGACGGTGCAGGTGAACGGCAAGTACACCCACCACGCGGGCTCGGCGCTCCAGTACATCTACCACCTGCAGGAGAACTTCGCGTTCCAGGTGTCGGGCCAGTACAACTGGTACACCGACGAGAGCGACTTCAACCTGGAGCTCATCGACAAGGTCCGCGAGCAGGCGCAGGCGGCCTCGTCGCTGCTGCTGGTGTGGGGCGCGCAGGCGGGCGTGGAGGTGACGCCCCTGTACGGCAAGTTCGCCTTCCTGAACGACTCGCTGGCGCAGTTCAGCGTGGTGCTCAGCGGCGGCGCGGGCGTGGGCTCCACGCGGCACCTCATCCGCCCGGAGGTGACGAACGAGGTGGACGGGGAGCGCTTCACCGTCCCGGCCCGCTTCGGTGACACCGGCACCAAGTTCCTCGGCTCGGTGGGCGGCGGCTTCCGCCTCCAGTTCGGCGAGTCGTACGCGCTGCGCATGGAGGTGAGGGACCTCATCTACACCGCCCGCGTGGACAAGGTGGACGGCTGCAGCCTGGCGGACTTCGAGGCAATGGAGGCGGCGCGCGCGGGCAACCAGGACTTCGCCTCGTTGCAGCTCAGCGGCAGCTGCAACTACCAGAAGTTCGACGGCGTGGATCCGAAGACGAAGAAGAACTACCGCGAGGACATCATCCTCGGGCGCGACCTGGTGGCCGAGCCGTCCTCGGACGTCCTCAACAACATCAGCTTCTACGCCGGCTTCTCCATCCTCTTCTGACGAACATGAAGGCTCCCACCGCCATGAAACGACTGCTCAGCCTCCTCGTCGTCCTGGCGCCGCTCGTGGTGCCCGCCCAGCAGGACGTGGGTGGCTACAACCGCGCGCTGGCCGCCTTCAACGCCGGTGACTTCGACACCGCCGCGCCGCTCTTCTTCCAGCTCTCCGAGGGCGCCTCCGACGCCGACGTGAGGGGCAAGGCGGAGTACTTCCTCGCGCAGTCGCTCGCGAAGAAGGGGCTGCCCGTCGCCGCCTTCATCTCCTACGCGGACATCGTCAACGCCGGGCCCTCGCACCCCTCGTACCTCAAGGCGGTGGAGGGGCTGGTGGACATGCAGCAGCAGCTCGACGAGCAGAACCTCATCCCCAGCATCCTCAACCAGGCGTACACCGACGAGGTGCGCGACAGGTGGGTGACGCTGCCCAAGGAGGTACTGGCCCGCATCAACTACCTCGTGGGCACGGTGAGCCAGCGCCGCGGCCGTTTCGAGGAGGCGCGCGCGCTGCTGGAGGCGGTGCCGAAGGACAGCCGCGTCTACGCGAAGGCGCGCTACCTGCTGGGCGTGGTGCTGTCGGACCCGCGCTTCCCCGGCCGCCCCGGCGAGGGTGACGCGCTGGACAAGGAGGCCCTTGCCGCCTTCAAGGACGTGCTGTCCGCGAAGGAGCCGCAGGTGGAGCTGAAGCCCACGCAGCACCTGGCGATGCTCAGCCTGGGCCGCCTGCACTACCGCCGGGGCGAGTACGCGGAGGCCACCACCACCTACGAGCGGGTGCCGCGCTACGCGCGCTACTGGGACCAGGCCCTCTTCGAGAACGGCTTCGCGCGCTTCCAGAACGAGGACTTCGGCGGCGCGCTCGGCAGCCTCCAGGCGCTCCACGCGCCGCAGTTCGAGGGCGCCTTCCAGCCCGAGTCGTGGATCCTCAAGGCGACCGTCTACTACTACTCGTGCCTCTACGACGAGGTGAAGACCACGCTGGCGGCGTTCGACCAGCTCTACGGCCCCATGGCGAAGCAGCTCGAGCCCTTCACCGGCGACGACGTGCAGCTCGTGCAGGCCTACAACCTGGTGGCGGCGGAGAACCGCCGGCTGCCGCGCCCGGTGTACCTGTGGCTGCGCAACAACGAGCGCATCCGCGAGGTGATGCGGATGCTGGACCGCGTGGATGCGGAGAAGCGCGAGCTGAGCAGCGGCGCGTGGCGCGGCTCGCCCATGACGGCGCAGACGGTGGCCTTGCTCGAGGAGGTTCGCGGCACGCTGCTGCAGGTGGGCGGCACGCTCGCCAAGAGCCGCATCCGCGAGGCGGCGGACAACCTGCGCACCTTCTCCGACCAGGCGGAAATCATCCGCGTGCAGACGGCGCTGGACGAGAAGGACCTGCTCCAGGCCGGCGTGGACCAGAAGACACTGCTGACGCGCCAGTCGCTCTACCGCCCGAAGATGCCGGGCGCGAACTACAACTACTGGAAGTTCCAGGGCGAGTTCTGGATCGACGAGATTGGTTACTACCAGTACACGCTGAAGCGCGGCTGCCCGGCGAAGACGTCCGAGCAACGACAACCGTAGTCACACGGGCCACCCGGGGCGCCCGCGTGCCGGGTCGGCTTCACGGCAGGAGCTCGCATGAAGGTGGTGCTTCGTTTCGGTGCACTGGCGGTGGGCGTCGCGCTCGCGGCCGGTGGGGTGGGAGAGGCGGCGGAACCGCCGGCCCGCAAGGCGGTGAAGAAGCCCGCCGCGGCGTCGGCGTCGAAGACCTCCGGGGCGGCGGAGAAGGGCAGGGCCTCGAAGAAGAAGGAGGAGGCAAAGGCGCCCCCTCCCGGTGTGGCTCCGGAGGACGTGCGCAGCGGGCCCGCGCGGGTGAAGCCCGCCACGGCGAAGTTCGCGGACATCCCCCGCATCGCGGACTCGAAGAAGGACGCGCTGGCGGACAAGAAGCGCGACGAGGCCATCGAGGCCCTCAAGCGGCTCGTCTCCAAGCTGCATGACGACAACCCCCAGAAGGCGGAGATGCTCAGCCGCCTGTCGGAGCTGTACTGGGAGAAGTCCAAGTACCTCTACCAGCTGGAGATGGGCCGCTTCCTCGCCGCGGAGAAGCAGTACGACGCCGCCGTGGCGCGAGGCGAGAAGGCGGAGGAGCCGAAGCAGGACCACCGCGAGAGCGAGCGCTACCGCGCGGAGACGATGGCCATCTACGAGGACCTCCTCCGCGCCTACCCGAAGTACCCGCGGCGCGACGAGATTCTCTTCTCCGTGGGGTACAACCTCTACGAGCTGGGGCGCCGTGACGCCGCCGTGGCCCGCTACGAGGAGCTGATCCGCGACTTCCCGAAGTCCGAGTTCGTGCCGGACGCGTACATCCAGCTCGGCAACCACTACTTCGAGAACAACAAGCTCGTCCCCGCCAAGGAGAACTACGAGAAGGCGCGCGCCACCGGCGTGCCGAAGATCTACGCGTACGCCGTCTACAAGCTGTCCTGGTGCGACTACAACACCGGTGACTACGAGGAGGGCCTCGAGAAGCTCCACGAGGTGGTGGACTACGCCGCGAAGCAGCAGGAGCTGGGCGACCTGCGCACCGAGGCGCTCAATGACCTGACCGTCTTCTACGTGCAGCTCGACCAGCCGAAGCAGGCCATCGCCTACTTCAAGGAGAAGGCGCCCGCGAAGCGCGTGGGCCGGCTGATCGCCAAGACGGCCGCGGGCCTGGTGGACGCGGGCCACTTCGACAGCGCCATCCTCACGTACCGCACGCTCGTGGACGACGAGCCCCTGGGCGACAACGCGCCCGAGTACCAGCAGGCCATCGTCCGCGCCTACGAGGGGCTCCGCCAGCGCCAGCAGGTCCGCAAGGAGATGAAGCGGATGGTGGACCTGTATAGCCCCGGCGGCGAGTGGTGGAAGGCCAACGAGGGCCAGGCCCCCGTCCTGCGCAATGCCTTCAACGTCACCGAAGAGGCGATGCGGGTGATGGTGACGGAGTACCACCAGGAAGCGCAGAAGACGCGTCAGGTGGAGACCTACCGGCTCGCGCGCGACATCTACAAGCAGTACGTGGACGCGTTCGCCTCCAGCGGCAACCCGGACTTCGTCGCGGACTCGGCCTTCAACCTGCGCTTCTTCTACGCCGAAATCCTCTGGGCCCTGGAGGAGTGGCAGGCCGCCGCGGCCGAGTACGACGCGGTGGTGGCCTTCAAGATTCCGGACCGCGACTCGGCCCGGGAGGTCTCCAACGAGAGCTACCGCAAGAGCGCCGCGTACAACGCCATCCTCGCCTACGACAAGCTGGTGAAGATTGAACGCGGCCAGCTCGCGAAGAGCGACCTCAAGGACGGGCAGAAGGTCGACGAGAAGAAGGACAAGGGCGACGTCGCGAGGCAGAAGATCGTCAAGCGCGACGCGAAGGAGCGCGAGGAGGAGCCGCTCACGAAGTTCGAGGAGCGGCTGGTCTCCGCGTGCGACACCTACGTGAAGCTGTACCCGGACACGCAGGACGAAATCGACCTGCGCTACCAGGCGGCCGTCATCCTCTACGACCGCAGCCACTTCGTGGACGCGGCGCGGCGCTTCGGGGAAATCATCGAGAAGTTCCCCGAGGAGCGGCGCTCGCGTGACGCGGCCGACCTCACCATGTACGTGCTGGAGAGCCGCGAGGAGTGGCTGGAGCTGAGCACGCTGTCGCGGAAGTTCCTCGCCAACAAGAAGCTGTCCAAGCCCGGTACTGACTTCGCCGCCCGCGTGGCCCGCGTGGTGGAGGGCAGCCACTACAAGTGGGTGGACGAGATCGTCTACAAGAAGGAGAGGAACCCGAGGAAGGCCGCCGAGGAGTTCCTCGAGTTCGTCGCCGAGTTCCCCAGGTCGGAGAACGCGGACCGCGCGCTCACCTACGTGATGGTGATTGCGCAGGAGGCGGGGGAGATCGACCGCGGCATCGAGGCGGGCGAGCGCTTCCTCAAGGAGTACCCGCGCAGCAACTTCGAGCTGAAGGCGCGCTACTCGCTGGCGGGCCTCTACGAGAAGGTGGCCGAGTACCGCAAGGCCGCCACCATGGCCGAGTCCTTCATCGCCGCGTACGACGCCGCGGTGAAGGCCGGGGAGGCCGAGTCGAAGAAGGCCCGGGAGCGCAAGGCCACGGCGAAGAAGCAGAGCGACACGCCGGGCGCCGCGGAGAGCGCGGACTCCAAGCGCGCGCAGCGGGCCGCCGAGCGCGAGGCGCTGGTGGAGGAGTCGGGCGCCTGGGTGGCGGACGCGCAGTTCAACGCCGGCGTCTGGTGGGAGGGCGCGGGCGAGCCGCAGAAGGCCGTGGCCGCGTACACCGCCTACGTGACGCGCTTCAGGGACCGCAAGGACGTGCCGCGGGTGGCCTTCGCCACCGCCATGGTCTGGCAGAAGGAGAAGAAGTGGAGCGAGGCGGCGAAGGCCTTCGGCTCCTTCGCGGACACGTACGGGCGCGACTCGCGGGCGCCGGCGCAGCAGGTGTACCTGGCGCGCTACAACGAGCTGCTCGCGTACCTGCAGCTCAAGAACACCCGCGAGCAGGAGCGGGCGCAGACGGAGCTGGTGCGCGGCTGGAGCCGGCTGCCCGAGGCCGCCCGGAAGGACGTGGCGGTGCTCAATGCCTACGGCCACGCGCGCTTCCTGGCGCTGGAGCCGGCGTGGAAGCGCTACACGGACATCCGCTTCTCGCGGGTGAACACCATCCGCCGGGACCTCGCCGCCAAGCAGCGTGAAATCCAGCGGCTGGAGAAGGAGTACCTCGCGGTGCTCGCCACCGGCTCGGGTGACTGGGGCATCGCGGCCCTGACGCGCATCGGCCTGGCGTACGCGGACTTCGCGCGCAACATCATGGAGTCGCCGGACCCGCAGGGGCTCGACGAGGACCAGCTCGCCATGTACCGCGGGGAGCTGGAGAACCTGGCGCTGCCGCTGGAGGACAAGGCCACCGAGGCGCTCGAGAAGGCGCTGGAGAAGGCCTACGAGCTGGGCGTGTACAGCGAGTGGACGCTGGCCGCGCAGGACCAGGTGAACCGCTTCCGGCCCGGCGCCTACGCCCAGGTCCGGCAGGTGGGCTACCGCGCCAGCGACTCCATGGCCCGCGTGGACCTCGTGCGTGAGCCGGACGCGACCGCCGCGACCACCGTTCCTCCCGCTTCGTCGGTGCCGGAGCCCGGCGCTCCGGCGCAGCCCGCCAACCCGGCCGCGCCCTCGGACCCGGCCCGCCAGCCGCCTCCCACCGCCTCTCTCGAGGAGGTGCGGCCGTGAGACGCGCTCGCTTCAACATCCCGCATGCGGGGACAGGGAAGACTCGGATGAACTGGTTCCGCTCGTTCCTCGCCGGCTCGCTGGCCTTCACGGCCGCGTGTGCTTCGGGGCCCCAGACGAAGCCCTCGGTCATGCCGGAGAAGCCGGCCCCCCCGGCCCAGCCGCGGGCCGTGCCCGCGCAGCCGCAGTCCTCCGCGCCGAAGGATGGCAGCGCCACGGAGTTGTTCGCCGCGGCGCTCCAGGCCTACGAGGCCGGGGACCTGGACGGTGCGCGCCAGGGCTTCGAGAAGACGCTGGCGAAGTCGCCGCAGCTCCTCAACGCGCAGTTCAACCTGGGCGTCATCGCCGAGCGCCAGGGACGCATGGACGACGCGCGGGTGGCCTACGAGAAGGTGCTCCTCCTGGAGCCGGGCCACGTGCCGTCCGCGGTCAACCTGGCGGTGCTGCACCGGGAGCAGGGCCGGGCGGAGGAGGCCATCGCCCTCCTCGAGAAGGCGCTGAAGGTGCCGGGCCGCGAGCACGACGCGTCGCTGCTCAACAGCCTGTCAATCACATACAGGGTGGCGGGGAAGCTGAACGAGTCCGAGGCCGCCGCCCGGCGCGTGCTCGCGCGTCACAAGGACAACCCGGAGGCGTACAAGAGCCTGGCGCAGGTGGCGTATGCGCGCGGGCAGTACCGGCTGGCGGAGCTGCTGGCCGGCACCGCGCGCAAGCACGCGGAGAAGGACCCGGCCATCTACAACCTGCTGGGCCTGGTCTACCTGAAGCTGGAGGACCGGCCGCGCGCGCTCGCCCAGTTCCAGAAGGCGGTGTCGCTCGACGACAGGTTCGCACCGGGCTTCCTCAACCTCGGCGCCATGGCGCTGAGCTACCGCGATTACGCGGGCGCGGAGCGCTCGTTCACCCGGGCGACGGAGCTGGAGCCCGGCTCGGTGGACGCGCGGCTCTCCCTGGCGTGGGCGCTGGACGGCCAGAAGGGGACGGACCCGAAGAAGGGCGTGGCCGCGGGCGAGGCCTTCGAGAAGGTGCTCGCCGCGCGCGCGGACCTGCCGGAGGCCGTGTGCGGCGCCGGGTGGGCCTATGCCGCGGACCGCTCCGGCTGGGAGAAGGCCATTGCCTTCCTCGAGCGCTGCAAGGGCCTGGGCACCACCACCGAGCAGGATAAACAGCTGCTCACCGCCAAGGTGAATGGCCTGCGGAACATGCTCGAGGCTCCGCCACCCGCGCCCGCCGCCGACGGGGGCGCGGGCGAGAAGAAGACCGAAGCCACGGGCGGAGGGGGCTCCATGCTTCAGCAGCTCCCGCAGGAGCAGGGCGAGGCTCCCGCCGAGGGGGCAGCGCCGTCCGGTGACACCGGAGGAGCAGAGGTTTCCGCGGCTCCCGCCGTGTCACCGCCCGGCGACACCGCGGCTCCCGCGTCACCGTCGGGAAACACCGCTGCTTCCGCGGCTCCGGGTGGCACAACTGCTTCCACGGCCACGGAGGCGGCGGCTCCCGCGCCCGTGCCCGCCCCTCGGGGCGCGGCTCCGGCAACGCCCTCTCGGTAGGGGGACGGCAGTTGTGACGGTCGGGAGGTGGAAGTTTTTTCCACCTACCGGGCCGCCACGTGGCAGGCAGCAGGCAAGTTCCTTAGGATTCAGGGACTTGGGTTTGGATCGCGCTGTGCATTGGACCCGCGGGAACCTGCAGGAAGACCCGCTGTCTCACCCGATGAAAGCGATTGGAGGCTCGGTATGAGGCGACTGGCATCGGTGGCGGTGGTGATGGGGCTGTGGGTGGCGCCGGCTGCGGCGCTGGCGCAGGAGCAGTCGAAGGACACGGTGAAGGTCATCCAGGAGGAGGACCGCACGGTCTTCCGGAAGAAGACGGTCATCGACTTCACCGACGTCGCGGTGGAAGGCGAGCTCACGAAGCCGGAGGGCTCGTACGTGCTCCACCGCAAGAAGACGGACTTCCAGAGCCTCATCAAGGTGCGGGAGGACTTCGACCCGGAGTTGCAGAAGTCAGTCGACAACCTCTAGCGGCGGCGGCGAAGGAAGAATCCTCATGGCGGCGGCGAAGAACAACGGCTTGACGCTTCGAATCACTGGGCCGGACGGCTCCACGGTGGAAGCCGTGTCGGAGGCGGAGAGCGTCATTGTGGGGTCGGGCGCCCAGGCGGCGGTGAAGATTCAGGATCCGCGGGTCTCCAACCTTCATGTGATGCTCAAGGTGGACAAGGATGGCTCGGTCACGGCCATCGACCTGGGCAGCGAGAGCGGCACGGAGGTGCACGGTCAGCGGATGCTCATCCCCACGGCCCTGAAGCCCGGGGACGTGCTCAAGGTGGGTGGCACGAAGGTGGAGGTGCTCTTCGGAGCCACTGAGCCCGCGCGCCACGCGCCCGCGGGCGCGAAGGTGGCGGGACCGGCCTTTCAAGGCTCGGTGACGCAGCGGGCGCCGGTGACGGAGGTGGTGACGCCTCCGTCGGCGCTGCCCCCCCCGCGCGTGCCGGTGCCCATGGCTCCCGTGTCCGGCAACCGCGTGGAGGCGTCGGTCTCCGGCGTCTCCGTGCGGACGGAGCGGCCGGCGGCGCCGGTGATGCCTCCCGTGGAGCCTCCCGGGATGAACAAGGTGCCGCGCCCCCGGGCGGTGACGCCGTCGAGGCCCGCGCACCTCCAGGAGCCGCTGCCCCCGGAGGCGATGCCCACCCCCGAGGCGAAGCTGCTCCAGGTGGCGATGCACTGGGGCGACCAGCTGCTGGAGGTCCAGCACTTCAAGGACGGCGTGCCCGTCACCATCGGCGAGGGGAAGAAGAACTTCTTCCACGTCTACACGCCGTCGGTGGGCGAGCGGTACGTGCTGGCGGTGAGCCACCGCGACAAGCTGGAGGTGCGGGCCCCGGCGGGCGCGGGCCTCATCGTCACCAACCAGGGCGACGTGCGCTCCAAGGACGCACTGCGCGCGGCGGGTGCGCTGGGGGCACAGGACAAGGAGCAGGTCCTCACGCTGGGCCTGCATGACCGGGTGGAGGTGACACTCGGCACGGTGTCCTTCGTGGTGCGCTACGTGCGGCCCTCGCCGGCCATCGCCGCCAACGCGCTGGTGGACGCGGACTACACGTTCTTCAAGATCGCCAGCATCTGCCTGATGGCGGGCCTGGCCGTGATTCTGGCCATGGTGCTGACGCCTCGCGCGGAGCTGCCCGAGTCCGCGGACATCTTCGAGGACCAGCAGCGCGTGGCGAAGTTCCTCATCACCCCGGAGAAGAAGCTGGAGCAGAAGAAGCTCCAGCTCACCGGCGTGGAGGAGGGCGCGAAGGCGAAGGACGAGGAGGGCAAGTTCGGCAAGGAGGAGGCGAAGCAGCAGGAGGCGGCGCCTTCCAAGCCGGGCACTCCCGTGGTGGACAAGAACAAGAAGGAGAAGGACCGCCAGGTGGTGGGCAAGGTCGGCCTGCTGGGTGCGTTCAAGGGCCTGAAGGGCGGGGCCTCGGACGTGTTCGGCCCCGGTGGCTTCGGCACCGGCCTCAACAACGCGCTGGGCGGCCTCAAGGGCGGCGCGGCCATGGGTGACGCGCAGGGCGTGGGCGGCCTGGGCTCGCGCGGCACGGGCACCGGCGGTGGTGGTACGGCGCTGGGCATCGGCGGCCTCGGGACGCAGGGCACGGGGCGTGGCGCGGGAGGCTCGGGTGGCATCGACCTGGGCGGCCGTGGCAAGTCCATCACCAAGGTCATCCCCGGCAAGACGACGGTGGTGGGCGGCCTCGACAAGGACGTCATCGCCAAGGTCATCCGGCGCCACCAGGGGGAGATCAAGTACTGCTACGAGTCCGAGCTGAACAAGAACCCGAGCCTGGCCGGCAAGGTGGCGGTGGCCTTCACCATCGACCCCACGGGCGCGGTGTCGGACGCCACCGTCTCCGAGTCGACGCTGAACAACGCCAAGGCCGAGCAGTGCATGCTGTCCCGCATCCGCCGCTGGAAGTTCCCGGAGCCCAAGGGGGGCGGCGTGGTGGCGGTGACCTACCCGTGGCTCTTCTCGCCGGCGGGTGGTGAGGGCGGCGAGGGGTAGACGCCGCCGCACGCGCGGTTGTTCGAAGCACCAAGGTCCAGTGCCGCTCCCGGATTCGAGCCGGGAGGGCACGTTTGTGTCGGGAGGCCCCGTGAAGAAGTCCATGCTGCTCGCCGCGCTCGCGCTGCTGTCGTCTCCGGCCCTGGCGGCCACGCCGCCGGAGGGGGTGGAGTTCCAGCCGCGCCGCGGCTTCTTCACCGAGACGGACATCGGCGTGTTCTTCACCCTCGGCGGGGAGAACGTCTATTCGAACGCGCAGACGTACCTGCAGCTCGGGCTGGGGTACGACCTGACGGAGAAGCTGTCGCTGGGGGCGCACTTCGGGATTGGCTCGTCCGCGCAGAACTGCTTCGCGGGCTACCTGCCGGGCACGGAGACGTGCGCCCTGTCCGACAACTTCACCATGTCCTTCCTGGACCTCACGGCGGCGTACCACGTGAAGGTCATGGACCGGGTGTACCTGACGCCGAAGGTGGTGGCGGGCTACACGCGGTTGGACCCCGCGCCGGTGGACCCGGATGCGGGAGACCCGGGCCGCGCCATCAGCGCGCCGAACGCGGGCCTGGGCTTCGGCGTGGAGTACGCCACGGGCATGGACCACTTCTCCGTGGGCGCGGACGTCCTGGGCCGCTACGTCATCGGGCCCAACATCACCGCCTTCTCCATCTTCCCGAAGGTGAAGTACACGTTCTGACGCCTCCAGATGCACGAAGGGCCCGCCCCCAATCGGGAACGGGCCCTCCGTAACGGCATCAGCTCACGGGAGCGTGACTACTCGCCCGCGGCGCGCTCCTCGCGCTTGCGGTCGCGCTCGGCGCGGTAGCGCTCGCCCACGGCCAGCGCCTTCTTGCGCATGCGCACGGACTTGGGCGTCACCTCGACCAGCTCGTCGTCGGCGATCCACTCCAGCGCCTTCTCCAGCCCCATCTCGCGGGGCGGGGTGAGGATGACGTTCTCGTCGCGGCCGGCGGCGCGGATGTTGGTGAGCTTCTTCTCGCGGCAGCAGTTGACGTTCAGCTCGGACGGGTGGGAGTGCTCGCCGATGATCATCCCCTCGTACACGGTGACGCCAGCGCCCACGAAGAGCTGGCCGCGCTCCTGGATGCTGAAGAGCGCGTAGGGCACGGTGTCGCCCAGGCGGTCGGAGACCATGGCCCCGTTCTGGCGCTTCGGGATGTAGCCGAACCACGGCTCGTAGCCGTCGAACTGGCTGCTCATGATGCCCTCACCGCGGGTGATGGTGAGGAACTCCGACCGGAAGCCGATGAGGCCGCGGGCGGGGATGCGGAACTGGAGGCGGGTGCGCCCCGAGCCCAGGCTCGCCATGTCCGTCATGCGGCCCTTGCGGGGCCCCAGGCGCTCAGTCACCACGCCCACGCTGGTCTCCGGCACGTCGCAGAAGAGCAGCTCCATGGGCTCGTGGACGACGCCGTCGATGGTCTTGGTGATGGGCTCCGGGTTGGAGGCCGTCAGCTCGTAGCCCTCGCGGCGCATGTTCTCGATGATGACGGCCAGGGCGAGCTCGCCACGGCCCACCACGCGGAACGCGTCGGGCGTCTCTGTGTCCTCCACGCGGACGGCCACGTTGCGGTAGGCCTCGCGGTACAGGCGCTCGCGCAGGTTGCGGGAGGTGACGAACTTGCCCTCCTTGCCCGCGAGCGGCCCGTCGTTGACCTTGAAGATCATCATCATCGTGGGCTCGTCCACGGTGATGCGGGGCAGGGCCACCGGCTTCTCTGCGTCGCCGATGGTGTCACCGATGGACACGTCCTCGATGCCGGCGATGGAGACGATCTCCCCGGGGCCCGCGTCCGCGATCTCCACGCGCTTCAGGCCGGAGAAGCCGTACAGCTTGACGATCTTGCCCGGCTGCACCTTGCCGCCCTCGCGGACGACGGAGACGGGCATGTTGGGCGTCAGCCGGCCGGCCTGCACGCGGCCCACGGCCAGACGGCCCACGTAGTCGTCATAGTCCAGGTTGGCCACGAGCAGCTGCGGCGTCTTCTCGTCCGAGGCGGGCGGAGGCGGGATGTGGCTGATGATGGCGTCGAACAGCGGCTCCAGCGTCTTGCCCGGCACGTCCAGCTTCGTGGAGGCCTGGCCGTGGCGAGCCACGGTGTAGAGGACGGGCATCTCGAGCTGCTTATCGTCCGCGCCCAGGTCGATGTAGAGCGAGTAGACCTGATCGAGCACCTCGGGCGCGCGGGCGTCCTGGCGGTCGATCTTGTTGATGACCAGCACCGTCTTCAGGCCCATGCCCAGCGCCTTGCTGAGCACGAAGCGCGTCTGGGGCAGGGGACCCTCGGCGGCGTCCACCAGCAGCACGACGCCGTCCACGAGGCGCAGACCGCGCTCCACCTCACCACCGAAGTCGGCGTGACCCGGGGTGTCGATGATGTTGATCTGCATGCCCTTGTAGTTGACCGCGGTGTTCTTCGCGAGAATGGTGATGCCCTTCTCGCGCTCGAGGTCGTTCGAGTCCATCACCCGTTCGGCGACGTGCTCGTTGCTACGGAAGGTGCCCGCCTGGCGCAGCAGGTGGTCGACGAGCGTGGTCTTGCCATGGTCAACGTGGGCGACGATGGCGATGTTTCGGATGTTTTCGCGAGGAATCATACGGACCGAACTGTGATGAAGGTGGGGGAGCGCCCGAAGCGCCCGGGGCTTCCGAACCCCACTGGAACCCGGAAGGCGGGCGCTTATATGCCGCGAGTGCGCCCCCTGCAATGAGCGTGGAAGGCCGCCCACCAGGCAGGCGGGTCCTACCTCCGGGTAGGATGCCCTCGCCGTACTCCGGCCTTCAACCCGCGAGGAGGCCGTTTTCACCCCGCTCCGGGCCCGTCACCCGGCGTTCACCCGGCCGTCACCCGGCTCAGGAGCCGGGGGCCGTCCCCCTCGCGTCCACGACGAAGGGTGGGTGGGGGCCAGCGGAGGTGCGCACGCCCAGCCGCTCGCGGAGGAAGCGCTCCACCCGCAGCTCCACCAGCCCGGGGGCCTCCAGGGGGGCGGTGTGGGTGCCCTCGGGGATGGACAGCAGCTCCGCGCCGGGAATCCGGGCGGCCATCTTCCGGGAAATCCACCCGGGGGTGAAGTTGTCGCGCTCCCCGGAGATGACGAGCGTGGGCACGTCCACGTGGGGCAGGTGGTCCCACGCGGTGTGCTCGGACAGCGACTCCAGGGTGCGTACGAAGACCCCGGGGTCCATCCGGGCCAGGTGGTCGAAGTAGGGGGCCAGGTCGTTCCGGGCGATGCGCTCGCGGTTCATCTCCAGCGTAATCGCGAGCTGCACGGTCAGCTCCGTGCGGAGCGCGGCGTGGATGATGCGGGCGGACTGCTGGGGGTAGCGCTCCACCACGCGGCGGATGAGGGGGAAGAGGCGCTTGAGGACGGTGGAGTCGTGGAAGGTGTCCAGCGGGTTGCCGTAGCTGCCACAGATGAGGACGAGCCCGCAGACGCGGCTGGCGTAGCGGCGGTGGAACTCCAGCGCCACCTGGACGCCCATGGAGTGGCCGAAGAGGACGGCGCGCTCCAGCCCCGCGGCGTCCATGATGCGCTGCAGGTCGTCGCACGTGTAGAGCATGCCCACGCGTGAGCGGTTGGCCGGGTTGCCCGAGCGGCCATGGCCCCGGTAGTGCCAGCGCAGCACGCGGTGGCGGCGGGCGAGGTACGGGGACAGGTACTTCCAGGCGAAGCCGTCGCAGCCCAGGCCGTCGCAGAGCACCATGCCCGGCAGGCCGTCACCGGTGACCTGGTAGTACAGCTCCGCCCCGTCGGGGACGCGCAGGCGGTCCTGGCGGAAGTAGAGGGCCTCGGGGCTCATGCCTCCCCCATCTCGGCCTCGTCGTCGGGCAGGCCCTTGTCCAGGCCGTAGCGGGCAATCTTCAGGATGAGGTTGGAGCGGCTGATGCCCAGCTCGCGCGCCAGCCGGCTCTTGTTGTAGCGGGTGCGCAGCAGGCCCTGCTGAATCATCTCCCGCTCCAGCGCCTCCACCGCCTCGTGCAGCTTGCCGTTGGTGCGCGGGGGGATGAAGGGCCCGCCGCCGGGCACCACCGCGTCGCGGATGCGGCTGGAGAGGAGCTCCGCGGGCAGCAGCTCCAGGTCCCCTCCGAGCACGAGCAGCCGCTCGATTTCATTCTCCAGCTCGCGGATGTTGCCCGGCCACGAGTAGGCCCCGAGGATGGCCAGGGCCTCCGGCGCCAGCCCCCGCGCGCGCTGCCCGTCGCGGTGGTGCTTGCGCAGGAAGTGGTCGATGAGGATGGGCATGTCGTCCCGGCGCTCGCGCAGGGGCGGCAGCTGCACGCGGATGACGTTGATGCGGTAGAAGAGGTCCTCGCGGAACTCGCCGCGTTTCACCAGCTCGCCCAGGTCCTTGTGCGTGGCGGCGATGACGCGGACGTTGACCTCCTTGAGCTGGGTGCCGCCCACGGGCAGGAAGGTGCCCTCCTGGAGGACGCGCAGGAGCTTCACCTGGAGGGCGGGGGACATGTCACCCACCTCGTCCAGGAAGAAGGTGCCGCCGTCGGCCACCTCGAAGAGGCCCTTCTTGTCCCGAAGCGCGCCGGTGAAGGCGCCGCGCGTGTGGCCGAAGAGGGCGCTCTCCAGCAGGTTGTCGTTGAAGGCGGAGCAGTTCTGCACCACGAAGGGCTGGTCCTTGCGAGGACCGTTGTGGTGGATGGCGCGGGCCACCAGCTCCTTGCCGGTGCCCGACTCGCCGTTGATGAGGACGGTGGAGTCGGAGTTGGCCACCTTCTCCATCAGCCGGAAGACCTCCATCATCGGCCCGGACCGCCCGATGATCTTCTCGAAGCGGTAGCGGTCGCTCATGCCGGAGGAGAGCGACGGGAGGGGGTCGTCCTTGCGGGACTGCTCCATCTCGTAGTTGGCGATCTCCGTCACCGCGAACTCGAGCAGGTCGGTGAGCTTGCCCAGCTCGGCCGCGTCCAGCACGGGCACGCGCTCCTCCGCGCGCTCCAGGTCCGAGTGCGGCGGTGCGAACGGCCCCATCTTCCCCTTGAGCAGCTCCGCGTCGCGCGCGGTGAGCGGCTGGCGGGCGAACCCCTCGACGAAGAGGAAGCCCTCGTACTCGTTGGCGATGTAGATGGGCGCGCCGACGATGGAGAAGTTGAGGTGGCAGTCGTGGAAGAGCGCGCGCCGAAGTTTCTTGCTCGCCTTGAATTTCTCGTGCAGCACTCGCACCGACTGTCCGCAGCGTCGCAGCCCCTCCTTGGAGAAGAGCGACATGCGGCAGAAGTCGTTGGGCGGCGGGACGATGTCCCCGCGCTGCCAGTCGTGCACCATGCCATGCCTGTCCGCGTACGAGAGCTCGACCTGCCACCACTTGCGGATGACATCTCTCAGCATGATGATGGTGTGCAGGTTCAGGTGCTTCTCGAAGTCCATCCCCACCTCCGTGCGCCCCCTCGCTCGGGGCTGGGGACACCGGCTCGCCGGAAATCGATTCCTCGCCACTCATACCCCATGACCGGGCTTTATCCGCACCTCTCTCTCCCGTGACTACTTCCACTCACATGCGCGGCGGGGCAGGGCATGACCACGAGCACGAGCACGGCGAGGGGCATGACCACCCTCATCACCACCATCACGGGCATGGGCACGGGCATGGGCACGGCCCCCGGAAGGGGGGCCTGGCGGAGGAGCGCCGGAAGGACCGGAGCCGGCTCGTATTCGCCCTGGTCCTGACGGCCACCATCGCCCTGGCGGAGGCGGTGGGGGGCTGGATGACGAACTCGCTGGCCCTCATGTCGGACGCGGGCCACATGCTGACGGACGTGTCCGCGCTGGCGCTGAGCCTGCTGGCGCTCTGGTTCGCGGGCAGGCCGGCGGACGTGAAGAAGACGTACGGCTACTACCGGATGGAGATCCTCAGCGCGCTGCTCAACGGCGTGCTGCTGCTGGGCATCACCGGCTACATCCTCTTCGAGGCCTGGGAGCGCTTCCGCGCCCCGGCCCCGGTGGACCTGAAGCCCATGGCCCTGGTGGCCACGGTGGGCCTGCTGGCCAACCTGGGGGCCCTGGGTTTCCTGCACCGCACGCATTCCATGAACGTGCGCGGCGCGTTCCTCCACGTGCTGGGGGACACGCTGTCGTCGGTGGGCGTGCTGATTGGCGCGGGCATCATGGCGCTGACCGGCTGGTTCGTGGTGGACCCCCTCATCTCGGTGGTCATCTCCGGCGTCATCGTGGTGGGCGCGGTGCGCCTGGTGCGCGACGCGGTGGACGTGCTGATGGAGGCGGTGCCGGCGCACGTGGACATGGCGCAGATCCGCGAGTTGATGCTGCGCGTGCAGGGCGTGACGGCCGTGCACGACCTGCACGTGTGGACCATCTCCAGCGGCGTCTACGCGCTGTCCGCGCACCTGGTGGTGCAGGACCCCATGGTCTGCAACAACGACGAGATCCTCTCGGCGGTGAAGCACGACCTGTTCGACCGCTTCGGCATCGACCACACCACCATCCAGATAGAGAGCGAGACCTACGCCCACCTGGGCGAGGTGCACTGAGGCGTCGCGTGACTCCACGCCCGGGGCCCGCGGTGGCTTCCCGGGGGGCGCGGCGCCGGAAGGCGGAGCCATGGGGGCGCGTGGGCCGGTCCCTGGCTCGCGCATCCCCGGTGCCCGTGACGCAGCGGACGCTCGCGGCGGGTTCACCTTGCACCGCTGGGGCGGGCGGACAATCCTCGGCGGTCCATGAGCGTGCTGGACAAGGTGCTGACGTTGCGGCCGGGGAACACCGTGGCGAGGGTGGGCGCCGGTTCGCGCATCCCCATCCTCGACCCGAAGGAGCTGCTGCGCGCCCTGGGGCGCGCGCCGGTGGCCCTGCCGTGCCTGCCGGTCCAGGCGAAGGCGGCGCTGCCGGGGCTGCTGCGCGCGGCCCGGGCGGAGGACGCGGCGCTGGGGCTGGCGTGCCCGCACCCGCTGGCGGACCGGGGCGCGGCGGAGCGCTTCGTGACGGCGGTGCATGAGGCGGCGGTGGAGGCCGGGCACTCGCGCCCCCTGTTCCTCCAGGCCGGGCCGGTGCGCGTCACCCGGGTGGACGGCGACGCGCTGGGCCCCGTCCAGGAGGGCCTCTTCCGGGTGGTGGACGCGGGCTTCACGCTGGTGTCGCTGGACCTGTCCCGGCTGGACTCGTACGCGGCGGTGGAGGCGCTGAACGTGCTGGCGGGCCCGGTGTCCGAGCGCGAGCTGTCGCTGGAGCTGACGGCCCCGGCCCCCTCCGGTGGGGAGCCGCTGGACGCGTACCGGACGCTGCTGGAGGGGCTGAAGCAGTGGAAGGTGCCGGTGCGCTTCGTCCGGATATCGGCGGCGGCGCTGGGCCCGGGGGAGCCGGACGTGGCCCTGCTGCGGCAACTGGTGGAGGTGGCCGCTGACTATGACGCGGTGGTGACGGTGGGGGAGGTGGGCCCGGGGCTTCCCCAGGTGCTGCCCACCTATGTGGCGGCCGGGGTGCGCAAGGTGGACTGCGTGGGCGGCTTCGAGCGGCTCTCGCTGGGGGCCTGGCCCGCGGAGGTCCGCGCGAGCGTGGAGGAGAAGGCGGCCGCCGCGGGGCTGCCCCCGGGAGAGCTGCTCAGCGTCCTGGAGGAGCAACTGCCCCCGCTGGAGCCGGCCGCGAGCGAGCGCCTGGAGGCGCTGTCCTTCGCGGAGGCCGTGGAGGTGGTCTCCGGCCTGGGCGCCACCCGCACGGGAATGCCCGCCATGCGCTTCCTCGCGCAGAACCGGGGCGAGTAGCCGCCAGCCGGTGTAGAAGGCTCCCCATGCGAATCGTCGCAGGCACCGCGAAGGGCCGCGCGCTGGCAGGCCCGAAGCCGACGTCCCGGCACATCCGTCCCACGGCGGACCGTGTCCGGGAGACGCTCTTCAACGTCCTGGGGCAGTTCCTGGACGGCCAGAGCGTGCTGGACCTGTACGCCGGCACCGGGGCCCTGGGGCTGGAGGCCGTGTCCCGCGGCGCCGGGCGGGCGGTGCTGGTGGACCAGGACCGCGAGGCCCAGGCGCTCTGCCGGCAGAACACGGAATTCCTGGGCTTCACGTCCCAGGTGGAACTCCTCGCCCAGCCGGTGGCCCGGGCGCTGGAGGCGCTGGGGCGGCGGGGGGAGCGCTTCGAGCTCATCTTCGCGGACCCGCCCTACGCGGCGCGGGTGGTGGAGTCGGTGCTGGACGGGGTGGTGGGGGCGGGGCTGCTGGCCCCCTCCGGCATGGTGGTGGTGGAGCACGACAAGCGCGAGGCGGCACCGGACACCCATGCCGGCCTCACCCGCGAGGACCAGCGCCGGTTCGGGGACACCCTGGTGAGCTTCTACCGGGCACCCTGACATTCCTTGACCCACATCCGGGGGCGTCCGATGCTCACGGGTGCATGCCGGTCGCCATCTATCCTGGTTCCTTCGATCCGCTCACCAACGGGCATCTGAGCCTCATCCAGCGCAGCCTGAAGATGTTCGATCGGCTCATCGTGGCCATCGCGGTGAACCCGAAGAAGACGCCCCTCTTCACCGAGGACGAGCGGCGCCAGCTCATCCGGGACGCGTGTGGCAACGACCCGAGGGTGGAGGTGGACGCCTTCCACGGGCTGCTGGTGGACTACGTGAAGCGGCGCAACGCGGGCGTCATCGTCCGCGGGCTGCGCGCGGTGTCCGACTTCGAATACGAGTTCCAGCTCGCCAACATGAACCGGAAGCTGGCGCCCGACATCGAGACCGTCTTCATGATGACGGGTGAGGACTACTTCTACATCTCCTCCCAGCTCGTCCGGGAGGTGGCCTCCTTCGGCGGCGACGTCACGGGGCTGGTACCCGACAACGTGCACCAGAAGCTGAAGGCGAAGTTCGCTGGCCGGAAGTAGCGCGCTCTCCTCTTGTCCGCGCGGGCGCTCCCGGGCTACGCAAGCAGCCATGAAACTCGCCCGCAGGCTTCAGGCCATCAAGCCGTCCCCGACGCTCGCTCTCAACTCGCGCGCCAAGGCGCTCGCCGCCCAGGGTGTGGACGTGGTGGTGCTGGCCGCCGGGGAGCCGGACTTCGACACCCCGGACTACGTGAAGCAGGCCGCGGTGGAGGCGATTCGCTCGGGCTTCACCAAGTACACGCCCACCAACGGCATCCTCGAGCTGCGTGAGGCCGTCTGCCGCAAGCTGGAGCGGGAGAACGGGCTGAAGTACATGCCGGACCAGGTGCTCATCACCGCCGGCGGCAAGCAGGCCCTCTACAACTTCTGCCAGGCCGTGCTGGACGAGGGGGACGAGGTCATCATCTTCGCCCCCTACTGGGTCAGCTACCCGGACATGGTGCACCTTGCGGGCGCCACCCCCGTCATCGTCCCCACGCGCGAGGAGGACGGCTTCGCGCCGGACCCGGACGCCCTGCGCCGCGCGCTCACCCCGCGCACGCGCGCCGTCATCATCAACAGCCCGGGCAACCCCACCGGCGCCGTCTACTCGCGCGCCGCGCTGGAGGGCATCGCCGAGGTGCTGCGCCCGCACGACTGCTTCATCATCACGGACGACATCTACGAGAAGCTCCTCTACACCAGCGAGCGGCTGGGCATCAGCGACGTGGCGCCGGACCTGGTGCCCCGGCTGGTCGTCACCAACGCCCTCAGCAAGTCGCACGCGATGACGGGCTGGCGCATGGGCTACGTGGCGGGGCCGAAGCCGCTGGTGTCCGCCATGCAGCTCGTGCAGGACCAGTCCACCTCCAACGCCTCCTCCATCGGCCAGAAGGCCGCGCTCGCCGCGCTCAACGGGCCGCCGGACACCATCACCACCATGGTGGCGGAGTACCGCGTGCGCCGGGACTTCTTCGTGGAGGGACTCAACGCGCTGGACGGCATCCGCTGCCGGATGCCGGAGGGGGCCTTCTACGCGTTCGCGGACGTGCGGGGCCTCTACGGCCGCAGCTTCAAGGGCAAGCCGGTGACGGGCTCCATGCAGCTGTCGGAAATCCTCCTGGACGAGTTCCGCGTCGCCGCCGTGCCGGGAGACCCGTTCGGCGCGGAGGGCTACATCCGCATGAGCTTCGCCACCTCGCGCGAGGTGCTGCGCAAGGGGCTGGTGCGCCTGGGTGAGCTGGTCCAGGCCCTGCGCTGACCTCAGTCCGTGTAGGCGAAGGCGCGGAACTCGTCGCGGTACGGACGGAAGAGGAAGACGCCGGGGCGGCCGGAGAGGTTGCCCACGGCGGCCCAGATGTCCTTCTGGTTGCGCAGGTCCAGCCCCAGCCGGGCCGGCGCCTTGCCGTACTTCTTCTCCATGTCCTCCAGCCTCAGCACCTCGATGTCATAGAGGGTGATGAGGTCCGTGCGCTTGAGCCGGAGCTGCTTCAGCCACGCCACCACCAGCTCCTCGGGCGTGGCGTACCGCTTGTCCTCGAGCTGGAAGGGGTACATCAGCTCGCCGGCGGCGCTGCGGACATCCCCGGTGAGCAGGCTCTGGAAGAGGAAGCGGGCGCTGGCCTGGATGTCCTGCCGTGCCCGCTCCTCGGCGGGGACCTCGGGCTGGTTCGCCGGGTGGGCCTCGGGAGGAAGCGAGGGCATGCCCGGCGGCTCGGCGGGCGGGACAGGCTTCGCCACCGGAGCGGCGGGACTGGCCGGCGCTGGAGCCGTGGCCGGCTTGCGTGCCCGGGGAGTGGGCGCCGGGGCAGTGGGCGTGGGTGCCGGCGACTCAGCGGCGGGCGTGGGCGCCGGGGCCGCGGCTTCCGGAGTGGGCGTGGGGGCGGGAGCGGCGGCCTCCGGAGCGTCGGTGGCGGGGGCCTGGGCGAAGGACGTGGGCGCGAGTGAGACGAGCAGGGCCAGGAACCGGCGGCGCATGGAACCTCCGAAAGCGCCGGAGCGTAGCAGAGGACGGTGGATGGGGCCCGGGCTCCTTGCGAGCGGGCGGCCCCGCATACATTCCGTGCATGTGGGGTCGGACGTTGGTATGGGGGCCTCCCGATGCCCAAGCGTACCGATATCCGCAAAGTTCTGGTGATTGGCTCGGGCCCGATTGTCATCGGGCAGGCCGTCGAGTTCGACTACTCCGGGACTCAAGCCATCAAGGCTCTCCGGGATGAAGGCGTGGAGGTGGTGCTGCTCAACAGCAACCCCGCCACGGTGATGACCGACCCCGAGTTCGCCCACAGAACGTACATCGAACCCATCACCGTGGATGCGGCGGAGCGCATCATCGCCGCCGAGCGGCCGGACTCCCTCCTGCCAACGATGGGCGGCCAGACGGCGCTCAACCTGGCCAAGGCGCTGGCGGAGCAGGGAATCCTTGAGAAGTACGGGGTGCGCCTGATTGGCGCCTCGCTGGAGGCCATCAACAAGGCCGAGGACCGGCAGCTCTTCAAGGCGGCCATGCAGAAGATTGGCGTGTCGCTGCCCAAGAGCGGCTACGCGACGACGCTGGACCAGGCCATGGCGCTGGTGGAGGAGATTGGCTTCCCGGCCATCATCCGCCCCTCCTTCACCCTGGGCGGCACCGGCGGCGGCATCGCCTACAACCGGGACGAGTACGAGACCATCTGCCGCTCCGGCCTGAAGGCCAGCCCCACGTCCACCATCCTGGTGGAGGAGAGCGTGCTGGGCTGGAAGGAGTACGAGCTGGAGGTGGTCCGGGACTCGGCGGACAACGTCATCATCGTCTGCTCCATCGAGAACCTGGACCCCATGGGCGTGCACACCGGTGACTCCATCACCGTGGCGCCCGCGCAGACGCTGACGGACCGCGAGTACCAGCGGATGCGGCAGGCGTCGCTGGCCATCATCCGGGAGATTGGCGTCGACACGGGTGGCTCCAACATCCAGTTCGGCATCAACCCGCGTGACGGCCGCATGGTCGTCATCGAGATGAACCCGCGCGTGTCGCGCTCCAGCGCGCTGGCGTCGAAGGCGACGGGCTACCCCATCGCCAAGGTCGCCGCGAAGCTGGCGCTGGGCTACACGCTGGACGAGCTGCGCAACGACATCACCCGGGACACGCCGGCCTCCTTCGAGCCGACGCTGGACTACGTGGTGGTGAAGGTGCCGCGCTTCAACTTCGAGAAGTTCCCGCACGCGGACCGGACGCTGACCACGAGCATGCGCTCGGTGGGCGAGGTGATGGCCATTGGCCGCACCTTCCCCGAGGCGTACATGAAGGCGCTGCGCTCCATGGAGCTGGGCCGCGTGGGCCTGGAGCCGCCCGAGCTGCCCACGGAGAAGGAGGAGCGCGAGAAGGTGCTGCGCGAGGCGCTGCGGATTCCGCGCCCGGAGCGGCCCTGGTTCGTGGCTCAGGCCTTCCGCGAGGGCATGACGGTGGAGGCGGTGCACGCGCTGTCCGCCATCGACCCGTGGTTCCTGCGCTACATCGAGATGCTGGTGCGTGAGGCGCAGACCCTCCAGGAGTTCGGCCGGTTGGATCAGCTCCCGGACGACGTCCTCCGGCAGGCGAAGGCGCACGGCTTCTCCGACAAGTACCTGGGCAAGCTGCTGGGCTACCCGGAGGAGGAGGTGCGGGCGCACCGGCACTCGCGCAACATCCGGCCCGTCTTCAAGCGGGTGGACACCTGCGCCGCGGAGTTCGAGGCGTACACGCCCTACCTGTACTCCACCTACGAGGAGGAGGACGAGGCGCCGCCCACGGACCGGCAGAAGGTGCTCATCCTCGGCAGCGGCCCCATCCGCATCGGCCAGGGCATCGAGTTCGACTACGCGTGCGTGCACGCGGCCTTCGCGCTGCGCGAGGCCGGGTACGAGACGGTGATGGTCAACTGCAACCCGGAGACGGTGTCCACGGACTACGACACGTCGGACCGCCTCTACTTCGAGCCGCTGACGATTGAAGACGTGCTGGAGGTGTCGCAGCGCGAGAAGCCGGTGGGCGCCATCGTCCAGTTCGGTGGGCAGACGCCGCTGCGGCTGTCCGTGCCGCTGGAGAAGGCGGGCCTGCCGATTCTGGGGACGCCGCCGGACGCCATCGACCGCGCGGAGGACCGCGAGCGGTTCGCGAAGCTCATCGAGAAGCTGGGGCTGACGCAGCCGGAGAACGGCGTGGCGCGCAGCCACGCCGAGGCCTTCAAGGTCGCCGAGCGCATCGGCTACCCGGTGATGGTGCGTCCGTCGTACGTGCTGGGCGGCCGGGCGATGGAGGCGGTGTACGACCAGGCGAGCCTGGAGCGGTACATGCGCGAGGCGGTGAGTGCGTCGCCGGAGCACCCGGTGCTCATCGACCGCTTCCTGAAGGACGCCATCGAGGTGGACCTGGACCTGGTGGCGGACCGGACGGGCGCGGTGATGATTGGCGGCGTGCTGGAGCACATCCAGGAGGCGGGGGTGCACTCGGGTGACGCGGCGGCCACGCTGCCGCCGCACTCGCTGTCGCCGGACCTGGTGGAGCGGATGAAGGACCAGGCCATCGCCCTGGCGCGCGAGCTGGGCGTGGTGGGGCTGATGAACGTGCAGTTCGCCATCCAGGGGAAGACCATCTACATCCTGGAGGTGAACCCGCGCGCCAGCCGCACGGTGCCGTTCATCTCGAAGGCCACGGGCGTGGCGATGGCGAAGATCGCCGCGCTGTGCATGGTGGGCAAGACGCTGAAGGAGCTGGGCGCCACGCATGAGCCCGAGTTCAAGCACGTGGCGGTGAAGGAGAGCGTCTTCCCCTTCGCGCGCTTCGCGGGCGTGGACGTCATCCTCGGACCGGAGATGAAGTCCACGGGCGAGGTGATGGGCCTGGCGAACGACTACGCGTCGGCCTTCGCCAAGAGCCAGCTCGCCGCGGGCGTGAAGCTCCCGAAGAGCGGCAAGGTGTTCATCTCCGTGAAGGACGAGGACAAGCCGGCGGTGGTGGACCTGGCGCGGCGGCTGCGGGCCATGGGCTTCACGATGATTGCCACCGCGGGCACCCACACGTACCTCGGGACGAAGGGCATCGAGGCGCAGATGGTGCAGAAGGTGAAGGAGGGCCGGCCGAACATCGTCGACAAGATTGTCGACGGGGAGATCGTCCTGGTCATCAACACCACCTTCGGCAAGCAGGAGATCGCCGACAGCTTCTCCATCCGCCGCGAGGCGCTGATGCACTCGGTGCCGTACTACACGACGGTGCAGGCGGCGCGCATGGCGGTGGGGGCGCTGGAGGCGCTCAAGCGCACGGACCTGTCCGTGAAGCCGCTGCAGGACCACCTGGGCATCATCGGCGGTCAGGTGCCGGGTGCTGCCTCGGCGGGCGGGCGGTAGCGATTCATTCCCCGTGAAGTGACGCGCGCGGCCCCGCTCCTCCTGGGAGTGGGGCCGCATGCGTTTGGGGGGCCGGCGTCAGGCGGCGACGAAGTTCTTCCACCTGCGCATGTACTCGACGAAGGTGGGCGTGAGGCCCTCTCCGAGCAGCGTCTCGGGGGCGACGGGGGCGCGGTGGATGTCGGCGTCGCGGCGGATGCGCTCGGGCCAGTCGTGGTTGGCGATGGCCGCGCGCCCGAGGGCGACGGCATCGGCACCGAGGGCGAGCTGGGCCTCGGCCTCCTCGCGCGTCCAGATGGCTCCGGCGACGACGATGCGGACGTGGGAGGGGAGGGCGGCGCGGAAGAGGGGAGTGGCGTGCTCCTGGGGGCGCTTCGTCGTGTTGAGGGCGGAGCGCCAGAGGGACAGGTGGAGGATCTCCATTCCGTCCTCGGCGAGCCACTTCGCGACCTCGATGGTTTCATCGAGGTCGAGCCCCTTGGCCTGACCGAAGTCCTCGGGGGACAGGCGGACGGCGAGGACCAGGGAGGGGGCGGCGCGGCGGACGGCGCGGACGGTTTCGCGGATGAGGCGGGAGCGGTTCTCGAGCGAGCCGCCCCAGCGGTCCTCTCGGCGGTTGTAGACGGTGCTCAGGAACTGGGAGAGCAGGTAGCCGTGGGCGCCGTGGAGCTCCACGGAGTCGAAGCCCGCCTGGGCGCACCGGCGGGCGGCGTTCGCGAAGGCGTCGATGGCGCCCTGGATGTCGGCCTCGGTGCCGGCGCGGCAGTGGACTCCGTCCTCCGAGTGCTCGCTGGCGCTCCACTTCTCCAGTCCGCTGACAGCGGGGTCGGCGCGCAGGCCACCGTGGAAGAGCTGGGCGGAGACGAGCGCGCCACCCTGGTGGATTCGCGCCGCGAGGCGGGTGAGTCCGGGGAGCATGGCGTCGTCATGGACACCCAGCTCACCGGGCCAGGCCTTGCCGTCCTGGGAGACATGCGCGGCGCAGGTCTCGATGAGGCCGAAGCCACCGTCGGCGCGCCTGGAGAGGAAGTGGAGCTCGTCGTCGGACAGGGTGCCGTCGGCGTGGCTCTGCATGTTCGTCAGCGGCGCGAGCCAGATGCGGTTGCGTGCGGTGATGTTCTTCCGGAGTTCGAGGGGGGTGAACAGGCCGGTCATGTCGTCGGTTCCTCTTGCGCGGGACATCGTATGGGCGCGGTGGCGGCTCGGATGCGCGAAGAGGAACACGGTTGCGTCAGCGTGCTGAAGCCCAAAGTGTGTCAGTCGCTCCCTGGGCGAGCGAGCACACCGGGCAAAAACAACCACGCCCGTGTCGCCCGCGGGGCCGCGCGGGACAACACGGGCGCGTGGGGGCCGGAGTGGTCGCTCCGGCCCCCGCACAGTGAAACCGGACCGCTCAGAGGTTCGTGATGTAGCTCATGGTGAAGAGCGAATCCGTGAGTGCACCCGCGGCGTCACGGCACTGCACGTTGACCTGCGTCCCACCGGAGGAGGCCGTGTGCCAGCTCGTGACGTTGCAGAACGCGTTGGTGGAGCCGTAGGCGGTCACCAGCGCGCTCGTCTTGTTGTACGACGCGATGCCGGGGATGGTGAGGGCATACGTGCCCGTACCCGAGCGGGTCGCCGTCACCGTGCTGCCCAGCGAGTGCCACTGGTACCAGGTGCTCGGCGTGCTGGACGCGGACACGGCGTCGGAGAGCCACGCGTACGCGCCGGCCTGCCCGCTGTTCGCCACGTGCTTGTCCGTGTACCGCAGGTTCCAGTACGTATCGACCGGGTTGCCCGCCGTGTCGAAGCACCTCACGCTGACGGTGCTCGTCCCCCAGCCCGCCACCTTGCAGTGGTCGGCCGTGGAGCCGTACGCGGTCACCTGGACGTTGCCACCGATGGCGGTGAAGCCCGGCAGGCTGGCCTGGTAGACGCCGACCGCGCTGCGCGTGACGGTGTTCGTGCCACCCTTCGAGTTGTAGGAGTAGTACCGGGAAGGCGTGTAGCTCGCGGTCGTCGGCTGGTTCGCCCAGAGGTAGGCGCCCTGCTGCGGGTTGCCCGCCCCGGCCCGGTAGTACTGGGCGACGAAGTACGAGTCCACCGCCGCCCCCGCCTGGGTGAAGCAGCGGACGTAGACGCTCTGGGTCGTTCCAGAGGGCCCCCAGCCCGCCGACTTGCACCGGTTGGAGGTGCCACCGTACGCGGTCACCTGGACGTTGCCGCTGGACTCCCCCAGCCCCGCCATGTCGACGCGGTAGTAGCCGACGCCCAGGCGGGTGATGGTGTTCGCCCCGCCCGTCGAGTTGAACGAGTAGCTGGTGCTCGGCGTGTAGCTCGTGGCCGCCGACGGCTGGTCCGCCCAGACGAAGCCGAACGCGGCCGGAATGATGCTCCGGATCCACGGAAGGGCAACGTCGACACGCGAGCCGATCGCGTTGCCGGTGCTGACGCCGCAGCCCCCCGGCGAGTTCGTGTGCGCGGCGACCACCTGCACGACGCCACCCACCTGCGTGAACACGGGGCCGCCACTGTCGCCACCGCACATCTCCTCGGTGTTGACGTTGGTGTAGAGCAGGTCGAGCGCGTTCGAGCCGGTGACCCGGAACTGGCCCTGCTGCATGTTGTCGGGGAGGGTCCCGCTGTTGTCGACGTAACCCCAGCCGGCCGGGGTGACGGCGGCGTTCACGGCCGGAATCGCGGTGGCGAGCTGCACGATGGGCGCGTACGACGGAGTCGCCAGCCGCAGCAGCGCGAGGTCATTGGTGTTGTTCAGGAAGACCTGGGCCCCCTGAATCACCTGGCCGCGGCTCGTGTCGCTGATCCGCGTGCGGTCCATGGACGCCCAGACCTCGGTCGCCGACAGCTCCGAGGCCGCGATGACGCCGTCGAGGTTGTGGTCGAAGCAGTGCTGGGCCGTGAGCACCCAGCCCGGCGCGACATGCGACCCGCTACACAGCGTGTTCGCGGTCGACGTGGCCGACGACATGTGCAGGGAGACGGCCCACGGATACGTGCCGTCGGGCACCGCGGTTCCCCTGGCGATCTCCCCCTGTTGCTCCCCCAGCTCCACGGGCTCGACCTCTTCGCCCTCCGGTACACCGCACCCCACGGTGCCCGCGAGCAGAGCCAGCGCACTCCACTTCAGTGACTTCATCTTCATTCCCCCTGGGTTCGTGCCGAGACTTCGGACAGACGCGAGCAACTCGGTGCTCACGTGCGCCGGCCCCATTGCACCGCGAATACCAACGCCTGCCCCGAGCGACTCCAGAGGGGAGCTGTCCGCGTCGCCGGCCTCCCGTGTGGACCCGCGGGCAACGACGCACCTCCAGGTGTTGCCGCTGGAGACACACGCGGATCGCGTCAGGACGGACTTCTACACATGCGCTCCACGTTTGTGATGGACTGCCGCTCCTCGGAGGATGGGGGACATGGCAGACACGAAGCGCCGATATGGACGTTGGGCCGCGCTGGGAGTGCTGTTGCTGGGCCTGGGGCTGTGGTGGTGGCTCGCGCACAAGCCCGACGCCACCCCTGTGATGGTCACGGAGACGTCCGGGACGGCACCGGCCCCAAGCCACCCCGCGGCTTCCGGCACGGCAGCCGCCACACCCGAGCCCGCACGGGCGGCTTCCTCGAAGGAGGCCCCGAGCCCGGTGCTGCGCCTCCCCTCGGCCCGGCGCACGGAGGCGCCCGAAGGTGTTCCGGGGGCCTTCTCCGGTCGCGTGATTTCGGCCATCAGCGGGCAGGGCGTGCCGGGCGCGGAGCTGACGTTCGCCGGTCCTTCGGGCGCCGCCAGCACGCGCACGGACGAGTCCGGAGCCTTCCGCTTCATGCCGGACCAGGAGGGTCTCTGGCAGCTCGCCAGTGTTCGCGCGGAGGGCTTCCTGCCCTTCGGTCCGGACTGGGGGCAGAGTCCCGTTCGTCTCGTAGCGCGGGCGGGCAGTGGCGTGGAGGGGCTGCTCCTGGCCCTCACGCATGAGGAGTCCTGGACCGTCCGTGTCGAGGACCCGGCCGGCAAGCCCCTCGCGGGCGCGCAGGTGCGGCTGCTCACGGGGCGCTCCGGGCAGACGGTGCTCTTCCCCACGGACGACCAGTTCGTGACGGGGACGGACGGCGAGGTCCAGCTCCGCGCGCCCGAGCCCTCCACGGTGGAGGCTCGCCACCCCGGGTATGCGCCCGAGAGAGGAGAGCTGACCGCGCGTGTCCCGGACGGTCGTCTGGTGTTGCGCCTCGATGCCCAGACCACGGGGGCCAGCGAAGTGCTCGCGGGCCGCGTGGTGGACGAAGCGGGCGATGCCATCGCGGGTGCTGGAGTCCGCGCCGATCAGCCTCGGGACAAGCGCCTGCCGGGGGCCCAGGGCGGAATCGCGGCGGTGGCCGAGGCCTTGACGGACGCGGACGGCCGCTTCCTGCTGGAGCGGCTGCCTCCTGGCCGCTACGACGTGTCCGCGGGAGTCCTGGGCCGCGTGGGCACCACGGCTTCGAGTGTTGAGACCGGGCGGCGCGATGTGGTGCTGACCCTGGCTCGTGGGGCACGCCTCACGGGCCGGGTGCGCGACGAGCGCGGTTCGCCTGTCGCGTCCTTCCGGCTGGAGCTGCAGCTCCACCGGGGGCCCCTGGAGCGCGAGCCCGGTGCGGCGCTGACGGTGGTGGATCCGGAGGGCCGCTTCGCCGTGGAGGGCCTGGCGCCCGGCACCTATACGTTGCGCGTGGCGGCACACGGGCTCGCGCCTTCGGCCTCGGAGGTGAGCGTGGCTCCGGATGCGACGGAGGCGGGGCCCGTGGAGGTGATGTTGTCAGCCGGGGTTCGGCTGGAGGGGCAGGTGGTGAAGGCCGGAGGCGGGGGGCCCATCACCGGAGCCCGGGTGCTGGTGGAGGGCGGTATGTACGGCGCGATGCTCGACACGGTGTACGACGCCATCACCGACGCGTCCGGCCACTTCGCGGTGGACGGGCTGGCTCCGGGGACGCTGAGCCTGTCGGTCAGCGCGAAGGGCCATGATGCGCGCATCGTGGACAGGGTGAGGGTGGGGCCAGGGGCGCCGCCCATGCCACCCATCGAGCTGAACGCGGTGGCCGAAGGCGAGACGGCGCGGGTGGAGATGGTGGGGATTGGTTCGATACTGGGCCCGCGTGACGACATGCTCGTCATGGGGACGGTCATCCCCGGCGGCGGCGCGCACGAGGCGGGACTCCAGCCTGGGGATGCCATCGTGAGCATCGACGGCACCCCCGTGGTGGAGCTGGGTTTTGCCGCCTCGGTGCAGCGCATCCGCGGCCCCGAGGGGAGCCGCGTCCGGCTGGGGATTCGCCGGGCCGGCCGATCCGAGGTGGAGGACGTCTGGGTGGTGCGCCGGAAGATCCAGGTCTGAATCGCCTGAACCTCCCTGGGATGCTTCATCATCCATATGACCGCGCGCCTCCTGGATGTTGAAGGTCCTGGAGCAAGGCCTCCTCACGATTGAGCGGTGCGTGGCTGGACGCCCGGAACCCTGGCGGGTATGTCCGCGACGCGGTCCTTTGCGTGCCTGACGGTGGAGGTTACCGTCTCGGCGCCTCTTCACATCCCGCGTCCACAGCTCCGACCAGGAGAGCCCGCATGCCGTCCCGAGCCGCCCCCGACTTCGACCTTGCCTCCGTGGACGTGGAGGGCTTCCACCGCGAGCTGAAGGCCCTGCGCGCGGAGGTGGACGCGTCGCTCGGCGAAGCGGATGCGGCGCACCTCCGGAAGATTGAACGCTGGGGCCGCGCGGCCACGCTGCTCGGCGTGGCGACCTGCTGGCTGGCGCCGAACCCGCTCAGCGCCGCCGCGCTCAGCGTGGGCCGCAGCACGCGCTGGCTGCTCATGCACCACGTGGGACACCGCGGGTATGACCGCGTGCCGGGCCTGCCCGCGTCCCGCACGGGCAAGGGCTTCGCGAAGGGAGGTCGCCGCTTCCTCGACTGGCTCGACTGGATGCTCCCCGAGGCGTGGGTCTTCGAGCACAACGTGCTCCACCACTCGCACACCGGCGAGGACGCGGACCCGGATCTCCTGGAGCGCAACGCCGAGGGAACACTGCGCAACCCGAGCCGGCCGCTCGCGCTCCGTTACCTCCAGCTCTCCCTGCTCGCGCTCACGTGGCGCGCCAGCTACTACGCGCCGGAGACGCTGAGCTCGCTGCGCCGCAAGGGCCGGCGCCAGGGCGGCGCGCTCACGGGCGCGGAGTTGAAGGAGCTGCTGCTCCACTGCTACCTGCCATACGCCGCCGTCTGGTTCGGCCTCTTCCCGTCGCTGTTCCTCGTGCTGGGGACCTGGGCGGCCTTCAGCGCGCTGTGCAACTCGGTGATGGCGGACGTGCTCACCAGCCTGCACACGTTCCTGGTGGTGGGGCCCAACCACACCGGCGAGGACCTCTACCGCTTCGATTCGTCTCCCGAGAGCCGTGGCGCGCGCTTCGTGCAGCAGGTGATTGGCAGCGCCAACTACCGGACCGGCGGGGACCTCAACGACTTCGCCCACCTGTGGCTCAACTATCAAATCGAGCACCACATCTGGCCGGACCTGCCGATGCTCAAGTACCGCGAGGTGCAGCCCAAGGTGCGCGCCCTCTGCGAGAAGTACGGCATCCCCTACGTACAGGAGAGCGTCTGGACCCGCGCCCGGAAGATGGTGGACGTGGTGGTGGGCAAGAGCTCCATGCGAAGGCTCGCGCCGGGCAAGGCCCGGACGGAGGACCTCGAGCCCGTGGCGGCTCCGGCCCCCGCGGCCTGAGGCCGGACTCATTCGTGGCGCGGTAGGGGTTCGCACGAGGCAGGTCGCCGCCTGGCGGTGTCTGGGCCATGGCGGCGCATCGGAGAAGGCGCGAACGGGGCGGCTCTCGATGTCGGTCTCGACGTGCTCCGCTCCAGGCGCGAGCGTGCCGGAGCCCCTCAGCGCCAGCACCTCCGCCGAGCCCCGCATGCTCATGAGGTACAGCTGCTCCGCCGTCCACATACCCCATCACCTCCTTCCCGCCCTGGGGTGACGCTCCGCTGAAAGGAGCACTCATCCCGCGGCATGGTGTCTACCCCCAGGGAGCTGACATGGCGGGGAGGCTGGGGCCCGCCACCGGCGAGGACCTGGCGGGTCCCGCGGAATGGAGGCTCCATTCCGCGCATGGCGGCCCGGGGGCTGACACGGCGAGAAGTCATGGCATGGGAGACTGGGCCTGGGGCTTCGTGGGTCCTCGGTCTCCCGGCACTCCGAACATGTCCGAGTTGCCGTTGCGGCTACCGCGTGGCCGAGGCGGCGCCATGGCAGGACTCATCCGCGTCCTGAATCAGGCCCGCCGACGGCGCGTGGGCGCCGCGGGCCGGTCCAGCGCCGTCTCCGAGGAGGCGCCCTCGTGACGGACCGCCTGTACGTCCACCACCCGTGCACCGTCGGGCGGCACGGGTGGCCCGAGTGTCACCACCAGCACCCGGTAGGACTCCTCCAGCCGCTTGTGCAGCTTGGAGAAGATCTGCTGCGCGGTGCCGGGCATGTCCTCGGTGTACGTGAAGTACCAGCGCAGCTCGTCCAGGCGCTCGTAGAAGTGGTCCACCACCGCCTGTTCCTGCTCGGAGAGGTGGATGAGGTGCTCGAAGGCGCCCGTCGCGTAGCGCGAGGAGATGGTGCCCAGCAGGGGCTCGCGGCTGCGCAGGCGCGAGAAGAGGGCGAACATCTCGTCGCGGCGTGCCTCCAGCCGGCGCATGATGCCGGCGGCGTCCATCGCGAGCAGGTTGCGGACGCGAGTGGCCATCTCCTCGGCCTTCTTGCGACGAGCCATGGGGCGCGAGCCTACCTCCGCCCCGTGGCCGGCACCAACCTCAGTAGACGCGCAGCAGGCGCGACTGGCACACGAAGCGTGGGTTGCGGAAGTCGATGACCTCGACCTCACCGGTGGTCTCCTCGAACCGTCCCGCGAGCACCCCTGCGGCGACCGCCGCGGCCATGTACGCGGTGTCCTGGCCCTTCAGCTCCTTGAGCTTGCGGAGGTAGACGACGCGGCCCTCGACGGCCCACAGCGTGTGGATGCCCTCGGGCCGTACGCCCCGGGCCTGGTCGGGAGGGGGCGCGAGCTTCGCCAGCGCGGGTGGCACGGCGCTCATCACGAATGCGTCGTAGGACGGGTTGCCACTCTGGGAGACGAGCTTCACGTCGCGCAGTGAGCCGTCGGGCCCCTGGTGCAATTCGAGGGTGACGACGAGCTTCGCGCCGCCGCCGCCCGCCAGCTTCTGCATCTCCTCCACGGTCTGGACGCGACTCCGCAAATAGTCGACGGACTTGACCCCGGTCTTCTCCCTGGCTCCGGGCATGTTCCCTCGGCTTCGCTGAAGGTCCCGCAGCTGCTCGGACGGCGTGGGCGCGGCGACCGCGGGCCCAGTGCCGGGACTGCCGGTCGCGCCGAACTCGCTGGCCTGTCCGGCCCAGGACGTCGTGGCTTGATTCAGGAGGCTGGTGCCCGGGAACACGGGGGCATCCTCGAGCGCCTTCTCGAGGGCCTCGCGGAGCCGGCTGAAGTACGGGTCGATCTGCCCGTTGGCCACTCGGAGGCTCGCCTGCTGGTCATTGATGAAGCCCTGCACGCGTCCACCGACGCGGGCCCGCTCCTTCGCGGCGAGCACCTCGGGCGAGAGGCTGGGGTCTCCGGGGCGCAGGGTGTGGCCACTCTGGCTCTTCGGGCCGGTGAGGGGTGGGCCTCCCGGCATCAGCGACGGAGGCAGTGGGTAGAGGGTGCCGGCCGGCTGCCGGGGGCGGGCAGGCGCGTCCGAGACGGGCCCCGAGGCGACGGCGGCGGGTGCCTCGGAGGGGGAGGTGGGTGGCGCTTCCGGCGCGGCGGGGGATTCCGGAGATGGGCCGCTCGGGGACGGCGCCCGCGCTGACGGTTCTTCTCCTGCCGGAGACGGAGGGGCCGAGGCCACCGCGGGTGCCCCCGTGTCCGCTGGCGGGTGTTCCTCGGGTGGAGCTGGAGGGGCCGAGGCCACCGCCGGTGCGCCCTCGCCGGGCGTGGGTGATGAAGGAGGTGGCTCTGTCGCGGGTGGGATGGGCGGCGCCACGGTCGGCGACTCAGCGACCTGCGTGGGTGGCTCCACGGGGCGAGGCGGCTGGCGACGGAGGCGGGGCGGTGGCTTCGCGGGCCGCTCGACGCGGGGCGGCGATGGCGGGGCTTCAGGCAGCGGTGGTGCGGCTGGCGGGCGGGAGATGATCTCCACCTGGAGCGGCGCCTGCGAGGCCCTCGGTGCGGTGCGGTCTCTCGGGGGCACCTCCCCCCAGAGGAGGAGGAGCAGGAGCGCCACGTGGATGGCGAGTGAGACCAGGGCGGCCCACCCGAGGCGTCGAAACCGCCGCATCGATACTCCCATACTCCCTGAGGCACCTCGCCCCGGCTGCTGGCGGGATTCGCGCCGGCCCCGCGCTCCGCACCATCATACGTCTCATGGGGCCCTGCCACGGAGCGGTACGGCCGGAGTGTCGGGGGCATTGCATCGAATCGAGCCCGCCGTCGGCGCGTCTGGATGCGCCTGGAGTATCGTTTCCGGAGCTGCACCCTGTGCATGGGGCGTCTCTCGCCCGGAAAGGTTCAGGGCCGCGATGGACTACCGGAAGCTGCTCCAAGACATGACCCGCAACCCGACTGTGGGAGGCGCGGGGCAGCGGGGCCCCTCGGGAAGCGACGCGGGCTTTGGGGAGCCAGGCGGCGGTGGAGTGCCAGGATGGTGAGCGACGCTCAACCGGAGCTGCTGGAGACCCCGGTCCGGCGGCTCGTCGCCGAGGCCTGGACCTTTCGCCGGCAGGTGGAGCTGGACGCGGAGCTGCGCTTCACGCGGCTGGCGGAGCAGCTCGCACAGCTGCGCGCGCCCGAGCCGATTGTGGCACTCGCCCGGCGCGCGGCGGAGGACGAGCGGCGGCACGCCGGGATGTGCGAGCTGCTCGCCCGGGCCTACGGTCAGGTGGAGTTGCCACCGGCCCCGCTGGCGGTGGAGGAGGTGGCTCCCGCGGGCATGGCCCTGCGCGAGCGGGTGCTCTACGAGCTGGTCGCGGCCTGCTGCATCACCGAGACGGAGAGCACCGCGGTGCTGACGACGCTGCTGGTGCCGGACGCGACGCCCCGGGTGCGTGCGGTGCTGCGCGACATCCTTCGCGACGAGGTGGCGCACAGCCGGCTCGGCTGGGCCTGGCTGTCACGCGAGCACGCGGAAGGCGCGGCGGGGTTCCTTGCGCGTCATGTGTCCGCGATGCTGGAGGGAAGCGTGTCGCCCCGGCTCTTCGCACCGGGGACGCCGGAGGAGGAGAGCGCCGCGCTGCTGAAGCACGGCGTGCTGCCGCATACGCGCAAGCGGGAGACCTTCGTGCGCGCGTTGCGAGACGTGGTGTTCCCGGGCCTGGAGCGCTTCGGCGTGGACACGGCGCCCGGGCGGGAGTGGCTGGAGCGCCGCGGCGCGATGGGAGCGTAGCTCGCATGGCCGGTGTCCCTGCTACGGTAGCGGGCATGGTGCTCAAGATCGTCCAGACAGGGGAGCCGGTGCTTCGGCAGAAGGCGCGTGACCTCACTCCGGAGGAAATCGCCAGTCCCGAGGTGAAGCGGCTCATCGAGCTGATGCGCGACACGATGCGCGACGCGCCCGGCGTGGGGCTGGCGGCGCCGCAGGTGGGCGTGGGGTTGCGGCTGGTGGTGGTGGAAGACCGGGCCGAGTACCAGGCGGGCCTGTCCCCCGCGGACCTGGCCTCGCGCGAGCGGGTGCCGGTGGCCTTCCACGTGCTCATCAACCCGAGGCTGGTGGTGGAGGATCCGACGCCCGTGGAGTTCCACGAGGGCTGCCTGAGCGTGGCCGGCTTCGCGGCCCTGGTGCCACGGGCGCGCGGCGTGCGGGTGGAGGCGCTGGACGAGCACGGCGAGCCGGTGACGGTGAGCGCACGGGGCTGGTACGCGCGAATCCTCCAGCACGAGCTGGACCACCTGGACGGCACGCTCTACGTGGACCGGATGGAGACGCGGAGCTTCACCACGGCGGAGAACCACCGCCGCTTCCACGCGGGCCGCACCACCGCCGAGGTGCGCGCGGCGCTGGGGCTGCCCGAGCGGAAGGGGTAGGGGGCAATCGTTGATTCCCCCGCGCCCGAAATGCGCGGAGGCACGGGTGTCAGGGCAGCAGGCGGGGAGGCACTCCCGCGCCGGGGCCACTCCCCGACCGCGTGCGGGGACATCACTCCTTTGATGCCCACCCACGGGCCACCCCCAAGGAGCCCCGCATGTCCCCCCACGCGAAGAAGCTCGCCCTCCTGACCGCCGCCTGGCTCGCCGTGCCCATGGGCATCACCTTCGCCCAGGAGTCCGAGCCCACCTCTCCCGAGGGCTCCTTCTGTGGCGGCATCGCTGGCATCACCTGTCCCGAAGGCTATTCCTGCGTAGACGACCCCAGGGACGACTGCGACCCGAAGAACAGCGGCGCCGACTGTTCCGGCATCTGTACCGCCGAGTCCGGACTGGACGCGCCCCAGCGAGGCCGCCAATACGTCTCGAAGGACCCGGACCAGTGCGCGGCGATCCGCTTCTACTGCGAGGCCGGTCAGGAGCCGTTCTTCAACGACCGCGGTTGCGGCTGCCAGCCAGTCGCGCAATAAGCCCGCGGATGCTCACCGAGGTTCAGGCCGGTCCCTATACCGTCCGAGGCATCTCCGTCGGCGGCGTGTACACCTCGCTCCAGGTACCGGAGCTGGACTCGGTGCTCGACGTGGGTGTGCCCATCCGCTCGTTCGCGGGCACGGACCGTATCTTCCTGAGCCACGCCCATCCGGACCACGCCAGCGGCCTCGGCTCGTTGCTCGGTATCCGCCGGCTCATCGGCAAGGGCCCGCCGCAGGTCTTCCTGCCCGCGGAAATCGAGGCGCCCGTCCAGGAAGCCCTCGCGGTGCTGACCCGCCTGCACCACACCTCCATGGAGGTGCGGACCGTCCCCCTGCGTCCGGGAGACGTCCACGCGCTCGGGCATGGCTTGTTCGTGCGCGCCTTCCGCACGCACCACCCGGTGCCGTCGCTCGGCTACCAGTTCCTCCGCCGCATCTCCAAGCTGCGGCCGGAGCACCACGGCCTGCCACCCCAGGAGATCGCCCGGCGACGGCAGGCGGGGGAGGCCCTCTTCGACGAGGTGGAGCGGCTGGAGCTGGCCTACGCCACCGACACGCTCGCGCGTGTGCTGGACACGGAGCCGTCCCTCCTCGACTCGCGCGTCCTCATCCTCGAGTGCACCTTCGTCGATGCGCGCCACACCGTGCAGGATGCGCAGGAGCGGTGGCACCTCCACCTGGACGAGGTCATCGCGCGCGCCGAGCGCTTCACGGGCGAGGCCCTGGTGCTCATGCACTTCAGCCAGTCCCATGGCCCGGAGGAGGTACAGGCCACCATCCGCGCCCGTCTCCCGCCGTCCCTCCAGGAGCGCGTCCGCGTCTTCGCTCCGGCCTCCGGCCGCTGGTTCGGCTGAGGCGGGGCAGGGCGGGCTCAAGCGGGCCGCAGGGCCTCCAGCTCCGCGAGCACGGCGCGCAGCTCGGGAGACTCCAGCGCCTTCTCCACGGAGGCGAAGAACTGGGAGAGGTCGCCCGCGCCCTGGTGCTCGTACACGCACGCCTGCAGGCCCATCTCCAGCCGGTCGAGCTGGCGCACCAGCCGCGCCTCGAAGGAGGTGCCGTGCTCGTACTCATCCCAGAGCGCCAGGTACTCCGCGCCACGGGGCAGCTTGCCGAGAATCGTCTCCACCGCGCGCCGCTCCAGCGCGTGCTTGGCCTCGCGCTCCACGCCGTCATGCGGGGTGATGTCGCCGGCGTACGCCTCGCCCAGGTCGTGCAGCAACGCGATGCGGACGACCTTGGAGGCATCCGCTTGCGGGAAGTAGCCCTCGGCGACGAACAGGCCCAGCAGCGCGACGAAGAGCGAGTGCTCTGCCACGCTCTCGCACCGCTCCGGGGTGATTCCTACCCGCAGCCAGCCCTGGCGGAAGAGCTGCTTCAGGTGGTTCAGCTCGAAATAGGTCTCGATGAGCGGGAGCGTCTTCCGCCCCTGGAGCAGGGCAATGGGCGGCGCGGCCTTGGTCTTCATGCGTCATCCGTACTCCAGGTGAGGATGATTCCGCCCCACGAAATCGGATAGATGTGGGGCCGAGGGTGGCCTCGCGCTTCCGTCCCAGGACGGGCGCCCCGCGGGCCACGGGAGGGGGAGTCATCGTGGTGCATTCGTTTCGCTGGAATCTGTCGTCCTCGCGGTGGCTGCTTGCCGCCGCGCTGCTCGTGACCGCCGCCGCTTGCAAGCGGGAGCCCGCCGAGAAGCCCGCTCCGCCGCCCGCGCCTCCGAGCGCGGCCGTGGAGCAGGAGGACCCTCCGTTTCCCGAGGAGGTGCTGCCGGCACCCGAGACGGCCGGGGCCGCCCAGGCCGAGCCCGCGCGTCCTCCCGAGCCTCCCTTCACCGGAGACCTCGCCGCGCTGAGCAAGCGGGGCACGCTGCGCGTGCTGATCGACGGCACCGAGGAGGACTCCCTCCCGCGCCAGGGCATGCCCAAGGCGCAGGACCGGGCGCTCCTGGAGCGCTTCGCGGAGAAGCACGGGATGGCGGTGGAGTTCATCGCCGTGCAGAGCTTCGACCAGCTCATGCCCCTGCTGCGCGAGGGGCGCGGGGACGTCATCGCCGCGGACCTGACGGTGACGCCGGAGCGCGCGAAGGAGATTGCCTTCACCCGTCCGCTGGCCCGGGTGAATGAGGTCGTCGTGGGCAAGCGCGGCACCCCGGGTCTGCCTCGCAAGCCGGAGGAGCTGGCCGGCCGCACCGTCCACGTGCGCGCCAGCTCCACCTTCGCCGCGTCGCTTCAGGCGCTGGCGAAGGACAAGGCTCCCGGCCTCGTCATCGAGCCCGCGCCCGAGACGAGCGATCCGGAGGAGCTCGCGTGGCAGGTGTCTCGCGGTGAGCGCCCGCTGACGGTGGTGGACAGCCACCTGCTCGCGGCCATCGAGGCGTACAACCCCGACGTGGAGGGGCTGTTCCCCACCGCCGAGGGGCGCCAGCTCGCCTGGGCCGTGCGCCTGGAGAACCCCGCGCTGCGCGCCGCGCTGGATGCGTTCCTCGTGGAGCGCGCCCTCACCGAGCACCGCGAGCGGCTCGTCACGGCGGACCTGGACGGCATCAAGAAGCGCGGCGTGCTCCGCGTCCTCACGCGCAACAGCCCCGTCACGTACTTCCTCCACCGCGGCGAGCAGGCCGGCTTCGACTACCAGATGGCGAAGCTGGCGGCGGAGGCGCTCAAGGTGCGGCTGGAGGTGGTGGTGCCGCCCACGTACGAGCAGCTCATTCCCTGGCTGAAGGAGGGACGCGGGGACTTCATCGCCGCCGCGCTCACCGCCACCGAGGAGCGCGCGAAGCAGGTGGCCTTCAGCAAGCCCTACCTCTACGTGGACGAGGTCCTCGTGCAGCGCGCCGGGGCGCCGAAGCCCGCGTCGCTGGCGGACCTGAAGGGCAAGGCCATCCACCTGCGCAGGTCGTCCAGCCACTTCGCCGCGCTGAGCGCGCTGGCGGCGGAGCACGGCTTCACGCTCGTCGAGGAGCCGGAGGACATGGACACCGAGACGCTCATCGACCGGGTGGCGCGCGGAGAGATTCCCTACACCGTGACGGACAGCCACATCCTCGCCGCGGAGCGGGTGTACCGCGACGACGTGGAGGCCGCCCTCACGGTGCCGGGGCAGGGCACGCCGGCGGGGAAGGACGGCCACTACGGCATCGCCTTCGCCGTGCGCCAGGAGAACCCGAAGCTGCGCGCCTTCCTCGACGGCTTCGTGCAGAAGACCTATCGCGGCATCGACTACAACATCGCGCGCCGCCGCTACTTCGAGGGCCGCCGGAGCGAGGCGCCCGCCACGGTGGAGGCCGCGGCAGGCTCGGGAGCCATCTCCCCGTATGACCCGCTGGTGCAGACGTACTCGGCGCGCTACGGCCTGGACTGGCGGCTGATGGTGGCGCAGATGTTCCAGGAGAGCCGCTTCGACCCGAAAGCACGGAGCTGGGTGGGGGCGCAGGGCCTCTTCCAGGTGATGCCGGCCACGGGCAAGGAGATGGGCTTCAAGAAGCTGGAGGACCCGGACCAGGGCATCCACGCGGGCGTGAAGTACATGCACCAGCTCATCGGGCGCATCGCTCCGGAGATTCCCTTCAAGCAGCGTCTGCGTTTCGCGCTCGCCGCCTACAACGCGGGGCTGGGGCATGTGCTCGACGCACGCCGCCTGGCGCAGGAGCAGGGGCTGGACCCCAACCGGTGGTTCGGCAACGTGGAGAAGACCATGCTCCTGCTGGAGAAGCCGAAGTTCTACCGGCGCGCGCGCCACGGGTACTGCCGGGGCTCGGAGCCGGTGAAGTACGTGTCGGAAATCCAGACGCGCTACGGCAACTACACCGCCATCGTGCAGCGCTGAACTCCTGGTACAACAACGGCTGGTGAACACCCAGCCCTCCAGACACGTCCTCATCGCCGGTGCCGGAATCGGTGGATTGACCCTGGCCTGCGCGCTCCGTCGCGCGGGCATCTCCTTCACCGTCTTCGAGCGGGCGGATGCACTGCGGTGGGTCGGCGCCGGCATCGTCGTCCAGATGAACGCGGCCGTGGCCCTGCGCCGCATCGGCCTGTGCGACGCCGTGGCCGCGGCAGGCGCCAGTCCCAGCGACAGCGCCATCCTCCATCCCTCAGGAGCGCCCATCACCCGGCTTCCGGTTCAGCGCCTGCAACAGGAACTGGGCGCCCCCCTGGTGTGCCTACACCGGGCCCGGCTCCAGTCCGTGCTGCTGGAGCACGCCGGCCCCGAGCACGTCCGGCTCGGACGCGCCGTCACGGGCTTCCAGGATGACGGCCACCGCGTGACGGTGACGCTGTCCGACGGGAGCACCACCACGGGAGACGTGCTGGTGGGCGCGGATGGTTTGCGCTCGGCGGTGCGGAGCGGGCTGCTCGGTGACGCGCCGCTCCGGTACTCCGGCTACACGAGCTGGCGCGGCATCGCTCCGGAGGTCCCCAGCGTACGCCCGGGCCTGGTCTCGGAGACCTGGGGCCGCGGCGCCCGTTTCGGCGTCGTCCCCATCGGCTCGGGGCAAGTGTACTGGTTCGCCACGCTCAACGCACCGCCCGGTGGGCAGGACGGTCCCGGTGGTGCCCGTGCCCGGCTGCAAGCGCTCTTCGCGGGCTGGCACGCCCCCATCGCGGACCTGCTCGCCGCCACGCCGGAGGACGCCATCGTCCGCACGGACATCCACGACCGGCCACCGGTGACGCGGTGGAGCCGGGGCCGGGTGACGCTGTTGGGCGACGCCGCGCACCCCATGACGCCCAACCTGGGGCAGGGGGGCTGTCAGGCCATCGAGGATGCCGTGGTGCTGTCGGAGTGTCTGGCCAGTGGCGATGCCGTGGAGGCCGCCCTCACCACCTACGAGCAACGCCGCCGCGAGCGCGCCAACCAGATCGTGTCCCAATCCTGGCGGCTGGGGCGCATGGCGCAGCTGGAGAGCCCCATCGGCCGCTTTCTGCGCGACACGCTCTTCCGGCTCATGCCCGAGTCGCTCGCCGCCCGTGGCGTGCGGGACCTGGTGCGCTCCGTCTCGTGAGCGGAGCGCGGAGCGTCAGAAGCTCGCCCCCAGCAGGGCCCCCGCGAACGGCCCGCTGAGCGAGACGGAGAAGCCCTCCGAGCCCACCCGGAAGTCGTCCGCCTTCTGGAAGTACTGCGTGTAGCCCGCCTGGACGCGCGTGTAGACGATGCGCCCGAAGGAGTACTGGAGCGAGGCCATGCCGCCCGCGCCGAAGATCCACTTCCGGGCGCGGCCCTCGTAGAAGTTGTCCCCCGGCGAGAGCCCGCCGCCCGGGTCGGTCGGCTGGTTCTGGTTGATCTGCCCGGTGGGCACGGAGACCTCGGCCGCGCCGCCGAACGCCGCCACCCCGAGCGTCAGCCGCCGCGACAGCGAGAGCCGCTTCTCCAACCCCGGGCGGAACGCGAGGACGTCGACGGCATTGGCGAAGTACCAGTCGATGCCGTTGATCCACCAGACGTCGTCCCGGCCGGAGCCCCGGAGGATGTTGAAGTGAATCCCGCCCGTCAGCCGCACCGCGTTGTTCCGGGACTCCACCGTGCGCGTCTGCTGCCGCGACGTGGGGATGAGCGTGGACGGATGCTGCATCCGGGACATGAAGCCGCCCACCTCCACCGCGAGCTGCGGCAACCGGCGCGGGGCCTCATCCTCCAGCGGCGCCTCCAGGGCCAGGGCGGACCAAGGCAGGCCGAGCGACACCAGCAGTCCGAGGGCGCGCAGCGCGGGAACGAGTCTCATGGGGTTCCTCCTCCCGAGGGAATGCTCACGGCCCGTATCACGGTGGAAGGGCCATGCCCAAACGGCTGTTGCGCGGTGGAAGGATGGGGCTCCCTCAGAGGCCGGCCACCTTCGACGCGCTCGTCACTGTGTAGGCCAGTGAAAGCTCCTGCTGCGAGCGGGGGGGCGCGGTCAGCTCGAAGCGGATGATGCCGTCCTCGCTGACGCGGGCCGGGGCCGGCTTCGTGCCCTCCCTCAACAGCATCACCTCCACGGACTCCACCTCGGAGACGGGCATCCGCTCCTCCAGGGCCACCGTCTCCGGACGGGCGCCCATGTTGGAGAGGTACAGCCGCACCCGCTGCGTGCGCACGCGGCGTCCAGTGAGGCGGCTCGTCTCCATCTCTTCTTCGTCCCTGCGCGCCACTCGCAGCGCGTCCTCGCTGCCGAAGCCCAGCTTCACCCGCTCGCTCCTGCCGGTGAAGCGGAGCTGCGCGCGGCCCACGTAGCCGCCGGAGCGCACCAGGTCCACCGGCCCCGCCAGCAGCACGGACGGGCCCGTGTTGTCGAAGCGCGCCACCCGGTGCACCAGCGGCGACTGCTCCGGGCAGGCCAGCAGCTCGGAGGCCGCGGACGCGGTGAAGCGGAACAGCGGCACGCGGTGCGGCTCACCGTCGGGCGGCACGGTGGCGCGGTGCTGCGCCGCAAGCGTCAGTGCCTCGCCGCCGTCGTCCATGCCGGGCAGGGCCTCCTCGCGCCGGGCCGCGCCGCCCTCGCCCGTGGTCTGGATGACCTCCTCGCGGATGGCCACCTCCACCACCTGCTTCTCGCGCTCCGTCTTGTCGCGCAGCGACAGCCAGTCCTCCACCAGCCGCGGCGGCGAGGCGCCCAGCGTGGGCCGCGCCGTGGAGAAGGCCAGCTCCGCGTCCTTCCACTCCTCCTCCGTGCGCTGCCACACCACGGCCTCGCACTCCAGCGTCACCGTCTCGCCCCGCTCCCCGCGCTCCAGCGTGGCGCGGTAGGCCGGGCGCCAGGCCGCGCAGGGCACCAGGTAGGTGAGGGACAGCGTGGCCGAGCCGCCCGCGGGATGGCCCACCTCCAGCTCGGCGTGCACGTCGAGCCGCGGCTCCTCCTGCTCGGTGGCCGCCAGCGCGCTCCGCGCTTCCTGGAGACGCTCCCGGCCCCGGATGACCTCGCGGTTCGACGCGCGGAGCGCCGTGCCCGCCGCGTCCAGCTCGCGCCGGATGGTGGCCAGCTGCTCCCGCCATACGTCCGGGCGGTCCTGGCCGCTCCCCGCATCCTCGGCAATGGCGCGCAGCACGTCGTCATGGGCGTGGGAGAGCAGGGTGTACCGGTGCCGCCGCCGCTCCTCCTCCGCCTCGGCGCGCCGCTGCTCCTGCTCCAGCTCCGCCACGCGCCGGCCCAGCTCCGTGCGGTGCTCGCGCTGGGCCTCGGGGCGGTAGGGCTTCAATGCGCGGCGGATGCGCGCCTGCGATACGGTGCCGCCGGCCAGCTTCGCCTGCAGGGAGCGGTCCACCGCCAGCGGTGACAGCCCCTCGATGACCAGCCGCTGCGCTCCGGTGGCGAGCGGCACCTCGCCGCGCCGCTCGATGAGCGCCCGGTCCTCGAGGACGGTGACCTTGACCACGGGCAGGGTAAGGGGGGCGCCCATCATGTCCTCCGGTTTCCGCCCCCGAGCATCTTGCTCGCGGGGATCTTCACGGTCCACGTCGCCTTCAGCGTCTGGGCCTCACCGGGCTGGAGCACCACGCGCCATGCACGCTCTCCCTCCACCGGGTCCTCGCCGGGAAGCGGCGTGCGCTTCTGCCACACCGGCGCCACCTCCATCTCCTCCACCTTGATGTCCTTCTCCGAGCCGGAGGGCACCGCGGGCACGCGCTCGCAGACCTCCACCAGCACGCGGTTGGACAGCCGGTTGGCCAGCTCCACCGACACGTGGTGCGTCAGCATCGTCGCGCCACCGAAGATGCCGCCGGTGGCCTCATCGAAGCGCGTGTTGCGCGCCACCTTGATGGACTCCTCCACGCCCAGGCCCAGACGCTGGGTCGACCCGGGCGCCATGGTGGGCAGGGGGGACGTCATCAGGAACTCGTCGCCGAGCGTGACGTCCACCGGCCCGGCCAGCAGCGGGTAGGGCGTCCGGTTCTCCACGCGCACCGTCCGGAAGGCGCGGGCCTCCACCGACGGCACGCAGACGTACTCGGCGGACAGGCCCACCGGCACCGACAGCACCGGTATCGTGTGCCACACCCCGTCCGAGGGAACGTCCGCGCGCGCCTCCACGTCGAAGCGCGCGTCGAAGTGCGGCGAGGACTTGCGCGGGGGCACGGACCAGGCGGGCGGCGGTGCCTGCCAGATGGTGGACACCTCCTGCTCGCTCACGGCGACGAGCGCGGCGATGTCGATGTGGACGTGAACCGCCGCCAGCGCCAGCAATTCGCGGGTGACGAAGGCGGGGCGGGGGCGCAGACGGCCACGGGCACCAGGGTCGTCCGCGGGCGCCAGCTCCAGCCGGTCATAGTCCAGCAGCGCGTCGGAGGGCTCCAGCCGCGCGGCCTGACGCTCCTCGAGGGCCCCACCGTCGGCGCCCGCCCCTCCGCCACCGGGGGCGAAAGCGGCGGCCTCCGCCTCCTCCTCGGGCGCTTCCATGAGGTCCATTCCGCCCAGGTCCATCGACCTCGAAGGGGCCCCGCCCCGCTTCTTCATCTTGGGCGCCTCGGAACGGGAACGGGCCGGGAGGGCGCCGGCCGACCGGGCAGGCCGGGCCGCGGAAGCCGGGGCCATGGGCGGTGGCGGCGCCATGGACGGCGGCGGGGGAACGTTCTGGAACGAGCCGGTGGGCGACATCAGCTCGTCCCGGTCGACGGGGCGACGCTCGGCGTACGTGTCCATGAGCGGCTCCGCCGCCGGCTTCTCGGCGACGGCCTGCGGCGCGGGAACGGGCGCGGGCGGCTCGGGCTTCGGAGGGAGGCGGGTGGCGTCGTAGCCGGAGAACAGCTCGTCCAGTCCGGGCGGGGGCTCGCGCCAGCCGGAGCGGGCCGGAGGTGGCTGGCGGCGGCCGATGCGCAGCGCCTTCAGCTCCGGCACCTCCGCGCGCCGGTCCAGGTCCGCGGTGGAGACGGACAGCCGCACTCCCGTCCAGTCCTCGCCGGTGCGCTGGAGGACGGAGGCGCGCATCCGCAGCGTGCCTTCCTCCAGCGTGCGCGGCAGCTTCAGGTCATAGGTGGGGACCCACCGCGCGCCCGGCACGGCGTACTCGAGCGCGAGCTTCGCGCCCTGCTCCACGGGCATGGCCTCGGACAGGGTGAGGATGGCGGCGCGGTAGACGCGGGCACGCTGGCCTCGCAGCGCCGTGGAGGCCTCGTTCAGGCGCTGCCGGCGAAGCTCCACCTCGGCCTCGGCGTCGCGCTTCTGGCGCTCCAGGTCCAGCCTCCGCTCGTTGAGGAGTCCCGTCTCCGAGTCGACCAGGGACGTGAGCGACAGCATCGCGGCCAGCGGGGCGCCTCGCGGCTGGAAGTCGTCCTTCTTTCGCGGTGGGAACGCGAACGAGAGCTTCGTCACCGCGCCCAGGTCGCGATTCACCCTGAGCAGGGCCGCCGACACCTCGTCGAGCCGGGCCTGAGCCTCTTCCAGCGCGCGCTGCTCGGCGGGGACGTCCACCTCGGGTGGAAGCTGGACGTCGAAGGCGGGCCGGAGGTCTCGCACCACGAGCCCCGGGGGGCCTTGCAGCACGGACGCTCGCAGCGAGCCGGTGCGCAGCGACAGCGGCAGGCCGTTGATGCGCACCTGCGTGGGAAGGCGGCCACCTTCCGTCAGCACGGTGGCCACGCGAGTACAGAGCGCACCCTCCGCGTGGACGGTGACCGCATCCAGGATGGACGGCACGACGAGCATGAGCCCCCCTCACCCGAAGAAGAGGGGCACACCCTAGTCGAGATGGGCGGTGGAAATCATTCCCTCCGGACTCTTCGTCCAGGGCCACCCAGCCGGCGCCGGTGGCGCGCCGATCAGCTCGCGTCCTGCCTGGCAACGGGCGTGGCCGTGGGCGCGGGCTCCGGTGCCATGTCCCGGCCCAGGCAGTCCTGGCCCTCGGCGGGGCCTCGCGTGGTGTGCGGGCGGTACTCCCAGTGCCACGGCTCCGAGGCCACGGTGCGCCGGAAGCCGAAGCGGCACGCGTGGGAGGTGAGCCACTCATATGTGAACGAGGTGACGCCTCCCACGACGAGGTCCACCGCGAGGCCTCGCTGGTGGTTGGAGCGGCCGGGCCGCGCCGCCTTCGGCCCCAGTCCCTTGCGATAGCGCTCGTACAGCCAGCGCTGCTCCCTCCGCGAGCGGTAGCCGCTGGTGACACGCAGGAACACGCCCTCCTCGCGCGCCCGCGCGCTCATGCGCTGGAACGCGGCGGCGGCGGCATGATGGAGCAGCTCGCCGCCCTTGAGGCGGACGAACTTCGTGCTCTTCGCCTTCGGCCTTCGAAGCTTCTTCGCTTCTCCGGCGAGGGCGGCGGGCGCGATCAGACACACGAGGATGAGGACACCCCAGCGGAGAAACGCGAGCGGCATGTTGGATTCCGGCCGGTTGGCCAGGACATGACTCTCTCTCGTCCATTCCCGGAGGCAAGCAGGCGGGGAGGCGGGCGATTGCCTTCAGAACAGTCGGAGCTGCGCGTCCGGCGCGCTCCCGGGACGCCGCGGGAGCGTCTGGAAGCCATGGGCGCGGGCCCACTCCTCGCTGGGCCCCGCCCAGTGGTGCGCGTCCATCCGCACGTGGCCGCGCTCGTCGAACGCGACACCCTCCGCTTCCAGCAACTCACGCTGGCCGTGGCCCGACGTGCTGATGCCTCCAGTGCGGTTGATGATGCGCTGCCACGGCACCGTCCGGGCGCGTGCGCCGAGCGCGCCCAGCGCATGGCCCACGATGCGGGCATCGCAGCCGTCTCCGACGATGGTGGCGATGTCGCCATACGTGGCCACCTGGCCGTGCGGCACCTGCTCGGCGACGGTGTAGATGCGCTCGTAGAGCTCGCGCTCGTCGCGCGGTGGCGTGGACATGGCGCCCTCCTGGCCCGTGAAGGTCTCCCCGGCGGAATGCCGTGTAATGGGTTGGGCGTCAAGGGCACAACCGGGCGGGTGGGGTCTCCTGGACGTCCCGCGTCCAATGGAGTGTCCGGACGTCAGCCGCTCCGGGAGCCCAGCCCGGTGGCCTCGCCCGAGCGCAGCCGCTCGTGCAGCGTCTCCGTCAGCAGGTACCAGAACTGCACGTTGCCGAAGCTCAGGATGTCGCCGTCGCGCAGCACCGCCTCGCGTCCGCCCAGCGTCCGCGCGTTGAGGAAGGTGCCGTTGGTGGAGCCCAGGTCCTGCACGGTGCAGCGCTGCTGGGCTTCGTTCCAGCGCAGCTCCGCGTGCATCTTGGAGACGGACGGGTCGTCGATGACCAGGTCGCAGTCCATGCGCCGGCCGATGCGCAGCCGGTCCGTGGCCGCCAGCGGAGGCAGCGTGGCCACCCGCAGGTGTTCGAATTCGAACAGCAATGACAGCATTCCCTGCTCGATGACTTCGGGCGAGGCCATGTGCGTGGGAGCGAGCACGGCCGTGGCGGCCTCGGACGGTGGGCGCTGGATAAGCGCGAAGGGCCCGAGTTGCTGCTTGAAGGTGGAGGTAGGCAGGGTGGCGGCGAGCGCGCGCAGTTCCTGGACGGACAGCACGCGGGCAGCCTACCGGGTCGCGAGGCGTGCGCACAGTGCGGCCGACGATTCCCTGTACGGGTTTCATTGACCAACTTGTCAGTCGTTCCCTACATTGGGGCTTTCGTGGTGGGGGCCGGGCTCCGGGAGGAGCGCCGGCCCTCGATTTATTGAACCTGGGAGTGGTGGAACCAAGGAGCTGTCGATGGCAAGCGGGAGCGACAACATCCCGATGACCCCGTCCGGACTGCGCAAGCTGAAGGAGGAGCTGAAGCACCTCCAGTCCGTGGAGCGGGGGAAGATCTCGCGCGAGATCGAGGTCGCCCGCGCCCATGGCGACCTGCGCGAGAACGCCGAGTACCACGCGGCGAAGGAGAAGCAGTCGCACATCGAGGGCCGCATCCTGGACCTCAATGACTGGATTGCGCGCGCGGAGGTCATTGACCCCGCCAAACTGGGTGGCGACAAGGTCGTCTTCGGTGCGACCGTGGACCTCGTGGACACGGAGACGGACAAGCCCGTGACGTACCGCATCGTGGGCGAGCTGGAGGCCGACCTGAAGAAGCGGTGGATCGCCGTCACCTCGCCGGTGGCCCGCGCGCTGATTGGCAAGAAGGTGGGCGACATCGCCACCGTGCAGAGCCCGGGCGGCACGCGCGAGCTGGAGGTCACGAAGATCCGCTTCGAGGACCCGGACGACGGCACGCCGGCCGGAGAGAGCTGAGCCGATTTCCCTTCGGGGAGCTGCCGGGGGAGCGGGCACGGGCTCGCTCCCCCGGTCTCGTTTTCTGGGAGACGTCACCCCTGTTCCGTAGGATGAGCGACGAGACCCGCGCGTGAACCATCCGCTCGCCAGCCTCGTTGGACCTCTCCGGTATGCGTGCCAGCGCGACTTCGCGATGCTCGCCACCGTGAAAGGGCTGCGCCCGGTGCTGGAGCGCGCCCTTGCCGGGGCAAGTGGCGTGGATGCCCAGGCCCTGGCACACCTGCGCGCCGCGCTGCCCTATGTGGACGACCCCGCCCCCGAGCGCCGCAAGGCCGCGCTGCGGCGCGTGGTGGCCGGACTGAAGCTCAGCGGCGTGGTGCTTCCCGTGGAGCTGGAGGGCGTGACGGGTGGTGGGGGTGGAGCTCGCGCCGGAGCCCCATCCGAGGCGGAAACGGCCGCGCCGACGCTCCTGCGGGAAGGTGTGCTGGAGCCGGAAGCGAAGCCCCGGCCGCGCGCCACACCGGCCCAGGGCATCCCCAGGCCGCTGGTGCAAGACGGTGACTCCGGCACGACGCCGCCGGGCTATGTGCCTCCGTGGAAGTCCGTCGAGCCCCTGCCTCCGGCGCCCCGGGGGAAGTCCGCGCCCGTTACCAGCGCGCGCGGCCCTGGCGCCGCCCCTTCAACGCCCGGTGCTCCCGCGAAGGGCCCGGCCCGGGCGCCCAGGCAGGCCTCGCTCGTCGACACCGGCGTGGAGGCCACGCCCGGCGCGAAGACGCGGAAGGAGAAGGCGGAGCGGAAGAAGAAGCGCGAGGCGGCGGCCGAGGCGTCCCGCTCCGAGGCGAAGCTGCTGTCCATCGCCCCCCGCACGGGGCCGCTGTCCATGCCGCTGAAGTCGCTGGACAAGCGGCTCGGGCCCCGGCTGGTGTCCACCCTCAACAAGAAGGGGCTGCGCCGCCTCGGGGACATCCTCTTCCTGCTTCCGCGCTGCTACGAGGACCGCCGGCGGTTGAGCACCATCGCCGAGCTGGAGCCCGGCCAGCGCGGCGTCACCGTGGGCATCGTGAAGCTCGCGGACTTCGTGCCGAGCCGCCAGGGCCGGCGCATGTTCCGCGCCGTCGTGGGAGACCGCTCGGGCAGCATCGCCGCCACGTACTTCAACGCGGGCCCGTGGCTGAAGAGCCGCTTCACGGTGGGCAAGCGCATCGTCCTCTCCGGCGAGGTGCGCGCCACCATGAGCGGCCGGGAGATGGCCCACCCGGAGATAGAGCCCGCCGAGGACCTGGAGTCCTCCTCCGTCCACTTCAACCGCATCGTCCCCATCTACCCGGGCTTCGAGCGCGCCGAGCAGCGCTCCTTCCGCGACCTGGCCGCCCTCGTGGGGGAGAAGTACGCGCAGGCGCTGGAGGACCCGCTGCCCATGGACCTGCGCCGCCGCCTGGACCTGATGGGCCTGCCGGACGCGCTGCGCTTCATCCACTTCCCGCCCGGCGACGCGGACCTGGACGCGCTCGACACGCACCAGAGCCCCGCGCACCGGCGCCTCGCGTTCGACGAGCTGTTCTTCCTCCAGCTCGGCATGGCCCTCAAGCGCCAGGGCGTGAAGGCGGAGGAGGGCATCTCCTTCGACGTGTCCCCGTCCCGGCTGGACACCGCCCGCGCCGCGCTTCCGTTCCAGCTCACGGACGCCCAGGCGCGCGTGGTGCAGGAGATTGCCCGGGACATGGCGCGCCCGGAGCCCATGAACCGGCTGGTGCAGGGCGACGTGGGCAGCGGCAAGACGGCGGTGGCGATGATCTCCGCGCTCGTCGCCTTGCAGGACGGCTACCAGGTCGCCGTCATGGCACCCACGGAGATTCTCGCCGAGCAGCACGAGCGCAACTTCCGCAAGGTGCTGGAGCCGCTGGGCTACCGCGTGGGACTGGTGAGCGCGGCGGGCACGGCGAAGTCCAAGCGCGAGCGCCGCGACGCCGTGGCCCGCGGGGACATCCACCTGGCCGTGGGCACCCATGCGCTCATCCAGGACGACGTCGCCTTCAAGCGCCTGGGGCTCGTGGTCATCGACGAGCAGCACCGCTTCGGCGTCATCCAGCGCCACACGCTGATGAGCAAGGGGCCGAAGCCTGACGTGCTGGTGATGACGGCCACGCCCATTCCCCGCACGCTGGCCATGACGCTGTACGGGGACCTGGACCTGTCCGTCATCGACCAGCTCCCGCCGGGGCGCACGCCCATCAGCACGCGGGTCTTCACCGACAAGCAGCGCTCCCGCGTGTACGAGTCGGTGGCCTCCGAGCTGGCCAGGGGCCACCAGGCCTACGTCGTGTATCCGCTGGTGGAGGAGTCCGAGAAGCTCGACCTGCAGGACGCGACGCAGGGCGTGGAGAAGCTGCGGCAGGTGTTCCCCCAGGCCCGGGTGGGGCTGCTGCACGGCCGGATGAAGGGCGAGGAGAAGGACGCCGTCATGGAGGACTTCCGCGAGAAGCGGCTGGACCTCCTCGTCTGCACCACCGTGGTGGAGGTGGGCGTGGACGTGCCCAATGCCTCGGTGATGGTGGTGGAGCATGCCGAGCGCTTCGGCCTGTCGCAGCTCCACCAGCTCCGGGGCCGCGTGGGCCGTGGCGCGGCCGCGAGCTACTGCTTCCTGGTGGCCGGCGCCGCGCGCTCGTGGGAGTCCACCGAGCGCCTGGGCGTCATGGAGCGCAGCAGCGACGGCTTCGTCATCGCCGAGAAGGACCTGGAGATTCGAGGGCCCGGTGAGTTCCTGGGCACGCGCCAGAGCGGCCTGCCCGAGCTGGCCGTGGCCAACCTGGCGAGGGACGGCGACCTGCTGTCCATGGCCCAGTCGGAGGCCCGGCGCATCCTCGCGCAGGACCCCGACCTCGAGGCCCGGGAGCACCAGGGACTGGTGAAGGCGCTGGAGGAGCGGTGGGAAGGCCGCCTCGCCCTGGCCCGGGTGGGATGACTACTGTCATCCCATGGGCGATTGGGGACGTGCTCGATTCCTGGCCGACCGGGGCATCCGCGACCGGCGCGTGCTGGAGGCGATTGCCCGGCTGGAGCGCTCCGACTTCGTCCCGGAGCCTGCGCGCGGCGAGGCCATCGCGGACGTGCCCCTGCCCATCGGCCACGGGCAGACCATCAGCCAGCCCTACGTCGTGGCGCTGATGACCGAGGCACTCCAGCTCAAGGGACATGAGCGCGTGCTGGAGATAGGGACGGGGTCCGGCTACCAGACGGCGGTGCTCGCGCTGCTCTGCCGCGAGGTGTACACGGTGGAAATCGTCCCGCAGCTCGCCCTCTCGGCACGCAGGCTGCTGCGGCGGCTGGGCTTCGAGAACGTGTACTTCCGGTGCGGGGACGGCTCGCTGGGCTGGCCCGAGCAGGCGCCCTTCGATGACATCCTCGCCGCCGCCGCCCCCAGCGAGGTGCCCCTGGCGCTGCTGGCCCAGCTCCGGCGGGGCGGGCGCATGGTCCTCCCCGTGGGGCCCCTGGGGGGCGCCCAGGAATTGCTTCGAATCCAGCGCTCCCGGAAGGAGGGGGAGCTGCCCACCGTCGAGCGCCTGCTGTCGGTGCGCTTCGTCCCCATGACGGGGCAGGCCCATCCCACCGGGTGAGAGCGGCTTGGGTGGGGGCTGACCCGCCGCCAGCCTGCCCGCACGCCCATGGAGGGTCGGAAGTCGCGTTGCTCCCGAGAGCGGCGGCCCGCTAACGTTCGCGCACCATGATCATCTGCCCGCTGTGTGACCACGTTCAGCCCGAGGGGACCGAGTGCGACGTCTGTGGCCGGGTCTTCCCCGCGCCCGCGCCCGACGCGGCTCCCGTGGCGCCGCTGGCGGAGCTGGAGCTGACGCCCCACGCGGGCGGCCGCGCGCCGGTGCAGGTCGCCGCGCTGCCCGAGCTGGACCAGACACGCCAGAAGGCGGGCCCGGACCTTCCGGCCCAGGTGGTGCCCGACCTGGAGCTGACGCGCGCGGGGGACACCGGTGCCGTGCCGGTGGCGCCCCTGCTGGAGCTGGACACCGGCCGCGCGCAGGACGATGGCGTGCGCACCGCCGCCCCCACGGGCGCCGTCGTCTGCCGGTACTGCCGCAACGTGCAGGCGGATGGGTTGCTCTGCGACCGCTGTGGCATGCGGCTGCCCCGGGCGCGCCCGGCGGCGAACGCGGTGGCCGGTGCGAAGCGCCCCGGCGGGGACGATGAGCAGTGGACGGCCTGCCCCACGTGCCATACGCCGGTGCGGCCCGGGAAGGCCTGCGCGGAGTGCGGGACACGTTCCCAGGCGGAGGCTTGAGGACCCATGCCGGACTTTCGTGCGGAGTACGCGTGCAGCGAGGGTTGTGACTTCCGTGCCTCGCTGCTGGAGGTCGTATACCGGTGCCCGCGTTGCGGTGGGTTGCTGGAGGTGTCGCACGACGTGGCGGCCCTCCGCTCCGTGCCCGCGGCGGAGTGGAAGCGCCGCTTCGAGACGCGCTTCGGCTCGGCGCGGCTGCCGGATGGCTCGGGCGTCTGGGGGAAGCGCGAGTGGGCGTACCCGCAGCTCCCCACCGAGGACATCGTGTCCCTGGGCGAGGGGCGCGTGCCGCTCAAGCCGCTCCCGCGCATGGCCGCGGAGCTGGGGCTGGCGGCGTTGGATTTGAAGGAGTGCGGCGTCTCGCCGACGGGGAGCTTCAAGGACTGGGGGATGACGGTCCTGGTCTCCGCCGTGAAGCACATGCGCGCGAAGGGTGTGCCGCTGCGCGCGGTGGCGTGCGCGTCCACGGGGGACACGTCCGCGGCGCTCTCCGCCTACTGCGCGGCGGCGGGCATTCCCGCGGTGGTGTTCCTGCCGCGCGACAAGGTGTCGCTCGCGCAGCTCGTGCAGCCCATCGCCAACGGCGCGCGGGTGCTGTCGCTGGACACGGACTTCGACGGCTGCATGAAGCTGGTGCAGGCGGTGACGGCGGACACGGGGCTGTACCTGGCCAACTCGATGAACTCGCTGCGCATCGAGGGCCAGAAGATGGTGGCCGTGGAGCTGTGCCAGGACCTGGGCTGGGAGCCTCCCGACTGGGTGGTGATTCCGGGAGGCAACCTCGGCAACGCCAGCGCCCTGGGCAAGGGCTTCGAGCTGATGCTGGAGCTGGGACTCATCACCCGCCGGCCGCGCATCGCCGTGGCGCAGGCCCAGCGCGCGAATCCGCTGGCCCGCGCCTTCCGGGGCGGCTTCCGCGAGCTGCTGCCGATGCAGGCGGAGAAGACGCTGGCGTCCGCCATCCAGATTGGCAACCCGGTGTCCTTCAAGCGCGCGGTGCGCATCCTCAAGGCCTTCGATGGCGTGGTGGAGGAAGCCACCGAGTCCGAGCTGTCCAACGCGGCGGCGCGAGCGGACCGCGAGGGCACCTTCACCTGTCCGCAGACGGGCGTGGCGCTGGCGGCGCTGGAGAAGCTGGTGGCCCAGGGCGTGATTGCGCGGGGCTCGCGCGTGGCGGTGATTTCCACCGCGCACGGGCTGAAGTTCGCGGACTTCAAGGTGGGCTACCACCGCGGCACGCTGGCGGACGTGACGAGCCGCTACGCGAATCCACCGGTGGAGCTGCCCGCGAACCTGGACGCGGTGCGCGGCGCGCTGGCGGACCTGGGCTGAGCAGGTCCACCGAGGGGGCCCCGTGGAGCCGGGGCCCTCCGTGCCTCAGTCCGCGAGCAGCGGCACGCGCTTCTCGATGGTGAGGCCGAAGCCCGCGAGGCCGCGGTAGGTGATGTCCGTGTTGGTCATCACCTGGAGCGAGCGCACGCCCAGGTCGTTGAGGATCTGGCAGCCCATGCCCAGGTCTCTCGACTCCTGCGGACCGCGCGAGGGGCCGCTGCTGCCATCGCTGTGGCGCTTGTGGTGGATGCCGAAGTCGTCGCCGTGCATGCCGGGCAGGTACACGAGGACGCCGGTGCCCTCGCGGGCGATGCGCGCGAGCGCCTGGTCCAGCAGCACGTTGCAGTTGCAGGACGGGGAGCCGAACACGTCACCCATGGCGCACGCGGCATGCAGCCGCACCAGCGCGCTGGGCTTGGACGCGGGGTCGCCCTTCACGAGGACCAGCGACTTCGCGTTGTCCGGCAGCCACGAGTAGGTGAGGGCGGTGAACTCGCCGTAGCGGGTGGTGACGGTGTGCTGGCCGGGCTCGCGGCGCACCAGCCGGTCCTTGCGGCGGCGGTACTCGATGAGGTCGGCGATGGTGATGACCTTGAGGTTGTGCTGCCGGGAGAAGGCCAGCAGGTCCGGCATCCGCATCATGGTGCCGTCGTCCTTCACCAACTCGCAGAGGATGCCGGAGGGCTCCAGGCCCGCGAGGCGGGACAGGTCCACCGTGGCCTCGGTGTGGCCGGCCCGGCGCAGCACGCCGCCCTCGCGGTAGCGGAGCGGGAAGATGTGGCCGGGGCGCAGGAAGTCGTCCGCCTTGCTGTTCGGGTCCACCAGCGCGCGGATGGTCTTCGCGCGGTCCGCCGCGGACACGCCGGTGGAGGTGCCGTGCCGGTAGTCCACGGAGACGGTGAAGGCGGTGCGGTGGGACTCGGTGTTGTCCGCCACCATCTGCGGCAGGCGGAGCGCGTCCAGGCGCTCGGCCAGCATGGGCTGGCAGACGATGCCGCTGGTGTGGCGGACCATGAAGGCCAGGTGCTCCGGCGTCACCATCTCCGCCGCCATGATGAGGTCACCCTCGTTCTCGCGGTCCTCGTCGTCGGCGACGATGACGAACTTGCCGTCGCGGATGTCGCGGATGGCGTCCTCGATGGAGGAGAGCTGGGAGTCGTGACTCATGGACGTGTCGGTTCGCCGGGAGGGCTGCATGTCGGGGACGCTGTAGCGTGCGCGGCCCGGGCTCGCAAGGCAACCTGTTGGGAGCCCTGCGTCCCGGTGATGGAGGGGATGAGGCGGGCGTGGCTTCCCGGTGGGAGAGCGGGCGGCCGGGTGGGAGTCGTTGGAGCGCCGACGGTCGGCCGCAGGCCAGGGGGGCGACTCGACGGAGGGGGCGGGCTGAGGTAGGGTCCGCGCCCCGTGATGAGCGCCGATACCCAGGATTTGCGGACCCAGCTCGACCAGCTCCAGGAGAGCCTGTCCGTCCGTCAGAGCACGACGCACTTCGCCCACGCGGGCGTGTCCACCATCGCCGCCCTGCTGATTGGCGGGGCCGCGGGGAAGCTCTTCTACGACTCCCTCCGCACGCCGCTGCTGGCGTGGGGCGCGGCCCTGCTGTCGCTGGGGCTGCTGGTGTACGCGTTCAGCCGATACCGCTCGGGCCGCAAGGTGCTGACGGAGGAACTGAAGGGCTACGAGTCGATGCTGGAGCTGCGCCGCCAGCTCCGGCTGGACGACCCCGCCGCGCTGCTGCCCCGGTGAGCGCCGCGCGCAAGGCCGCCCGGAAGGGGCGGTTCATCGTCCTGGAGGGACTCGACGGTGCCGGCACCACCACACAGGTGGAGCGGCTGGCGGCCCTCCTGCGCGCGGAGGGGCACGGGGTGCTCACCACGCGTGAGCCTTCCGATGGGCCCGTGGGTACGCTGATTCGCCAGGCCCTCACAGGCCGGCTGGGGATGCCCGGCGGCGCGGGGCCGCTGGCGCAGGAGACGCTGGCGCTGCTGTTCGCGGCGGACCGGACGGACCACCTCACGGCGCGGGTGCTGCCGGCGCTGGCGGAGGGCAAGGTCGTCCTGTGTGACCGCTACGTGCTGTCGTCGCTCGCGTACCAGGGGGCATCGCTGCCCATGGAGTGGGTGGACGCGGTGAACGCGTGCGCGGTGTCGCCGGACCTGACGCTGTTCGTGGGCGTGGCGCCCGAGGTGGCGGCCCGCCGGCGCGCGGTACGGGGCGGGGCGCCGGAGCTGTTCGAGGCGGACGAGGCGCAGCGGCGGATTGCAAAGCAGTACATGGCCGCCATCAAGCTGCGCGCGAAGCGGGAGCGCATCGTCCACATCGACGGCGAGCAGGGCATCGAGGCCGTGACGGACGCGTCGATGAGGGAGATCCGCAAGCTGCTCGGCCGGAAGCGCTGAGCTAGAGTCCGGCCTCCCATGGAGCGCACCGGTGCAGCGGCGGTCATCATCGGAAACGAGGTCTTGACGGCGAAGGTCCAGGACCTGAACGGCCCCCACCTCATCAAGCGGCTGCGCGAGGTGGGCATCCCCCTGCACTCGATGGAAATCGTCCTGGACGACGTGGACGCCATCGTCAGCGCGGTGGCCCGGGCCCGGCAGCGGGCGCGCTACGTCTTCACCAGTGGAGGCATCGGCCCCACGCATGACGACGTCACGGTGCGCGCGGTGGCCCTGGCCATGGGCAGGCCCGTGGTGCGTCTGCCGGAGATGGTGGAGCTCATCACCGCGCGGGCGCCCGGCGGGAAGGTGACACCGGAGGGCATGCGGCTGGCGGACGCGCCGGAGGGCGCGGTGCTGATTCCCCAGGCGGGCACCTGGTACCCGGTGCTGACGGTGGACGACGTGTACCTGCTGCCCGGAGTGCCGCAGCTCTTCAGGATGCAGCTGGAGACGGTGCTTGGACGCCTGAGCGGCAATCCCGTGGTGCTGCGCTGCCTCTACCTGCGTCTGGGGGAGAGTGAGATCGCCGCCATCCTGGACCGTGTGGCGCTGGACATGCCGCACGTGGCCATCGGCTCCTACCCGGACTTCGACCCGGGCAAGGACTACCGGGTGAAGGTCACCGTGGAGTCCGCCGAGAGTGGGGCCGTGGACGACGCCCTGGAGCGAATCGTCGCTGGCCTGCCCGAGGGCGCGGTGGTGCGGCGGGAGTAGCGCCCGCCGCCCGCACCGCCCGGAGTGACTACAGCGCCAGCCCCAGCCGCTGGCGCAGCCGGAAGAAGTCATCCGTGAAGGACCAGCCCAGCAGGGTGCGCAGCCGCTCACCCTCGCGCACGGCCTGGAGCATGGGCTCCGGAGAGTCCAGCCGAGCGCCCGCGAAGTTGGGGTCCTCGCGCAGCACCATGCTCAGGCCCACGGACACGTCGCCGGCCATCAGCAGGCCCGCCCGGTCCGCCGAGTAGTCCAGCGCGTCCAGCCACGGCGCCAGCTCCACCTTCTGCGCGTCGCCCAGCGCCGATGCCGGAATCTCCAGCGCCTTGAGCGCCTTGCGCGAATACGCCTTGCGGAGCTGCTTCACCGCCTCATCGTTGCGCCGGCCCAGCGCGCTGAACTGCGGCGCGTGGATGCGGATGGAGTTGCCGAACAGGTCCGCCGTCTCGCCCTGCGACAGCTTCGCCAGCACCGCCGCCTTGTTCAGCAGGCCCAGCGCCGCGCGCCCGAGCAGGAACTTCTGCTCGCGCGCGTTGAAGCGCCGCACCACGTCCTGGCCGATGCACACCGACAACGGCTCCGTGGTCTCCAGCACCGCCAGCCCGCGCCGCGCCTGGTACGCCTCGAACTCCTCCACGCCGAACACCTGCGCCACCGCGCGCATCGCCTTGAACACCGCGGAGTCCGGCTTCAGCTTGTCCGCCTTCGGGTTGACGCCCACGATGTCGAAGCTCGGCGGGTGGACCTTCTCGAGCTGGTCGCCCACCGCGCGCAGCACCTCCAGCATCGGCCCGCGAGCCCCCGGGTGCAGCAGCACCGAGTCCACGTCCGTCGACGTCAGCGCCTCCCGTGCCTCCTGCGCCAGCTTCGTGCGGCCCTCCGTGTAGAAGGCCATCTCCACCTCGTTCGCCGAGCGCAGGAACTGCAGCACCGACGCCGCGCAGAAGGCCTTGTCGTTCTGCTTCAGGCCCACCCACAGCTTGAAGAGGGCGTGCAGGCTGTCCACCCGCGTCGGGTCCTGGCGGAGGAGCTGCCGGTGCTCCTCGATGGCCATCGGCACGGACGTGGTGTCCCGCGCGTACAGCTCCGCGAGCGCCGCGCGCGCCGCGAGGTTGGTGCCGTCCGAATCCACCACCTGCCGGTAGATGGCCGTGGCCCGCGCCGGCTCGGCCAGCGGCCCGGCGTAGAGGTCCGCCACCCGCATCCGCAGCGTCGCGGCCCGCTTGGGGTCCACGGCAGCCTGCGCCTGGGCCTGCACCTCCAGGAGCTGCGCCAGCTCCGGCAGGTTGCGGGCGCGCTCGTAGAGCACCACCAGCCGGTCCACCAGCGCCGGGTTGCCCGGCGACAGCTCCAGCGCGCGACGGTAGAGCGGGGTGGCCGCCGCCGCGTCACCCAGGCCTTCGTCATAGGTGCGCGCGAGCTCCAGCGTGAAGCGCGCCCGGGCCTCCACCGGCAGCTCCTGCTGCAGGAGCTTGTGCAGGCAGTCCACCGCGCCCGCCCAGTTGCGGCCCTGCGCGTGCAGCGCGGCCAGCCGCTCCAGCGCCTCCAGGTGGCGGGGCAGGGTGGCCAGCACCGTCTGGAGGTGGGCCGCGGCCCGGCCCGCGTCGTTCAGGTGCGTGGCGTACAGCGTGCCCAGCGTCAGGTGGAGCTGCGCCAGGACGCGCGGGTCTCCGCCCTGCTGCACGCGCTGGCTCAGCATCACCGCCGCCTCGGCGTACTGCTGCGCCTCCAGCAGCAGCGAGCCCCGCAGCTCCAGCGCCTCTCCGAAGCCCGGCTGCGCGGCCAGCGCCTTCTCCAGCAGCGCCAGCGCCCGGGGCCGGTCATTCAACGCCGTGTGGTACAGGCGCGCCGCCGCGACGAAGGCCGTCGCCGCCGCCGGGCCATCCTTCAGCGCCAGCTTCGCCTCGCCGCGCCGCTCCTGCAGCGCCGCCAGGTCCGCCGAGCCGCCGCGCTGCGCGAGCAGCTCCTCCAGGCCCGCCTGCGCGCCCGGGTGCAGCGGGTCCTTCTCCAGCGCCTGCCGGTACAGGGCCGCCGCGCCGTCCGAGTCTCCCTGCCGTCCCGCCGCCAGCTTCGCCGCGGCGAGGAGCGCGTCGATGGCGCCGCGCGGGTCCTTGCTGGCGCGGGCCTCGGCCTCCAGGGCGGCGCGCGCCCCAGCCACGTCGCCGCGCTTGAGCGCCACGCGCCGAGCGCCCTGCAACGCCGGCAGGCACTGCGGCTGCAGCTCCAGCGCCTGACGGTAGAGGGCCGCCGCGCGCTCCAGGTCGTTGAAGCGCCCGTCCGCGAGCTCGGCCGTGCGCAGCAGCATCTCCAGCGCCTCGTCGGCGTCCTGCGCCGCCGCCAGCCGCATGGTGTAGAGGCGGGCCAGCCCCGAGGCGTCTCCGGCCTGCCGCAGCCCGCGCTCCAGCACGAAGGCCAGCCGGCCGTCGCCCGGGTCGGCCTCGAAGGCGCGCTTGTACGCCTCCAGCGTGCCCTCGGCGGGGCTCTTGTCCAGATCCAACGCGGCGGACAGGCGCAGCGCCGTGGCCAGTCGCGGGTCATTCACGCGCTCGGCGATGCGCTGGCGCAGCTCGGCGCGGCGGGGACGGTCGGCGGCGCGGATGCGCTCCAGCAGCGTGAGGGCCGTGAGGTTGCCCGGGTCCAGCGTCAGCACCGCCTCGCTGCACTGGGCCGCGCGCGACGGCTCGTGGAAGCGGTCCAGGTACAGCCGAGCCAGCTTCAGGTACGCCGTCACCTTGGCCGCGGGCGTGCCGCCCACCTGCGTCTCGCGGTCCAGGATGGCGACCAGTTCCTTCACGTTGTCCTGCGCCAGATACAGCCGCTCCAGGGCGCGCAGCGTGGCGGCGTGGCCCGGCGTCAGGCGCAGCACCTCCTGGTACGTCTCGATGGCCAGCTCCGGCCGATGGAGCTGGTCCTCCCAGATGGTGGCCGCCTGGTAGAGGGCGTTGGCGCGCTCCAGCGGGTCCGTGCGGTTGGCGGCCTCGGCGCGCAGCACCTCCACCAGGCTCTCCCACGCGCCGTTCAGCCGGTAGATGCGGGCCAGCGCGCGCAGCGCCGGGAAGTAGCTGGGCGCCAGCATCAGCGCCTCCTGGTAGGAGGCGATGGCCTCGTTCTCCTGCTGCAGGCGCTGCTCGTACAGCTCGCCAATCTTGTAGATGAGCGCCGCGGCCTGGTCGGTGGAGACGGAGGTCTCCGACTCCGCCCGGTACATGTCGATGAGCTTCTCCCACCGGCCGTCCTGCGCGTACAGCCGGCCCAGCGCCTTGAGCGCGGGCAGGTAGGACGGGGACAGCGCCAGCACGCGCTCATACGCGGAGATGGCGCCCACGCGGTCCTTCAGATTCTCATCGAGAATCTCCGCGTTGCGGTGCAGCAGCGACAGCACCTGCTTGGTGTCGCCCGCGAGCGACGCCTCCAGATCATTCGTCTCCAGCAGCTCGCGGTAGCGCCCGGCCCGCTCGTACAGCCGCGCCAGGTTGCGGATGGTGGGCAGGTGGTCCGACGCCAGGTCGAGGATGCGCTTCATGCACTCGATGGCGTGGTCCAGGTCCCCCAGCCGGTCCTCGTACACCACCGCCATCTTGTTCAGCGTGGTGATGAGCTGATCCCTGTCCGAGGTCTGGATGAGGTCCTGCTCGTACATGGCCACCAGCTCGGCGAAGCGGCCCTGGCGCTCGTAGAGGCGGGTGAGGGCCTTCTGCGCGGGGAGGTAACCGGGCTGGAGCTGGAGGCAGGTGTTGTAGCGGGCAATGGCGTCCTCCTGCCGGCCCAGCCGCTCCTCCAGGATTTCCGCCGCCTTGTACATGCGGGCGGCCTTCTGCTTCGCGTCCTCGGCGGCGGCCACCTCCGCGTCGAAGACGGAGACCAGCCCCTCCCAGTTCTGCATCCGGTAGTACAGCTTGCCCAGGCCCGCGAGCGCCGCCGCGTGGCCGGGGATGCGCGCGACAATCGCCTGGTAGCGCGCCGCCGCGTCCGCCTCGCGCTTCAGCGTCTCCTCGTACAGCGCGGCCAGCCGGAGGTTGGTGGCCACCAGCTCGCTCTCGTCATTGAGCGAGCCCACGCGCGCCAGCAGCACGTCCGCCAGCTCCTCGTAGCGCCCCTGGGCCTCGTAGATGCCGGCCAGCTCGCTCAGCACCAGCGGCTCGTGGGGCGCCACGCTGCGCGCGTCCAGCAGCGCGGCCAGCGCCTCCTCCTTGCGGCCCGCGCGCTCGCACACCTTGGAGATCTGCAGGTACGCGGGCGCGGCCTGCGCGCCCAGGGCGGTGGCCTCCGCGGCCAGCACGTCCAGCAGCTCGTCGGTCCGGCCCTCACGCTCGGCCAGCCGCTTCATGGCGGCGAGCAGCTGCAGGTCCGACTTGTCGAGGGCGAAGGCCTCGCGGAAGAGGGACGCGGCGGCGTCGCGCTGCTTGAGGCGCTCCTCCAGCAGCAGGCCCGCGGCGGTGAGGTAGTGCGCCCGCAGCGACGGCTGCTGCACGGCGTAGGACAGCAGCCGGTACACCTCCACCAGCGCGGGCGCGTCGTTGCGCGTGGCGTAGACGGACTCGAGCTGGGTGAGGATGACGACGTCGGTGGGGCGGCGCTCCAGGCACAGCCGCAGGCAGGCGGTGGACTCCTCGTCCCGGGACAGGCGCTCCTGGAGGATGATGCCCTTCTCGAAGAGGAGCGCCGCCTGGAGGCGGGTGTCCTCGGTGGCGGCCAGCTCCGCGTCGAGGAGCTGGATGACCATCTGCCAGTTGCCCACGTCCGCGAAGAGGCGGCGCGCGGCGCGGATGTTGACGAGGTACTTCGGCGCCAGCTTGTAGGCGCTCTGGAAGGCCACGGCCGCGTTGCGCGGGTTCTTCAGCGGCTCCTCCCAGAGCAGGCCCACCTCGTGGAAGAGGAGGGCGGCGGCCTGCGGCTCCGTGGCGCTCAGGGCCTTCGCCTCGCGCTCCAGCGAGGCGATGCGCTCGCGGGCCTCGTCCTCGGCGCTGGTGTTGGGCGCGGGGAGCTGGGTGGCGGCCTGGGCGAGCGTCTCGCCGGCTGTCTGTGCCGGCTTCGCGGGTGCCCCGGGCAGGGGCGGCGAGGCGACGGGGACAGGGGGCCGCGGGACGTCGTTGTGCTCACTCATGGAAGGCCGACTCCGGTGGCCAGGACAAGGGAGGAGAGACTGGCCGCCGCCGGTCGTAACACGCGCTTGGCCGGTCTCTCAACTTCCCGACTTTCCTGGCGATTTGGGTGGCAGCACACCCAGGAGGCGGGCGGGCGGCGCCTCCTGCCTGTGACATGGCAGGTTACGCCCGGGCGCCGCCGGTGACGTCGCGCGCTACAGCCGGACCCGGGTGGCCGTGCCTCTGCGCCGACATGTGTCTGGGATTGCCGCTCCGAAAAGCCCCGACAATCCTGGCATTCCCGCTGCATCACCGTGGCGGGCAGTCCCCTCGCGGCGGTCCTCTTTGCATCCAGCCCCGCGCTCGCGGGTGAGACGCGGCTCGCGGCGTATCTGCCTCGCGTGGAGGCCCAGCCGGCCGCGACCGCGGAGTGCTCCGATCCCCGGACCGACCTGTTCAAGGCCGCCGAGGCGGCCGGCGTCCCCATCAACCACGAGCAGACGGTGACGGCCACCGCCGAGGGCATCACCTTCGCGGGCACCAGCATCGCTGGCTTCGAGCAGGTCCCCGCCACCCGGTTCCCCGAGGGCGTGGACGTCGGCTTCATCTACCTGGACGCCCCCGAGACGGGCATCCCCACGGGCTTCTACCGTCTGAACGCCCACGCGAACCGGGAGGATGTGCGCCTGGGGACCTACCCGGGCACCGTCGGCCTCATCTCCGGGGACGGCAAGGAGGTCGCCCGCGTTCCCGCCACCATGGATACCTTTTCCATGGAGGTGCCCGAGGCGCTCCCCTTCCCGCGGACGCTGATGGATGCGCGCATCGCGGTCCAGAACCCCAGGGACACCCTGGACCGCATCATCATCATCGTCATCCAGTGCCCGAACGGGACGACCATCGTCATCATCCTCCACTAAGCGGAGGTCTGGCTTTCTGGCCGCGCCGCGGGTGACGCGGCCCGGAGCCTCGGGAATCCTCTCCCGAGGCTCCGGGCCCTTGCCGTTGATGACGTACGGCTCACCCGGTCCGGCCGGTCACCTCGCGCGCCTCGAGGCGCCGCATGCAGGCGTTCAGGTGCCGCGCCATGACCTCGACGTGGGGCGGCTCGATCATCGTCTGGTGGTTGCCGGGCACATGGATGAGCTCCAGGCCGCCCCGGACGAGCTGTTGCCAGGGCTGCTCGGGATGCAGGGGATGCGGCGGGACGTACTCCGAGGCGCGGAGATAGACAGCCGGGCCCTCGTAAGGGCGGGGCTGGTAGCCGAAGAGGGCGCGCATGTGGGCCTTCCAGACCGCGAGGAAGGTCTGGAGGTCCACCAGGGAGAAGGACTCCTCGACGACGCCTCCCGCCCGGGCCCGGCGCAGCACCTCGAGCATCTGCTCATGCGGCGCGAGGCTTCGCAGATGCTGCGTCAGCTCGGAGGAGGCGTCTCCGAACGAGGCCGCGAGCAATGCGGCATCATCCTCGAACCGGGTGGGCATCTGCCCCGGGCCCGGCGTGTCCAGGAAGACGAGCAGCTCCGGGGCAATCCCCAGCTCCCGCAGGCGCTGCGCCATCTCGTACGCGATGGCACCGCCCATGGACAGGCCCACCAGGTAGTAGGGCGGCCGGGGCAGGTGCTGGAGCAGCGAGCCCAGGTGGAGGGACGCGAGCAACTCGAGGCTCTCCAGCGGCTCGCATTCACCATTCACGCCGGGGGCCTGGAAGCCGTAGACGGTTCGCTCGGGCCCCAGCGCGCGCACCAGGTCCTGGTAGCAGAAGACGGTTCCACCAATCGGGTGCACGCACAGCAGCGGCGGCAGGTTGGAGCGCCCCTGCTGGAGAAGGACGAGACTCCCCGGCAGTGAGGACGCGTTCCCGGTGCCCACGGCCCCTGCCGTGCCCGAACCGGTCATCTCCTCGAGCCACCGCGCGAGCGAGGCCACCGTCGGACTCTGGAAGAGCACCTGCAACGGGACCTTCAACGCGAAGCGCTCGGACATCTTCGCGACGAGCTGCGCGGCAAGGAGGGAGTGTCCTCCAAGGTCGAAGAAGCTGGCCGTCACGCTGACCGACTGGCGGCCCAGCACCTGGGCCCAGAGCTCCGCCAGCTCCTGTTCGAGCGGTGTCCTCGGTGCCGTCGTGGTGGCGGTGTCCTCCTCGGCATCCTGGGGACGCGGCAGCGCCTTGCGGTCGAGCTTTCCGTTGGCGGAGAGGGGGAGTGCGTCGAGAAGAACGAAGGCCGAGGGCACCATGTGGCCTGGAAGCAGCGACACCAGGTGCTCACGGAGAGAGGCCGCGGAGGAGTTCGCGGCGGCATAGGCGACCAGGCGCTTGTCACCGGGAACGTCCTCGCGAACGAGGACGAGGGCCTGACGGACGGAGGGGTGCTGGAGGAGTGCGGACTCGACTTCACCCAGCTCGATGCGGAAGCCGCGCAGCTTGACCTGGTTGTCGCGGCGGCCGACGAAGTCGAGGGAGCCGTCATGGCGCCTGCGCACCAAATCGCCGGTGCGGTAGAGGCGTGCGCCTGGGGAGGAGGAGAAGGGGTGGGGGACGAAGCGCTCGGCGGTGAGCTCGGGCCTGTCCCAGTAGCCCCAGGCCAGGCCGTCGCCGCCGACGAAGAGCTCGCCTGTGACGCCGGTGGGCACGGGCTGGAGCGCGGCGTCGAGCACGTAGGCGGTGCTGTTGGAGATCGGCTGGCCGATGGACACGGTGGGTGCGTCCGGCTCGACGTGGGAGACCTGGAACCCCGTGCTGAACGTGGTGTTCTCCGTGGGGCCGTAGACGTGCAGCAGTCGCTCGGGAGCGCCGTGGGCCAGCACCTGGCGGACGCACGCCGGGTCCACGGCCTCGCCGCCGAAGAGCAGGCCGCGCAGGCCCTGGAAGGCGGAAGGGGACGTGCGCGCGACGTGATTGAAGAGCGCGGTGGTGAGGAAGAGGGCGGTGATGCGCTCCTCCCGGAGGTGCCGGGCGAGGAGGGAGGGCTCGAGGACGTCGTCCTTGTCGAGGATGACGAGGGTGGCGCCGTTGAGCAGCGCGCCCCAGAGCTCGAAGGTGGAGGCGTCGAACGAGACGGTCGCGACCTGGGCCACGCGGTCCTCCGGCCCCAGAGGCAGGTAGTCGGCCTCGAGCACCAGCCGGCAGACGCCCCGGTGCGGGACGCACACTCCCTTGGGCTGCCCGGTCGACCCCGATGTGTAGATGACGTACGCGAGGTCCTCGGCAGTGGACTCACCGGCCGGGAGCGGAGCGCCCGGATGGTCGGAGGCCTCGAGCGTGTCGACGTGGATGAGCTCGCCGCTTCCGGGAGGAACACGACTGGCGAGGGAGCTGTGCGTCACGATTCGTTGCAGTCGTGAGTCCCGAGCCATGAAGGAGAGGCGTTCGGCGGGATAGTCCGGGTCGAGAGGGACGTAGGCACCACCGGCCTTGAGGATGGCGAGGAGTGCGACGACGAGGTCGATGGAGCGAGGGAGACAGACGCCCACCTGGGGCCGTGCCCTGCCGACGCCGTGAGTACGAAGCAGCCGAGCCAGGCGGTTGGCGCGTGCGTCGAGCTGGGCATAGGAGAGTGCGAGAGCGCCGTGCTGCACGGCGATGGAGTCGGGGCGCGAGGCCACCTGGGCCAGGAAGAGCTGGGGGATGGAGGCGTCGGAGGGGTAGGCGCGCGAGGTGTCGTTCCAGTCGAAGAGGAGCTGGCGGCGCTCGTCCGGAGAGAGGAAGTCGAGCAGGCCGACAGGCAAGTCGGGAGACTGGACGAGGGAGTGCAGGAGCTGCGCGTAGTGGGCGGCCATCCGCTGCACGGTGCGCGGGGTGAAGAGGGCGAGGGCGTACTCGAAGGTGGCGCTCAGCCCCTCGGGGCCCTCCTCCAGGGAGAGGGTGAGGTCGAACTTGGAGGTGTGGGTGTGCAGCTCGAGGGCTTCCGAGAGGAGGCCGGGAAGCTGGGGCAGCGCGCCGGGGGCATTCTGCAAGGCGAACATCACCTGCACGAGGGGGCCGTGGCTCAGGGAGCGCTCGACGTGCAACTCCTCGACGAGCTTCTCGAAGGGGAGCTCCTGGTGGGAGTAGGCGTCGAGGCAGCAGTCGCGGACGCGCTGGAGGA
>NZ_JAIQDG010000033.1 GCF_020037125.1 Myxococcus sp. RHSTA-1-4
TGGTCTCGCGGCCCCAACATGCCTCCCTACACGCACGGCCAGGGAGCGACACGCTCCCTACACCTTGAAAGGGGTGGTGCTCAACGCCTTCCGGCATCACGGCGAGCGGGACGTCCCTCCGAGTCGGTGACGTCGCAGAACACCACTGGTGCTCAACGCCTTCCGGCATCACGGCGAGCGGGACGGGGGATGCCCGGGTGGCCTCCCTCGTGGAACTGTGCTCAACGCCTTCCGGCATCACGGCGAGCGGGACTTCTGTCGTACGTGCTGCCCGTCACGAGTTGCGAGTGCTCAACGCCTTCCGGCATCACGGCGAGCGGGACCTGCGCTGCGGTGCGGACCTGGACGACCTTGGTGATGGGTGCTCAACGCCTTCCGGCATCACGGCGAGCGGGACAGGTGTCGCCGCGCCTCAGTGGCGCCAACCTGCCGTGCTCAACGCCTTCCGGCATCACGGCGAGCGGGACTGCCAGCCGGCCCAGGCGCCGATGGCCTGCGCGTCCCGGTGCTCAACGCCTTCCGGCATCACGGCGAGCGGGACGATGTTCGGCACGGAGATGTACTCGAACATCTTCAGGTGCTCAACGCCTTCCGGCATCACGGCGAGCGGGACGCGTACCGGGGATGACGCCGTAGTCGGTGCCCTCCTTGTGCTCAACGCCTTCCGGCATCACGGCGAGCGGGACCTGGACTTCGCGGGGTACTTCCTGTCGCTGTGGGAGGTGCTCAACGCCTTCCGGCATCACGGCGAGCGGGACCGCACCGGCAGCGGCATCCTCTACCCGTCCTTCTAGTGCTCAACGCCTTCCGGCATCACGGCGAGCGGGACGTCGTACCTGAATGCGACGACCATGCTGACTCTCCTCGTGCTCAACGCCTTCCGGCATCACGGCGAGCGGGACGCGCTGCCGTGCGCGCCCAGCACCCACGGGGCGGGTGCTCAACGCCTTCCGGCATCACGGCGAGCGGGACTTGCCGAAGGCGACGCCGAGCCCATCCACACCGCTGCGGTGCTCAACGCCTTCCGGCATCACGGCGAGCGGGACCGTGCTGCTGCATTGCGCGGTCCCATCCGGGGCCTCGGCGGGTGCTCAACGCCTTCCGGCATCACGGCGAGCGGGACGAAGACGCCGGCCGTGCCCGCGGGGCGCCACGCCGTCTTGTGCTCAACGCCTTCCGGCATCACGGCGAGCGGGACAGTCGTCCAGCGCGGCGCGCATTCGGAGGCAAGAGAAGTGCTCAACGCCTTCCGGCATCACGGCGAGCGGGACACCTCCCGTAGCCGCGTCATAGGCCGCGAGGGCCGGTGCTCAACGCCTTCCGGCATCACGGCGAGCGGGACAAGGTCAACATCTACGTCGAGGTTGACGGCAAGGGGTGCTCAACGCCTTCCGGCATCACGGCGAGCGGGACGGAGCAGGTCCGCGCCGAGCGCGAGCGCGTGGACGTGTGCTCAACGCCTTCCGGCATCACGGCGAGCGGGACAGGGCGCGGCGCTGCTGCCCTACCGCGTGCTCCTGTGCTCAACGCCTTCCGGCATCACGGCGAGCGGGACTCCAGGATGGCAAAGTGCTCCACCGTCAGGTCCGGGTGCTCAACGCCTTCCGGCATCACGGCGAGCGGGACTCAGCCACGAGGGGGCCCTGCTCGGGACCTCGCTCGGGTGCTCAACGCCTTCCGGCATCACGGCGAGCGGGACAGCCGCAACCGACCGCGCTGGACGGCCTCTTCGAGTGCTCAACGCCTTCCGGCATCACGGCGAGCGGGACTCGGCCGCACCCCGCCCCACCTTCGCGGCAGGGCGCCGGTGCTCAACGCCTTCCGGCATCACGGCGAGCGGGACCGGGCCACCTACCTTGCCAAGTGTACCGAGGCGCTTATGCTCAACGCCTTCCGGCATCACGGCGAGCGGGACTCCGGATTGTAGTCACACCATGCGTCTTTCGTAGGGAGTGCTCAACGCCTTCCGGCATCACGGCGAGCGGGACCGCTAGTCACGGTGCTGTTTGCTCTGGCCTTTCTGGTGCTCAACGCCTTCCGGCATCACGGCGAGCGGGACTGGAATCGACCCACGACTCGTTGTCGCTGATGTAGTGCTCAACGCCTTCCGGCATCACGGCGAGCGGGACCCCTCGAAGGCCAGCTCCAGGAGCCGCAGAAGCCCAAGTGCTCAACGCCTTCCGGCATCACGGCGAGCGGGACTGACCGTGGATAAGGTCTCCGTGAGTAAGGTCTAGTGCTCAACGCCTTCCGGCATCACGGCGAGCGGGACACTGGCACGGCGCCGCCAAAGAGGTCTTCTCCGTCGAGTGCTCAACGCCTTCCGGCATCACGGCGAGCGGGACGCACCGCTGGCCGTGTCGATGACGTGCCCAGACTGTGCTCAACGCCTTCCGGCATCACGGCGAGCGGGACTGACGGCGTCCCGCCATGGCGAACCCTCCCCGGAGCAGTGCTCAACGCCTTCCGGCATCACGGCGAGCGGGACTCTTGCCGTCCTTCTCGGGGTTGTCGTTGCTGCCGCTGTGCTCAACGCCTTCCGGCATCACGGCGAGCGGGACCAGCGTCATGCCGGACTGCTGGTAGAACTGGACGTGCTCAACGCCTTCCGGCATCACGGCGAGCGGGACACGGGGGCGAGTAGCTTCCGGAAGGCATCAATGTGATCAACGCCTTCCGGCATCACGGCGAGCGGGACGGGGACGAGATGACGCGCATGTTCGTGCTCACCAGCGGTGCTCAACGCCTTCCGGCATCACGGCGAGCGGGACGACGGGCGGCTGTGGTTCACCAACATCGGCGGCGCGATTGTGCTCAACGCCTTCCGGCATCACGGCGAGCGGGACCGGGACCATGGCCTGTTGCGTCTGCGCCTGAATCCGCTGGTGCTCAACGCCTTCCGGCATCACGGCGAGCGGGACGGCAAGCACCGGCCTTCGCCACTTCCGCCGGTTGACGAGTGCTCAACGCCTTCCGGCATCACGGCGAGCGGGACACAACCTCCCCAGCGCCACGCCCTTCAGCGCCGGCCTGTGCTCAACGCCTTCCGGCATCACGGCGAGCGGGACTGGTAGGACTCGCCCTTGCCCAGCAGCAGCAACCCCAAGTGCTCAACGCCTTCCGGCATCACGGCGAGCGGGACGGTGACGGGCGGGACGGGCTTCTTGAACCCCGAGTGCTCAACGCCTTCCGGCATCACGGCGAGCGGGACCGCGGGCTGTCAACCTCGTGCCCAGCGAGCTTCCACAAGAGTGCTCAACGCCTTCCGGCATCACGGCGAGCGGGACGGTGGTGGTGCGCGGGGTGGAGGGCATCCTCCAGGAGTGCTCAACGCCTTCCGGCATCACGGCGAGCGGGACGCTCGAGGTGGTGCGCGACCTGTCGCTCATCGCCAACAGGTGCTCAACGCCTTCCGGCATCACGGCGAGCGGGACAAGGTGCACGACGCTGCTTCTGACGCTGGAAACGGGGTGCTCAACGCCTTCCGGCATCACGGCGAGCGGGACTAAGTCCGCCGCCGCAGCCATAGCCATCCTCTCCCCGTGCTCAACGCCTTCCGGCATCACGGCGAGCGGGACTTCATCGACCGAGCAAGAGATGGTCACGTTACCCGGTGCTCAACGCCTTCCGGCATCACGGCGAGCGGGACCCAGCATGGCCAGCTTCCCAGACAGACGTTCAACTTCTGTGCTCAACGCCTTCCGGCATCACGGCGAGCGGGACACGGCGTCACGCCGTTCCTGTTCGCGCAGCAGCTCACGTGCTCAACGCCTTCCGGCATCACGGCGAGCGGGACACCACAGACACGAAAATCTCGTGAATGCCGCCGCTTGAGTGCTCAACGCCTTCCGGCATCACGGCGAGCGGGACGGCGCGAGCAGGTCAAGGTGACGGACGAGCGGGAGTTCTCGTGCTCAACGCCTTCCGGCATCACGGCGAGCGGGACTCGGCATGAAGAACGGCCACGCCTACCGCTACTTGTGCTCAACGCCTTCCGGCATCACGGCGAGCGGGACAGAAACCACACCGAACGCTCACCCGCGTTGGCTTTGGCGTGCTCAACGCCTTCCGGCATCACGGCGAGCGGGACCGAGTACCCTCATGGCTTTCCCCAACGTGTCGGACATGTGCTCAACGCCTTCCGGCATCACGGCGAGCGGGACATCACCAGCGGCAACGACCTCTTCCCGGTGGAGCTCAAGTGCTCAACGCCTTCCGGCATCACGGCGAGCGGGACCGCCACTGCCGCCCACACCAAGCCCATCCCCGGCGGGTGCTCAACGCCTTCCGGCATCACGGCGAGCGGGACTGCGCGCGCACCTTCTCCACCAGCCCTGAGTAGACTTGTGCTCAACGCCTTCCGGCATCACGGCGAGCGGGACGCGTCATCGCGTCCGTTTCGGACCTGGTTCCTGTGGTGCTCAACGCCTTCCGGCATCACGGCGAGCGGGACTGGAGATGGCCGAGGCGCGGCCGGACCGCAGCTACTGGTGCTCAACGCCTTCCGGCATCACGGCGAGCGGGACGCCGCCCTCGCGGACTCCCTCAACGTGGAGGTGTAGGGTGCTCAACGCCTTCCGGCATCACGGCGAGCGGGACACCCGTTTAAACCGGATAAACACACGCCCCTTCTCACGTGCTCAACGCCTTCCGGCATCACGGCGAGCGGGACACGGCGTGAGCCCGAATCCGCCGTCGCTCACCGGCCGGTGCTCAACGCCTTCCGGCATCACGGCGAGCGGGACGCTTCGGCCCGCGCGGGTGCCTCGCGGTGAAGCGCCACGCGTGCTCAACGCCTTCCGGCATCACGGCGAGCGGGACAGAGGAGGCGCCGCCAGGGGAAGTGGAGAGGGATCAGTGCTCAACGCCTTCCGGCATCACGGCGAGCGGGACCAAACTGTACAAGAGTTGCGGTCGTCGGTAACACGTGCTCAACGCCTTCCGGCATCACGGCGAGCGGGACTGCCCGTCCCAAATCCCTTGTGTTTCCAGCAACTTACCTCCCCCCTTTTCAAGCACCCCCGCCCTTCTACACGAACCTCGCGTCCCGCGTCCATCCCACATCCCCCAACCCCATGAAACTCCTGGGCTTTTCCCCATTCATGCACCTATGCGGTTGTCAAAGAGCACTCAACCCCATGAAACCACTCAGCTTTTCACCTCTTTCCGCCCCTCGCCGCCTCCGCCACGGCGAGGTGCTTGAATGTCCGCCGCCTCACAGTACCCGGAAGGGTGGCGGCTCCTCCGGCCAGTCCTCCTTGGGGTTGATGGCGCGCACCCGCTCCACGCACCCGCCGCACAACCCTATCACCAGCAACGTATCCACCGCGTCCATCCGCCGCGACAGCTCCCACCTCAGCTTCTCCCGGTCCCGGTCCGTCAGCGAGCATCGGAACACGGACAGTTGCAGCCACTCCCCGTACCCCTTCAGCAGCGCGTACACCTTGCGCCACCGCTTCGCGTCCCGGATGTCGTAGGTAATCAGGTACCACCGTCTCGGCTCGGCCATGGCTCACCTCAGTCTGAACGTGGCGAACAGCCCGGGCTTCCCGGTCCACTCCTTCTCCAGCAGCCGCGCCTCCAGCTCCACCAGGCGGGCGTAGCTGAGCGAGTACCCCAGCACGTTGTGCTTCCACGTCTCCCGCTTCCGGCGCTCGTACAGCTCAATCGCCTTCGCCCGCCCGGCCCGGCTCAGCCACACGTGCTCGGACGTCACCTCGAAGTCCGCCTCCGCGTCCCACGCCTTCCGGTTCAGCGATGCCACCAGCGGCATGTCCGCCAGCGGCACCCGGAACTGCTCCATCAAGTCCAGCCCCAGCGGCCCCGCCGAGCCACGCGGCTGGTGGTAGAAGCCGAAGGCCGCGTCCAGCCCCACCGCCCGGATGGCCGCCTCCACCTCGCGGTGCACCAGCCCGTACAGGAAGCCCAGCACCGCGTTGAACCTGTCCCTCGGCGGGCGCCGGTTGCGGCCGTCGAAGCGCAGCCGCGGGTCCACCTCCTCGCCCAGCAGGTACGGCAGCGCCCCGAAGTAGCGCGCCGCCCCCGCCCCCTCCAGGCCGCGCAGCGAGTCCAGCGACGGCGCCTGCGCGCATTGAGGCAGCAGCGCCCGCATGTCCCGCACCGCCGCCGCCAGCACGTCGCGGGCGGCGGCGTCCCCGCGCGAGGCGCGCAGCAGGAAGCGCAGCTGCCCCTCCAGCTTCGCCGCCACCAGCCGCCGCGCCAGTCCCAGGCACACGTCCGGCTGACGCAGCGCCTCGAACTGGCGCAGCCTCCTCTGCACGTTGCCCGGGCCTCCGCCCAGCCCGCCCAGGTAGCGCCCGCCTGCTGTGAACCAGTGCACGCCGAGGTCGTTCTCCACGCACAGCGCCAGCGCCTGCGCGCTCACCTGCACCGCCCCATGGGCGATGAGCGCGGAAACGGTGCGCACCGGCAGCCGCGCCGGCTCGCCCTCTCCCTCGGGCGGCGTCACCACGAGCTGCTCCGCCGCCCGCCCCACCCGCGTCCCCGCCACCGTCACGTGCAGCACCTGCCGCACGTCGTCCTCGGGAAAGAGCCGGGGCCGCGCCTCGCCGTCCGCCAGCCGCTCCTCCTCCGGAAGACATACCGGCGCCAGCGAGCACCGGGCGCACTTGCGCTCCTCGGCCGTCACCGGCGGGCGCTCCGTGGACGCGCGCAAGAGCCGGGCCCGCGCCACGGCGGCCTCCACCTGCTGGCGCAGCGCCGCGTCCAGCGGGAAGCGGACGGTGGTGTCCGTCTGGTGGTAGCGCACCCGGCACTCCACGGGCACGCCCGGGAAGCGCTCCGCCACCAGCAGCGCGTAGGCCCCCGCCTGGAGCCGGTCGCTCGGCCACGCCTCGGGCGCGTCCTTCCCCGGCGCGTGCCGCCCGCGCTTGTGCTCGTGCACCACCAGCACCCCGTCCCGCGTGCGCACCGCGTCCACCTTCCCGTGCAACCCCAGCGCCTCGCTGGACAGCTCCAGCTCCACGCGCTCGCCCTCCTCCTGGAGCTGTACGTGAAGGCGCCGGCCCGCGAAGACGGCGGCGTCCGCCACGCGCACCTCCTCCACCTCCTCCAGGTAGAAGAGCCGCTCGCAGTACGCCAGCGCGTGCAGCGCGTGGATGCGGATGGGCGACTCGTGGCCGGCCGGCTTCGGACTTGTGGACTCTGGGTGCATGTGACGGGGCCTCCCCTCCCCGGGTACGCACCACCGGGGCTCCGGGCGTCAGGCGCCCGCCGGTGGGCGGACTCCATGTACCCGCAACCCACTGAGTCATCAAAGAGGGTGACTACCTGGCTTGTTGGAAAGGCTTCAGGGGATGCGCGGAAGCCGGTGGAGCTCGGGCGCATCACACAGGCGCTCGAGCTCCCCCACCGCGAAGCGCGTCAGCCGGGTTCCCACGTGATCCACCCATACAGGCAAGGTGAGGGTGCCCGTCGGCTGGCAGAGAAAGGCACGGCACTCGGAAGGAGGCCGCCCGTCGGGTAGCAGCCGCGCGTCGTTGATGAGGTGCGTGGACTCTCCGAGCGACCAGCCCCCGGAGCGCTCCACGCTCGCCGGCTCTCGCATGGCACGGACGACCCGGCCCTCCAGGCCCGCGGCGGCGTCCGGCTCCTCGCTGCTGTCGCACCAGACCACCAGCCGCGCGTCGATGACGAGCTGCTGGAAGTCGGGCCCCGCGTTCTCCCCGTTGCCCCGCGCCTGCTTCAAGTTCTTCGTCCGCCAGAACGTCCGCACCACCGTGCTGATGGCCGGCGTGTTCAGCAGCCCCGCGGTGACGCGGCAGCCCCTGTGGCGCTCCCGGTCCATCTCTCCCACCAGCGACAGCAGGGCGCCGTAGCAGGTGGCCGGGGGTGGCAGCACCTCGCTCTCCACCAGCTCGCGCGCCCGCCCCTTGCGCCAGCAGGCCACGGGCACGGATAGCTCGAGCGCAATCACCGCTTCTCCGCCTCCAGCCGCCGGCACGCCGCCTGGCAGGCGGCGACGACACCGGAGTGCAGTTCCGCCCCGGACAGCGCCTCACGGGCCTCGGCGCCCAGGCCGTCCACCACCGCGCCTCCCAGCACCAGCTCCTTCGCCGGGATGTCCCCGCCCTTCACCTTGCGCACCAGCTCGGGCACGTCCACGCCGCCGCCCGGCACCGGCTGGAAGGTGTAGAGGATGCGGGGCGCGGCCTCCTGGGTGAGGCGGAAGACCACCGACTCGGGGCTGAAGTCGAAGAGGAAACGGCCGTGGTTGCCCGCGACAGGCCCCAGCGCGCACAACAGGCGCAGGGCCGTGGCCGCCCGGGCGGGCACGCGCAGGGCGGAGGGCGTCAGGGCCACGCCGTACTGGTAGCGCGTCGCGTGCATCTCCGTGCCGTAGGGCACGGGGTTGCTTCCCTTGCCCTTCTGCGCGGAAGGCGTGGCGCCGGGGCTCGCCGCGTTGAAGGTGATGTCGCCGGGCCAGGGGGTGAGGCTCACCGCGCGCGTCACCTCCAGCACGGCCCGGCGCACCTTGGCGCTGCCCTTCTCCCCCTCCTGCTTCGCGCCCTCGGCGGCCATGAAGCCCAGCAGGTCATCATCGATGTAGGGCTCCGCCTTCGGCTTCGGCCCCCAGGCGCTGAAGGCCGCGTCCCGCCAGGTGTTGCTCCGGGCCTCGTCGTCGTACGCGCGGTTGCAGGGCTCCTCCTCCTGGAGGCGGCGGCGCAGGGCGAAGCGGATGGACTCGGCGGACACGGTGGTGTGGACCTGCCCGTTCCACACCAGCTTCTGCAAGGTGGTGATGTTGCCCTCGGTGAGGCCCCGGTTGTTGGCGGCGGTCCCCGTGGCGGTGACGATGGCGGCGAAAACGTGAAGGCTCATGGGCGTGGCTCCTGGCTCCTGGAATGGCGGCGGTGTCACTCGGCGTCGGCGGGCTCGGCCGCGACCGGGGCTTCCCCGGCGGACTCGGCGCCCCGGCCCTGGTAGCTGGCCAGCGCCACCAGGGCGAGGTCCCGGGCCGTGCGCCAGTGCTCCGGCCGCAAGAGGAAAAGGATGTCCTGCCAGTGCGCCTGGAGCTCGCGGTTGGTGCCCGCGCGGCTCCAGAGGTCCGCGAGCGCTTCGCGGACCTGCTCGTGCGTCTTGGCGCCGGCGAAGCGCAGCCGCAGCCGCTCCCGCTCCGTGTCCATCCGGTTGTGGCGCGTGGCCAGCGGACTGTTCTCCGTCTCCTCGGCAATCCTCCCCAGCCGCTGCCGGAGCGCGGCGTGGACGCTCTGGACGAGCCACTGCTCGGCCTGTTCCAGGTACGGGTGCATGGCGATGAGCCCCTTCTTCTCCTCCGAGAGGAGAGCGCCCAGGTTGTCCCGGGTGCGGTAGTAGTGGATGAAGCGGCCTTCCTCCGTGGTCGCGGTGGCGAAGCCGGCGTGCCAGGGCCGCCCGGCCGCGAGGTTCTCCGTGATGAAGGCGCGCAGCGCGCTGGTGGCGATGAAGAAGCCCGGAGCTTCCTCCGGCTGCTTTCCCTTCGTGCCCCGGCCGGGGCCGCCCTCCGTCTTGAGCACGCGGAGCCGGTTGGGGAGCGCCGCTGACGCCTCCGCGTAGCGGTCCAGCACGGCGTCGGCGAGGGTGCCGGGCCGCACCACCGCGCAGCGGACCTTCTGCTTCTGGTTCCACGGCAGCGGCCGGAGCGCCACCGCCTCGGCCGCGGACAGCAGCTCCCGGTGGCGCCCGCCGGACTCCAGCTTGAAGGCGAGCTGCACGGCCAGCACCGCGTCCGAGACACCCGCCATGGACACGTCCTCCAGACGCTGGGGCGTCAGGCGGGGCCGCACCTCGGCGAAGCGGACGAGGTCGGTCGGCGCGAGCGCGACGAAGGCGCCGCCGCGAAGCTGGGGGAGCTTGAAGGTGAGACAGCCCACCGGCGCGAAGCACGCGCAGAGCGCCTCCTCCGCCGTGTACTCCACCTTGGTGACGCCCAGGCCGATGTGGCGCTCCGAGGCCCCCGGGTACGCCCAGCCGGCCAGCGGGGTGGTGCCCTGGCGCAGCGCCCGGACGACGTCCTCCCACGCCTCCTGGTGGACGAAGGACGCATACCCCTGCGTCCGCACCAGCAGCTCCCGGTCGTCCACCGTGAAGGTGAGCGTCCTCGGCGTACCGCCCCGGGTCGTCTGGCCGTGCTGGAGGAAGGTCTGCTTCAGTGCGTCCTGCAGGGCGGCGCCCACCTCTGGATTCGGCGGGGGCTTCCCGGGGCGCCGGGTGCCCGGCAGGTCGATGAAGCCCTCTGGACGTGTCAGCCGGAACGCGCCCTGGAACAGGGCCTGGAGCGTCTCCTCGGGCGCGGCGCCGCCCCAGTCCAGGTGGATGGCGGTGGGCTCCACCCGCGCGGAGCCCGGGCCCAGCCGGACCTCGGAAGGCCACGGCGCGGACGGCTGCTCCTGAAGGAGGAGGAAGCGCAGCGAGGCGGCCAGCCCTCCCGCCCCGGCGCGCAGCAGCGGCGTCATCCCCGGCGCGTGCAGGCGGATGGCGAGCGGCGGTGTACCGGCCTCCTTCCGGACGCTGGTGGGGCCCGGAGTCTTCACGGCCTTCTTCCGGGCACCCGTGGAACCCGGGGCGCTCGCGGCCTTCTTCCGCGCGCTCACTGCTTTCGCCATCGCGCACCTCGCAGCGGGTCGTAGGCCAGGGCTTCGTCGGGGACCACGGGATAGGGAAGCCGGCCCGGCCGGCGCCAGCTCCGCCACGGCAGCGAGGTGGGTGGCAGGTTCATGGGAAGCGTGACGTGCTGCACCTTCTCGCGGCCTTCCTCCACGGCCCGGGCGTCCACCTCGCGGAGGACCGTCAGGCTGGGGCTGCCATCGCGGCAGGGGGCGGGCCCGGTGTCGAACCGCCCATCAAGCCAGGCGCTGGCCAGCCGCTCCTCCACATCCTTCCCGGCGGGTGCCTCCCAGGCCGAGACGAGGTCCCGCTGGGACAGGGGCCCGGAGCCGAGCCGCTCCAGCCACGCTCGCGCTTCCCCCAGGTCCGCGGCGTCGTAGGGTTTGCCATCGAAGGGCAGCACGAGGAAGGGGCGCACGGGGGCCGGGGCTTCCGGGGTGCTGCGGCGGTTGAGCCGTCCCAGCCGCTGGATGAGCGCGGGGATGGGAGCCAAGTCCGTGACGAGCAGGTCCGCGGACAGGTCCAGGCTCATCTCCGCCACCTGGGTGGTGGCCGCGAGCACGGAGCCCGGGGCCCTGAAGGCGTCCACCACGTCGCCATGCCGGTCGACACGGTCCCGGTAGCGGAAGCGGCTGTGGTACAGCAGGGCGCTCCGGCCGCGCCGCCGCGCCTCGTCGGCGATGGCCAGGCAGCGGTCCACGGTGTTGCTGACCCACAGCACCCGGCCCTCTCCGCCGAGACACGCCTCGACGAGGGGCCAGGGCTCCTGAGCGTCCGCGCGCTGGTAGCGGTGGAGCGCCTCCAGGTCCTCCGGGCCGGACACCTCCGCCAGCGGCACGCCATGGACGCGCTGGCACATGGCGGCCAGTGCCTCCCGCCGCGCCGCCGGCAGGCTGGCGGTCATCAGCAGCGCGGGGAGGCCGGGCAGCGCCTCCAGGAAGCGCAGGAGGCACCCGAAGAGCCGGGCGTCGTAGGCGTGGATTTCATCGAACACGACGCAGGCGCTGCTGAGGGCGGGCCAGGCGTAGAGCCCCTGCCGCTGGTTCTGCACCAGCCCGAGCACGGTGTCCGCGGTGCAGGTGACGGCGTCCACCCCCCAGGAGCGCAGCGCCTCCAGCCGGTCCTGGTCCCTCGGACCCTCGCCCGCGTGGGCGCCGTCGCCGCGAAGCCCGAAGATGTCCAGGTCCACCTCCGCGCGCGAGTGCTGGAGGCGGGCCTCCACGTCCGCGCCATGGAGGTAGTCTCGGAAGCCCTCGGTGGCCGTGCCCATGGTCGGGTAGGTGAGCCACAGCTGTCGCCCCGGGTGCTGGCGGGCCGCCCAGGCGTAGGCCGCCGCCGTCTTGCCACTGCCGCAGCCGGCGCGCACCAGCGTCACCGGGGCGCGGCTGTGGGCAACGGCCTCCTGGAAGGGACGCAGGGGCCGTCCGCCGAGGCGGCGCTCCACCACCGACAGCAGGCCCTCCGCGGAGCGCGGGCGCGAGAGCTGCTGGCCCACCCAGCCGTGCTTCTCCCCGCTCCGGGGCAGCGCCGAGCCGGCGACGTCCGCCGCCAGGACGAGCGCCTTGGCCACCGCCAGCAGCCGCGCCTCCGGAATGTCGGGCGGCAGCGTGCGCTCGAAGGTGTCCTGCCACTCCTGGAACTGCTCGCGAGGGTGAGCCCTTCGCGAGACAGAGACGGAAATGGCCGAGGAGAAGGCCGGCGGCGCGGGCAGTCCCAGCTTGCCGGCGATGAGCGCCAGGGTGCGGGCGAAGTCCGCGTGGTGGACGAGCAGGGACAGGGACGACCCGGCCCCGGCATCCTCGGGAGCGAAGGCGTCGGACTGGAACTTCCGGTGGTGCGCCGAGGCGCAGACAAGCGCGAGGCACAGGTCCTCGTCGGTATCGACAGCGGCCCGGAGCCACGAGGCGAGCGGCTGTCCCGGCCAGCCCAGCCATAGGGAGAGCGCCTCGTGGCGGATGAGCTGGGGCTCGTGGCGCCTGCCGCGAAGCATCTGCTGGAAGTGGTCGCTGCACTTGCCCAGGTCGTGCGTCGCCGCCCCGAGCAGCACGAGCCGCCGCAGCCGGGGCTCCAGCCCGGGGTCGAGCCCCGCCGCGAGGAGCGACGCGCGGCCCCGGTGCTCGAGCAACTGCTCCGCGGCGGCCACCACCATCGCGGTATGGCCGGGCAGCGTCGCCTCGCCCTCGGGACGGTCCGGGCTGGCGGTGCCCTTGGCCAGCAGGTGCTTCACGCCCTCGCCTCCACGCGCGCCGGAAGCGGCCTGGCGAACTTCGCAGTAGGGCGGGTGGGGAGGAACAGGCCGCAGCCCATGTGTCGTCGCCCGCCCAGGCCCTGCTCCTGCACGCGGAGCGAGTGTTCGGCCGACAATCCTTCCAGGTCGAGCGCGAAGCCCACGACCTTCTTGCCGGCGATGCCCACCACCCGCCTGCGGCCCACCTTGAGCCGGGCCTGGCACCCGAGTTCCGCCAGGAACCGGAGGGCCGTCGCGTGGAACGTCGCCTCGTCCAACGAGTGCTTGAAGGTGACGACGCGCGCGGAGAGCGAGGAGACCGGCTCCAGCACGCGGAGGGTCGGCGCGCCGAGCGTCAGTGCACGCCCGGCGACCTCCAGCGGGGCGCTCACCAGGGGAAGCAGGAGAGGAAGGACCTCGGCCGGACACCGCAGGCGCAGCGTGCCCCGTCCAAGGTAGAGCAACTCCCGCGTGTTGCTCTCGCCCCGCAGGTTGAAGATGCCGATGTCCCGCCGCTCGTGCAGTCCTGGGAGACGGGCGGACAGCGCGGAGAACAGCAGGTAGCCATGGTCGAGCGGCACCGGGCCGCCCCGCACCGGGAAGAGGAGGTCAATGGCTGGCATGGTCATCCTCGCTGACTTCGCGGACCGCTATGTCATCTCTGCTCAATCGCCTATCGGCATCACAGCCAGAGGCATTTCCGAGCCTTACCTGGACAAGCACCAATTGCTCAACACCAATGCATGCACATGCAAGAGCACACTCATGAATTGGTTGTCACCGCCAGCGCATTCGCTGTCCCGACATCCGTCTTCAGACCAGCGTTCGCCCTGCTGACAAGTCCAACAATGTCTTGGAGATCACCAGGGTCAAGGAAACAAGCCGGAGAATGAGCTCCAGTCTTCGCATCCTCCGGGCCTTCCAAAGGGGTGGGCGTTCCATTTCAAGCCTCCTAACCTGAACGAGCACCAACATCCTCGTCCTGTAGGCTAACTATTCACGCTCTGAGTCCGTGTCAAGCCACACCCCTGGCAAGCTTCACCTCTTGGCCCCTTCGTTGACCTCCTGTCTCCAGGCGCAAGCGTTGAACTACCCTCGGGGGTGGCCCATGGGAAATACCTCCCCGGGGGTAGGCAGAATGCGCCAGGACGCGGAGGAGAAGCCGGGAATTACGGCCGGAGCAGCGCGGACAGCTCACACGCTTCGTGCGCGACGCGCTCGTACGCGAGCTGGCTGACGGGCTCCCAGATGGCTGGCCGGCCGTGCCACACCACCGCCACCCGGCTAGCGCCCGCTCAGTCCTGACGACAAACCGCTCCGCACACCGTTGCCCGACGAGACAACCCGACCCGCGACGGTGGCGCTGCTGGCTATAGCGACGAGCACCCGATTGCATTGCTGCCGCTCGGCCCCGCGAAACGAGCCGACCCCGGTTCGCGACGTCCCGCTCCCAACATGCGCAACGCCCTCTGGCATCACGGTGAGCGGGACGCCCCACCCCGTCGGCCACCATGGGAGGGGCCTCCTCCATCCCCTTGAAAGGGATTCCGCTCAGGGCCCCCCAGACGCCTCCGCCTGGGACACAGGGAACAACAGGCGCACGGCCCTGAACGCGGCCGGGTGGTAGATGGTGCTGTGCAGCTCGCCGGGCATGGGCTCGTAGTGCCACCGCAGGCCCGCGGGAGCATGGGCCTTCAGCGCGCCGACGAGTGCGTCCACCCCCTCCTGCATGGTTCCGCCCTCGTTGCCGATGGACAGGAAGAGCGAGCGGGGACCCTCCGGATGGGCCCGCAGCCGCGCGGCCGACTCCTTCGCGAGCGACTGGTTGTCCCACCACAGACTCGGGCTCACGGCGATGTAGCGCTCGAAGAGCTCCGGCTGGCGCAGGAAGGTCTCTACGACGAAGAGACCCGCCAGGGACTCGCCAATGAGGGCGGACGCTCCCGTCGTCCGGTAGCGCGCTTCCACCCAGGGCTTCAGCTCGCGGGCGAGGAACTCGCGGAAGGCCGCGGAGCCTCCGCTCGTCGGAAGCTCCTTCAAGTCGACCGGGTCCGAGGACGGGTGTGTGAAGTCCCGCTTGCGGTCGGTGCCCTCGATGCCGACGACAATCATCTCCCCCATGGCATGGTTGAGGCTCGCGAGCTGCGCGATGCCGACGATGTGGGGGAAGTCCTCGTGCACTCCACCGTCCAGCAGGTACAGCACGGGCAGGCGGGCCTGCCCCTCGGAGTAACCCGGTGGCAGGTACACGTTGATGCGCCGGGTCTCCTTCAGCACGCGCGACTCGAGCGTGTAGGAGCGCGCGATGACGACGGGACGGCCCTCCTCACCGTCCGCCTCGGCAATGGGAGTCCGGGTGGCCGCGCCCGTGCCCGCGCACGCCGTCAGAAGCATCAACACCCCTGCCGCACCCGCTGCTCGCATCCTCATCCCCGGCGCGTCTCCGTTCCGTCCGTCCGCCGGCCAGGATGCCAGCGCCCCTCCCGCTTCGCTACCGCGAGGAGGACGCGACCCGTGTGAGCCAGGCCCGTGGTCAGCGGGTGCGCTCACCGCCGCGCGTGCTCGAAGTCGAGCGCTTCATCACGCCCCCGGTTGGAGTGACGCGCACGAGGCGCACCGCGAGCGAGCGGGAACACCTCCGCCGACGGCACCGCCCAGGTGCGCGGGAGTGTCGCAGTGCATCAGTCCCGGCATGCGCCCGCCCGCCCGCTCGCCGGAAGTGAAGGAATGCGTCGACTCCTCCAGGGAGGTTCCTCCTCAGAGGAGGCACGACGATGAGGACTTCGAGCTGGATGGGGGTGCTCGCCGCGCTGTGCGTATCCGGCGGCGCGCTCGCGCACCATGGCTGGAGCAGCTACGACAGCGCACGCGCCATGACCCTCACGGGAGTCATCCGCGAGTCGGGCTACGAGAATCCGCACGGCTACATCGAGCTCGAGGAGCAGGAGAAGACCTGGCATGTCGTCCTCGCGCCGCCCTCGCGGATGCAGAGCCGGGGCCTGCCCGCGAGCGCGCTGAAGGAAGGCGCGAAGGTCACCGTCGAGGGCCATCCCCACCGCACCACCCAGGATGAATTGCGCGCCGAGCGCATCACCGTGGGAGGCAAGACGGTGGAACTGCGCTGATGGAGGAGCCGGGGTGGCTTGGCTGGCTGGAGAACACGGCGTTGGCGGAGACGCTGCGCCGTGAGCCCCTGCTCTTTCCGCTGGTGGAGACGGCCCACATCCTCGGCTTCGTCATCCTGGTGGGCGCGGCGGTGATGTTCGACCTGCGCCTGTTGGGCCTCTCGCGGCGGTTGCTGGAGGGCCACGCGGCCAGGGTCATCGCCCGCCGCTCTGCCGCGACGCGGGGGGCTTGGGGGGCTCCTGGAAACGAGGAGGCGGACTGGAGGGTCCGAGCGCGCGCACGGGCACCTGTGCCTTCACGGGCGGCTGGAGGGCGGGGAACGAGGCCGTCAGCGGGCCCACGAAGAGCAGGCCCTGGTAGCCCTCCTCGGTGGGTGACGGGTAGAAGCGCACGTAGGGGCTGAGCCCCGGGTGGTCGGCCACGCGGGCGTCCGGAATGGCGCCCACGATGCGGCAGTCGAGCATGCTCCGGTTGTCCAGCCCACAGCCCCACCGCTTCCCTGGGGCATAACCCAGCTCCAGCACCCGCAGCGTCGGCAGCGAACGGAGGTGGTGGGCCATGGGGGTGAAGTCCTGGTCCCAAGGCACGCCGGTGACGGTGCGCACGTGGGTGTTGCCCGCCAGCACGATGAGCACCTCCTCCGGCCGCGCGGCATGGCGCTTCAGCCACACGTCCGCCAGGACGGCGTCGCGCTCGCTGGCGCGGGCCTCCTCGGTGTCATAGGCCACCAGCGACACCCGCAGGCCCAGCTCGCGCATGGCGCGCACCCGGTCGATGAGGTCGAACACGGCGCGGCTGCTGCGGCCGTCCTGGTAGGGCCGCCGCCAGAAGTGCCCCTCCAGCAGCGCGTCCTGGTCCACCGGAGTGCCCGCGCTGACGAGATACCGGTCGATGCGCTCCTGCTCCTCGTGGGGAATGGACAGCCCCAGCGCCACGGCATGGCCCGCCTCTGCGGCCTCGCACACCACGTCCCCCACCACCGCGGGCGCCTCGCGCGAGCCGAGCTGCTCGCCGATGAGCATCACCAGCCCCGGCGTCAGCAGCTCGGCCACGCCGCGCACCCTGCGCAGGCAGCGAGCCTCGTCCCGCCAGCGCGTGAGATAGAAGCTCTCGTCGCGCACCGCCTCGGCCGGCGGCGGCACCCACGTCCCCTCCCTGGAGGCCACGCCAGTCCAGACGGCATCCTTCAGCCGCGCCCCGAGCGCCTCCTCCAGCGCCACGTCCCGCTTGCGCGAGAAACCGCCACCCCCATTCTTCAGGAGGAAGGCTCGCACCACGGAGCGGCCGGGCCCGGCGGCGATGCCCGTCACCAGGTAGCGCTCCTCGACGGTGCCATCAGGGCCCTTCGACTCCTTCCAGGCGGTGACGCGCTGCCCGGGGTCCTTCTCCTCCTCCAGGGAGAACCCCTTCTCCTTCAGGAGCTGTTCCGCGGCGGCCAGCATCTCCGGCACGGGGACGAAGATGACCTGCGCGAACCGGGTGGGGAGCTGCGTCTCGACGGGCTTCCGGGCCGTCCCCCCGCAACCGGCCAGCACGCCGATGACACAAAGGCTCACGATGAGACGCGATGGAAAGGGCATGAGGGCTCCTTGCACGGACTGCCCGTGAACGCGGGAAGAGCCCTTGCATATCGCCCTCCCCCCCCGGGCCACGCGTCCACGCCCCTACCGCGTGTGTCAGCGCGAGGCGGTGGCACCCGCCTGCCCGCCCGCCCGCTCCTCTCGTGGGACGGCCGGCAGGAGGATGCGGACGGTGGTGCCCTCACCGGGGCGGCTCTCCAGCACCAGCGTCCCGCCATGCGCGTCCACGATGCGCCGGGCCAGGGCGAGCCCCAGTCCCACGCCGCCCGTCCTCCGGGCGCGGCTGTGGTCCGTGCGGAAGAACGGTGTCCCCACGCGAGGCAGGTCCTCCGCGTCGATGCCGATGCCCTCGTCCGCCACCTCGAACTGGAGGCTCGGCCCCACCGCGCGCACAAACAGGCGCACGGTGGTGCCGGGCTCGGAGTACTTCCCCGCGTTGTCGAGCAGGTTGTCCAGCACGCGCCGCAGCAGCACCGGGTCCGCCTCCAGCGCGGGCAGGGGCGCGTCCACGCTCACCGCCAGCCGGTGCCCGGGGCGGGTGGAGCGGAAGCGGGCGGCGGCCTTGTCCACCAGCGCGCCCGGGTCCACGTGTTCCAGACGCAGCGGGGGCGCGGCGGAGCCGGGGCCGGAGGTGGCCAGGTCCAGCTTCGCGGTGGTGAGCACGTCCTCCACCAGCCGCTCCAGCTCGGACAGGTCCTCGGTGAGCTCGGACAGCACCTCGCGCGCGGTGGCGGCATCTCCCTCCCCCGCCAGGTCCAGCGCCACGCGGATGCGCGCCAGCGGCGTGCGCAGCTCATGCGATACGTTGGCCAGCAATTCCTTCTGCGAGCGCAGCAGGTGGGTGATGCGGCCGGCCATCTCGTCGAAGGCCTCGGCCACCTCGCCCAGCTCGTCCCGGCGGCGGATGCCGGTGCGCGTGTCCAGCTTCCCCGCGCCGAAGTCCCGCGCCGCCTGGGCCAGCCGCTGGAGGGGACCGGCCAGCGTTCGCGCGAAGGCCAGGGACGTAATCGCCGTGCAGATGAGCACCGCGGCCACGGTGAGCGCGGTGTCCGGCGCGGGTGGCGCCGGCGGGGGAATGAAGATGGTGGCGTAGGCCTCCAGAGGACCGTGCTCGGGAACCCGGACGTTGATGGCGGGCGGAGGAGGCCCCTTGTGAGGAGGGCCCGGCCTGCCCAGTGCCCGCAGCTCGGCGGCGCTCAGGGGCGGCGCGGGCCGTGGCGTGTTGGTGGCGATGAGCTGCCCGGCCGCATCGCGCAGCGTCACCCTCGCATCGAGGTCTTCCGCCGCCCGGTCCAGCGACGCCTGGAGCACGGCCGGGTCATCCCGGAGGGCCACCCACTCCTGGACGAGGTACTTGAAGTGCTGGGAGAAACCACGCCGGAAGGGCTTCTCCAGCACGAACGGGCGGGCGGCGAGCAGCGTGGCGCTGACCAGCACGAGCTGGGCCAGTCCCACCATGTAGATGCGCAGCAGCAGCCGCCCCGGACGGCGGAAGATGGGCCGGCGCCACGACGGGCTCACGTCTCTTCTCCGGTGGCGAGCATGTAGCCCGCCCCGCGCACCGTCTTGAGCAACGTGGGGTTGCGCGGGTCCGCCTCCAGCTTCTGCCGGAGCCGGAAGATGTGGACGTCCACCGAGCGGTCGAACACCTCCTCCGCGCTGCCCTTCACCAGGTCCAGGAGCTGCTCGCGGCTGAGCACGCGCCCGGCGCGCTCGGCGAGCACGCGCAGCAGGCCGAACTCATAGGTGGTGAGGTGCAGCACCCTGCCGTCCAGGGTGGCGCGGAGGCTGCGCGGGTCCAGCGTCAGCCGCCCCACCTGGACGGGCTGGGTGGCGGGACCGGCCTTGCCGCGGGCACGCCGCACCTGGGCGCGGATGCGGGCCAGCAGCTCGCGTGACGAATAGGGCTTGGCCAGGTAGTCGTCCGCGCCCGTCTCCAGGCCGAGCACCCGGTCGGCCTCCTCGCCGCGCGCGGTGACCATGATGATGGGCACGTCGGTGCGGCCGCGCAGCTCGCGGCACACCTGCAGGCCATCACGGCCGGGCAGCATCAGGTCGAGCAGGACGACGTCGAAGGTGTGACGGGTGGCCTCCGCGAGCGCGTCGGTGCCGGAGTGGGCCACGGTGACGACGACACCGTGCTCCTGGAGGTAGCGGCTGGTGAGCCGGGCGAGCCGCTCGTCGTCCTCGACGAGGAGGACCTGCACGGTGCCCTCTTCCGGGGTCAGGGGCGTGGGCTGCTCCATGGATTGTGTCTCCCGTATCGCGAGCTCCCGGACAAGGTAGCAACGAAAGGCGTGGTCCGGCGGCTTGGAGGGAGTCGGGTATTCCCGCCGGGGTCCACAGCCGCAAGGTGTCACCCGGCCATGTCCGTAACACTTCGCGGAGATGACGAAATGTTACGGAGCCCGGAGCCTCCGACATATGCCGAAATAGAAGGTTCATCTCGGGGACATGGGTGAGGCGCACCTTGCACCGTGATGCGCCAGGGCACCCGCCAGGCAGGCGCTGGAGGGCAGGACCGCCCCGGCTCACGCGGAACGGAGGAAGCTCATGTCGTGGAAGATGATGCCGTTGATGGTGGTGCTGGCCCTCCCGGCGGTGGCGTGCGCGCAGGACGCCGGGGCGCGGCTGGGGTCGGGAGGCAGTGAGCCAGGCCCCCGGCGGCCACCCTCGTCGCTGGAGCTGCTGCTGGAGAACCGGGAGGCGCTCGCGCTGACGCCGGAACAGGTCGCCCAGGTCGCCGAGCTCCAGGCGGCGCTGGAGGAGAAGAACGCCTCGCTGCACGAGCAACTGCGGGCGTTGAGACCGCCCCGTCCGCCGGGCCCGCCGCCGATGGATGGCAGCCGGGCGGCCGACGCCCCCCCGGGAGGCGAGCCCCCCGACGCCGCGCGGATGCGTGAGCGGATGCAGCAGGCGGAGCCGCTCTTCCACGAACTGCGCGCCAATGACGAGGCCGCGTACGCGCAGGCGGAGCAGGTGCTGAGCGACACGCAGAAGACGCGGGCGCGCGAGCTCATCGAGCAGGCCCGCGAGGAGCATCACCGCCGGCACGAAGCCATGCGCGAACGGCTGCGGAGCCGTCAGTGAGTCCGTGGCTCTGGCTGTGCATCCTCGCCGCCGTGCCGAAGGCGGCGAGGCACACGCGACGGGCAGTGGCCCCCATGCCGACGAATGCCCGGAACAGGCGCCGTGCCAGACCGGCATCCAGGGCCCAGCCCTACACGGCGAGGCCTGACAGGGAGAGAAGCAGTCGTTGAGCGCCACCCGCCCCGGGCACGGCTGCCGTGCCACGCCCGGGTGCGGGAGCACGGCTGAAGGGCCTCCTCGCTCGGGGCGCACCGTGCGAGGCACGGAGTACGCCCTTTCCGCCGCTCAGCATTGAGCACACACCGGCTGGGCTTGCCGGCGGCGGAAGCTCACTCCACCATCAACGCCGGCTCATGGCGCCCCGTGCGCGGCGCTGAGCGCGCGCCGGTCCACCTTGCCGGGTGAGGTGCGCGGCAGTGCGTCGATGAAGCGCACCGACTTGGGCGTCTTGTAGCGGGCGAGCCGTCCCTCGCAGAAGGCGATGAGCGCCTCCGCCGTGGGCGCGGTGCCCGGGCGCGCGACGACGAGCGCGCGCGGCGTCTCGCCCCACTTCGGGTCGGGCACGCCGATGACGGCGACCTCGGCCACGTCCGGGTGGCCCGCGAGGACACTCTCCACCTCGGAGGGGTAGATGTTCTCTCCTCCGGAGATGATGAGGTCCTTGCTGCGCCCGACGATGCGGAAGCACCCGTCCGCGTCGCGGCTGGCCAGGTCGCCGGTGTGCAGCCAGCCGCCGGCGAAGGTACGCGCGGTGTCCTCGGGGCGGCGCCAGTAACCGGCGCACAGGTGGGGCCCACGCAGGAGCAGCTCGCCCACGTCGCCCGGCTGCTGCTCTCCGTCGATGCGAGCCTCGACATGGAACAGCGGCACGCCGACGGCGCCCGGCTTTCGGCGCACCTCGCCCGGAGGCAGCCAGAAGTTGTTGGGGCCCGCCTCGGTGAGGCCGTAGCCCGTCTTGAAGTCCACGCCCCGGGCGAAGAAGCGCTCGAACACGGGAGCCGGGCAGGGAGCGCCGCCGCTGATGAGCAGCTTGAGGCGCGAGAAGTCCACCGACTCGAAGCGCGGGTGGCGCTGCATCTCGATGAACATGGTGGGCACACCGAAGACGAGGCTCACCGCGCCCCGGTGGACGAGGTCGAACACGCCGTCCACGTCGAAGCTCCGGCACACCACGGAGGCGCCGCCCACATAGACGAGCGGGGTGGTGAAGACGCTCAAGCCGCCGGCATGGAACAGGGGCGCGTTGAGCAGGGCCACGTCGTTGGCGGTGAGCCCCCAGCTCACCACGGTATTCACCGCGTTCGCGGTGATGGAGCCATGCGTGAGCACGGCGGCCTTGGGCACGCCGGTGCTACCGCCCGTGTAGCAGAGCACCCACGGCGCATCGGCCTCCAGCTCCAGCACCGGAAGCGGCGCGTGCGAGCCGGCCTCCCGCTCGGAGAAGGCGCGCTCGCCGGGGCCGGGCTCGCCGAGGCTCAGCCAGTGCCGCACGAAGGGAGCGCGGGCGCGGACGGTGTCCACGGCGCCGCGGAACTCGGGGCCGAAGACGAGGACGGAGGGCTCCGCATCCCCGAGCAGGGCCGCCAGCTCCGCGGGGCTGAGGCGCCAGTTGAGCGGCTGGAGGATGGCCCCCAGCTTCGCGCAGGCGAAGACGAGGTCGAGGAACTCGACGCAGTTGTACGCGAGCACGGCGACGCGGTCGCCCCGGCCCACGCCGAGCGCGTGGTGGAGGAAGGCGGCGGTGCGCGACACGGTGGCGTCCCACTCACGGTAGGAGATGCGGCGCTCGCCGTGGTTGGCGTCGATGAGGGCGGTGCGGTCGGGGTCCAGCGCGGCGCGGCGGGCCAGCCAGTCATGGACGATGGGCATGGCCCCGCACGCTAGCCGACTGGCGTGCGTTCTCGCGCCCCCTTCGGGGCATCCGCTTGAGCCCTCACGCAGTTTGAGGATAGTTTGAGTCAGCCCTCCACACTGGAGGGAGACCTCAAACTGGACTCAAACTCCATGACACGGCGCATCAGGGAACAGGTACAGCTAGCGCTCGCCCAGGTGCACGCTGGGAGCGTCTCCAGTCACCTGGAGAGTTCCGTCCTGGATTTCAAGCAAGAAGGGCGGAGTCGAGACGACTTCGTGCGCGACCTCGCACGTGACGCCATCTGCTTCGCCAACGCGAATGGAGGCGCTCTCGTCATCGGGGTGGACGACAGACAGGGAGGCCCAGCGGCCTTCAGCGGAACGAATCTCGATCCGAGCATCCTCCGAAAGCGCATCTACGAGTTGAGCGAGCCCCCCATCCTGGTCGAGGTCGAGGAACAAACCGTCGCGGGAGTCCGCCTGCTCCTCGTGTTCGTGCCGCAAGGCATCGAGGTGCACGCGGACAAACAAGGGCAGGCACGGCGTCGAATCGACAAGGACTGCCTGCCCATGGGCCCCAGTGACATCGCGAGGCTTCGTGAGGAGCGCCAGGGATTCGACTGGTCCGCGCAGCCCAGCGGCCGTCAGTGGACGGAGGCCTCCGCGCTGGCCATTCAGGCTGCTCGCCAGAGCCTGGCGGTGCTGACGGACGAGCGACGCAAGTACGCGCGACTCGCTAGCGACCTGGACCTGCTGCGCGCGCTGGGCGTCGTCTCGGAACAAGGGGAGCTCTTGCGTGCGGGAGAGCTGCTCTTCTGCGAGACAGCCCTTTCTCCCGCGATTCAGTATCACTATCGTCAGACGCCAGGAGGTGAACCACGTGCCATCGAGCGCATCGACACGCCTCTCGTCCTTGCGTTCGACAGGGCGTTGAGCCTGGTACGAGCACGGCTCAATCAGACCCCGCTCTCACTCCCCACAGGACAGCAGATAGACATCGCGGACTTTCCCGAACTGGCCATTCGCGAAGCCATCGCGAACGCCCTTGTCCACCGCGACTACCGCATGCGGGGCCCCGTCCTGATAGAGCACTCGCCGCAGGTGTTCATCGTCACTTCCCCCGGGCCCCTCGTCTCGGGAGTGACCCCGGAGAACATCCTCACCCATCCCCCGAAGCCTCGTAATCCGGTCCTGGCGAGGGCGGCACGTACACTCGGTTTCGCGGAAGAGGCTGGGCGCGGAGTGGACCGAATGTACCGGGAGATGATCCGCTCTGGCCGCGACCTTCCCCACATCGACGCAGCCATCGACCAGGTACAAGTGAAGTTGATAGGGGGAGCGCCCCGGACACAAATCGCACGCTTCGTCGCGCAGCTCCCGGAGCATGAGCAGGATGATACGGACACCCTGCTCATCCTCTTCCGCCTGTGCCGCAGCCGTCTGGTCATGGCTCTTGACCTGATGCCGCTGCTCCAGAAATCAGCGCAGGAGGCGGAAGCAAGCCTACGGCGGCTGGCCAGTAGCGACCTGGCCATCCTCGAAGCCACGCGGCAAACAGCCCCACGCGCGCACCCCTCGTATCGCTTGAGGGGAGAGGTCCTCAAGTCCCTTGGCTCAGCGGTCGACTACCACCGCCGGACCGTGGATGAGCTGGACCGCAAGGTCATCGCGCACGTGCGCGAGTACGAGAGGGTGAACAACCGCACCCTACAGAACCTCTTCGACGTGGATGTCATCCGTGCACGCGACATCTTGTCGGACATGGTTGAGCGGCAGCTCCTGGTCAAGATCTCCGCGCAGCAGCGAGGCCCATCGGTCGAGTACGGCCCTGGCCCCAAGTTCCCAGGGAAACTGAAGGCCGGCGCGAAGAAGCCCCGGCCCAGCAAGCAGCCCTCCAGGAAGCGCGCTCGCGACCGTGATTCATCCACATTGCCGCTCCCTCTTGAGTCCAGGTCATCCCGAAAGCCTCGCGGCCGGTCATGACGCCCCCCCTGATGGGGTGTGCCCGGCTCAAAAGGTGGGGCCGGGCACACCCCGGGCGGCTACAGCTCCGGGAAGATGAGCAGGCCTCGGGACGTATCGACGACGTAGAGGTAACCGTCACCGGGCAGGCGGATGCCGATGGCGCCGTCGTAGAAGCTGCTCCCCCGCTGCCGGTCCGTCTCCCGCCAGGTGTTGTAGTACGCCACCTCCTTCGGGTGCGCGGGGCTGGACACGTCCAGGACACGAACACCGTGCTGGTAGTGGGAGAGGTAGAGCCGGTCCCCTTTCAGCTCCATGTTGTGGATGGAGACGCCCGGCGTGAGGCGGTACTCCCCGATGAGCTCCACCCGCGCGGGGTCGGTGATGTCGAGCACGCGCAGGTGGGCGCCCCAGTCCTCTCCGCCCTCGAAGGCGATGACGCGGCCGTCGAAGACGCCCACCCGGTTGGTGTGGCTGGTGGCGCGCGGATACTTGTACTCGCCCAGCTTCACGATGTTGAGCGGGTCGCTCACGTCGAGGATGAGGAAGCCGGCGCGCCAGTGGTTGACGTAGAGCCGGTCGCCCTGGGCGGTGGCGTCATGGGGGAAGCTGGCGACGGCGGGGTCGACGCTGGGGTCCTGGTGGCGGTTGAGCAGCACGGGCTGCTTCGCGTCCGTCACGTCGAAGAGGAGCGTCTGCGGGCCAGGCCCGGGGGACATGGCGTAGAGCCGGTTCCCATCTCCGTAGAGGGTGTGCACGTTGATGGGGCCGGTGCCGGGCAGCGCGCGCAGGAGCACGGGGTTGGCCGGGTCGGCGATGTCGAAGACGAGGAGGCCCCTGGAGGCGCTGGCGACATAGAGGGCGTCGTCCTTGGCCCACACGCCGTTCCAGTAGCTGTCGCCCGGGAAGAAGAGGGACTTCACGAGCCGCGGCGCGGTGCGGTCGCTCAGGTCATACACATAGAGGCCCCCGGGCCCCATGGGCCCGAGCTGGATGGCGGCGACATAGGCATGGCCGTGGCTGACGTAGACGTCGGCGGCCACGCCGCGCGGCACGTTCCCCTCGCCGACGAGCGTCAGGCCGAAGGACTCGCCCTCACTGGGAAGGCGCACGACCTTCTCCGCCTCGAAGGTACCCTGGTAGGAGGGCGTGCCGGCGACACAGCTCGCGAAGCAGCCCGTCACCCGGTGGGGGCCCCGCGCCTTGCAGCCCACATAGGAGGACCGGTACGGGCGGCCGTCGCGGAGCGTGCCGTGGTTGGAGATGAAGAACGTCCGCGAGTCGAACCGGCTCTCCTTGGTGGCGAAGCCGTCGAGGAGGGCGCGCCCGTCCGGAAGGATTCTGAAGGCGGAGATGGACTGCTCGTTGTCGTTCTGGAGAACGCCTTCGCCGAGCGTGTGAAGGGTGAAGGTGCCCTGGGCCTCCAGGGCCTCGAAGCTCTCCGCGTCACAGGCGGACAGGTCGAAGGACTCCAGCGTGCCGCACTCGGCGGTGGAGGAACCGTCGGTGATGAGCTTGCACTCGGCCAGCGGGCTCGGGTCCCAGTCTCCGGTGTCCTCCTTCTTGAGCTCCTGCGCGGGAGAAGGCTCCGGCGAGCCCTCCTCCACCGGCTCCGGCGCACAGCCGGTCAGGGACGTCCCCACCGCGAATAACGACGCAACCGCACCATGCCACCACGTCTTCATGCGTGACTCCTCGCGACGACCTGCCGCACCGCGACAAACGGAGCAGCAGGGGGCCGGCCCCCAGGGGTGCGGCAACGTTCGAGCGGCCCCGGCATATCGCTGGGCCCCCTCCGCCCCCCGTGCCCTTGCACTACGCTCCTGGGATGCGGGTTCACGAAGAGACACGAAGGGGTCGGCACGTGCGGGGCGCGGCACGGAGCCTCATCCTCGGGGTGGTGGGAGTCCTGCTCACGGTGTGCTCCCTCCGAGGCACGGACGCAGGGGCCGCGCCGCGGAAGGCCGGTGGAGAAGCGGCCCTCCGCGCCAGGTCTTCCGCATCCCTGGAGCGAGCCCTCCTGCGCGCGGTGAAGGAGGCGGACTTCGACGGCGTGCTCGACTTCAAGCGCAACGGCGAGCGCATCGCCCACACGCCCAACGTGGACGTGGCGGTCATCGAGCTCGACAAGGAAGGCCGTCCCGTGGCGGCGGCCAACGTGCTGCTGTCCCGCGACTACCCGAAGGGGGTGGCCGTGCCCATCGACATGACGACGTGGGGCACGACGGCGGTGCGCTACACGCGGTGGGACCTGGAGCGATGGGACGGCGCGAAGGACTGGTCCGGCGCGACGGCCGAGGAGGACATCGTACCGGGGCGGCAGAAGGCGCGGCTGCGCTTCATGGCGCCCTACCCCGCCTCGCTGTTCAAGCTGCTCATCGCGTTCCGGGTGATGCGGCTGGTGGACCGGGGCGTGGTGACGCTGGGGCAGCCCTGGCGCTTCCTCCGGGACACGGAGGACAAGGGCGAGCGCGCGGTCTGGCAGTGGCTGGAGCCGATGGTGACGGAGTCGGACAACGGCTCCACCGAGGCGCTGGTGAAGCTGCTGCACGAGAAGGGAGAGATGGCGGGGCTGAACGCGGAGCTGGCGGAGCTGGGGCTGGGGACGCTGCAGGTGAACGGGACGTCGCCGGTGACGGGGCGGAGCTGGAACCCGGGCAGCATCCACATGACGGCGCTGGACACGGCGCGGCTGCTGCTGCTCATCGAGGGTGGGCCGGGGGTGCTGTGGCGCACGCCCTCCGGCAGGGAGGTGACGGCGGCGGAGCTATCGGCCGCGGCGAGGGCGCACCTCCAATCGCTGCTGGCGGACCAGGCGCTGCATGAGGCGCTGTCCTCGACGCTGCTGTGTGGGGACGCCAGGGCGGAGCGAGGAATCCCGGCGGCGGTGCCGGTGCGCTGGGTGAGCAGGGAGGACGGGACGGTGACGGCGGCGGAGACGGCGTTCGGCCGGGACACCCGGCCATGCAATGCGTCGGCGGAGGTGGTGTTCCTGCACAAGACGGGGCAGACGGAGAACTACGGGAGCGACGGAGGAATCGTGCGGCCGCTGCCGGGCAGCGCGTGGCGCCGGTACATCGTCGTGTTCCTCTCCAACCTGGGCTACCGCTACTACGACGCCGCGGTGGCGAGCGCGGCGGACCCGTCGAAGGGCGAGGACGGCTTCCCCTCCGTGAGCACGAAAATCAGCTACACCCAGCGCATCCCCGCGCTGGGCCGCCGCATCGACGCGCTGATGCGGGAGCGTCAGCGCGGGCAGGTGCGCGCGGACCGATAAGACCCCCAACATCTTCCATGTCAGAGCCCACCCGTAAGGTACGCCTCCTACTCGACGTGCGCCTCCTCAACGGGAGCCGTCGAGGCATGGAGGAGGATGGGCGTGAGACTGGAAAGTGCGAGGTCATTGAAGGAGGAGCTCTGGTTCAACCTGCATAGGACCGCGATGGGACGCTCGGAGGTGCTTGCTCAAGCCCTGAGCGCCGATGGCAGCGCGATGCCACCTCCTGGAGTGGCCCTGGGCATCGTGCCAGGAAGAAAGCGCGACGACTTCAGGCTCGCCATACGCCTCCAGATACTGAGTCACGAAGCGCGGAGCTATGCGGCCTATGTGACTGGAAAGGCCGCGGACGAAGCCGATGTGAGCTTCATCGGCAGGGTCCAGGCACCACCTGCCAGGGCCGCCTCATCTCGATATCGGAAGCGCATCCGACCACTGGCCCCCGGCTTCTCGCTTGGCCATGTCGGAGTCACGGCGGGAACCCTGGGTGGCTTCGTCGTGGACGCGAAGGGCCGGCCCGGCATCCTCTCCAACAACCATGTGCTTGCCGCCAACAATGCGGGGAAGAAGGGCGATGCCATCTTGCAGGCGGGCCCGATGGATGGTGGTACCTACCCGGTCGACGAGGTGGCCCGGCTGGAGCGCTTCATTCGACTGAGGCGCCACGGGAACACCGCCGACGCAGCCTTCGCCCTGCTGAGCGCTGGAGTGGAAGCACGGCCGCTCTACCGGAAGCGTCGACTCACGGACGTGATGCCCGTGGAGGAAATCCAATCGAGCCTCGCGGTGTGGAAGCTTGGGCGCACGACGGGCCACACACGCGGGACGGTCACCGCCATCGAAGTGGACCAGGTCACCGTCGACTACAGCGGCACCTTGCACACCTTTGACGGCCAGCTCGAGGTCGCGGGCGGGACTCGCCCCTTCAGCCAGGGTGGAGATTCCGGCGCCCTCGTCGTGGGTGGGGCGAATCGAGGAGTGGGGCTCCTCTTCGCCGGCTCGGAAGCGGGAGGACCTCTGGGAATCGGGGTCAGCTATGCCAACCCGCTTCAGACCGTCCTGGACCTGCTCGGCCTCGAACTCCACGAGGCCGGGTGAGATGACGCGCCCGCGGCGAGTCGCTAACTTTCAGGCATGGCATCGCGAGCGGAAGCCACGAACGTGAAGAGTGAGCTTGGCAGGCGCCTTGCCGGAACGAAGTGGCTGCGGGGCATCGGCCTCGCCTCCGAGGAGGGCGACTACCACGTGAAGGTCAACGTGGAGGCGCTCACCCCGGAAGTCCTGGCGGCCGTTCCCGCCCAATGTGGCTCCGTCCAGGTACGCATCGAGGCCATCGGCGATATCCACGCGAGGGGCAAGAAACACTGAGCTTCGTGGTACGGGCGAGCAGGCCAGTACCTGCTCGCCAGGCCCACCCTCACGGCACCAGCACCAGCTTCCCCACCGTCGTCCCGGACTCCAGCGCGCGGTGCGCCTCCGCCACCGCGTCCAGCGGGAAGCGCGTCACCTGTGGCGACACGAGCTTCCCTTCCTCCACCCAGCCCAGCAGCCGCGCCATGGACTCCTCGAGAATCGCGCGCTGCTCGAAGAGGTAGGACAGGTTGAAGGCCAGCACGCTGGTGTTGTCGTTGGTCAGCGTCAGCGGGTTGAAGCGCGGAGTCCTCAGCCAGTCCCACGCGAGCTTCGCGTAGTGCGGCCTCCCGCCCGTGCGAGGCAGCATGGAGTGGAACCCGTAGATGACCAGCTTCCCCGGCGAAGCCAGGTGCTTGTAGCTGTCGCGCAGCGTGGAGGGCCCGTTCGCGTCGAGCACCACGTCATACCCCCGGGGCGATGCCCGCTCCGCCGCCTTCCACAGGTCCTCCCGGCTCTTGTCGATGACGACGTCCGCCCCCAGCGCCCGGGCTGCCTCCACCTTGTGCGCCCCACCCACGACGCCCACCATCCGGCACCCGGCGAGCCGCCCGAGCTGCAGCAACGCGCTCCCCACCCCGCCCGCCGCCGAGTGCACCAGCACGTTCGCCCCGGGCCGGGGATGCGCCAGCTCGAACAGCGCGTAGTACGCCGTGAGAAACACCGTCGGAAACCCCGCCGCCTGCTCCATCGTGAGCCGCGACGGCAGGGCGAATACCTGATGACGCGGCACGGCAACGTGCGTCGAATACCCCCCGAAGCGCGTGACACCGAAGACGCGCGCCCCGGGAGCCAGGTCTGTCACGCCAGGGTCCGCGGCGACCACGGTACCGGAGAACTCGAAACCAGGGGTGATGGGCCACCCCACGTACTCCTTCGCGGAGGCGTACAGCCCCATGCGGATGACGCAATCCGCATAGTTCACCCCGATGGCCTCGGTGGCGACCACCACCTCGCCGGGCCCAGGTGAAACATGATTCATGTCTTCAAGGTGGAGCCGTTCGTACCCACCCGCCTTCGTGATGACGACCCTGCGTGCACGCATGCACACGTGAGTATCACGCGACGCAATGCGACAACGAACATGAACATCCATTCAACTGACGACGCGCGGATGAACAGTCATTAAACTGTTCATCACTCCCCCCAACAATCCAAGGAGAAGTCCATGCGTCTGCGGCATTCGCTCTTTCTCGCGGGCACGCTGCTGCTCGGCTCCATCACCGGCTGCGGCGAGGGCCTCGACGCCGAGTCCACCCTCCCCGAGTCCCCAGAAATCGAGGCGCCCGCCACGGGCGAGGAGCTGGGCACCGCCGAGTCCGCCGCCGTCTCCACCACCGGTCTCACCGCGCACTTCCGCCAGTGGCTGAGCAGCAACGGCTACAGCAGCTACGACTTCGCGCGCGACGACCTGTCCGGCGGCAGCTACGGCGGCAAGGCCAGCAGCACCGACACGGTGGTGAACCAGCCGGTCATCTTCATCCACGGCAACTCGGACAAGGCCGTGGGCACCGGCACCACGGGCCAGTCGGGCTGGAATGCCTCCATCGAGTACTTCCAGTCGAAGGGCTACAAGACGAGCGAGCTGTACGCGACGACGTGGGGCCCCGCCAACGCGGCCCTGTCCGCGTACCAGTACCACTCGAAGACGAACGTCATGAAGGTGCGCAAGTTCATCGAGGCGGTGCTGCGCTACACCGGCGCCAGCAAGGTGGACATCGTCACCCACTCCATGGGCGTGACGCTGACGCGCAAGGCCGTCCTCGGCGGCTGGGCGAACGACTCGGCCGACGGCGGTGACTACTACGTGGGCGCGCCGCTCACGTCGTCGGTGGACACCTTCGTCGGCATCGCCGGCGCCAACCTGGGCCTGACGTCCTGCTACCAGACGGGGCCGACGACGCCCACCTGCGGCTCCACCAACGGCCTGTATCCGGGCTACCTCTACTTCGGCTTCGTGGTGAGCCGCTCGACGTACCTCAATGACCTGCTCTCCACGAGCGGCTACGAGGGCGCGTACCGCTACACCATCTACTCCACCGCGGACGAAATCATCGGCTACGGAGGCATCGTCTACGGCAGCTACACCTCCCGCATCCCCGGCCAGACGGGCGAGAAGGTCTACACGTCCTATCCCTACGGGCACTTCAACTCGAAGGACCTGACGGCGGCCGTGCAGTACAGCATGGTGCGCAGCCACGTCGTCCCGTAGCCGCGGCACCCGCTCACGCCGCGCCGACCTGTTGGAACCCGCGACACGCGACAGGGTTCCGACACGCCGGCCGGCGGCGCCCCACCCTCACGACGAGCGAGGGTGGGGCCTCACTTCTTCACGGACTCACGGGCGAGGCGCGTCGGCGGGGGCCGGAGCCCCCTCCTCCGGGGGGACGCTCTGCGGCGTGGACGGCGTGGAGGAAGACGCGTCCTGCTCCGGAGCCTCCTCCTTCGACGCCGTGCCCTCCGGCACCGCGCGCTGTGCCTGCTGGACGACGGCGCCCAGGAACGGGAGCACCGCCTCGTTGAAGCGCGCGGGGCAGTCGAGCTGCACGGTGTGGCCGCAGCCCTCCAGCGGCACCAGCTTCGCGCCGGGGATTCGCGAGGCACCGTACTCCATGATGTCGCGCGTCTCGCCGCCGTGGAGGAAGGGGTTGGGGATGAGCCGGTCATCCGTGCCGTAGACGATGAGCGTGGGCACGGAGACGTGGTGCAGGTTGTCACGCACGAAGTCGTTGTGCGCCAGGCCCTTCACCGTGCGCACGTTGGCGTAGGCGTACGAGTCGAACTCGGGCGACTTCGCCACCCGCACGCGCTCCTCGATGAGCCACTCCAGCTCCGGCCGCCAGTGCATGAAGTTGCCCTGGCGCACGCTGCCCCAGATGTGGGACTCGGGCGCGTACTTGATGAAGTCGGTGCTCATCACCCGCTCGAACCAGGCCTTCTCCTTCCAGGAGAACTTCTCGAAGCCGGCGGGCGACACCAGCACCAGCGCGCTCAGCGCGTCCGGGTAGCGGATGGCGTACGAGAGCGACGTCTGCCCGCCCATGGAGTGCCCGGCGAGGATGGGCCTGTCCACGCGAAGCGTATCCACGACTTCGCGCACCACGTCGGCCATGGCCTCCATGGTGTACGGGAAGGAGCCCGGCTTGTCGGACTTGCCGTAGCCCGGCAGGTCCACGGCGATGACGTGGTAGCCCTGCTGGTGGAAGGCGTCGAGCTGCGAGCGCCAGAACTTCAGGTACGAGCCGAGGCCGTGGATGAAGACCACCGTCTTCGCGTCCGGGTTGGCGGCCGGCATGTCCACGTAGGCCACCTCGGGCACGGTGGCCATGCCGTACTGGGCGGCGGCGCGGGGCAGCGGCAGCCGCTTCACGGGCCACGGCTGCTTCGTGCCCTCGGACGTGTAGTCCAGGTCCTGGAAGGAGAGGGCGGACTGGCCGGCGTACGAGCGCACGCAGCCGGCGGAGGACAGCCCCGCCGCGAGGAGCAGGGCGGTGAAGGCGCGGGAGGTGCTCATGGTCAGAACGCGTACCAGGTGAAGGTGGTGAAGACCGCGAACGGGTCGCTCCGCACCGTGGGGGAGCCGTCGTAGAAGCTGCCGCGGAAGAGGTAGCCGGCGTGCACGCCGGCCGTCATCAGGTAGCGGAGGTGGTAGCGCAGCTCCGCGTTCACCTCGGTGCCCACGTACCGGCCGCGCCGCACCTCGCTTCCGGTCCACGGCTCCGGCGTCGCGCCGGAGGTGGCGATGCCCGTGGCCACCTTGAGGTTGAGCTTGTTGGGGATGACGTCCCACGCCGCGCTGGCGATGCCGGCGCGCAGGCCGTAGCCCTGGTTGGAGATGTCCGTCACCGCGCCCGTGTAGTTGTTCACGGTGCCGGTGAACGGGAACAGGATGAGCATCTTGTGGTTGAACCACACCGCGCCCGGCAGGCCGTACTGGTTGAGCGTGAAGGCACTGGTGTAGCGCTCGTCGGCCAGGTTGTCGTCGCCGGTGGTGAACATGCCTTCCAGCGTGACGAGGTCCGCGGGGCCGCGGCCCCACTGGTACATCAGCTCCAGGTTGGCGGAGAGGCCGGAGATGTCCAGCGTGTCCAGCACCGACGTGTCCGGCGTGTCGCTGCGGTACTGACCGCCGTTGTACATGACGAAGCCGGAGGCACCGAAGCGGCCCAGGCGGAAGTCGATGTTGTGGTTGAAGTGGGCGCCCAGCCAGAACACGTCACCCGTGGGCCGCTCGATGGGGAAGCGCGCGGTACCCACGAAGCCGGGGAGGCCCACGGAGGACGGGCCGCTCTTCACCAGGCCCTCGAAGGCGTACGCGTCGCCCTTGGTGGAGTCGCGGAGGTACCAGGCCGACACGCCCACGTTCGTGTTCGGACGCACCGGGTAGGCGTAGTCCGCCATGGCCAGCCAGATGTACTTGAGCCGGGGGTCGTTCCTCGCGGCGCGGTCCGCCTGCGCGCTGCCCAGGGGCATCAGGCTCAGGCGGGCGTGGCCCTTGTAGCTGCTGAAGACGGACAGGCCGGTGGCGTCGCTGCCGAGGAAGGCCAGCTTGTAGCCGGTGCGGATGATGTCCGACAGCGGCGTGCGCGTCGGGTCGAAGTACGTGTCGTAGACGGGCTGCGTGCCCACCAGCAGCGTGAGCTGGGCGGGGGCGCGCGTCGGGTAGATGGCGACGTTGACGTTCTTCGTCTGGATGTTCACCTGGTCGGCGTTGAAGCCGCCGCCCTCGTTCTGGCCAATGGTGTTGGCCGAGCGGCCCCAGAGGAAGTCCACCTCGAACTGGGCGCGGAACGAGGCCAGCCCGTCGACGAAGAAGGGGCTGTACTCGATGACGGGAATCCAGCGCTGCTCGATGAAGTACGCCGAGCGGCCGGGCTCCACGCTCACCGCGCTGCCGGTGGGCGAGCCGATGGGGCCCAGGGCCACGCCACGCAGGCCGGCCGGGTCACCCACCTCGTTCGTCATCGACAGGCGCGTGAAGAAGTAGTTGATGAGGGTGAGCTCACGCGGCTTCGCGTCCTCGTCGCGGTTCTTCTCCTCGTACCAGTCGCCGTAATAGAGCCCCGGCACCGGCGTGCTCTGCGCCGCCGCCGGCAGCGCCACTCCCACGAGGCCCAGCGCGAGCGCCACCGCGCCCCGCTTCATCGCCCCGCGTGCTTCAAGCCAACTTCCCGTCATTATCCACCTCGCCCCCGTACACACGGGGCGCACCCGGACGCGCCGGGCTCAGATGTCGCCGTTCTCGCCGCGTGGGCCGTGTGGCCCCGTCCCTTCCCTCCGCGCCGGGCGGGGTGTGCCCGCGCCGCCCGGCTGCCTTCGGGAAGGAGGGTGGGAGCACGCCCTCCTTCCGTGAGGGCGCTGCCCGCCGTTACTGGATGGCGTACTTCTGCACCGCGTTGCCGGTGAACGCCTTACCGCCGAGGGTGACCGTCCCGGCGGTGCCCACCGCGCCGTTCGCGCAGCGGCTGCCGGTCGCCTGGTCCTTGAAGAACAGCTCCAGGTTCAGGCTCTTCTGGTCGGCGCTGAAGCCGCCACGGCCCTCCTGGACGAGCCCACCCGGGAAGGTGAAGGTCACGTCGAAGCAGCTCCCGTCCGCCGCCACGTTCTCGATGAGGACGGCGGTGGAGGTGAACTTGAGCGGGTTCTTCGCGAGCTCGTGGTTGCACTGCCCGTTCTCGATGGTCCCGGGGATGCTGTCGACGGTGAAGCTGCCGCCACCGACGGTCATGGTGACCTTCTGGTAGCACTGGGAATAGGGACCGTAGTCGATGTCCTCGCTGAAGCCGTTGGGGTGGCTGGGGATGTTCTCCCCCTGCATCAGCAGCGTCTTGCCATCGAGGAACGCCAGGATGTTCGCCTGGCTGTCCAGCTTCGGCTTCGCGGGCGGGTCGACGGGGTCCTCTTCACCGCAGCCCACCACACCCAGCGCGCACAGCATGACCGCGGACAGCAGCTTCTTCTTCATGGCTTGCTCCTCTTCCTCCGGCGGAACCCCCCGCCGGGATGTCGTGACAAGAGATGCGGAAGGGCCCCACACCCGAGAGAGGGCCCTTCCGGGAGGCTCGTTCAGCCCGCGGTGGCGGCGCGATCAGCGGCGATGGCCGCCTCGCGCAGCTCGCGCTTGAGAATCTTCCCCGCCGCGGACAGCGGCAGGCGCTCCACCAACTCTACCCGCTTCGGCACCTTGAAGCGCGCCACCCGGCCGCGCAGGTGCTCCAGCAGTGCGTCGGCGCTCGCCTGCTCGCCTGGCTTCAGCACCACGAAGGCCCGGCCGACCTCGCCCCACTTCGCGTCGGGCACGCCCACCACGGCGCACTGCAGCACGGCGGGGTGCTCGTAGAGGGCGGACTCCAGCTCCAGCGGGTACACGTTCTCCCCGCCGGAGATGAACATGTCCTTCTTGCGCCCGGCGATGAAGTAGAAGCCGTCCGCGTCGCGGTGCGCCAGGTCTCCCGTGTGCAGCCAGCCCTCCGCGTCGATGGCCTCGCGCGTGGCGGCCTCGTCCTCGAAGTAGCCGGAGCACATGGATGGGCCCTTGAGGTGCAGCTCGCCCACTTCGCCCACGGGCACCTCGCGGCCGTCTTCGTCCACCAGCTTCGCGGCGATGAAGTAGTTGGGCCGGCCGATGGAGCCCGCCTTGGACACGGCGAACTCCGGGTCCATGCTGAAGAGGCCGGGGCCGAACTCCGTCATCCCGAAGCCCTGCTTGAAGGGCACCGAGTGCACGGCCTGCCACGCCTGGATGAGGGGCACCGGCATGGCCGCGCCGCCGCTCGTCATGAAGCGCACGGTGGAGAAGTCCGTGGACGCGAAGCGCGGCGAGTCATGGAGCTGCTGGTACTGCGTGGGCACCGCGAAGAAGAGCGTCACCTTCTCGCGGGGGATGAGGGTGAGCAGTTCCTCCGGGTCCCACCGCCGCATGAGGATGACGGTGCCGCCCACGGTGAGCAGCGGCACCGTGTACACGAGCAGCCCGCCCGTGTGGAACATGGGCGTGTGCGTCACCGTGACGTCGCCCGGCCGCACCTCGTGCACCAGCGTGTTGAGCGTGTTCCACGCCACCATGCGGTAGCTGATGCGCGCGCCCTTGCTGCGCCCGGTGGTGCCGCCGGTGAAGAGCAGGCAGAGGATGTCCTCCTGCTCCACCGCGTCGTTGCGCACCGGCACCGCGGGCACGTACGCCAGCGCCGTCGAGTACGCGTCCGCGCCCGGCAGCCCCTGGGACTCCAGGGCCACCAGGCGCAGCGAGTCACCGATGCGCTCGCGCACCTGGGCCACGGCGTCGCGGAAGTCGTCGCCGAAGAGGAGCACGCTGGGACGGATGGAGCGGACCAGGTCCGTCAGCTCGGAGGCGTGCAGGCGCCAGTTGTAGGGGACGAAGATGGCGCCAATCTTCCCGCAGGCGAAGAGCGCGTCCAGGTACTCCACGCCGTTGTGGGCCACGAGGCCCACGCGGTCGCCGCGCTTCACACCGGCCACGTCGCGCAGCCAGCCGCCCAGGGCCTCCGCGCGCGCGTTCAGCGCCCGGTACGTGAAGCGCCCGGCCTCGCCCTTCGCGGTGTCCACCACCGCCAGGTGCTCCGGCCAGTACAGGGCCCCCCGGCCCATCCAGTCACCGATGAACATGCGCGTCCCCTCCGTCACGCGTGTGGCTCAGGCCGTCCAGCCCGTCCAGCGGTAGAGCGCGGAGGCCATGGCCAGGCCGCCGCCGCTGGCGCAGAAGGCCACCAGGTCACCGCGCCGCACCTTGCCCTGGACCACCGCGTCGTCGAGCGTCATGGGGATGCAGGCCGAGCCCGTGTAGCCCCACTTGTCCATGGTGTAGTGCGCCTTCTCCATGGGCTGGTTCAGCGCCTTCATGGTGGCTTCAATGGTGCGCAGGTTGAGCTGGGTGAAGACGAAGAGCTTCACGTCGTCCAGCGTCTGGTTCTGCCGCTTGAGGAGCTGGTCCAGCAGCATGGGCCAGCGCTCGGTGTTGAAGGTGGCGGGGAACTTGCGGACGAACTGCACGGCGGGCTTGCCGTTGGTGAGCTGGAGCGACTCGGTGGTGGCCGGGCGGTGGGTGCCGCCGGTGTAGATGCCGAGCGCGTCGTGGTACTCGCCGTTGGCCAGGAGCTTCGCGCCCATGAAGCCGGGCTTCTCACCGGCGCCCAGCACCACTGCGCCCGCGCCGTCCGCGAACAGGGTGCAGGTCTTCTTGTCCTTCCAGTTCACGTACCGCGTCATGCCGTACGCGCCCACCACGAGGATGCGGCGGTAGCTGTCGTCCGCGGCGAGGGTCTTCGAGCCCACGTCCAGCGCCGTCACCCACCCGGCGCACGCGCAGTTGAGGTCGTACGTACCGGCGTTGGCCGCGCCCAGCTTGGCCTGCACCACGGACGAGGTGGCGGGGCTGAGGTAGTCCGGCGTGTCGGTGGCGACGATGATGAGGTCCAGTTCCTCCGGCTTCGTGCCGGAGCGCTCCATGGCCTGACGGGCGGCGGCGACGCAGAGGTCGCTGGTGGCCTGGTCATCCGCCATGACATGGCGCTCACGGATGCCCACGTTCTGCTGGAGCCACTCGTCCACCTTCTCGCCGAGGATGTTCTCGACGTCGGCGTTGGTGAGGACCTTCTCGGGGACGTAGCGGCCGGTGGAGAGGATCTGCGCGTATCGCATGGGTGTCGTTCAGCTCCGGGCGCCCCGGGCCGGACGGCGCACGGGACGCAGGGTGTTCTTTTTCTTCGAGGCCGGGGAGGCCTTGGCGGTGTTGCGTCCCGGGGAAGTCCGGGCATCCAGCCCGTGCTGGATGAGACTCATCGCGGTGTCGAGCACGCGCTCCATCCCCGGGTTGTCCTCCCAGAGAATCCAGCGCATGCCGAGGAAGTCGCCGATGCCCATCAGGCAATAGGCGAGCGCCTCGGGGTCCATGGTGCGCACCTCACCGGCCTCCATGGCCAGGGTGAGGCCGCGGACATAGCCCTTGGCGAAGCGGTCGTAGTAGCGGCGGTAGCAGGCCTCGTCCACGAACTCGGCCTGGCGCACCACGCGGTAGAGGTTGGGGTGCTGGCGCACGAACTGGAAGAAGGTGCGCAGGCCCTCGCGCTCCACCTCCATGCGGCTCTTGCAGCCGGCGGTGGACTCGCCGATGAGGCGGCGCAGGCGCGAGCCCAGCTCGTCCACGACCTCCACGAAGATGGACTGCTTGTCGGGGAAGTAGACGTAGAAGGTGCCCAGCGCCACGCCGCCCTTGCGGGTGATGTCGGCGATGGAGGCACGCTCGTAGCCCTTCTCTCCGAAGACGGACTCAGCGGCCTTCAACAGCTTCGCGCGCGTCCGCTGTCCTCGCGGCGTCACGGGACCGGCGCGGTCTGGAGAAGTTGAAGGCCGATTCATGTTTCACCTAGCGGTAGCATTCGGTTGATGGACTTGTCAAAGCTCGGGCCATGGCGCCGCGCGTCATGCGGGGACATGGCGAGGGGCGTCAGCGGACCTGGAGCCACGGTGCCGATCAGCCTATCGCGAAAGCCGCGGCGGCGTGCTCACGCAGGGGGGCGAAGGATTGGAGCGCATCCGGGCGCCACTCGCCGAGCGCGCGGGGGTGGCGCTTGAGGCGCTCACGCCCGGTGCGCTCACGGGTCGCTCGCAGGGTGACGTCCACCACGGCCTCCAGGGCCCGCTGGGGCGTGAGGCGCGGGGCCCGGGCCAGCTCCTCGCCTGTGAGGGCGAGAAGCCACTGCTCCTGGGCGTAGTCGGCGTTCCGGGGCGAGGCCTGCTGCCGCGCGGGGAGGAGGCCGGGCCGCCCGGCGGAGATGGCGCCCGGCGCGGAGCGGATGAAGCGCGTGTCCGCGAGCAGCCGCTCGCCCTCCACGCGCGCGACGTGCATGGGCCCGGGGCCGAGGGTGAGGAAGCGTGGGTCGCTGGGGCCGCCCTGGCAGCAGACCAGCGCGTCCGCGAGGCTGGGGAAGGCCCAGAGCACGCACCCGCCGGCCTTGCGGCGTTCCTCGGCCACACGCAGGCCGCGGGCCTCGTAGACGGAGAGCCTTCCCGCGCGCTCCAGCTCGCGCCGCAGCTCCGCCAGCGCCTCCGCCGGCAGGCCGGCCACCGCCGTGGACGGGAGCGCCTCGGGGAGCAGCAGGAAGTGTTCCTCCATGGGCCGGATGCTGCGCGGGTTGGAGACCGGGACGCCAGCGCTCCGTCCAACTCGCGGGTGGGTGATCGGCGGTGAGAGGGGAGTCCGCGCTCCCCCACACCACCCGACATCCAGCATCCCCCAGGTCCCCTCCTCTTTTCACCGAACGGGCCCGGGCTTCTCCACACGCCGAGGCTTGTGATAACCCGTCAGGTCTATCAACTCAACAGGTTACAAAGGCGACAAACCTGACGGGCAAAGGCATCGCATGACCCACTCTCGAAAGTTGGATTTCTCGGCGGGCCCCGTGGAGTTCCGGCTCGTGCGCACGCTCGAGGAGCGTGACAACGGTGAGCAGGTGCTGCTCTTCGAGCGTCGCCTGCGCCATGGGCTCCCGGGGCTCGTCGTCGTCAAGCGCCTGCGGAACCCCGAATCCTTCCCGATGCGGCAGCGCCTGAAGGAGGAGGTGTCACTGGCCTTCCGCCTCCACCATCCCGCCATCGCCCAGGTCCATCACTTCCGGGTCATCGGCCGCGTCCCCCACGCCATCCTGGAATACGTACCGGGGCCCTCGCTCGACGCGCTCATCACGGTGGCGGTGATGCGGGAAGAACCCCTGCCCGTCCCCTTCGCCCTGTACGTCGCCGCCGAGCTCGCGGACGCGCTCCACCACGCGCACACGCTCACGGACCAGGATGAGGGCGGCAGGCCCCTGGGCATCATCCACCGGGACGTCAGCCCCCGGAACATCCGGGTGGAGCGGAAGACGGGGCAGGTGAAGCTGACGGACTTCGGGGCGGCGTACTCGAAGCGGGTGGGCCGGGAGGAGACGCCCGAGAAGCTCCTGAAGGGGGACCTCATGTACGCCTCCCCCGAGTACCTGCTCGGAGCCCCCATGGACGCCCGCTCGGACATCTTCTCCCTCGGGCTGGTGCTGCTGGAGGCCCTGACGAACCGGCACCTGTTCGGCTTCTGGCTCGCCCAGGCAGGCCAGCCCGGCGCGGAGGCCGTGCCGGACATGAGAGCGGACGAGGAGCCCGACCTGCCCCTCCACCAGATGCTCGCGCTCGTGAAGCGCTGTACGCCCGAGGACGTGGCCCGCGCGACGGCGATGCTCCCGGAGGAGCTCCGGGTCATCCTGTGCCGGGCCCTCCAGCGAGAGCCCGCCGCGCGGTACGCCACGGCGGAGGACCTGTGCCGCGAGCTGCGGGTCCAGCTCCACGCGCTCCAGCCGGGCTATGGGCGCACGGAGGCCGCTCGGGACATGGAGGACGTCATCTCCGGTGCGAGCGCCATGCGCGGGCTCGGAGAGCCCATCGAGGGTGGCCTCTACCCGGCCGGCCTGGACGAACACGAGCTGCCGCCGGACACGGAGGAGACGCCCCGGTAGGAAGCCCGGTCAGCGCAGGAGGACCTTCGCCATGTGGATGAGGGCCGCGCGCTGGGGCTCATCCAGCTTGCGTGACAGGCCCGTCAGGTGGTGCACCGAGGGCGGGTCTTCGTCCGCGGACTTGTCCCGGCCCTTGCTCCTCGTCGCGGGGCGGTGGAACCCCAGTACGACTTCGGGAGAGACCTTGAGCGTCTCGCAGAGGCGGACCAGGGTCGGGACGCTGGGAAGCATCCGCCCGCGCTCCAGCCGGTTGTAGACGACGGGAGAGAGGTCCATCAACCTGGCCACTTCCACCTGGGTGAGGCCCAGTTGCTCCCGGGCGGCGCGAGCGGCTTTTCCGATGACTGCCGACAGCTTCTCGTTCATGGGCGGGTGTCGCGGGTCTGAAGGCACGACCGGCGCACGGGTGTTGTACCATCCGGTTGCGTCCACGGCATGACCCGAGGGGTCAGTCCCAGGCAATCCCATGACCCCGCGCGACAGAGCCCAGTCACCGGAGCCCTCGCCCGGCGACGACGTGGGCGGGTACGTCTTGAAGGCGTTGCTCGGGCAGGGCGGGTTCGGCACGGTGTACCTCGCCGAGCGGGGCGGGCAGCGCTACGCGTTGAAGCTGCTGCCCCTGGCGGGCCTGGGCGGCTGGGGCGAGCGTGAGCTGCTCATGCTCGCGCGGGTGAAACATCCCAACGTCGTGCGCCTGCTGGGCCACTCACATTGGCCGGACGCGGCGCCCCGCTTCCTCGTCATCGTCATGGAGTACGTGGAGGGGCGCCGGCTGGACGTCTGGGCGGACACGGAGAATCCGTCCGCGCATGCGGTGCTGCTCCGGGTGCGCGGCGTGGCGCGAGCGCTGCGGGCCCTCCATGAAGGCAAGGCACTCCACCGCGACGTGAAGGAAGCGAACGTCCTCGTGCGCGAGGCGGACGGCGAGGCGGTGCTCGTGGACCTGGGCGTGGGCGGCCACGAGGACACGTCGCGAATCACGGGCGGTTCGCTGCCTCCGGGCACGCGCGCCTACCTGAGCCCGGAGGCCTGGCGCTTCCACCAGGAGCACCAGGGGAGTCCCGACGCGCACTACCGCTCCACGCCCGCTGACGACCTGTATGCGCTGGGCGTGGTGCTCTACTGGCTGCTGACGGGCAGGCGGCCCTTCCATCTGGGAGAGCCGGGAGACGAGGCGGCGGTCATCTCCCGGGCACCGGTGGCGCCCCATGTCCGCGATGCCCGCGTGCCCGAGGAGCTGGGCGCGCTGTGCCTGAGCCTCCTGGAGAAGCGTCCGGAGCACCGGCCGGATGCCGCCGCGCTGCTGGCGAAGGTGGAGGAGTTGCTGGCTCGGGAGGCACCTGAGTGGCACGTGCCCCTGTGTGACTTCCACGACGCGCACAACGTCACCACGCGCCCGGGTCCGGGGGCGGACGAGGAGGCCGCGTGGCTCAACGAGGTACGGGAGGATGTTCCGCCACGCCGGGGGAGGCGGCCGCCCCGGCTCTCCGCGGAGCTGGAATCCGCCGTCGGGTCCGCGGCTCCAGTCCTGGCCCCATTGCCGCTCATCGGAGAATCGACGGCGACACACGCGCGGGTGCCTTCCGCACCGAAGATGGCGGAGCGCCCTCCGGTGGAAGCCGGGGCCCTGGCCCCGCGCGCCACCAACCCGGGTCGAACCTCGTGGAGCCTGCTGGTGCTGGGCCTGCTGGCGGTGCTGTGCGGCGCCGTGGCATTTCAAGATGAAGCGCGTTCGCTGCCTTTCCCGCGCGGAGGAGACAACGCGGGTCCCGTCCGGAAAGTGGCGCCACCCGAGCAGCAGCCGGAGAGTAACGGAGCCGCAGCTCCGCCCGAAGCGGCCCCCACCCCTGCGGTCATCGCGTCCCCAGCGATGCCTCCCAAGGAACCGGCTCCCGTGATGATGCACACTCCTGCTGGCACGTCCCCACAACCCGAGCGCTCCAAGAAGCGGGGGGCCTCGGGCAGGACGCTCAAGGCGGCGGCGACGGCCTGCGCGCTGCTCGGCTGCCCGGGCGCCCAGGTGCGCGGCGGAAAGCCCCCACCGGAGCCGTGCCCTCCCGGCGCCATCGAAACCATGAAGGCGCTCGGCATCTACGTGGGGGATACGGAAGCATGGACGTTCGGCGGAGGGAACCGGATCCTCACCGTGCATGAGGGCTGGACCTCGGTCTTCCTCCCGGGCTCGGACTTCGGAGACATCCCGAATGGCTCCATGCTCTCCGGGCGGCTCCTCTTTGGCGACCGCGTGTACGGGCGGATAACTCAAGCTCGGCTCGAAGGCACGGACCGCATCGTCCCCGTCTGTATGGAACTGATGGACACCGGGGGCGACCTGCGGGGTCTCGACATCGAGCCCGGTAGCAGCCCGACGGCCGCCAGGGTCTGGTCCTTCGGCTACATCAAGGCGGTGAGAAGCTTCGAATAGGGCCCCAGCCCAGGAGCGCGAGCCCCCGCATCCGCCATGGGAGAGCCCCCGCGACAGGTCCCTTCCCCGCCCACCCGCCCCTGAGGTTCCGTGTCGTGCCCGCCCCGTCGCTTGCCTTCCTGCTGCCGCTCCTGCTGACCAGCCCCAACCCGGCGGAGCCGGCTCCCCTGCTCTGTCAGACGGGTGTTCATCATGTCGAGCTTCCCGCGACGGCCCCAATCCAGCCGTCCCCGGCCTGCATCAGCCCGGGACAGACCACTCTCATCAACTTCGACGGGGAACTCGTCCCCGGCTCCCTGGCACTTGAAAGCGCGGACCGCTTCACGCAGGTCGAGCCCGGCACGAGCAGCCTCAAGCTGGTCCCCTCCGAGAGGTTGGTGGTGGGCGAGCAGTTGCAGATGACCGTGCGCTTCAGGGACACCGCCGCTCCGACGAGCGCGACCCTGCGGTTGCTGGTGCACCCCGCCCATGCCGCGCCGCTGGTGGACGTGCACCGGCAAACACGCGGCGTGGAGTCCTTCCGTCAGGAACTGCGGGCTCTCGAAGAAAAGGTCCGCCAGCTCCAGGAGGAGAATGCCCGGCTCCGCGCCGAGAGCTCCGGCCCTGGTGGCCTCACGGGGCTTCATGCCCTGGATCTTCTCGACGACAAGAACTACAGGGCCAGGGAACTCCGCACGAGTGTGAAGGTCTCCCCAACCAGCGCCCTGCGGCTGGGCGGCCCCATGTCGTCTTTCCGTGCCGCTGGCAGGATAGCCGTGAAGCTGCGCCTGCAGAATCCCGAAGGCGCGGCGCCGTGGACGGTGCAGGACGCGAGCCTGGCACTGGAGCCCCGCAAGGGCGTGGAGCTGAAGGTGCTTGAAGTGTGGCCCCGGGAGCCCATCCTCCCGGGAAGGTGGCTCAGCCTGGTCGTGGAGGCTGAGGTGTCCGGCGTGGACGCCCAGGGGCCCTTCACCCTGAGGCTCTGGGATGCGGAGGGTGGCAGGGCGGTCATCATTCACGGCGTGATGCTTCCGTGAGCATCGGCTGAGGAAGCCATCCGCTTCTGAAGGCACCGCGGCGCCAGGACACCATGATTCAGTTCAGTGACAGGGAGATGGAGAATGAGCGCCTGGAGCTCGATAGCAAGACCGAGCTCTACTACCTCGGCCACCACCTGACGCTCAGGCGCTGCAATCTCATCATCAAGGTTCCCACTCGAGCACTGGTGATCACCAGGACGCAGCTCATCGACTGCACCGTGGACATCAAGCGGGAACTCAAGAACTTTCGCTGGGAGGGCGTCATCCTGCATGGATGTCGATTCACAGGCGCGATGACCGGCAACGACTTTGGCCGCTGGCCCTACGCGGAGCATCCTGAGCTCGGGAGTATCAAGGACTGTGACTTCACCGGAGCCCGCTTGGACGCGTGCCGGTTTCTGAGCTGCGACCCTGGCACCCTGAAGTTCCCCCCCTGGCCCTGTTTCACCATCCTCGACCCCGTCCGCCGCAAGGACGAACTGCTCTCCCTCCAGTGGCCCGGCGAGATGCGCATCAACGTGGAATCCTTCACGGACGCCCCCCCAGAAACGGCAGCCGTGACGTACTTCGCCCCCGCCATGGCGAAGCGCAACGGCACCACGGAAGATGCCATCCGCGCCGTGCTGGACACCCTGGACGGCGTGATTCTCTGACGCTCCACCCGCGCGGCGGCGACGATGGCTCAGCTCAACATCGAGAACCGCGAAATCGAAAACGAGCGGCTCGAAATCAAGAGTGGAGACATTGGATTCCTGGGACCGAACCTGACACTCCGGAACTGCACACTGGTCCTGAGCGTTGCCGCGAGAAATCTGATCCTCATCCGCCCGCGCATCATCGACTGCACGATTGAAATCAGGAAGGAGTTGAAGAACTTCCCCTGGACCCATGCGCTCCTGAGCGGGTGTCGCTTCACGGGGACAATGACCGGCAATGACTTTGGCCAGTGGCCGTACGATGAAGCCTCAGAGCGCGGTGGCATCGAGGACTGCGACTTCACCGGTGCGCGGCTGGACGCATGCCGCTTCGTCGACTGCGACGCCAGCACCCTGAAGTTCCCCTCCTGGCCCTGCTTCACCCTCCTCGACCCAGTCCGCCGCAAGGACACGCTGCTCGCCGCGCCGTGGCCGGGAACGTCCCGCCTCATGATTGAAGCACTCACGCAGTCCCCCCCTCAGACCGTGGCCACGACGGACTCCGCCACCGCGCTCGCGAAGCGCACCGGCACCACGGAAGAAGCCATCCGCGCCGTGCTGGACACCCTGGACGGCGTGATTCTCTGACGCCCCAACCGCCCCCGGAGCGCCTCGACTCCGCAGCCCGCCCGGTGATTCGATGCCGCCTCCACCCACGGGGGAACCGCACGCCATGAAGCGCCTGTCCCTGCTGACGTCCCTGCTCCTCACCGCGCTGCTCGGCGGCGGCTGTGCCTCCACGCCCGCCCCGGCGAAGCCGTACACCCCCGCCGACACGGGGCACGCCTTCCTCTGGGAGGTGAAGGACGGGCGCGGGCGCGGCGGCACCGCCTACCTCGTCGGCTCCATCCACATGGGCCGCGAGGGCGAGCTGGCCCTGCCCCCGTCCATGGAGGCCGCCTTCGCGAAGTCCGACGCGCTCGTCGTCGAGGTGGACGTGGACAAGGCCGACCCGGCCGCCATGCAGAAGCTCGTCATGGAGCTGGGCAGGTTCCCCGAGGGCCAGCGCCTCTCCCAGCGGCTGGACCCGGTGACAATGACGCTGCTCAGCCGCGCCACCGAGCGCATGGGTGTGCCCGTCTCCAACTTCGAGCCCCTGCGCCCGTGGCTCGTGAGCATGGTCCTCACCGTCACCGAGCTGCAGAAGGCCGGCTACCAGCAGGGCCACGGCGTGGACCGCGCCTTCCTCACCCGCGCCCGCGGCGCCGGCAAGGACATCCTCGAGCTGGAGACCGCCGAGGGCCAGCTCCGCATGCTCGCCGGCACTCCAGACGCGCTCCAGGACCTCATGCTCCGCGACCAGCTCCGCCGCACCCGCGAGGCCGGCGAGGTCCTCGAGCAGCTCGTCGCCGCCTGGAAGGCCGGCGACGCGGAGGGCATGGCAGCGCTCCTGCTGGAGGGCGCCCAGGACCCCACCTACCGGCCCGTCTACGAGCGCATCTTCTTCGAGCGCAACGTCCAGATGGCCGCCGGCCTGGACGCCCTGCTCGCCCAGCCGCGCACCCACTTCGTCGTCGTGGGCGCCGGCCACGTCATCGGCCCGGAGGGCATCGTCGCCCTCCTCCAGAAGCAGGGCCACACCGTGCGCCAGCTCCCGCGCACCGCCACCGAGTAGTGCCCCGACGCGGGCAGCGGCGCGTGCCCGCCCGCTGTCCACTCGCACACACCGTGAGGCACCGGCTTCGCCCTACCGGGCAGGTCCGGCGCCCGCGGTGGCGCATTCCCTTCCCATCTCCCTCTGAAAACCCCGCCCGGGCCGCCCCTCACGGCGTGCCCGTGACGGCACCGCCCGTGCAATCGGCCCGGGGGCTCCCGGCACCCAGCAACAAGGGCGGAAACCTCCAGTTGCATCCTTGGGGCATCAAATTTAAATTAACTGCCGAAACGCCGCCGAACCTATAAAAATAAGGTCCAACCTTCCCCATGCCCCTGGACGAACTCGATCTCCGCCTCGTCGACCTGCTGCAGCGTGATGGCCGCGCCACGCAGCTCGAGCTGTCGCGCGCGGTGGGGCTGTCGCAGCCGGCGGTGGCCGAGCGCATCCGGAAGCTGGAGGACCGGGGGGTCATCACCGGCTACACGGCGCGGGTGGACGCGTCGAAGCTCGGCAAGGACATCACCGCGTTCATCGGCGTGAACATCGAGCACCCCAAGTACTTCGAGGGCTTCGCCAAGAAGGTGCTCGCGCTGCCGGACGTCCTGGAGTGCCACCGCGTGGCCGGCCAGGACTCGTACATCCTCAAGGTCAAGACGGCGAACACGAAGACGCTCGACTCGCTCCTCGTGGAGACGCTGCGCACCATCGCAGGCGTCACCCGCACGCAGACCACCATCGTCTTGTCGTCCATCAAAGAGGACACGCACGTCCGCGTGCCTCCCGAGCAGCAGAAAGGAGAGTGAGTCATGAGCGCCGACGCGATGAGCGCCCCCCTACCCCCTCCGCCCGTCTGGCGGCTGGCCCAGCGGATGGCCCGCACCAAGACGTCCGCGGTGCGTGAAATCCTGAAGGTCGCCGAGCGGCCCGACATCCTCTCCTTCGCGGGAGGCCTGCCGGCTCCGGAGCTCTTCCCGCTGGAGGCCATCGCCGAGGCCCACGCCGAGGTGTTCGCCACCGAGGGACGCGCCGCGCTCCAGTACAGCACCACCGAGGGCTTCGCCCCCCTGCGCGAGTGGATTTGCGGCCACCTCCAGCAGCGCGGCCGCGTGGCCGACGCGGACCAGGTGCTCATCACCAGCGGCTCGCAGCAGGGCATCGACCTGGTCGCCAAGGTGCTGCTGGACCCCGGTGATTTGGTGGTGGTGGAGAACCCCAGCTACCTGGCGGCCCTGCAGACGTTCGGCGCCTACGAGGCGAAGTTCCTCACCGTGGGCAGCGACGACCAGGGCATGCGCACCGATGACCTGGAGCGCCTGCTGGCCACGCACCGGCCCAAGCTGCTGTACGTCGTCGCCAACTTCCAGAACCCCAAGGGCACCACCCTCTCGCTGGAGCGCCGGCGCGAGCTGGTGCGGCTGGCCCAGAAGCACCGCTTCCTCATCCTCGAGGACGACCCGTACGGCGAGCTGCGCTTCACCGGCAGCCACCTGCCGTCCATGGCCGCCTTCGACGACGAGGGCGTGGTGGTGTCGCTGGGCACCTTCTCCAAGACGCTGGCCCCGGGCCTGCGCCTCGCCTGGGTGGTGGGCCCGCGTGACTTCGTGCGCAGCCTCACCATCGCCAAGCAGTCCACGGACCTGCACACCGCCACGCTCGCCCAGCGCGCGGTGGCGAAGCTGCTCACCCGCTTCGACTACGGCGCCCACCTGGACGCCCTGCGCCCCGTCTACGGCCAGCGCGCCAACGCCATGCTGGACGCCCTCAAGGTCCACATGCCCGCCGGCACCCGGTGGACGACGCCCGAGGGCGGCATGTTCCTCTGGGTGGAGCTGCCCGCCGGACTGAGCGGCGACGCGCTGCTGCCCCGGGCCATCGAGCAGAAGGTGGCCTTCGTGCCCGGCAGCCCCTTCTTCGCCGACAACCCGCGCGCGGAGTTCATCCGCCTCAACTACTCCAACCGCCCGCCCGAGCTGATTACCGAGGGCATGCGCCGCCTGGGCGCCGTGATTGCCGCGGCGATGTAGGCCCGGGGAGTACCGCGCCGGGAGTGCGTCCGGCGCGGTGGGCTCCTTCTACGAAGTTGAAGACCGATTCAGGTTTCAGGTGTCTCGCCGCTGGCCAGCGGGGCCCGGGTTGCGTAGCCTGCGCGCACTTTTCCGGCGGCGCGCGGCTCCCCGGGGCCTCGCGCCGCCTCAACTCGCGGAGAGACACATGCAGCTCAAGGACCTCAAGATCATCGTCACCGGCGGCGCCCAGGGCATGGGCGCGCACTTCGCGCAGCGCCTCCAGGAGGCCGGCGCCCAGGTGGCCGTGGGCGACGTCAACGAGGAGCGCCTCGCCGCGCTGCCCGCCGGCATCCACCGCCGCAAGCTGGACGTGTCCTCCGAGGAGGACATCATCTCCTTCGTCGACTGGGCCCACGGCGCCATGGGCGGCCTCAACGGCCTCATCAACAACGCGGGCATCCTGCGTGACGCGCTGCTGGTGAAGAAGGACAAGGCCACCGGCCAGGTGAAGAAGCTGTCCACCGCGGACTGGAACGCCGTCATCGGCGTCAACCTCACCGGCGCCACCCTCATGGTGCGCGAGGTGGTGACGAAGATGGTGGAGAAGGAGAGCAAGCCCGGCGTCATCGTGAACATGTCGTCCATTGCCCGGCACGGCAACCGCGGTCAGTCCAACTACGTGTCCGCGAAGGCCGCGCTGGCCGCCAACACCGTCACCTGGTCGCGCGAGTTCGCCCCCTTCGGCGTCCGCGTGGGCTCGGTGGCCCCGGGCATGATTGAGACGCCGATGACGCAGGGCATGAACCAGAAGGCCCGTGACGCCCTGGTGTCCAACATTCCGGTGGGCCGCATCGGCCTGCCCGAGGACATCTGGCTCGCCGTGAAGTTCATCCTCGAGTGCGACTACTTCAACGGCCGCACCATCGACGTGGACGGCGGCCTCAACTTCTAGGCCGTGTCCACGGGTGGGGGCGGCGCGGGGGCCGCCCTCACCGCACGCTGACGTCGTCCACGCGGAGGTCGCGCAGCACCGCGGGCTCGTTCGCGTAGAGCAGCTTGTAGGCGCTGTAGCTGCCGAGCACCTTCTTCACGTACGCGCGCGTCTCCTCGAAGGAGATGTGCTCCACCCACTCGTCCAGCTCCGCCTGCGGCAGGGCGTGCTTCCAGCGCTCCACCGCCCGGGGGCCCGCGTTGTACGCGGCCACCGCGTAGGCCACGTTGCCCCCGAAGTGCTTCACGAGCTGACCCAGGTAGGCCGCGCCCAGGCGGACGTTGTCCGCGGGCTGGAGCAGCGCCGCCTCTCCCACCGGAGGCAAATCGAGCGAGTCCGCCACCTGCCGCGCGGTGGCCGGCATGAGCTGGGCCAGGCCCAGTGCTCCAGTGGACGAGCGCGCCCTCGGGTTGAAGCGGCTCTCCTCGCGGATGAGTCCTTGCAGGAGGTCGGGGTCCACGCGGGAGGCCCGCGCGTAGCGCTCGATGAGCTTGCGATAGGCGCGCGGCCACGTGGCCTCCCAGACGGGCCGGGACTCGATGCTCAGCGGGCCGTGGATTTCCTGGCGCAGCGCCGAGCGGGCCACCTGCCTCGCCGCCTTGCGGCGCCCGGTGCGCAGCACCGTCTGGTAGAGCAGCCGCGCCGGCGCCTCCGGCAGCGCCCGGGTGTCCACCGCGAGGAACTCCTCCACCGCGCCGGGCAGCCCCATCCGCAGCAACTCCACGCCCGCCGCGAAGCGCGCATCCTTCTGGAGCGGACCGGGCGGCAGCGGCCAGACCTCGGCGGACTCGCCCGGCTCGGCGGGCTCGATGTTCGCGGTGGGCTTGCCGACGGCGGCAGCGCCAGCCTGCGCGCCCGGCTTGCCGGACGGCGCGGCGACATCGGAGAGAGCCCCCGTCGTGGAGACCGTGACGAGGGCCCCCGAGAGGGCGCCGCTGCCCGGCTTGCCGGACGGCGTGGCGGTGTCGGAGGGCGCGCCTGTCGTGGTGCCCGTGACGAGCGTCCCCGTGAGGGCACCGGTGGCTCCATTGAGCTTGCCGGTCGCGCTGTTGACCCGGGTGAGCGCTCCGGGATTTCCGGCCACTGCCGTCATCTCAACGGCACCGTCCGACTTGCCGGAGCCCCCCGTGCCGTCCATGGACGGACGCAGACGGGCGAGCCGCTCCGGGGCGAGCATCGCCAGCCGCGAGCGGGCCAGCATCCCGTACCACGCGGCCGGGCGCTCGGCGGCGATGTGCTCGTAGGCGTCCAGCGCCTCCACCGCCTGGGGTCCGGCCTCCCGCATACGCGCGGTCCAGTACCTCGCGCGCCAGAGCGCCTCGTCCGTGCGCGCCGCCTCGGGGAGCTTCTCCACCGCCTTCAGCGCGGCCAGCGCGGCCTCGGGCTCCTGACGGCGGGTGTGGAGCCAGAAGGCGCGGAAGAGCGCCTCGGAGGCGAAGTTGCCCGCCGGGTAGCGACGCGCGGTCTCCTCGTACCGCGCCATCGCGGCGTCCGTGTCACCGGTGCGCTGGAGGAACCACGCCGAGAAGAAGAGCGCGTCGTCGGCGTAGCCGTGCTCCGGGTAGTCACGCGCGAGCGTGGCGTAGGTGGTGATGGCCGCCTTCGGGTCCACCACCGACTGCGAGTAGCCCAGCACGTAGAGCGCCTGGGGCCGGTACTCCGGCGAGGTGCACTGCTCCACCATGGGCGCCAGCACCTGGATGGCCCGGCGGTGCTGCCGCTCCTTGCGCAGGGCCCGGCCGTAGGTGAGATGCGCGCGGCACGCCAGCTCGTCCGGCAGCTCCACGTGGCGCAGCACTCCGGTCAGCAACTCCATGCCCGCGTGGTTGCGGTGCAACTCCACCAGGGCCTCCGCGCGGCGCACCCTCCACTTGATGGGCAGCGGCAGCCCCTTGAGCCGCTGGGAGGCACGCCGCGCCTCGCGCGACAGCGGGCTGGTGGCCCAGACCTCCAGCAGCGCGCGGTGCTCGGCGTTGTACTGGCCCTGTGCTCGCGCCAGGTCGCAGATGGCCAGCAGCGCCTTCATGCGGAGCGCGTCCGGCCCGCGTGACTGACGGCTGTCGATGAGCTCCTGGAGCGCGGCCAGCGCTCCGCCGATGTCCCCCCGGCGCTGGAGCACACGCGACAGGCTGAAGCGCGCCTCCGGGTAGAGGGGCGAGCCCGGGCTCACCTCCCGGTACTGCCCGGCGGCCAGCTCCCACCGGCGCAGCCGCTCGTTGGCCTGGGCCGCCCTCAGCAGGCAGTGGTCCTTCAAGGGCACGTAGTCGTTGGCCAGCGCCGCGAACTCCTCGGCCGCGACGGCGAAGTCCCTGGCGAGCAGGGCGCTCTGCGCCCGAAGGAAGCGCACCGGCGGCGTCTGCTCCTCCTGCGCGAGCAGCGCCCGCGCGCGCTGGTAGCGCCTCCAGTCGAACTGCGCCCTGGCCCTGGCCAGCGCCCCTTCCGCGAAGTACGGCGCGAGCTGCTCGGGCCCGAAGGACGGCGTGGACAGCGCGTCGCTCTCGGGCTGGGCGGTGGGCGAGTCGAGCAGCGCCTCCAGCGCTTCCTCGGAGAGAACCCCTTCCGGGCCCTCCTCCTCCGGCGCCTGTGCCCATGTAGGGCCAGCTCCCAACATGCCCGCGCATGCCAGGAACACCACTGCTCCCGCTCGAAGCCCGTCCATCGCAGCCCTCGTGTGAAAATCTGGGGCGCCAATGGATTGTCACGCTCCGTGTGAACGGGACTGGGTCAAACGCCACCGTTCGCTCGCGCGTCGACCATGAGATACCGGCGGACGCCGGGTGCGCACGCCGTTGCACGAAACCCGACGGCGCGCCGGGCCCCTCGCGTGGGGACTCCTGCGAGTGGGTGGTGGAGCGGAGCACCTGTGCCTCCCCCATCTGGTCACACGTTCGGGACTTGCCGTCCCGGACCGAAACATGTGACTTCCCTGTTTCCCCCTGGCTTGGAGTCATTCATGAGAATCCCCGTTGTGGCGTCCCTGGTGGTGGCCTCCCTGTTCACGCTGGCGTGTGGTGGTGTCGAAGGTGCCGAGCCCACCGTCTCCGAGCAGAAGCAGGCGCTGAGCGCGATTGGCTCGGGCTGTTCGAGCGACTCGCAGTGCGCGAGCGGCCTGTGCTGGGACACCGCCGACTCGTACCCCGTCTACAACCCGTCCTGGGAGAGCGGGAACGTGTGCACGGTGGAGTGCGAGCCGGGCACCGCTGGCGACAACTACTGCCGGCAGCTCGCCGCGCAGTACAACGCGCCCCGCCCCAACGACGCGCGCTGCCTCTTCGCTCGCGCCGTCTACGACAACGGGGAAGACGGCGCCTTCTACGTCTGTGACCTCATCCGCGCCGGCCTCGGCTCGTACTGGTCCGAGTAGCGCCGTCCTTCGCGCCGCCCGGCCACGGTGCTCGGGCGGCGCGGTGTCCACGCCTCAGGCCGAGCGGGCGAAGTGCTCGCGCTGCCCGGGCGCTTCGTCCCAGCCCAGGTGAATCCGCAGGTCACCGTGCCCGCAGCACGTGCAGCGGTCCCGGGCATGGAGGCCCAGCCGGTGGAGCAGCGCGCGGGCATTCTCCCGCCACAGCCTCGGGCCGGCGAACAGGCCCGGCGTCACCCACCACGCGTTGAGCGATAGCGAGTCCTCCAGGGACAACACGTCGTGCCACCAGCCCGGGGGCATCAACAGCACCTCGCCCGGGCCGATGACGGCCTCATGGCCGCGAGCGTGCACCACCTCCGGGTGCCGGACGAGGTCCGGCCGGTCGAGGCACACCTCGCTGAAGACGGTGGTCCACTCGAAGACGTCGGATGGATGGAGGCGCGCCGAGTCCTCGGGTGGGAAGAGGATGAAGCGCTTGCGGCCTCGCAGCACCGCGTGGAGGTTGAGCGCGTCGATGTCGTAGTGCAGCGGCGTGTGCGCGCCCCGGCGGCCCATCCACAGCCCCGTCTTCGGCAGCCCCCATCCCGAGGGGAACAGCGGGCGGAAGTCGAAGTCCTCGCGAAGCCGTGCGGAGCCTCCGAGCACCGAGGCGTCGTAGGCGAAGTACAGCTCGGGCCCGCCGTCCGCCAGTGGCCCCCTGCCCTCCAGCCCGTCCACGTACGTCCCCAGCGGGGCCTTGAGGGCATTGCGGCGGGTGAAGCGATGCAGCCACACCGCCTGCGCACCGCACACGTCGCGGAAGTACGCGGGCGTCCACTTGCGCAGCGCGGGCCAATCGCTGATGGCCCCGGTGAGGATGACCGGGGTGGTGCGCGCGGCGAGCGCGTCGGGTGAAAGGCGCGCCACACGCTCCACGGGAGTCCAGGGCTTCATGCCGCCACCTCCCGCGCCACCGCGGGCGCTGCCAACCGTCGCCTCGCCCAGGCCGTGAGCCCCACGGCACTCAGCGCCGTGAGGGCCACCGTCGCCCAGAGCCCCAATGAGCCGCCACCCCCTTCCACCATGCCCGCCGCGCCGTGCCCCAGCACGAGGAAGAGCACCGTGGCCGGAAGGCTCCCCACCGCCGTGCCCGCGAGGAACGCGGCCGGACTCACACGCGTGAGCCCCAGCGCGTAGTTGAGCGCGCCGTAGGGCGCCAGCGGTGACAGCCGCAGCAGGCACACCGCTCCGAAGCCGCCCTCCCCCAGCGCCTCGTCGAGCCGGGCCAGCCCCGGGAAGCGCTCACTCATGCGTGCGAACGGCCCTCGCGCGAAGCGGGCGAGGTAGAAGGCCGCCAGGTCCACGCCAAGGCTGAGCACCATCAGCAGCGCGCCACCGCCCCATGGGCCGTAGAGCACACCGGCCACGACGGTGAAGGGCGTGGTGGGCAGCAGCAACAACGTGGCCACGCTGTACACCAGACAGAAGAGCACCGTGCCCTGGAGTCCCGAGGCACGCACCGCGTCGAGCGCGGGCAGCGCCCCCGCCGCGAGCGGACGCAACATCAGCAGCGTCGCCACCAGCCCCAACGCCATGAGTACCGCCGGCAGGTGGCGCTTCATGCGTGCTCCCGGAAGGGATGGCGGGCCGTCCACTTCGGCTGGACGAGCGGGAGGAGACTCCGGGCCAGCGGGTACAGCAGCGGCTCGCGGTGGCGGGTGAAGAGGTTCAGGTCCACCGGCTCCGCGCCCAGGGCGCTCTTGCGCTCCAGCGAGGTGCGCCCCAGTTGAATCCTGTGCGCGCCGGTGAGGATGCCGTGCTCCACGTCGTCCAGCATCGCGTTGAAGTAGAGCGCCAGCCGCTCGTTGTGCTCGTAGTCCAGGCCCAGGTAGTAGCTCTCCAGCTCGTCGCCCGCGCGCAGGCGTGTGTTGAAGGCGCGTAGCTCTCCGCCCTCGAAGTAGCCCACGAAGTCGAAGGCGTCGCCCAGCGCTTCCTTCAGGTGGACGAAGTAGGAGGCGCTCACGCGCGAGGGGCGCAACCGCGAGCGCTGGTGGACCGCGCCATAGAGCGCCTCCACCTTGGACGAGAGGCGGGCGATGTCACCGGCGCTCATCACCCGCCGCTCCACGCCCTCGAACTGGCGCCGCGCGCGCCGGGCCTGCGCGCGGTACCTGGTCGTGAGGTCCCCGAGGTAGTCCTCGAAGCGCTTCCACGTGGGGCGCACGGTGAGCACCATGGTGGGCTCCACCTGCACCCGGTCCAGGCCCGCTCGCGCCAGGGCCCGCGTGGTCTCCAGTGCTTCCGGCGACAGGTCCTTCACCAGCACCATCGTCGCCCGCTCCCGCGTCTGGAGGACCTCCACCGCTTCCGCCAGCGCGGACCAGGCGCGCTCCGCGCCGACTTCCGGCCGGTGCGCGAAGCCGTGCGGTCCACACACGAAGAGGTTGCCGCAGATGAGCACTCGCGCCCTCATGCGGCCCAGGACGCGCTTGAGCTGGGCGCGCACGAAGAAGGACGTCCCCGGTGCCGCGCCCTCCGGCAGCAGGTTGGGCCCGAAGCAGTCCATGCCGAAGTCCACGCACTGGAAGCTCGCCACCGCCACCGGGCGGCCCTCGTCACGGAAGAGAGCGTAGAAGAATGACATCCGCTCGGGCCGGCTCCGCTCCAGCGCCCGCAGGTACACGGGCCGGAGGAAGACGTGTCCCGCGTCCACCACCGTGTTCCAGTCCGCTTCGGGCAGTGCCTCGGCGGTGGAGTACAGCTCGAAGTGCAGCCCCTTCGTTCCGGGGATGCCGCCGGGGGTCCGCGCATACCTCGCTACCATGGGAGACTTCATCGCCGTTTGCATGGAGGGGCCCCAACGCAACCTCCATGCCTCCCCGGCCGAAGCGCCAGGTGCGCGGTTTTCCTGGGGACGCACCATGCGGGACGACTCCGCGCGTGTGCAGCGAAGCGCACACTGCGCGGCGCCGGTGGCAGCGAGCACCCTCGAACGCCTCACGGAGCCGGCACCACGCGGGAGGCTTTCGAGCAGCCCCTGCCAGAATCGCCACGCATCAGGGGCGGCAGTTCGTTATCTCCCGAACCCGCTGATTCGAGGAGGAGGAAACCCATGACGTCGCCGAAGCACCAGCCCATCGTCTCGCCCAACCTGCCCAAGCCCGCCGGTCCCTACTCTCCCGGCATGCAGTTGGACCGGCTGCTCTTCATCTCCGGACAGGCCGCCACCGACCCGGCCACCGGCAAGCAGGCCGAGGGCATCGAGGCGCAGACGGAGCAGGTGCTGCGCAACCTGGAGCGCATCCTCGTGGCCGGCGGCTCCAGCCTCCAGCACGTCCTGCGCTGCGGCGTCTTCCTCGTGGACATGAACGAGTTCTCCCGGATGAACGCCGTCTACGAGCGCGTCTTCGCCGGACACCGGCCCGCGCGCACCACCGTGCAGGTGTCCGCGCTTCCGGACGCGGGCCTGCGCGTGGAAATTGATTGCATCGCGTACGTGCCTTGAGCGCGGCGGGCGTGTCCCGCCCGCACGTCGCGGGCACACGTCATAAAGACTATCAATGGGGTCATTTGGAACATGATTTGGACCCTCCCGGGGGCGCGTCCGTATGGTGCGCGCCCTTTTCCAGGAGGCCCCCAAACCATGCACCTCAAGCACAGCCTCATCGTCATCGCAGCCACCCTGAGCCTCTCCGCCTGCGAGGGAGACCTCGGCCCCGCGGGCGCCCAGGGTGAGCAGGGCGGGCAGGGCCCGCAGGGTCCCCAAGGGCCCACGGGCCCGGCCGCGCCCGACAGCCGCACCGAGCTGCAGCTCCCCGGCGACAACTTCTTCCCCGAGGGCATCACCCACACCCCCGACGGCAGCCTCTTCGTGGGCTCCTTCACCACGGGCCAGGTGTGGCGCTTCACGCCCGGCGCCACCCGCCCCACCGCCTTCGTCACCACCGGCCTGCGCAACGTCGTGGGCCTGCTCGCCGACGCACAGCGCGGCCTGCTGTGGGTCTGCGACTCCGACTTCACCTTCGCCACCGCCGCGCGCGTGAAGTCCTTCGACCTCGCCACCGGCGCCGAGCGCGGCACCTACCCGCTGCCCGGTGGCGGCTTCTGCAATGATTTGACGCTCGACGCCGGCGGCAACCTCTACGTCACCGACTCCGTGAACTCGCGCATCGACCGGCTGGCCGCCAACGGCACCGAGCTGCAGGTCTGGTCGGAGAACGACGCCTACAAGGGCGGGCCCAACGAGTTCACCCTCAATGGCATCGCCTTCGACGGCCAGGGCGCCCTCTACGTCGCCCACTACGCCCACAGCGCCCTCTTCCGCGTCGCCATCCAGGAGAACGGCGCCGCCGCCGCGCCCGTGGCGCTCACCGTGACGCCCGCCATCCAGTCCCCCGACGGCATCCAGCGGCTCGACGCCAACACGTTCGTGGTGGTCGAAGGCAACGGCCGCCTCACCCGCCTCGCCATCTCCGGCAACAGCGCCACCGCCAAGACGCTCTCCAACCGGCTCGACAGCCCCACCACCGTCGCCCTCAGCGGTGACACCGCGTGGGTGGTGGAGGGCCAGCTCGGCGTCCTCATCGGCTCCGAGCCGGGCCCCGCGGACCTGCCCTTCCGCGTGCGCCGCGTCTACCTGCCCTGAGCACACAGCCCCATCCGGTGCGGGAGGCGCTCCCACGTCGAGCCCATTCCTGGCCCGCGACTGTCGGGCCAGGTGGGAGGCGCCCGGACGGATTTCGCCGGAAGTACGAGTCCCACCCGCCTCCGCGCGAGGGGCCTCAACTCAAATCCAGACCTTTTCGCGCGGAGTGTCCGTTTCTGAACCATGACATCCGACCGCGCGGCAGTGGCCAGTTGGCAGGACAATCCCGAGTTTCTAAGCTAATCAGGAAGAAGCGGCCCTGACGTCGGTTCACCGTGGCGGGAACGACGGAACCGGGGCCCCTTCAACCGGGCGGCGCGAACGTGCGCCGCCGAAGGTGGCCCCGGAAGCCACCAGGGCTGCCCTCCTCACGCTCGGAGGGGGGCCCAGACCAGGGGTGCATGGCGAGGGGCACCCACCGCTAGATGAGGTCGAGGGGCATCATGGTGCCCGCTTCGAACTCCGGCGCGCGGCGCAATTGGTCCAGCACGCGCGGGGCGCAGCGCAGGTGGAGCATGGGCAGCGAGCCCGGCTCGCTCACCGAGCGCACGGCGCCCAGGAGATGACGCTCCTCGAGCCATCGCATGAAGCTCTGGTGGAAGCGCGCGCTCTCGGCCACACCGGACTGGTGTATCTCCGCCCTGGAGCGGGGCACCGGCCTGGGAGGCGTGCGCGCGCGCGGCGACACGGGTGCCTCACGGGGCATCACCGTGACGTCAATCCACTCGGGCTGCACGTCCGAACCGGCCGCGCCCGGAAGCGAGCGCACGTTCGAGGACAGCCGGGGTGCACCTTCGGCGTAGATGTCTCCCGGCCCGCCATTCTTCCTGCTCATGGCCTCATCCTCCCCCGGGTCCGGCGCTCATCTGGCGCCGACCCCGGTATCAACCCACCGCCGTCACCTGAACACGGCCAGGCCCTTGCCCGTCCGGTGTGTCCCCGAGCGAGCCAGCTTGACCGCATTGGCCAGGATCAAATCCCTCACCTCGAGCGCCGTCAAGTCGGGGGCACGGCAACGGTACAACGCTGCAATACCCGCTACATAAGGCGCCGCCATGCTCGTGCCACTCATTCGCTCGTAGAACGCCTGGTTGTTGCAGCGGCGCTCAGTGGACGAATACACGTTTACCCCGTAACCCATGACGTCGGGGACGATTCGCCTACCCACCGCCCCACTCGCGGAGAATGTGGCCACGTTGCGCTCGAAGTCGACTGCGCCCACCGCCAGGGATTCCGGAAAGGCGGCTGGATAACCAACCGTGTCGGGTCCACTGTTGCCTGCCGCGACAACAGGCAGGACATTGCTGTCGAGCAGACGACGAATCATGGTCTGCAGCGCGCGCAGGTTGAGGTTGTAGTCGGCCTCCGAGATTCCGGGCGGCGGGTTGAGGGGGAAGCCCAGCGACAGATTCACGACAGCCGGGCGCGTGGAGTTCTCCGGACGGCTGAACTGGTGCAGCAGCCACTCCATGCCGGCGGCGACGCGGCCGAGGCTGGTGCGGATGGTCTCCGATTCGATGACGGACGCGACGTAGAGGTCCACCTCCGGGGCGACGCCGTGGTGCACGCCCGCGGCGATGCCGCACACGTGCGTGCCGTGGCCGTCCGGGTCGAAGCCGCGGATGTCACGGGCTGGATTGTGCGGCGAGTTGGGGAACAGCGACACGTAACGGAACTGGATGACGCGGGCGGCGTGCTCGGGGTGGTCCGCGTCCACGCCGGTGTCGAGGATGCCGAGCATGACACCCGCGCCGCGGATGCCCTGGGCGTGGGCCAGGGGCACGCCGCACTCCTCGGGCCACTCACGCTCGGCGAGCGAGGACATGCCGCGGTTGCGAGGCCCCGTCTGTCCGGCGGATACCGGTCCGGGGAAGGACAGGGGCACGACATCGGGGATGAACTCGAAGTCGCGCTCCAGCTCGCCGCGCGCCTGCTTCTCGGTGGCGTCCTCGTAGAAGTGGGCCATGGTGGCGCCGATGAGCGGCATGAACCGGTAGCTGCCCGGCTCGGCGCCCGTCTGCTCCGCCACCGTGGCGCCCGGCATGGGCATGGTGGACGAGTCCGCGCCCTTCATGTCGATGCGCTTGCCCTTCGCGCCCTTCGCCGGCTTCGCGCTCTTCGCCTTCGCGGCCCGCAGGCGGTCTTCCTGCCCGCTCACCTGCGGACGCAGGCCGGGCAGCGTGGCGGAGCGCAGGCCGAGCGCCGACAGCGTGTCGGGGGCCTTGTTCGCGACGGCGAAGCGCAGCGCCGTGGTGCGCGGCAGCACGCGCTCGCCCTGCTCCGTGCCACGCGGCCCCACGCGCGCATCCGTCTCGATGGACTCCTTTGGAACCAACAGGTAGGACTTCATGGGTGGTGTGCTCCTTGGACGACCTTGCAACGCCGGATGCGTGAGGCGAGGGCCTCCGGCACCAGTTCAGCGCCCGCCGCGCGCGGTGCCTCTCGCGCGCGCGGGGGACCATGGGGGCGCGCTCGTGGCGGCGTCCCCCCGACAGGGGTGGCCCGCGCCCGTGGCGGCGCGTCCACCGTGGTGGGTGAGTCCGACATCCGCGCGGGGACACACGCCGGCCCCGCGCACCGAGGCGCGTCCGGCATGTGGTGGCTTTCCCCTAGCCGCGTCATGTCCTCACCTCGTTCTCCGAAGGCCCGGCCCACAGTGCGATTGGACAGGATGGGCCTGACAAAAAACCAAGGATTTCCTGTAGTAGACGCGTGAGCCCCCCTGATTCGGTCCTCCCGGGTCTTCCGCGAACGTCCGGAAGTGGGAGTGATTCCCTCCAGGGTACGAGGAGAGTGCCAGGAGGCACACAGGGAGGTTGTCATCCACCGGACCCACGGAGTCGGAGGGACGCGGCGGCGGCGGGAAAGTCCGCGTCCTTACAATTGTTCGCCACCGTCCCTCCACCCGGATAAAGGGAGGGACGTTCGCCCGTCCTGGAGCTTCAAGCCGTGATTCCCTACTGGAAACCGCCCTCCATCCACCTGGGGCCCCTCACCATCGAGCCCTTCGGCATCTTCGTGGCGCTGGGCATCCTGCTGGCCGCTCGCCTGCTCGTCCGCGCGGCGGAGCGCGAGAAGCTGGACCCGACGCCGCTCGCGGACTACGCGATGTGGGGCGTGCTCGCCGGTGTCGTCGTGGGGCACTGGGTGCACCTGTTCTTCTACCACCCGGAGGAGCTGTCCAAGAGCCCCTTCCAGATTCTGAAGGTGTGGGACGGGCTGTCGTCCTTCGGAGGCCTGCTCGGCGGCATCCTCGCGGCGGTGGTGTTCTTCCGGATACGCAAGCTGCGCTTCTCCGACTACGCGGACTCGTTCGCGCTGGGCGTGGCCCCTGGCTGGGCGGTGGCCCGCCTGGGCTGCTTCGCCGTGCATGACCACCCGGGCGTGCTGACGGACTTCTTCCTCGCGGTGAACTTCCCCGGCGGCGCGCGGCACGACCTGGGCATGTACGACGCCATCGCCCTCTTCGCCATCAGCGGGGTGCTGTACGCCCTGCGCAACGCCGGGAAGCTGAAGGGCAAGCTGCTGCCGCTGCTCGCGCTGCTGTACGCCGCGTGCCGCTTCTTCTTCGACACCCTGCGCGCCACGGACATGTCCTACGTGGACGCGCGCTACTTCGGCCTCACCCCCGCGCAGTACGGGTGCCTGGCCCTGGTGCTCTACGGGCTGTGGGGCCTGCTGCGGCGCGTGCCCGCCCGGGCCGCGCCCATGCCGCCCTCGGGCCCGGGCAGCACCCATCCGGCCGGCGCCGCGCGGTAGTCGCGCACCGGCCAGAGCGGCCGGGAGGGCACTCGCCCCCCGGCGGTACGACATGCGCTGGCGTTAGCATCGGCCCGGTGTTCCTGGCACACCGCCAGGGGTTCCGGGCCGAGCCGTTTCCGGCCCGTGGCTTCGTGACTTCATTCACGTGGAGGAGGGTTCGGCATGAAGGCGCTCGCGTACGACGCGGTGATGGCTCCGCTCGGATGGATGGGACTCACCGAGGCCCGGAGGAAGCTCGTGCGTGGGCTGGCCGGCCGTGTGCTGGAGGTGGGCACCGGCACCGGCCTGGCGCTGCCGGGCTACCCGGACACCGTGACGTCCGTCACCGCCATCGACGTGGACGCCGAGGCGCTCGAGCGGGCCCGGCGGCGGCGCCCGGACGCCGAGCTGGTTCACGCCAGCGTGGAGGAGCTTCCGTTCCCCGACGCGGCCTTCGACGCCGTGGTGTCCAGCCTCGTCTTCTGCAGCGTGGACGCGCCGGCGCGTGGGCTGGCGGAGGTGTTCCGCGTGCTGCGCCCCGGTGGCGAGCTGCGCATGCTGGAGCACGTGCGCGCGCCGTCTTCCGGGCTGGCCACCGCGCAGGACCTGCTCACGCCCGCCTGGAAGCGGCTGACGGGCGGGTGCCGCCTCAACCGGGACACCTGGCTGTTCGTCCAGCAGGCCGGCTTCGAGGGGGTCCGCCGCGTGCAGCGGCTCCAGGGCATGAGCGAGCTCATCATCGCCCGCCGCCCTCCCCACTGAGGGGCATGCGCAGGCCCGTGAGCTTGCGGTCCGTGAGCACCGAGTGGAGCCGGGTGATGCGCCCGTCCGCGTCCACCTCCACCCGCACCACCGCGCGCGAGGCCCACATCGGGTCCTTCACGTCCGCGTACACGATGACCAGCGCCGGCAGCCCGTTGAGCATCTGGAGCTCCACCGCCGCCGGCGGGCCGCGCATCTCCATCAGCCGCGTGAGGAAGGTGAGCACCCGCCGCGCGCCCACCACCGGCACGTGCGCCGCGCGCACCTTGCCGCCACCGTCCGTCAGCGCGCGCACGTCCTCGGACAGCATCGCCTCCGCCGCCGCCACGTCGCCCGATAGCAGCGCGCCCATGAAGCCCTCCAGCGCCGCGCGCGTGCGCTCCTGGAGCTCTCGCGTGGGAACGCAGCGCGCGCGGTCGTACTCCGCCATCGCCGCGCGGGCGCGGTGGTGCACCACCTTCACGTGGACCTCGCTCATGTTCAGCGCCTCGGCCACCTCGCGCACCGAGTAGTCGAACACGTCGCGCAGCAGCAGCACCGCCCGCTGCTTCGGCGCCAGCGCCTCCAGCGCCAGCAGGAACGCGAAGGAGACGCTCTCCAGCAATTCGTAGCGGCCCTCCGTCGTGCCCCCTCCCGGCAGCCGTGCCTCCACTCCCGGCGGCGGCTCGGTGTCGCTCGTGTCCACGGGGGACGGGAGCCAGGGGCCCACGTAGGACTCCCGCTTGCGGCGGCGCAGGTGGTCCCTCGCCAGGTTCACCGCCACCCGCGTCAGCCACGGGCGCAGCGCCTCCTTCCGCTCCGGTGGCGAGGCCAGCGCCCGCGCGTACGTCTCCTGCACCAGGTCATCCGCGTCCGCGGCCACGCCCGTCATCCGGTAGCAGAGCCCCCAGAGGAAGCGCTCGTGCTCGCGCGCCGCCTCCGCCACCGCCCCGTGCCCCTGCGCTTCCATGCGCTATGCCCCCACCGCGCGCCGCGGCTCCGCCCGCTGGCCCTGAAGCAGGGAGCGCGCCACGGACTCGGCGCTCGCGAAGGACGCGTCCGCGAGCATTCCCTCCTGCCCCACCCAGTCCCCCACCCGGTACAGGCCGCTCACGTGCGGCACCTCCACGGGGGGCCGTCCGGACAGGCCGCCTCTCTTCGCGCTCGGCAGCAGGTGGCTCACCAGCAGCGCGGGCCGGAAGCGCCGGGCGACCACGTTCATGCGCCAGCCGGGTTGCAGCACGTCCATCACCGCCTCCAGCTCCGTCTCGCTCGCGCCGGCATCCGCGCCGGACAGGTACTTCATCACATGCACCATCGCGCAGCCCTCCGGCGCCAGCCGCGCCGACGCCGAGTGCACGGACGCGTACCACGGACCGTCCACCCCGAGCGCGAACAACGCGTCCGGCCTTGGCAGACCGGACAGTCCGAGCTCCAGCGTCGCGGCCTTCACCGGCACCGCCTCCGCCGCGTCCCCCGCGAGCACCGCGTCTCCGGGCACCAGCGACGCCACGTCGCCCGGACTCCCCGACATCACCACCGCGTCCGCCGCGTGCACCGTGCCGTCCGCGAGCCGGAGTCCCTCCACGTGCGCACCCGGTCCGTGGCCAGCGAGGCCCACCGCCTCGACTCGCACGGAGGTCTCCAGCCGGACACCGGCCTCGCGCGCCCGGGACGCCAGCGCGTCCACCAGCGTGCTCCAGCCGCCGTCCACGTAGAGGACGTTGTCGGCGAGCGCCATCTGGATTTGCGACACCGCCACCTCCGCGCTCAGCGCGTCGTGGTCCGCGCAGTAGGACGACACCCGCGTCAGCGCGCCGACGAGCGCCCGGGCGTCGTCGCGGGACAGGCGCGTGTCCAGCCACTCGCGCATCGACATGCCCGCCAGCGCGTGCGTGTCGATGCGGCCGATGCCCGCCAGCAGGCGTGCCAACTCCAGCTTCCCGGCGAGCGTGAGCAGGTCCGTCGTCATCAGGGACACGGGCCCGCGAGGCAGCGTGTGCAGCCGGCCTCCGCGCAGGGCGAAGGTGCCCGTCTGGCCGGGGATGCCACCCGTGGGCTTCACCCCCAGGCGGGTGAGCACCCGCAGCGCCGCCCCGCCCCGGTACAGCGCGTGGGGGCCGAGGTTGAAGCGGAAGCCCTCCACCTCCGTCGTCCAGGCCCGGCCTCCGAAGTGCTTCGCGCGCTCGTACACCGTCACCGCGCAGCCCCCGCGCGCGAGCAACACCGCCGCCGCCAGTCCGCCCAGCCCGCCTCCCACTACCGCCACCCGGGTCGCCTGCATGTCCTTCCTCCCGCTGTTGGCCCGGGAAAGTTCCGGGCGTTCAGCGGCTCCACGAAAGAGGGCGGAAAAAGGTTACAGGCGCGGCGCGGATGCTCCCGGGAAGGGAGGGGCCGGGCGCCCGGCTTGGAGTAGAACGGGCGTTCCGAGCCCATGCCCTCGTCCCGCTCCTCGCGCACGAAGACTCCCGCCGTGACGGCTCCGACTCCGAAGAAGAAGCGGAGCGCGCCCGGTCCGGCGAAGGCCGACACTTCCGCCGCGGGCTCCACGGCCCGGCTGTTGAACCTTGGCGAGCGCACCTCCGAGCGACTCCACGCCGTGGGCATCACCGACGAGGCCATGCTGCGCGCGGTGGGTGCCACCGAGGCATACCGCCGCCTCAAGGCCGCGTTTCCGAAAGACGTGTCGGCCGTGGCCCTCTATGCCCTGCACGGCGCGCTCACGAACACGCACTGGAACGACTTCCCGCCCGAGGTGAAGGCGCAGATGCGGGCGCGGGCGGAGGACTCCGGGCCGCCGTCGCGGCGCCGATGAGCCTCCGGCCTCCATCCGCTCCAGCCCACCAGCGGGTCACACCCACCTCACGCTGGTCAGGCCGGCCTCACGGGGCGGACAAGAATTCCTGACAACCCCGCGAGTTACTCTCCATCGGGCAATGTCAGAGGTAGGCGTATGATGACTCGTACAGCGGCGGACTCTCCCGCCGCGAACGTCCGAGGCATCAACGCATGAGAAAGCTCCTCGCCGCCCTGCTCGCACTTCCCGTCCTCGCCGCCTGTGGCCCCGCACCGGAGCCCGACACCTCCACCACGGCCGGACAGGCGCAGCAGGTCGACGCGCGCACGGACACGCAGGAGCTGTCCGCCGCGCCCCGCGAGCGCTCCATCACCCTGAGCACCGGCGTGACGCTCCGCTACGTGGAGCAGGGCGCGAGGAACGGCCCCGTCGTGGTGTTCCTCCACGGCTACACGGACTCGCACCACACGTGGGATTTGAACCTGCCCATCTTCCCGCGCAACTTCCACATCTACGCGCTGGACCAGCGCGGCCACGGTGACTCGTCCCGTCCCGGGTGCTGCTACACGCAGCAGGACTTCGCCGCGGACGTGGTGGCCTTCCTGGATGCCATGGGCGAGGAGCAGGCCATCCTCGTCGGCCACTCCATGGGCAGCTTCATCTCGCAGCAGGTGGCGCTCGACTACCCGGGCCGCGTGCGGGCGCTGGTGCTCGTGGGCTCGGCCCCCACCGTCGCGGGCAACGAGGTGGCCCTGTTCCTGAAGTCCATCGTCGACACGCAGGTGGGCACGGTGGACCCGGACTTCGTCCGCGAGTTCCAGACGAGCACCTTCCTGCGGCCCGTGCCGCCCTCGTACATCGACACGCTCGTCTCGGAGAGCCTGAAGCTGCCCGCCAGCGTGTGGCAGGCCACGCTCGACGGCCTCATCGCGGAGGACCACTCGGCGCGGCTGGGCGAGATTGACGTGCCCGTGCTGGTGGTGGGCGGTGACTCGGACGGCTTCTTCCCCGTCGAGCAGCAGCAGGCGCTGGTGGATGCCATTCCCGGCGCCACCTTCGTCCTCTACCCGGGCACCGGCCACGCGCCCCACGCGGAAGTGCCGCACCGCTTCGTGCACGAAGTGCAGCGCTTCCTGAAGTCGGTGTCGAAGTAGCCTGACGCGCGGGCCCGGCGCGGGAGGCTCCAGGTGGGTCCCCGCCCCGTGCCGGCCTCTACCCCGGCCCCGCGGGCTGAGCGTCCCGCGAGGGAGCCTCGGATGAGGGGGGCGCACCGGCCCGCGCCAGCATCACCGCGGCGGTGAGGATGAGGAGGCCGCCCAGCATCTGCCGGGCGCTGAGCCGCTCTCCCATGAAGAGCGCGCCAATCACCACCGCCGTCAGTGGCTCCATGGTGGACACCAGCGACGTGTTCACCGGGCCGATGCGCACCATGCCCATGAAGAAGAGGAGCACCGCGGCCACGGTGCACACCAGCGCCAGGGCGAGCACCGCCCCCCAGCCGGTGGCGGTGGTGGGGAAGGCCGGGCCCTTCACCGCCACGCCGATGCCCAGCGTGACGGCGGCGGCGCAGAGGATGAGGGTGCTGGAGGCCAGGGGCCCCGCCGCGCCCGCCACCCGCGAGCTGATGACGACGTAGACGGCGTACAGGAGCGCCGACAGCAGGCCCAGCAGGAGGCCCACCGGCTTCACCCCTCCCGCCGCCAGGTCCACCGTCAGCGCCGTGCCCCCCAGCGCCAGCGCCACGGCCAGCCACCGCACCCGGCCCAGCCGCTCGCGGAAGACGAAGACCTGGAGGAGCGCCACCAGCGCCGGGAAGGAGTACAGCAGCAGCGCGGCCAGCCCCGCGGGGATGTGGCGGAGGGCGGCGAAGTAGGAGCCCGCTTCACCCACGTAGAAGCCACCCAGCAGCACCAGGCCCAGCGACACCTTCCAGCCCGGCAGCCGCTGGCGGCGCACCGCCATGACACAGGCCAGCACCCCACCGGCGAGGCCGAAGCGCAGGAAGAGCAGCGAGGCCACGTCCGCGCCCGCGTCGTAGGCGAGACGTCCGAAGAAGCCGAGCGCGCCGAAGCACGCCCCGGACAGGGCCACGAAGAGGAAGCCAGCGGTGCGGTTCATGACGGGCGCGCGCACCCTGCTTCAAGCGGGCGCCCGTGTCACGCGTCCCGCGCCCCTGGCGTCAGCCGGCCCGGACTACCAGTAGCTCACGTCCAGCGGCACCGCGCCTTCCGCGACGAGCTGCCGGGCCTTCTGTGAGAGTTCCTGGGGAGTCATACCTTTCATCCTCCGGCGAGCCGCCCCGGCGGAAGCGTGCATCTTCCAGGGATGTGGTGACTTTCCAGACGAGACGAGGGGACGGGAAGCCGTGGAATGAATGCCGGGAGGCAAGGGCCCACCCGGGCGCCTGCCTTTGGGGGCCGCCTCCTATCCCCAACCATTTTTCCCATGGTAAGAGGCCGCGGCCCTCCCAACCCGGTGCATTCCCTTGCCCTCTTCCGCGCTCATGCTCGCGCCTGATTCGTCCCAGCCCCAGCAGCCGGACGACTCGATGGAAGTGTCGGTCGTCATTCCCTGTCTCAACGAGGTCCGCACGCTCGGGGCCTGCATCGAAAAGGCACTCGCGAGCTTCCAGCGGCTGGGCCTCCGCGGCGAGGTCGTGGTCGCGGACAACGGTTCCAATGACGGCTCGGTGGAGCTGGCCCAGTCGCTCGGGGCGCGGGTGGTGCACGTGCCGCAGCGGGGCTACGGCAACGCGCTGCGCTTCGGCATGGCGGGGGCCAGGGGCCGCTGGCTCATCATGGGCGACGCGGACGACACCTATAACTTCGAGGAGATTGGCCCCTTCGTCGAGCGGATGCGCAACGGCGCGGAGTTCGTGATGGGCACCCGGCTGGGGCCGGGCAAAATCATGCCGGGCGCCAACCCGCTGCTGAACCGCTACGTCGGCACGCCCGTGCTCACCTTCGTGCTCAACCGGCTCTTCAGCACCCGCATCCGCGACGTCAACTGCGGCATGCGCGGGCTGACGCGAGAGGCGTTCGACCGGCTGCAGCTCGAGAGCGAGGGCATGGAGTTCGCGTCGGAGATGGTCATCAAGGCGGCGCTGCACGACCTGGACATCCAGGAGGTGCCCGTCACGCTGTACCCGGACCGCCGGGGCCGCCCGCCCCACCTGCGCCGCTGGCGCGACGGGTGGCGGCACCTGAAGTTCATGCTGCTGCACGCGCCCGACCAGCTCCTGTTCCGCCCCGGGATGGCGGCGCTGCTGCTCGGCCTGCTCTTCGTGGTGCCCGTGTCCTTCGGGCCGGTGGTCATCCTCGGCCAGTCGTTCGACTTCCACTACCTGTTCTTCGGCGGCACCCTCGTCCTCATGGGCATGCAGGGCGTGCTGGGCGCGTTGCTGGCGCGCAGCCTGGTGGGAGGCGTCATCATCCGCCCCGGGCGCTTCGCCTCCGCGCTCGCCAACTGGCTCACCTTCGGACGCGGGCTGGCGGTGGGCGGCGCGTTGCTGCTCGCGGGCCTGGTGCTCGAGGCGGTGGTGGTCGGCATCTGGCTGCACAACGACATGCGCGTGCTGATGGAGCCGCGCCGCAGCGTGCTGGGCATGTTGCTGATGGGCGCGGGGGCGGAGGTGGCGCTGTTCTCCTTCCTCCTCGCCGTCCTCAAGACGCACAGCCAGCCGCGCCAGGCCCAGGCCTGAGCAGGGCCCCCTCTGGAGAGGGGCCCACCAGAAGAAGCCCCGCGTCCCCTTCTGGAGCGCGGGGCTTCTTCGTTGCGGGAGTGGGGCCGCCAGCCGGCCCCGCGCCGCTTCAGCTCGCCACGCTGGCGCGGGCGGGGGCCTCGTTCGCTGGCGGCAGCGACACGGGCGCGGGCACCTCGCCGCCACCGCGCGCCGCGCGCCGGGCCCCCCAGAGCTGGTACGCCATGACGATACAGGCCAGCACGGGCAGCCACATCACCCGGGCCTGGTAACGGTGGTAGACGCCCGACAGCAGCGCTGTCACCATCGCGTTGCCCAGCAGCGTCAGGGCCACCATCACCGCCAGGAGCACCGTGCGCCCGTCCAGCCGGCGCCGGTAGGCGAGCACCGCCAGCACTGGCAGCAGCACCAGCGAGAGCATGCCCAGCGTGCGGTTGAGCGGCCGATGCTGCTTGAAGAACTCCTCCAGCCGATTCATCTGCTGCAGCGAGTGCTCGAAGGCGAACACCTCCCGCGGGTACTGCTCGGGGATGATTTGAAGAATCCGGTTCGAGCGGGAGTAGGCGCCCAGCCCATCCCCCAGGTCATAGGAGTCCAGTTGCCGCCCCACGTTGCGCACCGCCTTCTTCAGGTGCAGCCAGGGCAGGTAGCGCACGGAGTCCTTCACCATGCGCATGGACTCTTCCGACTTCGCATAGCCGCCCACCGCGTGGAAGGCGGGCGGCCCCTCGAAGAGGAAGGTGTCCGAGTGCATCCCCCGCAGCTCCTCCTGGTGGTCACACAGGACGTAGTGCTCCACGCCACAGCGCCGCGCGAGCAACTCCTGGATGATGCCCTCCTTGATGAGCCGCGCGGTGATGAAGATGTGGCCCGCGCGGGAAAAGTAGGCCGCGCCGGTCAGCAGCTTGTACATCGTGGGCCAGAGCACCAGCACCGCCCCGAGCGCCAGCGCCGGCACGCCCAGGTGCAGAAGCCCCCGGCACCCTCGCCGCCGGAGCCCCCAGGCGATGAGCCCCACCGACACCAGCAGCCCCAGCGCGATGGCCAGGTGCGAGTTGTGCACCATCACCGACACCATGAAGATGCCCACCAGCACGGCGCGCTCGCCCTTGGCCAGGCTCGAGCCGTGGCAGGCCAGCAGGTAGAAACTGACCACGAGGTAGGAGAGGAACACGTCCGCGACCAGCTGCCCGGCGAAGCGCGACAGGCCGGTGGTCACTACCAGCACGGCCAGCACCGTCAGCCGCGAGCCGCTCCGGCCCAGGCCCATGCGCGAGAGCAGCAACAGCACCAGGAACGCGCCCATGGCGGCCTGCGCGAGAGCCGGAACCCACAGGCTTCCGAAGGGAATGAAGAGCCGCAGGAACAGGCCGTAGAAGATGGGCCGGTCATGCAGCACGACCATCTCATTCGCCGAGACCAGGTACGCGGCCGTGTCTCCGAAGATGAGCGGATACCCATTGATGTAGGGCACCACCATGCACAGCAGGGTGCCGAGCGCCAACTCCCACCACGGCAGACGCGGGTGGGACGGAACGGAAGGCGTCATGAAGGTCTCCGCTCAGGGAGGAAGGTTGGCGAGGCTCTCCGCGGCGCTGCGCGCGCGCAGCCCCAGCCGGGCGAGGTCCGCTTCCGAGGGCACATGGCGCAGCGCGCGCATGCCGAGCAGGTTCTCCGAGGACACCGGCAGCGGCAGCCGCAGCTTCTCCACCAGCCGCAGCGCCAGGAGCACCGGCCCGTAGGGCAGCGGCAGGATGAAGCGGCGGCGCCCCAGCTGCGCGGCCATGGAGAGGAAGAGCTCGCGCAGGGTGACGCCTCCGGGCTCGGCCACGGTGAGCGTGCCGGTGATGCCGCGCTCAATCGCCACCTGGATGCCGCGCACCAGGTCCTCGATGTGCACCGTCTGGATGACCTGACGGCCGCCGCCGAAGACGGGCACCACCGGCAGCTTGCGGATGGTGGAGCGCATGCGCTCGAAGAGGCCCGAGTCTCCGATGATGAGGCCGGGACGGAGCGCGAGGTCCCTCGCCGGGTCCAGCTCGCGCTCCAGCCCGTACTTGCTGCGCCCGTAATAGGACTCCGCCTCCGCGTGCGCCGAGGTGCTGGAGATGAAGATGAAACGCGGCACGCCGGCCTCGCGCGAGGCGCGCAGGAGCTGCCGCGTCCCCTCCTCGTTCACCCGCTGGGCCTCCGCCAGGTTGGTGAAGCGCGTCATGTAGGCAGCGTGGATGACGACGTCCGCCCCCTTCAGCGCCGCCGGGTCCAGCTCTCCCGGCAGCGACAGGCGGAAGCGCTCGATGCCGGGCTGCTTCCATGGATAGGCGGCGGTGTCCCGCACGAGCGCGCGCACCTGGAAGCCCTCGCGGGCGAGGTGCTCACACAGCGCGCGCCCGAGCAGTCCGTTGGCGCCGCTGACGGCGACGGTGCGTCCGGTGGATGCGGTCATCAGACGTGCCCTCCCTGGAGCCGGCGAGCGAGGCGGGTGCCCACGCGGTCGGCATTGGCCATCATGGTGAAGGTGAGCCCCTTCGAGGGCAGCTTCGGGAACACCGAGCCGTCCGCGAGGTAGACGTTGCGCGTGCCGTGCAGGCGGCAGTCCCCGTCCACCGTGAGCGGGCCGCCGCCCTCGCGCATGGGGAAGGTGCCCGCGTAGTGGATGCTGGAGCCGTGGCCGGGGCGGATGCGCTTGAGCGGCACGCAGCCCAGCCCGAGGAAGTGGCGCAGCAGCGCGCGCTCGCCGTCGGACTGCGCGCGCTCCTCCTCGGCGGCCGGCTCGTAGCGGACCTCCAGCCGGTCCGGCGCGCCGTCCGCCCCACGGTGCAGGGCCACGCTCTTGCCCGGCCCCGGGCTGTCCTCGTGGTGGATGCCGAGGATGTTCACCAGCGGCATCAGGAGCTGCATCACCTGCACGCCCTCACGCAGCGGCAGCGGCGCCTCCTTGAGGAGCTTGAACATCAGCAGCGAGCGGTACGAGTAGAGCTGCCCGTGCATCCCCACGCCGTCCTTCGGGTGGTAGACGACCTCGAGCTGGGTGAGGCTGTGGCGCCTGTCCCGCGGGGCCTTCCCGAGCATCCCCAGGTTGACCATGGGGACGTACGTGTACGGGTTGCAGACCAGCGGCACGCGCTCGCCGTAGCGCCCGAGCGAGCGCAGGACGATTCGCGCCGTGCCGAGGGTGCCCGCGGCGAGCACCAGCGCGTGCGCGTCGTGCCGCTCGTCCGCGCCGGTGTCCGCGTGGCGAGCCAGGAGGCTCACGCCGCCGCCGTCCCGCTCCGAGAAGGACAGCACGAAGCGCCGGTCGAGGTAGCGGAAGTTGGGGAAGCGCTTCAGCTCCTCCAGCGTCCACTGGGGCCGGTACACGCTGCGGTCCGTGTCCGCCCAGAACTCCATGTCGCGGTAGGCGTGGCCGTCGCGGCCCCGGTGGGGACGGCTGCACACCGCGAGCCGCGCCTTGCCCATGAAGAAGCCGGCCGCGTTGAGCTTCTCGCGCTTGCGCTGGTAGCGGGAGAGCACCGCCTCCGCGTTGCTGTCGATGTCCAGCGGCGGCTGCATCGCCTGGGAGTCACCCAGGAAGGGCAGCAGGTCGTCCCTGTCTCCGGAGACGCCCACGCGCTCGGCCACCGTGTCGTAGTGCGGCGCCAGGTCGGCGTGCGTGAAGGGCAGTCCCTCCAGCTCGTGCGCGTCGAAGGGGAAGGCCCCCGCGCCCCAGCCGGCGGCGAGCCCGCCCACCGCGAGGCTCTCCGTGGGGGTGAAGGTGTTCGAGTCCAGCGGCATCCACCGGGCCGTGTCCGCGGAGATGTGCATGCGCGGCGGGGTGAGCTGCGCGCCCACTCGAATCTTGCCGAAGGGCACGCCCTCGAACTGGTCGCCAAGGAAGTAGCGATGCTGCCGGGCATCGCCCTGGCGCACCTCGGTGAAGGGCTGGTGGGGAATCAGCGGCGCGTAGGTGCGGTCCGTGTTGCCGAAGTCCACCAGCGTCACCCGGTGGCCCGCCTCCACGAGGGGGAAGGCCGCGTTGACGCCGCTGGCGCCGGAGCCCACCACGAGGACCTCAGCGCTCATCGCCACCCGCCTCCACCATGCTCAGCAGGATGAGCCCCACCACCAGCTTGAAGGCCACGCTCAGGCCGAGCAGCGCTCCGCGCAGCACCAGCCGGGGCACGGACACGGCCTGGGGCAGGAAGCGCGCGGTGAAGTCCGGCGTCGCCTCCAGCACGGCCGCGCCCACCAGCAGCTTGCGGCGCAGCAGCGAGTCCGGACGGCGGAAGGCCGCCGCGGCGTCCAGCATGGGCAGCGCCCACGGACGCCGAGTCACGTAGTCGAGCAGCCGCGCGTCCGCGGCGGAGGCGGGCTCGGCGAAGAGCTTCTCATTGGCGGCGCGGTAGCGCTCCACCACTTCCGCCGGAGGCTCGGCTCCAAGCAGGTAACGCAGGAAGACGTGGGCTTCGAGAGGCGCGAACACGAGCTCCGCGAGCGCGGAGCCCCCCGGCTCCGAGGTGGAGACAGCACGGCTGGCAGGCATGACGGGGCGCACCTTTACCATGAATGTCCGGGATGCGAAGTCCAGCGGCGCGCTGACCGGACAGACGGGCTGGCGCCGGGCCGGCGTGATGCATGCCGGGCCGGGACACCCGCGCATGGAGCGGGCTCGCGCCTCAGGGCGTGAAACCCAGCCGAGAGGCCTGCTCGCCGCGTCCCTCGTTCCCGGTCCGCCGGTTCGCCCAGAGCCGAAGCGCCAGCGCGACGCAGGCCAGGATCGGCAGCCACATCGCGCGGGATTGCAAGCGGGGGAAGACGCCCGACAGCAACGAGGTCAGGACCGCGTTGTAGACGAGCGTGAGCGCGACCATCACCGGCAGCACTGCCGCGCGCCACTCCCCGCCACGCCGGAGTGTGAGCCACCCCAGCACCGGCAGCAACACCAGCGAGAGCACGCACACCCACTGGTGGAGGGGCCGGTGCCGGCCGAGCAGTGGCAGCAGCCGGTCCGTCTCCTGCATCGAGCGCTGGTAGCTCGGCGCGTCGGCGGGATACAGCTCCGCGATGGCCCGGAAGGCGTACCGGTCCGGCCCGTACCGCTCCACCCCGTCCTCGAGGTCGAAGGAGCGGAGCTGGCTCCACACGCCGCGCACCGCCGCCTCGAAGTGCATCCCGGGCAGGTAGCGCACCGAGTCCACCAGCATCCTGCTCACCTGGCGAGAGCGCATGTTCCAGCCGCCCAGGCCGATGAAGGAAGGGCGGTCCAGGAACAGGAACTCGCCCGAGCTCATCCCCTTCAGGTCGTCCTGGTAGTCACAGAGGGCGTAGTGCTCCACGCCGCAGCGCCGGGCGAGCAGCTCCTGGACGATGCCGTCGTTGATGAGCCGCCCGGTGAGGAAGATGTGGCCCGAGCGGGAGAAGAAGGCCCTTCCCGACAGCAGCTTGTTGACGGTGGGCCAGATGACCAGCACCGCCACGAAGGCCAGCGCCGGCAGCCGCAGGTCGGCCACTCCCCGCGTCCCACGCCGGCGCAGCCCCCACGCGAGCAGCCCCACCGACACCAGCATCGCTCCGCAGAGGACCAGGTGCGTGTTGTGCACCAGCACGGACACCATGAGGATGGCCACCAGCAGCGCGCGCTCCACCCGGGACAAATCCTCGCGGTGACAGGCCAGCAGGTAGAACGACAGCACGAAGTAGCCGAGGAACACGTCCGGCATCAACTGCCCGGCGAAGCGCGACAGCCCCGTCACCAGGACCAGCACGGCCAGGACCGCCAGCCGCCGCGTGGCGCGGCGGAGCCCGAAGCGAATCAGCACCAGGCTGACCAGGAACGCGCCGATGGCCGCCTGGACGAGCACCGGAGCCCACAAGGTCTTGAAGCCGTGGAACAGGCTCAGGAACAGGCTGTAGAAGATGGGCCGGTCCGGCGGGACGGCCCAGTCGAAGGAGTGGAGCAGGTATACGCCGGTGTCCGAGAAGACGAGCGGGAAGCCGTTGAGCCACGCGACCGCCGAGCAGAGCGCGGTGCCCAGCAGGAGCTCCCACCAGGACGGACGGGGAAACGACGGGTCGGAGACCTTCATCGGGTCTCCTCGCGGAAGAGCATCCGTGAGGCCTGCTTCGCCCAGGCACGCCGCGTCTCGAGCGTCCCGAAGTCGAGCAGGAGGAACTGGTCGAACAGCCGCGGCATCATCCCGAGCAGGAGCACCGAGGACCAGACCTGGGTCAACGCCAGACGGAGTTGGTACTCGGTGAGGTGCGGCGCCGCCGGGGCGAGCCTCGGCACGAGCTCGCCGAGAAAGGCATTGAGGCGCTGGATGGCCACCCCGTCATAGCGCTGCTGGACGAGCACCTCGCGGAAGTGCGCGTGCGCGATGCGCGGGTAGCGCGTGGTGTTGCCCAGGAGGTCCTCGAGGAGGACCTCGAACGCCTCGCGGATGCCGAGCCCCTCGGCGCGAAGCTTGTCGAAGTCCGTGAGCACGTGCCCGAAGGCCTGGTCCAGCGTCTGCTCGATGGCCAGGGCAATCAGCCGCTCCTTGCTCCGGAAGTAGTAGCTGATGGCCGCGCTATTCACCTGCGCCTCGCGGGCAATCTCCCGAATGCCCGTGGCGTCCACCCCGTCCCGCTCGAGGCAGACGATGGTCGCCCGGAGGATGCGCTCCCTCGCGCCCTGGTCCTCGCTCTCCATCCCGATAAACCCTTGAAATGACGTAAAAACCCGAGGCGCACTTGACGCCAGGGCGCGTTTCAATCAATTGATTCAATCAAACGATTGAATCGGGAGATTAAATCCAATGACCAACCCGGGTGACAGTAGCGCAGGAAGGGTGAGCCGGCGAAGCATGCTGGCGGGCATGGGGCTCTTCGCCGGTGGAGCGGCGGCGGCGGCAGGGGCTCGCCAGTTCCTGGTGCCGGCTCCGGTGGAGGTCCCCGGCATCAACCCCCGCGGCGACGCCTGGTACGACCTGCGCCTCACGGGCGACGGGCTGATGGACAACCAGCTCCTGTGGTTCCTGGGCCATGCCACCCACGGGCAGAGCGACGTGGGCGAGGCGCTGGAGACGGCGAAGCGCATCCAGGCCGGCGACGAGAAGAGCTGGTTCGACGCGTGGCTGAAGACGGCGCAGCGGGTCCACGGCATCGCCAGCACCGTCGAGGCGAAGGGGCACCGGCTGAGCGCGGGCGCGGCCTACGCGCGCGCCGCCAACTACTACCGCGCGGCGACGATGCACTACACGGACACCGCGGACCCGCGGCTGCTGGAAGTCACGCGGAACGCGGCCACCACCTTCGAGAAGTCGAACGCGCTGCTCGGGTACGCGGCGGAGCCGCTCGACATTCCGTACGAGGGCACCACGCTGCCCGCGTACTTCCTCCGCTCACCCCATGCGAAGCCAAGCGCGCCCGTCCTCCTGCTCCACCAGGGGCTGCACGCGTGGCCGGAGGAGACGAAGTGGGTCTGGGACGGCGCGTACAAGCGGGGCTACCACGTGCTCCTCCTCCACGGACCCGGACAGGGCCGCTCGCTCCGGGAGCGGGGACTGTCCTTCCGGCCGGACTGGGAGAAGGCCGTGTCTCCCGCGGTCGACGCGGTGGAGCGCATCAGCGGGGTGGACCCGAAGCGCATCCTGCTGATGGGGCTGTCCTTCGGCGGCGCGCTGGCGCCCCGGGCGGCGGCCTTCGAGCCGCGCATCTCCCTGTGCATCGCGAACCCCGGCGTCCTGAGCTGGTGGGACGCGATGACGGGGCACTTCAACCGCTGGCTCCCCGGCGTGCTGTCCCTGCTGAAGTCGCACCCGGTGCAGTTCGACCGGGCCATCCTCGAGCTCGCGGAGGGCTGGCCCACCGCGAGGTACTGGCTGCGGGACGTGTACTGGAAGCATGGCGCGAAGACGCCCTCCGAGCTGTTCCGGAAGCTGGAGGAGTTCGACAACACCTCCGTCGTGGAGCGCATCCGCTGCCCCGTCCTCATCATGGAGGGTGACGCCGAGGACGCGTCGCCGGGCCAGTCCCAGAAGCTGTACGACGCGCTCCGGGGGCCGAAGCACCTGATGCGCTTCACCCACGAGGAGGCCGCGCCGCTCCACTGCCAGGCGGCTTCCATGGCCCTGGCCGAGCAGCGGCTGTTCGACTGGCTCGATGAGAACGTGTGAGGCGCGCGATGACCTCCGTGCGCCCCCTCGCCTTCGTCCTCTGCCTCCTCGCCCTCACGCCGGCCCGGGCCCAGGAGGAGGGACGGTTCAGCCTCGTTCCCTTCGTGCTGCCCGCGTACCAACCGGAGACGAGCTTCCTCCTCGGTGGCGCGGCCTCCCTCGTGTACCAGCCGCCAGGCGGGAGTGGCCGCCGGGACTCCCAGGTCCTGCTGGCCGCCGCCGCGAGCATCCGGGGGCAGTTCACCCTGCTGCTCCAGCCGGACGTGTACTTCCTCGATGACCGGCTCAACCTCACCGCGACGGCCAGCGCGGCGCGGTTCCCCGACGTGTTCTTCGGAACGGGCGCGTACACCCGGGCCGAGGACGAGGAGGACTACACGCCCGTCTACTTCGAGGTGGAGCTGAGCCCGAAGTGGCGGGTGGCGCCCCGGCTGTATGTCGGCCCCACCTTCCGGCACCAGCGCGCGCGCATCACGAACATGGCACCGGAGGGAGCGGTCCGCTCCGTGACGGGCTCCGCCGGAGGGACGACGCTCCAGTTCGGGCTCACCGCGCTTTATGACTCGCGGGACAACACCCTGAACCCCACGACGGGCTTCCTGGGGCGGCTGAACCTGCGCCGCGCGAGCGGGGACTGGGGCTCCGACTACACGTTCGACCTGCTGCGGCTCGATGCGCGGCGGTACGTGCCGCTTCCGTGGGGGCAGCGGCACGTGCTCGCGCTGCAAGGACTGGTGGAGCTCCGCCGGGGCGAGCCGCCGTTCTATGACACCGGCCGGCTCGGGGGCATGGAGCTGAGCCGGGGCCACCTCGAGGGACGCTTCCGGGAGCGGCAGCACCTGGGCGCGCAGGTGGAGTACCGCGCGCCCCTCTTCTGGCGCTTCGGCGGAGTGGCCTTCGCCTCGGCCGCGACGGTGGCTCGCGGCCTGGACGACCTCGAGGCCAGGGCCATCAAGCCCGCGGGGGGCGTGGGGCTGCGCTTCGCTCCGCTCGACGACGTGCCGGTGAACGTCCGGCTCGACGTGGCCTACGGCACGCAGATGAGCTTCTACCTCAACGTGGGCGAGGCCTTCTGACCCCGTCCCCAGGCGGAAAACTGGAGGTGCCGGCACAGGGCGCTACAGTCCTGTGCCGATACCATGCCACTCGACAAGCATGAGCTCCTGAGACAGCTCGCCGAGCGACTCCAGCAGTCCGACCGGCTGGCCCACCGGGCCGAGGCCGAGGCGCGCGAGGCCGCCCGCAGCCTGGCCACGGAGTCGGAGAAGAAGGAGGACGGCCGCGCGGCGCTGGAGTTCGGCAGCCTCGCCACCGGTCAGGCCGCCCGCGCCCGCCGCGTGCAGGAGGAGTTGCAGGCCCTGGCCGCCTTCGGCCAGGGAGAGATGCCCCGCTTCCCGCGCAAGGGCCCGGTGGCCCTGGGTGCCATCGTCGACATGAGCACCGAGGACGACGACGGCTTCGCCGAGCGCACCTTCTTCGTGCTGCCGGTGGGCGCCGGCACCGAGTTGACGGGCCCCGGCGGCGACGGCTTCCTGTCCGTCATCACCCCCGCCTCCCCCGTGGGCCGTGCCCTCATGGGCCGCAAGGCCGGGGACGTGGTGGAGGTGACGCTGGCCGGAGAGGTGCGCGAATGGACGGTGCTCGAGGTGGCATGACGCGCCGTGTCCCTCGCCATGCGCCCGGGATGTCAGGCCCCGGACGAAGGCCCGGGGGACAGTAGAACCCCGTAGTCCCGCCGGGCGTGAATCCGGGAAGATGTATTCTTCCCATTCTCCGCAGACCGAGGCTCCGGCTTCGCCGTTTCCCCTTCCGCTGACGTGGCCCGCCGCCCTGGTGGGGCTGCTGTTCGGCCTGCTGATGACGTACGTGCCGTACGAGTTCCGGATGGTGTCCTTCCGGCCGCTCTACCCGTACGTGCGCGTGATGGGGCTCACCTACCTGGCCGGCAGCATCTTCCTGATGGGGGCGCTGCTGTACCCCCACGCGCCCCGCTGGCTGGACGTGGGCGGGCGCCTGGCGCTGAGCGCGGCCATGGCGCTGTACTGGTGGGTACTGAACGTCCTGCCCGGCAGCTTCACCGGCATCGTGCTCTACCCGCTGCTCTTCGGCGGCCTGATGCTGGAGGCGTGGCCCGCCATGCGCCGGCGCCCCATCCTGCGCGCCTTCGCGGCCCTCACCGGCACCGCCTTCGGCGTGGCCCTGCTCGCGGCGCCGGAGCGCTTCCCGATGTCCGTGTACGCGCACCTGTACCCGCTGCGGCCGCTGGTGGGCGTCATCTTCGCCCTCGCGGGCGTGGGGCTGCTGCTGCCCTCGGGCCGGCTGCACGCGCGGCTGCCGCACGTCCTCCTGGGCGTGCTGGCCGTGCCCTTCGCCCTGCTGGCGTACGCGCTGGGCCGCGGCGCGTCGTTGCTGGGCGCCAGCGTCTACGCGGTGCTCACCCTCGCCTGCGTGGCGCAGGCCCTGGACTGGCGCCCGCGCGCCCCGCGCACCGTGGGCTGGAAGCTCCTGCGCGGGCTGGCCTTCGCGGGGCTGGTGCCGCTGCTGGCGCTGGGAGGACTGGCCGCGTTCCTCGCCCAGCGCGCGATTGAGCAGCAGGTGCGCGACGACACGCAGCGCGCCGCCGCGGGCGAGGCGGACTTCCTGCGCCGCTACCTGGACGACGCGCGCGAGTCGCTGGATTTGATGCTGGAGTCCCCCGGCTTCCGCGCCGCCTTCGCCGCGGGAGAGCGGGCCCGGCTGGAGCCGTACCTGCGCAACCTCGCCGCCCAGGCGCGCGCCTTCGACGCCGCGCTCGCGGTGGACGCGTCCGGCACGGTGCTGGCCACCTCGCCGGGCATGGAGGGCTGGAACCTGTCCCGGGGCTTCCTCTCCGCGGCGCTCGCCCACGGCGGAGCGGAGGTGTCTCCGCCCATCATCCGCCCCCCGGGCCGGCCGCTGGTGGCGGTGACGCGGCCCTTCGAGCACGACGGTGAGCTGCACGGCATGCTGGTGGGGCTGCTGTCGCTGGAGCGGCTGAGCGAGTCCACCACGCCGGCCTCGCGGCGCTTCCGCGTGCAGGTGCTGGACCGGCGCGGCCTCATGGTGCTGCGCGACACGGCCCCCGGCTCCGTGCTGCTGGGCGCGGCGCGCCTGCCGGACGCGCTGCACGCGGAGCTGGACCGGCCCGGCAGCGGTGTCCTGGAGGCCTTCGACGTGGCGGACCGCCGCATCCTCGCCGCCGAGGCCCCCGTCGAGGACACCGACTGGAGCGTCCTGGTGACGCAGGAGCTGGTGGTGGCCTACGCGGCGATTACGCGCATGAGCGCCGCGGTGGTGGGGCTGGTGCTGTTCGGCGTGGTGCTGGCCCTGGCCCTCTCGCAGCTCGTCGCCCGGGACGTCATCCGCCGCCTGGACGCGCTGCGCGAGGCCACCTCCGCGCTGGCCGCCGGAGACCTGGAGCGGCGCGTGGAGGTGGAGGAGGACGACGAGCTGGGAGAGCTGGCGCGCAGCTTCAACGAGATGGCGGCGCGCACCGGCGCCGCACAGGCGGAGCTGAAGGAGGCCGTGCGCGCGCGCGAGCAGTTCATCAGCGTGGCCAGCCACGAGCTGCGCACGCCGCTCACGCCCCTCAAGGGCTTCGCCGCCATCACCCTCCAGTGGCTGGAGAAGAACGGCGACTTCCCGGAGCGCGAGCGGCTGCTCAAGGCGCTGCGCTCCATGGCCCGGCAGACGGAGCGGCTGGGGCGGCTGGTGGACGACATGCTGGACACCACCCGCATGCAGGGCGGCCGCTTCGAGCTGGAGCGGCAGCGGGCGGACCTGGTGCCGCTGCTGCACGAGGTGGTGGAGCGCTTCGAGCTGCGCGGCGAGAGCGGCATCACCTTCGAGCTGCACACCCCCGGCCACGCGGTGGAGGGCGACTGGGACGCGCCCCGGCTGGACCAGGTCCTCACCAACCTGGTGAGCAACGCCGTGCGCTACTCCCCGCAGGGCGGCACCGTGCGCGTGTCCCTGGAGGAGGAGGCCCACCACGTCGTCGTCCACGTGAAGGACCAGGGCATCGGCATCCCCCCGGAGAGCCTGGCCGGACTGTTCCGCCCCTTCGCCCGCGCGTCCAATGCCCAGGCGCGCCACTACGGCGGACTGGGGCTGGGCCTCTTCATCTGCCGCGAAATCGTGGAGCGCCACGGCGGCACCATCTGGGCGGAGAGCCCGGGCTCCCAGCAGGGCAGCTCCTTCCATGTGCGGCTGCCCCGCGAGGTTCTCAGCCCCGTTCCCTCGCCCGGCCCCGCCACCGCGTCCTCGTCCGCGCATGCGGCATGAGCCGCGTCAGGAGACGGCCAGCCACTCCTCGGGGATGTCTCCGCGCGGCAGCTCCAGGACGAAGGTGGAGCCGAGGCCCGGCTCGCTGGTGGCGCTCACCGTGCCGCCGAAGGCCTCCACAATCTGGCGGGTGATGTAGAGCCCCAGGCCCAGGCCGCCGTAGTGCCTGTCGCTCACCGCGCGCTCGAAGCGCTCGAAGATGCGGGGCAAATCCTCCGCGGAGATGCCGATGCCGCCGTCCTTCACGGTGAGGCGCGCGGTGCGCCCCTCCGCCTCCACGGTGACGCACACGGGCTTGCCGGCGCCGTACTTCAGCGCGTTGGACACCAGGTTCGTCACCACCTGCTCCAGCCGCAGCCGGTCCCACCGGCCCACCACCGGCAGCGGGGCGTGCAGCTCCAGCGAGCAGTGGATTTGCGCGGCGGACGGAGCGAAGCGGTAGAGGATTTCCGCCGCCACGCTGGCCAGGTCCATCTCCTCCAGCTCCAGCTTCAGCCGGCCCGCGGTGATTCGCGACACGTCCAGCAGGTTGTCGACGAGGCTCGTCAGCTTGCGCACCTGGCGCTGCACCACCTCCAGCGTCTCCGAGACGCGCTCCGCGGACACCGGCTGGCCGTTGGCCGCCAGGAGCTCCACCTGCTTGTGCAACAGCTGCACCTTGAGGTGCAGCGGCGTCAGCGGCGTCTTCAGCTCGTGGCTGGCGATGCCCAGGAACTCGTCGCGCAGGCGCACCGCCTCGCGCGCCTCGCGCAGCAGCCGCGCGTTGTCGACGGAGAGCGCGGTGCGGCGGGCCAGCTCCTCCGCCAGCCGCTCCTCGTCGAGGCCGAAGTCATGCGCCTCGTCCGAGCGGAAGAGGGCCAGCGCGCCGATGACGCGCCCGCGCGCCACCAGCGGCACCCCCAGGTAGCAGCGCAGCTCCAGCTCCCGAGGGGGCCGCGCCGCCGCGTCGTCCCCGGCGCCGGAGGCCGTGTCCACCTCCGCCAGCCGCAGCCGCCGCGTCCCACTGGTGCCCGGCGGCGGCAGGCTCCCCGCCACCAGCGTGTCCACCGGCTGGCGGCGCAGCCACTCCACCAGCAGGACGTGCCGCTCCGGCCAGGCGTGTACCGCCGCCACCGCGCGCGCCGCCTCGCCGGGCGGCCCCAGGTAGAGCACCCCCGCATCCGCCACCGCGGGCACCAGCAGCCTCAAGAGCGGCTCCATCCGCTCCTCGGCGTCCAGCGCCCCGCCCAGCAGCGCCCCGGCCTCCGCCAGCAACCGGGCGGCGCTCGCGGCATCCAGGCGGACGGGCGCCTCCTCACGGGCCCGCAGCAGCGCTCCAGCCGCGCGCCCGTCCCGGACGCCCAGCGGCACCACGGAGCCTCGCAGCACCACCACCGTCCCGTCCGGCCGGCGCAACCCCCAGCGCGACTCCCTCACCCACTCGCCCGCCAGCCCTCGCGCCAGCGGCGAGTCCTCCAGCGACAGCGACGTATCCTCCGCGCGCACCCACGCGCACCCGGGCAGCCAGCCCCGCTCCATCCGCTCGGGACGGGACATGCGGAACTGGCGCGCGGCTTCACCGTTGAAGGCGAGCACACGCTCCGTCGCATCCACCAGGACGAGGGCGTCCCCCGCCTGCTCGAGGAGCAGCCGGAGCACCGCGTCGTTCAGGAGGGTCTCCGCCCTCGCCTCTGGTTCCGGGAGAATCATCGAAAGCTGAGCGCTTCCAGAGGACATGAGGGAACTTCCCGTACGCGGCCATGGTGTCATTCCCGCCCATCCCGAAGGAAGACGGCTTCTATTACCCTGCCTCAACATCCAGAAGGGCGCTGTGACCATCCCACGTTTCGCGGGGTCATCCTGGCCCCCTTGCTTGCCAGGCAGTAAATCCAGAATCGTTACGAAATTATGAAGCGCCCGGACGCCCCCCGCCCGGGCCAGCGGTTCTCATCCTCGAGCCTCATCATGAAGACACCGCACACGCGTCCGGACTGGATTCCCAGTGATCGCCGCTACCGGCTGGTCATCGACAACCTGCGGGAGGTGGTGTTCCAGACGGACACGCAGGGCGCATGGACGTTCCTCAATCCGGCCTGGGTGGAGCTGACGGGCTTCACGGTGGAGGAAGTGCTCGGGCGTCCCTTCCTGGAGTTCCTCCACGAGGAAGACCGGGCGCGAGCGCTGGAGCTGTTCGGCCCGCTGGTGGAAGGGAAGGTGGAGTACACGCGCAAGGAGGTGCGCTACCTCCGGCGCGACGGCGGCTTCCGCTGGGTGGAGGTGTTCGCGCGGCTGATGCTGGACGAGGCCGGCAACGTGCTGGGCACGTCGGGGACCTTGAACGACGTCACCGAGCGCAAGGCCGCGGACAGCGCGCTGGCGCGGCGCGAGCGCTACCTCACCGCGCTGGTGGAGATGCAGCAGCGGCTGCTGGCGACGCCGGAGGGAGGAGACCTGTACGGGCCCGTGCTGTCGACGCTGGGACAGGCGTCTGGCGCCAGCCGGGTGTACGTGTTCGAGATGCACCACGGGGAGGACGGGGCGCCGCTGAGCAGCCAGCGCGCCGAGTGGTGCGCGCCCGGGGTGAAGCCCGAAATCGACAACCCGGACCTGCAGAACCTGCCCATGGACCCCATCCTCTCGCGCTGGACGGAGACGCTGTCGCGGGGGGACGTCATCGAGGGGCTGGTGAAGGACTTCCCGGACGTGGAGCGCGCGCTGCTGGAGCCGCAGGGCATCCTCTCCATCCTGGTGCTGCCACTGCGGGTGCAGGGCGTGCTGGCGGGCTTCATCGGCTTCGACAACGTCGCGGAGGCGCGGGCGTGGGACCGGCTGGAGGTGGACCTGCTGTCGGCGGCGGCGGGCGCCATCGCGGTGACGCTGGAGCGGCGCGAGTCGGAGCGGGCGCTGCGCGAGCGCGAGCGGCGCTTCCGCCAGCTGGCGGAGAACGCGTCGGACGTGCTGTACCTCTACCGCCGCGAGCCGCCGCGCGGCTTCGCGTACGTGAGCCGCGTGGCGCACGCCAAGCTGGGCTTCGGCCCGGTGGAGCACTACGCGGACCCGGGGCTCTGGTACCAGCGCGTGCACCCCGAGGACCGGGCGCTGCTGGAGCAGCTCCTGGAGGCGCCGCAGCCCGTCCAGGGCGCGCCGGTGGTGGTGCGCTTCCTCCACCCGGACGGGCGCACGCTGTGGCTGGAGCACGTGGTGGCGCCGGTGATGGACGCCTCCGGGCGCGTGGTGGCGGTGGAGGGCCTGGCGCGCGACATCACCGTGCGCCGCGAGGCGGAGGAGGCGCTCAAGCTGTCCGAGGCCAGCTTCCGCGCGCTGCTGGAGGGCGTGCCGGATGCGGCGGCGATTGAGCGGGACGGCCGCATCGTCTACGCCAACGCGGCGCTCGTCTCCACGCTGGGCGCGGAGAGCGCGGAGCAGCTCGTGGGGCGGAGCTTCAACGAGTTCGTCAAGGACATGCGCGGCCCCGGGGGCACGCGGGAAGGGGCGCTCACCGGAGAGCGGCGGCTGGTGCGGCACGACGGGCGCACGCGCGTGGCGGAGGTGGTGTCGCTGCCCCTGCGCTTCGACGGGCAGCCGGCGGTGGTGTCCATCGCCCGCGACGTGACGGAGCAGCGCCAGCTGCAGGCGCGGCTGACGCTGGCGGACCGGCTGGCCTCGGTGGGCACGCTGGCGGCGGGCATCGCCCACGAAATCAACAACCCGCTGGCCTTCGTCCTCTCCAACCTGGGCTTCCTGTCGGAGGAGTTCCGCCACCACCTGCCGCCGGGGGACGGCGCGGCGGCGTTCCAGGCGCGGCTGATGAAGGGCGACGCCGACCTGGAGGAGTGGAAGGAGGTGCTCCACGAGGCCTGCGAGGGCGCCGAGCGCGTGCGGCAGATTGTCCGCCAGCTCAAGACGTTCTCCCGGCCGGACGAGGAGCGCGTGACGCCGCTGGACATGCACTCGGTGCTGGACTCGGTGGCGATGATGGCCGCCAACGAAATCCGCCACCGCGCGCAGCTGCGGCGGGACTACGGCGAAATCCCCCCCGTCATGGCCAACGAGGGGAAGCTGAGCCAGGTGTTCCTCAACCTCGTGGTGAACGCGGCGCAGGCCATTCCGGAGGGCGCGGCGCACCGGCATGAAGTCCGGCTCGTCACGCGGCGGGACGGGCAAGGGCGCGTGGTGGTGGAGGTGCAGGACACCGGCGTGGGAATCCCGCGCGAGGTCATCGACCGCATCTTCGACCCGTTCTTCACCACCAAGCCGGTGGGCGTGGGCACGGGGCTGGGCCTGTCCATCTGCCACAGCATCATCAGCGGACTGGGCGGCGACATCACCGTGGAGAGCGAGCCCGGCCGGGGCACCAGCTTCCGGGTGGTGCTGCCCACCCCGGAGCCGGAGAAGCGCGTGGTGCCGGTGCCGCTGGAGCCGAAGTCCTCGAAGAGCGCGCCGCGCGGCCGCGTGCTGGTGGTGGACGACGAGCCGGCGGTGGGGCGCGTGCTGCAGCGAATCCTCCGCGAGCACGAGGTGGAGGTGGCCAGCAGCGGGCGCCAGGCGCTGGAGCTGCTCGAGGTGGGGCCGGAGCCGGATGCCGTCCTCTGCGACGTGATGATGCCGGACCTGACGGGCCGGGACGTGTACGAGGCGGTGCGGCGCGAGCACTCGGGGCTGGAGCGGCGCTTCGTATTCGTCTCGGGCGGCGCCTTCACCACCGGCGCGCGCGAGTTCCTGGCCAGCATCCCCAACCTCCTCCTGGAGAAGCCCTTCGACGAGGGCCGCGTGCGCACCGTGGTGGAGGAGCTGGTGCGGCGGCGGCAGCCCGTGGCGCTCGCCACCGGGAGCACCTGAGCGGGCGCGGAGGCATCGGTCATCCGGAGGACCCTCCTCCCGCTGACCGATGCGCGCGGGCGGGCGGCCGGGCGAACGTGCGCCTGGCACTTCGCCCCACTCCCCGAGGCCCTGAATGAACCGCACCCTGTTGCTGGTGTCCGCCGCCGGACTGCTCGCCCTGGCCGCGCTCGTGGTGGGCAAGCCCCCACCGCCGCCGCCCCCGCCCGTCACGGACACCAGCCACACGGTGGCGCGCACGGACGAGCCGCCCGCCACGGTGACGCTGCCGCTCGTCACCTCCTCGCCCGCGGACGGCGCGCTCACCCTGTCCGGCAAGCTGTCCGGCGCGTACGTGCTGACGGGCCCCAGCGAGGCCTTCGCCTGGCTGGAGCTGAAGGCCCGCCCGCCCGAGGCCGGCCACCGCGTCCCCGTCAACCTGGCCCTGGTGCTGGACCGCTCGGGCTCCATGGCCGGCAAGAAGCTGGCCGACGCGAAGCGCGCCGCCCTGGAGCTGGTGCACCGCCTCACGCCCGAGGACCGGCTCGCCTTCATCGACTACGGCACCGACGTCAACGTGCTGCCCAGCCGGCAGGTGACGGAGGCGGTGCGCGCCGAGCTGCTCCTGGCCATCAACAACCTGCGCGACGAGGGCTCCACCCACCTCAGCGGCGGCCTCACCGAGGCGGCCAGGGCCCTGCGGCCCCACCTGCGGGAGTACCGCGTCAGCCGCGCCATCCTCCTGAGCGACGGCCAGCCCACCATGGGCATGGTGCTGGAGGCGGACCTGCTCCGGCTGGCGCGCTCCCTGCGCGACGAGGGCATCACCGTGAGCGCGCTGGGCGTGGGCCAGGACTTCCAGGAGTCGCTGATGCGCGGCATGGCCGAGCAGGGCGGCGGCTTCTCCGGCTTCATCGACGACTCGGCACGGCTGGCGGAGGTGTTCTCCCGAGAGCTGGACCAGGCCGCCGGCACCGTGGCCCGGCGCGTGGAGCTGGAGCTGGTGCTGTCCGACGCCGTCCAGGCCGTGGAGGTCATGGGCGTGCCCTCCACCCGCGAGGGCAACACGGTGAAGGTGCCGCTGTACGACCTGGCCGGAGACCAGTCCGTGCGCGTGGTGGCGAAGCTGACGCTGAAGGCGAATGCGCCCGAGGGGCAGGAGCTGCCGATGCTGGACGCCCGGGTGCGCTACGTGGACGTGTCCCGGGACGGGCCCGCCGAGACGGCGCTGCGGCTCACCGCGCGGGCCACGGGCGACGCCGCGCTCATGCGGGCCAACCTGGACAAGGACGTGCGCGTCCATGCGACACGGGCGTTGGGTACCCAGCAGATGCTGGCGGCGGCGGAGGAGATGAAGCGCGGCAACCGGGTGGCGGCCCGTGGGTTCCTGGACAACGCGCGGAAGCTTTTCGGCGCGTCGGCCTCGGCGCTCTCGGGGGAGCTTGCGGAGCTGGACCAGACAGAGGCAGCCTATGAACGCGCGTCCGGCGAGGAAGAGGTCCGCCGGGAGACCCGGCACCTCTACCGGAAGACGATGAAGAACTTCGGCCAGAGCAACTCGTACTAGGACGGTGTACCGATGGCCCTCTCCGTGCAGTTCCTCCACCGCGAGGAGTTCGAGTCGCGCACGCTCCGCGCGCTGGGGGGCGCGGCCTGCATGGGCGTGCTCGGGGCCATCACCCAGAAGTTGTTCTTCCCGCTGGAGCCGGGCTACTTCGCGGTGGTGGCCGCGGCGCTGGCGGGCGCGAAGACGTCCTTGCGCCATGCGGTGGGCCTGCGCGCGGCGCTGACGGTGCTGCCCGCCCTGCCCTTCTTCCTCGACCTGCCGGACCCGCTCCCCCAGAGCCTCGCGGCCGCCGTCGCCGCGGCGCTGGTGGCATGGCTGGGCAACGGGCGCGAGGAGGCGGGCAGACCCTCCTCCGTGGCCGCGAGCGCCGCCGCCGCGGGCGTGCTCGTCCCGCTGGGGTTGTACACGCAGCAGGTGATGGAGGCGCGCTTCCTCGGCACGTCGGGGCTCGTCCCCGTGCTGGTGGGCTTCCTCACCGTGGCCCTCTTCTGGAGCATCGGCACGCTGCCGGCCAACGTGGTGGTGGAGTCCGACGTGGTGGAGGCGAGGGGCCGGCTGCTGGAGAACGCTCTCAAGGGCGAGGCCCGTGAGCCGGGCGTGCGCGCGCTCGGCCTCTACCGCCAGTGCAAGGCGGTGGTGCTGCGCATGCCGGCCAGCGCCGGGCGCACGGAGCTGCTGGGCGTGCTGGAGAAGATGGCGCTGGAGAGCTTCTCTCTCGCCGAGGCCCATGCGGGGCTGGAGGCACAACTGGGCTCGGTGGTGGCCAACGACGTGGACGCACAGGTGCGCGAGCTGCGCGCGCGCGCGGCCTCCACCCAGGACGCCGTGGCCCGGCGCCAGCTGGAGCTGGCCGCGTCGTCCCTGGGCGAGGAGCTGAACCACCTGGACGCGCTGGGCCGCCGGCGCGAGCGGCTGCTGGCCCAGCTCCACGCGCAGGTGGCGCTGCTGGAGCGGGCCCGCGTCTCCTTCATCGGCGTGCAGGGCAGCGAGATGGGCGCCAAGGGCGCGCAGGCGGCCCAGCTCGCGCGCAAGCTGAAGAGCCTGGGCGAGGAGCCCTCCACGCCGGCGCCCGGCGACGCCCAGCCGGTGTCTCCGCCCCAGGGCACGCGCGTCACGTCCTGAGGGACGTGGACGTCACTTCCTGGAGCCGCGGCCTCCCGCGCGCTTGCGCTGGGTGCGGACCTTGGCGGGCGTACGCGGCGTGTGGAGCTGGTCCGCGATGCGCTGCTCAATCGCCTCGCGCGTGCCGCGGGCCTGGGCCAGCGCGGCCTCGATTTCCTCGCGCACCCGCGCGGCCCGCTCCTCGGCCGCGGCGCGATACTCCGACGTCGTCCGGCGCAGGGCGATGGTGCCCCGGTCCCCCGCCGCCATCTTTCCCGCAGCCGCCATCTTCCCCGCAGCCGCCTTCTTCCCCGCGGCCCGGCCCACCCGTGGAGCCGTGCGCCGCGCGCGGTCCTTGCTGCCCCGCTTCCCCTGCTGTGCCTTCTCCGCCATCGGAGTCTCCTGGAAAGTCGTTTCGGCTCTCCGGAAGGTGAGACCCATTCGGGCACCAGGGAAGCCCGTCCCCCGGTCGCACGCTTTGCGGACGGGGGGACAAACGGTAACTCCCCAAGCAGCATTCCTTCTCAGCAGGCGAAGAAAAGCGCTATAGCGCCGGAACCGTAACGGAGCTTTTCAGAGAGCCCCTGCTACTAGAGGGCCGCCGAGTACCCCGTGGCCGGCGGGGCGGCGCGGGCTCATCCAGCTCCTCAGCCTGCTATGGCCGGGCAGCGGCTACTGCGAGGGATACCGTGTCAGTCAGCGCACCCTTCTCTTTCCTGAAACACCGGAAGCACAACCTGGACCGGATGACACTGGGCGATCTGGTCTACTCGTTCTTCACCTACTACGCCGTCATCGCCTACATCGCCGTGGGCATCACCAGCCTGGTGTTCGCGGTGAAGTGGTTCGAGAACCCGCTGCGCATGCTGGCGGCCATGGCCGCCGCGAGCGTCGTCTTCCCGCTCGGCTGGTTCCTGGTGCACAAGCACATCCTGCACAGCCGCTTCCTCTACAAGTCGCCCCTCACCGCGGCGACGTGGAAGCGCATCCACTTCGACCACCACCAGGACCCCAACGACTTGCGCGTCCTCTTCGGCGCGCTGGTCAACGTGCTGCCCACGGTGGGCGGCGTCATGGTTCCCCTCGGCTGGCTCATCAACGGCAAGGCCGGCGCCGCCGCCGCGCTGGGCTGGGCGATGGTGATTACGTGCTTCTACGAGTTCTGCCACTGCATCCAGCACCTGAACTACACGCCGAAGCTCAAGTTCCTGAAGGAAATCAAGCGACTGCACCTGTCACACCATTTCCACAACGAGCAGGGCAACTACGGCATCACCAACTACTTCTGGGACCGGCTCTTCGGGACCTACTACTCGAAGGCGGGTGACCTGCCCAAGAGCCCCACCGTCTTCAACCTGGGCTACACGGAGGAAGAGGCCAGGAAGTACCCCTGGGTGGACCGCCTCTCCGGTGGCACCCGAGGTGACGGGCACCCGCGCCGCTTCTGGGAGGGGCAGAACCCGGACGCCGTCCAGACGCTCCACGACGAGCCCTCCCGGGCCGCCAGCACCGACCGCTGACCCGGCCGGTCCGCGAAGAAGAAGCAGCTCCCGGTGGCACCGTCACCGGGTGCCGCAGGCGTCGGAGATGGCGGTGCGAGCGCCGTTCATCACGGCGGTATGCGCGGCGAGCACCTCGTGGAGCGACACCGGGGCGCTCGCCGGGACACTGACATCGACTCCCGCGTCGGCGAGCTGGGCCCAGGCATTCGCGAGGTGGTCGATGCTGGTGCAGTAGTCCTCCACGGCGTCCTTGAGCCGGGCATCCCGGATGTCCAGGGCGCGCAGTTCGGCGCTCACGGCGCGCAGCCGGCGCGCGTGACGGGTGATGGCCTCCCCGTCATGGAGATGGTCGTGGAAGCCATCCACGACGCGAATCTCCCCCAGCACGCGGGCCTGCACCTCGGCGCACTCGTTGTCCTTGCGCGGAGTGCACGCGGGCCCCAGCCCCAACGCCAGGGCCAGCCCCCACACTCCAAGCCACCATGAGGCGCGAAGGCAGGCGGGCCCGGGCCGCGGCACGGGAGCGGGCGCAAGCCCTTGCATGACGAGGTCGACACGCACCCGTCAACGCTGGCCGCGAGTCCTTCTCCTGTCAAATGCAGACATGCACATGGACCCCCAGCGGTCCGCAAGCGTCGTGAACCCTGACATCGGCTCGCACTGAAAGGACCTGCGCGTCCGGAGAATCCAGGCCCCGTCTGGAATGCCAGGATTTGGAGGGCGCGCGCGCCGGCACCGTGGGTGTCATCCGGCGAACGGCCGGAGGTGGGGCGGGGTGCGCGAACCGGGGGGCGGCAGCAGCTTGGACGGCAGGTCGATGGTGAGGGTGGAGGGTCGAATGTTCCCGCTTCGTGTGGCCTGCGTGGGGCTGTTGCTCCTGGCGGCGTGTGCCTCATCCAGCAAGTCCCTGTCCCCGGGCCGCGAGGCGCGCGGCCTCGTGCAGGGCCCGTCGAAGCCGGGACGGGATGCCTATGGCTTCCACCCAGGGGACCCGGTGCGCGTGGGCTGGGGAGACCGGGGCATCATGGCCTTCTTCGAATCGCTGCGCGGGCCGGAGGGCCAGCACGTGGCGTGGCGCCGCCTCGAACCGGACCGCGGCACCGGAGTGGAGTCCTTCGAGGTGACGTACGAGGGGCTCTCCAGGCCCGTGCGTTTGTACCTCGACCCGAACCATGGGTCCGCCATCCACGCGCCCTCGGGCTTCATCATCCAGGACCTCACCTCGCGGGCGCCGGGGCCCGCGGAGGAGAAGCCCGAGGTCATCGAGCTGTAGTCCCGCTCACTCCAGCGAGGGCGCGGTGTCCCCCGGAATGAGGACTCCGCGCGCGAGCGACACGGGCAGGCCGAGCTGCAGGAAGCGGTCGTGGAAGTCCTTCAGCACGAAGGTCTCTCCGCGCGACTCCAGGTGGCGGCGGTAGTCGTCACGCAGCTTGAGAATCTGCATGCGCCCGAGCGCATAGTAGAGGTACGTCGGGTCGGACGTGCCCCGCTCCACCTCGCGCAGCGCGGGGAAGGGCTCGAAGTACGCAATCTCCGCGTAGCGCTTCGCCACGGACTCCAGCGGCTCGCCGTAGACGTGCAACGCCAGCGCGGCGTACCAGCGCGCGTGGCGCTGCAAGGCCCGGCGGAGCTGCCCCAGCCGCACGCGGGGGTCGCCGTTGCCCAGGCCCTCGTCCACCATCATCTGCTCGGTGTAGTGCGCCCAGCCCTCCACGAGTGACGCGGGGGTGAAGACCTTGCGCACGTCCGTGGGGATGCGGGCCCCGTAGAGCAGCTGCACGAAGTGGCCGGGAATCGCCTCGTGCACGGTGATGCCCAGCAGGCCGGCGCGGTTGAAGTACGTCAGGTGCTGCGCCTTCTGCTCCCGCGTCCAGCCCGGCTCCACGGGGGTGATGTTGTAGTAGGCCTCGGTCGCCTTCGTCTCGAACGGGCCGGGGGTGTCCATGGACGCGAAGCCCAGCCGCGCGTACGGCGGCGCCTCGCGCACGGTGGGCAGCAAATCGGACGGCAGCGTCAGGATGTTCCGCTCGCGCACGAAGCGCTGCAGCTCCACGAGCTGCGCGCGGGCGGTGGGAATCAGCTCCTCCGCCTTGGGGTGGTCCTTCACCAGGGCCGCCATCACCTGCTCCGGCGTGGCCTTCGGGTCCACCTTCGCGGCCTCGCGCGCCACCCAGGCCTTGTACTCGCGGATGGCCCGCTCGTTGATGTCGCGGAGCTGGTCCGCGCTCAGCGTCACGTGCTCCTCCAGCGCGAGCTTCTTTTCGAAGCGCTCACGGCCCAGGCGGAAGTCGCCGTCGGCCCTGGGCAGCAGCTCCTCCTCCAGCCAGGTGACAAAGCCTTCCACCTTCAGCGCGGCCTCCTCGCGGGCCTGGGTGAAGGCGTCGCGCTCGGCGGCGTCCACGCGCGAGAAGCCCTGGGCCTCCAGTGCCTGGGGCAGGTCCGTGCGAAGGTAGGCCACGGTGCCGCGAGCATCCCGCACGGCGAGCTGGGCCCACAGCTTCGGCACGCCCTTCAGGTTGGCCTTCGCCGCGTCGAGCACCTCGGGGATTCGCGCCATGCGGGAGCGCAGGGAGCGCATCCGCTCGTCCACGGGAGCGAACTCACGCGAGGAGAGGCTGGCCAGCCCGCCGGAGATGAGCCCCACGTACCAGGCCGGGTTCCGCTCCCAGGGGCGCTCGTCCTCCAGCTCCGCGAGCTCCGCGCGGATGGCGTTCTCCAGCACGTGGAGGTCGACGGCGGCGTCTCCGTTGAGCGCGCCGCGGTCCAGTTGTTCCAGGCGCGTGAGCCAGCCACGGAGGGCCTCGGCCTTGCGGCCCAGTGCCTCGGCGGAGACGTCCGGCAGGTGGGCGTCATGCATGTGGAACCCGAGCCGCGTGGCCCGGGTGGGGTTCGCCGCGGTGAACCAGTCGAGGTACTCGCGGACGAGGCGGTCATATGCCTCACTCTTCGCGGCGGCGGGGACAGGGGCCACGGGAGACTCCGGCGTGCCCCCCAACGTGCGAGGGGCGGCGCAGGCGGAGACACAGGCCAGCAGGACGAGGGCGGAACGGAAGCGCACGGGGGCTCGGGGCATGAGAGGCCCGCAGTGTCTGCACGGAGGTGCGGTTCGGGAAGGCGCAAGCGCGCGCGACGGACGCGGACGTCCGCCACCCTTCATTCACCTCACCCTGGAGAGCGCCGTGCCACCGGGGTGGCGCACAGCACGGCCACCAGTGTCTCTCCGCGATAGTCGAGGCCCACGTATCCCGGATGACGTTGCGGTTGCACCCACGGGTGAGCGCCCAGGTCCAGCGAGCCGGGGATGGCCGCCGGCGCGAAACCTGCCCGCTCCAGCCGCCGACACCAGCCGCTCACGTGCTCGTACCGCTTGGAGTACCGGCCCTCGGAGTCGGCGAGGAGTCCCTCGAGCTCGCGCGCGAGGAACGTCTTGATGGCGTCCTTGTCCGCAGGAGCCAGGGGGAGCTGGTCCACGAGGTGGAACGTCTGCCCGTAGAAGCGCCAGCCGTTGTGGAAGCGCCGCTCCAGGTCCGCGACCTGGTGGTCCGAGCTGGGCTCGACGAGCACCAGCGCCTTCGGCTCCAGCATCCTCAGCCGGCGCAGCACGCCGTCCCTCCGCTCCTCCCCCATCGCGACTCCCTGGACGTGGTGAAGGGCGAAGGCCGCGTGCACCAGCAGCGTCCCTGGCAGCGAGGCCACGAGGGCCCAGAACGACGGGTCGAGCTCCTCCACCAGTGCGTGGAAGGGCATGACGTGGGCCTCCAGCCCGTACGCCTGCGAGGCCTCCAGCAGGTTGTGCTCCGCGGCCCGGAGGCTCACGGCATCCGGCTCCACGGCCACCACCGTGAGCCTGCGGGGCCGGTCCTCGCGCGCCCCGAGCTGCCGCACCAGGTCCACCCACTGCCGCCCCGAGCCGGGACCGATGTCGAGCAGCACGACGTCTTCCAGGCCCGCCATGTGGTGACACAGCAGCGCGTTGGCGATGGGCCCCGCCAGGGACACGGTCGGCAGCGCGTCGGCCGTGAGCTCCTCCAACTCCTGCCGCGAGCGCGGCGCGTCGTGCATCGCGAGCCCGGAGAGAAGGGTCGTGAGACGTTGAAGGTTCAGGCTCATGACGGCAGTCCCCTGGTGACCCGGAGGCCGCTCGCGCACCGAAGTCGTGATTCGCAATCTCCGCACCCATGACGAACGCTCCGGAGCCGACATATTCCGGCCGCCCCTGGCGACCGGCGCTCCCCGGGCGTTCAGGGGGGTATACGAAGGGAGCCGCGTTTCCTGGCTGGTGGGGCGCTGGGGCACGCTCGGGGGGTACCGGGAGGGCGGGCTTCATGGCCGAAGACCACGCCTCCCGAGCTTGGAGCAACCATCACGTCGAACGAGTCGCGCGGGTACAAGCACACCTCATCCGGGGCCCCCACGATGGGGCCTGGAGCGATGTTGTCTCCCTGTGCGGTCCCACATAGGGTGAAGGGAGATGAACCGGGCACCTGGACTGGCGCGCATGACACCGGCCCCTGGAAGGGAACCTCCAGCTCACGATGCGCGAGGTGGAAGGTGACACCGGTAGGCCGGCCGCGCTTGGAGCGTTGCGGCCTGGGGTGTTCTGGCACGAGTGCAAGCGCGCATTGATGGGCTGGGCGCGGCTGTTGCCATGTATGGGCTCGGGAGCCCTGGCCCAGCGTTCAGTCCTCCGCCGATGCCGATAGGGCTGAGCAGGAGATGACATGGCGCGATGGCTTCCTCTCGCATTCGTGGTTCTTCCAGCATGTGCGCTTTTCCACCGGCCACCTCGGCCCGTCCATGCCCCGCCGGAGGAAGCGGCCCGCTTCGAGTTCCCGGTGACGGGCATTCCTGAAGAGGGACTTCGAGCCATCCCGGGTGACATGGCGCGCGCAATCCAGCTCGCGATGGAGGACTTCTATCCTTGGGACAAGAAGCCTCCCGCCTCCGAGCGGCCAGGTTGGGAATGCCTGTACCGTCGTGAGTCGTATGGCGTGTACGCAGCGCCATACGAGGGTGCCGTCATCCTGGTCAGCATCGTTCTTGAGCCTGGCGCATGTGGGGAACGAGCGGTGCCCTACGACATGGGCGCGCTCTATGCCATCGACACGCGGAACTGGCGCATCCTCGCGATTCAACGATGAAGAGCCATCACAGCGGGGGCGGGAGCGTGAAATGTACAAGGCGTTTGCGCTGACAGGGCTGGCCGTCGTGCTCTCCGGGTGCGCCACACCCGCTCCGACCTGGAATTGCAAGGTGGAGTAGCTCACCGAGGACTCGGCCCGGCTCGTGGGCCAACCCATGGAAGCTGGGGCCGCGTTCGCCGCGGCGGGCGCGGTCCGCGAACTGGTGAAGACGAACCCGTTTCCGGACCTGTTCCAGGGCTGCGCCAGCCCGGAGCAGGGCTTGGATGCCGCCGTCTTCACGGGCCCCACGCCGGGCCTCTACTACGTGGTGCTCCATCCCCTGCGGACAACACGCAACCTCCGTCCGCGCCCGAGACGCCCCCACCATCACCCTCTGCCGCACCTGCTCCGAAACCGGCGCCATGAATACCGCGCGCCCCAAACGCGCTTTGCCTGCCCAACCGTGCGCGGTTCCGCGAGGCCTGCCAGGTCCACGCCTGGCGCGGGAGGCTGGCGCTCCGTCCAGCCCCCATGCACCATGGAGAGAGGTGGCCGTCGTGGGGCCAGCTCAGGCGGCCTTGAGCGATGCCTGAGCCGGTGAACACCTACCGTTTGCAGAGCTTGAAAGGGCCGGGGCCATGAGGACAGTCGGAGCAATAGGGCTACTGCTTCTAGCGGCGGGGTGCGCAACCACCCGTGTTGTCCATCTGGATACCGGGCATGGTGAGCCAGTCACCTACAAGCCTGTGGACGTCGCTCCGGTGGAGGTGAGCGAGGACGAGTTCAAGGCAGCCCTCACTCAACTCGTCCTCGGCATGCGGCTGGATGTGGTCCTCCGCGAGACCGACGAGGAAGACCGGCGGGGGTGGGCGCGGTCCAGGACTCTGCTCGCGTCCTCGAAGGGGATGGTCGACCTGGGGGCGGGCCGCGCAGAGCGCTCCCCGGAGGCGTTGTACTCGCGCATCTGCCCCGAGCCGGACTCCTGCTTGCCCCTGATGGGTGGGACGGGGATGCCGTTCGGGGCGAAGGAGCGGACGCTACTGGCCTTGTCGTTCGCGCTCGATACCGTCTGGGAGGGCGTCGAGGATGCACTCGGCAAGATGCTGAATCCCGTAGCGCTCAAGGCGCTGGTCGCGTCGGCTGCCCTGAGCGCTCTCGTGATGATGACCCTACCCGAACCCGTCACCAAGGTGATTGCCGTTGCATTGAGCGCGGCCCTGGTGGCGTACCTCGGCGTGATTCCGGTCTGGGAGATGGGGCGTGGATTCGTCCGGCTGTGGGACGAAGCCGAGAAGGCCACGAACGTCGTTGAGTTGCAGGACATCGGCCACCGGTTCGGGCGAGTGCTGGGAACGAACGGGACGCGAGTCCTGGTGCTGGTCGTCACGACGGCACTTGGCGGGAATAGCGCGATGGCTGCCCAAGGTCCCAGACTCCCGGGCTTCCCGCAGGCCGCTTTCCGCGCGCGGGCTGAAGGTGGCTTCCAGCTCGAGGCGGCCCTGGCGGGTGAGGTGAGTTCAATCTCGTTGCCCGCCGCTGGCGTGCTCAACGTCGCGCTCGCCCCAGGAGCCGTTGCAGCCGTGGCAATGTATTCAAACGGGCAAATCCCGGGCGACGCGGAGGGCCCGGTTCACCACATCTGCACCAACAAGAACACCGTATCCGCTGCGTCTGGCGGCCCCTGGACGCCCATATGCGAGGAAATCTTCGAGAAGGCAGGCATGAGCCTTGAGGACGTTGCAAACAAAGTGCGGCTCAAGGGACACGAAGGCCCTCATCCCGAGCGATACCACCAAGCAGTGACAGGCCGCCTGCGAGAGGCCGTCCAGCGATGCAAGACGACCGAAGACTGTCGAGCCGAGCTGGTAAACGAGCTCGCGAGGATTGCCAGTGAGCTCCTGACACCGGGCTCAAGGTTGCGGAGTTACATCGTGAAGATGGGGGACTGAGGTGGAACATCATTTCTATTGGGTGGACACCGCTGATGTGCCCCAGTGGTACATCACGACTCCTGTACCGGCCTCGGGAGGGAAGTTCGAGGAGCCGTGGATGTTCGGAGAAGGGCGCCTGCTTCCAGACCCTGGGCCCATCAAGGCTCCAGTCAGGAATCAGGGTGTAAGGCGCACCTTCATGTTCGCTGGGATAGAGCGAGTCCCCATCGTCAGCGAAGCAGTCGCGAACGTCTTCAGGAGGCTTGCCCCTGATGATGTGCAACTCTTTCCGGTAACGGTGGAGGGCGAATCAGCGCCGTTCTTCATTGTCAATGCAGTCAAGGCCGCCGACTGCATTGATGAAGCGAACTGTGAGGAGGTACACCGCTACGACCAGGACGACCCTTATCCTGAGCGCAGAGGCGCGTATCGCTGGATCTACGGCTTGCGAGTCGACCCGGCGAAGACCGACGGCGCACGTGTCTTCAGGCCGAAGAGGTTCACGACCGCGCTCATTGTCTCAGAGGATATCAAGGACGCGCTCGAAAGCGTGGGTTCCTTGGGGGTGTCTTTCGAGCGCGTAACGGGCTCATCCGCCCAGGAAGAATCGCGCGAGACATAGACATAGAGAAAGGACCGCACCAGGGTACGGGGATTCGGGCAAGCCCTCCCCGCCCCCTGTCCGCGTGCCTCTCCCGCCCCCATCACCGTCTCGGCCCTCGCCGGAGCTACGCCGGGGGCCGAAGCTCGCGGTAGATGCGCCGCGCGATTTCCCGTGAGAGCAGCTCCTGGAACTCCGGGTCGTTGAGGAAGCGGCTGACAATGCCCTCGTTGCGCTCCATCCGGTCCACCATCGCCGCCTCCACCTTCTGCCGCATGGAGATGGCGAAGTTGTCGAAGGCGTTGGCCTCGGCGCGCAGGCGCACCTCGGGGTCCTCCTTCGCCTGGGACACCACCTCCTCGAAGAAGAGCCGGTCCGCCTCCTTGAAGTCCGTGCCGAAGCGCTCGTTCAACACCTGGATGAGCTCGGAGAGCGGCACCTCCTTGTCCTCGGCCCGCCGGGTGCCCACGTCCGTCAGCCCCTTGAGGCCCACGGGCGGCTCGCCCGCCATGAGGACGAGGTCCTGCGTGCCGAGCCTGTCCAGCCGGTACCAGGCCAGCGCCACCTCATCATCCAGCTCCAGCGCGCCGCCCCGCTCCGCCCTCGGGAGCTTCAGCTCCAGCGCGCGGCCGAAGGCATAGAGCTTCTCCAGGTCCATGTCCGCGAAGGGCATCACCTGGGAGAGGAAGCCGTAGAGGCGCACGTACCCGGACAGGCCGTTGCGGAAGCGCTCCTGCTGCTCCTCGGGCAGCCCCCGGAAGCGGTCCACCGCGGGCTGGAGGTAGCGGTAGAGCTCCGCATGGTCGCCCATCGCCCGCTTGCTCTTCGGCGCGTAGAACACCCGGGCGAACGCCTCCACCTCCTCGCGCCAGTAGACGCCCAGCGCGTCCAGCTCGTGCTGGAGCGTGTAGAGCTGCTGCGGGTCGGCGGCCTCGGCCACCGTCGTCTGCTCGTAGAAGGGCTGGAAGGCGTGCTGGATGTCCTCGGCGTCGTTGACGAAGTCGAGGACGAAGGTGTCCTCCTTGCCGGGGTGCGTGCGGTTGAGGCGCGAGAGCGTCTGGACGGCCTGCACGCCCGACAGCCGCTTGTCCACGTACAGGGTGTGCAGCAGCGGCTGGTCGAAGCCCGTCTGGTACTTGTTGGCCACCAGGAGCACCTGGAACTCGTCCGAGTCAAAACGCTCGGGCAGCTCCTTCTCCCGGATGCCGCGGTTCATCCCCACCTCGGTGAAGGTGACGGAGGGGAGGTCCGGGTCCACCACCTCGCCGGAGAAGGCCACCAGGACGCCCACGTCGGTGTAGCCCTTGTCCTTGAGGTACGCGTCGAAGGCCTGCTTGTAGCGGACGGCGTGCAGGCGGCTGCTCGTCACCACCATGGCCTTCGCCCTGCCGCCGATGCGGTGGCGCACCTTGTGGCGGAAGTGCTCGACGATGACCTCCGCCTTCTGCGCGAGGTTGTGCGGATGGAGGGCCGCGAAGCGCGCGAGCTGGATGGCGGCCTGCTTCGCGCTCACCTTCGGGTCCTCCTCGCCCTTCTTCACCAGCCGGTAGTAGGTCTTGTAGGTCGTGTAGCCCTTCAGCACGTCGAGGATGAAGCCCTCCTCGATGGCCTGCCGCATGGAGTACAGGAGGAAGGGCGCGGGCTTGCCGTCGGGCCCCTTCGTGCCGAACACCTCCAGCGTCTTCGCCTTGGGGGTGGCGGTGAAGGCGAAGAAGGAGAGGTTCTTCTGCCGCCCCCGGCTCCGCATCACCTGGACGATGCGGTCCTCGTACGTCTCCTCCTCGGCGTCCTCCGGCTCGGGCTCGCCCGGTGACTTCGGGGCGAGCGTCGCCTTGAGGTTGCGGGCCGCCTCGCCCGTCTGCGAGGAGTGGGCCTCGTCCACGATGATGGCGTAGCGGCGCTCCGGGAGCTGGCCCACCTTCTCCGTGACGTAGGGGAACTTCTGGAGGGTGGTGATGATGATGGAGACGCCCCTCTTCAGCGCGTCCGCGAGCTGGGCGGAGTCCTCTTCGATGCGCTCCACGACGCCGCGCTTGTGCTCGAACTGGTAGATGGTGTCCTGGAGCTGCTTGTCGAGCACCTTGCGGTCGGTGATGACCACCACCGAGTCGAACACCCGGGTGTCTCCCGCGCCGTGGAGGGACGCGAGGCGGTGGGCCAGCCAGGCGATGGAGTTGCTCTTGCCGCTGCCGGCGGAGTGCTGGATGAGGAAGGCCTGGGGCTTGCCGGCGCCCTCACGCGCGGCGGACTCCAGCCTCCGCACGGCGTCGAGCTGGTGGTAGCGCGGGAAGATGAGGGACTCCTTCTTCACCTTCTTGCCGCCCACCTCCCTCTCCTCCACGGAGAGGTGGAGGAAGCGGGCCAGCAGGTCCATGAAGGAGTCCGGCGCGAGCACCTCTTCCCAGAGGTACGCGGTGCGGTGGCCGGAGGGGTGCGACGGGTTGCCCCGGCCGCCATTGAGGCCCCGGTTGAAGGGCAGGAAGAGGGTGTCCTTGCCCGCGAGCCGCGTCGTCATGGCGACCAACTCGGTGTCCACGGCGAAGTGGACGAGGGTGCGCTTCTTGAAGCTGAAGAGCGGCAGCCGCCAGTCGCGCTGCTTGTACTGGTGGATGGCATGCTCCACCGTCTGGCCGGTGAGCGGGTTCTTCAGCTCCAGCGTGGCCACGGGCAGGCCGTTGAGGAAGAGCACCATGTCCACGGACTCCTCGGAGTCCGGGTTGGGACGCACCTGCCGGGTGACGACGAGGCGGTTGGCGCGGTAGCGCGCGAGGGTGTCCTCGTTGAGGCCGCTCACGGGCTGGAAGGCCGCGACCTCCAGCCGCTTGCCGTAGAACTTGAAGCCGTGACGGATGACGTCGAGCGCGCCCTGCGTGTCGAGCGCCTTCACCAGCGCGTCGGTGACGGCGGGCTCCAGCGAGGCGCCGTGCTGGGTGCGCAGCTCGTTCCAGAGCGCGGGCTGCGTTGCCTGGAAGAAGGCGAAGAGGTGCGCGGTATCGAGGGCGAGGGTGCGGTCGAATGCGCTTGGGTTGCCCTTGAGCCAGCCATGCTGGAGGAGGTGGTGCTCGATGGCGTCCTCGAAGGCGCGCTCGGTGTGCACGGACATCAGGCGGCCTCCGCTGCTTGGATGTCGAGCTGGCCAGTTACCGCTGCGGTGATGACAGCCTCACGGCATTCACGCAAGAGTTCCAACTGGCGCAGCAGCCTGTTCCGCAACTGAGACACACTGAAGACAAAGCCATCAAGCCAGCGAACGATCTCTCGCTGTTCTTCAACAGGCGGAACCGTGATTGGAAAATCTAGAAGCATCGGCCGCCGCAGGGAATCAACAGTCGACTTCGCATTGCCGGCGAGCACCACCTTCGCTAGCTGCTCGCGAAGGTAATAGAAGAAGAAACGACCAAGCACCCCCTTAAATCCATAGTAAAGATACACTCGCTGATGAAACTCAAGCCTCCCAATGTAATGATGAAATATCCTCCCCACCCCAGCCCCATCGCCAGACGTGAGAACACCCTCTCCCTCGAATGAATACGAATTAATCCGCTCCACATTGTCTGAACGGACAAAGAATGGGTACACCCCACCATCCTCTGCGTCTTGCGTATCACGCCCCCCCGTTGTCAACGAGCAAAGGTGACGCACTTTCATTGTCGTCCAATGCCTCGGAATCACACCGATCCACTCAACACCTGAATCTTTCGCTGGAACTTCGGGGTTGAGCCCCCTTGTTACCGCCTGAGTCGTGGCGGATTGCTGCATTTCCTGGATTAGTTCAAGCAGCCGCTCTTTCTTCTTGATGAGCTCGTCAATGGCAGAGATCTTGCGGTCGAGAGCAGCGGAAATCTGACGCTGAGCCATTAACGGCGGGAGCGCAACGAGCCAAGCACCTATGTGCGATTGACTCACCTTCACCATTGACTGACTGGAGCCTCGGGCATCCGCACGTATCTGCGCACGTCCAGGCGCACTGCGGAGCCAGTAAACAAAGTAGGCTGGATCCACGCGCAAGCGATCAACCTCCAATCGGTAGACAAGGTCGCTGAGCATCAACCGAGGGCGAGTGGCTCTAACGAAGCAAGCATCGCCGACAAGGTCCGGCGTGTTCGCACGCGTCAACAGGACGTCGCCCTCGCGAATTTCAAATCGGGGCTCCGGGGCCGTGGCTGCATCAAGGGCCTTGTTCTCATCGGCAACAAATGAGCCATCGCACACCGCACTCAGCTTGATGACAGCCCACTCGTCAGGGGAGGCGGTGCGGTCCTGGGCAACCGGGCTCCACCCCTGCTCGACCCGTCGCAGGATGCGGCGCATCGGAAGGACCTTCCACCCGGCTGGCAATCTGGCTGCCCACGATGGCAACTCCTCCAGGTTCGGTGCGCTCACCGAAACACCTCCTGAAGCATCCCTTGAATCTCCCGCTCCAACCCGAGAATCTCAGCCTCGATATCCGCCAGGGGCCGCAGCGGCTGGTACTTGTAGAAGTGCCGGGTGAAGGGAATCTCGTACCCCACCTTCGTCTTCGACTCATCCACCCACGCATCCGGGACATGGGGCCTCACCTCCCGCTCGAAGTACGCGTGGACATCCTCCTTGAGCGGCACGTTCTCGGAGTCCCGAAGCTCCGCGTCCGGCTCGGGCTGTCCCTTCGCGTCCAGGCACACCTCCGCCGTCTCGTCCCGCTCGGAGAGGGCGGAGAGCACCGCCTTGCGGAGCAGCGCCGGGAGCTTGAGCCCCGCCAGCTTCATCGCGCCGTCCAGCTCGTCCTCGAACGCGGCCCGGCTCTTCCACATCCGCGCCCCCTCCAGCGAGCGCAGCGCCTTGAGAATGGCCTCCTGGAGCTCGCGGCCGTCCTCGGCCTCCCGCGCCCCCGCGGCGCCCTTCTTCTTCGACTCGGCGAGCCCCGCGAAGGCCCGCTCCGCCTTCAACCGCTCCAGCCGCTCCGGCGACACCTGGAACGACAGCCGCAGCGGGCGCTCCACGGTGATACGGCGGTAGCCGAAGTCCTCCGCGTCGAACACCTTGCAGTGGGGCCCCTCCTGGAAGTCACCGTAGAGCCGCACCACCTGCGCAATCTGCGCCTCGGACAGCTCCTTGCGCTTCTCGCCGAGCGACTTGCGCATCTTCACGAAGAAGTCGGCGGCGTTGATGAGCTGCACCTTGCCCCGGCGCTCCTTGCGCTTCCGGTTGGAGAGCACCCAGACGTAGGTGGAGATGCCGGTGTTGAAGAAGAGCTGGTCCGGCAGGGCGATGATGGCCTCCAGCCAGTCGTTCTCCAGAATCCACCGGCGAATCTCACTCTCCCCGCTGCCCGCGTCCCCGGTGAACAGGGGCGAGCCGTTGAAGACGATGGCGACGCGGCTCCCGCCCTCTCCCGTCCTGCCGTCCACGGGCTTCATCTTCGCCAGCATGTGCTGGAGGAAGAGGAAGCTGCCGTCGTTGATGCGAGGCAGGCCCGCGCCGAAGCGGCCGGCATGGCCCCGCTTCTCGTGCTCGTCCCGCACCGCCTTCTCCACCTTCTTCCACTCCACGCCGAAGGGCGGGTTGGCGATGAGGTAGTCGAAGCGCGAGCCCTCGTGCCCGTCTTCGCTGAAGGAGTTGCCGCGCTGGATGTTCTCCGCCTTCTGCCCCTTCATCATCATGTCGGCGCGGCAGATGGCGTAGGTCTCGTCGTTGAGCTCCTGGCCGAAGACCTCCAGGCTGGCACCGGGGTTGAGCTTGCGCACGTACTCCTCGGCCACGGACAACATGCCTCCGGTGCCGCACGCCGGGTCCAGCATCGTCTTGACGATGCCGGGCTTCGTGAGGAGCGCCGAGTCCTCGTTGAAGAGGATGGCCACCATCAGCTTCACCACCTCGCGCGGGGTGAAGTGCTCTCCGGCCGTCTCGTTGGACTGCTCGGCGAAGCGCCGGATGAGCTCCTCGAAGGCGCTGCCCATGACGTGGTTGGGCACGCTCTCCGGGTGCAGGTCCACGTCCGCGAACTTCACCACGAGCTGGTAGAGCAGGTCCGCCTCCGCCAGCTTGGAGAGCTGCGCCTCGAAGCCGAACCGCTCCAGCACCTCGCGGGCGTTCTCACTGAAGCCCTTGATGTAGTTGCGCAGGTTGGCCGCGATGTGGCCCGGGTCGCCCTTGAGCTTCTCGAAGTCGTACTTCGAGACGTTGTGGAAGGACACGCCGGTGATGCGGTTGAGGACCGGGTCCAGGTTCTTCACCTGGCCGCCCTTCATGGCCTCGTACCGCGCCAGCACCTTCGCCTTCGTGGGCTCCAGCACGCAGTCGAGCCGCCGCAGCACGGTGAAGGGGAGGATGACCTTCCCGTAGTCGTGGGGCTTGTAGTCCCCCCGGAGCAGGTCCGCGACGGACCAGATGAAGCTCGCCAGGCCGCCGAAGTCCTTGAACTGCTTGAGTTCCCGCGCGCTGCTCGTTCCAGTGCTCATGCCTTGTCCCGGGCCCGCGGGCGCCTCGCGGCACCCGCCACCCAACGCTCCGTGCTCATCGCGCCCCCCACCGGGGGGCACACCCGCCCCACGCCGCGCACATCACGCGCCCCGAGGGACAGGCGCGTTTCTACCGCAAACCTGTCCGGGATTTCCGACTGACAGCGGGGCTCCCACCTCACCGCCACCGAGGCGGGCCGCTGCCTGGGAGGCAAGACCGCGAGCCAGCACCCAACCTGGACTGTCAGCCCTTTCGGGTATCACCGGTTTGAGTCCCGTCCATCAACGGACGCTCACGCCGGGGAACCTCCATGACACTGCGTTGGGCCCTCTCCCTCTGGTTGTTGCTGGTCGGCTCCGGTTGTTCAACGACTCGCGTCGTGCGCCTGGATACCGGCGACGAGTCCTTCGTCCTCACCCCGCGCGAGGAAGAGGGGGCGGAGTTGGAGGAGGCGGAACTCGAAGATGAGGAGTTCGAGGAAGCGCTGGTGGAGCTGGCCCGAGACGTGCGGCCCTTCCGCAACCCGATGCGGGAGGCGCGGGAGCTCTTCGGCGTCCCGGAACGCGGTGGAGTGTACTGGTACGAGGGCCGCGGACGGCGGCTTGTCCCCCAGGGCCCGGAGGATGCGGAGGGTCCGCACCTGCTGGAGTCCTACGCGGACGAGGAGCTGACGCGCGCCTATGGCCAGTGGTGCGCACGCAAGGACCAGCCCGGCGACTGCCTGCGCCTCCTGGACGAAGGCCCACTGCTGGCCAGTGACGGCAAGTACGCGCTGGCCATGGCCATCGCCATGGACTCGGTGTGGGAGGAGACGGCCGAGGCCCTGGAGGACATGGCGGACCCCGTCGCACTGCGCGCCACCCTCACCGCCTCGGTGACCATGTACCTGCTGCTCTGGTCGCTCCCCGAGCCGGTGAGCAAGGGCGTGGCCGCCACCCTGACGGCCGTGGCCATCGCGTACCTCGGCGTGGACACCATGTAGCGCCTGCTGGACGGGTGGCTGACGCTGGTGCGTGAGGTGGACCGGGCCACCACCTTCGAGCAGCTCAGCGCGGCGGGGGAGGCGTACGGCGAAGTCCTCGGAGAGAACGCGGCCCGCATCTTCGTCATGCTGGCCACGGCCGCGATTGGGAACACGGCGGGCCTGGCGGCGAAGTCGGCGAGGCTGCCCGGCTCGGCGCAGGCCGCGCTCGCCGTGGAGTCGCAGGCGGGCTTCCAGTACGCGGCGGTGAGCGGCGTGGAGTCGGTGGCCATGACGGCCGAGGGCTTCACCCTGGCGCTCGCGCCCAATGCGCTGGCCATGGCTGACAGGGGAATGAGCGGCGGGAGCTTACGGGTCAGGCGCCGGGGCCATCACCTCGCCACGGACAAGAACAGCGTCTCCTCCGCAAGAGGCGGCCCCTGGACGCCGAGGTTCAAGGTCATCTTCAAGAGAGCCGGGATGGAGCTGAAGGACCCTGAGAACATCGTGGATGTTCCAGGCCACAAGGGGCCTCACCCGCGGGAATATCACGAGGAGGTCTTCGAGAGACTCAACGATGCGACAGCGACGTGCCGTACCGTGGTGGCGTGCCGCGAGTTGCTCACTGCCGAACTCGGGCGGCTTGCGAAGGAGGTCGCCACGAAGGGCACGAAGCTCAACAAGCTGGTAACTCGGAGCAAGTGAGGTGAGGTAGAGAGGGCGCCCATATGCCGAAAGTGCGCTACTTCAGGCTCAAGGAGAACGTTCAGTCTGGGTACTGGTTCCTGGGAGACCCTTTGGACGAACGGGGCAAGGAGGTAGACGACCCTTATGTCTTCAGGGCGGGGCGACCTGTTCGAGTCGAGGGGCGCCTGACAATCCCCATTGAAGAGCCTGGAAAGCGGTTGGACTTCTGCACTGCGGGCGTCGGCGTGACGCCCATCGTCCATGTCCGGGTGGCTTCCATCTTCGCGGAACTGGCTCCGGACGACGTGCAGCTCATCCCGGTAGACGTGCAGGGTCAACCAGACCAGTACCTCATCCTGGTAGCCACGAAACTCATCCGCTGCATCGACGACAAGGCGTCCGAGGAGGTGCGCTACTGGGAGCCCGAGCATGGGCAGCCAGAGCGCGTCGGTGACTATAAATCCGTGAAGGGCATGCGCATCGACCCGACGAAGGTGGGGGATGCCAGGGTATTCCGCACCTGGGGCTGGAACCTCGCCATCATCGTCTCCGAAGACATCAAGACGGCCCTGGAGCGCGCGAAGACCACGGGGGCGACGTTCACGGAAGTGTAATCCGCCGCTACGAGGGGAGTCTCAACGCAGGAGTCGGAACTCCACAAGCTCGCGACCAGGAGCAGGTAGGGGAGAACGAACAGTTCCACCATGCCCAAGCGCTACTTCAGGCTCAAAGAGGACAAGCAGGTCGGAAACTGGGCTTTGGGAGACCCCCTGGACGAACGGGGCCAGGAGGTAGACGACCCTTATGTCTTCAGGGAGGGGCGGCCCGTCCACGTCGAGGGCCGCCTGACAATACCTGTCGAAGCGCCTGGAAGGCGGTTGGAGTTCTGCACGGCGGGGCTCGGCGCCGCGCCCATCGTCCACGTCCGGCTGGCGTCCCTCTTCGCGGAGCTGGCGCCCGACGACGTGCAGCTCATCCCGGTAGACGTGCAGGGTCAACCGGACCAGTACCTCATCCTGGTGGCCACGAAGCTCATCCGCGGCATCGATGATGACTCATCCGAAGAGGTCCTCCACTGGCAGCCGGAGGATGGGCAACCGGAGCGGGTCGGCGAATACAAGTCCGTCATCGGGCTGCGCATCGACCCGACGAAGGTGGGTGATGCCAGGGTGTTTCGCACCTGGGGCTGGGACATCGCCCTCATCATCTCCGAAGACATCAAGCGAGCCCTGGAGCGCGTGAGGGCCACTGGGGCGACGTTCACGGAGGTGTAATCCGCCCCCAGAGACTCCGCGCGCCGCTGGTCGCTCCAGGGACGGAATTACGGCTCTCTCCCGCTCTTCCTGTACGATGCGGCGCTTTCCCCCTGCCCCCTGGAGGCTCCCATGTTGCGACTTCTCTGTGTTGTGGCCCTGAGTGCCATCGGCCTGACGGCTTGCGGTGGTAGTGACATCGAAGCGGGCGACACGCTCGAGAGCACCCGTCAGGGGCTCGCCTGCGAAATCGAAACAGGCTACTGCCCCGGCGACACGGTCTGCGCCTGGTTCTCGACCAACACGGGCGAGGGACTTTGCCGCGAGCCCTGCATCAACGGGACCTGCCCCCAGACGAACCAGATCTGCTGCACTCAGCCCAACGGCGCGCCGTACTGCAACTGGCGCTGCCTATAGCACCACCTCAAAGGCAAGGAACCGCGGGACTGGAGTCAGGACGCTCCAGGCCCGCCCCCAGCCCGCCTGAAGCCCCGTGAGCGGCCGTGCCCCCCGGGCGCACGCGAGCCCCGCCCCCTTCCCACCCGCCCCCGCCGTACACGAATCCACGGCCTGCCGGGTGGCAGGGGGCGCCATGAGGGCCGGCCGGCGCCCCCATTCTTCCCGCTCCCCGAGCAGCCGTGCGTCCCCCGAATGCACTCCACCGTGCATTTCCCCGGGCCGGCGCCGTCCAGAGCGATGAATGACTTTCTGCTGCCCCGAGGCAGCCCCCCGCGTCTGGGACGTGCGGGCGGACCGAGGCTGAGCTAAGCGTCTGCTGGCTCCCAAGGTCCCGCGCCGAGCCGACGCCCGGGGCCTGCCCGCTGGAGGAGGTACCAAGCGATGTCCAACACCGTCGTGAAGAAGAAGCGCCGCTGGCCCTATGTGCTCGGTGGCGTCCTCGCGCTCCTCGTCATCGTCGTGGCCGTGGCCCTCTGGCGCCTGGACGCCATCCTGCTGAAGACGGCCCAGGACCAGGCGGCCACGTACTCGCAGAAGCTGGGCCGGCCCATCGAGATTGGCGACATCTCCACCAGGCTCTTCCCCACCCTCGGCGTCGAAGTCGAAAACGTCACCGTCGGCCCCGCCGAGGGCGAGGAGCTCCCCCTCGCGCAGATGTCCTCGCTCGACATCCGCGTCGCCGCCGGCCCCCTGCTGTCCTCGCGCGGCAAGGACATCCAGGTGAAGAACGCCGAGGTCTCCGGCCTCACCGTCAACGTCGTCCGCTTCCCCGACGGCACCACCAACGTGCAGCGCCTCATGAAGCGCCTGGAGGAGCAGCAGCCGAAGGAGGAGAAGCCCGAGGAGGAGCAGCCCCCCACCGACCTCTCCGGCGTCCACGTCGAGCGCGCCGCCCTCACCGACGGCACCATCCGCTTCGTGGACCGCTCGGGCGGGCAGCAGGCCCGCGAGCTGGCCGTGAAGGACCTGGACATCGAGGTGAAGGACCTGCGCGCCGGCAAGCCGCTCGTCGTCGACCTGGCCGCCGCCGTGCTCGCCGAGAAGCAGAACCTCAAGATGGCGCTCCACGCCGCGCCGCTGCCGCCCACGCTCATCCCCACGCCCGAGCGCGTGACGCTCGAGGCCGACCGCATCGACCTGTCTCCCCTGGGCCCCTTCCTCTCGCCGGAAGTCGGCCTGCGGGCGGGCACGCTGGACGCGGACTGGCAGGCGGACCTCGGCGGCGCGGTGCCCGGCGGCAAGGGCCCCACCCGCGTGGCCGGTGTCATCAAGGCGCTCGGCCTGCGCTTCGCGGGCGCCGAGGGCGGCAAGGCGCTGGACGTGGTGCTCGACACCGACGTCACCGGCGACATGGCCACGGGTGACCTGGCGCTCGACAAGCTCAACCTGGACCTGGGCCCGGCGAGCATCACCGGCAAGGGCCGCGTGAAGGGCCTCCTCACGGAGACACCCGCGGTGGAGGGCTTCGCGCTCACCGGGAAGAACCTCGACCCGGCCGCCATCGCCGAGTACTACCCGCCGCTGAAGAAGCAGCTCAAGGGCATGATTGCCGGCCCCATCGGCCTCGAGGTGCGCGGCAGCGGCACGCAGGACGCCCAGGCCATCAACATCGCCGTGGACCTGACGCCGGTGCGGCTGCGGGTGCCGGACCAGCTCTCCAAGGACGCGGGGGCGCCCATGAAGCTCACCTCGCGCCTCACGGGCGCGGCGGCCAGCGGCGGCGCGCTGCGCTTCACCGCCGACGCCAACCTGGACGGCGTGGACCTGCGTCCCGGCCTGCTCGTGAACAAGGCCCCCGGCCAGCGCATGCAGTTGAGCGCCGCCGGCACCTACGCGCCGGGCAAGAGCGGCTCCGGCATGAAGGTGGACATCCCGAAGCTCACCGCGAACCTGCTCGAGGACACGGTGGCGGGCAGCGCGTCCTTCGCGCTGGCGGGCCAGGGCAAGAAGCAGACGACGACGTTCGCCGCGGACATCAAGAGCCAGCGGCTGGACGCGGACGCGCTGCTGATGAGCGAGGAGGAAGTGGCCGCGCGCACCGGTGGCACGCCTCCGCCGGCGCCTCCGCCGGAGGACCCGGCGCGCTTCAACGGCTACCGCGGCGACATCCGCTTCGCCATCAACTCGCTGCGCTACACGAAGATGGACCTGACGAACGTCACGGGCGTGGTGAAGATGACGGACGACCTCATCACCGTGGAGAAGTTCTCCTCCGGCGTCTACGGCGGCAGGGTGGTGGCGGACGGCACGACGATTCGCCTGGGCCCGCCGCCGGAGAAGCGCCCCTTCGAGGCGAAGGTGAAGATGGAGGGCGTGGAGATGGCCGAGGCCCTGACGAAATTCACTCCGCAGAAGGTGCTGACGGGCCAGTTCAATGGGAATGTGGACGTGAAGGGCGTGGGCTACACGCCGGACCAGCTCGAGCAGACGCTGCTGGGCGCAATCAACGGCAACATCCTGGGCGGCGCGCTGCTGGGCACGGACCTGGTGGCGTCCGTGTCCGAGCCGCTCGCCAAGGCGCTGCCCTTCGCCGCGAAGTCACTCAAGAGCGGTGGCACGACGTCGCTGGGTGAGAACCTGCCCTTCGGCGTGGAAATCAAGAACGGCGTGGCGCAGCTCGAGCGGCCCCTGTCGTGGACGCGGCCCGAGGCGGCCATGAGCTTCAGCGGCGGCATCCGCCTGGACGGCACGCTGGACCTGACGGGCGGCGTGACGCTGACGCCGTCCACCATCAAGACGCTGACGCTCGGCAAGGTGACGCCGCCAGAGCCGATTCCCGTGGGCATGAAGCTGACGGGCAAGGCGTGGAAGCCCGAGGTGACGGGCGTGGACGTGAAGCCGGCGGCGACGACCCTCGCGAAGCTGGCGGCCTCGTCCCTCGCGGGCAGCCTGATTGGCGGCGAGCGCGGCAAGCAGGTGCAGTCCGTCATCGAGGGCGGCGAGGAGAAGGCTCGCGCCGAGGCCGAGGCCAAGCGCAAGGAGCTGGAGGCCAAGGCCGCCGAGGAGAAGGCCCGGCTGGAGGCCGAGGCCAAGAAGAAGGCCGAGGACGAGGCCAAGAAGCGCCTGCGCGGCCTCTTCGGCAGGTAGCCCCCTGACGTCCGTGCACCGCGATGGCCCGGCCCCGAGCAGGCCGGGCCGTCGCGGGTCCGGCGGCCCGGCGAGCGTGACTCCACGATGGAACACGCCCGTCTCCGCCGTGAAGCAACCGGGCGTTCCTGAAACACCCTGAAACACTCGCGCAACACCGTGTCGCCCATCCTCCAGGGTCCGGCCCCTGGGGACGAGCGTGGCACACCCCCTGCAACGGCCTCCTTCAGTGTTTCACGTTTCGCGAAGGAGCAACCCCACATGAACACGACCGAGGATTGCGGCTGCCAGGACCCGGTGACCACGCCCATGCCGGTGGTGGCGCCCATCAATGAGCGTCACCGCGTGCTCATCATCGGCGGCGGGACGGCGGGCATCTCGGTGGCCGCCCGGCTCGCCCGCTCGGGTCAGAAGGACGTCGCCGTCCTGGAGCCCTCGAAGCACCACTACTACCAGCCCCTGTGGACGCTGGTGGGCGCGGGCGAGGCCACCGTCGAGGAGACGGTGCGTGAAGAGGCCGACCTCATCCCGCGCGGCGTGAAGTGGATTCACGACGCCGCCGAGGAGGTGGACCCCGTCCGCAAGGAGGTCCGCACCCGCGGCGGCCTGCGCATCGGCTACGACTTCCTCGTCGTCGCGCCGGGCATCCAGCTCGACTGGGACAAGGTCGCCGGCCTGCGCGAGGCCCTGAAGACGGAGTTCGTCAGCAGCAACTACGACATGCAGCTCGCCCCGAAGACGTGGCAGCTCATCCAGCGCTTCCAGGGAGGCACGGCCCTCTTCACCCACCCGGCCACCCCCGTGAAGTGCGCCGGCGCGCCGCAGAAAATCATGTACCTGGCCGCCGACCACTTCCGCCGCACCGGCATCCTGGACCGCTCGAAGGTCATCTTCGGCTCGGCGGGCAAGGCCATCTTCGGCGTGAAGCCCTTCGCCAACGTGCTGGAGGGCGTGGTGAAGCGCTACGGCATCGACACGCGCTTCGAGCACAACCTCGTCGCCGTGGACGGAGACAAGCGCGAGGCCACCTTCGAGGCCACCCGCGAGGGGAAGAAGGAGCGCGTCACCATTCAATACGACCTGCTCCACGTCACCCCGCCGCAGAGCGCTCCGGACTTCATCAAGAAGAGCCCGCTGGCCTGGCGCGCGGACGCGGGCGCCTGCGCCGGCTGGGTGAAGGCGGACAAGTACACGCTCCAGCACCCGGACTTCCCCAACGTCTTCGCCCTGGGCGACGCGTCGGACCTGCCCACCAGCCGCACCGGCGCCGCCGTGCGCAAGCAGGCCCCGGTGCTGGTGGACAACCTCCTGGCCGTCATGGCCGGCAAGCCGCCGCCCTCGCGGTATGACGGCTATGCGTCCTGTCCCCTCACCACCGGGTACGGAAAGCTGCTGCTCGCCGAGTTCGACTACGACGGCAAGCCCACCCCCAGCTTCCCGCTCATCAACACCATCCAGGAGCGGCGCGACATGTGGCTGATGAAGAAGTACGGCCTGCCGCGCCTGTACTGGTCACTGATGCTACGCGGGCGGGCCTGAGCCCTTACCCGCTTCGCGTGGCCGGGCTAGATATGCCCGCGCCCGGCCACGCCGATGCCCCACTCCCGCCCTCCTTCCACATCCCGACTCGTGTTGCCCGCTCTGGACGCCCTCGCGGGCCCCGTGCTCCTCGTCGACGGCGGGAGGCAGGTGGCCGCGCTCACACCCGCCCTGGAGGCGCAGCTCGGCGGCACCGTCCGCGCGGGCACGCCCCTGGCGGAGATGCTCGTGCCGCACGGCGGCGCCGAGCGGCTGGAGTCCCTGCTGACGGAGGGCCGTGAGACGTCCGCCCGCCTGCGCGCGGGGGGCCGGGTGCACGAGGTGCGGGTGCGCGCCGTGGCGCTGGCGGAGGGCGCGAAGGTGCTGGGCTGGGCGCTGCTCGTCACCCCGGGCGACGCCGCGCACGACACCGGCGGCGGCGCCGAGCTGTTCCACGGCGTCTGGACGAGAGACCCGGAGCTCAAGCGCATCTTCCGCATCGTCGAGAAGGTGGCCCGCACCGAGTCCAGCGTCCTGGTGCGCGGCGAGTCCGGCACCGGCAAGGAGCTCATCGCCCACGCGCTGCATGCGCTGTCCCCGCGCAGCAAGGGCCCCTTCCGGGCCATCAACTGCGCGGCGCTCCCGCCCAACCTGCTGGAGAGCGAGCTGTTCGGCCACGTGCGCGGCGCCTTCACCGGCGCGGTGCGCGACAGCCCGGGACACTTCCGCCTGGCGAACCGGGGCTCGCTCTTCCTCGATGAAGTGGCGGAGATGCCGCTGGACCTCCAGTCGAAGATGCTGCGCGTGCTGGAGACGCGCACCGTCATCCCCGTGGGCGGCCGCGAGCCGGTGCCCGTGGACGTGCGCATCATCGCCGCCACCCACCGCGCCCTGCGGCGCGAGGTGGAGGCCGGCCGCTTCCGCGCCGACCTCATGTACCGGCTGCGCGTGGTGCCCATCTTCCTGCCCGCGCTGCGCGAGCGTCAGGCGGACATCCTGCCGCTGGCCATGCGCTTCCTGGACGAGCTGCGGCAACGCGGAGGCTCGCGGCGCGTGGAGAGCTTCTCGCCCGGGGCCCGCCGGCTGCTGGAGGGCCACACCTGGCCGGGCAACGTGCGCGAGCTGCGCAACGTCATGGAGTACGCCTACGTCATCGGCGAGGGCCCGGTGGTGCGCGAGGCGGACCTGCCTCCCGAGTTCTCCGAGCCACGCCGCGCCTCGCCCCCGCCCGCCCTGCACGCCGGCCCGGACGCCTCGTTGGACCCGCAGCAGGTGCGCGCCGCGCTCGCCCAGGCGGGAGGCAACCGCTCCGAGGCCGCGCGACTGCTCGGCATCAGCCGCGTGACGCTGTGGCGCCGCCTTCGCGACCTGGGAGAGCACGGCGGCGAGTGAGGCCCACGCCTGCCCGCCATCCGCCACGCGACGCCCTGGCGAGGCCCGCCCCGGAGAAACACCCCGCTTCCGAGGAGCCGTTGCACTGTTTCACCGGGTGTTTCACCTGTTGCACGCGGCGGTGCCGCACCTCGCCCCGCCCTGGGCTCCATGGACTGGCACGCGGTTGGCAATAGCCCTGAGGCAAACGAACCTTCCCTGAGGTGGACATGCTGTTCCGGCAGCTCTTCGACGCGGAGACCTCTACCTACACGTACCTCCTGGCGGATGAAGCCACGCGCGAGGCGGCGCTCATCGACCCGGTGCTGGAGCAGGTGGAGCGCGACCTGAAGCTGGTCTCCGAGCTGGGGCTGAAGCTGGTGCTGGTGCTGGAGACGCACGTGCACGCCGACCACATCACCGGCGCGGGCGTGCTGCGCGAGAAGACGGGCGCCACGGTGGTGGCCTCCGGGCAGGGCGCGCCGTGTGTGGACCGGAAGGTGGTCCACGGCGACGTGGTGCGCCTGGGCGGCCTGGAGGTGAAGGTGCTGGAGACGCCGGGCCACACCGACGACAGCCTCAGCTTCCTGTGCGAGGGACGGCTCTTCACGGGCGACGCGCTGCTCATCCGCGCCACCGGCCGCACCGACTTCCAGAACGGCGACCCGGGCCAGCTCTACGACTCCATCACCGGCCACCTCTTCACCCTGCCGGACGAGACGGGGGTGTACCCGGGCCACGACTACGCCGGCCACGCCATGTCCACCATCGGCGAGGAGAAGCGCCACAACCCGCGCCTGGCCGGCAAGTCGCGGGACGCGTTCATCACCTTCATGAAGAACCGCCAGATTCCGCCGCCGAAGAGGCTGGACGTGGCCGTGCCCGCCAACCGGGCCTGCGGCCGGGTCGTGGAGCCTCCCCAGGCCCAGGCCTGAAGCAACGGCGTCACAAGCACCGGACGGCCGGACCCACCGCCCTGAATCCCCGCGGCCCATCCCGGCTCCCACCCGAGGGAGCCGCGCGGCCACATCCATGCCCCCAGCCCGCTCCTCATGAGGATGCAGACGGGAGAAGCCTCTCATGAACAGCCTCTTCGACAGCGCCACCCCACACCCCGACGGCTACCGCGACGTGGACGTGCGGCAGCTCGCGGCACAGTCCACGGCCCACCTGCGGCTGGTGGACGTGCGTGAGCCGTCCGAGTTCGACGGCATCCTCGGCCACATCGACGGTGCCCGGCTCGTGCCCCTGGCCACCGTGAAGGAGGCGGCCGCCGACTGGCCGCGAGACGCGGACCTGCTGATGGTGTGCCGCTCCGGGGGACGCTCGGCGAAGGCGGCCGTGCAGCTCCTGGGCCTGGGCTTCACGCGGGTGATGAACCTGTGTGGCGGCATGCTCGCGTGGAACACCGCGGACCTTCCCGTGGTGCGCCCGTCCGTGGGCGCCCCTCCCCCCCTGGGCCGGGTGCTCGACGAGCTGCTCGCGGGCCTGCACCGCACCGTCGCGCCGGAGACACCGGCCCCCATCTACGGCCAGGGCCCCTCGCGGGAGGCGCTCACCGCGCTGCTGGACGCGCTGCAGGGCGCGCCACCGGCGGGGATGAGAGACCCCGCGGGCTTCGAGCGCATGCTGCGTGAGTGCCGGGATTTGCTCGCCGTCGCGCGGCCGGGAGGTTCGCGTTGATGCTGTACGTGGGTATCGCCGCCTCGCTGCTGGTGGGAGTGCTGCTGGGGTTGCTCGGAGGCGGCGGCTCCATCCTCACGGTGCCGCTGCTGGTGTACGTGCTGGGAGTGGAGCCTCGCACGGCCATCGCCATGTCCCTGGTGGTGGTGGGTGTCACCAGCACCACCGGCGCCGTGCTCCACGCGCGGGCGGGCCGGGTGCGGTGGCGCACGGCGTTCGTGTTCGGCGCGGGCGGCATGGCCGGCGCGTTCCTCGGCGGGCGCATCAACCCGCTCATTCCTCCCACCGTCCTGCTGCTGCTCTTCGCGGGTGTCATGGTGGCCGCCGCGGTGGCCATGCTGCGGCGCAAGGAGGCGCCTCCGCGCCCCGCGGACACGCCCGCTCCGGAGGAGCCGGCGCTCCCGGTGGCTCGGGTGATGGCACAGGGCGTGGCCGTGGGCGTGCTGTCGGGACTGGTGGGCGCGGGGGGCGGCTTCCTCATCGTCCCCGCGCTGGCGATGGTGGGGCTGGCCACGCCAGTGGCCACCGCTACGTCGCTGGTGGTCATCGCGCTCCAGTGCGCCGCGGGCTTCGTGGGACACCTGGGCCACGTGCAGCTCCCGTGGGGCCTCACCGGCGCGGTGCTGACGGCGGCGGTGACGGGCAGCTTCGTGGGAGGGCGGCTCGCGGGACTCGTGTCGCCGGCCTCGCTGCGCAAGGGCTTCGCCGTGTTCGTGCTCGCCACCGCCGCGTTCCTGCTGGTGGCGGAGACTCCGGCCCCGGTGCGCGCCCAGCTCGCACAGGCGGGCGCCTGGCCGTGGCTGGTGGCCGCCACCGGCGTGGGCCTGCCTCTGACGCTGTGGCGGCTGCGCCTGGCCCGGCAGCGCTGAGCCGGCACCGGCCCGCTCAGCGCCCCGTACGAGCTGGGCTGGGCCCGCTTCCAGGACACGGGGCAGTTCGTCTGGGCCGAGCAACAGGCGCCGCATGGCCCCATGTTCGGCGCGTTCCCGGACTGGCTCGAGCACTACGTCCGGCATACCTGCCAACTGGCTCCGGAGGCGCTCTATCCGGACGGCATCCCGGTGCCATCCCGCTGAATGGCGCACGCGGCTCCGCCCAGCGCGCGGGCCGGGTGGAGCGGCTCTGGATACTGGGAAACCTCCTCAAGAACGCGCTCGCCTACACGAGCGAGGGGCGCATCATCATCCGCATCGAGCCCACGGCGTGGACCCTCTCCGACTCCGGCGCCGGCTTTGGCCGTGTCGAGCCCGGGAAGGAAGGCTTTGGCATCGGGCTGTCGCTGGTGGAGCGGCTGGCCCGGCGGTTCTCGTGGGGAATCACCATTGATACCCTGGAGCCCGTGGCACACGGGTGCGGCTGACCTGGACAACCGCCCTCGCCGCGCGGAGATTCGCGGCATGACGCTGAGACCCATCGCGCTCAGGGAAGGTCTTCCAAGCGGTTGGCGAATAGCGCGGTCAGCAACGTGGGCTGCTCTTTGTGAAGGAAATCCACACGAATATCCGGGAGTGGAACATCCGCCAGCTCCAGTGGGAACGCGCGATACCCCAGGTGCTGCTCGATGAGCCTCGCCAGCTTGCTCGCATAAGGTCTCTCTGAGTCCTGCGGCACGAAAGAGATTCGTGCGCGAGCCGGACGCCTCGCAGCCTCCACGGGCTCGGTCGTCACGTAGACCAGGTACACGGGCGCCAGCACGCTGATGGCCCCCACGATGCGCGTGCGTATCCGTCCACTCCCGGGGCCTGAGGACTCCAGGACCAGGATGCAGTAGAGACAAGCAACCATTCGCGGTTGGATGAACCTCCCTGCGAAATGACTTGGGAATGCGGCCTGTACCGCTTCGATGAGGGCATCGCACTCCTTCCAGTCCATGGCCCTATCCCAGGCAGCATCCCAGCGTTGGTGAGCAAGCAGGCCCGCGGGGCTCTCGGCGATGCCGCCGGAATGCGTTGGAGGGTAGAAGGTGCGCGCAATCTGGATGAGCTCAACTTCCATGGAGTGGCTCATGGCTCACATCCGTCTGAAATACCAAAATGGACGGTCTTCACCCCTTTGGTCATGCATGGCCCCACCCGAGCACCCTTGATCCACTCATTCAGCATTTCCCCATAGAGCGATTTGAAATCGCCACATAGAACGGCCAGCATTTCTCCCGGACGAGCCTGTGAAAGAATCCTGTAACTGGCGCGATTGGCCAACTCCGCCGCGGTTTGCTGGGCCTCTTCGAGCGGAATCTCACCTCTCTCTTTATTGAATACCGGCAGGCCCACCTCGAACCTGCAGGCATCGGTCGCACCAGAGTCGCCATCGGTGATACGCCCATGGATGCAGACGGCGCGCCACCCATAGGGGTCGGTCTTCCGAGGTTTGACGACGGTCGTGAACTGGAAGTGCTCCGGGCGGATCCGCCCCGTGACGCTCCCCTGAGCGCATCCCGTAGAGATAGAATCGAACGAGTGTCCGGCCCGAGCCGCTCCCCTCACGGCAATTCATCCCCCGCGTCGCCCCTGCCCCTTCGCGCCATGGGCTGCGGCGTGCTTGCCCTCACCCCCGCCTGTGTCGGAGTGCTCCTCTGGCTGCTGCTGCGTACCGGCCCGCTCGTCGAGCGGCTGGTGAGCGAGGCCAACGCCTTCGAGGGCGCGGCCCACCCGCGCCCCTCCCACGTTTCCCCGCCCACGCCGGGCACCTTCGCTCACGCCATGGGGCGATTGCTGCCCGAGGCGCTCAAGCTGCCCGGACCCGTGCCGGATTCCATGTCTGAGCACGAAGGAGGAGACGAAGCCGCTTCCGCGGCCCGGTTCCGCGCCTCGGAAGTACTCCGCGAGCGTTGCCGCGAGGTGGCCTCCGGCAAGGCTCCTCTCGAGACGATGCCGCCCGCCTGCCGCGAGGCGCTCGAGCAGAGCAGGGAGGTAATGCGCCGTGTCCTGGCCGCGACCCACGCGGAGGTAGGCGGGCTTCCCGCGGGGGCCGGCAGCCTGAGCCGATGGTCGTCCTCATTCCAGAAGAGCGGCATGCATGCGCTGGGATATGTGGTGGAGCTGGCCTCGCTGGAGTCGCGACTGCTCCTGGCTGAGGGACGGCCCGAGCAGGCCGTGGATACCTGCCTGGATGCGCTGGCGCTGAGCCGGGAGCTGAGCCTTGGGGGCGCGCTGTACGGCGGCGTGCTCTCCGCCAACAGCCAGGAGGCCGCCTACCGTCCCTGCGCGGCTGCCCTGAATGCGGTGCCCCTGGAGCCCAAACGTCAAGCGCTGGCGCGGCTTCAGCGACTGAGGGAGGGGCTTCCCCCCCTCTCCTCCCTGCTGCGCGAGGAATCCGTCTTCCACCAACTGGCGACCTTTGGTCCGGACCTCCTCCCACCCGAGGCGCTCCCCCGGCTGCCTTCCTCGGGACGAGCGCTCATCGAGTCCCAGGGAGGGTGGTGCTACTTCCCGGCCCGAATCGGCCACCCGCTGGTGCGACGGTACGTCTGGCGGCGCAATGTCTCCGTGTTCGACGCCATGGTCCCCCTGGCGGACCTGCCGCCCAGCGAGCGCCAGCGAGCCTTCGCCCACATCGATGCCAGCCATTCGCTGCTCGCCGGCTACCCAGGAACGGTGCGCGCCCTGAAGTATCACCACGAGCTTTCTCTCCTCGACTCACAGCGACTCCAGGCCGCCGCGCTCGTCGCGCTCGTGCAGATGGATGTGGCTCGCGCCGCGCAGGGCCGCTGGCCTACCGAGCTGCCACCCGATACAGCGCCAGGGCTGCGGCTGGAGGTCGTCAGCGGCCAGGAGGCTCGAATCACCCCCAGTGACGAGGCGCTGGCCGGGAACGCGCTGTCCCTGACCGCCGACAGCGCGCCCTGAGCATCCTCGCACCACACCCCCTGTGAACGCCGCGAGCAGAGGTGAGGCACACGGGTGCGGCTGACCTGGACAACCGCCCCCGCCGCGCGGAGAGTCGCGGCATGACGCTGAGACCCATCCAAGAAGTAGGCGCCGAGCTGGGCCTGTCCCCCGAACACGTGCTCCCCTGGGGCACCCACCGCGCCAAGGTGTCGCTGGACGCGCTCGCGAAGCAGGGCGGCAAGCAGGGCCGCCTCGTCCTCGTGTCCGCCATCAACCCCACGCCTCCGGGCGAGGGGAAGACCACCATGTCCGTCGCCCTCGCCATGGGCCTGCGCAAGCGCGGGCGCCGCGCGGTGGCCGCCCTGCGCGAGCCGTCGCTCGGCCCCGTCTTCGGCGTGAAGGGCGGTGGCACCGGTGGCGGACAGGCCAGCCTGGAGCCCGCGGCCGACATCAACCTCCACTTCACCGGCGACCTGCACGCGATTACCACCGCGAACAACCTGCTCGCGGCGCTGGTGGACAACGCCGTGTACTACGGCCATCCGGTGGCCATCGACTCCACGCGCGTGCGCTGGCGGCGCGCCATGGACATGAACGACCGGTTCCTCCGCAACGTCATCGTCGGCCTGGGTGGCAAGGCGCACGGCGTGCCGCGCGAGGCCGCGTTCGACATCACCGCCGCCAGCGAGGTGATGGCCATCCTCGCGCTGGCCGAGGGCCTCAAGGACCTGGAGGCCCGGCTGGGCCGCATCGTCGTGGGCCTCTCCCCGGACGGCAAGCCGGTGCGCGCCAGGGACGTGGACGCGGCGCCGTCCATGGTGGCGCTGCTCAAGGACGCGCTGATGCCCAACCTCGCGCAGACGCGCGAGGGCGGCCCGGCGCTGGTGCACGCGGGCCCCTTCGGCAACATCGCGCACGGGTGCAGCTCCGTGCTGGGCACGCGGATGGGACTGGCGTACGCGGACGAGGTGGTGACCGAGGCCGGCTTCGGCTTCGACCTGGGCGCGGAGAAGTTCCTCGACATCAAGTGCCGGAGCGCGGGCCTGTGGCCCCGGGGCGTGGTGCTGGTGGTGACGCTGCGCGCGCTGAAGCACCACGGCGGAGCGGCGGCCGACCGGGTGGCGGAGCCGAACCGCGAGGCGCTCGTGCGCGGCTTCGCGCACCTGGAGAAGCACCTGGAGTCGGTGGCCGCCTTCGGCCTGCCGGCCGTGCTGTGCGTCAACCAGTTCCCGCAGGACACGGAGGCGGAGCTGGACGAGCTGCGCGCCTTCGGCAAGGCGCGCGGCGTGGAGATGGCCGTGTGCGAGGGCTTCTCGCGCGGCGGCGACGGCTCGCTGGAGCTGGCGGACCGCGTGCTGGAGATGCTGGACCGGACCGACGCCGCCCCGCCCCGCCCGCGCTTCCTCTACGAGCTGTCCCAGTCTCCCGAGGAGAAGGTGCGCGCGATTGCCCGCACCGTGTACGGCGCGGACGACGTGGCCTTCACCGCGGGGGCGCAGAAGGACCTGCGGATGGTGCGCGACCTGGGCGGCGCGGAGCTGCCGGTGTGCATGGCGAAGACGCACCTGTCGCTCTCGGATGACCCGACGAAGCAGGGACGGCCGAAGGGCTTCACGCTCACCGTGCGCGAGGTTCGGCTGTCCGCGGGCGCGGGCTTCATGGTGGCGCTCACCGGCGAAATCCTCACCATGCCCGGCCTGCCTCGCGAGCCGGCGGCCCGCCGCGTCACCGTCCACGACGACGGCCGAGTCACCGGGTTGATGCAGGGCGAATGACAGGGAAGACCTCAGGGAGGGAGTCAGCCATGAAGCAACAGCTCGCGGGAGCCATCCTCGTGTCACTGGTCACCACGGCCTGCGCCGGTCCCGGCGCCACCGCTCGCACGCCGTCGCCGGAAGAGGCCGCCGCCTCCACGGCGAAGGCGGCACTGTCACCCGCCGAGGCGCGCGAGTCGCTGCGCGCCGCCGACGCCGCCATGGCCGACGCCATGGCGAAGAAGGGCTCCGCGGAGGGCATCGCCTCGTCCGCCGCCGAGGATGCGCTGTTGCTGCTGGATGGCCACTACGCGCTGCGCGGCCCCGACGCCATTCGCGCGCGGCTCTCCGCCGAGCCGCTGGAGCGGGACGGTGTCCTGAGCGCGGAGGCCCTGGTCTGGGACGTGAGCGCGGACGGGCGGATGGGGTACACGGTGGGCCACGTGCTGCTCGACTCGACCGTGTCCGCCGCTCCCGGTGGAACGGGCATGGAGGGAGCGACGGGCTCCTCCCCGGCCACGGCCGCGCCCTCCGCGGCTGGCGCATCCTCCGCACCGGCTGCGCCTCCCCGGCTGAAGCCCGGCAAGCGCTACCAGCGCTACCTCGCGGTCTGGACGCGGACGGCGGAGGGCCCGTGGCGGCTCGCCGCCGCCGTGTATGGCCGCTCCCCGGGTCCTCTCAAGGTGCCGCCCGCGTTCTCGGTGGCCTCCACCGGTACGCCTCCAGCCACGCCGGCGGCCCCCGCGGACGTGCTCGCCGAGGCGTTCGCCGCCGACTCCACCTTCTCCGGCCAGTCCGTGCGGGAGGGCATGGGCGTCGCCTTCGGCGCCTGGGCCGCTCCGAACGTCGTGATTCCCAGCGGCCCCAGCGGCTTCTTCGGCCAGGAGGCCGTCGCGAGCGGCTACGCGCCCTTCACCCGCGAGAAGGTGGACCTGCGCTGGGAGCCCCGGCTCGGCGGCGCCGCCAGTTCGGGGGACATGGCCTATACCGTGGGCCGCGCCGTCTCCGTCTCACCCGGCCCGGACGGCAAGCCCACCACCGATTACCTCAAGTATCTCTCCGTCTGGCGCAGGCAGCCTGATGGGCAGTGGCGCTACGTGGCCGACAGCGGCAACGGCAACCCGGGCCCGGACGGCCCCTGAGCCCGAGCAGCGGCCCCTCTCGGCCCTGCCTCCACGGCTCATTCATGACGCGATGGGGAATCGCCCAAGGACAGGCGCCGCCCGGCGGTGCCTGGGCCATGACGGCCCATCGAGGCGACAAGGGCCTGGCGGGCCAGGTGGAATGGACGCTCCATTCCGGGCATGGGCGGCCCGGGGCTGGCCTGGCGGGGGCCGTGCCCTGGGAGACAGGGGCTGGAATACCCTCGGGCTCCGCGTCCTGAATCAGACGCGGAACGCGGTGGACAGCTCGGTGAGCTGACCGAGCGAGGTGTTGATCTGCGTCACCGCCTCCTCGGCGGTCATGGTCGCGGTGACGACGTCCGCCATCATCGACGACAGCTGCGTCATCACCTCGGTCATCTGCGCGATGCCGGCGTTCTGCTGGGTGACGGAGGCGACAATCTGCCGGGCGGCCTGGCTGCTCTCCTGCACCACCGTGGTGATTTCCTTCAGCGTGTTCGCCGAGGCGAGCACCTGCTCGATGCCCTCCTCCATCTTCTGGCTGTCCCCCTCCGCGATGGAGACCGTCTGGCGGATGGCCTGATTGATTTCGAGGAGAATCTTCCCGATGCGCTGCGTGCTCTGCAGCGACTGGCCGCTCAGCGAGCGCATCTCGCGCGCCACCACCGCGAAGCCCCGGCCCTCCTCGCCCGCGCGCGCGGCTTCAATCGCCGCGTTCAGCGCCAGCACGTTGGACTGGTCCGCCAGGTCCTTCACGCTGCTGATGATTTCACCCGCGTGCACCGCCTGCTCGCTGAGGTGCCCGATGCTGCCCACCAGCGCGCCCACCCGCTGGCGGATCTGCTGGAGGCCCTCGGCGCTCTTCTCAATCGACTGCTGGCCGGAAGCGCTGAACGCGTCCGCCTGCGCCGCCACCTTCAGCACCATCTCCGCGCGGCTGGCGGCCATGCTGGACGTCTGCGCGATTTCGGCGATGGTGGTGCTCGCCTCGGTGAGGCTGCGGGACTGGTTGGTGAGGAAGTTGACCTGCTCCTGGCTGGCCTGCGTCAGCCGCCCGGCCGCAGCCGACAGGTCCGCCACCACCGCGGAGATGGTGCTCGGCACGTTGCGCAGCCGCGTCACCATCACCTGGAAGCCGCGCGCCAGCTCGCCCACCTCGTCCTGCGACGCCGTGTCGATGGGCTGCGTCAGGTCGCCCTCCTGGGCGATGCGCGTGGCCACCGCGGTCAGCTTCGCCAGCGGCACCGTCACCTCGCGGTGCACCCAGAGCGCCAGCCCCACCGTCAGGGCGATGCCCAGCAGCACCAGCACGATGACCAGCACCTGCATGGTGAGGTGCAGCCCCTTCACCTCGTCATAGGAGACGGCGATGTTCCGGGCATCCTCCTCCGCCGCCTGCTTCAGCGCCGCGTTCAGCGCCTGGAAGGATGACTCCAGCCGGGTGCGCGCGGCCTCCGCCTGTGCATCCCCCTTCACCGCGAGCGCCAGCGCCTCCTCGGCGTTCTTCCAGTACGTGGCGAGCTCGCCCTCGAGTGTGTCCGTCCGCGCCACATTGGCACCCGGCACGACCCGCGCGGCGTCGAGCTTCGCCTCCAGCTCCTTCACCTCGGCGCGCAGCGGCTCCAGCCCGCCTTCCGCCTTGCGCGTCACCTCGGCCATCACGCTCCGGTGCAGCCCCGGGTAGCGGAGGTGCAGCTCCCGGCTCAGCTCGATGGTGGGCACGTGCGAGGAGTTGATGCGCTCGTACACGCGGCCGGCCAGCAGGCCCAGCGTCACGAAGGCCACGAGGATGGCCACCAGGAACACCCCGGCCACCGCGGGCACCACCATCATCTTCTGCATCAGCTTCAGCTTCAGACGCACCGGGCGCCCTCCCTACCGTGAGCGGACCCCGAGCCCTCCGGACGCCCGCCGCGCATGGCGCTCAGCGTCCGGAAATTGAAGCGCGGCCCGGAGCAGGGCCTGCTGCGCCAACACATGTCGCCTTCCTTCCGCGGGCCCCTGGAGGAGCCCCCCGATGCTCGGGCGGGACCGCTGATCCGCCGCGGGGCGCAGGATAGCGGACTGCGCACGTACTGCTAAGCCCCACATCTCCCACCTGGCTGGAATGCCGCAAGAGGAGGAGGAGCCATGGGTGGATACCGACACCTCCCCCTGGTGCGATCATCCGAGCGCCCTGGGAGCCCGGACTCCATGTAGGTCTTCCCGAGCAGCCGGGACGTGTCGCGGCCCACGACGCGCGCGACTAGGAGCGTGTTGGAGTAACGGCAAGAACCTACTTGAGGCGTAGGCAAGGGCGTGATGCGCTTGCCTACCCATGAG